>NZ_JARESE010000063.1 GCF_029076845.1 Novosphingobium album (ex Liu et al. 2023)
CGGCGCGGCCACCTATCGGCCATCAAAATTGACGCCGACCGGACTCCGTAATCGTCGCGCTACACCATGACGATTTGCGGGGTCGATTATCCTTCGGCTTCGGACACCCGGCCATTCGTGGTGCCCACCTCAAGCCTCATGGGGACCTGCCCGCGCCCACGCATCCGGCCGCGTGAGCCTTTGCCCTCCGGCCGGTTCGTGCATAGATGATCCGATGACCGACCAATTCACTGACCGCGTGGCCAGGCTGGATGACCTGGAAGCCTTGCATCGCGTGATGGGCCGATCGATCGCCCGGCTCCAGACCGGGTTCCTTACGCCCGAGCAAGTCGCCGCCAGTCACAAGGTGATGGGGCTCGACAGCCAGCTCGTGCGCGATGGCACCTATTTCCTGGTCGAATATGGCGAGCGCATCGCCGGGTGCGGCGGCTGGAGCTTTCGCGCCACTCTCTATGGCGGCGACGAGAGCGTGATCAAGCGCGAGCCGGCCATCGTCGATCCGGCGAGCGGCGCCGCGAAGATCCGCGCCATGTACACCGATCCCGACTTCACGCGGCGCGGCATCGGCCGGCGCATCATCAGGCTATGCGAAGAGGCCGCCCGCTCGGCCGGCTATCGCCGCGTTGAGCTGATGGCGACCGCCGCCGGCGTGCCGCTGTATGAAAGCTGCGGATACCAGCCCAAGGCGAAGCTGCAATTCGCCCGGGTCGATGGCGTGGCAGTCCCTCTGCTGCAGATGGAAAAGGTGTTCTAAAAAGCGCTGCGGTCATGTCGAATGAGCGCCGCCGAGGCCGTTGCCTCAGCTTTTGCCGTCGCCTTCGTATAGTCCGCGCTGGAAGCCGAGGAACGTCGAGCGGATTTCGGCCACCGATCCCAATTCGCGGACGGCATCCATGGGCGTGCCGTATTTCAGTTCCAGCAAGGCCGGCAGCTTGCCGTCGTCCAACTCGCTTTCGCCAACCGCCGCATATTGCGACAGGACGAAATCGAGGAAGTCGCGCTGCTTGTCACCGTATCGGAAGAGGATCGCTTCTCGCCGGGTATCCGCCCGCTCGATCCGCTTGATGGGCGGGCGCGCCCAGGCGATGAAGGCCAGCACGTCGAACAGGTCGCTTTCCTGCGAATCCGTCGCCCGGCGGATGCCGTCGAGCGCTTCGCCGGTGAAGCCGCGTTCGGCCAGTCCTTCCACCAGCTTGCGCCGCGTGTCCGGCTGGCTCCAGATCGCGCGCAATTCGTCTTCATCCCGGAAGAGGTCGGGCAACTGGCCGAACAGGTTTTCGATGAACTGCTGCGCTGAAACGGGCTTGCCATCCACGCTCCAGAACGTCGTGGCGCTGATATGCTGGAACGTGCGTTCCTTCCCGTCAGCCAGCCGGATCACCAGCTTGGCCCTGGGCGGCTCGGGGTCTGGCCCCGGTTCGGGCAGATCGCCTTCCGGCTTGCCGTCGCGCGGTCCTTTCGGCGGTTCCGGGTCCAGCGGCTCGCCATCCCATTCGGGATCGCTGAAATGCTCATAGGCCTTCACGAAATCGAATATCGTGAAATAGTCCTTCCCATCGAACAGTCGCGTTCCCCGTCCGATAATCTGCTTGAACTCGATCATCGAGTTGACCGGGCGCATCAACACGATGTTGCGGACGTTGCGCGCATCGACACCGGTGGATAGCTTCTGCGAGGTCGTCAGGATCGTCGGGATGGTCTTGTCGTTGTCCTGAAAGGTGCGCAACCATTGGTCGCCGATCGCGCCGTCCGAGGCGGTGACTCGAACGCAGTAATTCGGGTTGGTGCTGGTCTTCACCTGGTTGATCAGGTCGCGCACGATGCCGGCGTGTTCCTGCGTTGCGCAGAACACGATCGTCTTTTCGCGCTGGTCGATCATGGCCATGAAGGTGCGGACGCGGTAGGCCTCGCGCTCGCGGATTTCGATGGTGCGGTTGAAGTCGCGTTCGGTATAGCGCTTGCCGTCCTCCACCTCGCCTTCGATCACGGCGTCGTCGGACGTATAGACATACTCGTCGATGGTCGTGCCGATCTGTCGGACCTTGAACGGCGTCAGGTAGCCGTCGTTGATCCCCTCCTTCAGCGAGTAGGTGTAAACCGGCTGGCCGAAATAGGCATAGGTATCGGCGTTGTTCTTGCGCCTGGGCGTGGCGGTCAGGCCGATCTGCACGGCGGGCGCGAAATAGTCGAGGATCGCGCGCCATTCGCTTTCATCCTTCGCGCCGCCGCGATGGCATTCGTCGATGATGATGCAGTCGAAGAAATCGGGCGGATAGTCGCCGAAATAGGGCGCGGGATCGCCATTGGCGTCGGTGCCGCTGGTGAAGGTCTGGAAGATGGTGAAGAACACGCTGGCGTTCTTCGGCACCGCGCCTTTCTTCTTGATGTCGCCCGGCGTGATCCGCGCCAGCGCGCCGTCGTCGAAGGCGGCAAAGCTGTTGTAGGCCTGATCGGCGAGGATGTTGCGATCGGCCAGGAACAGGATGCGCGGGTGCCGCCGTGGTTCACCGGGTGCTTTCCAGTCGGAAAGGTTCCAGCGGGCATGGAACAGTTTCCACGCGATCTGGAAGGCGATGGCGGTCTTGCCGGTGCCGGTGGCGAGCGTCAGCAGGATGCGGCTGCGATCCCCGGCTATCGCCTCCAGCACCCGCTCGATGGCGTTGTGCTGGTAATAGCGCGGCTCGAAGCGCCCGCCGCCGGTCTCATAGGCGACAGTCGCGAAGCGATCGCGCCAGCGGTTCGCTTCGGCAAAGGTGGCGTCCCACAGTTCCTGCGGCGTGGGATAGCGATCGACCAGCCCTTCCGCGCCGGTTTGCATGTCGATGCGGTAAACCTGCCGGCCGTTGCTGGCATAGGCGAAGCGGCATTGCAGGCGGGCGGCATAGTCCTTCGCCTGCCCGACGCCCTCGGTATAGCTTTTGGTCGCCGCCTTGGCTTCGAGCGTCGCCAGCTTGGTGTTGCGATAGACCAGCACATAATCGCAGGACAGCGCGCGGGCGCGCTTGCCCTTGCCCATGATCCGGCCGGGCGCGATCACCTCGCGCCGGGTGCGGCTGCCATCGACCACGCCCCAGCCGGCCTCGCGCAGCGCGGGGTCGATCAGCTCGGCGCGGGTCTCGGCTTCGTTCATGCGGCGATGGTTTCCGGCATTGCGGCGGTCAGTTCGCCGGTGAAGGCACGGTGGAGAAGCGATTGCTTTAAGGCATCCAGCGCGATCATCTTCTTTCTTATTGTGGCTTCAAGCGCCTCGCATTCCAGCATTGTCGCATCTAGCAGATCAACGACTGCTTGTTGCTCTCGGGTATCGTCAGGGACGTAGATTTCTAAATCAGACCATTTGGATTTGTTTATGATTGGGAGTGTGGCCTGCCCACTACCGCTCAACACAGCCCGCTGAAATCGCGCGGTCAAAAATTGGTAGAAAGCAAACTTTCCCGACAGACCGGCGCGTGGAATGAAGGCGTTAACCTGCTGGTTTGCCGTAACCTCAGTTTCAGTAAAACCCGATTTTCCAATCGTGGCACCAATGCACACCATCAGCGCGGCATCGGCCGGGATCAGCCGTGATGCACTTGCTCCCTGAACGCTTAGCGCCTCGTTGCCATAGTCCAATGAACCATTCGGCCGGAAATCGCCCGGCTTGATAAATGGAATATGATCTCCAAAATTCGCGGCAACGGATGTTTTTGGCGTGTTACCCGTCAAGGTTTTCCCCAATGAGCGGAGACTGGTCAGGAGCCAGCCCTTCCGCTGACCATCGAGAACATTTGCAAGCGAAGCGCTGAACAACTCCCGCGCATTGGCGAGGTTCTTTTCGGCATTGGCGGTTGCGGTGGCGATGGCGGCGAAGGCCTCATCCAGCACCGCCACAATCCGCCGCTGTTCTTCCAGCGGCGGAAAAAGAAACTCGATGGCGTGGATTTGCTTCGACGAAAGGTGTTTGACGGTCGTGTAGGTCGTTGCGTCTTCAATGGCCTTGAGGTGGCTGTTGATGCCATAGAATAGAAATCGCGCATCCACATCGGCCGCAAAATTCGTAAGTTTGCATACTCGCTGATTGAGAAGCGCATCAGGTCCGCGCCACTCAAAACACCCAAACTCACCGTCCATGCCGATAAGAAAGTCACCAGCGCGAACTCTATAACGCTCATCAA
This sequence comes from Novosphingobium album (ex Liu et al. 2023), assembly GCF_029076845.1. Classification (GTDB taxonomy): domain Bacteria; phylum Pseudomonadota; class Alphaproteobacteria; order Sphingomonadales; family Sphingomonadaceae; genus Novosphingobium. The sequence continues at coordinate 4,155 of NZ_JARESE010000063.1, forward strand.
AATCGCCGTCGAAGTTGGTTTCTGTTGACCAACCGCCTCTCAAATCGCGAATGCGGACCAGAGGCATACCGCCGCCCGTGACAAACTGCCTGGAATTGAAAGCGTAGCCGTTCTGGACTTCCAGAACTTCAGATAGCTTTCGCTTACGCCACCCCGCTTTCACAGCAGTTCCCTCACCCGCGCCAGAATCTCCGCACTCTCGGCATCCAGTGCCGCAATCTCGTCCAATATCTCCCGCGGGCTGCGCAGCGCCTCGGCCTCGGGCGCATTGGGGTTGCGCACGGTCAGGTCGAAGGTCGCGGGATCGAGCGTGTCCGCCGCCACGCTCCACGCGTTCGGCCCTTCGGCGAAGCTCGCCTGCCGCTCGACGAAATCCGCCATGTCGGCATCGTTCAGCGGGTTGGTCTTGCCCATGGTGCGGCCGGGATCGAGCCGGTAATACCAGATGCCGCGAGTCGGCTCGCCCTTGTCGAAGAACAGCACCACGGTCTTGACGCCCGCGCCCTGAAAGGTGCCGCCGGGCATATCGAGCACGGTGTGCAGGTTGCAGCTTTCCAGCAGCTCGCGGCGCAGCGCCACGCTGGCATTGTCGGTGTTGGACAGGAACGTGTTCTTGATCACCACCGCCGCCGATCCTCCTGCCCTCAGCGACTTGATGAAGTGCTGGAGGAACAGATAGGCGGTCTCCCCGGTCTTGATCGGGAAATTCTGCTGGATTTCCGGCCGCTCCTTGCCGCCGAAGGGCGGGTTGGCCAGGATCACGTCGAAGCGGTCCTTCTCCTGAATGTCCAGCACGGGTTCGGCCAGCGTGTTGGTGTGGACGATGTTGGGCGCTTCGATCCCGTGCAGGATCATGTTCATCGTGCCGATGACATAGGCGAGGCTCTTCTTCTCCTTGGCGTAGAAGGTGCGCTTCTGGAGCTTTTCGAGGTCGCCGGCCGTCTTCGCCAATGGCCGGAGATAGTCATAGGCTTCGCACAGGAAGCCGCAGGAACCGGCCGCGCCGTCATAGATGGTGTCGGTCAGCGTCGGCTTCACCACCTTGATCATCGCGCGGATCAGCGGGCGCGGGGTGTAATATTCCCCGCCGTTGCGCCCGGCATTGCCCATGTTCCTGATCTTGGCTTCGTACAGTTCGGACAATTCATGTTTTTGCGTCTGGCTGCCGAAGGACAGTTCGTCGATCGCGTCAATCGCGTCACGCAGCGAGTAGCCGGACTGGAACTTGTTGCGGATCTCCCCGAAAATCTCGCCGATCTTGTATTCGATCGTATCGGCGCTGGCGGCGCGCCCCTTGAACCCCTCCAGATAGGGGAACAGCTCGCGGTTCACATAGGCGATCAGGTCCGGCCCGGTCTTGGCGCGGTTGTGGTCGAGCTTGCCGGCGGCATCCTTCGGCGCGGCCCACAGGCCCCAGCGATGCGCGGCGTCGATGATCGGCGTGTAGGCTTGCCCGCGCAGCTCGGCTTCGGTGGCGCGGGTGGTTTCCAGATCATCCAGGTATTTCAGGAACAGCAGCCAACTGGTCTGTTCGGTGTAGTCCAGCTCGGAAGCGCAGCCGGCTTCCTTGCGAAGAATATCGTCGAGGTTCTTGAAAGTCTGTTCGAACATGCGGCGAGAAGTAGCAGCGGTTTGGGAATGGCCACAAGCGGCGATCACGCAGCCTTGCGCCTCATCCTCCCCAACATGTCCAGAATGTCGGGATCATCCAGAATTTCACGGCTGGCCGGCTGGAGCGGGTAGCGGGAATCGAACCCGCATAGCCAGCTTGGAAGGCTGGAGCTTTACCACTAAGCTATACCCGCGTGCCGGTCGGCATGCGTTTGCGTGGGGAACGCAAGGCCGGGTTGCGATTGCCACGAGGGTGGCGGTCTCGTCAATCGGGCAATTGGGCATCGGTGGCGGGATACTGGCGGCGCGTCGCCGCAAGGCCCTTGCCACGGCGGCATCGCCGACTTCATGCTATCGTGCGAATCGGCTTTCGCCCCGTAAGCGGGCGGAGCCACGATCAGGACAAGGGAACGCCATTCGATGAACACGCCACGGTCGCGGTCGCAATCGGACAGTCAGGCTTCGCCGCGGCGGCGCAACCCGCTCGACCTGCTGATGAAATCGGGCCTGGGCAAGCTGCTGCGCGGGATCGGCGTGACGCCGCGCGCGGCAAGCGGGGACAGCCTGCTGGACCTTGCCGACGCGCTGCTTTCGCTGCGCGGGCGGGCCTCCGGGCCGGCGCTGGCATCTGCCTTCTTCGACCTTTACGAAGCGAGCGACACGGCCGCGCGGCATGAATTCCTCGGCAAGATCCACGATCTCCATCCCGCCGACGCGGTGGCGATCGACCGTGCCATCGCGCAGTGGCAGGAGAAGCGGGACGAGAACGCGGCGCGCGCACTGAACGAAGCGACCGAATCGCCCAGCCAGAAGCTGATCCGGCTGCTGAACCTGGCGCCGCAGGGCACCGAGCGACTGATCGACATGCGCGAGGATCTGCTTTCGGCCCCCAAGGGCTCGCCGGGGATCGCCGCGTTCGATCGCGAGATGGAAAGCGCCTTCACCGCCTGGTTCAACGCCGGCTTCCTGGAACTGCGCCGCATCGGCTGGGATTCGCCCGCGCACTTGCTGGAACGCATCATCCGCTATGAAGCGGTGCACGAGATCCATGGCTGGGAAGACTTGCGCCGCCGGGTGGAGCCCACCGACCGGCGCTGCTACGGCTTCTTCCATCCGCAGATGATGGATGACCCGCTGATCTTCGTGGAAGTGGCGCTGACGCCGCAATTGCCCAGCGCGATCCACCAGATCATCGCCGAGGAGCGCGAGCACATTCCGCCGACCGAGGCGAACTGCGCGATCTTCTATTCGATCAGCAATTGCCAGGTGGGGCTCAAGGGCATTCCTTTCGGCAATTACCTGATCAAGCGCGTGGTCGGGCTGCTCAAGGGAGAACTGCCGCACCTCAAGACTTTCGCGACGCTCTCCCCGGTTCCCGGCTTCGCCCGGTGGCTGGCCAAGGAGCAGGGCGCGGAGGCCAAGGTGCCGGGCGCGAAGGATCTGCGCATGCTGGCGGCGCAGTACCTCGTCACCGCCAAGGGACGGGGCGGTCAGCCGCTCGATTCGGTGGCGCGCTTCCACCTGGGCAACGGCGCGCGGCTGGAAGCGATCCACGCCAATGCCGATCTTTCCGAGAACGGCCAGCGCCAGGCGCACGGCGTGATGGTCAACTACGTCTACGATCTCGGCGAGATCGAGGCGAACCACTTCGCGCTGACCGAGTTGGGCACTGTCGCCACGTCGAAGGCGGTGCAGGCGCTGGTCGAGGAAGCCGAAGGCGGCAAGGGTGGCGGAAAGAGCGGCGGCAGGAAGGACAGCCCGTCCAAGGCGGCGATTGCCGCCTGACGGGCGGCGCGGCCGGGCTCCCGCCGCCCGGCTATTCGGGCAAACGCTCCCGGTCCCGGTTAGACGTAACCAAAAGCAAAGCGCCCCCGCCAGCCCATCGGTTGGCGGGGGCGCTTTTTTTTGCCCGAGTGAAGCTGCCGAAATGAAGCTTGCGGTCAGGCCTTCTTCTTTTTCTTTTCGGCCCAGATGCTGCGGTAGGACATGTAGCCCAGCACGGTGGCGAAGAGCAGGAAGCCGAGCACCGGCCAGCCGGTCTGCTTGCGCTTTTCCAGCTTGGGCTCGGCGGTCCAGATCAGGAAGGCCGAGACATCCTTGGCCATCTGGTCGACCGTCGACTTGGTGCCGTCGCCATACTGGACCTGGCCATCGGCGGTCAGCGGCGGCGCCATCGCCAGGTTGAGGTTGGCGAAATAGGGGTTGTAGTGCAGCCCGTTCGGCGTCTTGGCGTCCGGGAATTCCTTCAGCAGTTCGGCCGGCTGCGCCTGGAAGCCTGTCAGCAGCGAGTAGACATAAGGGCCACCGTCGTGACGCGCCTTGGTGATCAGCGACAGGTCCGGCGGGATCGCGTTGTTGTTGGCAGCGCGCGCGGCGACGTCGTTGGCGAAGGGCTTGGGGAAGTAATCGGTCGGCAGGCCGGGGCGCATGTTCGCCTCGCCCGTGTTGGGATCGATGCCGGGAACCTGGAAGCCCTTGGCGATCGCCTTCACTTCGGCCTCGTTATAGCCCAGCGCGGCCAGATCGCGGAACGCGACGAGGCGCAGCGAGTGGCAGGCCGAGCAGACTTCCTTGTAGACCTGGAAGCCGCGCTGCAGCTGCTGGCGATCGAACTTGCCGAAAGGGCCGTCGCTGGCGAAGTGCACTTCCTTGGGCACGAGGTGGAACTCGTGCTCGGCGGTCACGGGCGCCGGCTCGGTGATCGCCGTATAGGCGCCGTTGCCGAACGACCAGGCCAGGCCGAGGGTGAAGAACAGCCCGACGAGAATGGAAATGATGCGGATCATGGCTTTCGTCTTTCCGTCTCGCTGTTGCTTACTCGGCCGGAGCCAAGGCGGCTTGCTCGTCGCTGCCCAGCACGGCCTCGGTGATCGAGAAGGGCAGCGGGTCGGGCCGCTCGATCGAGGAAACGATCGGCAGGATGATGAGGAAGTGCGCGAAGTAGTAGATCGCGGCGATCTGGCTGATCATCACATAGGGTTCCGCCGCCGGCGCGCCGCCGCAGTAGCCCAGGATCAGCACGTCGATCAGCAGGATGATGAAGAACTTCTTGAACGCCGGGCGGTAGCTGCCCGAGCGGACCGGCGAACGATCGAGCCAGGGCAGGAAGAACCACACCAGGATCGCGCTGAACATGGCGAGCACGCCCATCAGCTTGGCCGGGATGAAGAAGAAGTCCGACGTGAAGGCGCGCAGGATCGCGTAGAACGGCCAGAAGTACCATTCGGGCACGATGTGCGCCGGCGTGCTCATCGGGTTGGCCGGGACGTAGTTGTCCGGGTGGCCCAGCGCGTTCGGGAAGAAGAACAGCATCGCGCAGTAGAGGAAGGCGAACAGGCCCATCGCCCAGCCGTCCTTGGCGATGTAGTAGGGGTAGAACGGCACGGTGTCGCTCTCGCTCTTCACCTCGACGCCGGTCGGGTTCGAGGAGCCCGGGATGTGCAGCGCCCAGATGTGCAGCACGACCACGCCGACGATCACGAACGGCAGCAGGTAGTGCAGCGAGAAGAAGCGGTTGAGCGAGGCGTTGTCCGGCGCGAAGCCGCCCAGCAGCCACTGCTGCAGCGGCTCGCCGACCAGCGGGATCGCCGAGAACAGCCCGGTGATGACCTTGGCGCCCCAGAAGCTCATCTGGCCCCAGGGCAGCACATAGCCCATGAAGGCGGTGGCCATCATCAGCAGGAAGATCACCACGCCCAGCAGCCACACCATCTCGCGCGGGGCCTTGTACGAACCGTAGAAGAAGCCGCGGAAGATGTGGATGTAGATCACCACGAAGAAGGCCGAGGCGCCGTTGGCATGGGCATAGCGCAGCATCCAGCCCCAGTTCACGTCGCGCATGATGTGCTCGACCGAATCGAAGGCGACGCCGGCGTTGGCGGCATAATGCATCGCCAGGATCACGCCGGTGACGATCTGGATGCCGAGGCAGGCCAGCGCCAGGAAACCGAAGTTCCAGAAATAGTTCAGGTTGCGCGGAACCGGGTAGCCGGAGCCGACCGAGTTATAGACCAGGCGCGGCAGCGGCAGCTTTTCGTCCATCCACTTCATGAAGGGATGGCTCGGCGTGTATTCGTGGGCCCAGGGGAAGCTCATGTTCGTGATCCTCGGGAGTCTCTTGGCCTCAGCCGATCTTGACGACGGTGTCGGAGGTGAATTCGTAGGTCGGAACCTCGAGGTTCTTCGGGGCCGGGCCCTTGCGGATGCGCGCCGCGGTATCGTAGGCCGAACCGTGGCAGGGGCAGAAATAGCCGCCGAACTCGCCCTTGATCTCGCCCTCGCCGGCGCCCAGCGGCACGCAGCCCAGGTGGGTGCAGACACCCATCGTGATCAGCCAGTTCTCCTTGCCCTCCTTGGTCCGCTCGGCCAGCGTCTGCGGGTCGCGCAGGCTGGAGATCGGCACGGCGTTCGCCTCGGCGATTTCCTTGGGGGTCAGGTTGCGGATGAAGACCGGCTGCTTGCGGAAGATCGACTTGATCGCCTGGCCGGGCTGGATCGCGGAGATATCCACTTCGGTGGAGGATTCGGCAAGCACGTCGGCCGAAGGCGCCATCTGGCTGATGAGCGGCACGAGGAGCGAAACCCCGGCGACACCCGCCGCGCTGACCGCTGCTAGATTGATGAAATCGCGACGCCGCACTCCATCTCCGGTTGCAAGCTCCGGAGCGTCAGTGATCGCTTCTTCTGCCATGTTGACCTTGCCTTGCTCTCCAAGGCCCGCCGCCGAGACCGGAAGCAGGCTGAATCCTGTTCAGTGGTACGCCTGGTATCCCCCGATGCCCGCAACGAGCCCGAACGGACCCCGGACCGATGCCGACTTGGCGGGCCTGATAGACGCGAAAATCACACCTGCCAACCGCCTTTTTGGCGCAAGCCCCCGGCCGGTCAAGATGCGGTTATGCCGGGCCGATCAAGGATATCTGCCGGCCATAGGCGGGCTCGCCCCGGTGGGTGGCGCGGCGGAAGGAAAAGAACCGCTCCGGCGCGGCATAGGTATCGAGGCCGAGCCGGTCGACATGGGCGATTCCCGCCAGCGCGAGCCGCGCGGCCACATAGCCTGCAAGGTCGAACTGGCGATGGCCAGTGCGCGCGCCGGCCGCGAAGAATCGCGCGTTATCCGCGTCTTCGGCAAGAAAGCGGTCGCGAAAGCCCTCGTCCACCTCGTAGCTCGGCTGGGCGATGCAGGGGCCGACGGCGGCGACGATCCGCGATGCCCGCGCACCCAGCCGCTCCATCGCCGCGATCGTCCGGTCGGTGACGCCGGCCACCGCGCCTTTCCACCCGGCATGGGCCGCGCCGACCACGCCGGCCTCGCGATCGGCCAGCAGCACCGGCGCGCAATCGGCGGTGAAGATGCCGAGCAGCAGCCCCGGCCGATCGGTGACGAGCGCATCGGCGCGCGGCCGGTCGGCCTCGGGCCAGGGATCGGCCACGGTGACGCAATCGGGCGAATGGATCTGGTAGACCGTGACCAGCCGCGCGCCGGGTCTGACCGCGGCGATCGCGCGGGCGCGATTTTCCGCGATCAGCGCCGGATCGTCGCCCGAGCCGTGGCCGACATTGAGCCCGGCGACATCGCCTCGCGACACCCCGCCGCGCCGGCCGAGGAAGCCGTGCGGCAATCCGGCGAGCGATGGCGCGGCGATGACTTCGACAGGCTCTGCGGCCGGATCAGCCAAGGCTTTTCGTCACCTGTTCCAGCACGTCGCGCGACAGCGAGGGCGCGGCGGCGATTCGTTCCAGCTCGGCGCGCATCATCGCCGAGCGGCCGGGTTCGATCCGCCGCCAGCGGCCCAGCGGCGGGACGAAGCGCGCCGCCGTCTGCGGGTTGATCGGATCAAGCCGGCGGATCAGATCGCCGATGATGCGATAGCCTTCGCCATCCGCCACGTGGAAGCCCTTGGGATTGACCGCGAAGGCCATGTAGAGCGCGCGCACCCGGTTGGGGTTGTGCATGGTGAAATCAGGATGCCCGGCCAGCGCCTGGACATGATCGAGCACCTGCGGATGGAGCGAGCCCGCCTGGAGCGAGAACCACTTGTCGATCACCAGCGCGTTGCCGTGATAGCGCGCGTGGAAATCGGCCAGCGCTTCCTCGCGCTCGGGCACGGCCAGGCCGCACAGCACCATCAGCGCGCCTTGCCGGTCGGTCATGTTGTCGGCGGCGCGGTATTGCGCGATGGCGCGCCTCGCCGCTTCCTCCGGCGCGCCGGCCGCGAGATAGATCAGCGCCTGCGTCTTCAGCTTGCGCGCGCCGCGCGCGGCGGCATCGCGGCTGTAGGGCACGGCCGAAGCCCGATCGTGCAGCGCGATCAGCGCGGCCTGCAAGGCATGGCCCAGCCAGGCCTTGAGCGCTTCGCGCTCGGCATGGATGGCGCCGGGATCGGCGACGAGGAGCTGCTCGGCAAGGTAGGTTTCGGACGGCAGGATCATCAGCTCGCCACGCATCAGGTCATCCAGCGCGCCATCGGCGAGGAACGCGGCGAAAGCCTCGCCGATCGCCGCGCGGCCCGCCGCCCGGTCATCCGGCGACAGCCCGCCGCCCACCGCGGCGACCAGATGCCGCACCACCAGGCTCTGCATCGCCTCATAGCGGGCGAAGGGATCGTCGTCGTGCGCGGCCAGGAACACCAGATCCGCGTTGGAGCGATCGGCCTCGATCGAGACGGGCGCGGAAAAGCCGCGATTGATCGACAGCACCGGCGGCGCGGAAAAGCCATCGAACGTGAAGCTGTCGCTCGCCTTGTCGAGCACGATCAGGCGTTCGCCGCCATGGCGACCGCTTTCGCGATCGAACAGCGCGACGCGCAGGGGAATCGGCATCGGCTGCTTTTCGGGCTGGCCCGGCGTCACCGGCACGGCTTGCGAGAGCGCCAGCGTGGCGGTGGTGCCCGCGTGCGTCAGCGCGACCTTGACTTGCGGCGTGCCGGCCTGCCCGTACCACAGGCGGAAGCGCCCGAGATCGAGCCCGGACCCGTCCTCGATCGCCTTGACGAAATCCTCGCACGTCGCCGCCTCGCCATCGTGACGCGCGAAATAGAGGTCGGTGCCCTGGCGGAAGCGTTCGGGCCCGGCCATGGTGCGCATCATGCGGATCACCTCGGCGCCCTTGTTATAGACCGTCGCGGTGTAGAAGTTGCTGATTTCCTGATAGGAATCGGGCCGGATCGGGTGCGCCAGCGGCCCCGAATCCTCAGGGAACTGGGCCGAGCGCAGCACCCGCACATCCTCGATCCGCTTGACCGCTTCCGATCCCATGTCCGCGCTGAACAGCTGGTCGCGCAGCACGGTGAAGCCTTCCTTCAGGCTGAGCTGGAACCAGTCGCGGCAGGTCACGCGGTTGCCCGACCAGTTGTGGAAATATTCGTGCCCGATCACGCCTTCGACCGCATCGTAATCGGCGTCGGTCGCGGTTTCGGGATCGGCCAGCACATAGCGGGTGTTGAAGACGTTGAGGCCCTTGTTCTCCATCGCGCCCATGTTGAAGTCCGACACGGCGACGATGTTGAACAGGTCAAGATCGTACTCGCGCCCGAACGTCTCCTCGTCCCACCGCATCGCCGCCTTCAGCGATGCCATGGCGTGGTGCGTGCGCGCCTCGTCGCCGGGGCGGACCCAGATGTTGAGATCGACCTTGCGGCCCGACATGGTGGTGAAGCTATCGTGGTTGGCGACGAGATCGCCCGCCACCAGCGCGAAGAGATAGCAGGGTTTGGGCCAGGGATCGTGCCATTCGGCCCAATGGGTGCCGTCCGCGTCATCACCTTGCGCCACGCAGTTGCCGTTCGACAGCAGGATCGGGAACGCCGCCTTGTCGCCCGCCATCCGCACCCGGTAGGTCGAAAGCACGTCGGGCCGGTCAGGGAAGAAGGTGATGCGGCGGAACCCCTCGGCCTCGCACTGGGTGCACAGCATCCCGTTGGACGCGTAAAGCCCCATGAGCTGGCTGTTCGCCGCCGGGTTGACCGCGGTTTCCACCTCGACCGCGTGGGCATCGCCGGCAAGGTCGATCAACAGGTCCGCGCCGTCGAGCCGCCAGTCGTTCACCGCCACGCCATCGACCTTCACGCCCAGCGGCGCGATATTGTCGCCATTCAGGCGCAACGCCGCGCCATCGCCGTGCGGATTGCGCCGCACCGTCAGGCGCGAGACGACGCGGGTAGCATCGACCCCCAGCGTGAAGTCGAGCGCGATCTCCGGCACCAGCCAGGCGGGCGGCTGGTAATCCTCGCGGCGAATCACCGGCGGGGCCAAGGGCGGCGGCGCGGCACCGGCAAGCTGTGGATCGGCGACAGGTTCGGACGGTCTGCTGGCAATATCCATGCCCGCCTAGGTAGCGCTTCCGTTTCCGATTGCCAGCAGTTCCGCTATGCCGCCGCGCGATGCCCCGTCTCTTCGTCTTCGGCCTCGGCTATACCGCCTCCGTCATCGCCCGCGCCCTGGCGGCGCGCGGCTGGGAGGTGATCGCCACCGGGCGCGAGGGCCAGCTGGGGTTCGACGATAGCGGCAATGTCCGCCTGGCGCTGGCCGATGCCGATCACGTGCTGTCCTCGGTCCCGCCCGGCGGCGAGGGGCTGGACCCGGTGCTGGACCGCTATGGCGCGGCGCTGCGCGGCAAGGCGCTGTCCTACCTTTCGTCCACCGGCGTCTATGGCGATGCCGGCGGCGCCTGGGTCGATGAAAGCGCGCCCACCGGCACGGGCCGGCGCACCGCGCGCAGCGATGCGGACGCGGCCTGGCTAGCGCTGGGCGCGCGCGTCTGGCGACTGCCGGGGATCTACGGGCCGGGGCGCAGCGTGCTCGACCGGGTGCGCGCGGGGCGCGCCCACCGCATCACGCTGCCGGGGCAAGTGTTCAGCCGCGTGCATGTCGAGGATATCGCCAGCGGCGTCATCGCCGGGCTGGACGCGCCGCCGGGCGCCTACAACCTGGCCGACGACCTGCCTTGCGGCCAGAACGCGCTGGTGGAGGAAGCCTGCCGGCTGCTGCGATGCGATCCGCCGCCGCTCCTGGCGCTGGAGGAGGCGGACCTTTCGCCCATGGCGCGCGCGTTCTATGCGGAAAACCGGCGCGTGGCGAACGGCAAGGCGAAGCGCGTGCTCGGCTGGCGGCCCCGCTATCCGACGTATCGCGAAGGGCTACGCGCGCTGCTTGCGGGCTGACAGCGCCATGAGCAGTCCGGCGATCGCCAGCACCGCGCCGCCTACCGCCAGGCCCGTCCAGCGATAGCCTTCGAACGCGGTCGAAAGCGCCATGGCCACCACCGGCACCGCCACGCCGTTGTAAGCCGCGCGGCCGGCGCCCATCGCGCGGATCAGCCCGAAATAGAGCGGGAAAGTGACGACCGAGCCGAAGATCGCGAGATAGGCGATGCCCGCCAGGTATTCCCAGCGCGGATCGAAGCGCGGCGGGCCGGCGGTGGCCAGGCTGAAGGCCGCATTCACCAGCACGCCCCAGAACATGGCCCAGGCGATCAGCGGCACCACCGGCTGGCGGCGGCCCACCGAATTGGCCTGCAGCACGTTCGCCGCCGATGCGCTGAACAGCCCGGCGCACGTGAACAGGATGCCGAGCGCGACCCGGCCGCCGGGCAGGGCAACGCGGTATTCGTGCACCAGCAGCAGCGCGATCCCGGCCATGGCGACCAGCGAGCCCGCCAGGAACCGGCGCGTCACCGGCTCGCCCAGGAACAGCCGCGCCAGCACCGCGTTGGGCACCATCAGCAAGGCATAGAACACCGCCACCAGCCCCGATGTCAGGTGCTGTTCGGCGCGATAGACGAACTGGAAATTGCCCACGAACTGGGTCAGGCCCAGCAGCACCGCCAGCCGCATCCCCTCGCCCGAAAGCCGCAGCGATTCGCGCCGCGCCAGCGCCAGCGCGAACATTCCCGCGCAAGCCAGCAGAAAGCGATACGTCACCGACCAGCTTGCCGGCACCGCCCCCACCTGATCCTTGATGACCAGCCAGGTCGATCCCCAGATCGCCGCGACGATCAGGAACGGCACGATGATCCCGGCGCGGATCGTCTCGGGCGCGCCGTCCGCCGCGCTCACAGGCGGGCAATGGCCCGGGCCAGCGCGGCCGCGTGATCCGGGTTCGTGTCCCAGGCGGTGACCAGCCGGGCCGCGTCCTTGCCCCAGTCATAGAATTCGAAGCCCCCGGCGCGCAGCGCGGCGCGCTCGGCCGGGCTGGTGGCCAGGAAGATCTCGTTGGCCTCGACCGGGTGCAGCAGGCGGCCGGGCGCGGCGGCGGCGATCGCCTGCGCGGCGGCATTGGCGGCGCGCGCGTTGTCCAGCCACAGATCGCCTTCCAGCATGGCCAGGATCTGCGCGGCCAGGAAGCGGCCCTTGGATTGCAGGTGCCCCGCGCGCTTGCGGCGATAGCGGATCACCCGCGCCATCTCGGGATCGAAGAACACGATCGCTTCCGCGCCCATGCCCCCGTTCTTGACGAAGCCGAAGCTCAGCACGTCGGCCCCGGCGCAGGCTTCGGCCGGCGCGCAGCCAAGGAACGCGACGGCATTGGCGAAGCGCGCGCCGTCAATGTGCAGGCCCAGCCCGCGCGCGCGGACGAAAGCGCCGATCGCCGCCAGTTCGGCGGGCCGGTAGACGCAGCCATATTCGCTCGCCTGCGTGATCGAGACGGCGTGGGGCTGGACCTGGTGCACGTCGTCGCGGATCGGATCGATCACGGCGGCGATGCTGGCGGGCGTCAGCCTGGCGCTGTCGCCTTCGGCCAGCATCAGCTTGGCGCCGTGAAGATAGAAGCCGGGGGCGCCCGCCTCGTCCATCTCGATATGCGCTTCGCGGTGGCAGACGACACCGCCATGCGGCGGTACCAGCGCGGCCAGCGCCAGACAGTTCGCCGCCGTCCCGGTCGCGACCCACAGCGCGGCGCATTCGCGGCCGAACAGGCGCGAGAAGGCGCCGTCCAGCTCGCGGCTGAGGGCATCGTTGTCATAAGGCGAATCGGCCGCATCGGCGGCGTGCATGGCGCGCCATAGCGCGGGATGCACGGCGGCGGCATTGTCGGACGTGAATTGCATGGCCATATCGCCCTGCGAGCGGAAGCCGGTCCCGTCAAGCACCGGACAGCGGGAAACCGCACAACGGCAAGGAGCAGCGCATGGTCGGCGTCACCATCACCAAGCACGATCACGGGAATGCGGGCGAATATCATGCCCATGTCGCCGACAGCGACCACATCGGCCGCCTGACCTGGGTGGTGCGTGACGGCGTGCACGTGGCCGAACACACGCTGGTGCCCGGCGAGATCGGCGGGCGCGGCGTCGCCGGGCGGCTGGTCGAGGCGCTGGTGGCCGACGCGCGCGAGAACCACTTCAAGATCCGGCCGCAATGCACTTACGTGGTCGCCGCCTTCGCCAGGCACCCCGAATGGGCGGACCTCAAAGGCTGAGGCGCACCGCAAGGGGGAGCGAAACGCGCTCTTCCGCGCAATCCTTCAGGGGCGCGGGTGCAACTCGCGCAGGCGGTCGAACGCCGTGCCCGGTCCTTCGGCCAGCCGCGCCGCGATCAACTCGCACACGTCCTCGGGCGAATGCGTTTCGGTGTCGATCGTCAGGTCGGAAACCTGGTTGCGATAGACTTCCTCATAGAACCACGGCCGCAGCCGGGTGAGGCGATCGACGATCTTTCGCGCCGCGTCCTCGCCCAGCAAGTCCACCGGGATCTTCTTGTCCATCCGCCGCTCGGCCACGCGGCGTTCCAGCACCTCGAACGGCGGGCGCAGCGTCACCAGCAGCACGGGCAGGCCACGGGTGCGCCAGACCAGATCCTGCAGCACCGGCGGGTCCATCATCAGCAAGTGATCGAACACCACGTTGAGCCCCTGGCGCGAGACCGCGGCCATCCATTCGTGCATCGCCGCGAACGCGCGCATGGCCTGGTCGGCGAAGACCCAGCGCAGGGGCCCGTCGGGATCGGCCGGATCGCGCGGCACGGCGCTGATGCCTTGCACGGCGAGCGGACCGTGGTGGCCGTATTTCGCCGGCAGCGTGTTCGCGGTGAAATGGTCTATGCCGTAGAGCAGCCAGTAATCGTCGCGCCGCTGCTGGAACAGCTCGCAAGTGGTGGACTTGCCCGAACCCGACGTGCCGTTGACGACGACGATCTGGCCCGGCGCGGTCATGCCGCCCCCAGCGCGATCTCGCCGCGCGCGATGCGGCGGAACGTCTCGTCGGGGCAGAATTCCTGGTTGTCGCCCCAGTGGGTCACGCCGTCCCAGTCCCATTCGACCAGCGACCAGACGACGGTGTGGTCGGTATAGCCGGTGAAGACCAGGCCCGGATCGATGCTGCCGGTGGCGCGCATCGTCCGGCCGAGCGCATCGGCGGCTTCGAACACCACGCTGGACGGGCCGAACCGGCCGTATTCAATGATCTCGCGCTTGCCCGAGACGAGGCTGGCCATCGTGCCGTCCCGCATGATGTAGCCGCCGATGCTGGCCGCCTCGCGCCCCGCGCCCATGCACAGCGCGTGGAAGCTGCTGTTTGCGGCGATGCCCCAGAAATAGCCGCCGCGCGCCAGCGATTCGTAATCGCGCGCGCCATAGGACGTGTCGCGCATCGAGAAGCAATCGACCGCGAACGCCTCGCCGTGCCGGCGGATCGTGCCCTTCATCCGGCCGGGCTGCTCGATATGGAACTTGGCGGTCGCCTTCTGCCCGGCATCACCAGTCTTCAGCTCATGCATCGGGCCGATCGCGGTCCATTCCAGATCCAGCTCGAAGCCGTCCCTGGCATAGTCGAGCTTGTAGCGCCGCAGCGGCTCGATCACCCGGCAGGAAAGCGAATTGCGCGCCCGCATGTCGAACTTGCGCGCGCCCGCCGGCAGCGCCTGCAAGTGGCTCCAGTTGTAGTAGAGGCAGTTCCACTGGAACGTGCCCGACGGATCCCACAGCACCGGGCCACCGTTCAACATGCCCATGTTAGGGCGGAAGTAGTACTGGATCAGCCCGTGCATCCGCCGTTCCGGGATCGACATCGAGAACCACACGCTCTCGTTCCAGTAGGGATTGTCATCGCGGCCGGCGCCGAAATGGTCTGCGAAGCTGAGGTCGGTCATGACGGTTCGTGTCCCTCGGGCCAGGTGATGTCGAGACGCAGGCGGGTGAGCGTCAGCGTGGCGATGCGCCATGCCCCGCCTTCGCGCCGGTAGGTTTCATGGTAATGGCCGCGCCCGAGGATGGCTTTCCAGCCGGTGCGCGGGTGGGCCTGCTCCCACTCGATCACGTCCTGCATCGCCCAGATGCCGGTGGCGGTGCCATCGTCCAGCAGTTCGATCTCGCCGGTCAGGCCCTGGTGGCAGGAAACCGCGTGCTCCAGCGAATGGCGCAGGCTTGCCGCATAGGCATCACCCCCCGCGACATAGACCGCCCCTTCGGGCGTCAGGACTTTGAGATCGGCGGCGAACACCGCACGCAGCGCGTCCCACTGCCTGGTGTCCATCAGGCGGAAATAGCGTGCCTTGAGCGCGCGAATCGCCTCGATCGCCTCAAGCCGTTCCAGCCTGTCCATGCCTTCCCCCGCGATCGTTCTCGCCGGCCAAGGCAGCAAAGCCCCACCGGCTTTGCAAGCGCCGGCGCATGACCCCGGGCGCAATCCGCCTTGCGGAATTCGGACAGGCCGGGCTTCGGGTGGGCGGCGATCAGCCTTGCAGGTTCGGCGCGAAGCCGCGCGCCAGATAGCTTTCGGCCAGCCCCGCCAGATAGGCCGCGCCCATCGGCATGACGGTTTCATCCACCATCATGCGCGTGGAATGGATGCCGCAGCACTGCCGCCAGTCGTCGCCCTGATGGCTGACGCCCAGGAAGAACATCGCGCCGGGCAGCTTTTCCAGCACATAGGCGAAATCCTCTGCGCCCATGATCGGGTCGGCCAGCCGCAGGAAGGCCTGATCGCCGAACATGTCGCGCGCCACCGCCTCGCCGAAATCGACCGCGCGCGCATCGCAGACGGTGACGGGGAAGCCTTCCATGATCGTCGTCTCGGCGCTGAGCCCGTGCGCCCCGGCGATGCCCGCGGCGAGCAGTGGCAATTCGTCCTTCAGCCGCGCGCGGCTGGCGGCCGACAGCGTGCGCATCGTGCCCGTCATCCGCGCGCTGTCGGGGATGACGTTGTGCGCCGTGCCGCTGGCGATCTTCGCGATCGTGACGACGACCGGATCGAACACGCTGTAGCGCCGCGCCACCATCGTCTGGATGGCCGAGACGATCTCGCAGGCGACCGGCACCGGATCGAGCGTGTCGTGCGGCATGGAGGCGTGGCCGCCGCGCCCGCTGACCATGATCTCGATCTGGTCGGCGGCGGCCAGCAGCGGCCCGGCGCGCCCGCCGACCAGCCCGTGCGGCGCATTGGGCATGACATGAAGCGCGAAAGCGGCATCGGGCAGCGGGTCCAGCAAACCATCGCGCAGCATGAAGCGCGCGCCGTGGTGGCCCTCCTCGCCCGGCTGGAACATGAAGCGCACCTCGCCCTTGAGCGTGGCCCGGCGCGCGCACAGCAGTTCCGCCGCGCCCGCCAGCATCGCGACATGCGCGTCATGCCCGCAGGCGTGCATCACGCCGGGAATGGTGGAGGCGAAAGCGAGCCCGGTTTCCTCGGGCATCGGCAGCGCATCCATGTCGCCGCGCAGCAGGACCGAGGCACCTTCGCCGCCCTCCCCCGCCAGCGTCGCGACAAGGCCAGTGGTCGAAGGCCCCTCACGCCAGGTCAGCGGCAAGTGCGCCAGCGCGGCGCGAACCTTGTCGCGCGTTTTCGGTGTGTGCAGGCCAAGCTCCGGCTCGGCGTGGATCGCGCGGCGCAGGCCGGTGATCCGATCGGCGATATCGCGGGCTTGGGCAATCAGGGCTTCGTGCAGCATCGCGGCATCTTACGCGGCGCAAGCGCGGTGTCGAGGGTGGGATACCTACTTGCGCAGCAGCCCGTCGAGCCGGTCGGCCAGCCGCAGCGCGAAGGCGACGATCGTCAGCGTCGGGTTGGCCCAGCCCGCCGTCGCGAAGACCGAGGAGCCGGCGACGTGCAGGTTGGCATAGCCGTGCACCCGGCAATCGGCATCGACCACGCCGTGCCGGGGATCGGCGCTCATCCGCGTGCCGCCAAGGTGATGATAGCCGGCGATCGGGTGGTTGCCGACGGTGGGATCGACCGGCCAGGCAGGGCCGGGTTCCGAAAGCCATTCGCTGGGCGTGACCGAGCCCTTGCCCATGCGGCGCATCTCTTCATCGAACACGCGGGTGACGACGCGCGCGGTGTGCTTGTCGAGCGCCGACAATTGCCACGAGAGGTCGGCCCGGCGCTGGCCCAGTTCGTCGCGCGCGGCCGAGAGCAGCACCCGGCTGTCCGGGTTGGGCGCCTGCTCGCCGCGGATGATGAGGTAGAGCCCGGTCATCCCGGCATTGGCCATCGCCGCCTCGATCGGCTCGCGCACCACGCGGTGGAACCACGCGCGCATCCCGCGATAGAGATGATCGAGCGTGCGCCCGGTGCGGTTGGGGTTCAGCGAATGCTTGATCGTGCCGTAAAGCTTGTTGCCCAGCGCCACGCCCTTGTTCGGGTCGCGCTGCAGCTTGAACGTGACGATCGAATTGAGCGCGCCTTCGCTTTCCTGCACCGCGTCGGCCAGCCGCAGCACCGGGGCGAGCGGCGGCCCGGCCTTCATGAAGCGCTTCTGGTAGGCCGCCCACAAGTCGAACGGGCGCGTGGTATCGGCCCGCGCGATCCGCCCGGTGGGATGCTCCATGAAGAAGCGGCCGACCTGATCGTGCGCGTTGCCCACGCCCGCCGCCTCGACATCGTCCGAAGCGAGCATGAGCCGCGCGTTCTCGATCGCGCCGCAGGCGAGCACGAAATGCGTCGCCGCGATCACGGCGCTCCGCCCGCCCAGCGAGCGCACTTCGACATGCTCGATCGACCCGGCGTTGGCGGCGGCCTGCAGCTTCACCGCGTTGGCATGGAGCAGCACGGTGACGTTGGGCGCGTCGATCAGGTCTTTCGCGCGCGAGGCGGCGAAGCGCTCGCTCGCCTCGTCGAAGCGCCACAGCTCGGTCGCCAGCTTTTCGGGATCGAAGCCCTGATCGGCAATGCCGACGAGGCGATAGGCATCGTCCCATTCGAACGGGCCGATCTCGAAGATCTCGTGCGCCTGGCGATACCACGGCATCAGGTCCGCGCGGCCGATCGGCCAGCCCGAATGCGGCACCCAGTCGCGCCGGCGGAAATCGATATCGTCGAACAAGGCGCAGCGCCCGCCCCAGATCGACACCGTGCCGCCGAAGAAGCGCAGCCGCGATTCCTCAAGGTCGTAATAAGGCATCCCCACGTTTTCGCCCTTGTAGAGCGCCTGGGTGCGTTCCTCGAAATCGAGCCCGCCGCTTTCGGCCAGGCACACGCTGTGCCCCGCCTGCATCAGCGCGCGCGCCAGCGGCACGCCCGCCGCGCCCGCGCCGATCACGCAGACGTCGAAGCGCCGGCCGGCCAGGGCATCGGCATCGCGGGCCAGGTCGATCAGCACGGCGCCGCCTCGCGGGCCGGGCCGGTCCCGGCGAATGTCTGTTCCCACCAGCACGCGAACATGGCGATGGCGTAAAGGATGCGGCCGTGATTGGCGAGACCCGCCGCGTGTTCGGCAAAGAGCTTCTCCACCGCGTCCTGCCGCAAGTAGCCGCTGCGGCTGGCCGCGCTGCCGCTCCACGCCTCGCGCGCGAAGGTGGCGAAGCCGCCGCTGAACCATTCGGCGAAAGGCAGCTGGAAGCCCAGCTTGCGATCGTCGAGCGCGCCGGGGAACAGCCAGGGCTCCACCGCCTTGCGCAAGGCATATTTGCCCACCTTGCCGCGCAGCTTCATCGCGCGCGGCATCGTCAGCGACCAGTCGACCAGCTTGTGCGAGAGGAACGGCACGCGCGCTTCCAGCGAATGCGCCATGCTGCCCCGATCGGTGCGGTTGAGCAGCGAGGAAGGCATGTGCACGGTCAGGTCGGCCAGCATGAACTGGTCCAGCGGATCGAGATCGCGCGCGCCGGGCCAGCCGAAATACTCGCGCTCCAGATCGGCGAAGGGATGGTCGCTTTCCTGCCGGGCGTGGAAGCCCGGCTCGTACAGATCCTCGCGCACCCAGGGGGTGGAAATCTGGGTGCCCTGGAAGAAGCGCTGGTAATTGCTTTCCAGCAGGGCCGACTGGCGAAAACGCCGTGCGTTCTGCCGTAAGTAGTTGAACCGCTTCGATCCCAGGCCCGGCGCACGGTCGATCGCGGCAAGCAGCGGATCGAGCAGGCGCAAGTACGGCGCCATGCGCGCGGCGGCGAGCGCGGTGCGCTGGCGCTTGTAGCCGGCGAAGATCTCGTCGGCCCCCTCGCCGCAAAGCACCACTTTCACATGCTGCGCCGCCAGCCGCGAGACGTGCCAGACGGGCACGGCCGCCGTCGCGGCGCAAGGCTCATCGAAAACGGCCTGCACTTGCGGCAGCATCACGCCGGCATCCTGCGGTTCAAGCGGCAGGACGATATGCTCGCAGCCCAGATGCCGCGCGATTCGCGCCGCCGCCTCGGTCTCGTCGATCGAGGTGCCGGGAAAGCCGACGGTGAACGCCTTGACCGGGGCGCTGGCGTGCCGGGCCATCGCCGCGACCACCGCGCTCGAATCGACCCCGCCCGAAAGGAACGCGCCCACCGTGACATCGGCAAGCATGTGGCGGCGCACGGTATCGTCCACCCGGCGGCCGGTTTCCGCGATCCACTCGGCTTCGGACAACCCCTCCTGCACGGCGAAGCGCGGGGTCCAGAACCGCCGGACCTCGGGATCGCGCTCGGGGCCGAGGTGGAGCAGGTGGCCGGGCGCCAGCGTCCTCACCTCGTTCCAGATCGTGCGCGGCTTCTGGACGTGGCCGAACATGAAGAAATCATGCACCGCGCGCTCGTCCATGGTGAAATCGAGCCCGTCCAGCGCCCGGATCGCGCGTATTTCCGAGCCGAAGGCCAGGCCGCCGCGCTGCAGGCTGTAGTAGAGCGGCTTGATCCCCAGCGGATCGCGCGCCAGCGTCAGGCGGCGGTCGCGCCGGTCCCAGATGGCGGCGCCGTACATGCCTTCCAGCCGGGGCCAGGCATCGTCGCCCCAGCGTGCGAAGGCGGCCAGCACGGTCTCGGTATCGCTGTGCGTGGCAAAGCTCCAGCCCCAATCGGCCAGTTCCGCGCGCAGTTCGGGATGGTTGTAGATCTCGCCATTGTAGACGATCGCGAAGCGCCGGTCGGGCGAGAAGATCGGCTGGTGGCCGCCCGCCAGATCGATGATCGAAAGCCGGCGCATCCCGAAGCCGAAATCATCCTCGGCAAAAAGGCCCTGATCGTCCGGCCCGCGATGGACGATCGTGGCGCAGGCGCGGGCCAGCGCGGCTTCGGCCACCGGCCGGCCGCCGCGCCGATACCAGCCGGCGATGCCGCACATCTAGGTCACTTCCCGTGGATCGTCGGCCAGGAGCTCGACCGGCAGCCGGGCTGCTTCCTCATCACCCTTGCGGTTGAGCGTGCGCAGCGCGGCAACGCCCATCGCCAGATAGGACACCGCCCCGCCGATCGAGACCGCCCAGGCGATGCCGATCGTGCCGAAGCCCTGCAAGGCGAAGATCCCGGCCGCCAGCGCGGAGACCGCCAGCAGCCGCGCGATCAGCGCGTGGCGCGCCCGCCCGGTCGAATGCAGCACGGGCTCGAACGCGACGCTGGCGAGATCGAAGCTGGCGGCGACCGCCAGCGGCACCAGGATCGCCGCGCCCTGCTCGAAATCGTCGCCGCCGATCAGCGCGAGCAGCTGCTTGCCCGCGATCGCCGCGATCCCGATCACGACCACGCCGGCCAGCCCGGCGATCAGGCTGGTCTGCACCGCCAGCTTGCGGAATTCCGCCGCTTCCGAGGATACCCGCACGCGCGCCACTTCGGCATAGACCGCGCGGGTCAGCAGCGTGGAAAGCTTGCTCAGCGCCTGCGAAAGCTGCGCCGCGAGCCGGTAGAGACCGGCCGCGCGAGTCGAGACGAAAGCGCCCACCGCCAGCAGCGGGCCATTGCGCATCGCCGCCTCCAGCGTCGCGCTGGCATATGTCACCATGAAGAAGCGGCCCAGCCCTTCGTTCTCGGCGAAAGCCAGCCGCCATTGCCCCAGGTGCGAGAGCCGCACCGCCTGCGGGCAGAGCCGCCGCGCCATGACCCAGTAAAGCGCCGCTTCCAGGATATCGATCGCGGCCCAGGCGAACAGGAACCGGCCCACGCTCGGCCCCGTGCCCCAGATCGTCAGCGCCGCCAGCAGGCGCCCCACCGGCACCACCGCCTCGACATAGACCGCCATGTCGAAGCGGTGCAGCGCGCGCACGATCCCGGTCGGCGCCGAAACCAGCGCCCAGAGCGAGGCGCAGCAGAAATAGAACGCCAGGTCGATATAGGCGGGGTTGAGATCGAGCCTGTGGGAAAAGCCATAGATCACGACGGCGGCCAGCACGCAGCCGATCACCGCGCCGACCGCGTCGAGCAGCCCGCACAGCAGGCCCAGCCGGCCGAACTTGTCCCACTCCTTCTGGTGCACATGCTCGCTGCCGTACCGCACCACCACGCGCCAGGTCTGGAAACCGGCGATCGCGATCAGCGCCTGCGCGGTGCCGAAGATCAGCGCGAAGTGGCCGAAATTCTTCAGGCCCAGCGTGCGCGTGAGGATCGCGAGATAGGCGATTCCGCAAATTGCGCCAAAGCCCTTGCCGCCCAGCAGCCAGGCCGTGTTCTGGAGGATCCGCCCGATCGGGGTTTTTGTCACGGAGCGGTCAATCTTCGGCATCGAGGTGCATTTGGACGAGGGGCGAGCCACTTGCAAGATTTGCCGCGAAAGGCGCGAAGGCGGAGTGGACTTTCCCTTTGCCGCGCCAGGGAGTAGAGCGGCGCGCTTTCACGCAATCGTCATGTATCGGGAAAGCCGCCGCCAATGATCGAACACGCCATCCTTCTCAGCGCCGGCCAGGGCTCGCGGATGCTCCCGCTGACGGCCGAGCGGCCCAAGTGCCTGATCGACTTTTCCGGCCGGACGCTGCTGGAATGGCAAGTGGAGATGCTGGCGCGCGGCGGCGTGAAGCGGATCGACGTCGTCACCGGCTTCATGACCGACATGGTCGACGCATGCATCGCGCGGATCGCCGATCCGCGCGTGACGATCACCACGCGGTTCAATCCATTCTACAAGGTGGCCGACAATCTCGGCTCGTGCTGGATCGCGCGCGAGGCGATGCGCGGCGATTTCCTGATCCTCAACGGCGATACGCTGGTTTCCGAAGAGTTGGTGCGCCGGGTGCAGCAGGGCGGCGATGCGCCGGGCGGCGGCTGGCCGATCGCCGTGACCATCGACGCCAAGCCATCCTACGACAGCGACGACATGAAAGTGGAACGCGCGCGCGACGGACGCCTCGTCCATATCGGCAAGACACTGACCGCCGCGCAGTCGAACGCCGAATCGATCGGCTTCCTGGCCTTTCGCGGCGAAGGCGCCGACTTGTTCCGCGAAGCCGTGCGCAAGGCGATGCGCACGCCCGAAGGCGTGCAGCACTGGTACCTGAAAGTGATCGACAGCCTGGCCGCCACCGGCAAGGTCGGCACCGTCTCGATCGAAGGGCTGGACTGGGCCGAAGTCGATTTCCTCAACGATATCGAGATTGCGACGCAATTGACCGATCGCTGGGCAGCGGCCGGCAAAGGGTAAACCGCGACGCGCCGGCCCGTCGACAGAACGTGCCTCCCGTGCGACGAGCAACCTTCTGACATAATTCGGCTTTCGTAGGTCGTATCAGGCGCTCCGCTCGTCGCAAACATGCTTGCCTGACGGAACCGAATGGCCCCTTGGCCGCTGCAGCGCACAAAAAATAAGGTGTTGTGCGTAATTTTCGGTGCTAGCGAGGGCCCCGCATTGTTATTTCCTGAACGTGTCGATCTAGACCCGTGGGTTCTGTTCGCGACCATCATGGCCTTGGTCGCTTCGGTATGGATATCGCGCAATGTCGCGGGCCCGGCGCGCAGCCGCGTCCCGTTCAGCGGCGCTGTCGATCTGCTGGCGGCATCGGTCATCACGTTCCTCGCCACTGGCTGGATGGCCGGCTTTCGCGCCAGCCTGCCGCCGCTGCTCGCGTTCCTGGCGCTTTCGGTACTGGTCAGGCTGACGGCGCGCAATCTCAGCGCGCCGGGAAGCGCCTGGCTGACGATCGATTTCGCCGGCGTGCTGATCGGCTGGCTGTGGTCGTGCCTGTTCATCCGCGAAACCGCGCTGCCGCCCGCGCTCGAGGCGCTGGCGCTGGTCAGCCTGACGCTGGGGCTGGTCTTCATCGTTGCCCGCTGCCTGGAACGCGTCGCGCGCGAGGCGCTGCTGACGCACCGGCGCTGGCGCGAGCCGAACGAGGCGCCCGAGGCCGGGCCAGGCCACTTCCGCCCGAAAGTCTCGATCCACCTGCCCTGCTATGCCGAGCCGCCCGAAGTGGTCATGGAGACGATGAACCGCCTGGCCGCGCTCGATTACGACAATTTCGAAGTGCTGGTGTGCGACAACAACACTCGCGACGAGGCGCTGTGGCGGCCGCTGGAGCGGCACACGCGCGAGCTGAACGCCCGGGCGGGCCGCGAGATCTTCCGCTTCTTCCACGTCTCCCCGCTGCCCGGCGCGAAGGCCGGGGCGCTCAATTACCTGCTGCGGCACATGGCGAAGGATGCCGAGCTGGTTTCGGTGGTGGACGCCGATTACTATTCCACGCCGGACTTCCTGAAGCGCCTGGTGCCATTCTTCGAAGACCCGCAGATCGCCTATGTCCAGACGCCGCACGACTATCGCGACTATGCGGACAGCGCGTTCCTGACGAGCTGCTATTGGGAATACATGCCCAACAACAAGGTCGATATGGTGGGCGTGCACGAATATGGCGGCGCCTTCACCATCGGCACGATGTGCCTCTTGCGCACCCGCGTGCTGAAATGCGTGGGCGGCTGGGCGGAATGGTGCCTTACCGAGGATTCGGAAGTTTCGGTGCGGCTGCGCGCCGCCGGCTATCGCGGGATCTATATCGGCGAGACGTTCGGACGCGGCCTGATCCCGGCAACCTACAGCGATTACAAGAAGCAGCGCTTTCGCTGGACCGCCGGCCCGGTGCAGCAGCTCGTGCGCCACTGGCGGCTGTTCCTGCCCACGCCCTGGGCCCGGCCGATGCCGGGCTGGACCAAGCTGCTTGAAGTCCTGCGCTGCATCGCGCCGCTGCAGAACCTGGCCGCGCTGCTTTCGGGCCTGATCGTGCTGGGCATCGTCTCGGCCGCGACATTGCTGGGCGCGCTGCGGCCGATCGCCGTGCCCGATATCGTCTGGACCGTGATGCCACTCGCGATCGCGACCCAACTCGTGCGCGTCTGGCAGCGCTATCGCCTGACCGGCTGCGATCGCATCGGCGCGATGATCCGGGGCGAGATCGCGCGCGCCTCGCTCAGCTATGTGGTGCTGGCGGCCGGGCTCGCCGGGCTGTCCAGCAAGCCGCTGGCCTGGCGGCGCACACCCAAGTTCGGCGAGGGGGACAGCCTGAAGGCGGCGCTGGCATCGGTGCGGGGCGAAACCGTGCTCGGCGCGGCCGGGCTGGCGCTGGCGGGGGCGATGCTGGTGCTGCACGGCCGGATCGGCGACACGTTCGGGATGCTGGCGGCGCTTGGCCTGGCCCTCATCGCCCTGCGCTTCCTTTGCGCGCCTTATATGGCCTGGCTCTCGTTCCGCGATCGGCGGGCGGGCACCGGACTGGTCCAGGACCTGACGATCCCCGCCGTATCGCGCGCCTGAACCGCGCAAGGGCCGCGCGCCCGGATGGACACGCGGCCTTGCGCCGAATTCGCCGTACCGCGCGGGGTCAGGCGATCGCCGCGCGGCGCAGGCTGCGCGCCAGCACGAAGCCGAGCACCGCGCTGGCCAGCAGGCCCACGGCCTGGGCCGCGAGGAAGGGCGGCTCGGTGCCGGTAGGCGCCAGCGCATTGAGCGTGGGCACCTTGAGGAACGATTGCACCACCAGCACGAAGAGGTTGAGGTACAGCGCCAGCGTCGCGGTCACGCCGAAGACGAGGGCTGCCCCGCCGCCCGATGCCAGCTTGCGCCAGGCGGCGAACGCGATGGCCAGATCGATCACCGAGATGATCCCCACTCCCAGCGCCGGCGTGAAGCCGCCGATCGGGAAGAGAAAGCCGGTCAGGCTGGTCGCCAGCGTCGTCCAGAGGAAGACCTGAAGCCAGAGCGAAAGACGGCGGCCAGCGGCATAGGCGGGCAATGCGATCAGTCCGGCCGCGATCGCGACAAGGCTGATGGCAACGTGAAGCGCGGTGAACTGCGCGAGCGAAAGGCCAAGCATCATGACACGTTCCTCCTGTTTCAGACGGCCGCCGCGACGCCGTAGCGCGGCGCGGCATGGGCAAGCGAAAGGTTGGGCCGCAGCGCGGCGCGTGCGGCGATGTAGGCGGTGTAAGCGGCCATGTCGGGCAGCGCGGGGATCGTGATCGTCTCGCCCAGGTCGAGCCCGGCCAGCGCGGCGTCGACCATCTCGTCGACCAGCATCACCATGTGCGCGGGCAGCGTGGCCAGCTTCTCCTCGGTCCAGATCGCGGTGCGGGTGATCCCCGGCAGCACCGCCTGCACGCGCACGCCCTTCGGCCCCAGTTCGGCCTGCAAGGCTTCGGTAAAGGCCAGGACATAGGCCTTGGTCGCCGGATAGACCGCCGTGAAGCCATCGGGCATCAGCGCGGTGACCGAGGTGATGTTGACGATCGTGCCGGTGCCGGCCGCGGCAAGACGCGGCGCGATCGCCGCCGAAAGCCGCGTGACCGCCCGCACGTTGAGGTCGATCATGCCCGAAAGGTAATCGGGATCGGCATCGAGGATCGAACCTTCGTTGGCGATGCCGGCATTGTTGACGAGGCCGGTGATCGCCGCGTCATCGCGCAGCCGCGCCTCGATCCGGGCGAGGTCTTCGATCTTGGCCAGATCGGCGCTGACCACGTCGACCGTCACGCCGGTTTCGGCGTGGAGCCGGTCGGCCAGTTCGGCCAGCTTGTCGGCGCGGCGGGCGACGAGGACGAGGTCATGGCCGCGCCGGGCGAGGCGATCGGCATAGATCGCGCCGATGCCGTCGGACGCGCCGGTGACGAGAAAGGTCTGCTTGGTCATGGGTAATCTCCTTCGGGGGTGGGAGATTCTGGCGGCGGCGACCCACCGCCAGAATGCCGTCATTCGCGGATGAAGTCGAGCAGATCGGCGTTGAAGCGATCCTGGTGCGTTGCAGTCAGGCCATGGTCGGCGCCTTCATAGACCACGAGCCTGGCGCCCTTGACGATCTTGACCGTTTCGAGCGCCGAAGCGCCGATCGGCACGATCTGGTCGTCATCGCCATGGAGGACGAGCGTGGGCACGTCGAACTTGGCAAGGTCGGTGTGGAAATCGCTCTCCGAGAAGGCGCGGATGCTGTCGAGCTGACCCTTGAGGCCGCCCATCATGCCCTCGCGCCAGAACTCCAGCCGGGTCCCTTCGGAAATGACCGCGCCTTCGCGATTGTAGCCGTAGAACGGGATCGTGAGGTCATGGAAGAACTGGCTGCGGTTGTCGTACGTGCCCTTGCGGATCGCGTCGAAGGCATCGATCGGCAAGCCGCCGGGATTGGCCTCGGTCTTGAGCATCAGCGGCGGCACCGCGCCGATCAGCGCGACCTTGGCGACGCGCGCCGTGCCGTGCCGGCCAACGTAGCGGGTCACTTCGCCGCCGCCGGTCGAGTGGCCGACCAGGACCACGTCATGCAGATCGAGCTGCTCGATCAGTTCGGCAAGGTCGTCGGCGTACTGGTCCATGGTGTTGTCGGCCCAGACCTGGTCCGAGCGGCCATGGCTGCGGCGGTCGTGGGCGATGGTGCGGAAGCCCTGATTGGCGAAGAACACCATCTGCGCGTCCCACGCGTCGGCCGAAAGCGGCCAGCCGTGCGAGAAGACGATGGGCTGGGCATCCTTGGCGCCCCAGTCCTTGTAGAAGATGCGGGTTCCATCGCTGGTGGTGATCGTGGTCATCTGGGTATCTCCTGTTGCTCAAGGGCGGCCTTGCGCCCGGTGAGATCGGAAGTACCTTGGCTCCGGCGGGCGCGGGATTGGCGGAACCGACATTGACCGGGCCGAAACTGACAAAGGGCCGAAGCAGGCCCGCAAACCACAAGGGGAAGCGGCGATGGCGGCGGACAAGCCGGAGGCCGAAGTGGGCCTGGTGCTCTATCGGCAATGCCAGATGGCGATGGTCCACGGCATGACCGACTTGCTGGCGATCGCCTCGACCTTCTCGGTCGAGCGCGGCGGGCCGCGCGTGCGGGTCAGCCACTGGATCATCGACGAATGCGGCGATGTCACGCGCCAGTACGACACCGATCGCGGCAAGTCGGGCGAGCCCGACGTGCTGATCGTGCCGGGGCGGCTGACCGGCCCGCCGGGCCTTGAGGAATCGGCGCCCTATGCGCGCTGGCTGCTCGATCGCCACGCGCGCGGCACCACGCTCGCCTCGAACTGCGGCGGCGCTTTCCTGCTGGCGGCCACCGGGCTGCTCTCGGGCCGCCCCGCGACCACGCACTGGCTCTTCGCCGAAGCCTTTCGCGAGCGTTTTCCCGAAGTCCTGCTCGATCCCGACCGTATGGTGATCGAGGATGGCGACATCATCACGGCGGGCGGGCTGATGGCCTGGACCGACCTTGGCATCCGCCTTGTCGATCGCCTGCTGGGGCCGACCGTGATGATCGAGACCGCCAAGTTCCTGCTGGTCGACCCCGCCGGGCGCGAGCAGCGCCACTACAGCCGCTTCGTCCCGCGCCTGACGCACGGGGACGAGCCGATCGTCAAGGTGCAGCACTGGCTGCAGGCCAGGTCCGGCATCGGCGTCAACGTCACCGACATGGCCGGGACGGCGGGGCTGGAGGAACGCACGTTCCTGCGCCGGTTCAAGGCGGCGACAGGCATGAAGCCCACCGAATACGTCCAGCACTTGCGCATCGGCAAGGCGCGCGAACTGCTGGAATTCACCAGGCGCTCGATCGACCAGATCGCCTGGTCGGTCGGCTATGAGGATTCCTCCGCGTTCCGGCGCGTGTTCCAGCGCATCCTCGGCCTGTCGCCGGGCGAATACCGCAACCGCTTCCATTCGGGCGCCGATCTGGCAGTGGCGGCGTAACCAAGGCGGTCGGTCGCGGGTGTTCTGGAGAGCGACCAAACGCCTCCCCAAAAAACGTCACCTTGAACTCGTTTGGGAATTATCCCCTTCGAACACGTAGGCACATTCGTCGCCCCGGGCTTGACCCGGGGCCGCGCTGCCTTTGCCGATGTAGCGGGAGAAGCGGGATCCCGGGTCAAGCCCGGGATGACGGGGGAAGAAGTACGTGTCCGAAGGGAATAATCACCCGATGCTGAAACCAGTTCAGCATGACGGGGAGCAACAGGTACGGCCGAGCCCTGACGACAGCCTAGAAGCCCCCCTTCAGCCACGTCACCAGCGCGGCCAGATCCACGCCTTCCAGCGTCACCGCGTGGCCGAGATCGGGCACCTTGGGCCAACCGCAATCGACGAATTCACGGCCGCGCCATTCGCGCGCGCCTTCGTAGCGCGGGATGACGTGGAAGTGGACATGGGGGTCCACCATCATCAGCATCAGGTAGTTGAGCTTCGCGTAATCCACCGCTCGCGTAAGCGCGGCCTCGATCGCGGCGGCCGCCGGCTTCAGCTCGGCATGGGCCCCGGCGGGAAGATCGCCGAACGCGGTCGCATCCGATTTCGCCGCCAGCACCAGCGAGCCCAGCGTCGGCTGCGCCGGGCGGGCGAGCACGACCCAATGTTCGAACTCTGCCACCAGCGTTGCCGGGAAGCCGAACCTTGCGATCGTCTCGTTCATTTCAGCCCTCCGCCAGCCACGAGGTGATCGTACCTCCGCGCGCCCGCACGATCCAGGCCTGCACCAGCCGCACCGCGTGGACCACGCAGGAGATCGCCGTCCACCACGCCACCGCGATCAGGCCGAGGTCGGGCCGCGCAAGCAGCGTGGCGACGAACAGGATCACCATGTTCGGATTGCGGCGCGCGGTGATCAGGCGGAACCGGCTGTCGAACCGGCGCCAGACGTGGATGTGCATCATCCCGTTCTGGCGCATGAACACACCCTCGATCAGCCGCTGGACCAGATAGCCGCCCTGGATCGCGCCCTGCACCCACCAGAACGTCACGGTATCATAGGCCAGGCCCCAGGTCGCCAAGCCGGTCGCCCAGAACCACCACCAGAACGGCGGGTGGACCAGGTCGATGCCATGATCGAACACGTTGCCCCATTTCGACGAGGTGATCGTGCAGCGCGCGAGCTTGCCGTCCACCGTATCGAACACCATGAACACGAGGCCGAGCGCCATGCCCAGCCAATAGCGGCCATCGGCAAAGCACCAGGTGGCGATCACGCACAGCAGCGCGCCCGCCGCCGTCACCATATTGGGGGTGATGCCCAGCTTCGCGGCGATGCGCGTCAGCACCAGCGCCCATTCGGGCCACAGGTACTTGGTGAGCAGATCGGTAACGCCCTTGTAGGCGCCGAAATAGCTCGCCCGCTCCAACGCGCGCACCGTATCCGGGCGCAGCGGCATCAGGAACGGCGTCTCGCGCTTCCTGAGCTGCTTGTTCTCGATGGTCGGGCCGTCCTCGAACGCGATCATTTCCAGCCCGGCGGCATCGGCCAGCGGCGCGCCGTCACGCATGGCCGCCCCGATCCGCGCCGCCTCGCCGGCATCGCGGGCATGGGCCAGCGCAGGCACGCCGCCCAGCGTCAGCACCGCGCCGGGCCGGGCCAGGAACTCGCGCAGCCACGAGGGATCGAAGGCGAAGGCCGCGTTGGCCAGCAGCCGGGGGCCCGGCGCGGCCCCGGCCGATGTCGCCAGCCCCGCCGCGCGGGCGATGCGGCGCACGCGCTCGGGCATCGTCAGGCCCCAGAGCCGGGTCGGGTTCTCGCCGATCGTTTCGACCGGCAGCGCTTGCGCTTGTTCCACCATGGCCGTCGCACGTAGTCGAGCCGCTCGCCGCTGACAATCGTGGCCCCCTGGCGCGCGCCTCGCGCCTGCCCGCGCGGGGTACAAACGCGGTTCACGAAACCACCATGGAGCGCCGCCATTTGCAACAAATGTGTAACAGTGGCTTGTCAGATTCGGTTTTCCTGATGATTTTCCGCTTATTCGGCACTAAGTAGCTTTTGCCGTGCACGGAACGATCCACGAACTTGAAACGCTGCGCCTGTTCGAGCAGCCCGAACCGAGGGGAAATCCGCGGCCTTCGCGCTATGTCCCGCGCGGCCGGGCCGTGCCGCTGGTGGGCATCGTGCGCAACCCGCGCAGCCACCGCAACAAGCGCAACGCGCCCGAACTGGCCGAATGCTCGAACATCCTGACGCGCACGCCCCGCTCGCGCGAGGCGCTGCGCGAATGCCTTGAGGAATTCGCCCGGCGCGGGATCGATTTCCTCGTGGTCGATGGCGGTGACGGCACCGTGCGTGACGTGCTGAGCTGCGGCGTCGACATCTTCGGCGATACCTGGCCCAAGCTGGCCGTGCTGCCCAAGGGCAAGACCAACGCGCTGACCGTCGATCTGGGCCTGCCCAACCACTGGTCGCTCACCGAAGCGCTGATCGCCGTGCGCAATGGCAACACCGTGCGCCGCCGGCCGCTGCGGATCACGCCTGCCGATGGCGCGGGCGGCCTGGCGCAAGGCTTCATCCTGGGCGCGGGCGCGTTCACGCTCGCCACCGAAGTGGGGCAGGAAGCCCACCGGCGCGGCGCGTTCAACAGCTTCGCCGTGGCGCTGACGGTGCTGTGGGGCATCGCGCAGACCATTTTCGGGCGCAAGGGCAATCCCTGGCGCGCGCGCACGCCGATGCGCATCATCGACCGGCTGACCGGCCGCGAATTGCCGCACAACGGCCGGGGCCGCGCGGACGAGCGCTTCCTGGCCGTGGCCACCACCTTCGAGAAGTTTCCGCTGGGCGCCCGCCCCTTCGGCCGCCACCCCGCCCCCGGCCTGAAGCTGGGCGTGATCGACTGGCCCTCGCGCCTGGTCATGGCCATGCTGCCGGTGATCCTGCTGGGGCTGGGCGAGCGCCTTATCGGCCGCAACGGCGCGCACCGCCTGGCCACCGGCAAGATCGAGCTTGATCTGGGCGGCCCGTTCATCCTTGATGGCGAAGCCTTTCCCGCGGGCCGCTATATCCTTGACGAAGGTCCGCAGCTCACTTTCGTGGTGCCATGACCGGAACGCTCGATGCGCGGATCGCCGCCGCGCTGTCCCGGCCGGTCGCCCCGCCGGTGAGCGCGTTCGCCACGGCGCTGGCCGCGGACGCGGATGCGCTGGCGGTGCTGTTCTACGGTTCGAACCTGCGCACCGGCGCGCTTGACGGCGTGCTCGATTTCTACGTGCTGTGCGACGGGCCGGTGGAAACCGGCATCTGGCCGCGCGTCAGCTATCACGAGCGGGACCACGGCGGCGTAACGCTGCGCGCCAAGGTCGCGACGATGGCGCTGGCCACCTTTCGCGAGGCCGCCGCCGGCCGCCTGCTCGACACCACGATCTGGGCCCGCTTCGTCCAGCCCAGCGCGCTGGCCTGGGCGCGGGACGAGGCGGCGGCGGAGCGCGTGGCCGAAGCCGTGGGCCTGGCCGCCTGCACCGCCGCGCGGCTCGCCGTCGCGCTCGGGCCCGAGGCGGCGACGCCCGATGCCTACTGGCGCGCGCTGTTCCGCGCGACTTACGCCGCCGAGTTCCGCGTCGAGAAGGCGGGGCGCGAGGATTCGATCCTTTCCGCCAATCGCGGGCATTTCGACGGGCTGCTGCCCCTGGCGCTGATCGCCGGCGGGATCGGCTTCGCGCGCGGGCCGCAAGGCGTGATCCGCCCCGAGCTTTCGCCCGCTCAGCGCCTGCGGACGCTGCGCTGGTGGCGGCGGCGGCAGAGGCTGGGCAAGCCCTACAACTTCGCGCGGCTGCTGCGGGCCTCGACCACGTTCGATGGCGCGGCCCGCTACGCCGCCTGGAAGATCGAGCGGCATACCGGCGTGCCGGTGCCGCTGACCCCGTGGCGCGAACGCCACCCCGTGCTGGCGGCGCCCGGCGTGCTGTGGCGGGTGTGGCGCGCCAGGCGGGCGCGGGCGTGACGCCAACCGCGCTGGTGCTCGCCGGCTCGCGGCCGGGCGTGCCCGATCCGGTGGCCAGGGCCGAAGGCCTCTCGCACAAGTCGCTGGTCGAAGTGGACGGGCAGGCGATGCTCGCGCGCGTGGTGGCGGCGGTGCGCGAGGCGGGGATCATCGCCTGCGTGGTCGCGACCGGGGACGCGCAAGTGGCCGCGCTGGCCGCCGATCTGGGCTGCGAGGTGCTGCCTTCGGCCGAAGGGCCCAGCGCCAGCGTCGCCGCCGCCTTCACCCGCTATGGCGCGCCGATGCTCGTCACCACCGCCGATCACGCCTTGCTGGAAGGCCGGTGGATCGCCGGGTTCCTGGACGATACGCCGCCCGGCGCCGACGTCGCGGTGCTGATGGCCCGGCGCGAGGCGATCGAGCGGGCGATGCCCGGCAGCCGGCGCACCTACATGCGCTTTGCCGATGGCGAATGGTCGGGCTGCAACCTGTTCCTGCTGGCCACGCCGCGCGCCTGGCCGGCGATCGAGACCTGGTCGGCGGTGGAGGCGGATCGCAAGCGGCCCTGGCGGATCGCGATGCGGCTGGGGCTGCGCACCCTGTTCGATTATGCGCGCGGCAGGCTGACACTGAACGATGCGCTGGCCCGGCTGGGCCGGCGCGTCGGCCTGACGGCCTGCGCCGTGCCCGCGCGCGACGGCCTGGCGGCCGTCGATGTCGACAAGGTGGAGGATCTGGCGGACGTGCGGCGCCTGGTCGCCGCGCGGCCGGCGATCACATGTATTTCATCTGGATGCGGATCGACTTGACGCCCGGCCCCACCGCGATCGCGGTCTTGGCATAGCTCGGCTTGCCGAGATTGAAGATATTGATGCTCGGGTTGTTCGACATGCCGCCGCCGTCGGTGGTGATCTCGGTCTCGCCATTGCCGTTGATATCGTGGCGCACGGCGATGCCATAGCTGCCCGCCGCCGGCACCGGCATACAGAAAGTCATCGTCCCGGCCCTGGCCGGCGCTTCGATGCGATAGATCCAGCGGCCCTTGGCCAGCCAGTCGGCCGCCGTGGCGCGATAGGACTGGACGCGCAGCTTGCCCGCGGACGACTTGATGCCATCCACCGTCACCATCACCGCGGGCCCGCCGCCGGCCACGCACTTGCCGGGATCGTTGCGGATCTCCTGGCGATACTGCGCGGCCGCCGGGGCGGCGGTGGCAAGCCCGAAAGCGCCGAGCGCGAGCGCGCCGGCGGCGAAATACCTCTTCATTGCTCCCGATCCCTTCGGAAAGGTCGAAGTCATCGTGTTACCCATGTCCTTTGTGGATGACAAAGCGGCGACGAAGCGTCGGCCGCGCCCAGCGGCGCCGGCATCTTCCGTTTTCATGTTGCGCGATCTAGGATTCACGCCGTGAATAGGAACTGAATTGCGCGTGTGGCCACGCGCGCCTCGTTCCGTCGCACCCAGCCCTTCGCTCTGGCGCGCATATCGGCCGATCAGGGCGATCACGTAAATCAGCGTGTGGAAAACGCGCGGCCGGCTGCTTGTCGCCCCGCGCGGCGATGTTTAATCGCTTCTGAAAGGAGCCGTTTTCCCGACATGGTCGTCCCGCTCATTTCACCCTCTATCCTGTCCGCTGACTTCGCGCGTCTCGGCGAGGAAATTCGCGCCATCGACGAGGCCGGCGCCGACTGGATCCATGTCGACGTGATGGACGGCCATTTCGTGCCCAACATCACCATCGGGCCCGGCGTGGTCAAGGCCTTGCGCCCGCACACCGCCAAGCCGTTCGACGTGCACCTGATGATCGCCCCGGTCGACCCCTACCTTGAGGCTTTCGCCGAGGCGGGCGCGGACATCATCACCGTCCATCCCGAATCCGGCCCGCACGTCCACCGCACGGTGCAGGCGATCAAGGCGCTGGGCAAGCAGGCGGGCATTTCGCTCAATCCCGCGACTCCGGCCAAGATGCTGGACTACCTGATCGACGAGATCGACCTGGTGCTGGTGATGAGCGTCAACCCCGGCTTCGGCGGGCAGAGCTTCATCGCCAGCCAGCTCCGCAAGATCGAGGCGGTGCGCAAGATGATCGACAAGTCCGGGCGCGACATCCGGCTGGAAGTCGATGGCGGGGTGGACCGCGCGACCGCCGGGGACTGCGTCTCGGCCGGCGCCGACGTGCTGGTTGCCGGCACCGCGACGTTCCGGGGCGGGCCAGGGCAATACGCGCGGAACATCGCCGCGCTCAAGGGAATGGGATAGGATATGGCCGCACCCGTCCGCACCAGGCGCAAGGCTCAGGCGCGGCGGCCGGCCCGGGCGGTTCCCCTGGCGCAAGGAGCCGAGGAGGGCGTTCTGGACGAGGTCGGCAAGGCGGAGGCAAACGCGCCGGAGATGATCGCGGCGCAGGACATGATCGCGGCGCAGGGTAAGGCCGCCACGCCCCGGCCGGAGGACGACATGGCCCCGGGCCAGGGCGAAGTGATCGAGCCCGGCCGCTCGCTGGCCCTCGCCGATTTCGCGCCGCCCGCCGTCGGCGCGGGTGAGCGGCTGATCCGGCTGGCCTATCGCATGGGCGTGCCCGGCTCGTTCCTCACCTCGCCGATGGGCAAGAAGGTCAAGCCCCGGCTGCTGGCCACCGTGCGCAATCCGCTGCCCGGCAGCCGGGTTGCCGGCACGGCGCTGA
The DNA here is from genome assembly GCF_029076845.1 of Novosphingobium album (ex Liu et al. 2023). Classification (GTDB taxonomy): domain Bacteria; phylum Pseudomonadota; class Alphaproteobacteria; order Sphingomonadales; family Sphingomonadaceae; genus Novosphingobium. The sequence continues at coordinate 38,662 of NZ_JARESE010000063.1, forward strand.
GGGCCGGGCATTTCCTGGTCCACGGCGCCAAGACGCCGATCGCGCAGATCGATTACAACGGCGCCGCGCGCGTCACCCCGCCGCTGGAACGCGTGGTCCATTCCTTCGCCTGGCTGGCCGACCTTGAAGCCTGCGTCACGCGCGAGCAGGGCGGGCCGATCGCCGAGCGTATCCTGGCGGCATGGCTCCAGGCCAATCCGAAGCCGCCGGGCAAGCCCGGCAAGGGCCCGGCGTGGAGCGTGGGCAACACCGGGATGCGCCTGCTCAACTGGCTGGTCCATGCCCCGCTGATCCTTTCGGGCGACAAGGCGCTGCGATCGAGCACGCTGCGCGTGCTGGGCGAGACCGCGCGCTGGCTCGATCGCAACGTGCACCATGCCGAGGACGGTCTGGCCGAAGTCTCGGGCTGGTGCGCGATCGTCGCAGCCGGCCTGCTGCTGCCCGACGGGCGTCCGCGCCGCCTTTATGGCGAGGCCGGGCTGATGAAGGCGCTGGGCGAGCTGGTCGGCGATGATGGCGGCGTGCTGTCGCGCAGCCCGCTGGCGCAGATGGAAGCGATCACCCTGCTGGTGAAGCTGCGCGCCTGCTACCACGCGACGCGACGCGACGCGCCCGAGGCGATCGAGGCCATGCTGGCGATGCTGGTACCGCCGCTGCTGGCGCTGACCCACGGCGATGGCTCGCTCGGCTCGTGGCAAGGCGCCGGGGCGGTCGGCGCCGACGAGGTCGCCGCGCTGATCGAGGCGAGCGGCGTGCGCACCCGGCCGCTGCGCGACGTGCGGCAATGGGGCTATCAGCGGGTGGTGGCGCAAAAGGCGATCCTCCAGTTCGACACCGCCCCGCCGCCGATGCCGCGCCACGCGCGCTATGGCTGCGCCTCCACGCTGGCCTTCGAGCTTTCGCATGGTGGCCACCGGCTGATCGTCAATTGCGGCGGCGCGGCCTGTGCCGGCGGGCTGGTGCCGGTGCGGCTCGAACAGGGGCTGCGCGCCACGGCGGCGCATTCGACGCTGACGCTGGACGATGCCAATTCCACCGCCGTGCTGATCAACGGCATGATCGGCTCGGGCGTGTCCGAAGTCGATGTCGATCGCCGCACGCTGGAAAGCGACGGCGGCGGCGCGGCCACCCGGCTGGAAGCGAGCCACAACGGCTATGCCGCGCGCTATGGGCTGACGCACCGGCGCATCCTGATCCTGCGCGATGCCGGCACCGAGCTGCGCGGCGAGGATCTGCTGGTGCCGACCGGGCGCAAGGGCAAGCGCGGCAAGGTGGGCTTCGCCATCCGCTTCCACCTGGGCCCCGGCATCGACGTCCGCGTTTCGGAAGACGGCCACGGCGCCGGGCTGGCCCTGCCCGACGGCAGCTACTGGCAATTCCGCGCCGGATCGGGCGACGTGGCGGTGGAAGACAGCCTGTGGGTGGACGGCCAGGGCCGCCCGATCGCGACGCAGCAACTGGTGCTGCAAGGCCTGGTATCGCGCGGCGGCGGGAATTTCGGCTGGCTTCTCAAGAAGATGGGATGAACAGTCGCGAGCCGGTGCGGCAGGGCCACGGCGCATGTCATGGCCGCGCCCGGCGCGATACCGCCTAAAACTTCGGCCCCGCGCCTTGCCCGCCAGCCCTTCCCGACCTAGAGCGCGCGCCACATCCCGCACAAGAGGATCTGCCCCATGACCGATTCCGTGACCATTCGCCGCGCCCTGCTTTCCGTGTCCGACAAGTCGGGGCTGGCCGAACTCGGCCGGGCGCTGAGCGAGCGCGGGGTCGAGCTGGTCTCCACCGGCGGCACGGCCAGGGCACTGCGCGACGCGGGCCTTGCGGTGAAGGACATTTCGGACGTCACCGGCTTTCCCGAGATGATGGATGGCCGGGTCAAGACGCTGCACCCTATGGTCCACGGCGGCCTGCTGGCGGTGCGCGACAATCCCGAGCACGCCGCCGCCATGGCCGAGCACGCGATCGGCGCGATCGACCTGGTCGTGGTCAATCTCTATCCCTTCCTCGCCACCGTGATGCGCGGCGCGGACCGTGACGAGGTGATCGAGAATATCGACATCGGCGGCCCTTCGATGGTGCGTTCGGCGGCGAAGAACCACGCCTATGTCACGATCCTGACCGATCCGGCCGATTACCCCGCGCTGCTGGCCGAGCTGGACGCGGCGGACGGCGCCACCTCGCTCGCCTTCCGCAAGCGCATGGCCTCGAAGGCTTTCGCCGCGACCGCCGCTTACGATTCGACCATCGCCGGCTGGTTCCAGAACGCCGACCAGCCCGAGAAATTCCCCGCCACCCGCACGATCGCCTCCTCGCTGGTGACGACGCTGCGCTATGGCGAGAACCCGCACCAGGAAGCCGCGCTCTACAGGGCGATCGGCCCGGCCGCGCAAGGCATCGGGCAGGCGCGCCAGCTTCAGGGCAAGGAGCTTTCGTACAACAACTACAACGATGCCAACGCCGCGCTTGAACTGGCGGCGGAATTCGCCGGCGCGCCGCCCAGCGTCGTCATCGTCAAGCACGCCAACCCTTGCGGCGTCGCCACCCGCGCGACCCTGCTCGAAGCCTGGGAGGAAGCGCTCGCCTGCGATTCGGTCTCGGCGTTCGGCGGCATCGTCGCCACCAACGTGCCGCTTGACGGGCCCACGGCCGAGGCGATCTGCAAGATCTTCACCGAAGTCGTGGTGGCGCCCGGCGCCGACGACGCGGCGATCGCGGCATTCTCGAAGAAGAAGAACCTGCGCCTGCTGCTGGTCGATGGCCTGCCCAATGCGCGGCGCGGCGGCCAGTCGGTGACGGTGATCGCCGGCGGCGTGCTGATCCAGGATCGCGACAACGGCCATGTCACGCGCGACATGCTCAAGGTGGTCAGCAAGCGCCAGCCGACCGAACAGGAGCTGGAAGACTGCCTGTTCGCCTGGACCGTGGCCAAGCACGTCAAGTCCAACGCCATCGTCTATGCCAGGGACGGCGTCACCGCCGGCATCGGCGCGGGCCAGATGAACCGGCGCGATTCCTCGCGGATCGCCGCGATGAAGGCGCAGGAAGCGGCCGAAACCCACGGCTGGGCCACGCCGCGCACGGTCGGCAGCGCGGTTGCCTCCGACGCGTTCTTCCCCTTCGCCGACGGCTTGCTCGCCGCGGCCGAGGCGGGCGCCACCGCCGTGATCCAGCCGGGCGGCTCGATTCGCGACGAGGAAGTGATCAAGGCCGCCGACGAGGCCGGGCTTGCCATGGTGTTCACCGGGATGCGCCACTTCCGCCACTGACCGCAGGGCGATTCGTCGCCAACAGCGCCCGGTTCGCCGCAATCATGGCGGAACCGTGGCAATGTTCACATCGGCGAAAGCGAGAAAGCGCCACGCCGCCGTTCACGCATCGAACCCAGCACCATCCAAGCGAACGACACCTCATGGGACTCTTCAAGGCCGACTTCTACCGCTTCTTCGCCCTCGGTTTCGTCGGCGGCGCGCTCATCGTCTTCGCCACGCTGGGCAGCGATCTGGAGCCGGTCGCCTCCGGCATCGTTCCCGCCGCCGAGGCCGCGCCCGCGCCATGAAGCGCGGCGGCGCCATCCTGCCGCTTCTCGCGCTGGCCGCCGCCTGCCAGCAGCCCGCCTCGGCCGAAACCGTGGTGCGCGCGCCGGCCGCCGCGCTGACCGCCGCCGAAGGCAAGGGCATCAGGACCGCGATCTTCGCCGGCGGCTGCTTCTGGGGCGTCGAAGGCGTGTTCAGCCACGTCAAGGGCGTGACCAGCGTGGTTTCGGGCTATCACGGCGGCGCCGGCAAGGATGCCGACTATGCCAGCGTCAGCAGCGGCGCCACCGGCCATGCCGAAGCGGTGCGCGTGCGTTATGATCCGGCCGTGGTGCGCTATGACGAATTGCTGCGGATCTTCTTTTCCGTCGCCGCCGATCCGACCACGCTGAACCGGCAAGGGCCCGACATCGGCACCCAGTATCGCTCCGCGCTGGTGCCGCTCGATGCCGGCCAGCGCCAGGTCGCTACCGCCTATCTGGCGCAACTGGCCAAGGCCAGGCTGTGGAGCCGGCCGATCGTGACGCGGATCGAATCCTATCGCGGCTTCTTCCCCGCCGAGCGGCACCATCAGGATTTCATGGCCGCCAACCCGCGCAATCCTTATATCCTGCGCTGGGACCAGCCCAAGGTGGCCGGCCTCAAGGCGCTTTACCCCGGCTATTACCAGGCCGCCTTCACCAAGGGCTGATTGCACAGCCGGCCCGGCGGGACCATATTGGCGCCATGGCCAGTCACACCCATCAGGAGCATTCGGGCGACAAGCTCGTCAATGCCGCCCGAGCCGCCCTGACCGACGCGGGCGAGCAGTGGACCGAAATGCGCGCCGACGTCTTCGCCGCGCTCGCCGCGCGCGAACGCCCCGCGTCCGCCTATGACCTTGCCGAAAGCGTTTCGACGACGCGCGGCAAGCGGGTGGCGCCCAACAGCGTCTACCGCATTCTCGACCTGTTCGTGCGCACCAACCTGGCGCGGCGGGTGGAAAGCGCCAATGCCTATGTCGCCAACAGCCATCCCGGCTGCCGGCACGACTGCATCTTCCTGATCTGCGACATCTGCGGCCAGGCCGTGCACATCGACGACGATCGCCTGACCGGCGCGCTCGTCACCGCCGCGCGCGAGGCTGGCTTTGCCGATGTGCGCCCGGTGGTGGAACTGCGCGGCACTTGCGCGGCCTGCAGCTAGAATTCGGTGAGGCTCAGCACGTTGCCGTCCGTATCGCAGAACCACGCGACTTTCGCCCCGCCGCCGGGGGCTTCCCAGATACCGTCCGCGTCCTGGCCGAAACCTTCGTAGATACGGAAGGTCACGCCCCTTGCCCGCAGGTCCGCCGCCGCCGCACGGATATCGGGCACGCTCCAGCCCAGCACGGTATGGTCCTGCGCGGCATGGCCGGGCAAATCGGTCAGGCGCAGAATGGCCCCGCCCGCCAGCGCGAAAGTCACCGCGAAATCGTCTTGCGCGATCACCGGCAAGCCCAACGTTTCGGCATAGAACGGCCACGCGCGGGCGCGGTCGGCCGTGAGCACGAAACTGATCGCCTGCGCCTCGCCAAGTCCCGACATCGCGAAATCCTCATGTTTTTTCTGTCAATTGCCCGGCGGCCATCATATTGCGGGCTGGGAAATTCGACACCAGAATAGCAGGCGTGTACAACCAGCTCATGACAGGCGAACCGGCCACCCCGCTCCTCGACAAGGTGCATGATCCCAGGGACCTGCGCAAGCTGGACCCTTCGCAGTTGCGCCAGCTCGCGGACGAGCTTCGCACCGAAACCATCGCGGCTGTGGGGCAGACCGGGGGGCACCTAGGATCGGGTCTGGGCGTGGTCGAGCTGACCGTGGCGATCCATTACGTGTTCAACACGCCCGAGGACCGGCTGGTGTGGGACGTCGGCCACCAGGCCTATCCGCACAAGATCCTGACCGGGCGGCGCGAACGGATTCGCACCTTGCGCCAGGGCGGCGGCCTGTCCGGCTTCACCAAGCGCAGCGAGAGCGAATACGATCCGTTCGGCGCGGCGCACAGCTCCACCTCGATTTCCGCCGCATTGGGCTTCGCGGTGGCCAACAAGCTGACCGGCCAGCCGGGGCGCGGCATCGCCGTGATCGGCGACGGCGCGATGAGCGCGGGCATGGCCTATGAGGCGATGAACAACGCGCGCGAGGCGGGCAGCCGGCTCATCGTCATCCTCAACGACAACGACATGTCGATCGCGCGGCCGGTGGGCGGGCTTTCGGCCTATCTGGCCAAGCTGGTTTCCTCGCAGCCGTTCCTCAACATCCGCGAATTCGCCAAGCGGCTGTCGCGCCGCCTGCCCGAGCCGCTGCACCGCGCCGCCAAGAAGACCGACGAGTTCGCGCGCGGCATGGCGATGGGCGGAACGCTGTTCGAGGAACTGGGCTTCTACTATGTCGGCCCGATCGACGGGCACAACCTGGACCAGCTCGTGCCCGTGCTGGAAAACGTGCGCGACGCGGCCGAGGGCCCGTGCCTGATCCACGTCGTCACCCAGAAGGGCAAGGGCTATGCCCCCGCCGAGCAGAGCGCCGACAAGTACCATGGCGTCCAGAAGTTCGACGTGATCACTGGCGAGCAGGTGAAAAGCGCAGGCGGCCCGCCGAGCTATACCAACGTCTTCGCCCAGGCCCTGCTCGCCGAGGCGCAGACGGACGAGCGAATCTGCGCGATCACCGCCGCGATGCCTTCGGGCACCGGGCTGGACAAGTTCCAGCAGACCTTCCCGTCGCGCGCCTTCGACGTCGGCATTGCCGAGCAGCACGCGGTGACTTTCGCGGCCGGGCTCGCGGCGCAGGGGATGCGCCCGTTCTGCGCGATCTATTCCACCTTCCTGCAGCGCGCCTTCGATCAGGTGGTGCATGACGTGGCGATCCAGAACCTGCCGGTGCGCTTCGCCATCGACCGCGCCGGGCTGGTCGGCGCCGACGGCGCGACGCACGCCGGATCGTTCGACGTGACTTATCTGGCCACCCTGCCCAATTTCGTCGTGATGGCCGCCGCCGACGAGGCCGAGCTGGTGCACATGGTCCACACCGCCGCGCGGCACGATACCGGCCCGATCGCCTTTCGCTATCCGCGCGGCAACGGCACGGGCGTGGCCATGCCCGCGGTGCCCGAGCGGCTGGCCATCGGCAAGGGCCGCATCGTGCGCGCCAGCGAAAAGGGCGCCGGCAAGGTTGCGCTGCTCTCGCTCGGCACGCGGCTGGCCGAAGCGCTCAAGGCGGCGGACGCGCTGGAAGCCAGGGGCCTGGCGACCACGGTGGCCGACATGCGCTTCGCCAAGCCGCTCGACACCGACCTGATCCGCAAGCTGATGCTGAGCCACGAAGTCATCGTGACGATCGAGGAAGGCTCGATCGGCGGCCTGGGCGCCCATGTCCTGACCATGGCGAGCGACGAGGGGTTGACCGATCATGGCCCGCGCATCCGCACCATGCGCCTTCCCGACGTGTTCCAGGATCAGGACAAGCCCGAAAAGCAATACGACGAAGCCGGCCTCAACGCCCCGCAGATCGTCGATACGGTGCTGAAGGCCCTGCGCCACAACAGCGCCGGAGTGAGCGAGGCGCGGGCCTGACGCCCGGCCACGGCGCACGCCCCGCAAGGAAAAGCCCATGTTCGCGATCGCCCTGGCCGCCCTTCTTGCCTCCCTTGCCGCCACGGGCGACGCTCGCCTGCAACTGAACGGCCGCTGCGAATACAGCGCCGAGGTGCAGGAACATCGGGACGGAACCGTGCTCGCCTTGTGCGACACGCTGGAGATCGTGCGTGACGGAAACACGGGAACGCTCGATTTCCGGCAGAGAAGCTGGGGCTCGACGATAAGGTTCCAGGGCGAGATGGCCGGCGATCGCATGATCGTTCGCTCGGTCCGGCCGCGCGCGGGCGAAACCGCCCCGGCCACCGGGACGTGCGAGGTGTTCCACGCCAACGACCGCATCTCGGTCGTCGCCTGCCTCGCACGCGCGGGCACGCGCTCCTATGCGGCCAACTTCGTGGTCTCGCGCCTTTAGTATCCTGACCCTGGCGAAACCGGGCGGCGCGGGGCCGCCCGCGCCTCACCAGTCGTAAGCCTTGGGCAGCACGCTTTCATCCAGATCGTGATAGCGCTGCTTCAGGCGGCTCTGGTGGTTGTCGAGCGGCTGCTCCACCCCGTCGATGAAGACGCGGCGCGGGGCCGAGGAGACTTCGAGAGGATCGCCGTCCCAGATCACCACATCGCCCACCGCGCCGGGCGCGAGCACGCCCGCCTTGATCCCGGCGGTGCCGCCCAGGCCGCTGATCCTGGCCGGGATCGAAGTGATCGCCGCCAGCGCTTCGCCCCAGGTGAGGCCGGCCGCGCCGGGCAGCTTGGCCAGCGCCACCAGGTTGCCCGCCTGCTGCGGCGCGTAGCGCGGCTGGTTGCTGCCCGCGAGCATCCCGATGGCGACCGTGACACCGGCCCGCTTCATCCGCCCGATGTTCGATTGCGTGGCGGCGAGCTTTTCGAACGAGGACGGCAGGTCATTCAGCGCCGTCGCGATCACCGGCACGCCGGCGGCGGCGATCTCGCCCGCCACCAGCCAGCCCTCGGTGGCGCCGACCAGCACGAGATCAAGCTTGGGAAACTCGCGCTTCAGCGCCAGCACCGAGCGGATATCAACCGCGCGCTCCACCCCGACGTAGAGCGGCTGGCGGCCCTCGATCACCGGCCCCAGCGCGGCGGCATCGGCACGCGTCAGCATGGCATCGGCCTTGCGGTCCGACGCCGGGCCCATCGCCGCGACATCGCGCGCCTCGCGCAAAGCGTTGTGCAGCACGACATAGGCGGCGACGCGGCTGCCGCCGGCCAGCCGGGCCCCGCCTTCGCTCAGATCGACGAGCTGGAAGGCGTGCGGCACGGTGACGGCATTGGCATCGGCGCCCAGATCGATGATCGCGCCTTGCCCGGCGAAGATCGAGCTGCCGTTGAACGGCGTCACGCTGGCGCGCGTCACACCGCCTTCGCGGCTGACGGCGATGTCCTGCGCCGCCGGATTGATCGCCGGGGTCACATCCAGCGCGGCGTTGAACGGCGACGTATCGGCCGAACGGTCATCGCTTTCGCCTACCGCCTGCACGTCATAGAGGCCCATGTCGGAGAAGGCGGCGAAGAGGCCGGGCGTCACCCACATGCCGCTGCCGTCCAGCACCTGCACGCCCGGCGGAACCGCGACGCCCGCGCCGGCGGCAACGATCTTGCCGGCGCGCACCACCACCGTGCCGTTCGCCACCGGCTCGCTGCCGTCGCCGATCGCCACCGTGGCGCCCGTGATGGCGAAGTCCTGCGCCGTGGCGGCGCCCGCCGGGACCAGCGCGGCCAGAGCCGCGAGCATGAGAGCCGCGCGCTTCATTTCACGTCTCCTTCACCGGGCTGGCCCAGCTCGAAATCGCTGACCGGGCGGCGCTTGCGATCGAGCGCGTCATACAGCAGCGCGCCATCGATCCAGACTTTCTCGGGCCGCGAATAGACCGAGAGCGGGCTGCCGTTCCACAGCACGACATCGGCCATCTTGCCTTTCTCCAGGCTGCCGGTCTGCTTGTCGATGCCCATGGCCCTGGCCGGGTTGAGCGTGAACCATGCCACCACTTGTTCATCGGGAATGTCGATGCCGACGCGGCGGCCGTCGGCCTGCGCCTTGGCCGCTTCCTGGTTGAGCCGCTGGATGCCATTCTCGTCATCCGAATGGATGATGACGCAGGCGCCCGCGCGGTGGATCAGCGCGGCATTTTCGGGAATGGCATCATAGGCTTCCATCTTGAAGCCATACCAATCGGCCCAGACGGCGGCACAGACATTGCTGGCCTTGAGCAGATCGGCGATCTTGTAGGCTTCCACCGCGTGGTGGAAGGCTGTGACCTTGTAGCCCATCTCCTTGGCCATATCGAGCACCAGCGCCATCTCGTCGGCGCGGTAGCAGTGGTTCTGGACCAGGATCTTGCCATCGAGCACACCGGCCAGCGTCTCCTTGGCCAGATCCCGCTCGGCCCGATCACCCCCGGCATATTTCTTGGCATCGAGCCAGGTCTGCCGGTTGACCGCGAAATTGCCCATCCGGGTCGAAGGTTTCTGCCCCTTTTCGCCATAGACGCGCTTGGGATTCTCGCCGCAGGCCATCTTCAGCGAATAAGGCGCGCCGGGAAACTTCATCCCCTGCACCGTGCGGCTCGGCACGTTCTTGAGCGTGACCGAGCGGCCACCCATCAGGTTGGCCGAGCCGGGCAGGATCTGTAGCGAGGTGACGCCGCCGTTCGCCAGCGCACGGCTGAAGCCGGGGTCCTGCGGCCAGACGCTGTGCTCGGCCCAGACATCGGGCGTGGTCGGGCTGGTCGCCTCGTTGCCGTCCGAATTGGCCTCGACGCCCGGCGAGGGGTAATCGCCCAGGTGCGAATGCACGTCGATCACGCCGGGGGTGACGAACTTGCCGGCCGCGTCGATCCTGGCATAGCCATCGGGAATGGCCAGCTCGGGGCCGCCGGCGGCCACCACCTTGCCATCGGCGATCAGCACGACGCCATTGTCATAGCGCTTGCCCGCGCCATCGAACACGGTCGCGCCGACCAGCGCGGTGGGCGCCCCGGGATAGGGCTTGTACGTGGAAGGATAGGGATTTTCCGCCGCCGCGCCGGCCGACTTGGCCGATTTCGCCCCACTCGTCGTCGCGCAGGCGGCCAGCGCGATGCCGGTGAGCACCGTGGCGCTCCACCGCCCCAATCCGGGTACTGCCCTCATTCGTGATACCCCCGTATTCGCCCGGCGCAGGCGGCCGGTTCGTTTTCCTGTCCGGTTATTGCGGCTTGACCGCCGGATGCAAGCCCGCTTCCTGCGCTTCCAGCCCGGCTTCCTCCTGGCCCAGCAAGTCATCGGTCACGTCGCGGTCTGCCAGCGTATCGAGATGCATCCAGCGTTTGACCAGCGGCGCGACCAGGATCACCAGCAGGCCGATGCCCATGACCCACCAGCCGATCGTGCCATAGACCTCGACCGTCCGCTCGCGCGTCATCTCGCCGCCCTCGCCGCCAGTGGCCTGGCCGATCAGCCCGGCGACGAAATTGCCGCCCGCCGTCGCGAAGAACCACGCACCCATGATGAAGCTGGCCAGATGCCGGGGCGCAAGCCGGTTCATCGCGCTGAGGCCCACCGGCGAAAGGCACAGCTCGCCCAGCGTGTGCAGCCAGTAGATCAGGAAGATGTAGAACGCGCCGACCTTGGCGGTCTCGCCCGCGGCGGTATCGCCCAGCACCAGCGAGACGAAGCCGAGGCCCACAAGCACCAGCCCATAGCCGAACTTGGCCGGGGCCGAAGGCTCGATCCCCTTGCGCCCGAGCACGCGCCAGAGCCAGGCAAGCAGCGGCGCGAACGTGACGATGAAGATCGGGTTGATCGACTGGAACAGCGAGGTCGGCACTCCGCCGCGATCGACGAAGCGATCGGTGAACAGCGAGAGCGAGCCACCCGCCTGCTCGAACAGGCCCCAGAACACCGGCTGGAACGCCAGCAGGAAAATGATCGCGAAAATGCGCTCGCGCGGTTCTTTCGGCATACGGAACGCCTCGAACAGCATGTAGCCCAGAAGCGCCAGCGCGGCGACGAGCAGCAGCGAGCCGACGACCGCCTGGAACTGGATCAGCAGCCACAGCGCGACGACGGCGGCGACGCCGACGCCATAGAGCACCATCTCGCGGTTGCGGGCCAGCGGCACCGGCGGCTCGCCCTGGCCCCGGAGCGAGGGCTTGCCGATCACGAAGATGATCAGGCCCAGCACCATGCCGATGCCGGCCAGGCCGAAGCCATAGCCCCAGCCGATCGTCTCGCCGAGATAGCCGACCAGGATCGTGCCCAGCGCCGCGCCCGAGTTGATGCCCATGTAGAAGATCGAATAGGCGCCGTCGCGCCGCTCGTCGGTGAGCTTGTAGAGCTGGCCGACGATCACCGAGATATTGGCCTTGAGGAAGCCCGAGCCGACAATGATGAAGGCCAGCGCCAGCCAGAACACGTTGATCGTCGCGTCCCCCTGCCCGCCGTTGCCTTCCACCGCCATCAGCGCATGGCCGAAAGCCAGCAGGATGCCGCCGAACACCACCGCCTTGCGCTGGCCGAGATAGCGGTCGGCCAGATAGCCGCCAAGCACCGGGGTGATATAGACCAGGCTGGTATAGGCGCCATAGATCAGGTTCGCCTTGCCGTCATCGAACAGCCAGTGCTTGGTCAGGTACAGAATCAGCAGCGCGCGCATCCCGTAATAGGAGAAGCGCTCCCACATTTCGGCGTAGAACAGGACGAACAGCCCGCGCGGATGGCCGACCACTTCCTCGCTCCGGCGCGAGGCGATCACCCCGCCGATGGCAAGGACGGCGAACAGCGCCACGGCACCGATCGCGGCGACCCAGTCCCCCTCGTTCCACAATCCGATATCCTTCATGCGCCCTCGTCGTCCCTTTTGTCGCCCATGCCGGTGCCTGAAGGTTGGGCAGGTTAGCGATCAATCGCCCCGGACGGAAGGGGATTGGCATCCGCCGCGCAAACGCTCCACCAGCGGCGCAAAAAGGCCGCGCGGACGCGTCGGACAGTGGCCCGGCGGGCCAGCGCAAGGCCATTGCGTCTTAATCGCGATACTGGCACGTTCGCACTGAATCGGTGGGCGAATCGCCGGATTCGTTGGGCGAACAGTCTATGGGGACAGCGGAATGATCCGGTCGGAACTGCTTCAGGCGCTCGCGCGGGAAAACCCCGAATTGCGTGCCGAGGATGTCGAGCGGGCGGTCGATACCTTCTTTGACGAGATCGCCGAACGCCTCGCCGCCGGCGGCCGGGTGGAACTGCGTGGCTTCGGCGCGTTCTCCACTCGCCATCGCGACGGTCGCAAGGGCCGCAACCCGCGCACCGGCGAAAGCGTGGAAGTGCCGGAAAAGCGCGTCCCCTATTTCAAGCCCGGCAAGGAAATGCGCATCCGCCTCAACGTAAGCTGAAATGCCGCGCTCCGCGGTTGCCGCGACCCCGGCGATCTGGCAGATCGCTTGAAGTTTGTTTGGCAATGCGCCTTCGGCGCATAGCGGCACCAGCCCACGCCCCCACCCGGCCTCCCATCGGAATGGTACTCTGTGGGAGGCCGGGTGGGGGCGTGGGCTGGTGCCGCAGCGAAATGCGCTCTTCCGCGCATTTCCGAACAGGCCCTAAGCGGCCACGCGGACGTGGCGGAATGGTAGACGCAGCGGACTTAAAATCCGCTTGGGGTTCCCAGTGCGGGTTCGAGTCCCGCCGTCCGCACCATGGCCTGCTGGCGCTCGGACGCCGGGCGGCGCAAGGCCGCCCGGCGGGCGGGGCCGATCCGATCAGGCCGCCGCTTCGCGCAACCGGGGCGTGCGCAGACGAGTGGAGGGCAGGCAGCCCAGCCCGGCCAGCGTGGCGGCGATAGCGGTATCGAGCGGGGTGCGAGGCTCTTCATCCAGCAGGGCGAGGAGCCGGGTGTTGTCGAGGCGGACGGGATGGCGCCAGTATTCCTCGATCTCGATCACTTCGCGGGGAAAGCCGCCGAACGGGGCCAGCAGGCGCATCAGCCACCAGGGGAACGCGGCCTCGGGCAAGTCCGGCTGATGCGTCACGCGGCGGATCGCATCGGCCATCATCGTCCCGCCGGCATCCCAGATCCCTTCGAACTGCACCCGTTCGAATGGCCGCAGGCGATCCTCCATCGCCAGCAGGCAGACGATCGTCTCGGCCAGATCGGGAAGATAGGCCCAGCCATGGCCCGTGCCCTTGCCCGGGTTGACGATGCGGCGGACCGGCACGCCGGGCTTCACCATGGCCTGGCCGAACCAGCTGTTGCGGCAATCGGGGCCGAAGAAATCGCCGGCCCGGACGATCAGCACCGGCGCATCGGCCGATGCCGCCAGCAACCGGTTCTCCAGCGTCACGCGAATCCTGCCCTTGCGGGTCCGCGGCCTTTGCGCCGATCGCTCGTCGATCAGCGGCGTGGCCGCCGGATCGAAATTGTAGATCGTTCCGGGCAGCACGATCCGCGCGCCGCCGGCGGCGCGGGCCGCGGCGATCGTGTTGTCGATCATCGGCAGGACGAGCTTTTCCCAGTTCCGATAGCCCGGCGGGTTCACCGCATGGACGATCGCGTGGGTATCGGCGGCCGCTTCCACCACCTCGGCACGCACCATCGCGTCGCCCTGTATCCATTCGATGCCGGGCATGGTGCGCGCCTTGCCCGGATCGCGCACCAGCGCGCGCACCTGCCAGCCGTGAAGCGCGAGCGCCTGGGCTACCGCCCCGCCAATGCCGCCTGTCGCGCCCAGGACGAGCGCGCGTCTTGCTGTCGTTTCCGCTGTGGTTTGCATTGTCCGTTCTCCTTGCGCGGCGCGGGGCGGGACCATTCGCCGCCCGGGGCACGGAAGACGGTGTGGCAGCGAAGCCATTGGAAAAAAATTGCCATAAATCTTCCAGCAGCTCATAAGATTTTTATGAGTAACGCGCCAACATGGGACGAATTGCAGGCATTCTGGGCCGTGATCGAAGTGGGCAGCCTCTCGGCCGCCGCGCGGCGGCTGGGTCTGTCGCAACCGACGCTGCGCAGCCGCATCGATACGCTGGAGCGCAGGCTGGACGCCGTGCTTTTCACGCGATCGGCCGCCGGGCTGACGCCCACCGAAAGCGCGCGCGCCATGGCGGCGCATGTGGGCGCCATGCAGACCGCCTCCCAAGCGGTGCTGCGCGCGGCTTCTGGCACGCCGGGGGCGATTGCCGGCGCGGTGCGCGTCAGCGTGTCGGAATTCGTCGGCGCGGTGGTGCTGCCACCCATGCTGGCGCGCCTGCGTGCGCGCCACCCGGCGGTCTGCATCGAGCTGGCGCCCAGCAATGCCGCGATCGACCTGGCCCGGCAGGAGGCCGATATCGCCGTGAGGATGTATCCGCCCCACGGGGACGGACTGGTGGCGCGCAAGATCGGCGCGATCCGCCTGGGCTTCTATGCGGCGCGAAGCTATGCCGCCCGGCGCGGGCTTCCCGCCGGCGTGGAGGATCTGGCGGCGCATGACCTGATCGGGCCGGATCGCTCGGCCTATGACGCGCGGCTGATAGCGGCGTTCCATCCCACGCTGGCAGGCACGCGGTTCGTGCTGCGCAGCGACAGCCATGTCGCCCACCTTGCCGCCATTCGCGCGGGGCTGGGGATCGGCGTGATCCAGCGCGGCGTCGCCGATTGCGATCCGGCCCTGGTCGCGGTGCTGCCCGAACGCGATTTCGCCACGCTGGAAACCTGGATCGTCGTGCATGACGATCTGCGGCGCGCGCCCAAGGTGCGCGCCGTGTTCGACTGGCTGGTGGACGAAATGACCGCTTTCGCGCGCTGACCGGGCGCCGCCATGCGTCACAGCGCGCATCCACAGGGCCGGGCATGTGCAGCGCACCTGCCTCTTGAGGCCCCGTCTGGGCACTGATATCGCGGCCTGATGTCGAGTTGTGACCTTTGCGTTGTGCGGAACCGCGCCATCTGTGCCGCGCTCGATAGCAAGGAGCTGCTCGCGCTCAACGCGATCGGCCGCACCCGCAGCTTGCAGGCCGGCGAATCGCTGATCTGGGAAGGCGAGGATTCGGTGCTCGTCGCCAATGTGATCGACGGCGTGCTCAAGCTTTCGACCAATACCGAGGACGGGCGCGAGCAGATCGTCGGCGTGGTCTATCCATCCGATTTCATCGGCCGGCCTTTCGGCGGGACCAGCGGGCACGGCGTCATCGCGCTGACCGATGCGAAAGTCTGCGTGTTCAGCCGGGGCGATTTCGATGCCTTCGCGCGGGATCATCCGGCGCTGGAGCACAAGCTGCTTGAACGCACGCTGGGCGAACTGGATCGCACGCGGCGCTGGATGCTGCTGCTGGGCCGCAAGTCGGCCGGGGAGAAGCTGGCCAGCTTCCTGCTCGAACTGGTCGAGCGGCTGAGCGGCGCGGGCTGCCGGCCCGATACCGCCGATCCCTCGCGCCGGATCATCACGCTGCCTTTCTCGCGCCAGCAGATCGCCGATGTGCTGGGGCTGACGATCGAGACGGTGAGCCGCCAGTTCACCCGACTGAAGAACGAAGGCGTGATCGACCTGCCATCGCGCCGCGAAGTGACGATCCTGGATCACGAACGGCTCGTCGCCGAGGCGGGCTGATCGCGGACGGCGCGGCGCAGCGCGACCGGAACTACCGAATCAGAAAAGGCGGCACGGTGGCCGCCCTTTCCTCCTCTCCAACTCGTTGGGAAGCCGGCGCCGGAGCGCCTGGCTTATCGGCTTCGCGCCTGCGGGGGCTCAGCCGCCCTTGGCGCCGTCTGAGGCGACCGCGAGGCGATCGGCCTGCATGTAGGGGATGGGGTTGACCGCTTCACCGTGGACGCGGACTTCGTAATGCAGGTGCGGGCCGGTCGAGCGGCCCGTGGTGCCGACGAAGCCGATGATCTCACCCTTGTGGACGCGCTGGCCTTCGGCGACGTTCAGCCGCGACATGTGGCCGTAGCGGGTTTCAAGCTCGCCGCCATGCTCGAGCGAGACGAACAGGCCGTAGCCGCCGAACCACGACGCCTTGCTGACCATGCCATCGGCGGTCGCATAGATCGGCGTGCCGACGGGGGCGGCAAGATCGACGCCCTTGTGCGCGCGAACCCCGCCGATCACGGGATGGACGCGCATACCGAACGAGCTGGTCAGCGTGAGCCCTTCAAGCGGCGTGCGCGAGGGGATCGAGACCGAGGTGTTCGCAATCCGCGAGGCGGCGCGGGCGGCCGTGGTCAGGCCCGACTGGCCCGCCGCTTCGGCGACGGCGGCTAGCGCCGGAACGCCGGTATCCTCAAAATTCTGCCAGCTGTTGAAGAGTTTGCGGAACTGTTCGTCCTCGCCGCCGGTTACTGACTGGTTGGCGGCCTGGGCGGCGCGCAGCGGAGCGGCGATATCGGCATTCGCGCTGCTGTTGGCCATGGCCGGATTCACGATCACGAAGGAGAACCCGGCTGCCAGAACCCCGGTTGTTGCGCGGAACTTGGCGAAAAAATTCGTTACGACCACTCGCAATACCTTATCATTCGCTGAATCGCTGTGGCGATCAGCGTTTGTTCATCGGTCTCATGGCATCGCCGGGCGGCACCTGAGGCTTTTATTGGAGATGGTCGGAACCCCCCGCCGTCTCGCTGGCGGTGAGCTATGCCGACCAGAATTTAACAAGCAAGTGCCGCGTAGAGATCGCGCGATAAACCGGCTGCCTGACGCGCTGAGTCGTTGAACGGCGGCTTCAGACCCCCGCGAAAATGGCGAGATACCAGCGCTTTCCACAGTTCGCCGGCCGTTTCGCCGCGTTGCAGCGCAACCGCGGCGAAGTGATTTGCGCCGAAACGCACGTGGCGGATTTCATCGTCAAGGATTCGTTCGAGGATGCGCGCGCCGGTCTCGTCGCCGCCCGCGCGCACGCGTTCCAGCGTCATCGGCGTGACATCGAGCCCGCGCGCTTCCAGCACCATCGGCACTACCGCAAGGCGCGCGGCGACATCATCGCGCGTCTCGTCGGCCGCGTCCCACAGACCCGAATGCGCGGGCAGTTCGCCATAATGGCTGCCCAGCGCGCGCAAGTGCCGGTCCAGCAGCGCGAAGTGCATCGCCTCGTCAGCGGCGACGGACAGGAAATCGGCCACGAAGCCCTCGCCCATGGCGGCGCCGAATCGCCCCGCCATGTCGAGCGCGAGGTCGATCGCGACGAATTCGATATGCGCCAGCGCGTGGAACAGCGCGATGCGGCCGCGCGGCGACTGGCCGCGCCCGCGCTTGGGCATCCGGCTGGGCGCCAGCAGTTCGGGCCGCGCGGGCCGGGCCGGCGCAGGCGGCATCGCCACGTCGAACGCGAAGACGAGCCGGCCCAGCCGCCAGTCGCGCGCCACCGCCCGCGCCGCCATGACCTTGTCGCGCGGCTCCCCCGCGAGCAGCGCGCCCCGGATCGCGGCGGCGACGGTGCGCGCCATCAGAGCGCTTTCGCCGCCTCCAGCACGGCTTCGGCGTGGCCCTTGACCTTCACCTTGTCCCACACCCGCGCGATCGTGCCGTCTGGCGCGACCAGATAGGTGGTGCGCACCATGCCCATGTAGGTGCGGCCATAGTTCTGCTTCTCGGTCCAGATGCCGAGCGCGTCGGACAGGCCGCCTTCGGCCGCATCGCTGGCGAGCGGCGCGGCCAGTTCATGCTTGGCGATGAACTTTGCGTGCTTGGCGGGCGCGTCCTTGCTCACGCCCAGCAGGGCGATGCCGGCCGCGTCGAAGGCGGGCTTCAGCGCGGTGAAGTCCTTGTTCTCGGTGGTGCAGCCGGGCGTATCGTCCTTGGGATAGAAGAAGATGACGAGCTTTCGCCCGCGGAAGTCGGACGGGCGGACCGTGCCGCCATCGGGCATTTCCATCGCGATATCGGGCATCGCCTCGCCTGCGCCGGGACGGTTGCTCATGCTGTCACCTCCAGTTGTTCGTCGAACGTCGCTGCCCAGGCCTGCGCCACCGTCTTTCGCGCGGCGGCCAGCCCGGCCAGCACCGCGTTCCAATCGCCGTATCCGCAAGCCTTGGCAAGCGCGGCGCGCGGACCGGGCGGCGGTTCGGCGCCATCGGGCGCCAGCAGCCGCGCCGCGACCAGAAAGCGCGCCAGTTCCTCGTGCGCGGCGACCAGCGCCAGGGGCAGCAACCCGCGTTCGGCCAGCGTGGCCGCGGCGCGGCGCAGATCGGCGAACAGCCCCTCGCCCGTGCGGAGCTGCGTGTAATGGACGAGGAATTCCAGATCGACCAGCCCGCCGCGCGCCAGCTTCACGTCGAGCGGGCCCTTGGGCGCCTTGTGCGCGGCCATCGTCGCGCGCATTTCCAGCACGTCCGCGCGCAGCCGGGCCGCGTCGCGCGGGGCGCGCAGCACATCGCAGACGATCGCCTGCAAGGCCTGGCAAGCCGGGCCGGAGCCATAGAGCGGCCGCGCGCGGCACAAGGCCATGTGCTCCCAGGTCCACGCCTGCTCATGCTGGTAGCGCGCGAAGCTCTCGAAGCTGGCCGCCGGCGGCCCCTGATCGCCCGAGGGCCGCAGCCGGGTATCGACTTCATACAGCGCGCCTTCGGCCGTGGGCACCGAAAGCGCGGCGATCACCCGCTGGCCCAGCCGGTTGTAATAGAGCGTGGCGCCAAGCGGGCGGCGCCCGTCCGATTCGGCGGCGAAGGCGCCGGTGAACAGGAACACCAGATCGAGATCCGAGGCATGGGTCAGCACCCCGCCGCCCATCCGGCCCAGCCCGAGGATGACCAGTTCGCTTTCCACGATCACGCCATGCGCCTCGCGGAACGGCACGGTGGCGGCATCGGCCAGCACGCGGATCGCCGCTTCGGCGATGCGGGCAAGGCCCGCGCCGATCTCCAGCGGATCACGCGTCCCCTCGATCAGCTGGACGCCCAGCGCGAAGCGCATCTCGCCCACCTTGCGGCGCACCCGGTCCAGCACTTGCTCGTAATCGTCGCCCGGCTCGCACCGCGAGAGCCGGGCGACCAGCGTTGGCACATCGCCCGGCAGATCGAACGCGCTGGCATCGATCAGCGGATCGAGC
Organism: Novosphingobium album (ex Liu et al. 2023); assembly: GCF_029076845.1. Taxonomy (GTDB): domain Bacteria; phylum Pseudomonadota; class Alphaproteobacteria; order Sphingomonadales; family Sphingomonadaceae; genus Novosphingobium. The sequence goes on from NZ_JARESE010000063.1 coordinate 57,823, forward strand.
AGGTCGGCCCGGCGCGCCAGCGCATCGGCCAGCGGCGGGGCCAGCGAGAGGATGCGCGCAAGCTGTTCCAGCAGCGCCGGCCGCGCTTCCAGCAGGCGGAACAGGTTGATCGCGCTGGGCAGGTTGTTGAGCAATTGCTCCCACCGGCCCAGCGCGCGCTCCGGCTCGGGCGCGGCGGCGAAGGCCGCGAGCAGGTCGCCGCGAATCGCCGCGAAGGCATTGCGCGCCGCATCGCTGCGCAGCGCGCGCATCCGGCCGCTTTCCCACGCGGCGATCCGCGCGGCGAGCGCTTGCGGCTCCTCGAAGCCGAGCCGCTCCAGCTCTTCGGCCAGGCTGGTGCCGGCCAGCGCCTGGGGCCGGCCGGACCCCGTCGCGGGCGATGCCGCCGCGATCAGCGCGTCGTAGCGTTCGCCCACCGCATCGGTGATCGCGGTCAGTTCCGCGACCAGCGCGGCGCCATCGACCAGGCCATCGAGCCGCGCGACACTGTCGAGCGCCTCGGGGCTGGCCGGCAGGCTGTGGGTCTGCCGATCGAACACCATCTGCAGCCGGTGCTCGATCGTGCGCAGCCGGTCATAGCTTTCGCCCAGCAGCCGCGCTTCCTCGGCGGGGATCAGGCCGGCGGCGGCCAGCGCGTCAAGCGTGGCGCGCGTGCCGCGCAGCCGCAGCGAGGGATCGCGCCCGCCATGGATCAACTGGTGCGTCTGGGCATAGAATTCGACCTCGCGAATGCCGCCGCGCCCTTTCTTGAGATCGAAGCCGGGGCCGACCGTGGCGCTGCCCTTGGTATTGGCGCGGATCTGCGCGGTCAGCCGGCCGATCTCGGCAATCGCCCCGAAATCGAGGCTCTTGCGCCAGATGAACGGGCGGATCGCGGCCAGGAACGCCTCGCCCGCCGCCACGTCGCCCGCGCAGGCGCGCGCGCGGATGAAGGCGGCGCGCTCCCACGCCAGCGCCGAGGATTCGTAATGGGTCAGCGCCGCGTCGATCGAGATCGCCAGCGGGCTCACTTCGGAGGCGGGCCGCAGCCGCAGGTCGACACGGAAGACATAGCCTTCGGCGGTGACGCTCGCCAGCGTCTCGACCACGCCGCGCGCCATGCGCTGCGCCGCCTCGCCCGGCTCGTCCCGCTCGCGGCGCGGCAGGGTGGCCGGATCGTAAAGCAGGATCGGATCGATGTCGGAGCTGTAGTTCAGCTCGTTCGCGCCATGCTTGCCCAGCGCGAGCGCGAGGAAGCCGGCCGGCTCGGCATCGGGCGCGCGGCGGCGGATGGCATCGCCGATCGCGGCGTCGAGCGCGCGGTCGGCGAAGGCGGAAAGCGCGCCCGTGACGGTGAGCAGCGGGAAGGCCCCGGCCAGATCGCCGATGGCCAGCGCCAGCGCCAGCGCCAGCTTCTCGCGCCGCAGCGCCGTCGCCACGTCGGGCGCGCCTTGCCCGGCCGCTTTCGCCCGGTCCAGCACCGCCTGCCCCTCGCCCGCCGCGAGAAGCGCGGCCAGATCGGGCAGGCGCGCCAGGGCGCCCGCCAGGAATGGCGCGTGCGCGCGGGCCCGTTCGATCGCTCCTGACCAGTCACCGTCCATCGCGCCTCCCTGCCGCCGGCGGGGCGCCAGGGCAAGCCCGCCTTGTGCTGGGCCAAGCGGTCTGGCACGGGTGGCAGCATGACAGGATCACCCACGAGGCTCCGCACGATGAGGAAAACCGCAGTCGCCATCGCGGCGCTGGCGCTGGCCGCCTGCGCCACGACGCCGCCCGTTGCGCAGGCGCCCGACGCCGCGCCGGCCGCAACCCCCGCTCCCGCCCCCGCTCTGGCACCCGCGCCTTCGGTGGCGCTGATGAAGGAGATGGTGCGGCAGCTTTCCTCCGACGAATTCGAAGGGCGCGCGCCCAGCACGGCGAGCGAGCCCAAGGTGCTCGACTACATCGTCGGCCAGTTCAAGGCGGCGGGGCTCCAGCCCGGCGCCAACGGGCAATGGCTGCAGGAAGTGCCCACCGTGGAAATCACCGCCAGCCATTTCAGCCCGCTGGTGGTGAAAGGCGGGGCCAGGCCGCTTTCGTTCTCGTTCGGCGACCAGTACGTGGCGGCGAGCTACCGCGTGACGCCCCGGACCCAGCTCAAGGACAGCGAGCTGGTCTTCGTCGGCTATGGCATCAACGCGCCCGAGCTGGGCTGGAACGACTATGCCGGGATCGACATGCGCGGCAAGACGGCGGTGATCCTGATCAACGATCCCGATTATGCCGCCGAGACCGAGGACGGGCTCTTCAAGGGCCGGCGCATGACCTATTACGGCCGCTGGACCTACAAGTACGAGGAAGCCGCGCGGCAAGGCGCCGCCGCCGCGATCATCATCCACGATACGTTCCCCGCCGCCTATGGCTGGAACGTGGTCAATTCCAGCTGGACCGGCGCGCAATACTACGTGCAATCGGCCAATGACGGCATGGACCAGACCACGGCCAACGGCTGGGTGCAGAAACCCGTCGCCGAAGCGATCCTGAAGGACGCCGGCAAGGATCTGGCGACGCTTACCGCCGCCGCCCAGCGCAAGGGCTTCAAGCCGGTGCCGCTGGGGCTGAAGGCCAGCCTCTCGTTCGACAACGCGATCCGCAAGTCCACCTCGCACAATGTCGTAGGCCTGCTGCCCGGCAAGACACGGCCCGACGAATACGTGCTCTATTCGGCGCACTGGGATCACCTTGGCCGCTGCACGCCCGATGCCAGGGGGGACGACATCTGCAACGGCGCGGTGGACAACGCCACCGGCGTCGCCGCGCTCACCGCGATCGCGGCGGCCGAGGCCAGGCTGGGCCCGGCCGCGCGCAGCCAGGTCTTCGTGGCGCTGACATTGGAGGAATCGGGGCTGCTCGGCTCGGAATACTACGGCGCGAACCCGCTCTATCCGTTGGACCGGACGGTCGGCGGCGTGAACATGGATGCGCTGCAACCCGGCGGCCGCGCGCGCAACTATGCGATGACCGGCGGCGACAAGTCCGAGCTGACCGACCTGTTCCGCGCCGAACTGGCGCGGCAGGGGCTGGTCGAGACGCCCGAGGAGCATTCCGAGCGCGGCCATTATTACCGTTCGGACCACTTCAGCCTGGCCAAGCGCGGCGTGCCGATGTTCGATTTCAGCCGGGGCACCGATCTGGTCGTGGGCGGCACGGCGGCGGGCGAGGCTGCGTCGCAGGACTATACCGACAACCGCTATCACGCGCCGGGTGACGAATATTCGGAAAGCTGGGACTGGTCGGGCATCGCGCAGGACGTCTCGCTCTACTTCGCGCTCGGCCGGACGCTGGCGGACAGCACGGCCTGGCCCAACTGGCGGCCGACCGACGAATTCCGCGCCATCCGCGACAAGTCCTGCGCCGCGCCGGGCGGCTGCTGAACCGCCACGCGACGCATGATCTGGCAGCTTCCGCCCGAATGGGCGCCGCAGGACTGGATCTGGATCGGCTTTCCGCACGATCCGGTGGAATGGCCGGGCTTCCTCGCCCGCGCGCAGGAACAGATCGCCGCTTTCGCCAGCGCGGTGGCCGAAAGCGGGCAGGAAGTGCGCCTGATCGTGCGCGATGAAGCCAACGCGGCGCGCGCCGCCGCGCTGGTCAGCGGCAAGGTGCGGCTGGAAACGCGCCGCTATGGCGACATCTGGCTGCGCGACACCGGGCCGCTGATCGTGGCCGACGGAGCCGGCGGGCGCAAGGCCAGGCGCTTCGGCTTCAACGGCTGGGGCGGCAAGTACCTGATGGACGGCGATCAGCAGATCGGCGCGGAACTGGCGGCAAGCGCGGGGCTGACGATCGAAACGGGTGACTGGATTCTCGAAGGCGGCGCGCTCGACGGGGACGGCACCGGGCTGGTCGCGACCACCGAGCAATGCCTGCTCAATCCCAACCGCAACCCCGCGCTTTCGCGCGCGGACATCGTCGCGCGGCTGGAGCGCGACCTGGGCTATGACCGCGTGCTGTGGCTGGGCGAGGGCCTGATCAACGACCACACCGACGGCCATGTCGACAACCTTGCCCGCTTCGTCGCGCCCGGCACGCTCGCCCTGCCGCGCGCAACTGGGGCAGACGATGCCAACGTGACGATCTATGCCGATGCCAGGGCGCGCGCCGAAGCCTTCGGCGTGACCGTGCGCGAAGTGCCCTCGCCCGGCCGGGTGGAGACCCATGGCCGCATCGAGCCGGCAAGCTACATGAACTTCGCCGTGACCTCGAAGCTCGTCGTGGTGCCGGTCTACGGCACCCGGCACGACGCGGACGGGGTGGCCGCGATCGCCGAACTGTTCCCCGATCGAGACGTGACGGGCCTGCTTGCCGACGCGGTGCTGGCCGGTGGCGGCTCGTTCCACTGCGCCAGCCAACAGATGCCCTCGGCAACGGGAAGTTAACTTTTTCGCAAGGTTTTCGGGCGCATCACCGCAAGCATGGCACGCGTCATCGCCCTTGCGCATAACCCGGCACGCCCCTGGCAGCATGATCTGCTGCGCGTCCTGGTGGTCTGCGGCTGCGCCCTCGCGCTGATCTTCGCCCGCAACGCGCTGCCGTTCTGATTTTCTGATCCTTCACGGGCCCCGGCCCTCCGGCGGCCCCTCCCTCAACGCGGCCGGGCGAACCAGATCGTATGCTTGGCGCCCTTGCCGTTGCTGCGGGCGCTGACGCGGACTTCATCGACGTCGAAGCCATGCTTTTCGAGGCGCCGGGCGAAGGCGGGGTCGGGGCCGGCCGACCAGATCGCCAGGACGCCGTCCGGGGTCAGCGCGCGTTTCGCCTCGCGCAGGCCGGAGCCCGAATAGAGCACGTTGTTGTCCTCGCGCACGAGGCCATCGGGGCCGTTGTCGACATCGAGCAGGATCGCGTCGTAATCGGCGCGCGCGCCGGCGATGAACTGGGCGACGTCGGCCTGGATCAGCGTGACGCGCGGATCATCGAGGCAGCCGGCGGCCACTTCGGCCATCGGCCCGCGCGCCCAGGCGATGATCTCGGGCACCAGTTCCACCACCGTGACGGTGGCATCGGCGGGCAGCACGCCAAGCGCGGCGCGCAAGGTGAAGCCCATGCCATAGCCGCCGATCAGCAGGTGCGGCTGCCTGGCGGTCCTGATCCGCTCCCACGCCATCGTCGCCAGCGCTTCTTCCGAGCCGCTGCGGCGCGTGCTCATCAGCTCGTTGCGATCAAGCACGATCATGAAGTCGCGCCCGTGGCGATAGAGGCGCAGCTCCTCGCCGCCGGGCACTTGCGCGGTGCCGAGGAGTTCGCGCGGGATCATCTCAGCGCAAGTCCGGCGGCGTCGCGGCAGCCTTCAGCATGGCGATGGCTTCCGCGAGCGGCATGACCTTCTGGTGCTCGGCGCCGAGCGTGCGCACCGCGACGGTGCTTTCCTCGGCCTCGCGCTTGCCCACCACCAGCAGGTGCGGGACTTTCTTCAGCGAGTGTTCGCGCACCTTGTAGTTGATCTTCTCGTTGCGCGCGTCGGTCTCCACGCGGATGCCCGCCGCCTTGAGCTGGTCCGCCACTTGCGCGGCATAGCCGTCGGCGTCCGAGACGATCGTCGCCACCACCGCCTGCACCGGCGCGAGCCAGACCGGCAGCTTGCCGGCATAATGCTCGATCAGGATGCCGATGAACCGCTCATAGGAACCGAAGATCGCGCGGTGCAGCATGACCGGGCGATGCTTCTCGCCATCCTCGCCGATGTAGCCGGCATCCAGCCGGTCGGGCAGCACGCGGTCGGACTGGATCGTGCCGACCTGCCAGGTCCGGCCGATCGCGTCGGTCAGGTGCCATTCGAGCTTGGGTGCATAGAACGCGCCTTCGCCGGGCAATTCCTCCCAGCCGTATTGCTCGGTGGCGAGACCCGCGGCGGCGACCGCGTTGCGCAGCTCCTGCTCGGCCTGGTCCCACATCTCCTCGGTGCCGAAGCGCTTTTCCGGGCGCAGCGCCAGCTTGATCGCATAGCCTTCGAAGCCCAGATCCTTGTAGATGCGGTCGGCCAGCGCGCAGAACATGCGCACTTCCTCGACGATCTGGTCCTCGCGGCAGAAGATATGCGCGTCGTCCTGGGTGAACTGGCGCACGCGCATCAGCCCGTGAAGCGCGCCGTGCGGCTCGTTGCGGTGGCAGCAGCCGTTCTCGTAGATGCGCAGCGGCAAGTCGCGGTACGACTTGATGCCCTGCCGGAAGATCAGCACGTGCGCCGGGCAGTTCATGGGTTTCAGCGCCATCCACTCGGCATCGTTCGAGACGAGCGGGCCTTCATCCTCCACGTTGGGAATCTCGTCGGGGATGACGAACATGTTCTCGCGGTACTTGCCCCAGTGGCCGGACTGCTCCCACTGGCGCGCGTCCATCACTTGCGGGGTCTTGACCTCCTTGTAGCCCGCGCCGTCGATCGCGCGGCGCATATAGGCTTCCAGTTCGCGCCAGATGACATAGCCCTTGGGGTGCCAGAACACCGATCCGTGCGCCTCGGCCTGCAAGTGGAACAGGTCCATCTCCTGCCCCAGCTTGCGGTGATCGCGCTTGGCGGCCTCTTCCAGCCGGTGGAGGTGCGCGTCGAGCTGCTTCTTGTTGAGCCAGCCGGTGCCGTAGATGCGGCTGAGCATCGCATTCTTCTGGTCGCCGCGCCAATAGGCGCCCGAAACGCGGGTCAGCCGGAACGCCTGCGGATCGAGCTTGCCGGTGGAGGGCAAGTGCGGCCCCCGGCACATGTCGAGCCAGTCGCCGCCCGACCAGTAGACGGTCAGCTCGTCGCCCTCGGGCAGCTCGGCGGCCCACTCGGCCTTGAAGCTTTCGCCTTCGCCCTGCCAGCGCGCGATCAGGTCGGCGCGGCTCCACACTTCGCGCTTCAGCGGCTTGTCGGCGGCGATGATCTCGCGCATTTTCGCCTCGATCGCCGGCAAGTCCTCGTCGGTGAACGGGCCGCGCGCCGGGTTCGGGGCGAAATCGTAGTAGAAGCCATCGTCGGTCGAAGGGCCGAAGGTGATCTGGGTGCCGGGAAACAGCGCCTGCACCGCTTCGGCCAGGACATGGGCATAGTCGTGCCGGGCAAGGTCGAGCGCTTCGGCCTCGTCGCGCGAGGTGACCAGCGCCAGCGCCGCATCGCCGGTGAACGGCCGGGTCAGATCGACCAGCTCGCCATCGACTCTCGCGGCCAGCGCGGCCTTGGCCAGCCCCGGCCCGATCGCGGCGGCGACATCGGCGGGCGTCGAGCCTTGCGGCATCTCGCGCACGGAACCGTCGGGCAGGCTGATCTTGAACATCTCGGACATCGCACTCGTCTCTCACCATTTGGCCAGCGCGCCATGGCACAGCCAGGCGCGCGGCGGAAGCACCGGCGCCGTCAAATCCGTGCGTTCGGGAGAGTGACGCCGCCTCGCCCGAACCCGGGCGGCGGCGGGCGGCTTCAGGCCGCGACCGGACGCCCCGGGGAAATCCCGGTGGTAGTCGTGGTCGCCGTCGTCCGTGCCAGCATCATGCGCGGCGTCCTAGCACCGCATCCCGGCCGAGTCCATCGACGCGGATGTAAACCACCCTTGACAAGCGGCACGCATTATGACAAGTAAACTTTACTTTCAATCAAGGGAGCTTGACCATGCCCGAACAGACCGCGCCGCGCCGCAAGGGCCCCAACTTCTGGTGGGGGCTCTTCGCGTTCAACATGGCGGCGATTTCCGGCGCGCAGATCTTCGAGTGGATCGACCGGACGACGGCCTATGTGCTCTTCGCGCTGTCGCTGGGCGTGCTCTATCCGGCCATCGCCTCGGCCGGGCGGCGGATGCGCGAGCACGGGGTCGGGCCGGCGATGCTGCGCTACAACCGGCGCATGGCGATCGCCTCGGTGCTTTATGTGCTGGGCCTGGGCATTGCCGTCGCGCTCTACAAGCGGGGGGTGCTGGGGCCGGTGCCGTCGTTCATCATCGCCATGCTGCCGGCGCTACCCACGCTGGGGATGATCTGGGCGATGGCGCGCTATCTGGTGGAGGAGCAGGACGAATACCTGCGCCACCGCGCCACGCTGGCATCGCTGATCGGACTGGGCCTGGTACTGGCGCTCGGCTCGTTCTGGGGCTTTCTCGAAACGTTCGCGGTCGTGCCGCATGTCTGGTCGTGGTGGGTGGTGCCGGTCTGGGCGATCGGCATGGGGCTGGGCCAGTGCTGGCAGAAAGTGCGCGGCGCGTGAAGAACCGTCTCAAGGTGCTGCGCGCCGAGCGCGCCTGGAGCCAGCAGGACCTGGCCGAGCGGCTGCAAGTCAGCCGCCAGAGCGTCAACGCGATCGAGACGGGGAAATACGATCCCTCGCTCCCGCTCGCCTTCCGCATCGCCGACGTGTTCGGGATGGCGATCGAGGCGATCTTCCTGCGCGACTAGGCCCGCCGCGCCGCCCTTTGCATCAGGTCCGCCAGCAGCCAGCCCACCGTCATGCAGACCAGGGGCATCACCGGATAGTGAAAACGCGACTGGCCGGAGAACACGACCGCGATCAGGCTGAGGTAGACGGCGACGCCGTAAGGCACCAGCCACCAGTCGATCCAGCGTTCGCCCGCCCGGTGGCGCCTGGCCACCATCACGAAGAAGGCCGCCGCGAAGCCCAGCATCAGCAGCCCGTAATAGGCCTGGTTGGCATAGCGGACCGCGCGGAACAGCCCTTCCCGCCGGGCATAGGCGGGATGGCCGCCCTGATAGGCCCATTCCGCCTCGCCATCGGGCAGCCACAGGCGCGCCAGCTTTTTCGGCATGAGCATCACGAACTTGCCGGGGTTGGCCGCAATCCAGGCCATCCCCAGCCGCTTCGCCTCGGCATCGCGCGCCACTTCGTCAAGCCCGGGGCGGGCCATCAGCGCGGTGACGACGGGATCGGCCGGCGTGTAATCGCCCGTCGCGCTGTCGTTGTTGCCGGTCAGCAAGGTGAAGCCGCCATTGGTCGAGACCGCGACCCAGTGGCCGATCTGCTGGTGATTGCGCATCGACCAGGGCAGCACGGTGAGCGCGGCGACGGCCAGCACCAGCGTGCCTTGCAGCACAAGGCCCGGCACGCGGCGCCACACATCGCCCGCGCGCAGCCATTCGATGGCGAACAGCAGCGGCACGACCACCAGCGTCTGCGCTTTCACCAGCGTCGCGACGCCGAAGATCACGCCGACCGGGATCAGCATCCAGGCGGACCGGCGCGTGACGAGCAGCCAGCAGCCGGCCATCAGCAGCGCGGTGTAGAACACTTCGGTCAGCCCCAGCGGGACATAGCCGATGGAATTGGGATAGACCGCCAGCAGCAACAACCCCATGCGCGCCGCCGCTTCGCCGCCGAACAGCCGCCGGCCGAGCGCCAGCGTCAGCCACCCGGTCAGCACCGCGCTGGCCAGGTTGAACAGGCCGATGGCCATGGTCGAAGGGCCGGCAAGGCGGAACACCACCGAAAGCGCCAGCGGCCAGCCCGGCGGCCAGAACGCGGTCGGCTCGCCCTTTTCCAGATAGCCCAGCCCGGCGGCCAGGCTCGTCGCGCGATCGACATACCAGGCGGCGTCCGAAGTGGGCAGCACCTCGATCAGCAGCACGCCCAGGCGCGGCAGCACGAAAAGCGCCCAGATCAGGAGCAGGGCCCGGCGCGACCCGGCGAACCACGCCAGCGCGGCGTCGGCGCGCCGAGCGGCGTTTCGTGCGGCAGGGAAGGTGGCGTGCATCGCCTGGACGGATAGCAGCCATGCTTTAAGATCGGATTGACGGCGGCGGGCCGAGCGCGCCGTTCCTTACCTATCGTCCCCTTCCCCGTCCTCCCTTGCCCATCGCCCCGGCCATCGCCACGTTGCGGGGCATGAGCGACACCCGGTTCCACGCGATGCCCGACGGGCGGCGCATCGCCTTCCGCTTCACGCCGGGGATCGGCCCGGCCGTGGTCTTCCTGCCCGGCTATATGTCCGACATGGCCGGCGGCAAGGCGAGCGCAGTGTTCGACTGGGCGCGCGCGCAAGGCCGCGCCTGCCTGCTGCTCGACTATTCGGGCTGCGGCGAGAGCGACGGAGACTTCGCCACGGGCACGCTGTCGCGCTGGCGCGAGGACGTGCTGGCGCTGATCGCCGCGCATTGTCCCGGCCCGGTGCTGCTCGCCGGCTCGTCGATGGGCGGCTGGCTGATGCTGCTGTGCGCGCTGGCGCTGCCGGCGGAGCGGCGCGCCGGCCTGATCGGCATCGCGCCCGCGCCCGATTTCACCGACTGGGGCACCTCGGCTGAGGACCAGGCGCGGCTGGCGGCGGGACAGACGGTGTTCGCGGACAATCCCTATGGCCCCGATCCCACGCCGACCCATCCCGGCTTCTGGCGCGACGGGCAGGCGAATCGCCTGCTGCATGGCGAGGTCGCGCTCGATTGCCCGGTGCGGCTGCTGCACGGGCAGCGCGATGGCGACGTGCCGTGGGAAATCTCGCTGCGGCTGGCGGCGGCGCTGCGTTCAGCGGCGGTGCAGGTCACGCTGATCAAGGACGGCGATCACCGCCTTTCGCGCGATGGCGATATCGCGCTGTTGCTGCGCACCCTTGCCGAACTGCTCACGGCGGACTGACCGGAGACGCGCCATGTCGATATTCGCACTCGTCCTGCTGGGCCAGGTGGGCGCCGCGCCCGCGATCGGCGCCGATCCCTTGCAGCTTCCCGCCGAAGTGCGCGATCGCAAGCCCCGGACGCGCCAAGTCCAGACCGTGGAAGCGCCCCCCGGCCCGCAGATCGACGGCTGCATCGCCGAGATGGAGACCGATCCGGTGCACGGTGCCGATGCCGCGCGCAAGGCGCTGGCCGAGGCGAAAGGCGAGGAACGCGTGCGCGCCGGGCTGTGCCTGGGCATCGCGCTGACCCAGCTCGAACGCTGGGACGAGGCACAGCGCGCCTTTTCCACCGCGCGCAGTTCCGCCATGCCCGACGATCACGCCAGCCGGGCTCGGCTGGGATCAATGGCCGGCAATGCCGCCTTCGCCGGCGGCCAGCCCGACAGCGCGCTGGCGCTGTTCGATTCGGCGCAGACCGAAGCGCGGCAGGCGGGCGACGGCGCGCTGGGCGGCGCGATCGCGATCGACCGGGCGCGGGCGCTCGTCACGCTCGGCCGGAACGACGAGGCCGCCGCCGCGCTGGCCGAGGCGCGCGCGCTGGCCCCGGACAACGCGCAGGCCTGGCTGCTTTCGGCCACGCTCTCGCGCCGGATGGACAAGCTGCTCGAAGCGCAGGCACAGATCGAGAAAGCCGCCCAGATCGCCCCCGAGGATCCCGAAACCGGGCTGGAAGCCGGCGTCATCGCCATGCTTTCGGGCCGGGAGGACGCGGCCCGGCGAAGCTGGCAATCGGTGCTGGCGACCGCGCCCGAAAGCGCGGCGGCGGCCACCGCCAAGGGCTATCTCGCGCAGCTTGGCAATGGAGGCCCCGCGAAACCATGATCCCGCTTTCCTTCCTCGATCTCGTTCCCGTGCGCGAAGGCTCGGGCGTATCCGAAGCGCTCGCCGAAACGGCCTTGACCGCGCAAGCGGCCGAGCGGGCCGGCTACAAGCGCTTCTGGGTGGCCGAGCACCACGGCATGGAAGGGATCGCCGGCGGCGCCACCTCGGTCGTGCTCGCGCATATCGGCGATATGACCTCCACCATCCGCATCGGCGCGGGCGGCATCATGCTGCCCAACCACAACCCCTATGTCATCGCCGAGCAGTTCGGCACGCTCGATGCCCTGTTCCCCGGCCGGATCGACCTGGGGCTGGGGCGCGCGGCGGGGGCGGACGGACGGCTCGCCTATGCGCTGCGCAAGGACATCGTGAAAGCGGCCGAGACCTTTCCGCAGGACATCCTGGAACTGCAGGCCCGCTTCGCCGGCGACCCCGCGCTGCCGGTGGCGGCACCGCAGGCGGCGGGCGCGCAAGTGGAGATCTGGGTGCTGGGGTCGAGCCTTTACGGCGCGCAGCTCGCGGCGATGCTGGGGCTGCCCTATGCCTTCGCCTCACACTTCGCGCCCGCGCTGCTCGATCAGGCGGCGACGATCTATCGCGAGCGGTTCGAGCCCGGCGCCACGCTCGACAAGCCGCATTTCATGGCCGCGATCAACGTCATCGCCGCCGAGACCGATGACGAGGCGGCCCTGCTCGCCTCCTCGAACGAGCAGAGCTTCGTCGCGCTGCGCACCGGCACGCCGGGCAAGCTGCGGCCGCCCGTGCCCGGATACCGCCAGAGCCTGCCCTCGGCCGCGCTGGCGATGCTGGACCAGATGCGTTCGGTCAGCGCCATCGGCAGCCCGGAGACGGTGCGCGCGGGGATAGAGCGATTCGTCGAGCGGACCGGGGCGGATGAGCTGATCATCTCGGGCTCGACCTTCGATCCTGAAGCGCAACGGCGGTCGCTGGCGCTGACGATGGAAGCGCTGGGGTAAAGTCTGATTCAGCTTTGCTGAATCAGAACGGCACCGGCCCGCATCCCCGTCCGGGGCTCGGACTCTTGCCCATTCAGGCATTTTGATGCGTTTTTGGGCCAGGACTCTGCGCGCCGGGCATTGACCCTGCGCCATTTTTGCACAAACCAGCGGGCCATGGAAAAAGCAGACGTCGTAATCGTGGGAGCAGGGCATGGCGGGGCGCAATGCGCCATCGCGCTGCGCCAGAATGGCTTTGAGGGCACTGTCGCGGTGATCGGCCGCGAGCCGGAATATCCCTATGAGCGCCCGCCGCTCTCGAAGGAGTATTTCGCGCGCGAGAAGACTTTCGATCGGCTCTATATCCGCCCGCCCACATTCTGGGCGGAAAAGGAAATCGCCTTCAAGCTCGATACCGAAGTGACCAGGGTCGATCCCGCCGCGCATGAGCTGACGCTCTCCACCGGCGAGACGTTCGGCTATGGCAAGCTCGTCTGGGCGACGGGCGGGGATCCGCGCCGGCTCTCCTGCTCGGGCGCGGACCTTGCCGGGGTCTTCGCCGTGCGCACGCGCGAGGATTGCGACCTGATGATGGCCGAGATCGACGCCGGCACGCGCAACATCGTCGTGATCGGCGGCGGCTACATCGGGCTGGAAGCCGCCGCGGTGCTGACCAAGCTGGGCTGCAAGGTCACGCTGCTGGAAGCCTTGCCGCGCGTGCTGGCCCGCGTTGCCGGCGAAGAGCTTTCCGCCTTCTATGAAAAGGAACATCGCGATCACGGCGTCGATCTGCGCACCGGCGTCGCGGTCGATTGCATCGTCGGCGATGGCCACAAGGTGACGGGCGTCAGGCTGGCAGATGGCGAGGAAATCCCGGCCGAGGCGGTGATCGTCGGCATCGGCATCGTGCCCGCGGTCGGCCCGCTGATCCTGGCGGGCGCGGCCGGCGCCAACGGGGTGGATATCGACGAATATTGCCGCACCTCGCTGCCCGATGTCTATGCGATCGGCGATTGCGCCGCTTTCGCCTGCGATTTTGCCGGCGGCAACGTGATGCGCGTCGAATCGGTGCAGAACGCCAACGACATGGCGACTTGCGTGGCCAAGGCGATCTGCGGCGACGAGAAGCCGTACCATGCCTTCCCGTGGTTCTGGTCGAACCAGTATGACCTCAGGCTCCAGACCGCCGGGATCAACCTGGGCTTTGACCGGACGGTGATTCGCGGCAACCCGGATGATCGCGCCTTCAGCGTGGTCTATCTGCGCGAAGGCCGCGTGCTGGCGCTCGATTGCGTCAACATGGTCAAGGACTACGTGCAGGGCCGCAAGCTGGTGGAGGCCGGCGCCACGCCCGACCTTGCCGATCTGGCCGACGCGAGCAAGCCGCTCAAGGAACTGCTGTAAGCCGGGCGGTGGCCCATTCGGCCGCTTCGGCCACCACCGGATCGGGATCGGCCCGCAACGGCGCAACTTGCGCCAGCAGCGCGGGTTGCCCGCTGTTGCCCGCCGCATAGAGGCAATTGCGCACGAAGCGGTCGCGCCCGATGCGCTTGATCGGGCTGCCGGAGAACAGCTTGCGGAAGCCGGCATCGTCCAGCGTCAGCAGATCAGCCAGCTCGGCGGCGGCCAGTTCGCCGCGCGGCAGGAAAGCGCGCATGGTGTGCGCCGTGCCGGCGAACTTGTTCCACGGGCACACCGCCAGGCAATCGTCGCAGCCATAGATGCGATTGCCCAGCGCGGCGCGGAATTCCTCCGCGATCGGGCCCTTGTGCTCGATCGTCAGGTAGCTGATGCAGCGCCGCGCATCGAGCCGGTAGGGCTCCGGGAAAGCCGCGGTCGGGCACGCGTCCTGGCAGGCGCGGCAGGAACCGCAATGGTCGGCCTCGGGCGTGCTCGCGCCCAGTTCCAGCGTGGTGTAGATCTCGCCCAGGAACAGCCAGGAGCCGTGCCGGCGGCTGACGAGGTTGGTGTGCTTGCCTTGCCAGCCGATCCCCGCCGCCTGCCCCAGCGGCTTTTCCATCACCGGCGCGGTATCGGTGAACACCTTGACCTCGGCCGGGCCCAGTCCGCGCTTGCCGGCTTCGGCAACAAGCCAGCGCGCCAGCGCCTTGAGCGCCTTCTTGACGACGTCATGATAATCCGCCCCTTGCGCATAGGCGGAAACGCGCGCGATCCCGGGATGTGCCGCCAGCGCCAGCGGATCGGCGGCGGGCGCATAGCTCATGCCCAGCACGATCACGCCACGCGCCTCGGGCCAGAGCGCTTGCGGCGAACGGCGGTGGTGCGCGCGCTCCGCCATCCAGCCCATCGCGCCGTGCATCCCCGCCTCCAGCCATGCGTCCAGCCGGGCCGCGCGCACCGCATCCTCGCGCGCCGGGGCCACGCCGAAGGCGCAGAAGCCCAGCGCCCGCGCTTGGGCGGCCAGATCGTCGGCGAACGACGGGGTTGACGGTGCGTTAACCAAACTTGCGGATGTTCCCGTTCACGTGCGAGGGGATAGGCCAGCGTTCATGAGGATCGACTTAGGAGAATGGCAAGTGGCGGGCAACGATAGCCCCCCGGCTTCGGGCATGGACCGGCCGCTTGCGATCGAGGCACGCGGCCTGGTCAAGCGCTTCGACGGGTTCGTCGCGGTCGACGGCGTCGATCTTTCGGTTCCCGAAGGCGCGATCTACGGCATTCTCGGCCCCAATGGCGCGGGCAAGACGACGACGTTGCGCATGTTGCTGGGCATTATCGAGCCCGACGCGGGCCTGCGCCGCATCCTGGGGGCCGAGCGGCCCCACGATGTCGCGCACGCGATCGGCTACTTGCCCGAGGAGCGCGGGCTCTATCCCGCGATGAAGGCGGTGGAGGCGATCGCCTTCGTCGGCGCGCTACGCGGCCTGCCGCTGGCCGAAGGGCGCCGCCGGGCCCGACGGCTGCTGGAAGAGCATGGCCTGGGCTATGCCGCCGATCGCCAGATCCGCCAGCTTTCCAAGGGCATGGCGCAGCAGGTGCAGATCCTGGGCACGCTGGTGCACGAGCCGCGCCTGGTCATTTTCGACGAGCCGTTCTCCGGCCTCGACGCGCTCAACCAGGGCAAGCTTGAACGGATGATCCGCGCGCTGGCCGAAAACGGCACCACCGTGATCTTCTCCACCCATGTCATCGCCCATGCCGAGCGGCTGTGCGACGAAGTGGCGATCATCGCCGGGGGCAAAGTGCCGTTCGCCGGCTCCGTCGATGTCGCACGCGACCGCATCCGGCCGCAAGTGCGGCTGGAAACCCGCGCGCAGCACGGGCCGTGGCGCGCCGCGCTGCCGGCCGATGCCCGCCATGAAGGCGCGTTCTGGTCCTTCGCCTTGCCCGAAAGCGGGGCCGAGCCACTGCTGCGCGCGCTGATCGAAGGCGATGCCGGCATCCTTTCGCTCTCGATCGAGCGCGCGGGGCTGCACGATGCCTTCGTCGCCATCGCCGGCGAGGCGGCCGCACGCGCGCTGGAAGAAGACAAGCCCGAGGAGATGCGGCGATGAACGATCCGATCCGGTCTGGCCGCCTGTCCACGCTGGCGGCCGCCTTCGTCGTCGCACGGCGCGATTTCACCGCGATCCTGTTCAGCCGCAGCTTCTTCTTCTTCCTGCTCGGCCCGCTGTTCCCCGTGGTGATCGCGCTGATGGCAGGCGGCGTGGGCCAGCATGTGAACGATGCGGCCGATCATCCCCGGCTGGGCGTGGCCATGGCCACGGCCGATGTCGATGCCATGCTGGCGGCGCGCGGCGCGCTGGCCCCGCGCCTCAACGACGCCATGCCCGAGCTTGTCGTAGTGCGGCGGCTCGCGCCGGGGGAGACGATCGACGCCCGGGTCGAACTGGCCAGAGGCGATATCGCCGCGCTGCTCACTGGCACGCCGCGCGCGCCCGTGCTCACCGGCACGCCCGCGCAGATCGCGGCATGGCAAGGCCCGGTCTCGCTGCTCGCCGCCCAAGCGCTGGGCGAAGCCCCGAAGAGCTATCCGCAAGTCGCGCTGGCCGGCACCGCCAGCAGTTCGGCCGGGGAACGCAAGGGCCGGCTGCTGACGGCACAGGCCGCGCAGACCCTGCT
The DNA here is from genome assembly GCF_029076845.1 of Novosphingobium album (ex Liu et al. 2023). Taxonomy (GTDB): domain Bacteria; phylum Pseudomonadota; class Alphaproteobacteria; order Sphingomonadales; family Sphingomonadaceae; genus Novosphingobium. Next base: position 74,282 of record NZ_JARESE010000063.1, read on the forward strand.
GTTCCTGCTGACGATGCTGCTCGCGGGCATGGTCCTGTCCAATCTGGTGGAGGAAAAGAGCAACAAGATCATAGAGATCCTGGCCGCCGCCATTCCCATGGACGCGGTCTTCTTCGGCAAGCTGTTCGCCATGCTGGGCGTGTCCTTCGTCGGCATCGCGGTCTGGGCTTCGCTGGGCGGATCGCTGGTGCTCGCGGCGGGATCGGCCCTGCCCGCGCTGCCGGCCCCGGCCGTCGGTTGGCCGCTGATGCTGCTCCTGGGCGTGATCTACTTCGCGATGGCCTATCTGCTGCTGGGCTCGGTGTTCCTCTCGATCGGCTCGATGGCCTCGACCGTGCGCGAAGTGCAGACGCTGTCCATGCCCGTGACGATGCTGCAGCTGATGAACTTCTTCCTCGCCAGCTATGCGATGACCCAGCCGGGCAGCCCGGTGGAGATCGCCGCGATCGCGATTCCCTTCAGCTCTCCGTTCACCATGCTGGCGCGCGCGGCGCAGGACCCGGCGGTCCTGCCGCAGATCGCCGCGATCGCCTGGCAGGGACTATGCGTCGTCATCTTCGTCCGCCTGGGCGCGCGGCTGTTCCGCAGCCGAGTGATGAAATCGGGCCCGACGCGCCCGGCCAGGCCGCGAAAGAGTCTTCTGGCGCGCCTGAAGCCGGCGCGGGCCTGAGGCGCATTCATCGCCCGCTCAGCCGCGCCGCGCCAGATTGCGGCGCGTGGACATGCAACCCCTCTTCCCGCCCATGACGGCGCCGGCCATGCCGCGCCGCCGGTTCCTCGCCTGGCTGAGCATGGGCGCGGCGCTGCCCGTGATGGCCGCATGCGGCGGCGGGGACGCTTCGGCCAAGGCCTATCCGGTCAGCTTCAGCGAGGCGGAATGGCGCAAGCGCCTCACCCCCGCGCAATTCCACATCCTGCGCGAGCAGGGCACCGAAACGCCGTTCACCTCGCCGCTCAATAACGAGCATCGCGCCGGCACTTTCGTCTGTGCGGCGGATGGCAACCGGCTGTTCGCCTCGGCCACCAAGTTCGACAGCGGCACCGGCTGGCCCAGTTTCTGGAAGCCGCTGCCCGGCGCCATCGGCACCTCGACCGATTTCAGGCTCGGCTATCCGCGCACCGAAGTGCACTGCGCGCGGTGCGGCGGCCATCTCGGCCATGTCTTCGACGATGGCCCGAAACCCACCGGCAAGCGCTATTGCATGAACGGGATCGCGATGAAGTTCGTGCCCGCCTGAAAGCGGCGCGGGCCAGTCAGGAGACGTTGACTCAGGCGACGTTGACGTGCGGCGGCTTGTCGTTGCCGTCGTGCAGGTTCATCGTGGCGACCAGCCGGGCCAGATCGCCCAGGTCCATGCACTGGCGGAAAGCCAGGCCATGCGCCGGGGCCTTGCGCCAGCACACGGTCGCATCGAACTCGGGCAAGTCGGCGCCGGCAATGCGCAACGGCTGGCCGATCGCCAGCCGCTCGGCCGTTTCGATCCGCGCCCCCTCGCGCGAGATATTGCACAACGTGGCCGGCACCAGGCGGCGCTCGACCGTCAGCATCACCGGGCTGGCGACGTTCAGGCGGATCGGGCGGCGCGGATAGAGGTTTTCCTCGGCCAGGAAGTGGGCCACGTCGATCGCGCTGGCAAAGCGAAAGCCCGCCTCGCCATCGCGTTCCCAGACCAGTTCGGCCATGAAGCGATCGCCACAGGACTGTTCGAGCAGGAAGTGCTGCTCGCCTGTGGGCAGCGGGTGGAACAGGCGCAGCTTGACGCCGGTTTCGGAAACGTCGCGGATGATGCAGAGGAATTCGCCGCGCGTGCACAGCAGCTTCGCACCGCGCAGCAGCAGCGCGAAACGCGGAGCCACGCGCTGATCGCGATCATGCTGCGCATCAGACGCCTGCGCCTGGTCAGCCGCATCGTCTATCTTGTCGCGATCCTGCGTCATGGCGCTGCCTCCGAAGCCATCCGCTAGCGGTTCATTGACGAAAATCCGTCCTATTTCGCCACTCCCGTTACCTATTGGTAAAGCTTCAATGGTTGCCGATTCGTAAACGATTCGGAAACTATTACTGTACACAGGTGTTCAATTCGCCTGCGCGGCAATCCCTGCCGGCATGGATATAACCCGACAAATATTTGGGTTTTCATAACAATTGAATACGCAGATCGGGCCTATACAGCGGCCATTCCAAGTAATCCGCATGTCGCGCAACAGCCGTTGATTTCCGCTGAGAGTTGACCCGGATGGATAGTACGTCCCCCGATGCGGGCAGTGGGTCAAGCGGGTGATTTTTCCTTTCGTGATTTGGGTGCGGCGGCGGTGCTGGCTCCAAAGCGGAAGCTGTCGTTTCCGGTCTCGAGGATATGCCGGTCTCGAGGATATGACAGTGATGCGTGAGCCGATCGAGCAGCGCGGTGGCCATCTTGGCATCGCCTCGTCCATTTCATGATCCGGTTCGATCGCCAGACTTTCCAAATCGGACGGGTCCGTGCCGATTTCCCTTTTGCGGTGGCGGCCGGTATGTCGATGATGGTCGATCAGCGTTGTCGCGAGAATGCGACCGAGCCAACCACGCACGCTGCGAATGTCACGCAACTGCGCCGCCCTCTCGAGCGCTTCGAGCGAAAATTTCTGAAGCAGTTCCTCGGCATCGCTCCTGTTGCCGACCCTTTGATACAGGAAGAGCAGAAACTCTTCGCGTGCCTGACGTGATGCGCGTGCGTTCTTCGCCGTGATCGTTCGTTCACATCAATTGACGCCGTCCGCGGCGATTCATTACAGTTGCGGGAGTGAGATCGGAGCGCATCGTCAGAACCAGAAGCGCACGCCGACGACATAGTTGGTGACGCTCGGGTCTTCGCCGGCGGCACGGGCATAGTCGGCGCTGTCGCCAACCTTCCATTCCTGCTCGATCCCAATGTACGGCGCGAATTCGCGAGCGAACTCATAGCGCAGACGGACGCCCAGTTCGGCCGTATCGAGGCCCGCGCCGATGCCGAGTTCGGGAATGTCATGCGCGGACAGATTCACTTCGGCGCGTGGCTGGAGGATCAGCCGCTGGGTGATGCGCTGGTCGATTTCGGCTTCGATGCGGCCGGTCAGATCGCCGTTGTCGGATAGGAAGGCGGCGGCATCGACTTCGAACTCATAGGGGACAAGCCCCTGCACGCCGACGACCGCATGGGTGCGAGTGGGTCCGGTGAGATCCTGCCGGATGCCCGTCTGAAGATCCCACCACGGGCCGATGGCGTGGCTCCACAACGCCTGCACCTCGGCGCTTTCGGGTTTCTCGCCGAACCTGCCTTCGCCTTCGGACTTGAGCCACAGCTTGTCGTAGTCGCCGCCATGATAGCCCTGTACATCCCACAGATAGCCGTCCTTGCCAGCGCGCGCGCGATATTCGGCACGCTCGGCCTGGAACCAGTAGACGGGCATTTCGCCGCTGACCTGTTTTACCACCTGGCCGCGGGATGCTGCCATGCGATCCGCACCAACCACAGCATCAGCGGCAAAGGCCGGACCCTCGAAGGCTGCTGGCGGCGGCGCCCCCTGCGGAATGGGATCGTCCGCGGCGGTGCCCGATGCCATGGAATCCTGCTCCATCCGGGCATGGTCCATGTGGCTGTGGTCCACGTGGCTGTGGTCCGGCTGGTTCCGGTTCATCATACCGGGGTCCATCGTGCCGCTATCCGGTGCGTCGGGCGTCGACGTCTGCGGCTGCTCGCCCATGTCGTGCCCGGCATGTTCCTGCGCGAACACAGGTGTGGCCATGGCAAGGAGCGGGAGAAGGAAGATCTTGCGGCGCATCACTTGTCTCCCCCGTCGAGCGGGCGGACGGTGACGACCTGAAACATACCGGTGTGCATGTGATAGATCAGGTGGCAGTGAAACGCCCAGTCACCGGGTTCATTGGCAGTGAGATCGAACTGGGCGGAGCCGCCAGGCTGCACGACGATCGTGTGTTTCATCGGCTGGTGGCCGGGAGGGGCGCCGTTGACCAGTTCGAAGAAGTGGCCGTGCAGGTGGATCGGGTGCGCCATCATGGTGTCGTTGACGAGTTTCACTCGTACGCGCTCGTTGTAGGCAAAGCGGATTGGATCATCGGTGACGGCGGAGAATTTCTTGCCGTCGAACGACCACATATAGCGCTCCATGCTTCCGGTGAGATGGATTTCCTTCATCCGGGCCGAGCGGCGGTCGTCGGGGTTGGGCTTCGCTGCGACGAGCTGTTTGTAGTCGAGCACCCGGTGCCCGACGTCATCCAGGCCGATGCCGGGATCGCCCATCCGATCGACCGGGTTCATCGCCACCATGTCGAGCCCGGGGCCGACCTTCACATTGTCCGGCAGCCGTGAGGTGTCGCGCATGTTCATGCCGCCCGACATGTCCATTCCGGCCATGTCGCCAGACTTCTCGGCCATGCCTGACATGCCGTTCATGCCGCCTGCGCCGTGATCGCCCGCGCTCATGCCCATGTCGGCCATGGTGAGCACCGGCGGCTTGCGCAGCGCGGGGACTGCGGCGCTTGCATCTGGCCTGCTCGTCAGTGTCGCAAGCCCCAAGCCGGACCGATCCATCGCCTCCGCGACGAAGGCGAAGGCCCCTGCGCCCTTGGGTTCCACGATCACGTCATAGGTTTCGGCATTGCCCATCTGGAATTCGTCGGTCTCGACCGGGCGGATGTTCTGGCCGTCTGCGGCCACCACGGTCATCGGCAGGCCGGGAATGCGCACGTTGAAGAACGTCATGGCGGAACCGTTGATGATCCTCAGGCGAATGCGCTCGCCGGGATTATAGGCAAGCTCCAGGCCGTCCTCGGGGCCGTGACCGTTGACAAGGAAGGTGTAGGTCGAGCCCGTCACGTCGGAGATGTCGGTCGGCATCATCCGCATCCGCGCCCACATCCGGCGCTGCTCACTGGTCAGCGGATAGTCGTCGGTCCAGCTAGTCTGCTGATAGTTGAAATAGCCTTCGCCGACCTTGAGCTTGCGGATGATCTCGTGCGGGTTCATCGGCGACCAGTCGGTCAGCATCAGCACATATTCGCGCTCATATTCGAACGGGTCGGGCTCGATCGGATCGATGACGATTGGGCCGTAATGACCCATCGGCTCCTGCAGCGTGTGCGCATGCCACCAATAGGTGCCCGCCTGCCGAATGGGGAAACGGTAGCGGAAGGTCTCTCCGGGTTCGACCGCGGCCATGGTGATGCCCGGAACTCCGTCCATCAGGAACGGGACCAGCATCCCGTGCCAGTGGATCGACGTGCCCTCCGATGCATTGTTGACCAGGTCGACGGTGAGATCCTGCCCCTGTTTCAGCCGCAGCAGGGGGCCGGGCAGCGTTCCGTTGACGGTGACGGCCGTCCCCCGGCGCGAGCCAGTGGCGAACAGCGCGTCCCCAACCGTCATCGTCAGATGTTCGCCTGAAAGAATATCGCTGCCTTTGCGCGCCAGCGTCCCTCCATGGACGCCGCGCGCCCACGCTGGCATAGCACCGGCAAGGCCCACCAGACCTGCACCGCACGCACCGTAATGCAGGAATTTGCGGCGATTTATCAATGTCATCGCGATTGTCCGTTCGTGAGGTTTTGCCCTTCGTTACGCGCCGGGCGGTGCTACCCCTCAGGAAAATTCCAGACTCTCGCGCAGCCTGTTGCGTGCCCGGTATATGCGGGTTTCGATGGTCTTTTCCGACACGCCGAGCAGCTCTGCCGCCTCACGCTGGCTGCGCCCGTCGATGGCGACCAGTACCAGCGCTTCGCGCAGCCGAACCGGCAGGCGCTCGATCTCAGACTGTACACGGGCGAATTCTTGACGATCCCGCGCGGTATCTTCGGGGCCGGGCGAGTCGTCAGATGCGATGATTTCTTCCAGCCCCCGGCCGAATCCGAGAAAGCTTGCCGCCTTCCGCCGCCGCAGACGGTCGCGGCACTTGTTGAGTGTGGTCGTCGTAAGATAACCGCCGACCGGTCGATCGGCATCCAGTCGCTGGCGATTTATCCAGACCGAGGCCAGCGCGTTCTGCACGGCTTCCTCGGCTTCCGATGGCGATGCGAGCATCCGCCGGGCGAGCGCGAGCAGGCGCGGCGCGTGAGGCTCGACAAGCCGATCAAACGCTCGCCGTCCGCCTGATTTCACCTGAGCGATCAGGTCAGATTCGCTGCTGTCCCCTGCCTCCGCCACGAGCGATCATTCGCGGCCATCGCCGGTCAGGGATATCGAGATCTGACGGTCGAATTTCCGCCGCTGCCCTTCGTTGAGCAGTACGCGCATCGCGAAGACGTGGCGCACGGTAGCCTTCTGGAGTTCGCCCATCTCCAGATGCACCCGGTCGATCGCCGCACCCACCTTTGGACCGTAGTTATGCTCCTGCTCCATGGCCGCTGCCAGATCGGCATTGGCCGCGCGCAGCCTTGCTTCATGTCCTGCTCTTTCCGTCGCGAACCGGGCTTCCAACTGGTCCAGCCTGCTGGTCTGGTCCGGGCTGAGGTCGAGCTTGTCATGCACGAACTCATGGAGGCCACTACGCTGGGCTGCGCCACCCCATTGGACCGCGAGCATCGCGCCCAGGCATCCTGCCGCTACCGCGAGCAGGACGGCAAGGACGATGTGAAGGCCCGACAGCTTCATGGCTCGACGTGCAGCAGAACGGCGGGCGATAGATCAGCGCCAACAAAAAGCTGGTACGATGTCGGCTCGGCCTTAACCGGCGTCTGGATCGTGCCGATCCCGCCGCCCATTCCGGCAGCGAAGATGACCGCGAAAAGGGCGAGGCGGCGGCGCGCGTTCGCGGCTTCAGCCATTTCCCCGGCGCGCGACCAGACGCTGTCCATAAAGCCCTCCGGGACGACGTCCGCCTGCATGTCGCCCAGCGACCGCAGGGCCTCGTTCAATCGGGTTTCCTGATCCATCTCGCTCGCTTCCCGCTTTCAACTGCAATCTCATACGCATCTGCGCGTCATGGCCATCATACGCCTCAACGCTTTGCGCCCCTCAATAAAAGTGAGGGGTGCGGTCGGCTCGTGCGTAGCGAAGGTACAAGGGCCATGATTTCGGCCCGCCCAGTCGGAGAAATGATGTGCAAATACCGCGCGCGAACCACTTGAAACCCGCAATGGCGTCGGCGCTTCTGCTTGCCCTTGGCGCCTGCTCGAATGCGGCGCAGGCCACCGAGTACACCATGTATCGTGACCCCTCCTGCGGCTGCTGCGAGCAATGGGCCGAGCATATCCGTCACGGCCTGAATGCGCAGGTCACGGTGAGGGACAGCGCCGATATGGCAGCCGTCAAGGACGATAACGCCGTGCCTGGAGAATTGCGATCCTGCCATACCATGGCGGTAGGTGGCTATGTGATCGAAGGACATGTGCCCGCCGTGGATATCCAGCGGTTGCTCAAGGAGCGGCCCGCCGGTGTCCGGGGGGCTTGCGGTCGCCGGCATGCCGCTCGGTTCGCCCGGAATGGAAATGGGCGATCAGGCCCAGCCCTATCAGGTCATCGCGTTCGGCGAGGCGGGCCGCTCCGTCTTCAACAGCTACAACTGACCTTCGGACGCGCTCGAAGGCCTTTCAAGGACCCCTGCAATGAAGAAGCTCATTTTCGGTTTCACCGCTCTCGCTCTTGCCGTCCCCACGGCGCTGCTGGCTCAGCAGGCGCCGGAACCGAAAGCGCAAGGCGAGCACGGCCGGATGGCCTGCTGCCAGAAGGACAAGGACGGCAAGATGCAATGCCCGATGATGGACCATTCGCAAATGGACCAGGGCCAGATGGATCATGGCCAAATGGGTGGCGAAGGGATGACTCGAGGTGCCTCTGGCGACCATTCCGCCAGGGCGCATTGCGGCATGATGGGCGGGAACTCGGACAAGCCTGCGACTGGCCACGATGATCACGACCACCATCAGGGACACACGCCGCAATGATCGTGACCACGCCTGAGAGGGACTGCCGCCGCCGGGGAAAACAGGGATGACCACCTATACATGCCCCATGCACCCGGAAATCCGGCAGGACGGCCCGGGTGACTGCCCCAAGTGCGGCATGCACCTCGTGCCGGCAGACGAGGCTCCGGCGCAGGAGCATGCGCATTGCCACAGCCATGGAAAGTCGCACCAGTCCGCAGGGGCGGCGAGCGGCAAGTACGATACCGTTCCCGCCGGCTATGACGGCGCCGTCTATACATGCCCGATGCATCCAGAGGTTCGGCAGAGCAAACCCGGCTCCTGTCCGATCTGCGGCATGGGGCTGGAATTGGAATCGGCCGCAATGGCGGACGAAGGGCCGAACCCCGAACTGGTCGACTTCACCCGCCGCTTCTGGATGGGCGCGGTGCTGACCGTGCCGCTGCTCGTTTTCACCATGGGCCCCTATGTCGGGTTCGGCCGCGTGCGGGAGATATTCGGCGAACGCCCAACGCTGTGGATCGAATTGATTCTCGGCACGCCGGTGGTGCTTTATTGCGGCTGGCCGTTCCTTGTGCGCGGCTGGAACTCCTTCCGCACGATGAAACTCAACATGTTCTCGCTGATCGGCATGGGGGTGATGGCAGCATGGCTGTTCAGCGTGGTGGCGGTGCTTGCGCCGGGGATCTTCCCGGACGGCTTCAGAGACGCCGAAGGCCATGTCGGCGTCTATTTCGAGGCCGCCGCCGTCATCGTCACGCTGGTACTGCTGGGGCAGGTCATGGAACTGCGCGCCCGCGAAGGCACCGGCAAGGCGATCCGTGCGCTGCTCGATCTTGCCGCCAAGACCGCGCGCCGTATCAGCGCTGACGGCAGCGAGGAAGAGGTCGCGCTCGAGGACGTTCAGGTCGGCGACCGACTACGCGTGCGACCCGGCGACAAGGTGCCGGTCGACGGCGTGGTGGTCGATGGCCGCTCTTCGGTCGATGAAAGCATGATCTCGGGCGAGCCCGTGCCCGTGGAGAAGGTCGCCGGCGACCCCCTCACCGGCGCCACGATCAACGGCACCGGTAGTCTCGTCATGGAAGCCACCCGCGTCGGCTCGGAAACGATGCTGTCGCAGATCGTCGAAATGGTCTCGAACGCCCAGCGCTCGCGCGCGCCGATCCAGAAATATGCCGACAAGGTCGCAGGCTTCTTCGTGCCGGTCGTGATCGGCATCGCGGTGTTGGCCTTCATTGCCTGGGCGGCCTGGGGACCAGCACCCGCGCTCTCCTATGCGCTGATCGCCGCGGTCGCTGTGCTGATCATCGCCTGCCCCTGTGCCTTGGGTCTGGCGACGCCGATGTCGATCATGACCGCGACCGGACGCGGCGCGCAGGCGGGCGTTCTCATCAAGAATGCCGAGGCGCTGGAGCGGTTCGAGAAGATCGACACGTTGATGATCGACAAGACCGGAACGCTCACCGAAGGCAAGCCCAGGCTCGTCGCCGTCATGCCCGAACCGGGCCACGACGAGGGCGAAGTGCTGCGCCTTGCCGCGACGCTGGAGCGCGGCTCCGAACACCCGCTCGCCGAAGCGATCGTGCGCGGCGCCGAGGAGCGCGGCGTGGCGATGGACGAGGCGAGCGACTTCGAGGCGATCACCGGCAAGGGCGTGAAGGGCACCGTCGACGGCAAGGCGGTCGCGCTCGGCAACATCGCACTTGTCCGCGATCTCGGGCTGGAAGGCTCGGGATTGGCAGAGAAGGCGAATATCCGCCGCGACGAGGGTGAGACGGTGATGTTCGTCATCCTCGACGGTGTCATCGCCGGCCTGGTGAGCGTCACCGACCCGGTGAAGGAGACCACGCCGGATGCCATCAAGGCACTACACGATCTGGGCTTCCGCATCATCATGGCGACAGGCGACAATGAGCGCACCGCCAAGGCGGTCGCGGCGCGGCTCGGCATCGACGAGATCCGTGCCGACGTGCTGCCCGAGGACAAGGCGCGGATCATCCGCGAACTCCAGCAGGAAGGCCGCAAGGTCGCGATGGCGGGCGACGGCGTGAACGACGCGCCCGCGCTCGCCCAGGCCGATGTCGGCATCGCCATGGGCACCGGCGCCGACGTGGCGATCGAGAGCGCGGGGATTACGCTGGTGAAGGGCAATCTAGACGGCATCGTTCGCGCCCGGCGGCTCGCCCGCGCGACGATGAGCAACATCCGCCAGAACCTGTTCTTCGCGCTGATCTACAACAGCGCCGGCGTGCCGGTTGCCGCGGGCGTCCTGTTCCCGTTCTTCGGCATTCTCATCAGCCCGATGTTCGCCGCCTTCGCGATGAGCGCCTCATCGATTTCGGTCGTGCTCAATTCGCTCAGACTGAGAGCCGCGAAGGTGTGAGGCACCAAGAAGCAAACCCAATTCAAAGGAGGTGATGATGGTCATGGAGGAATCGCACGGTGGCGATCATTCCGCGCAGGAGAAGCATCGGCCGAGTTTCTGGAAGTCGCGAACAGGCTCCGTGTTCCTCGCCTTCCTCGCCATCATCGCCTTCATGCTCGCCTATGAGCATCGGGCGCTTATCTTCACGGGCACAGGCCTGTTGCTCCTGATCGGTCTCCTTTGTCCGGCCATGCATCTGTTCATGCATCATGGACATGGAGGGCATGACAAATGAACCCCGATGCCCCTGCGTATGGCCTGTGGTTTCTGGTCGTCGCGAATTCAGCGATCTGCATTTTCTTCGCCTTCAGTTTCTTCAAACCCCGGACGAAGCGCGACTGACGCAGCTTCTCGGCATTCAGCGCCTTCCTCGTTGCTCTGTTCGCGGAAATGTACGGCTTTCCCCTCACCGTCTATTTCCTTTCGGGATGGCTGCAGTCAGCCTATCCCGGCGTCGACTGGTTCTCCCACGATGCAGCGACAGACCATCGAATATCGGCGCTTGCAGCACCGCAGGCTCGCCGCCTAACATCAAACCCCAGACGAGGCACGCACGCCGCTAATCTAAGCCCCGATCTGCGCCGAATGTTCCGACGACGGACAATGGCAGGAGAGACGGATTTCCTCTCAAGATACTGCTTTTATTATAGAATTTTGGTGCACCCGACAGGATTCGAACCTGTGGCCTCTGCCTTCGGAGGGCAGCGCTCTATCCAGCTGAGCTACGGGTGCCGGGCCAGAGCGCGCGATTAGCAGAGCGGGCGCGTGGTTTCCAGCGGCAAATCGCGTGCCCGGCGCGGACGGTACGGTCAGGCGCCGATCGGCTGGCCGGTTTCGGGATCGAGATCGCGATAGCTGCCCAGCGTCAGGAACAGGATCGCGGTCAGGATGAACAGCGGGATCAGCCCCATCAGCACCAGATCATAGCTGCGCGTGACATCATAGATGTAGTTGGCGCTGAGCGGCGCAAGGCCGGCGCCAAACAGCAGCAGGCCGTTGATCGTGCCGAACAGCGCGCCGAAGTTGCGCGTGCCGAAATGGCGCGCGGCAAGGTAGGCGCAGGCATCCAGCTCGGTGCCGACCGACAGGCCCATGACGAGGCAGGCCACGGCCGACCAGCCTTGCGAATGATCGGTCGCCAGCAGGATCGCGGCCGGCAGGATCGGCAGCAGCACGCTGACCGCCGCCACCTTGTTGCCATCGAGCCGGTCGAGCAGATAGCCGCCGACCAGGCGCCCGGTGATCGAGCCGATGCCCATCAACCCGGCGGTGGCGGCGGCGCTGGCCGGGGTCAGCCCTTCGCCGATCAGCACCGGCACCAGATTGTTGGTCAACGCGCAGCTCGCCACGGAAAAGACGATCGAGGCGGCCGCGAGCTTGACGAAGCGGGCCGAGGCCATCTGCCCGCGCGCGGTCGTCCGCAACGCCGGGTCGCCAGCGTGGGGCATGGCCACGCGCGCGCGCGGCGCCTCGCGGAAGAACAGGAAAGTGATCGGGAACACCAAGACCAGGCAGATCGCCGCGAACGCGACATAGGCCATGCGCCAGCCCAGTCCATCGACCAGCGCATTCACCACCATCGGATAAAGCGCCGCGCCCATGCCGGTGCCCGACAGCGCGATCGCCATGGCCAGCCCCCGGCTCTGGAAGAAATAGCCGTTGAGCACCGCGATCCAGACCACCGGCAGGATCGTCATGGCACCCAGCGCCACCAGCACCCACAGCCCGATCCACGAAAGGATGTTGGCATTGGCCAGCGACAGCGTCGCCAGCATCGCGCAATAGAACGGCACGCCGATCAGGGCGATGCGGCGCGGCCCCCAGCGATCCACCGCCGCGCCGATCAGCGGGCCGACCAGCAGCGCCATGATCGAGATGATCATGAAGCCGGCGGAAATCTGCGCGCGCGGCCAGCCGAATTCGGCCTCCAGCGGGCGGATCATCACGCCCAGCGCATGGCCATGCGCGGCCACCAGCATGATCCCGGCGAAGCAGGGCATGACGACTGTCCAGTGCTGGCGCCATTCCGCCAGCCCGCCCGGTGCCCTCGTCCCGTTCATTGCCTCTCCCACTTGCAGATTTGCCCTTATGATGTGCTTGTTGCCGCGTTTCGCCCCGATGGGAAGCACGAAGCGCCGCCCGGCCCGATTAGCGATTTGGCAATCGCTGCCGGCTAGCATGACAGGCCATGGACGCGACTCCGATCAGCAAGGCGGACGCCCGCCCGCCGGGCGCTGGCCAGGCCCGCGCGGGCGGGCCGCCATTCGGCCATGGCTCGGCCAGCGCGCTGTCGATGAAATGGTCCGCGCTGCACGATGCGGCGGCCGCCGTGGCCGCGATCGCGGGGGTGGAAGCGCCGCCGATGCCGCCGGCGGTGCGCAACTTCCCGGTGGTGATTCGCGATGCCGGCGGCTGGCGCCGCGCGCTGGCCGAACAGCACGTCGACGATCTGGCCGCAATCATGGAGCCTGGCCTTGCCGCCCTGCTGTCCGCCTATAGCCGGGGCGTCACCCCGCTCGCGGCGGCACGCGCCTTGTGGGAGGAATTCGTCCGCGCGCGCGACGCGGTGCTGGCCCTGTGCCCGCCCGGCGGATCGCCGCGCCGGGTGGCGTGATCGGCGCACCGCGCCCAAGCCCCTTGCAGGTTCATGCTATGTTCCTATGATGGGGCATGGCCGAACGTGATTCTCCGCTGCTTGCCCCCGCTGCCCCGCCCGGCGCGCTCACCGCGCCGGACGTTTCGCGCGGCATCGGCCGGCTCTTCGCACGTAACGATATCTGGTGCGTTGCCGAAATGCCGCTGCGCTGCGGCCGGCGCGCGGACCTGATGGGGATCGACGCCAAGGGCGGCATCGTCATTGTCGAGATCAAGGTGAGCCGGGCCGATCTGCTGGGCGATTGCAAGTGGACCGATTATCTCGACTATTGCGACCGCTTCTACTGGGGCCTCGCGCCGGGGCTGGACCGCGCCTGCCTGGAGACAGAGGCGTTCCTGCCCGAAAGCTGCGGCGTGATCGTCGCCGATGGCTATGACGCGGAGATCCTGCGCCCCGCGCCCACGCGCCGGCTGGCGCCCGCGCGGCGCAAGGTGGAAGTGGAGCGGCTGGCCCGCGCGGCGCTGCGGCGCATCGTCACCGGCGCGGACCCGCACACCGTGCGCTGGGGCAGCGAAGGCTGAAGCCATGCCGTCCCGCCGCGATCTCATCCGCATGAGCGCCGGGGAAGTCCGCGCCTATCTTGCCGCGCGGCGCCGGATCATCGTCGTCAGCAACGGCCCCGGCGGGCTGCCGCATCCGGTGCCGATGAACTATGGCCTCGACGATGACGGGCGCATCCACATCACCAGCTTCGCGCGCAGCCAGAAAGTGCGCAACCTCGAACGCGACCCGCGCGCCGCGCTGCTGGTCGAAAGCGGTGAGACTTATGCCGAGCTGAAAGCCGTGATCGCCTATGCCGAGGCGGAAATCCTGCGCGATCCCGACGAAGTGGCCCACCTGATGCGCCTGATCCGCGCGAACGAGAGCCTGGCGGCCAGCATCGGCGATGCCATGACCGCCCAAGTCCGCGCCTCGATCGCCAAGCGCGTGGCAATCCGCTTCACGCCGTTCCGTTACGTGAGTTGGGATCACGCGAAGCTGGAGGGATTTTACTGAGGCGAAAGTGGGGGGTGGCGAATAATCCGAAGTCATGGGGCAACAGGGATCGGACCGTCCGCGAACCGGAGACGTCGAAAAGGCGCAGGCCAATGCCCGCTGCTCAACCCTGGCTGGCTGGCCCCAGCGCCTCGATAACGCGGCAGTCCGCCACCGTGCCCCCGTTACAGGAATCGATTACGGCTTTCAGCTCACGGCGCAGCGCGGAAAGGTCGGCCAACTTGCGATCGACTTCTCGAAGATGCTCGCTGGCAATCCGATCAACACGCGCGCAATCCTGACTGCGATCGTCCGACAGCTTCAGCAGCGCCCGGACCTGATCGAGCGAGAAGCCGAGATCGCGGGCGCGGCGGACGAAGGACAGTCGCCCCAGTTCAGCTTCGCCATAGGCGCGATAATTTCCGGCCGTGCGGGAAGGCTGGGGCAGGAGGCCAATCCGTTCATAGTAACGGATCGTCTCCACCTTGGTACCCGTCGCCTTGCCGAGATCTCCGATCGTCAACGCCATTCCGCCACCTCGCTGCTATTCGTGCCCACCGAACCGGATGCGGACACCGCCATTGACCACGCGGCCTTCCAATGGCGCCCACGCATCGACCGTCCACGCCCCATCGGGCGCTCGCCGTGGCAGAAGGAGCGGGTCATGTTTCGTCTGCCGGATGTCCAGAAGATTCTCCGCGTTGACGAACAGACTGACCTTGCCAATGACAAATTCACCCATTGCACCCAACTCGAAATAAGGGCTGCTGCGCGAGCGATAGGGATTGTCTTCCAGAAGTTGGCGGCCGGTATAATAGGCTTCCAGCCCCACCCTGCCCCTGCCTTCCTTCTCCCACATTCCAACCAGGCCCCCCGTGTGGCGCGGGGTAAGCGGGACCGTCCTTCGTCCGATGCCGGACGGGTCCTGCTCGGTCGCGTCCACATAGACATAGCTGCCGGTGATCGAGAACGCCTCCCAGCGATAACGCAGCAGCAGTTCGGCGCCGCGTGTGCGCGTGAGGCCTGCCACGTTGGCCAGTTTGACACGATCGGGGCCGTCAGCCTCCAGTCGAACGGCATCCTTGATGTTCGAGCCGAACAGAGTCACGTCAGCTTCGAGCGGGCCGGCCTTGTAGCCGATGTCGACAGAGGCGGTATTGGCTGTCTCTGCCTTCAGCCTGTCGAGCGGTTCGAGCCGGGACAGGCCCGCTTCCTCGATCTCCTCGACAAAGGGCGTCGGCGCATAGAAGCCCCGGCCGAGCGATGCTCTGAGCGTCCACCGGCCCGGCTTGTAGAGCAATGACAGGCGCGGGCTGATCTGTGAGCCATATTCGCTGTGGGCGTCCCATCGCGCGCTGCCTGCCAGCGTGAGATCGTCCAGCATGTCGTGTTCGATCTGCGCGAACAGCGCCGGCACCGTGTAGCTGTAATTGAAGCCAGGGAAATCCGCGGAGCGGAAGATGTCGGCCTGGAAGGCGATGCCCGCAAGCCATGAGGTCCGGCCCGATCTTGCCGAGAGGGAAGCTTCGCCGAAGACAGTGCGGCGCCGGTTATCCTCGATCGTATCGCCAGAACGGTGATCGTCGTCCTGGGTCATGGCTGAAGCACGAATATTGAGCGTTCCAGACATCAGCGGGATTTCGGCGGCAAGTCCGCTATCGAACCGCTGGCTGTCAAGCATTTGGGAAAAGGGTTGCCCATCCGGCGCCGAGCGGCCCGGCAGCGTGCCGCCTTCGCGCCGCTCGGTCATCGCGCCTGCGGTCAGGAAAAGTCTGGCGCCGGACGATCCCTTCCAGAACAGGCGCGGCCGGACGGTCCAGCGTCGATAGGCGGGCATGTCGGCCCAGCCGTCGCCGTTCAGATCCTGCCGGCCCTGTCGATCGTATCCGCCCGTCATGGAGGCGCTCCAGTCACCGCCGATGGGTGCCGCCGCATAGCCGGTCGCATCCCGTCCGCTCCGACTGGTCGCATTCAGCACCACATCGGCTTCCGGTTCGGCGCTGGGCCGCCGCGAGACGAGATTGATGACGCCACCGAGCGCGGAAGGACCATAAAGCGCCGAAGCCGCGCCCTTGATGACCTCCACTTGCCCCAGATCGGTCGGAGGAATCTGGAGCAGGCCGATCGCCGGTGCTTGCCCGCCATAGAGCGGCAGGCCATCCGCGAGGAGTTGCGTGTAGCGCCCCTTCATGCCCTGCATCCGAATGCTTGCCGCACCAAGCGAGGGGGATGTGATCTGCGTCCGGATTCCCGGCGTCTCGCTAACGAGCATGGCGATATTGCCAGGCGTCATCATCAGCTTTTCTTCGATTTCTTCCCGGTCGAGCACCTCGACCCGGATCGGCTCATCATTCAGGCTGCGGCCCGAGCGCGTTGCCTGGACGATGATCTCCTCACCATCTTCGCTCGCGGCATCGTCGCGATCCTCCTGCGCCCATGTCGGCGAGAGCGTCACGGATGATGCAAGAACGGCCGCAACCATCGCCAGCTCCGGCCGGCGAGAATGAGTTTTCCGCTTCAACCGAGCCTCCGACACCATGCGCCCACCGTCATGGCGAACACTTTACAGGAGCGTCCCATAGGGGCTGTAGCAGCTACAGGGTCAAGACCTCTTCCGCCTCAGCACCGCGCGCTTCTCGCGCGGGGCGAGCATTGGCCAGTCGGCGATCTCCTTCAGCGTGCGCCGGCAGCCCCGGCACCAGCCGGTCGCCTCGTCGATCCGGCAGACGCCGGTACAGGGGGAGGGCACGTCGCGCATGGTCCGTTTCAAAGCAGCAGCGGGCGATTGCGGCAAGGGCGCAATTTTCTTGCGCTTTGTTGCAATGCACACTAAAGGGATGCCCAGCAATCGGCGCGTGGGTCCATTTTTCGCATCTGGTCCGCCGCAATCCGCAGGCAGCGTGAGGTCTGGGCGCCATGGTGCCAGGGCCGGCCCGGATGAGCGGTTGCCACCGTTGAGCTTCCTTCTTCACGCAGGGTCGCATAGTCCGAACCCTTGCCACGCGCCCGGCAAAGCCGCGCGCCTTGCATCCATTCGAAAGTCTTCGATGTCCTATTTTTCCGAACTTGGCCTTGCCGAGCCCATTCTTCGCGCGCTGAGCGCCAAGGGCTATTCCGATCCCACGCCGATCCAGCGCCAGGCGATTCCCGCGCTGATGCAGGGCCGTGACCTGCTTGGCATCGCGCAGACCGGCACCGGCAAGACCGCCGCGTTCTCGCTGCCTTCGCTCCACCGCCTGTCGGCCGATCCGCAGCCCCGGCCCAATGCCGGCTGCCGGATGCTGGTGCTTTCGCCCACGCGTGAGCTGGCGGCGCAGATCGCCGAGAACATGCGCGGCTATGCCAAGTACCTGAACCTGACCATCCAGTGCGTGTTCGGTGGCGTGCCTTCGGGCAAGCAGGCCCGCGCGCTCGAACGCGGCACCGATGTGCTGGTGGCGACGCCGGGCCGCCTGCTCGACCTGATCGATTCGCGCGCGCTGACGCTGCGCCATGTCGAGATCTTCGTGCTCGACGAAGCCGACCAGATGATGGACCTGGGCTTCATCCACCCGCTGAAGCGCATTGCCGCGATGCTGCCCAAGCAGCGCCAGAGCCTGTTCTTCTCGGCCACGATGCCGCAGGCGATCGCCGATCTGGGCCGCCAGTTCATCCATGAGCCGGTCAAGGTGGAAGTCGCCCCGCAATCGACCACCGCCGAACGCGTCGAGCAATATGCCACGTTCGTCAACCAGGCCGAAAAGCAGGCCCTGCTGACGCTGCGCCTGCGCGAAGGACTGGCGGACGGCTCGATCGACCGCGCGCTCGTCTTCAGCCGCACCAAGCATGGGGCGGACCGGGTGGTGCGCCATCTCTCCGCCGCGAATGTGCCGTCCGCCGCGATCCACGGCAACAAGTCGCAGGGCCAGCGCACCGCCGCGCTCGGCGGGTTCCGCCAGGGCGCGGTGCGCGTGCTGGTGGCCACCGACATCGCCGCGCGCGGCATCGACGTGACCGGCGTCAGCCACGTGTTCAACTTCGAGCTGCCCAACGTGCCCGAACAGTATGTCCACCGCATCGGCCGCACCGCGCGCGCCGGGGCGGACGGCATCGCCATCAGCTTCGTCGCGCCCGATGAGCGCACGTATCTGCGCGATATCGAGCGGCTGACCCGCATCAAGCTCACTCCCGCGCCGCTGCCCGAGGATTTCGCCGCGCAGGCCGCCCGCCTGCCCGCGCTCTCCGCGCGCAAGGCGCCCGAGCCGGCCCGTGGCGGCAAGCCGCAAGGCCAGCCCCGCAAGGACAGCGGCCAGCGCGATCGCACGCGCGACGACCGGCCGCGCCAGGGCAAGCCGCACGGCGAACGGCCCCACGGTGAACGGCCCCTGGGCGAGCGCCCGCGTGGCGACCGTCCCGACGGCGAACGGCGCGAGGCCGCCGGGCAGGACGCCCAGGCCAAGCGCCGCTTCCGTCCGCGCGGCCCCAAGACGGTCGGCGCGCATCGCGACAGCGTGCGCCGCGCGGTCTAGCCGCCCATCGCGAGCGCGGGCATAAGGCCATCATGGTTGCCAACCTGGGACCGGGCCTTGCGGCCGCGCTCGCTTCCGCCGCCGCGATGACGGCGATCGTCGGCCTGCGCTATCTGGTGACGAGCGGGTTCTTCGCCTGGCTCACCGGCCGGGTGCGGCCCGGCCTCTATCAGGGACTCGGCCCGCAGATCGGCGCGGAAATCCGCTGGTCGCTGCTTTCGGCGGCGATCTATGGCGTGCCGGCGGGGATCGTCGCCTGGGGCTGGCGCGAACGGGGCTGGACCCGGATCTACACCGACGTGCATGACTGGCCGCTGTGGTGGCTGCCAGCTTCGCTGTTCGCCTATCTGTTCCTGCACGATACCTGGTTCTACTGGACGCACCGGGCGCTGCACCGGCCGCGCCTGTTCGTGCTGGCCCATGCGGTGCACCACGCCAGCCGCCCGCCCACCGCCTGGGCGGCGATGAGCTTTCACCCGATCGAGGCGCTGACCGGCGCGGTGGTGGTGCCGGCGCTGGTCTTTCTGGTGCCGATCCACGTCGCGGTGCTGGGCCTGGTGCTGCTGATCATGACGGTGATGGGAATAACCAACCACATGGGCTGGGAGATGTTTCCCCGCCGGCTGATTCACTCGCGCCCTGGCGGCTGGCTGATCACCGCCAGCCACCACCACCGCCATCACGAGCAGTACCGATGCAACTACGGCCTTTACTTCCGCTTCTGGGATCGCCTGTGCGGCACCGATCGCGGGCTGCTGGCGCCCTGATCCTGCTGGCACCGCTGGCGCTCGGCGCCGGAGGAGGCACGGGAGCGGGCGACGTCTCGGTCTCGGTCACGGGCCTGCGCTCCACCCGGGGGCAAGTCCTGGCCTGCCTGACGGCGCGGCCCAAGGCCTTTCCCGGCTGCGCGGGCGATCCGGCGGCCCATACCCTGATCGTTCCGGCCGGCAGCCATGTCGAGCTTGATTTCGGTGCGATCCCCAACGGGCGCTACGCGATTTCGCTGGTGCATGACGAGAATGCCAACGGCCGGCTGGACAAGCGGCTGATGATGCCGCGCGAGGGTTTCGGCTTCTCGCGCGACGCGCCGGTGCGCTTCGGCCCGCCCAGCTTCGCCAGCGCCGCCTTCGCGGTGGACGGCGCGCAGGCGCATCTTTCGATCCGTATGCGGTATCTGTTCTGACACTTGCGATCGCGCAAACCCCGCCTTAACGCCGGGGACGTGGCCGATGCGCAATCCCCTTTGAGCGAACCGGAAGCGGACCAGGCTGACGGGCGCGACAGCGGAACCTTCTCTCCCTTCCGCTATCCGGTGTTCCGCGCGATCTGGATCGCCAACCTGTTTTCGAACCTGGGCTCGACCATCCAGTCGGTGGGCGCAGCCTGGATGATGACCGAGCTGACCAGCTCGCACCAGCTGGTCGCGCTGGTGCAGGCATCGGCAACCGTGCCGATCATGCTGTTCGGCGTGTTCGCTGGTGCCATCGCCGACAATTTCGATCGCCGGCGCGTGATGCTGGCGGCGCAGATCGGCATGTTGATCGTATCCAGCGCGCTGGCGCTGATGACTTACGCCGGGCTGATCCATCCCATGCTGCTGCTGGCCTTCACGCTTTCGGTCGGCATCGGCACCGCGCTCAATTCGCCGGCATGGCAGGCATCGGTGCGCCAGCAGGTCGATCCGCGCGAGATCCCGCAGGCGATCGCGCTCAATTCGATCTCGTTCAACATCGCGCGCAGCATCGGCCCGGCGCTGGGCGGCATGTTGATCTCGCTATGGGACGTGTCCTTCGCCTTCGCGATCAACGCGATCAGCTATGTCGGCCTGATCGGTGTACTGCTGTGGTGGCGGCCGGAGCCGCGCGCGATCGACCGGCGGCCGATCCTGCCCGCCGTGGCCATCGGCATCCGCTATTGCGCCTCGTCCTCGCCGCTGCGCCGGATTCTCGCGCGCGGGCTGTCGCTGGGCTTCAGCCTGGCCGCCTATCAGGCGCTGCTGCCGACGGTGGTGAGCGACCAGCTCCACGGCAGCGAGGTGGATTTCGGGCTGATGCTGGGCATGTTCGGCATCGGCTCGATCATCGCCGCGCCGTTCATCGGCACGATTCGGCGCAAGCTGCAGCTGGAAGGCGTGCTGGCGCTGGGCACGGTGATGTTCGTCTTCGTGCTTTCGCTGATCGCCGAAGTGCACAGCGTGATCTATGCCCTGCCCGCCGCGTTCGTCGGCGGCATGGGCTGGGTGGCGATCCTCACCACCATCAACACCGCCGTGCAGATGCGATCGCCCGACGAGATCCTGGGCCGGTGCCTGTCGATCTACCAGGCGGTCACCTTCGGCGGCATGGCGCTGGGCTCCTGGGCCTGGGGCGCGCTGGCCGACTGGCGCGGGCTGCCTTTCGCGCTGCACGCCGGCTCCGCGTTCCTGATCGTCTCGTTCATCGCGCTACGCCTGCTGGCGCCGCTGCCCCGGCCGGGCGAGGGCGTGGTCAAGTCCTGGTAGGCGCGCGCGCCACGGGGTCCGCAAACCCACCCGGCGCGACTTAAAGATTAATTTACCATGTTGCGCCAGAACGATCCCAACAGGGTTAAGTGGGGATTCCACATGGACAATTTGCGCGGTCATTTCCCGGAATACGAAGGGCCGGCCGACGATCCGTATGCGGGCGAGGACGATGCCGACGGCGATCTGCCGCCGGCCGCGATCGGGCAGGACGAACGCCGCATGCAAGTGCGCGCGTACAACTTCTGGGCAAGCCTGCTGGATGACCGCAACTTTCCCGCGATCGGCGATCTGGACCCGCAAAACCTGCCCGATTTCGGGCCCTACAGCGTGCTGCTGGACTTCACCGCCGGCATCGAGAACCCCGCCGTCGCCTTCCTGGGCGATGCGCTGGCGGCCGAATGCGGCGCGCAAGGGCCGATCGCATCGCTGGCCGACGTGCCCAGCCGATCGCTGCTTTCGCGCATCACCGATCACTACATGCAGATCCTCGCCAACCAGGCGCCGATCGGGTTCGAGGCCGAATTCGTCAACCAGCGCGGCGCGACGATTCTCTATCGCGGCATCCTGCTGCCCTTTTCCAGCGACAACGTGACGATCGACTTCATCTACGGCGTGATCAACTGGAAGGAACTGGCCGACCAGAAGACCACCGACGAGCTGCTGCTGCAGATCGATCAGGTGCTGGAACCGCGCGCCGGGCGCGAACGCGCGCAAGCGCCGCTGACCGAATGGGCCGATGGCCCGGCCGACCTGTCACGATTCGCCGCGCACGATCCGGCGCCGATGGTCTTTCCCGAACCCGCCTTCGGCGATCCGGCCGCGCTCGGCTTCGAGGCGGTGCCGGACGAGCGCGACGGTTCGCGCGGCCATGACATGGCGCTGGGCGACTGGCTGGCTTCCGCGCGCGAACTGGCGCTGGCGGCCAAGGGCAGCGAGGACCGCTCGCGCCAGGCGCTCTACGCCGCGATCGGCCGCGCCTATGATTTCGCGCTGGCCGCCGCCGAGGAACCCCATGAATTCCGCGAACTGGTCGAGGATGCGGGCCTTGCCGTGCAGGACCGGGCGCCGCTCACGCCGCTGGTCAAGCTGGTGTTCGGCGCCGATTACGACAAGACGCGCCTCACCGAATATGCCGCCGCGATCGGCCATGCGCAGCGCCTGGGGCTGGCCCAGGGCGCGCTGGCGGAATTTCTCGCCAAGGCGCCCGGCGGGCTCAAGGGCGTGGTCGGCGAGGAACGCCGCCTGCGCCGGATCGAGACCGGCAAGGCCGCGGCCAGCCGCCATTCGCCGCGCGACACGCTGGCGCGCAAGCTGCGCGGGATGCAGCCGCGCGCGCTGGCCGAGCTTTCGGGCGAGGGCGAGGAATTCACCGTGCTGGTCGCGCGCCGGCTCGAATCGGGCGAAGTGGTGCTGCTGGGCGAAGTGTCCGGCGACACCGCGCTGGTCGAACGCGCCGCGCGCCGCCTGCTGGGCTGAAAGGATCGGACTCTAGGAATGCGGCACGCAGGCGGTTAGAAGGCGCGAGCGCCTGGACAGCGCGACGCTTCAGTGCCGGTTCAGCCCATGGAGACCTAATGCGCGACATGCGCCCCGCTTCCCTGCTGCTGGCCCTGCTGGCCGCGCTGGCCCTGGCCGTGCAGCCCGCCGCGGCGCAATCGATCCTGCGCGATGCGGAGACCGAGGCGCTGCTGCGCGACATGGCCAAGCCGCTGGTCAAGGCGGCCGGCCTGCAGCCGGGCAATGTCGATATCGTGCTGGTCAACGATCCCTCGGTGAATGCCTTCGTCGCGGGCGGGCAGGCGGTCTATGTCAACAGCGGCCTGATCAACGAGGCGGATACCGCCAACGAAGTGCAAGGCGTGATCGCGCACGAGCTGGGCCACGTCACCGGCGGCCACGCGGTGCTCAACATGGGCGGCCAGGCCGCGACCAACATCAGCCTGCTTTCGCTGCTGCTGGGCGCGGCGGCGGCGGCGGCCGGCGGCGCGGACGCGGCGATGGGCGTGCTCATGGCCGGGCAGCAGGCGGCGATGGGCAAGTTCCTGGCCTACAACCGCTCGCAGGAAGCCTCGGCCGACGCGGCCGGCGCGCAATATCTTTCCGCCGCCGGGATCAGCGGGCGTGGCTCGATCGAGTTCTTCAAGAAGCTGGAGAACCTGGAATTCCGCTATGGCTATCGCCCGCGCGACGGGGACGAATTCTATTCCAGCCACCCTTTGACCGGCGATCGCATCCGCACGCTGCAGGATACCTATGAGGCGGACCCGTCGTGGACCAGGCCCAACGATGCCCAGCTGGAAGCCCGCTTCACCCGCGCCAAGGCCAAGCTGTTCGGCTATCTTTCCGAGCCCAGGGACACGCTGCGGGTCTATCCGGTGACCGACAACAGCGTGCCCGCGCATTACGCGCGCGCCTATGCCTATCACAAGGATGCCCATCTCGACCGGGCCATGGCCGAGGCCGAGGCGCTGCTACAGACCGATCCGAACGATCCCTATTTCCTGGAGCTCAAGGGCCAGATCCTGCTGGAAGCGGGCAGGCCCGGCGAAGCGCTCGATGCCTTGCGCCGCGCCACCGAGTTGACCGGCAACCAGCCGCTGATCGCCACGCTGTTCGGCCACGCGCTGATCGCCACCGAAGATCCGAAGAACTTCGAGGAAGCGCAGCGCGTGCTCAAGGCGGCGGTGGCGCGCGATCGGGAAAATCCCTTCGCGTGGTACCAGCTCGGCGTGATCTATGCCGCGAACGGTGACATGCCGCGCGCCCGGCTGGCCAGCGCCGAGCAGCAGGTGCTGAGCGGCAACAATGCCGAAGCGCTGATCAGCGCGCGCGCCGCCGAGGCCGGCCTGCCGCAAGGCTCGCCCGACTGGCTGCGCGCGCAGGACATCGAATTCCAGGCCAAGGCCGCGATTGAACGCGAGCGCAAACAGCGTTAGGGGCCAGGTTCAGACCGGGCCGGCACCGCTTCCACGTCAGTGGATCAAACTAGGCGAACATCCCATGCAGAAGGCGGATCGCAAGCCGCGCGCAAATGCCGGCAAAATCGCGCTCGTCGCGCTCCTCGTGGTCCTGGCCGGCGTGGCCGGCTGGTTCGCCGAACGGATCGTGTCCGGCCCCGCCGCCTCGCTTTCGGGCCGCGACCGGCAAGCGATCGAGACGGTGGTCCACGACTATATCCTGGCCCATCCCGAGATTCTGCCCGAAGCGATGGACAACCTGCAGGCCAAGCAGGGCCGCGCCCAGCTTTCGGGCGTGCGCAAGGAAGTGGAAACCCCCTTCCCCGGCGCCGTCATGGGCAATCCCCAGGGCACCGTCACGCTTGTCGAGTTCACCGATTTCGCCTGCGGCTATTGCCGGCGCAGCGTGGCCGATGTCGATGCGCTGATCGCCAGGAACCCGGACTTGCGCATCGTCATTCGCGAATTGCCCATTCTCAGCCCGCAAAGCGCGGACGCGGCCCGGATGGCGCTCGCGGCCGCCGAGCAGGGCAAGTACACCGCGTTCCACAAAGCGATGTTCGCCGCCGGCCAGCCCGATCCCGCGACGATCGAGGCCGCCGCCAGGGCCGCCGGGCTCGACATGGCCAGGGCGCGCGCCACGGCAGCCAGCCCGCGCGTCGAGCGTGAGTTGAACGATAATGTCGAGCTGGCCCGGCAACTGGGCTTCGGTGGCACGCCAAGCTGGGTGGTGGGCGATGCGATGATCGCCGGCGCGGTGGGCATGGACCAGCTTTCCCAGGCGATCGCGACCGCGCGCAAGAGGTGAGCCGGGCGCCCGCGCGCGATTTGCCGCCAAGCGGTTTGCCGCCAAGACGATCACCAATGATTTCCGGTTTCGCGCTTTTCGGCTAGAAGGACGCCGTATGGCCGTTTTGCCGATCCAGCCGATCCCGTTTTTCGCCAACAAGAACCAGGCGTTCTGGCGCTTGCAGTTCGCCGGCTGGGCCGGTGCGATGCTGCTGCGCACGATGTCGGTGATCGCCAACGACCAGCCGCTCGCCTCTTTCGTGCTGGTGCTGATCGCCACGATCACCGGCTTTTCGATCTCGCTGGTGCTGGCGGTGATCTATCGCCTGCTCATCACCCAGCGCCCGCTGGTGACTTGGGGCGTGACCGCGCTGATCCTGCCTTTCGCGGTGGGCCTGCACGCCTTCATCGATGCCTGGGTGATCTCGCTTTATCGCAGCGACAGCGATTCGAGCTTCGCGCAACTGCTGATCGGCGTGTTCTATCTCGATGCGACGCTGCTGGGCGCATGGTCGGCGCTGTATTACGCGATCAACTTCTTCCTCCAGGTGGAAGAGCAGAACGACCAGCTCATCCGGCTGGAAAACCAGGCGACCCAGGCGCAGCTGGCGATGCTGCGCTACCAGCTCAATCCCCATTTCCTGTTCAACACGCTGAATTCGATCTCGACGCTGGTGCTGCTCAAGCAGACCGAGCCGGCCAACGCGATGCTGAGCCGGCTTTCCTCGTTCCTGCGCTACACGCTGGTCAACAAGCCCGCCGCGCGCGTGACGGTGGCGCAGGAAGTGGAAACGCTGAAGCTCTATCTGGATATCGAGCGGATGCGGTTCGAGGAACGCCTGCGCACCCGCTTCACCATCGATCCCGCCACGGAAGCCGCGCTGCTGCCCTCGCTGCTGCTGCAACCGCTGGTGGAAAACGCGATCAAGTATGCCGTCAGCCCCCAGGAAAGCGGCGCTGAAATCACCATCTCCACGCAGCTTATCGGGCAGATGCTTCGCATCACCGTCTCCGACACCGGCCCCGGCTTGCAAAGCGACGTTACCGACAACAGGCTTTCAGGCATGAGCTATGATGGAGGGGAGCCCGTATCCACCGGCGTCGGCCTGTCGAACATTCGTGACCGGCTGTCGCAGGCCTATGGCGAAAAGCACCGCTTCGAAACGATCGAACCGCCCGAAGGTGGTTTCGCGGTGGTGATCGAAATCCCCGTGGAACGCCGCGAGGCGCCGGAAGACGCGCCCGAACCCTTCCGGCTGGCCCTGGCATCCAGCCATTGAAACAAATTCCCTCAATGCGCGTTAGCGCTGGAGAGATTATCAGATGACCATCCGAACCATCCTCGTCGACGACGAAAAGCTCGCCATCCAGGGGCTGCAACTGCGCCTGGAGAATTATCCCGATGTCGAGATCATCGACACCTGCTCGAACGGGCGGGAAGCGATCCGCAAGATCAAGACGGAAAAGCCCGACCTCGTGTTCCTCGATATCCAGATGCCCGGCTTCGACGGCTTCTCGGTGGTCAAGGGCGTGATGGAGATCGAGCCGCCGCTCTTCGTCTTCGTCACCGCCTATCAGGAACACGCGGTGCGCGCTTTCGAGGCGAACGCGATCAATTACCTGATGAAGCCGGTGGAGGACGACAAGCTGGCCGATACGCTGGCCCGCGTGCGGACACGCCTGGTGGAGAAGCGCTCGGCCGAGGAGGCGGAAAAGCTCAAGTCCGTGCTCGCCGAAGTCGCCCCCGACGCCATGGACCACCTGCCCGACGAGGCCGAGACCGGCACGGACCGTTACGAAAAGCTCATCAACATCAAGGATCGCGGCCAGATCTTCCGCATCGATGTCGATTCGATCGAGCATATCGAGGCGGCCGGCGATTACATGTGCATCCGCACCGCCGACAATTCGCTGATCCTGCGCGAGACGATGAAGGATCTGGAACGCCGGCTGGACCCGCGCGTGTTCCAGCGCGTCCATCGCTCGACCATCGTCAATCTCAACCAGGTCCGCCAAGTCAAGCCGCACACCAATGGCGAATGCTTCCTGGTGCTCGATTCGGGCGCGCAAGTGAAAGTCAGCCGCAGCTACCGCGACGTCATCGCCCGGTTCGTACACTGAACCCGCGGACCAGCCGAAGTCCTTCCCGCACCCGCGCCCATCGTCCCCGGCACGGGGAGGGAGAGCGCCGCGAAGCGATGGTGGAAGGGCAAGGCGCAAAGCACCGCCTCGACAATCCGGGCCGAACGCGCGAATAAAGCGCGCATGACTGCCTTCACGATCCCCGGTTTCGATCTCGACGCATTCGTCGCCGCCACGCTGGCCGAAGATCTCGGCGTCGGCCTGCCCGGAGGCGGCCACGACGTGACTTCGGAAAGCGTGATCGCGCCGCACGCGCGGTTTTCCGGCGTGATGGACGCGCGCCATGCGATCACGGTCGCGGGCCTGCCGATCGCCGCGGCGTTCTTCCGCAAGCTCGATCCCGCGATGGAGGTCGATATCCTGGCGGCCGAGGGGGAGCGTGTTGGGCCGGGGAGCGATCTCATGCGCCTTACCGGCAATGCCCGCGCCATGCTCACTGCCGAGCGTTCGGCGCTCAACACCGTGCAGCATCTTTCCGGCATCGCGACGATGACGCGCCAATATGTCGATGCGATCGGCCAGGCCGGCGCGGTGCTGCTCGATACGCGCAAGACCATCCCGGGCCTGCGTCACCTGGAGAAATACGCCACGCGCATGGGCGGGGCCCAGAACCACCGCATGGGGCTGTGGGACGCGGCGATGATCAAGGACAACCACGTCCTCGTCGCCGGCGGCGTCGGCGAAGCGGTGCGCCGCGCGAAGGAAGCGGGCGTGACCCGCATCATCTGCGAAGTCGATCGGATCGACCAGATCGAGCCCGCGCTGGCGGCCGGGGCCAATCACCTGCTGCTCGACAACATGGGGCCGGACATGCTGCGGGAAGCCGTCGCCCTGGTGGCGGGCCGCGTGCCTTGCGAAGCCTCGGGCGGCGTCAATCTCGATACCATCGGCGCGATCGCGACGACTGGCGTTACCTACGTCTCCGTGGGCCGGCTCACCCAGAGCGCGCCGGCGGCCGACATCGGGCTAGATTTCACGCCGTTATGAAACGGGCGGCCGCCTTTGCGGCGCTGGCTGCCGCCGCCCTGGGCTCACCCGCGCCGACCCTGGCGCAAGCCTACCAATGCCGCCTGCCGCATCATGTCGAGGCCACCCGGCCGGTGCAACCGGATGGCCCCGTCCGCCACACTGCCATTTCAGGCTACGTCCTGGCGGCAAGCTGGTCGCCCGAATATTGCCGGATGAGCGGCAATCGCGGCTCGATGCAATGCTCGGGCATCAACGGGCGCTTTGGCTTCGTGCTTCATGGCCTGTGGCCCGAAGGCCGGAAAGGCGCCGATCCGCAATGGTGCGCGGCCACGCCGCGCCCTTCGCCGGACCTCATCCGGCGCAACTTGTGCATGACCCCAGCACCGCGCCTGCTCGAACACGAATGGGCCAAGCACGGTAGTTGCATGGCCAAGACGCCCGAAACCTACTTCAAGGTCAGCGGCATCCTCTGGCGCTCGCTACGCTGGCCCGACGCCGACCATCTCTCCCGCCAGCCCGATTTGACGGCTGGAAAACTGCGCGACGCCTTCCTGCAACTGAACCCCGGCTGGAAGCGCGAAGCCATCGGCATTGTCGCCAGCCGCTCGGCCTGGCTGCGCGAAATCAAGCTGTGCTACGATCGCCATTTCCTGCCGGCGCGTTGCGATCGGGCCGATTTCGGTCCCTCCGATAAGACGGCGCTGAAGATATGGCGAGGGTTGTAACGCACCGCTTCATGTGACGACGCGGTGATTTCGCGCTTTCCGAACAACTGGCTGAGCGGGCGCGAACTTATCCCGTGCAGCCAAATCACGGTGACGCCGGCACGCGTGAAGCCGTCGAAGAGCATGGGTCGAAGATCGTGGCGGGCGGCAAAGCAGCGGAAATGCCTGAGGCGGCGAAGTGGCGCCGATGCGATTGGGATCTCTGCGAACGCGGGTGTCGGCTGACATCAGCACCTTGTCCGAACGGTTCGGCGATTAGAACATCGGCAAGCATGGCGGCGATGACTGCGGTGAAGCCTTTCTGTCATGGGCTTCGCTGATGAGCGCGGCTTGGGCCGCCGTCCGTTGGACAGGGGCGATGCATCGACGATAGCCCAAGCGCGATTGTGACGATGAGACGCAAGCGCTGTCAGCCAAGCTCAAGAGCGCCCAACGCCTGAAACCTAGGGTCAGGACCCATTGATGTGAGGGCTGCGATCTGATTCAGGCTCCGTAAGGAGACTGGATA
>NZ_JARESE010000064.1 GCF_029076845.1 Novosphingobium album (ex Liu et al. 2023)
CCATCGCTCCATCGCGATGGAATCACAAACCCAGCCTTACAGCCAGAGGTATTTCAGGGTGTCCAGCCGCTTGCGGCGATCGCGACCAGCGGCGACGCCTGCCTGCGCTGGCTGGCGGCCGAGCCGCCCAATCTCGAGCGGGCGCGGCTGGCGGCGGGCCGGATCGTCGACGACGCCAATCGTGCCGGCAAGGTGGTCGCGCGCGTCAGGGAACATATGCGTGGCGAGGCCGCCCAGACGAAGGAAATGTCGCTCAATGACGCGGTCACCGAGTCCGTCGCGCTCGCGCAGAGCGAGATCGATCGCAACGAGATCGCGCTCCGCCTCGATCTGGCGGACGCGCTTCCGCCGATCCTGGGAGATCCCGTTCAGCTCCAGCAGGTGCTTGGCAATCTGATCCTCAATGCAGTCGAGGCGATGGAGGACCTGCCGGCGTCCCGCCGTTCGCTCGACCTTCGCACATGGCTGGACGACACCGCCGTCCGGCTGTGCGTGAAGGACGCCGGCATCGGCGCGAGCGAGGACAATCTTCCCCTGCTGTTCGACGCGTTCTGGACCACCAAGAAGGGCGGCACCGGCATGGGTCTTGCGATCTGCCGAACGATCGTCGAGGCGCATGGCGGCGAGATCCGGGCGAGCCTTCCCGGGCCGGTCGGCATGGAAATCCATGTCAGCCTGCCCGCGCGAGCCGGTTTATGACCGACGAGATCGATCCCGGAGAACTGGCGCCGGTGGTCCGGATCATCGATGACGATGCGTCGGTGCGCGCTGCGCTCGAGGATCTGCTTGCCTCCGTGGGTCTGGAGGCACGATGCTTTGCTTCGACCCGCGCCTTTCTCGACAGCGGGATGCCGGACGCGCCGGGGTGCCTGGTCCTCGACGTCCGCATGCCCGGACAAAGCGGGCTCGACTTCCAGCGGCAGATGGCGTCGCTGGGGATCAGCCTGCCGGTGATCTTCATCACCGGGCATGGCGACGTCCCCATGTCGGTCCGGGCGATGAAGGACGGGGCGATCGAGTTCCTCATGAAACCGTTCGACGACCGGGCATTGCTCGACGCGATCCACAGCGGGATCGGGCGCGACAGGCTGCGGCGCGCGTTCGAGAGTGAAATCACGATATTGCGCGACCGGCATGGCGAGCTGACATCCGGTGAGCGCGCCGTCATGGAATCGGTCGTCAAGGGTCTGCTCAACAAGCAAATTGCCGGACTGCTGGGCGTGAGCGAGATCACGGTCAAGGTGCGGCGGCGCCAGGTGATGCTCAAGATGGGCGCGGCATCGCTGCCGCAGCTGGTCCGGATATACGATCTGATCGCGCCCGTGCGGGAGGACGCGCAGAATCCGCCGGATGTCGAGGCGGGCCGATGAAGGACGGTCCGGATGATCCGACGACGCCGGCACTCGACCATCGAGCCGGACGGCGCGGCAGCGTCCTGCTGCAAGCGCAGGCGCGACGGCCAGGCCAGGCGGAGCCGATGACGCTGCGGATCCGCAACCTTTCGGCGACCGGGCTTGGCGGGGATCTTGTGCCAGGCATGACCAAGGGCGAAGTCCTGATCCTCACGTTTCGGGTTCTCGTTCGACCAACCGATCGATCCCGCCCTCATAGGGAAGCAGCCTACAACATCGGCCCCGGCGGACCGTTTCGTCTCACCGGTGGAGCGCGACTACTGACGGTCGGGCCTGAAACCCCGGCAGTAGGGGCGCCTATCGCCCGGCGGCGCGCTTGCGCAGCCGGTGCGAAACGGTCATCAACACCCGCGCGTCTGTGGCGAAGCCCCAGCGGTGGCAGGCCAAGCTCAGGCGAAGAAACTGGAACGACAGCCGGTACAAGGACCAGCGTTGCACGCGGCCGACGATCCGCCGGACCCTATGGACCGGAAATACAGGCTTTCCGCCATACCTCATGTCCGACGGCCGATCGGTCCACGGCCGCGGCCGAACCCTGCCGCGGCTCCGATGGGCACATCCCGCTCATCACGGCCAACGGGCGCCATCAGAGCCAGCGCGCCCGCTTGAAGCGGATATAGAGCGCGACGCAGACGGCGGAGATCACGCCAAGCACGATGAAATAGCCATATTGCGTCTTGAGTTCCGGCATGTGCTCGAAATTCATCCCGTAAATCCCGGCGATGGCGGTCGGCACCGCGAGGATGGCGGCCCAGGCCGCGAGTTGCCGGGTAATCGCGCCCTGGCGCTGCTGCTCGAACAGATGGCTAACCTCGAACACCGATATCAGCACTTCGCGCAGCGACCCGACCATGGCTTCGGTCCGCCGGACATGATCGAGCACGTCCCTGAAATAGGGCCGGACCTCGGGATCGAGAAAGGGAAGTTCCAGATGCTCCAGCTTGGCGCACAGGGCGGACATCGGGCCAAGCATGCGCTGGAATTGGACGAGTTGGCGACGCAGCGTGAACAGGCGGATCACCTCGCCCCGATCGAGGAAGCTGTCGAGCGCGCGATGCTCCATCTTGAGGACGTCTTCCTCGATCGTCTCCACGATCGGCAGATAGCCGTCGACGATGAAATCCAGGATCGCGTGCAGAACGTAGTCCACGCCGTGGCCGAGCAGCACGGGCGCCGCTTCGAGCTGTTCGCGAAGACCGGAGTGCGCGCGCTCCGAGCCATGTCTGACGCTGATGATATGGCTTGCGCCGACAAAGACCGACGTCTCGCCATAGGCGATACTGTCCGCTTCCAGATGCGCGGTGCGCGCGACCACGAAGAGCTGGTCGCCATAGACATCGACCTTCGGCAGCTGGTGCGCCTTGAGCGCGTCCTCGACAGCCAGCGGATGCAGTCCGAAATTCTCCTGGAGCGTGCGCAACTCGTCCTTGGTGGGCTCGAAAAGGCCGATCCAGACGAATTCCGAACTGTCGCTGGCGCAATGTACGGGATGATCAAGCGAGACGGGTTCGACCCGGCGACCATTCCGATAAAGATAGGCGGCGATGACGGTCATGAATTTCTCTCTTTGTCTTGGCGTGATGGCTTAACAGCATGAATGACCCCCCGGAACATCAAGGAGGACGGCGATACTTTGGTATAGTCCGCCCCCGATTGATTGACATTGCTGCGGTGCGGGAGCATCGGCCGCCCGTCGGCAGGGTTTGCCGGCAATCAGGAAAGCCAACCGATCAATGCCAAGCGACAGTAGTGGATTATCCGCGCCGCTAGGGGCGCCTGGCCGAGCCTGATCCCGTCAGTCTCGCCCAGGGCGGCCCGCAAGCGGCGCCCGATGAGGTGAGACATGACAGAAATGACCCCGATTGCCCGGGGCGTGCGGCCCTTCTCGCGCATGCTCCGCCTGACCGCGCCGAACCGGGCCGACGCCATCGCCTTCGTCCTGCTGGCGGGGCTCGCCATGCTCGTCTTCCGCGGCGCCGAAGGGATCGCCGAACCGCTGTCGCGATTG
Source organism: Novosphingobium album (ex Liu et al. 2023) (assembly GCF_029076845.1). Classification (GTDB taxonomy): domain Bacteria; phylum Pseudomonadota; class Alphaproteobacteria; order Sphingomonadales; family Sphingomonadaceae; genus Novosphingobium. The sequence continues at coordinate 3,421 of NZ_JARESE010000064.1, forward strand.
CAGATCGAGCCAGTCACGCTCGATCCGCTGTATCTTCCCTATTATGCCCTGCGCACCACGCTGCGGATGTTCGCCGCGCTGTTGGCATCGCTGGTCTTCACGCTCGTCGTCGCGACGCTGGCCGCCCGGAGCCGGCGCGCCGGCCAGATCATCGTGCCCGCGCTCGATATCCTGCAATCGGTGCCGATCCTCGGCTTCCTCACCTTCACCGTCACCTTCTTCATGGGGCTGTTTCCGGGGCGCATCCTCGGCGTCGAATTGGCGGCGGTGTTCGCGATCTTCACCAGCCAGGCGTGGAACATGGCGTTCAGCTTCTACCAGTCGCTGCGCTCGGTGCCGTCCGATCTCGACGAGGTGTCGCGCAGCTTCGGGCTGTCTCCCGTGCGGCGCTTCCTGCGGCTCGACTTGCCGTTTGCGACACCTGCGCTTGTCTGGAACATGATGATGTCGATGTCGGGCGGCTGGTTCTTCGTCGTCGCATCCGAAGCGATCACAGTCGGCAACACCACGGTCACCTTGCCCGGCATCGGTTCCTGGCTTGCGCTCGCCATCACGCAGAAGGATTTCGTGGCAATCGGCTGGGCAGTGGGTGCGATGGCAGCCGTCATCCTGTTGTACGATCAGCTTGTGTTCCGGCCGATCGTCGCCTGGGCCGACAAGTTCCGCTTCGAGCAGACCGCGAGCGCCGAGCGACCGCGCTCCTGGGCCTACGATCTGGTTCGCCGCACTCGGCTGTTGTCACTGCTGTTCGCGCCCATCATCGGCCTCGGTCGGCTGCTGCTGATCCTCGATCCCGGCGGCGGCCACCGCCGGGCGACGAAAGAGCGTCCTGCCAGTCGGATCAGTGAACTCGCCTGGCAGGCGCTGCTCGCTGCGGCGGTGATCTTCGCCGCCTGGACCATCATCGGCTTCGTCATGCGCACCTTGAACTGGGGCGATGCGCTTGCCGTCCTCGGTCTGGCCTGCCTGACGATGATCCGCGTGCTGGTGCTGATCGCGCTCGCCAGCCTGATCTGGGTGCCGATCGGCGTTTGGATCGGCCTGCGCCCGAAATGGGCCGAGCGCCTCCAGCCGGTCGCGCAGTTCCTCGCCGCGTTCCCGGCCAACGTGCTTTTCCCGTTCGCCGTGATCCTGATCGTGCAGTGGAAGCTCAGCCCGGACGTGTGGCTGTCGCCACTGATGATCCTGGGCACGCAGTGGTATATCCTGTTCAACGTCATCGCCGGCGCGAGCGCGATCCCGACCGACCTGCGCGAAGCGGCCGGCATGTTCGGGGTCCGGGGCTGGCAATGGTGGCGCCAGGTCGCGCTGCCCGGTATTTTTCCCTATTATGTGACCGGCGCGCTCACCGCCTCGGGCGGCTCGTGGAACGCCAGCATCGTTGCGGAGGCCGTGTCCTGGGGCGATCAGAAGCTCCATGCCTCGGGCCTTGGAGCCTATATCGCCGATGCGACCACGGCCGGCGACTATCCCCGCGTCGCGCTCGGCGTCGCGGCCATGTCGCTGTTCGTCATCGCCTTCAACCGGCTGCTGTGGCGGCCGCTCTACGCCTTCGCCGAGCGCCGCCTGCGTCTCGCCTGACCACATCGGAATCGAAAGGAGCCTCGATCATGGCCACCATCGCGGAAACCCGTCCGCTCGTCGAACTGTCCAATGTCCGTCATTTCTACGGCAAGGGTCATGGCCAGATGCTCGTGCTCGACGATGTCGACCTGACGCTCAACGAGAACGAGATCGTCGGCCTGCTCGGCCGCTCGGGCTCGGGCAAATCAACCCTGCTGCGCTCGATCGCGGGTCTACTCCGTCCGAGCGAAGGCGATGTGCGCTTCGTGCTCGGGGAGGACGGCAACACGCCCAGCGTCAGCATGGTGTTCCAGACCTTCGCGCTGTTTCCCTGGCTCACCTTCCTCCAGAATGTCGAGCTCGGGCTGGAAGCACAGCGTGTTCCGGCCGAGCAGCGCCGCACCCGCGCGCTCGCCGCGATCGACCTGATCGGCCTCGACGGCTTCGAGAACGCCTATCCAAAGGAATTGTCGGGCGGGATGCGCCAGCGTGTAGGTCTCGCCCGCGCGCTGGTGGTCGATCCGTCGCTGCTGCTGATGGACGAGCCCTTCTCGGCATTGGACGTGCTCACCGCTGAGACGCTGCGCACCGACCTGCTCGACCTGTGGTGCGAAGGGCGGATGCCGATCAAGTCGATCCTGATCGTCACCCACAATATCGAGGAGGCCGTGCTGATGTGCGACCGCATCCTCGTCTTCTCCTCCAATCCCGGCCGAGTGGCGGCCGAGATCAAGGTCGACCTGCCGCAGCCGCGCGACCGGCTCGATCCGGCCTTCCGCGCATTGGTCGATGACATTTATGCGCGGATGACGGCGCGCGCCGCGCCTGAGCCCGCACGTGACGGGCTCTTTCCCGGCACCGGCATCGCGATGGTGCTGCCTGACGTCTCCACCGACGCACTGTCCGGCTTGATCGAGGAGGTCGACGCCGCACCGTTCGACGGGCGAGCCAGCATGGCCGACCTCGCCGACGAACTGCAACTCGAGGTCGACGAGCTGTTTCCGATGGCCGAAACGCTGCAGCTGCTGCGCCTCGCCGATCTCTCGAGCGGCGACTTCACGCTCACGCCGCCCGCACGGCGCTATGCGATCGCCGATGTCGATCAGCGCACCGCCATCTTCGCGCAGGCGCTGCTCGCGCACGTCCCGCTGGCGCAACATATCCGCCGTATCCTCGATGAGCGTCCGGGTCATACCGCGCCCGCACGGCGTTTCCGCGACGAGCTGGAGGATCATATGTCGCCCGACTACGCCGCCGAGACGCTGCGCACCGTGACCCATTGGGGCCGCTATGCCGAGATTTTCGCCTATGACGAAGGCGCAGACCAGTTCAGCCTGGACGATCCGAGCTGATGCGGCTGGCCTTGGGGGGAGCGATCCTGCCGCTGGCGTTGCTGGCGGCCGGGCCGGCCTGCGCGTCGGGTGGCGAGCATGTCGTCGATGATGCGGCGGTCGAGACGCCTGGCACCTGCCATCTCGAAAGCTGGGTGACGCTGTCGAGCGGCGGCGGCCTCGTCAACAGCGCGCCCGCCTGCACGCGCAAGGCGTGGCCCAATCTGGAGATTGGCGGATTCGTCACACATAGCTGGACCGAAAGCACCGACGATACGCTGATCGGCCTGTCGCCGAAGCTGATGCTCCGCTCCGAGGATCGCGGGATCGGCATCGGCATCGCCACCAGCGTGGGCTATGGCATTCAAAAAGGCAGGTTCGAGACTGCATCGGCCATCGTGCCGGTGACGATCCCCGCAGGTGACAAACTACGGTTCAATCTCAATGCCGGCTGGCTATGGGCACGCGCGGGCCATCGCCATGACATGTTCGTGGGCGCGCAGGCGGAAATCGCGCTCAGGAAAAACCTTAACGTGATGGTCGAGACCTTCACGCGCGACCAAGGCAAGGTCGGAGGTCAGGCGGGCCTGCGCTGGACCGTCGCAGGCGGCGCGGTCGATCTCGACCTTATCGGCGGGCGCCATGTCGATGGCGCTACCCGCAGCGCGATCACATTTGGGGTGACGGTCCGTCGATAGTTCCCACAGTCAGCTGAATCGGACATTGCCAGCATAATATCTCGGCTGCTCGGCAAGCCACGACCTTTTGTTCATCAGTCATGCGCACATCGCCCATGTGGCCTTTATGCAATCCCTATGCGGTTCGCCTTTGATCCGTCTCGAATAGCTATGCACGACTTCGTACCTGACCAGCCTCAAAAGGAAGGTTTGTTCATGGTCGAGTGGCATCGGCGGACGAGCGCCTGCATCGCACTGCGCCTTTCGGGCGTTGTTCTAGTCGGAGGCGGTTGGCTGCTCGGGCAACGCCTCACCGGCATGATCCAGGCCTATCCGCACGAGGCGAGCCCGGCTGAATTCCTGCTCGGCATGGTGGTACTCGCCTGTTTCAGCGCCAGCATGGCGCTCGCCATCGTCGGGCCGGGCCTGTTCGAGCAAGTCGCCATCTCGGCGCGCTGGGCCGGCCAGGCTTACCCAGCGCACGGGGAAGACGGTCCGGCGGCGCGTTCCGGCCGTCCCTGATTCCCGCGCGGCTGATCAACCTCGATCGACCGGCAATCCTTCACCGTCCCTGAAAGGCTCAACATTCATGACCGAAAGAAACCTGCATTTCGTGATCCCGACCTATCGCCTGCGTGACGTGGGCGAGACCGTCGAAGCCTATGACGACAATTTTCGGCGGAGCGGGCAGACCGCCCCGATCACCGTCTTCGACGATTCCTCGCTCGCAAATCACGAGAAATATTACGCCGGCCTCGAGCGCACCCGTACGCATAACGATCTGTTCTATGTCGGCCCGGCCGAGAAGGAGCAGTTCGTCTCCTACATCTGCAAGCGCCTGCGCGACCGCAAGCTCGATGTGCTGGTGCGCAACCTCTTCCGTCCGAGCTATGGCGGCAATCGCAACTTCACGCTGATGTATACGCTGGGCGACCTTATGATCAGCGCCGACGACGACATGCGGCCCTACGCGCTGATCGAGGACAGCCCGGAATCGCTGGCCGACGACGAGATCAGCCGCGGCAAGCTCATCCCGCGCGGCGCAAACGGACACACCCGCAAATCCTATGATATCCTTGAGTCCTTCCGCGACATCCTCGGCAAGACCGTCGCCGAGGCGCCGCCCAACTATGAGCGCGGCGAACTCTTGGTCGACACGGCAATGGACCTTGAAACCAACACTTCGCTCGGCCTGGCACGTGAGAACTCGTTGTTCCTGCGCGAGGGCAAGGTATCGCGTAACGCGATCGTCAAGATGGCGCAGACTTTCCGGACCGGTACCAACGACATCGACGCCGCCGACTATATCGAGATGTTCCTCGAGGACCACGACCGGCACGACGCCGAGTCGCTCAACGACACCTATGTGCTCGTGAATTTCCGGCCCTGTGTCACGACGGTCAACTGGCGTATGGACTGCGGCGTCGCGGGATACGACAACAGTACCGGCCTGCCGCCCTTCTTCCCCACGCGCCTGCGCTTCGAGGATTATATCTATCGCCTTTGGGTACAGCAGCCATCGGTGGCGGCCGCGCACGTCGATTCCGCCCAGACCCACATCAAGAACAACTACATGCGCGATCCGCTGGCATCCGAGCTGTTCAACGAGGCCATTTGCACGCTGCTCAAGAACAAGATCCGCGCGAGCCTGCGCAAGGTCGACGAAGTAGGCATCAGCTTCGACTATGAAGGCGCGGTGACGCTCGCCGACAGCCAAGAGATCCTGCACGGGGCGCAATCGCTGCATTCGCGGCTACTCGACGCCCAGGCGCACGCCCGCTCCGACGAGCGGCGCGAAGCGCTCGCACTATTCGCGGCGAGCTTGGCGCGCACCTTCTACGAGTTCGAGCCGGATTTCTTCCAGCAGAACGTCAGCCGAATCGTCGATGATGAAATCGGGCTCATCCGCTCTTCGCTCGAAATCTGGCCGACGCTCCTCGAGATCGTCTACTTCCGCAAGAACTGTCACTCGCTCCCGATGCGCCATGTTCGCAATCAGCAGCCGGGAGCGCGCAAGCCGACCGAAGCCGGGGACAAAGCAAGAGCCGCCTGAGATCGGACCGAAGCCTCGCCACGCCTGCCCGCGAATGCGGCAGAACGGTCGGCCTACGTACGAATCCTAATGAGAAACATATGTCGCTGCTAATAAGCTGCTCTCGAATACAAACGCCGAAGCGTCTTATTTGCATACTCTCTTCTCGATTCCCGTTGCGTCTCTGCGGCGGGTCAAAGGCCGAAAGGGGGTCACGTGGATTTCGAGGTGCATCGGGCCAGCCGCCCGCCTGCTCCATGCGCGGTCGCTGCGGTGCCGCTAGCATGCGGGACAGTTATGGACATCCTGCGGGAACGAAGCGGGCGATTGCTTCTGTCGCATCTTAGGTTCTTGGGAACCCGAGCCCCCCAGGTCGGAAATATATCGGAGACGGCGCATCCCCGCCCGCGCGTCCCCACCAACATCAAGGAGATGTAATATGGGCGACGTCCTTTGGGTCGGCCTCGTTATCGGACTGCTGGCGCTCTCGCTAGTCTATGTCCGCCTTTGCGACAACGCATGATGGAGCACCTGTCATGACCATCGATCTGTGGCTCGCCGCGTTCACAGCGGGCGGCCTTCTTCTCTATCTCGTGGCCGTGCTCGTGCGGCCTGAACGCTTTTAACGGGAGGACAGCATGACCCTTCAGGGATGGCTCCTCATCCTCGCCTTCGTCGCGATCCTCGTCGCACTCGCCAAGCCTATCGGGCTTTGGCTGTTCGCCCTTTACGAGGGACGCCGCACACCGTTTCACGCCGTGCTCGGACCGGTCGAGCGGGGTTTCTACAAATTGTCCGGGATCAACCCGGACGAGGAACAGAACTGGCGGCGCTATGCCGTTCACATGCTCATATTCAACGCGACGTTGCTGCTGTTCACCTACGCGATCCTGCGTCTGCAGGCGGTTCTGCCGCTCAACTCCCAGGGTTTCGCGGCGGTTGGCGACCATCTGGCGTTTGACACCGCGGTGAGCTTCACGACCAACACCAACTGGCAGAGCTACGCCGGCGAGTCGACGATGTCGAATCTCAGCCAGATGCTGGGGCTGACCATCCATAACTTCCTCTCGGCCGCTACCGGCATCGCGCTCGCCTTCGCGCTCTTCCGGGGTTTCGCCCGGCGCAACATGGCGACGATCGGAAACTTCTGGGCGGACTGCACGCGTATCACGCTCTATCTGCTGCTTCCGCTCTGCATCGTCTATGCGCTCTTCCTGATTGCTAATGGCGTGCCGCAGACGTTGGCTGGAACGGTCGACATCGCCACGCTCGAAGGCGTGAAGCAGACCCTGACCGTCGGGCCTGTCGCCAGCCAGGAAGCGATCAAGATGCTCGGCACTAACGGCGGCGGCTTCTTTAACGCCAACTCCGCCCACCCGTTCGAGAATCCGACGGCGCTCACCAATCTCGTGCAGATGCTGTCGATCTTCCTGATCGGCTTCGGCCTTACCTACACGTTCGGCAAGGCGGTGGGCAACACACGTCAGGGCTGGGCGATCCTCGCCGCCATGTTGGTGATCTTCCTGGCGGGCGTCACGGTCACCTACTGGCAGGAGGCGGCGGGCAACCCGGTGCTTCATGGCCTTGGCGTTCCGGGAGGCAATATGGAGGGCAAGGAAGTCCGCTTCGGCATTGCCGCCTCCGCCTTGTTCTCGGTCGTCACCACCGCTGCCTCGTGCGGCGCGGTCAACGCCATGCACGACAGCTTCACCGCCCTGGGCGGCATGATCCCGCTGTTCAACATCCAGCTCGGCGAGGTTGTGGTCGGTGGCGTGGGTGCGGGCATCTACGGCTTCCTGCTCTTCGCCATCCTTGCGGTGTTCGTCGCCGGGCTGATGGTCGGACGCACGCCCGAATATGTCGGCAAGAAGATCGAGGCGAAGGAAGTGAAGCTGGCGGTGCTTGCCATCGCGGTGCTTCCGCTGATCATCCTGGGCTTCACCGCCATTTCCTCGGTGCTGCAGCAGGGCCTGGCGGGGCCGCTCAACAAGGGACCACACGGCTTCTCGGAGATCCTCTACGCCTTCACCAGCGCCGTGGGCAACAATGGTTCGGCCTTCGCGGGCCTGACAGCCAACACGCCCTATTATAACGGAATGCTGGGTGTTGCGATGTGGGTCGGTCGCTTCTTCATCATCATCCCGATGCTCGCCATCGCGGGTAGCTTGGCGGCGAAGAAGTACACGCCCGAGAGTTCGGGCTCCTTCCCGACGACCGGTCCACTCTGGACGGGTCTGCTCGTCGGCATCGTGCTGATCCTGGGCGGCCTGACCTTCCTGCCAAGCCTCGCGCTTGGTCCCATCGCCGATCATCTCGCGATGATCAGCGGCAAACTCTTCTGATCGGGGGCCTGGCATATGACCCGTACAACTCCCAAGTCGCTTTTCACGGCGGACCTGATCGTGCCCGCGATCGGCGACGCCTTCCGCAAGCTCGATCCGCGCGAACTGATCCGCAACCCGGTGATGTTCACCACGGCTGTCGTGGCCGCGCTCCTCACCATCCTGCTCTTCGTCGGGCAGGATGGCCTGGCGACCGGCTTCAAGCTCCAGCTCGTGATTTGGCTGTGGCTGACCGTGCTGTTCGGCACCTTCGCCGAAGCCCTTGCCGAGGGCCGCGGCAAGGCCCAAGCGGCGAGCCTTCGCGCGGCCAAGGCCGAGCTCACCGCCAAGCGTGTCAAGAATGGCGGCACCGAATCCGTACCCGCCAGCGCGCTGCGGGCCGGCGATATCGTCCTCGTCGAGACCGGCGATCTGATCCCGGCGGACGGTGAGGTAATAGAAGGCGTCGCCTCGGTGAACGAGGCCGCTATCACCGGCGAGAGCGCACCCGTCATCCGCGAAGCGGGCGGCGACCGCTCCGCCGTCACCGCCGGCACCCGCGTCATCTCGGATCGGATCAAGGTCAAGGTGACGCAGGAACCGGGCCAGGGCTTCCTCGACCGTATGATCGCACTGGTCGAAGGCGCCGAACGGCAGAAGACGCCCAACGAGATCGCACTCACCATCCTGCTCGTCGGCCTCACGATCATCTTCCTGATCGCGGTCAGCACCATTCCCGGCTTCGCGTCCTATGCGGGCGGCTCGATCCCGGTGGTCATCCTGGCGGCGCTGCTGATCACACTCATCCCAACGACGATCGCCGCGCTGCTCTCCGCGATCGGCATCGCCGGCATGGATCGGCTGGTGCGCTTCAACGTGCTCGCCAAGTCCGGCCGTGCGGTCGAGGCGGCCGGTGACATCGACGTGCTGCTGCTCGACAAGACCGGCACGATCACCATCGGCGACCGCCAGGCCAGCGAATTCCGGCCCGTCGGCGGCGTGCAGGTTAGTGAACTCGCCGAGGCGGCGCTGCTGGCCAGCCTTGCCGACGAGACTCCAGAGGGACGCTCGATCGTCATATTGGCGCGTGAGCGATTCAACGTCGCGACAAAGTCCCTGCCAGCCGGGGCCGAAGTGATTCCCTTCACGGCGCAGACGCGCATCTCGGGCGTCCGGGTCGGCGGGACTGTCATACAGAAGGGCGCCGTCGATTCGGTCTTCAAGGCCAACCCCGGCGCAAGCGAGACCACGGCCGCCACCGAGCTCCGCCGCATCACCGACGAGATCGCGCGCGGGGGTGGCACGCCGCTGGCCGTCGCTGTCGACGGCAAACTGCTCGGTGCGATCTTCCTCAAGGACATTGTCAAGGCCGGCATCCGGGAGCGCTTCGGCGAGCTCCGCAAGATGGGCATCCGCACGGTGATGATCACCGGCGACAACCCGCTCACTGCCGCCGCGATCGCGGCGGAAGCGGGAGTTGACGACTTCCTCGCCCAAGCAACGCCTGAGGACAAGCTGGAGCTGATCCGCAAGGAGCAGACCGGCGGGCGCCTCGTCGCCATGTGCGGCGACGGGACAAACGATGCCCCGGCCCTCGCGCAGTCCGACGTTGGCGTCGCCATGAACACCGGCACGCAGGCAGCGCGCGAGGCGGGCAATATGGTCGACCTCGACAGCGATCCGACCAAGCTCATCGAGATCGTCGGCCTGGGTAAGCAGTTGCTGATGACGCGCGGCGCGCTCACCACCTTTTCGGTCGCCAACGACGTCGCCAAATACTTCGCGATCATCCCGGCGATGTTCATTGTGCTCTATCCAGGTCTCGCCGTTCTCAACATCATGGGCCTCGCGACACCGCAGTCGGCGATCCTCTCGGCGATCATCTTCAACGCGCTGATCATCCCGCTGCTGGTGCCGCTCGCGCTGAAGGGCGTTACCTACAAACCGATGGGCGCAGGCCCGCTGCTCGCCCGCAACCTCGCCGTCTATGGCCTTGGCGGCCTGGTCGCGCCCTTCATCGGCATCAAGCTCATTGACCTCGCGGTCAACGGCATCGGCTTGGCCTAGGAGAAGAAACATGGGTTCCGACTTCACAACCTCGCTGCGCCCCGCACTCGTCATGACCGTGCTGTTCGCGCTGCTTCTGGGCATAGCCTACCCCTTGGCGCTGACCGGAATCGGTCAGGCCGTCTTTCCTAGCCAGGCCAACGGCAGCCTGATCCGCGAGAACGGCAAAGTCATCGGATCAAGCGTTATCGGACAGGCATTTACCGGCGAACGCTACTTCCACACACGCCCCTCAGCCGCCGGCGCGAATGGCTATGACGGCCTCGCTTCCTCCGGGTCTAACCTCGGGCCGACCAGCCAGGCGCTCGTCGATCGTGTCAAGGGCGACATCGAGAAGCGCCGGGCCGAAGGCGTCAACGGCCCGATTGCCGGTGATCTGGTGACGGCCTCCGGCTCGGGCCTCGATCCGGACCTGTCGCCCGAGGCAGCCCTCGTGCAAGTGGCGCGCGTCGCCAAGGTGCGCGGGCTGGCTGAAGCCGAAGTTCGCGCACTGGTCCAGCGTTCGATAGAAGGGCCGCTCCTCGGGATTCTGGGCGAACCGCGGGTCGACGTCCTCGATCTCAATCGACAGCTCGACCGGCTGGGCGGTAAAACCGTCGGGTAATGGCCAGTGAAAACAGACCCGATCCTGACGCCCTCCTGCGCGCCGCCGCGCAGGAGGGCCGCGGCCGCCTCAAGGTCTTCCTTGGGGCGGCTCCTGGTGTGGGCAAGACCTGGGAGATGCTCTCGGATGGCTCTCAGCGCAAACGCGCCGGGGTTGATGTCGTGGTCGGCATCGTTGAGACCCATGGCCGCACCGAAACCGAAGCACTGACCCAGGGCCATGAGATCGTCCCGCGCCGCAAGATCGACTATCAGGGCCGGCAGCTGACCGAAATGGACATCGACGCCGTGCTGGAGCGGCGGCCGCAACTGGTGTTGGTCGACGAGTTGGCGCATACCAATGCGCCTGAGAGCCGCCATCCCAAGCGCTACCAGGATGTGGAAGAACTGCTCGACGCCGGCATCGATGTCTATTCGACGATCAACATCCAGCATATCGAGAGTCTTAACGATATCGTTGCCTCGTTCACCCACGTGCGGGTGCGTGAAACAGTCCCTGACCGCATCCTTGAAAATGCCGAGATCGAGGTCGTCGACATCCCGCCTGATGAGCTCATCGAGCGGCTGAAGCAGGGCAAGGTCTATGTCCCGCACGAAGCGACGCGGGCGCTCACGCATTTCTTCTCCAAATCGAACCTCTCTGCGCTGCGCGAGCTGGCCCTGCGCCGCGCTGCGCAGGCGGTCGATGCGCAGATGCTCGACTATGTGCGGCAACACGCGCTTGCAGGAAACTGGGCTGGCGGAGATCGCGTGGTCGTGGCGGTGAGCGAGTTGCCCGGCGCCGACCGTCTTGTGCGGGCCGGGAAACGCCTTGCCGACGCACTCCACGCGCCATGGACCGTGGTCCATGTCGAAACGCCGCGCGACAGGTTGTTCGATGAGGAGGATCGCAAGCGGCTCGCAGACGCGCTCAACCTAGCCAACCAACTCGGCGGCATGGTCGCGTCGGTTCCAGCGGCCAGCGTTGTTGGCGGCCTTAAATCCTATGCGCAGGAAGTGCGCGCAACCCAACTCATCGTCGGCAAGTCCGCACGTTCGCGCTGGTTCGAGTTCCGGCACGGCTCCGTGGTCGACCGTCTGGTTCGCGAGTCGTCCGAGATCGCAATCCATGTCCTGCCGGTGGGTTCGGATGCCCTGAGAAAGACGCACTCGCAAACCCGCTCGAGCTGGTCCTGGGGGACACGCAGCGCCTATGGTTCGACGCTTCTCATGGTCGCCACCGTGACCGTCGCCGCCTCAGCGCTGTTCCACATCCTGAATCTTGGCAATGTGGCGTTGCTCTACCTACTGCCGGTGATGGTCTCCTCAAGCCTGTTCGGCCTCAGGCCTGGCTTGTTCGCCGGCATTCTGTCTTCGCTCGCCTATAACTTCTTTTTCCTGCCGCCAACTGGCACGCTGAGCGTCAACAACCCGGAGAACGTCATCTCGATCGTCGTTTTGCTGGGCGTCGCCTTCGTGACCAGCCAATTCGCATCACGCGTCCGTGATCAAGCTGAGCTGGCCGGATCGAGCGCGCGCCAGAACGCTGCGCTTGCCGGGTTCCTGCGCCAGTTGACCGCTACAGGCAACGATGAAGAACTGATGCAGGTGATCTGCGCCGAGATTGCGCGGCTTTTCGGTGTGCGCACTGCCCTTCTCGTGCCTTCTATCGACGGACCGCTGCTTCGTGCGGCCACACCGCCCGAGAACAGCCTCGATGCGATCGAGATGGCCGCCGCGCAATGGGCGATGGACAAGAACCAGCCGACCGGGCGGGGATCGGACACGTTGACCGCATCCGACTGGCTCTTCTACCCGATGCGAACTGCCAGCAAGGTTGTGGCGGTGATCGGGCTCGCGCGTGACGACGGCGGCGATCCCATCCGTTCGGACCAGATCCCGCTGCTGATGAGCCTGCTCGACCAGGCGGCGTTGGTGCTTGAGCGAATGCAGCTTGAAGACGAAATGCGCGACATCGCACAATTGAAGGAGCGCGACCGCCTGCGTGCGGCCCTGCTGTCCTCGGTTAGCCACGACCTGCGCACACCGCTCACCTCGATCCTGGGCGTAGCGCAGGAACTGCGCACTGTGGCGTCCCCCGCTATGGTCGAGACTCTCGAAGGCGAGGCGCAACGGCTCAACCGCTTCGTTGCCAACCTGCTCGACATGGCGCGGGTCGAGGCGGGCGTCATCAAGCTGAAGTTGGAGCCGGTCGATCTCACCGACGCCGTCGCGAGCGCCGTGCATGACACGCGCAAATCACTGGCGGGGCACGATATTATCCTGAATGTCCCGCCGAACTTTCCACTCGTCCGGGTAGATGTACAACTCTTTCATCACTGCCTGATCAACCTGCTCGACAACGCGGGCCGCTACGCCGATCCCGGCTCGCCGATCACGGTCATGGCCGAGCGCAACATGGGCGAACTGGTGCTGTCCATCCTAGACGAGGGGCCTGGCCTCCCCCCCGGGCGGGAGCGCGACGTGTTCGAGACGTTCATCCGTATCGAGGGCTCCGATCGATCGAAGGGAGGAACCGGGCTTGGCCTCGCGATCGTCAAGGGGTTCGCCGAAGCCATGGGGCTGAGTGTCGATGCCGCCAATCGTGGAGACCCGCGCGGTGCGAGGTTCAATATTCGTTTTCCGGAAGCCCTGCTGGTCCGGGAGCCTGATCAGGAGCAAATCGAGTGAGTACGCTTGCAAGAGTACTTATCGTCGACGACGAGCCGCATATTCGGCGATTGCTGAAGACAACGCTGGCGCGAGCATCCTACGACATCGTCGAAGCTGAGACGGCGCGTGAGGCGTTGGAACGTCTGTCGGAAACAAAGCCAGATGTAGTGCTGCTCGATCTTGGGCTGCCCGATCGCGACGGCCTGGAACTCGTGCCGATCATCAAGAAGCAGACGACGGCTACGCTCCTCGTGGTGTCCGCGCGCGATGCGACCGACCAGAAGGTAGCCGCGCTCGATCTCGGCGCCGACGACTATGTGACCAAGCCGTTCGACAGCGAGGAACTGCTCGCGCGCGTGCGGACCGCGCTGCGCCACCGCATGCACGTCCAAGGCGCGCAGTCTTCCATTGTCGCTGGGGATGTCGAGATTGACCTGGTAAACCGGCGCGTTCTCAAGGGGGGTAACGACGTGCATCTCACACCCAAGGAATTCGGGATTGTTGCAGAACTCGCGAAGTTTCCGGGAAGAGTCATCACCCACCAGCAACTCCTGAGCGCCGTCTGGCCGAATGACTATGAACGTCACATCGAATATCTTCGCGTCGTCATCCGCAATATCCGGCAGAAGATCGAAACTGATGTCAGTCGACCGGCAATCATCGTCAATGAACTGGGTATCGGCTATCGCCTAAGAGGCAACGAGTCTTGAGTACTTAGATGCCGGAATGGGCCAGCGTCTCAAACGGTAGCCAGGTTGGGTGGCTGTCCCTCAGAATGATGGTGTTTGAAACGGGTCCGAGCGGTCGGCCCCAAGCATCATGAGAGGAACAGTCGTGGACCATTATGCCGGAATCGATGTCTCGCTGAAAGAGAGCAGCGTGTGTGTGGTGGACGCCAAGGGGAAGGTCGTCCGTGAGGCCAAGGTTGCCAGCGAACCAGAGGCGCTGGTTCGCTATTTCGGCGAACTGGGCTTTCCGGTGAGCCGCATTGGGCTTGAGGCCGGGCCGCTGTCGCAATGGCTGCATGCCGGGCTTGTCGCCGCCGGTTTCGAGGCCGTGTTGCTGGAGACGCGCCATGTGAAGGCGGCGCTGTCGGCGATGACGGTGAAGACCGACCGGAAGGACGCGCGCGGGATCGCGCAGTTGCTGCGGATGGGGTGGTACCGGCCGGTTCACGTCAAGTCGATCGACGCCCAGGACACCCGCGCGCTGCTCGTTGGACGCAAGCTGCTGCAGGGCAAGTTGCTCGACGTCGAGCTCAGCATCCGGGGGATTCTGCGTGGCTACGGGCTCAAGATCGGCGAGGTCAGCCGCGGCCGGTTCGATGCCAGGATCCGAGAGCTGACTGCCGGACATGCGATGCTGGAAACCGTGATCGGCGCGATGCAGACAGCGCGGGCAACGCTGTGGAGCGAGTTCACGAAGCTCCATCGCGCGATGCTGAAGATCGCGCGGGCGGACAGGATTTGCCACCGGCTGATGAGCACGCCCGGGGTCGGCGCGCTCGTCGCGTTGACGTATCGCTCGGCGGTCGATGATCCAACCCGGTTTAGGGTCCCCCTCTGGGAGCAACCCCTCCGACTTCAGTCGGATACTGGCTTCAGCCTTCGACTCGC
>NZ_JARESE010000065.1 GCF_029076845.1 Novosphingobium album (ex Liu et al. 2023)
CCATCGCTCCATCGCGATGGAATCACAAACCCAGCCTTACAGCCAGAGGTATTTCAGGGTGTCCAGTCGCCGTGAAGGATGCGGTTGCGCAAAGGTGTGGAGGTCATTGCTGACCTCCGTTCCCATCCTTGCCTTCGGGGGCTGCGCGCATGACCAGACGGCCAGAGCGCGGAAGCAGATCGAGATTGATGTTGAAGCCGAGATGGTCCTTGTGCGTCCAGGCGGCTCCCATGGGTGTCCAGAGCGCTTTCTCGCCTTCGCCCGCGACGTGATAGAGGCGAAATTCCGGCTTGCGGTTGGTGGTGTCAGTTTGTTTGGTCATTGTCTTCCCCTGTGTTCGAAGCCGCACCATTGCGGCGTTCATGGGGAGAGGACCGGCGGCAGTCGGACAGGCGGGCCGTCACACGCCCGCGAAGCGCCCGAAGGGATTGGAGCTGCAGGAACGAAGCGAAATGCGTTGACGACACGCCGGACTGCGCCACGATCCCCGAATGAATGCCGCTGATGGTTTGCGGCGGGAGAACAACCCGGGAGAAGTTGACCGGCAGAACCTCACCACATCCGCCGGGCGAAGATCGTCTCTTCTTGTCCCACGGCGTCCAGATAGATCGCGGTGGTGTTGCCCGAAGCATGCCCCATCCAGCGCTGAATCAGGTTGAGCGGCACGGCCGCTGACGCGGCGCGGATGCCGAACCCGTGGCGCAGCCCGCGCGGAGAAGCGATGCGCCCGGCCACGCCTGCGCGCTGCATGACGAGCTTGATCTGGCGGAAGGCGGTGGCCCGGTGGATGGGAAACAGCCGCCCGTTTTTCCCGGCGGGCAGCGCCGACAATTCCGCGAGCAGGTCGGGCGGCACCGGGATCGCCCGAAAGCAGGTGCGGCGGCGCTTCAAGGTGCGCACGATGATCGCGCCGCGCTCGGCGTCGATGTGCTCGTGGGTCAGAGCCAGCGCCTCGGACACCCGGCACCCGGTATAGGCCAGCACCAGACACAACGCGCGAACCCGCGCGGGCATCCTGTCGGCGGCGGCCAGAAAGCGCCGCCGTTCCTCGGCGCTCACGTATTTTCGGCGTCCCTGCGCATCGCGCGCAGACCATTCACCGATGGGCATGAATGTCATCGCCAAGGCTCTCCCAAGCCGTCTGCAACAATCTTCACAAGAGGGTTGCGCGAAAAAATTTCGAGATCGCCCGAGTGTTGCGGGTTTTCGCGCGCCGCCCTCAAGCAGAGGACATCGTATGCACCATGCAAGTCAATGAAAATGAAAGAAACACCTGCGACATTTTTGTGAATAATGTTGCGTGATGGCACTTTCCGTAACGTCGTTTCAGAGCCGTTAGCCACCCCTTCCAACGGGGCTGCGGCACAGGCTGGATAGCAACCGTGGCCAATCACAGTATCGAGATTAACAAGAAGATGGCGGGCGTCGTCGGTATCTGCACCGCAATTGCCTTCGGCTACCTCGACCACCAGTACGCGCCGTTCGGCAATCCCTTCATGACCGGCATGATTTCCGGCCTCGTGGCATGGGGCATCGGCTACAGCGACGTCAAGGCGGGCAGCGGCATCATGCTGATCGACGCCTTGGTGTTCGGTGCCGGCCTGCTCGGCAACCCGTAGCGCCGGCGATGCCCACACTCCGCACAACTGCCCGCGCGCTTACGCGCATGGCACTGCCTTTGGCTGTCGCCGCCGCCGCGCCTGTCGCCATCGCGCAGGATCGCGTGAGCGTTCCTGTCAGTCACGCGGAACAAGTCAGCTTGCGCGCGGTGCATTTCACTGCCGCACAGGTATCCAGCGATGCCTTGGTGCTCGTTCTTTACGGTGCTGACGAAGGCGCAAAGCGCCTGACGATGCGCGTTGCATCCGCCGCGATATCGGCAGATTACCCCATGCGCGGCGTGATTTTCGGCCCAAAACGCAACGATGCGCCGTCCGTGCTGGAATTCTACGCCGATGCGCAATTGATTGCGACCTACCTGAACCCGAGCGAGAAGGATCTTGATGCGGCTTTGGCCGAAGTGCGGCGCGGATATGTAGATATCGTGTTGCCCCGGCAGGCCGGGAGCCGAAAGTAGGCCCTGCCTACTTGGGCGTGTGTGGCGTGACAAAGCACGCGACACTCACTCAAGCGCATTGATAAAACGCCATAATGTCGTCTTCTCGATGAATTTTTCCTCGGCGCCGACGAAAGTCATCTTTCCTTGGGTGCCAAAACAGCCAACACTGCGGTTGTCGATAGCGAAGCTGGAGTCGTCCTTTGCTCGAACGAAAACCGCCAAGGATAGCCAAGCCCTCCGAAGCGGCTTTGAAGGTCGGTGCCGAGCTCTATTCCGTGTTTCGCAGGTTCGTGCCGCTTGAAGGCCCGCTGACTGCCGCAGCGGTAGCAGCGATCTCGGAGAAAACTGGACTCGGCACGCGTCGGATACGGGAACTTGCGCGCCGATTTCGAAGCAAACCCATCGCCGAGAGCCTTGCTTCGCTGCCCAAGGGCCCCAAGCCTGGCAAGAAGCACGCATCGGCGGCTGTGATCGAGGTGATCGACAGGGAGATTGTAGAGATTTTCCTGAAAAGGCCGCCACCCGCGATCAGGGAAGCGGCGAACCAGATTCGCGGACTGCTGATCGCGGACACGGGCGATCACAGGTTCGACATGGCCGATGTTCCCAGCGTGCGCACTATCGAGCGGATGATTGGCGAAATCAGTTCGCCGCAATTGGCGCGTTCGACCATGGGGTCAAAGCGGCGAACCGCACATGAGCCGCACCCGGGAGAATACCTCAGCGAAGGGCTGCTGGATGTGGTTCAGATGGACCATTCGCCCGCCAATGTCATGCTGGTGGACAGCTTGCACCGCAATGCCTTGGGGAGGCCCTGGGTGACTTTGCTGATCGATGTCTGGAGCCGCTGCATCCTCGGGTTCTATGTGAGCTTTGGGGATCCATCGATCTTCCGGTGCGGGCGGGCAGTCGCAAATGCGCTGTTGCCCAAGAAGCCCTTGCTCACGGGCCTCCAGATGACGGAGGATTATCCCATGCATGGCTTTTTCAAGCGGTTGCACGCCGATTTTGCATCGGCGCATCGCGCTGAAGCGTTCAGAAGCGCCTGCCACACATATGGGATCGATCCGGATGTCCGGCCGCGTGGGGCCTCGCACCTGGGCGGGCATATCGAGCGATTGATTGGCACTATGTCGGAAAAGATGTTGCTGCTCCCCGGTGCCACGGGCGGCGATGTGACCAAGCGTGACGGGTACGATCCTTCGGAGACGTCGGCCATGACGCTGGAGGAGTTTGAGCGCTGGTTTATCAGGGAGATTTGCCGCTATCACATGACGCCGCACGAGGGATTGGGAAAGATTGCGCCGGCTCAGATGTGGGCCGATGGGCTCGCGGCGCATGGCTCGCTGGTTCCCACCGGACTCGATGTCGAGCAATTGACCCGCCGGTTTCTGCCGTGGGTCGAACGCACCGTGACGGCCGGAGGCGTCCAGATCGGCCACCGTCGTTACTGGCACGAGAGCTTCGCGACCCGAATTGGTCTCAAAATCATGATTCATGTCGATGAGCGGACGATCCAGGAGGTGTATCCGCAGATCGACGAGAAGCTCGTCGCCGCGCGCGTCGTGGGCTCGTTTCCCCACGTGACGAAAGTCGAGTGGGACGCTGCCGCTGCCGCCTTGCGAAACCGTGGCCGCGCCTTTCAACAGAGTGGCGGGCAAACGGAGATCGCCCGGCTCGTGCATGCCAACCGGCAGGAAGTGCAAGGTGCAACGATCCGCACCCGGGAACAGCGGTGCTTGCGCAAACGGCTCGAACGCGAGGGCATTTCACACAGTGCCGGACCGCCGCCTGAAGGGCTTCAGGAAGAACGAGCGAAGTGGCTGCCTGTCGAGGAATTGGGGGAGGTGAAGTGGCTCAAACCGATCAACCAATAGCATTTTCGCAGTCATCGGGTTCGCTGCACAAGGCGTTCTGGATCGATTTCGACCAAGCGCGGGCCCATGTGAATACGCTGATGGGGCTCGTCGACGAGCCCCCTGACGATCGGCCGACTTGCGTGGTCCTGGTGGGGCAATCCGGTATGGGCAAGACGTCGATTCTGAAGGAGGTCGGTCGGCGGATACGCACGGCGTATCCGGAGCCGGCGAACTTGGGCGAAGCGCGCTACCTGCCGATGTTGCACGCGGTGGTGCCGACCCACCCGACCTCGCTCAGGATCAATCTGACGCTGTTGTGGAAGCAGGGGTGGCCGCTGACCAGACGGACGCATCAGATAGCCGACCTCAAGGTGGCCGAATTGCTCGGCAAGCAGGGAACCAAGTTGGTTGCGATCGATAACGTCCATGCGATCCTCACAGCCAGCGGCCGGGCGAGGCGCGATGCGCTGGATTCCTTCCGCTTCCTCATGAGCGAGGGTAACGTTCACATGGTAGTCGCGGGCCTCGACGTCGCTGCCGATATCTTCAGCGACGACGTGGAGCTGGCTTATCGCTCGATTATCTTGCGCATGCCTCCCTGGCTTCCGGGCGAGCCTTCGCAACAACTGATACGGGCTCTGGCCCACCGCATGGGCTTGATTGATCCGGACCGCTTCGCAGAACCGGAAATCGCCGAGTTCATCTGGCGCAACAGCCACGGGGTGACCGGCAATTTCAAGCGACTACTGCACCGGAGCTACCGAGTTGCCAAAGATACGTACGGCAGGCAACGGGTTGAATTTTCCGATATTTACGAGGCGGCCAAGTTCTTTCCATCCTACATCGACCGGTGACGGGAAGGGAGCATAAGCAGGAATCGGAACCGCTGGCACTTCGCGTGCGCCCGCAGGCTGATGAATGCTTCGATTCGTGGATAGAGCGGATGGCGCTTGCGCATGACACCACGCGGGGCGTATTGTTTCAGCATCTCGGCATCGATGCGAGCCTTGCCAGCCTGGACCTTGCCCGGGGCACAAGCGGTGTCGCGCTTGAACATCAATTCGCCGTGGATCAAATGGTCGGCCAGCTTGCCTGGGCGGTGCAGGTTGAGCCGGAACAGATCGAAAGTACCTTTCTCGATATCGACGGAGCAGTGCTGCTTCCGCGCCGCTTGCGCCAGTATGGCTGTGCCCGCTGCTGGCAGGAAGCAATTCGCGACGGACGCCCAAGGATCATCCGCAAGGAATGGATCTTGCGGATGAGCTGGCGTTGCCGACTGCACGACCTGCCGCTCAGCAAGTTGCCGGTGCCTGATGGTGCGCCTGACGATCAGTATCTCCTGACCTGGCTGAGCGGAGCGCTCGTAGGTGCGGAGAGTTTGCGGTGGGGGCTCGACTATAGGGGGGCGATGATCGAACGAAACGAAGTTTGCCTCGACATGCTGATCCGGCACAGTCGGCGGCGGCTGAAGGGCCGCAAGCAAGACTATCTTGATCGCTTCCGGGCAAACGCCTTTCACTTTGCTCGCGACCGCATCGCCATGCTGGCCCTGGCGCATAGTCACGCCGGCCGGGGTGTGTGGGGATTTGAGCGGCTGCTCGCGCTTGGCTTGGCCGAGCGTCCGGGGCGGAATTTGGAGTCGCTGAAGGCACCCAAGCCGACGAAGCGCCTGACGGCGTGTTGGCGGGTCGGGCAGGGGAGGGCACCGCACCGGGCCTTCGAGGCCGAATTGCTCGATGTGCTGTTGGCCTATGCCCATCTGCGCGAGCGACGCGACGGGGAAACCTTGGCGCGGGCCCGTTTCGGCCATTTCCGCACATTTGGCTCACAGGATGCTTCAGCCGTGGCGATGTAGGGGCCTATATCTACGAAATGCACCCTGAGAAGCCCGTAGAGCGTGCTGTCGGGGGTTTGGCACCTTCGGCCTATTTCGAGTCTGTTTTCACGCTCTGGAGCCTGTTTCTGGGCGTTTCGGTTTTAACAAAAAATATCAGTCATTTATGACCATAACAGGGGGCTTGGTTGATCCAAGGCCCCCAAAGCGTCTGTCGAGCGCCTCCATTTCGGCATCAAATGCGGCCAGCACCGAATCGAGGGTGGGGGAGGGTGGCGGCGGCAGGCGAGGACGACCGCGCTCGGGTGGGACCAACCCCAGCGCCAAAGCGACATCGGGCGTGACGTAGCTGCGCCAAGTGCTGCGCCCCGAAGTTTCGACAAGTAGGCCAAGGCGAGCGGCGCGGGTCAGCAGTTTTCCAGCGCCCGAGATGCTGAGGCCCAGTTCTGGTGCAAGACTACGCGGCGCGAGATACGGTCGGGCGAGCGCGATGCGCCCGAGCTCGGCAAGCATGCCAGGGCGGCGTTCGCCGCAAATGGCGGCGGCGCCATGCCGGGATACTTGTTCGAGCCGTTCGAGCCGGGTGAGGCCGTCGGACGCCAGGCGGCTGAGCTGCTTGAGCAGGCGCTTCAGCAGCGCGGGCCGGGGATCGAGCGCGAAACGTTGGCCGGCGTCACCTGCGACGAGGCAGGGCAGGGGGGCCTTGGTAATCCCGATGCGGCGCAGGATCACCGGGAACGCGAGCCAGGGAGCGGCCGAGCGGTCGACTCGCGCCCAGGCATCGAGTAGAGTGAGTGCGCGCACGAGAGCAGGGGCTTCGCCCCAGCTTTCAGGCGGATCAAAGGTAAACGGCAAGTCCTCGCGCCAGTGCGGCCCTTCGGCCTCAGTGAGACGGACAAGCCAGGGCTGGTACGCTTCGAAGGGTTCACCCATGGTTTGGGGCGGCTCGCGCCCGGCGAGCCGCAGGCCGCAATTGTGGGCAATAATATCGATTTCCTCGAGCGGTACTTGGCAGAGCCGGAGCGCGGTTGCATATCCGGTCCAGCTTGCGCGAAGGCGCCATGCGCTGCCAAAGGAACTGGCGCAAATCCGGGCATCGAGGCGGGCGATAGCCGCGCTCGCTTCAGCGAGGGCACCTGCGAGATCGGGCGTCCAGGCGAGGGCAGAGAAGGGCAGGGGCGTGCGCATTATAGCCTGATTGTAGACTGAATGTGGTCTTTCAGTCCATAGGCTGTCATACCTAGTGTTGATAATGGATCGTTATCACGCCTCTATACATTATAGAAACGCCCGGCTATCCTCACGCCCATGGCGAAAAAGCGTCCTTCCACCTCAATTGTTCCGTTGAGCTGCGAGCCTGTCGATCTCATCGCTGACGTGCGTGCGCTGGTCGGCGGTGGTGAGGCCATCGACGCCGCGCTGCTCGACGCCGCCATGCGGGGTTGGTCGCGCAACACAAGGCGGGCGTTTCGCTCTGACCTGACCTTGTGGGATGGGTGGTGCCGCAAGCACGGCGTGTCCGCGTGTGAAGCCTCGCCGGCGGATGTGGCGGCCTGGATCCGCGCGCTCGCCGGGATCGACACCCCTGACATGACGCCGCGCGCAGCGGCGACGATCGAGCGCTACCTCGTTCATGTCGGATGGGCTTACCGGATGGCGGGTCTTCCCGACCCGACTGCCGATCCCTTGGTGAAGTTCGAGCGCAAGGCGGCGCGCAAGCACCTGGGCGTGCGCCAGCGTCAGGCGCGGGCCATCCGGTTCAAGGGCGACATCGCCGATCTCGACAGCCCTGCGTGCGGTGTCTGCCTTGCCCACCTCATCAAGGCCTGTCGGCGTGACGCACTGGGCCTGCGTGACGCAGCGCTGCTGCGCATTGCCTACGATACCGGCGCACGCCGATCAGAGCTGGTGGCGATCGACGTGGCGCATGTCGAGGGGCCCGATGCCGAAGGTGCGGGGATTCTGAACATCCCCTCGAGCAAGACCGACCAGGCAGGGGAGGGCGGTGAGGCCTATCTTGCACCCGCGACCATGGTGGCCATCGCCCGCTGGCGCGAGGTGGGCGGCATCGACAAGGGCCCACTGCTGCGCCGGGTGGTGACGCACTTCGATGGCTCGATCGACAGGATCGGCGCGGCGCGGCTGCACCCCAATAGCATTGGCCTGATCTACAAGCGTCTCGTTCGCCGCGCTTGGGAAAAGCGCCTGCTTGGCGAGATGAGTGAGGCTGAGCTTGATCGTTGGCTGAAAGCGGTGTCCTCGCACTCGATTCGGGTCGGGGTGGCGCAGGATAACTTTGCGGCAGGAGAAGGGCTACCCGCGATCATGCAGGCCTACCGCTGGCGCGACGCCCGCACGGTCATGCGCTACGGGGCGAAACTGGCCATGAAGAGCGGTGCCTCCGCGCGATTGGCCAAGCGGTTCAGCGAGCAGGGGTAAGCAGCGGCACGTTTCCGGGGCGCATCTTCACCGCAGTCTATTTTGGCACGTCGGCTGCGAAGGATTGCTCTCTACTGCGCTCTTCTTTGGCGTCCGACAGCGTGGGCAATTTCAGCTTCGCAATGTCGCTGGGATCGCTGGCGGCAATCTCTTTGCCGGTGAAGACGGCATCATCGCCGCGCACCGCACGACGAGCATACGCGCGGGAATGACTATCTTTCGCCGTTATGGTGTCAGCCACAAGCATTCTATCCGCGTCATTCGTCATCTCGGCGGTTGCTTTGTCGACCGAGCGCTGCCCTTCGGCGCTCTGTTCAAGCACCGTGACGGTCGCCGGGATCGATTTGGGATCGGCGCCCATATAGACGGCTAATTGGCGATCAGCCTCGTTCTCGGCGATCAGGTCGCTGTTTTTCCGCCTGATACAGAGCTGTTCGTCGCGGATGCCTTGCAGGATGACGGCGATCTGCGCCGCGTCGGCGCGATCCACGGTAACGCCGTAGCGCTGCTCGTATTCGCGGATCGCCGCTTCGGCCTTCTTGTCCCTGAGCGATCCTTGCGCGTCCAGTTCCGGGGCTTCCCCTTCGCGCAGGCGCGCCAGGTGCTTTTCAAGAGCGGCTTCCTGATCGTCCAGTTCGGCAAGGCGCTTGAGGTTGTCGGCAAGCTCGCGATTGCGGGCTTCGATCTGCTCGATGATCTGCTGGATGATATGGCTGCGGTCTTTTTCCGCCTCGCGGTGCGCGATGGCCTGAACATGGGCATCCCGCGCAGCGGCGGCGGAACCACTCAGGAGAAAGCTCGGGCTGGCCGCATCGAGATTGGCGCTTTGCGCAAAGGCCATGCCGAGATTGAAGCGTTCCAGCGCGCTGCCCTGCAGGGCAGTTGATTCACTGCGTGAATCAACTGAAGAAAACCGCTCGCCAAGCAATCCCGCCGCCTCTTGCGGTGGACGGTGATCTTCGGGAATGCGCGCCTTGAGCGCCGCTATGTCCTTGGCGTCCCACGCCATGCACCCTCGCTCGGCCCTGTTCTGCTCTTGGTGGGCCACAACCATGATAGGCGGAAATCCGCTAAAAAATGGTTAAGAAACTCCTAACAGGAGCGAGTGCCTGGCCCGAGGCTTGTGTTGGGCGATCTAACATTGCCGTGCTGGAATGCTAAAAATCCCGCCGATTTTTAACATTCGTCCTGCCTTGCGGCGCCCCGCAAGGCCTATCCCCCAGGGCAGACCGTGTCGCGCGGTATTCTCGCGGCATTGGCAGGCCTTTGCGGCCCGCGCCTGCAAGGAGACGTACATATGCGTTACGATGGCGGAACAGCCGATCCGATGGCATGGGTCATCAAGTGGCTTTCGATCGTCCTGTCAGTGGCAACGACGTTTGTCGCCACGCCGCAAATCCACGGAGCGACCTACGATTGGGCAATCGGTTACATGGCCGATAACTACGGCACATGGCTGGCCGCGATCGGCGGCTTCTTCTGGTGGATCATCGTCGCCATGCTGACCTTCCTGTTTAGCACCTTGTTCTTCATGACCTTGATCATGCTGGGCCGGCTGCTGGTCGCCATGGCTGGCAGCGGCGCGCGGTGAATCGAACACGGGAGCCAGGGAAGGGCGAAGGCCGGCACTCCGCTGCTGCCGATTGTCGTGCATGCAACTCGGGTCGTCCATTTCGCACTTGCACAATTATGCTGCAACGCACAAAAGAAAGCCGCCTTTCAGGCATCCTCTCCCAAACTTCCAAGGCTCGGTCGGCAACGATCGGGCCCTTTTTCTGTCAGCGTATACATCAAAGATGCCGCACGGCGTTATGCTCGCAGTCGCGAGAATGGTCGGTGGTTAGGCACGTTGGAAGTGATCGCTCGCATACTTTGCAGTGTTTGCCGAAAGCGGACACCCAAGGCCCATGCAACAGAATTGGCAAAAAGTTCTGCAGGTATAATCATTTATTTTCAGTGACTTGAAATGGTAACGATAGCTGCGCCGTTCTTAATTGCAGGTTCGCTGCCGAAACAGTTTCGGCTGATCTTCCCAGCCACAATTGACGGGGCCGCAAAAAATTCCGAGGGTTTTCTTAAATTCGGAATCGCGACCATCAAAGCCGCGTAGCGGCAAACTGAAAGATGCCTCGACCCATCCGAAATCTTGCTTGTCTTGAGGGCAGCGCAGAACGTGACCCGGCACCTGGCGATCAGCCTCATAGATGGAACGCCACGTGCTTCTTATCCAAGTTTGATCAATTGCCTGCGTGATCAAGACAGTTGCGCCAGGATCGATCACAAGAGGCCTGAAGGGCAACATCGGAGCAATATCGACTTTCGTAAGAGGATCAGGATACTTTAATGTCGCTATGCCAACAGTTACAATACCCGGCCTCGACCCTCGGTTTGTTACGAGAAAATTGATTGCGTCATCGTCGGCGCCAACATAATTCACCGACAAATCAGATTTAGCGACCTCAAATGCTTTCATTATAGCCGGTATCGCAAATGTAAGAACAGATACTAGCGCCACTAACAGAGCCAAAATAGTTGAACTAAAATTTAGATGCCGTCGCCAATCGAGTGCGGAATCGCAGTGGCGGCATTTGGTCGCACCGACTTTGATCCGCTCGCGGCAGATTGGGCAAAGGCGGCTTTCAGCGGTTGCCATTATCGACCTCGCAGCAGGCGAATGCGAACTCGATTCCATTACGACAGGTTTTGTATCAAAGCCACTACCTCATCTCGCGGTGTTAAGCCCATCCCGCTCAAATTTTCTCTGCAACGCTATTGCCGATTCTGTTGCAACGGCGGGGTCAGGGAATCGTTGATCGGTCTCAAAAGGCATGACCACGCCCGGAAAGCTCAAAATCTGGCCAGCTTCTCATGGATTGTGCCGACAACCCGCTCCAGGCTCGTCTCGAAGGCTTGGCCAGTGCGCGCGGAATGCTGGTCGGCAAGCGTTATGACCTCAGGCTCGCTGAACGCACCGGAGCGCAGGACAATATCGTAGCTGCTCCAGACCAGCCGAAACGCGCGCACCGACCGACGCTCGCCATTGGGCATGGCGAGCACTCGGACTTCCTCGTCCAGCAGGTCTTCGGTTTCGCGTTCGGTGATAAAGCGATCCATAGGGAATCATCCCACAATCGGGGATGATCTGTCCAATTTCTCAGAAGGACTGCTCAATCCCGCGATTGAGCCTTTCGTCGGCCCGGTCGAGACGATGACGAAGATCGACGATGCGCTGCTCGCGCAGGATTTCCAGCCTGCGGTCGATCGCCGCGCGTTCGGGTGCATCGGGCTCCAGCCGCAGGGCGGGTGCCGGGGCCTTCCGCGCTTCGACCAGCGCGTCGTGTTCGGCCTTGGTGGCGATTTCCGTTTGTCGTTTGGCGGATTGATCAGGCTGGCGGGAATCCGTTGGCGTGTGGGATGTGCCGTTGAAGGTGTCCTTCATGCGATAAACTCCGCTGCCGCGCCCACGATGGCGCGGTGCGAGAATAGCTCGCGGGAAACGAAGGATTGGGGGATAGGACGCTTACGGTTCGATGCCGGGACCTTGATCCGGTGTCGGCGGCCGGCGATCGGGTGAGGCGTTGGCCTGACGATCGGGCCGGGATGCCGATCGCGCGTTGAACTGCGGCGTAAGCCCGCGCTGTTCGCGCAGAATTTGCAGACGATCTTCTGGCGGTTGCGGCTCGATGTATCGGGTATGGCTTTTCTGCTCGGCCAACCAGCGCTCGCGTTCCTGCTCGCGGGATTGCGCTTGCGCCTGAAGCCATTCCTGGCGCTCCCGTTCGGCATTGCGCTGTTGTTCCTCCAGCCAAAGCGCGCGCTCGGATTTCCGGGGCGAACGATCGGCCTGGAGTTGTTGAGCCAGATCGCGGTGCAATTCCGCGACGCGTTCGTGATGCGCCTTGCGCTCCTGGACGATGCGAAGCTGCAATTGCCGTCTTTCGGCAAGCTGTGCATCGATCAACCGCTGGCGCTGTTCGCGATCGCGTTGCAGCGCTTCCCACGCCCGGCGCTCGGCCTGTTCGCGCTCTTGTCGGCGGCGTCCGGTGACGCGGTCGAGCAAGCCCGCAAGGCCAGTGCGCTGGAGTTCGGCGCGCTGTGCGTCTTCGCGCCGCTGGCGCTCGGCGAGGCCCTCGTCGAGCCTGCGCCGCTCTTCGGCATGGCCGGCCTTCATTGCCAAGCGCTCGGCATCGAGCGGTTTCAGGCGGTCGTCACGCTGGCGCTCGGCTTCCTGGATCAGCCCTTGCAGTTTGGGCGCGATCTGCTCGGCCACATAGGCGCGGGTGTCATCGAGACTGCGAAGCGCTTCGCCTTCGCCGAGACGTTCGCGGATTTCCCTGGTCTTCCGGTTGAGCAGCTTGGGCAGGGACAGCACTTCGCCGCCCCAGGTCATGGCGGCATAAGGGCGACTGTCGCCTCGGGCGAGATAAAGGCCGCGCGCCTCCAGCGCCTGTTGCAGCGATCGGGCATCGTCGGAGATGGCCCAGGCTTCCTGCGCGGCAAGCTTGACCTGCTTGGGATCGAGGCCCGCGCGCTTGGCCTGCTGGTAAAGAGCGAGATCGAAATTGCGGGGATCGCGCTCGCGCTTGTCGATCAGGCCGGATGGAAGCTTCCATCCTTGTTCGAGATAGGTCTCGCGGGAGATTTCCTGCAAGCGCTGCTTGAAGAAGGGATGTTGAATGCAGGTCATCGTCTCGGCATCGATCCGCGACCAGACGGCATGGGCGTGTCGGCGCGCTTCCTTCTCGTGGAAGATGACGATGCGCGGCTGATCCTGAAGCCCGTTGCGCCGTTCGATCTCCGCGATGACCTTCTCGAAGGTCGCGATGTCGACCTGCTGGTCGGGTGGCGGTGACAAGGAAACGCTGAACAGGGTCTGGCGGGATCTGACTCCTTTGGCCACGGCCTCGTGCTCGTGCAGGGCGTCCACGACATTGTTGGCCATGAACCCACGCACTTCGTGCTGCTCGATATGTTCGTTGTCGTGTTCGTTGAGCAGATGCCGTCCCAGCGCCATGGCGTTGCCGCGTGTGGAAGCCTTGAGGATCATGCCTGATCCTCGACCTTGAGGCCCAGCGCCTGCATGAGCATCCGGCGTATGTCGGCGATGTCATGGCAGGCTTGGCGCAATGCGGTCTCGGTCTCCGGCGCGATGGGCAGCGATCCGCTGTTCGCGGCCTTGGCAAGCTGGTTGAGGTTGGCGGCAAGACGCTGGCCGCCGAGCAACGCGAGTAGACGGGACAGTAACGCATGATCACGCACCGGGGCCTTGCCCCGTGTGCGAGGTGGCGGGGTCTCGCCGTCGAACAACCGCCACTTGATGTAGGTTCCGAGGGTCATGCTCGCCGCGTCGCGCTCTAGGCGCGCGCGTTCGTCGCGCGAGAGCCGCAGGGACAGCGGCGCATCGCGCTTCTTTTTCTCAGGCATGGCAATCGGCAAAGGGCAAAGACGCACCATCCTCGCTGGCCTGGGGCTGCGAGGCATGATGCACCGGGTTGAAACGGGAATTGGGGGTTTACGGGAAATGGCGGGCGGCTACGGTTCGGGCGGCTCCGGGCCTTCGGCCTGCGGCAACTCGTCCAGCAAATCGGCCGGAATATCAGCCAAACACTGGTTCCAATCCGCCAAGGTGGTGAAGAGTTGGTTCAAACTCTCTCCATCGAGGCGCACCATTCCATCTTCGATGGAACCGGCACGCCTTGAGTCCGGCATTGGGTTCGAACTGTGTTCGAACGGGCCAACCATTCCCGTTCGCTTTCAGGCACAGGCCCGCCAGCGTCGCCAGCCCGCGAAGCCCCTTTGCAGGCACGGCCACATCTATCCCTTGCCGCAAGTTTCCGGGTGCATCCGCGCTTTCCCTTAAAGGGCGTGTTAACAAATTCCTAAGCCGCTGCGCTTAATCTGCATTTTTGGCCGCGACGCCCGGGCGCGCCGTGACATGCGGAAAGTATACAAAAAATGCGGTTGGCCGACGATATCTCCAGCATCACAGATCTTCAGGCGATCATCGATGTCATGCCGTCGCCGATCTTCGTCAAGAACCGCAAGCACCACTTCGTCCTGCTCAACAGCGCGGCGTGCGAGTTCTTCGGCCGTTCGCGCGAGGTTCTGCTGAGCTTTTGCGACACCGATCTCTTCCCCCCCGAGGAAGTGAGCGTGTTCCACACCATCGACGATCAGGTGTTCGAGACCGGCGAGGACAACGAGAACGAGGAGCAGGTCACCGATGCCACCGGCCACACCCGGACGGTGATCACGCGCAAGCGCCGGGTGCGGCTGGGCGATGCCGTCTATCTGGTCGGCATCGTCAGCGATGTGACCGCTTATCGCGAGGCCGAGGCGCACAGCCGCTATCTCTCGTTCCACGATACGCTGACGGGCCTGCCCAACCGCGCCCTGTTCGCCGAGCGGATCGACCAGGCGCTGCTGCGCCGCCGCCGCACGGGCGAAGCCTGCACGGTGCTCTACATCGATCTCGATCGCTTCAAGGAAGTGAACGACACTTATGGCCATCTGGCGGGCGACGCGCTGATCCAGGCTTTCGCCGCGCGGCTCACCACCATCGTGCGCGCATCGGACACGGTCTGCCGGCTGGGCGGTGACGAATTCGCCATCCTGCTGGTCGACAGCGGCGAGCGCTCGGATATCGAGCAGATCTGCCAGCGCATCCTGGCCGCCGCGGCGGAGCCGTTCCTGATCGAGGGCGCCCGCGCCTTCGTGAGCGCCTCGGTCGGCGTCGCGGATGCCCTGGAAGGGCTGGGCAGCACCGAGATGCAGCGCCGCGCCGATGTCGCGCTGTACCAGGCCAAGCGCGAAGGGCGCGGCTGCTTCCGCCGCTTCACCGCCGCGCTGGACGAGCAGATCCAGCGCAGCCGCCGGCTTGAGGCGGACTTGCGCGAATGCATCGCCACGGCAAGCGGGTTGGAAGTCTATTACCAGCCGCTGTTCGCCACCGCCGGCGAAACGCTGGCCGGCATGGAGGCGCTGGCGCGCTGGCATCACCCCGAATTCGGCTTGCTGCAGCCGGCCGATTTCATTCCGGTCGCCGAGGAATCGGGCCTGATCGTGCCGCTGGGCAAATGGGTGCTGGAGCAGGCCTGCACGATGATGGCCCGCTGGCCGGACATTTCGCTCGCGGTCAATTTCTCGCCGGTGCAACTGCGCGAGGAAGCGCTGGTGCATGACGTGCTGGAAATCCTCGTCCGGTCCGGCCTCGCCCCCGAGCGGTTGCAGCTGGAAGTGACCGAAGGCGCGATCCTGGATACCGACAAGGCCGTCCGCGATCGCCTGACGGCCTTGCGCGCCACCGGCATCAAGATCGTGCTCGACGATTTCGGCACGGGCTATTCCAGCCTGACGCACTTGCAGAAGTTCGATGTCGACAAGGTGAAGATCGACAAGTCGTTCGTCCACGATATCAGCAGCGACAGCGAATCCGTGGCGATCGTCCACGCCGTCACCGGGCTGGCCCGCGTGATCGGCATTCCGGTGACGGCCGAGGGGGTGGAAACTGCCGAGCAGCGCAACATGCTGCGCGCGATCGGCTGCACCGAACTGCAGGGCTTCCTCTTTTCGCGACCGCTCAGCCCCGATGATGCCGCGCGCTTCCTGTCCGGCACCACGAAGTGGACCAACGCCGCCTGAAAATCCTTGGGCGAACGCGGGTGAAACGCCGGTTCGGCGGCGCGCGCTGGAATTATCCACCGAAATGCGCTGGTCGCTCGCACGCAGGGGCGCGGGCCGGCCTGTTCAGGTTCTCATCATCGGCCTAGAGATAATCGCTTGAAACATTGATTCACTTATGATTCTATCGGTTGCCATGAGGACGATGCGGCACGAGCCCAAACTTGCCAGGGAACGGCTGATGCAGGGGTTGGCTCTGGCCTGCCTGCTGGTCATGGGCGGTTTCCTGCTGGCCGGGCCCAGCGGCCTGATCGCCTGGAGCGAAAACCAGCAGATGCTCGAACAGCGCCGCACGGAAATCGCGCGCCTGACGTTTGAGCGTGATGCCCTGCGCAACCGGGTCAACCTGCTCGATCCGCGCCATGCCGACCCGGACCTTGCGGGTGAACTGCTGCGCAGCGATCTCAACGTCGCGCATCCCGATGAAATGGTGATGCTGCTCCACTGACGGAAATTTCCGGTCCTCAGGCCGCAATAAATGCGCTCGCGGCGCTTTCTCCCCGGCGCGTCAGACTCTATATCCCTGCCGAACCCAAGCGAACAGAGGGGAGCGCCATTGCCCAAAGCCGCGAAGAGCGACGCCACGCCCGAGACTTCATCCCCCGGGACTTCCGCCGACGATGGCGATTTCGCCCTGCACAGCCTGCAGGAAGCGCTTGGCGCCAATCCGCGCTACAAGGCGAGCAAGGAGGAACTGCTCGCGCTCTATGAGCAGATGCTGCTGATCCGCCGGTTCGAGGAAAAGGCGGGCCAGCTTTACGGCCTGGGCCTGATCGGCGGGTTCTGCCACCTGTACATCGGCCAGGAAGCGGTCGCGGTCGGGCTGCAGTCCGCGCTCAGGGCCGGGCTCGATTCGGTCATCACCGGCTATCGCGATCACGGCCACATGCTGGCCTATGGCATCGATCCCAAGGTCATCATGGCCGAACTGACCGGGCGCCATTCGGGCATCTCGAAAGGCAAGGGCGGCTCGATGCACATGTTCAGCGTCGATCATGCGTTCTACGGCGGCCACGGCATCGTCGGCGCGCAAGTCTCGTTGGGGGCGGGGCTGGCCTTCGCGCACAAGTACCGCGAGGACGGCGGCGTCGCGATGGCCTATTTCGGCGATGGCGCGGCCAACCAGGGCCAGGTCTACGAAACTTTCAACATGGCCTCGTTGTGGAAGCTGCCGATCATCTTCGTGGTGGAGAACAACGGCTATGCCATGGGCACCGCGGTGAAGCGCGGATCGGCCGAGACGCATTTCTACCGGCGCGGCACCGCCTTTCGCATTCCCGGCCTCGACGTGAACGGCATGGACGTGCTCGAAGTGCGCCAGGCGGCCGAAATCGCCATCGAATTCGTGCGCGGCGGCAATGGCCCGGTGCTGCTGGAGCTGAACACCTATCGCTATCGCGGCCACTCGATGTCCGATCCCGCCAAGTACCGCAGCCGCGAGGAAGTGCAGGAAGTGCGCGAGAAGCGCGATCCGATCGATCATGCCAAGCAGGAACTGATGGCCATGGGCGTGACCGAGGCCAGCCTGAAGGACATCGACAAGCGCGTGCGCGCCACCGTCGCCCAGGCAGCCGACTTCGCCGAAAGCTCGCCCGAGCCCGAGCCTGCCGAATTGTATACCGACGTGCTGGTGGAGCGCTACTGATGGCGATCGAACTGAAGATGCCCGCGCTCTCGCCCACCATGGAAGAGGGCAAGCTGGCCAAATGGCTGGTCAAGGAAGGCGACGAAGTCTCGTCTGGCGACATTCTCGCCGAGATCGAGACCGACAAGGCGACGATGGAATTCGAAGCGGTGGATGAAGGCACTGTCGGCAAGATCA
The DNA here is from genome assembly GCF_029076845.1 of Novosphingobium album (ex Liu et al. 2023). Taxonomy (GTDB): domain Bacteria; phylum Pseudomonadota; class Alphaproteobacteria; order Sphingomonadales; family Sphingomonadaceae; genus Novosphingobium. The sequence goes on from NZ_JARESE010000065.1 coordinate 17,694, forward strand.
TGGTGCCCGAAGGGACCGAGGGCGTGAAAGTCGGCACGGTGATCGCATTGCTCGAAGGCGAGGGCGAGGAAGCCCCGCCAGCGGCGGCGACGGAACCCGAGAAGCCTGCCCCCACGCCTGCCGCCGAGCCGGCCGCCCCCGCATCGGAGAAGAAGGCGGACAGCGGCGCGGCCCAGCTCGCGGCCGAGACGAAGCCGGCGAAGGACCCCGAACTGCCCACCGGCACCAACATGAAGATCTCCACCGTGCGCGAGGCGCTGCGCGACGCCATGGCCGAGGAAATGCGCCGCGACAGCCGCGTCTTCGTGATGGGCGAGGAAGTCGCCGAATATCAGGGTGCCTACAAGGTGACGCAGGGCCTGCTCGAAGAATTCGGCCCCGGCCGGGTGATCGATACGCCGATCACGGAATACGGCTTTGCCGGCATCGGCACGGGCGCGGCGATGGGCGGCCTGCGCCCGATCGTCGAGTTCATGACGTTCAACTTCGCGATGCAGGCGATCGACCATATCGTCAATTCGGCGGCCAAGACCAACTACATGTCGGGCGGCCAGATGCGCTGCCCGGTGGTGTTCCGCGGCCCCAACGGCGCCGCCGCGCGCGTCGCCGCGCAGCACAGCCAGAACTACGGGCCGTGGTATGCCAGCGTGCCGGGCCTGGTGGTGATCGCGCCTTACGACGCGTCGGACGCCAAGGGGCTGCTCAAGGCGGCGATCCGTTCGGAGGACCCGGTGGTCTTCCTCGAGAACGAGCTGGTCTATGGCCGCAACTTCGAATTGCCCGAGCTTGACGATCACGTCCTGCCAATCGGCAAGGCGCGCGTGGCGCGCGAGGGCAAGGACGTGACCATCGTTTCCTATTCGATCGGCGTCGGCATCGCGCTCGATGCCGCGGAAAAGCTGGCGGGCGAGGGCATTGATGTCGAAGTGCTGGACCTTCGCACCTTGCGTCCGCTCGACAAGCAGGCCGTGCTCGACAGCCTGGCCAAGACCAACCGGCTGGTCGTGGCCGAGGAAGGCTTCCCGGTCTGCTCGATCGCTTCTGAGATCATCGCGATCTGCATGGAGGAAGGCTTCGACGATCTTGACGCCCCGGTGCTGCGCGTCTGCAACGAGGACGTGCCGCTGCCTTATGCCGCCAATCTCGAAAAGGCGGCGCTGATCAATGTCGACAAGGTCATCGCGGCGGTCAGAAAAGTGACTTACCGCTAGCCTTTCAGCCTTCAGGCGGCCCCGCTTTTTGGGTCCGCCGGGCGGGGCCAGGGACACATGCGTGGCACAGCCGGACGGGACTCTTGAAACGCTGCACGAGACGCTGCCGCTCGCACAGCGCCTTGCGCTCAGCTATGCGCCCGCCGCCGCGCGCGATCCGGTGCTGGCGCTGTTCGCGCTCGATGCCCGGCTGGCCGGGCTGATCCGCCATTCGAGCGAGCCGATGCTCGCGCAATTGCGCCTGGCCTGGTGGCGCGAGACGCTGCGGCGCGATGCCGGCGAATGGCCCGAGGGCGAACCGCTGCTGGCGGCCCTGCGCGGCTGGCGCGGCGCGCATGGCGAGCTGGAAGTCCTGGTCGATGGCTGGGAAGCGCTGACCGCGCCCGCGCCTTTGCCCGAAGCCGCCTTGCGCCAGCTTGCCGAAGGCAGGGCGGCCGCCTGCGCCGCGCTGGCCCACGCGGTGGGCGCGGCCCGCGATGCCGGCGCGGCCGGAGCGCTGGGGCGGGCATGGGCCCATTCCGATCTTGCCATGCGCCTCAGCCGGCCCGACGAGCGCGAGGCGGCGCGGCGCCTGGCGACGCGGGAAGCCCCGGCGCGCCCGCGCGTGGCGCGCGCGCTGCGCCCGCTGGCGGTACTGGCCGCGCTCGCGCAGCGACGGATGCGGCTGGGCGAGGAAAGCGCGGCCCATTCGCCCGCCGCCATGCTGCTCGCGCTGCGCGTGGGATTGTTGGGTTCCTGAGCGGCTGCTAGGAATTTTCGCGCATCGGCAAAAGGCGGGGAAGTGGCATGAACCGGATCGTGGTGGGCGCCTTCGTGGCGCTGCTGTTCATGGCGGCGGGCCTGTTCTGGATGCAGGGCCGGGCCGAAGTGGAACAGGGCGCGCCCCTGCCCGAAGCGCCCCCGGCAAAAGCGCCCGAAGCGCTGCCCAGCGCCGATGTCGCCGGCCTGCGCGGTCCCGCGCCGCCCGAAGCCACCGAACTGACGCGCGAGCAGCGCCGCTTCGGGCGCTATGACCGCGATCGCGACGGGCGGATCACCCGCAACGAACTGCTGGCGACGCGCACCGCCGCGTTCCGCAAGCTCGACAAGGATGGCAACAACCTGCTGACTTTCGAGGAATGGGCGGCGGCAACCTCCGACAGGTTCGCCAGCGCCGATGCCAACCATGACCTGTGGCTGTCGCCCGACGAATTCCGCAGCACCGCGCCCAGGCCGCAACCCAGGCCCAAGTGCGGCTGCTGATCCTCAGGCGCTCGCCGCCTCGCCCAGCCATGCGCCCAGATCCTGCTTGGCGCGCGCGGTATAGGCTTCCTTGCGCTGCTTCTTCTTCACTTCGGGCAGGGGCGGGAACAGGCCGAAATTGACGTTCATCGGCTGGTAGCTGTCGGCTTCGGCATCGCCGGTGATATGCGCCAGCAGCGCGCCGAGCGCGGTGGTCCGCGGCGGCGCGCGCCATTCGCGGCCCGCGATATCCCGCGCCGTCATCATCCCCGCCATCAGGCCGACGGCGGCGCTTTCGACATAGCCCTCGCAGCCGGTGATCTGCCCGGCAAAGCGGACGTGCGGCGCGCTCTTCAGCCGCAGTTGCCGGTCCAGCAACTCGGGCGAATTTAGGAAGGTATTGCGGTGCAGGCCGCCCAGCCGCGCGAATTCGGCCTGTTCCAGCCCCGGTATCGTGCGGAACAGCCGCACCTGCTCGGCGTGCTTCAGCTTGGTCTGGAAGCCGACCATGTTCCACAAGGTGCCCAGCTTGTTGTCCTGCCGCAGCTGCACCACCGCATAAGGCCAGCGCCCGGTGCGCGGATTGTCCAGCCCCACCGGCTTCATCGGCCCGAAGCGCAAGGTTTCCACGCCGCGTTCGGCCATGACCTCGATCGGCATACAGCCATCGAAATAGGGGGTGTTCGCCTCCCATTCCTTGAACGCGGTCTTCTCGCCCGCCATCAGCCCGGCGTGGAAGGCAAGGTATTGCTCCTTGTCCATCGGGCAGTTGATGTAGTCCCTGGCCTCGCCGCCCAGTTTCGATGGCTTGTCCCAGCGCGAGGCCATCCAGCACACGTCCATGTCGATCGTCTCGCGATAGACGATGGGGGCGATGGCATCGAAGAAGGCGAGGCTCTCGGCCCCCGTCGCCGCGCCGATGCTGCCCGCCAGTGCCTGGGCGGTGAGCGGGCCGGTGGCAACGATGGTCAGGCCCGCCACGGGAAGCTGGTCGATCCGCTCGCGCACCACGTCGAGCGAGGGCAGGGCAGCCAGCGCCGCCTCGACTTCGGCGGAGAACACGTCGCGGTCCACCGCCAGCGCCGATCCGGCGGGCACTTGCGCCCTGGCGGCAGCGGCCATGACCAGCGATCCGCACTGGCGCATCTCGTGGTGCAGCAGGCCGACCGCGTTCTTCTCGTCATCATCGGAACGGAAGCTGTTCGAGCAGACCAGTTCGGCCAGCGCATCGGTCTGGTGCGCGGGCGAGCGTTCGCCGGTTCCGCGCATTTCCGAAAGACGTACGCGGATGCCGCGCCGGGCGAGCTGCCAGGCCGCTTCGCTGCCGGCCAGGCCGCCGCCGATGATATGCACGTCGTACGTCATTCGCCCGCGCCTAACCCGCGACCGGTGGCCGGATCCTGCCTTCGTCGTCGCGCTCGATCGGGCCATAGGCGATCACCGCCGAAAGCGGCAGCGGCGCGTAGATATGCGGGAACAGCGCCCCGCCGCGCGCCGGCTCCCACTTCACCGCATCGCCCAGCGCGGCCAGATCGACCGCCGCGACATGGAGATCGTCCTGCCCGGCGAAGTGCTTGTCCACCGTCTCATCAAGCTGTTCGGCCGTCGAAAGATGGATATAGCCATCGGCCACGTCGATCGGCGCGCCGGCGAACGTGCCGTCGGCTTCCAGCGCGGCCATCTGCGCGGCGGTCAGCACCTTGAAGGCGACGAGCGGGGTTTCGCTCATTCGGCCTCGTCCCCGGCCGCATCCTCGCCCGTTTCGTCACCATCATCCTGATCGTCGCGATCGCGCGTCGTCGGGATCGCGGTGTCCTCGGCGGTGCGGCCGATCAATTCCTCAACGATCGCTTCCTCAGCGTCGTTCTCGGGATCGGCGGTCTCGTCGATGCGCACCGCGCTGACCACGTGCTCGTCCCCGGCGACATCGAACAGGCGCACGCCGGCGCTGCCACGGCCGATCACCCGCAGCGAATCGAGGCCGATGCGGATCAGCTTGGCCTGGTTGGTCACCAGCATGAGCTGGTCCGCCTTGGTCGCGGCGAAGCTGGCCACCACCGGGCCGTTGCGGGCGATATTGTCGATATTGGTGATGCCCTGGCCGCCCCGGCCGGTGCGGCGATATTCATAGGCGGACGAAAGCTTGCCATAGCCGTTGGCGCAGACGGTGAGGATGAACTGCTCCTTCTCCGCCAGTTCGGCGAAGCGCTCGGCCGGCAGGTTGGGCTCGCCTTCGCGCTCGGCTTTCCACGGCGCGAAGCGCAAGTATTCCTCGCGCTCCTCGGCCTGCGTGCCGACGCGGTGCAGGATCGAGAGCGAGACGACCTCGTCCCCGCCCTTCAGGTTCATGCCGCGCACCCCCGTGGACGTGCGGCTCTGGAACTGGCGCACGTCGTCGCCGGCAAAGCGGATCGCCTTGCCCTCGCGCGAGGCAAGCAGGACATCGTCATTGGCATCGAGCAGGGCGACGCCGATCAGCCGGTCATCCGCGTCATCCTCGAAGCGCATGGCGAACTTGCCGTTCGACGGGATGTTGGCGAAAGCATCCATCGAATTGCGCCGGACATTGCCCTTGGCCGTGGCGAAGACGACATGGAGCGCGCCCCAGGTGCCTTCGTCCTCGGGCAGTGGCAGCACGGTGGCGATGGTCTCGTCCTTGTCCAGCGCGGGCAGGAGGTTGACGATCGGCCGGCCGCGCGTCGCCGGGCCGCCTTCGGGCAGGCGCCAGACCTTGAGGCGATAGACCTTGCCCGAGGTGGAGAAGAACAGCACCGGGTTGTGCGTCGACGTGACGAACATCTCGGAGACGACGTCCTCGTCCTTGGTCGCCATGCCGGCGCGGCCCTTGCCGCCCCGGTTCTGCGCGCGGAAGGTGGAGAGCGGCGTGCGCTTGATATAGCCGTCCATCGTCACGGTCACGACCATGTCGTCGCGCTCGATCAGGTCCTCGTCCTCGATCCCCTCGACCGCCTCGACGATCTGCGAAACGCGCGGCGTGGCGAAGGCATCGCGCACCGCGACCAGTTCCTCGCGCATGACGGCATAGAGCTTGCGCCGGTCAGCCAGGATCGCGAGGTATTCCTCGATCGCGGTGGCCAGTTCCTTCAGTTCGTCACCGATCTCGTCGCGGCCAAGCGCGGTGAGGCGGTGGAGCCGCAAGTCCAGGATCGCCTTCACTTGCGCTTCGGACAGGCGATAGGTGCCGCCTTCCTGCTCGGCATTGGGCTCGATCGCTTCGACCAGGCGAATGTACGGCGCGATGTCGCCGATCGGCCATTCCCTGACAAGCAGCCGCGCCCGCGCCTCGGCGGGGTTGGGCGCCTGGCGGATGATCGCGACCACTTCGTCCAGGTTCGAGACGGCGACGACCAGGCCCAGCAGGATATGCGCCCGGTCGCGCGCCTTGTTCAGCTCGAACTTGGTGCGCCGGGTGATGACCTCTTCGCGGAACTGGATGAAGGCGTGGATAATGTCGCGCAGCGCCAGCGTTTCCGGGCGGCCGCCCCGGATCGCCAGCATGTTCGCCGGGAAGCTCGATTGCGCCGGCGTGTGCCGCCAGAGCTGGTTCAGCACCACTTCGGGCGTGGCATCGCGCTTCAGTTCTATCACCACGCGCATACCCAGGCGGCTGGATTCGTCGCGGATGTCCGAAACGCCCTCGATCCGCTTGTCCTTGGCCGCTTCGGCGATCTTCTCGACCAGGCCGGACTTGCCGACCTGGTAGGGGATCGAGGTCAGCACGATCGAGCGCCGGTCCCCGCGCCCTTCCTCGATCTCGTGCTTGCAGCGCATCAGGATCGAACCGCGCCCGGTGACATAGGCCGCCCGGCTGCCGGACTTGCCCAGGATCAGCGGCGCGGTGGGGAAATCGGGGCCGGGAATGATCTCGAACAATTCCTCGGTGGTGATCGCCGGGTTGTCCATGAAGGCCAGGCAGCCATCGATCACTTCGCCCAGGTTGTGCGGCGGGATATTGGTCGCCATGCCGACCGCGATGCCGCCCGCGCCATTGACCAGCAGGTTGGGAAAGCGCGCCGGCAGGACCGAAGGCTCGCGCCGCGACCCGTCGTAGTTGTCGACGAAGTTGACCGTGTCCTTGTCGAGATCGTCGAGCAGGCTGTTCGCCACGCGGGCCAGCCGCGCCTCGGTATAACGCATCGAGGCGGGCGGATCGGGGTCCATCGAGCCGAAGTTGCCCTGGCCATCGACCAGCGGCAGCCGCATCGACCAGTCCTGCGTCATGCGCGCCAGCGCGTCATAGATCGCCGCATCGCCATGCGGGTGGTAGTTACCCATGACATCGCCGACGATCTTGGCCGACTTGCGGTAAGGCCGCCCGGCGACGAAGCCGCCTTCCTGGCTGGCGAAGAGAATGCGGCGGTGCACAGGCTTCAGCCCGTCGCGCACATCGGGCAAGGCGCGGGCCACGATCACGCTCATCGCGTAATCGAGGTAGCTGGTCTTCATTTCATCGACGATGTCGACGCGGGGGTATTCGCCGCCAGGGCCGGCAGGTTCCAGAATTTCGGTGTCTTCGCTCACGCGGGGCTATCGTTTCTTGTTGTGGGGGATAGTCTTGTCGAATGCCCTAGGCCAAGCGGCGCGGGAATGCCACCCGAAGGGGCCGGATGGCCCCGGCAAGTCATTCGTTTTCCACATTTGCGGCGTTCTGAGTGAACGCTTGCGACGAATCGCATTCAATCGGGGTTCAGTGGCGGATGTCTAGGCCCGCTGCCAGGTTGCCAAGCGGGCATTTCCCGGCCAGTACCGGCACCGCTGTTTCGCGCGTGGCCACGCCTTTTTGGCGTCGGCCCGCTTCTTTTTGAGAGGAGTTTTCAGGCATGGCTCGCAAGTATCTGATTTCTCGTGTCGCGCTGGCGCTTGCCCTGTCGGGCGGCATGGCCACGGCGGCACTTCCGGCGATGGCCGCCGCCAAGGAAAAGGAAAAGGCACCCAAGATTGCCTTCTCCAAGGAATTCGCCGCCGCCGCCGGCGATCTCGACAAGGTGGTGGGTGCCGCTCCGCAGAACGCCGCCGTCACCGCCGCCAGCGAAAAGCTGCGCACGGCGCAGACGCCCGAAGCCAAGGCGGCCGCTGCGGCCGAAGTGGATGCCGCGCTGGGCGGCGCCAAGGCGAAGCTCGCCGCGGCCAGCACCGTGGCCACCACGCCGGGCGACAAGATCAAGCTGGGCGAGCTGACGCGCAACGTCGGGGTGCTGCTGGCCGATCCGGCGATGCAGCACAGCGGCCTTGTCACCATGCTCCAGAGCGGCGCGCTGCTGCCGGAGAACACCGGGCAGGTGCAGTACCTCGCGGGCATCACCGCTTACCAGACCGGCGACTATGCCGGTGCGACGAATTATCTGAAGCAGGCCAAGGACGGCGGCTATGCCGACAAGGACGGCCTGATCGACCGCGTCCTGGCCGATGCCTACAAGCGCACCGGCAATACCGGCGCGGCGCTGGCGCTGGCGCAGCAGGAAATCGCGGCCGCGCGCGCCGCCGGCACCAAGCCGACCGACACGGCGATCCGCACCGCGCTCCAGGCCGCCTATGACGCCAAGCAGACCAGCGCTGCGATCGACCTGGCGATCGAGCTGGCCAAGGACTATCCGAACGCGAAAAGCTGGACGTCGTCGATCTCGGTGGTGCGCGCGCTCTCGGGCCTGCAGGGTCAGGACAATCTGGACCTGATGCGGCTGATGGCGCGGACCAATTCGATGAACGACAAGCGCGACTACCTCGAATACCTCCAAAACGCCGATCCGCGCCGGCTTCCGGGCGAAACCCTGAAAGTCATCGACGCCGGCATCGCCGCGGGCAAGCTGACTTCAGCCGATGTCGCCGAATACCGCCAGATCGCCAGCAGCCGTCTGGCGGCGGACAAGGCCTCGCTCGCCAGCCTGGAGCGCGATGCCCGCAGTGGTTCGGCCTCGGCCGCGACGGCCACGGGCGCGGCGGACGCCTTCCTCAGCTATGACGAGCCCGCCAAGGCCGAGGAACTCTACAAGGCCGCGCTCACCAAGCCTGGCGTCGACAAGGATCGCGCGCTGACGCGCCTGGGCATCGCCCAGGTCGATCAGGGCAAGATCGCCGACGCACAGCAGACTTTCGCGCAAGTCGGCGGCACGCGCACCGTGATTGCCCGGCTCTGGTCCGCCTATGCCGAAAGCAAGGCGAGCGGCGCGACGGCGCAGTAAGCCGTTTCGGTTCAGCCGGAAACCGAACCTGAAATGCAAAAGGGGCGTCGGGAAACCGGCGCCCCTTTTTTCGTGCCGGCTTTTCGCGCGACCTCAGGCCACCGGGGCGAAGCGGCCGGACTCGCTGTCGAGGACGTGGAGAATGCCGTCGGAGATCGCGAAGAACGAACCGCGCAGCCGCAGTTCTCCATCGCGCACCTTGCGGCGGATGCAGGGGAAGGTCATCAGGTTGTCCAGGCTGACGCGCACCGCAGCCTGCTCCATCTCGCGCTCGGCCGGGCGGCCTTCGGTGCCGAAGGTTTCGGCGATGGGATCGCGCACGCCATCGAGCAGGCCGATCCAGTCGGCGATGAAGCCGCCTTCGCCGGGCTGGCTGCCATGGAGTTCCTGTGTCAGCGCCGCCTTGCAGCCGCCGCACATGCCATGGCCCATGACCATGATTTCCTTGACCTTGAGCACTTGCACGGCGAATTCCAGCGCGGCCGAAACGCCGTGGTGGCCAGGCGCGGTCTCGAACGGGGGGACCAGCGCGGCGACATTGCGCACGACGAAGATCTCGCCGGGATCGACATCGAAGATCTGTGAGGGATCGACCCGGCTGTCGGAGCAGGCGATGATCATCACTTCGGGTTGCTGGCCTTCACCCAGGCGGCGCCAGCGATCGCGGTGCGGCGTCCAGCCGATCTCGCGAAAACGACGGTAGCCTTCGATCAGGTGATCCAGTTCGGGAGAGGATGCGTGAGTCATTTGCCCTCCATGGCGTCGGAGATTGGCACTGGCAAGGCCGCAGACATGCGACTATCTGGGCCACTATGAACGACCTCTCCGCCGCACCCAAGCCGCTTCCCGCAGAAACCCCCGCAGAGGGCGGGCGCCAGCGCAAGCCCGACTGGATTCGCGTGCGCGCGCCCACCTCGAAAGGTTACGGCGAGACGCGCCAGCTCATGCGCGATCTCAATCTCAACACCGTGTGCGAGGAAGCGGCCTGCCCGAACATCGGCGAGTGCTGGACCAAGAAGCACGCGACGGTGATGATCCTGGGTGATACCTGCACGCGCGCCTGCGCCTTCTGCAACGTCAAGACCGGGATGCCCGGCCGGGTCGATCCGCTGGAACCGGGCCACGTCGCCGAAGCCGCCGCGAAGATGGGGCTGGAGCACATCGTCATCACCTCGGTCGATCGCGATGACTTGCCCGATGGCGGCGCCGGCCAGTTCGTCAAGGTGATCGAGGCGCTGCGCGCGGCGACGCCCGCCACGACGATCGAAATCCTGACGCCCGATTTCCGGGGAAAGATGCGCCCCGCCATCGAGGCGATCGTCACCGCGCGGCCCGATGTCTACAACCACAACCTGGAGACCGTGCCCCGGCTCTATCCGACGATCCGGCCCGGCGCGCGCTATTACGCCTCGCTGCGGCTGCTGGAGGAAGTGAAGCGCCACGACCCGTCGATCTTCACCAAGTCCGGCGTGATGCTGGGCCTGGGCGAGCAGCGGCTGGAGGTCCACCAGGTGATGGACGACATGCGCTGCGCGGACATCGATTTCCTGACCATGGGGCAGTACCTGCGGCCGACGCCCCGGCATGTCGCGGTGGCGGAGTTCGTCACGCCCAAGGCGTTCGATGCCTACGGCGCGATCGCGCGGGCCAAGGGCTTTTTGCAAGTCGCCTCCTCGCCGCTGACCCGTTCGAGCTATCACGCGGGCGATGATTTCCGCCAGATGCGCGCCGCGCGCGAGGCGCAGCTTGCCAGGGCCGGAGCCGGCGCGCGCTGATGCCGGGCATCCATGAGATCCGCAAGCTGCCCTACAGCGCCGAGCAGATGTTCGATCTTGTCGCCGATGTCGGGCGCTACCAGGAATTCCTGCCCTGGGTGGTGGCGACGCGCGTGCGGTCCGACAGCGAGACCGAGATGGTCGCTGACATGCTGGTCGGCTTCAAGGCGCTGAAGGAGAAGTTCACCTCACGCGTGGAAAAGCGGCGGCCGGAGGAAATCCGCGTCCACTATGTCGATGGCCCGCTGCGCGATCTCGACAACCGCTGGCTGTTCCACCCGGCCGCAGGCGGCGGCTGCGAGATCGAGTTCGACGTCGATTTCGCCTTCCGCAATCCGCTGTTCGAAAAGCTGGCCGGCCAGTATTTCGATCGCGCCTTCCGCAAGATGGTGACGGCGTTCGAGGAACGCGCCGCCGCGCTTTACGGCAGCAGCAGCTCGAGCGCGACCAGCGTCGCCTGACGGCGGATTTCCGCGCGGGTCTTGCCGTCCATCAGTTTCTGTTCGGCATTGATCTCTTCCTCGCCGCGAAACGCGCGCGCGAAGACCACGGTGCCCACCGGCTTGAGATCGGTGCCGCCGTCGGGGCCGGCGATGCCGCTGATCGCCACCGCCACATCGGCGTCGCTGTGCTTGAGCGCGCCTTGCGCCATGGCCCAGGCGGTCGCGGGCGAAACCGCGCCGAACGTCTCGATGATGTCTTCCTGAACGTCGAGCATCTCGCGCTTGGCTTCGTTGGAATAAGTCACGAAGCCCCGGTCCAGCACCGCCGACGAGCCGGCAATCTCGGTGATCGCGGCGCAGACCAGCCCGCCGGTGCAGCTTTCCGCCAGCGCCAGCTTGCGCCCGGCGGCGGCGTTTTCAGTGACCACCCGCTGGGCCAGGGCGATCACGTCTTCGGGAAGCAGGCTGCTGGTCATGTCAATTCTCGCACAGGCTGAACTTGCCGACCCTGGCCTTGCCCGACTTGCTGGCAAGGCCCACGGTCAGCGCGATCAGTTCGGCGGTATTGGTGGGCGGCAGCGGCGCAAGCAGGCGGATGACGCTGTCGATCGTCGCGCATTTTTCCACCGGGATGTTCTGTTCGACCAGCCCTTCGAGCGTCAGATCGAATATCTGCATCAGCGATTCATCGGGCAGCGTGGCGATCTGGCTGTTGATCGCCGTGTTGTCCGCCAGGCCCAGCTTGAAAAGCGCCGTCTTGGCGCCGGCCCAGCTTCCCTGCTTCTGCGCCGCATAGCGGGTGGCAAGCTCACCGCCGCTCTTGCGCAGGAAGGCATCGGGCTTGAGCGTGGCCGAACAGCGCTTGGTCGTGCCGTTGATCATGCTGGGCAGGGCATAGGCCGCCAGCGAGGAGAATTCGCCTGGCGAAAGGCAGGCGGGTTCCGCCGCCTGGGCGATTCCCGGCACCAGGGCCAGGCTGGCGGCGGCGAAAAGGGCGAATGCGCGCATCGCGTGGTTCCTCAGTTCCGTATCAGGCAAACCGCCGCCTGCGCGGCGATCCCTTCGCCCCGGCCGGTGAAGCCCAGGCGCTCGCTCGTCGTGGCCTTGACGCTAATCGCGGCGCTGTCAACGCCCAGGATTTCGGCCAGTCGCGCGCGCATCGCAGCGCGGTGCGGCCCGATTCTGGGCGCCTCGCAGATGATCGTGACATCGGCGTTACCAAGGCCATAGCCCGCCTCGGCGACGAGCCGCCCGGCATATGCGAGGAACCGATCGGAGGATGCCCCGCGCCACTGCGGATCGGACGGCGGAAAGTGCTGGCCGATATCCCCCGCGCCGATCGCGCCGAGCAGGGCATCGACCAGCGCGTGAATGGCGACATCGGCATCGCTATGCCCGGCAAGCCCTTGCGAATGTTCGATCCTGACGCCGCACAGCCACAGCTCCTCGCCATCGGCCAGGCGGTGCACGTCAAAGCCGGTGCCGACGCGCATCGGCGCGGCCGCCGGGGCGAAATCGCTGGCGAAGGTCAGCTTGTGCAAGGCCTCGTCTCCCTCGACCAGCGCGACGGCGATGCCGGCCGCCTGCGCCACTTGGGCATCATCGCCCGCATCGGGCGCGCCGTCCCAGTCGCGGTGCGCGGCAAGAATGGCGGCGAAGCGGAACGCCTGCGGCGTCTGCACCCGGCGCAGCGCCTCGCGCCGCGCGGGCGGGCCCATTTGGCCGTCGGCCTCGGCATGGGCGAGGCTATCGACGACCGGCAGCACCGGGATCGCCGCCTCGTGGGTTGCCAGCGCGTGCGTCAACCGCGCGATCACCGCCGCGGGCAGCAGCGGCCGGGCCGCGTCATGGATCAGCACCGCCGCCGGATCATCGGCCACCAGCGCTTCCAGCCCGAACCGCACCGATTGCTGCCGGGTGCCGCCGCCCACGGTCAGGCGAACATCGTCCAGCCCGCGCAGCGCCGCGCGCGCCAGTTCCTCGGCCCCTTCGGGTATCGCGACGATCACGGGCGACACGCCCGCCGCCAGCAGCGCCTCCACCGAGTGGCGCACCACGGGCTTGCCGCGCCACGCGGCGAACTGCTTGGGCAGCGGCTGGCCGGCGCGAAGCCCCTGGCCGGCCGCGACGACGACCGCCGCGATCCGGGCCTTCGCGGCCGAAAGGGCATTGTCCCAAGGCATGACGCCCGCCGGTAATCGCTTGCCGAGGCGAGGGCAATCCACTATGCGCTGCCTGTTTTTTAGGCAGCCAGACACGCATGAAGCCGCTTCCCCCCGCCCCCGAACTGAAGCCGATCGCGGTCGGACCCGTGACGATCGACTGCCCGGTGATCCTGGCGCCGATGACCGGCGTCACCGATCTGCCGTTCCGCAAGATGGTTCGCCGCTTCGGCTCGGGGCTCAACGTCACCGAGATGATCGCCAGCCCGGCCGCCATCCGCGAGACGCGCCAGTCGATCCAGAAGGCGGCGTGGGACGCGGCCGAGGAGCCGGTGTCCATGCAGCTTGTCGGCTGCGAGCCGGCGCAGATGGCCGAGGCGGCCCGGCTCAGCGCCGATCGCGGCGCCGCGATCATCGACATCAACATGGGCTGCCCGGTGCGCAAGGTGGTCAATGGCGAGGCCGGATCGGCGCTGATGCGCGACCTGAAGCTCGCCGCCAGCCTGATCGAGGCGACAGTCAAGGCGGTGGACGTGCCGGTGACGGTGAAGATGCGCATGGGCTGGTGCCATGACAGCCTGAACGCGCCCGAGCTCGCGCGGATCGCCCAGGATCTGGGCGCGCGGATGATCACCGTCCACGGCCGCACGCGCAACCAGATGTACAAGGGCGAGGCGGACTGGGGCTTTGTCCGCCAGGTCAAGGAAGCGGTGTCAGTGCCGGTGATCGTCAACGGCGATATCTGCACGATCGACGATGCTGCGCGGGCGCTGGAGCAATCGGGCGCCGATGGGGTCATGATCGGGCGCGGCGCTTACGGCCGGCCGTGGCTGCTGGCGCAAGTCATGCACTGGTGGCGTCACGGCACCACGCTGCCCGAACCGACCCTGAACCAGCAGTATGACCTGATCCTGGAGCATTACGAAGGGATGCTGGCGCTCTATGGGCATGACACCGGCGTCAGGATGGCGCGCAAGCACCTGGGCTGGTACACCAGGGGCCTGCCCGGCTCGGCTGAATTCCGCAACCGCGTGAACTTCATCGACGATGCCGGCGCCGTGGTCCGCGCGCTGGGCGAATTCTACGCGCCGTTCCGGCACCGCCAGGCGGCATGACCGTAGCGACGACCGTTCCGACGGCGAACCGCCAGCTCGCCAGCCTGCCCCATGCCGTCGTCCTGCTCGAACCGGGCCTGACGATCGCTTCGGCCAATCCGGCGGCGGAACAGTTCTTCGGCCAGAGCCTGCGGCGCATCGCCGGGCAGAAGCTGGTCGACGTGCTCTCGCTTTCCGATCCCCGGCTGCTCGAACGGCTGAACGACTTCGAGACACCGGTATCCGCGCGCGAGATCGTCGTCGCGGTGAAGGGCAGGGGCCCCCGGCGGATCGACATCAATGTCGCCCCGGTGGCCGATACGCCCGGCTGGCAAATCCTGACGATCCAGGACGCCAGCGCCAGCGACGCGCTGGGCGATGACGCGGGCGGGCCGGACAACGCCGTGCTGCGCGGCCCGGAAATCATGGCGCACGAGATCAAGAACCCGCTGGCCGGGATTCGCGGCGCGGCCCAGCTTCTGGCCCGCCGGATCGACGAGCGCGACCGCGCGCTGACCGACCTCATCACCTCCGAAGTCGATCGCATCGCCACCCTGATCGACCAGATGCAGAAGCTCAGCCGCCGCACCGCGCCGCCGGTGGAGCCGTGCAACCTACACGAAGCCGCCCGCCGCGCGATCGACGTGCTGAACGCGGCCGACGCCACCCGCCCGCGCGGCCCGCGCATCGAGGAGGAATTCGATCCCTCGCTGCCGGCCGTGCTGGGCAGTCCCGACGGGCTGGTGCAGATCATGATCAACCTGCTGTCCAACGCCTGCGAGGCAAGCCAGGGATCGCCGGGCGGGCGCGTCGTCATCCGCACGCGCTTTGCCAGCGGCCTGCAGCTTCACTCCAGCGTTTCGGGCAAGCCGCTGCGGCTGCCAGTGGAATTGCGGGTCAGCGACAATGGCCCCGGTGTCGATCCGGCGATGCGCGAACACATCTTCGAGCCTTTCGTCACCACCAAGAAGACCGGGCAGGGCCTGGGCCTGCCGCTGGTGCGCAAGCTGGTGCGCGACATGAACGGGCGCATCAGCCACGAGCGCGACGAAGGCACGGGCTGGACGCATTTCCGCGTTCACCTGCCGCTAGCGCGCGAGATGCGCAGCCGCGTGACGCGTACGAAGAAGGTGCCGGCATGAGCGTGCTGCTGGTCGAGGACGACACGTCGATCGCCATCGTCATCACCGCCGCGCTGGAGGCAGAGGGCTTTGTCGTCACGCGCTGCGAGACGCTGGCCGAGCGTGACCGCCTGCTGGCCGGAAGCCGCTATTCCGCGCTGGTCACCGATGTCATGCTGCCCGATGGCGACGGCATCGAGACGCTGGGCGCGGTGCGCGATGCCTATCCGGCGATGCCGGTCATCATCCTGTCCGCGCAGAACACGCTCGATACCGCGGTGCGCGCCACCGATACCGGCGCGTTCGAGTATTTCCCCAAGCCCTTCGACATCGACGAACTGGCCCGCACCGTGCGCCAGGCGATCGGCACCGCCGGCACCGCCGCGCTCGCGGGCGAGGAGCCGCTGGGCGACGGGCTGCCGCTGGTCGGCCGCAGCGCGACGATGCAATCGGTGTTCCGCATGATTACGCGCGTGCTGCGCAACGATCTGACCGTGCTGATCCTGGGCGAATCGGGCACAGGCAAGGAACTGGTCGCCGAAGCCATCCACGAGCTGGGAAACCGCAGGACAGGGCCGTTCATCGCGGTCAACACCGCCGCGATCCCCGCCGAGCTGATCGAAAGCGAGCTGTTCGGACACGAGAAGGGTGCCTTCACCGGCGCGGTCGCCCGGCATATCGGCAAGTTCGAGCTGGCCGCGAGCGGCACGCTGTTCCTCGACGAGATCGGCGACATGCCGATGCAGGCGCAGACCCGGCTGCTGCGCGCGCTGCAATCGGGCCGCATCCGCCGCGTGGGCGGTGTCGACGAGGTGGAACTGGATGTGCGCATCATCGCGGCGACCAACAAGGATCTGGAACCGCTGATCGCGGAGGGCCGTTTCCGCGAGGATCTCTATTACCGGCTCAACGTCGTGCCGATCCACATGCCGCCACTGCGTGAGCGGCGCGACGATATCGACGTGCTGGCGCGCCATTTCCTCCAGCTCGCGGCGAGCGAAGGCCTGCCCCGGCGGCAATTGACACCGGAAGCAGCCGAGATCCTGCGGCGCCAGTCCTGGCGCGGCAACGTGCGCGAACTGAAGAATTTCGTCTATCGCCTCGCCCTGCTGGCGCGCGAGGAAACCATCGACGCGGACAGCGTCTTCCCGCTGCTCGCCTCCGATGCCGGCGCGGCGGCAGAGCCGGCGGGAACCGCGCCTGACCTTGACAGCGCGGTCACGCGCTGGCTGACGGCGCAGCGGCTCGCGCCCGGCACGGTCTATGGCGCCGCGCTGGCCGCGTTCGAACGGCCGCTGTTCGCCGAAGTGCTCAGGGAAACCGGGGGCAATCAGCTGCGCGCGGCGCAGACGCTGGGGATCAATCGCAACACCTTGCGCAAGCGGCTGAGCGAGCTGGCGCTCGATCCCGAGGAATTCACCCGCCGTTCCTGATTGAGGCAGGAGCGAATTGGGGCTTGCAGCCAGGCAACAGGGGTGTTGTAACGAGGCAACGATGAACCAGGTTTCACCCACACGCCGTACCTGGCCGCGATGGTGGCGGCGTATGCAGGTCGCGGCGCGCCGGGCGAACCTGTTCGCGGTGATCGAAGCGCTGTCGATCGTCGCCTTCCTGGCGATGACCGCCATCACCTGGGCCGCGCTCAACGAAAGCGCGGATCGCAGCGAATTGCTGCCGTCCTATCTCACCGCCACGCTGCTGATCGGCTCGCTGGTGCCGGCCATGGCGATCCTGGTCCTGCTGGGGCGGCGCATGGCCTTGCGCCGCGCGGCCGAAACCTCGGGCGGCACGGGCCAGATGCACGTGCGGCTGGTGTTCTTCTTCTCGCTGATCGCCTCGATCCCGACGCTGCTGGTGGTGATCTTCGCCTCCTGGCTGTTCCAGTCGGGCGTCGAGTTCTGGTTTTCGGACAGTTCGCGCGGGCTGCTGGAAAACGCGAACAAGCTGGCGCGCGGCTATTACGGGCAGGCGCAGCGCGACGTGGGCTACGAATCGCTCGGCATGGCCGGGGACATCGGCACTTATCTGAGCCAGGGCCCGATCACGAGCCCGCGCTTCGCCGAGGGTTTTTCCTACCAGGTGCTCAACCGCAAGCTGACCGAGGCAGCGATTCTCCAGCGCGGGCCGGATGGAAGCCTGAGCACTGCGGCCATCGTCGTGCCCGAAGGCAAGCCGAGTGAAAACAAGATCCCCGCCCAGACGCTGGACCGGCTGGCCAAGGGCGAGCCGATGGTGGTGACGGCGAACGCCAACAAGATCGAGGCCGTCGTCCCGATCGACCGCGAGACCGGCGTCTATCTCTACACCGCGCGCAGTTCCGACCTTCTCGCCTTCAGCCAGGGCCAGCGGGCCGAGAACATCGTCCAGGCCTATGAAGTGCTGACCCGGCGGGCCAGAGTGCTGCAATTGCGCTTCAACGTCGCGCTGTTCGTCGCCTCGCTGGCGCTGGTCGGTCTGTCGGTCTGGTTCGCACTGCGCTTCGCCGACCGGCAAGTGAAACCGCTGTACGAACTGGTCGATGCCGCCCGGCGCGTGGGCAGCGGCAATTTCGCGCTGCGCATCCTGGGGCGTACCGGATCGGACGAGATCGGCCTGCTCAACCGCGCCTTCAACCGCATGACCGCGCAGATCGAGAAGCAGACGCAGGCACTGCTGGGCGCCAACCAGCAATTGCAGGAACGCCGCGCCTTCATCGAGGCGGTGCTCGAATCGGTCACTTCGGGGATCATCTCGATCGACGGTGAGGGCCATATCCTGCTGATCAACAGCACCGCGCAGAAATTGCTGCTCGATCCCGGCGAGCCCGGCCCGGTGGGCCTCTCGCTGGGCGAACTGGCGCCGCAGATCGCGGCGCTGGCCGAATCCGACGCATCGGGCGGCATCGTGCAGTACAACAAGCACGGCGAACTGCTGACGCTGGCGATCAAGACGAGCCGCGACCGCACCGGCCATGTCATCACGTTCGAGGACATCACCCGCCAGTTGCTCGACCAGCGGCAAGCCGCCTGGTCCGACGTAGCGCGGCGCATCGCGCACGAGATCAAGAACCCGCTGACGCCGATCCAGCTTGCGACCGAGCGCCTCAGCCGCCGCTACCGCAAGCAGATCGTGGACAATCCCGAGTTGTTCGAGGATCTGACCCGCACGATCATCCGCCAGGTGGGCGATCTGCGGAAAATGGTCGACGAGTTCTCCTCGTTCGCGCGGCTGCCCAAGCCGGTGTTCCGCGCCGAGGACCCGGTGTCACTCACGCGCCAGGCGCTGTTCCTGCAGGAAGTGGCGCGGCCCGACATCGCCTTCGCCTTCACCAGCGATCCCGGCATCGGCCGCATCGCCTGCGATCGCCATCAATTCGGGCAGGCGATGACGAATGTTCTCAAGAATGCGGTGGAAGCCATTGAAACCAAGGAAAGAGAAGCCGATGAAGGCTATTCCGGCCGGATCGCCGTGGAAGTGCGCGAAGCCGGCGAATCGATCCTCGTGCGCATCACCGACAATGGCATCGGCCTGTCGCAGGATCGCGAGAGGATCATCGAGCCATACGTCACCACCCGCGAGAAGGGCACGGGCCTGGGCCTCGCCATCGTCAACAAGATCGTCGAGGAGCACGGCGGGGAAATGACGTTCACGCCCGCGCAAGGCGGGGGAACCACAGTGACCATGCGGTTCGCCGCCGATCCGCTCCACCAGGGTCGCAGCTCGGAAGCCGCCGAATGACATTCAACGCGAAGAAGATCCCATGGCCCTCGATATCCTCATAGTCGATGACGAACGCGACATTCGCGAACTGGTCGCCGGTGTGCTGAGCGACGAGGGGTACGATTGCCGCACCGCCGGTGACAGCGCCGCCGCGCTGGCCGCGGTGGACGATCGCCGCCCCTCGCTGGTGCTGCTCGACGTCTGGCTGCACGGCAGCCCGATGGACGGGCTCGAAGTGCTCGACGCGATCAAGGCGCGCGAACCCGAGCTGCCGGTGATCATCTTTTCCGGCCACGGCAATATCGACACCGCCGTGGCGGCGATCGGGCGCGGCGCGGTCGATTTCATCGAAAAACCGTTCGAGGCGGAAAAGCTGCTCCACCTCGTCGGGAAGGCCACCGAGACCGAACGGCTGCGGCGCGAGAACGCCCAGTTGCGGCAGGACCATTCCACCGGGGAGGAATTCACCGGCAGCAGCGCGGCGATCAACCACGTGCGCGCGACGCTGAAGCGGGTGGCCAACACCGGCAGCCGCCTGCTGATCTCCGGCCCGGCCGGCGCCGGCAAGGAAGTGGCCGCGCGCCTGCTTCATTCGTGGAGCCCGCGCGCGGGCAACGCCTTCGTCAGCGTCAATTCGGCGCGAATCACGCCCGAACGCTTCGAGCAGGAACTGTTCGGCGAGGAGGCGGACGGCAGCCTGGTGCGGCCGGGCCTGCTGGAGATGGCCGATGGCGGCACGCTCTATCTCGATGAAGTGGCCGACATGCCGCTGTCCACCCAGGCGCGCATCCTGCGCGTGCTGACCGATCAGGCCTTCGTCCGGGTGGGCGGATCGCGCCAGATCCGCGTCGACGTGCGCGTGGTCTCGTCCACCTCGCGCGATCTGGAAAAGGAGATCCTGGAGCGGCGTTTCCGCGAGGATCTGTTCTACCGGCTCAACGTCGTGCCCGTCAGCGTGCCCGCGCTGCGCGACCGGCGCGACGACATTCCCGCGCTGGTCGACCACTTCTTCACCCGCTACGCCGCCGAGCAGGGGGTATCGCCGCCCGAAGTCAGCGCCGAGGCGATGACCGCGCTCCAGGCCTACGAATGGCCGGGCAACGTGCGCCAGTTGCGCAACGTGGTGGAACGCACGGTGATCATGGCCCCGCGCGAGAAGCTGGACCGGATCGAGGCGGAAATGCTGCCGCCCGAGATCTTCAGCGCGCGCGTGCAAGGCGATTCGCGCGTCTCGGTGATGATGAGCGCGCCGCTGCGCGAAGCGCGCGAAAGCTTTGAGCGTGAGTATCTGCGCGTGCAGATTCGCCGCTTTTCGGGTAACATCTCAAAGACTGCCTCGTTCATCGGCATGGAACGGTCGGCGCTGCACCGCAAGCTCAAGCTGCTTGGCATGTCCGAGCGGAAAGATACTGATAACGAAGAGGAAGACGGCGAGTAAGGATAGCGCATTTTTCGCGTTTACTGCACTGCAGCAAGTCAGTAGATTCGCTGTGCCACCGGCTCGGCCATCAGGTCGGGCCAGATTGCGGACCGCAGTGGCGGCCGCCAAGAATAGGAGAAAGTTATGGCTGGACGTACTCTTTCAGCTCGGCCGAAGCCGGCATCGGCGCCGGAAACCGCTTCCGCTCCGGCAGAAGCCCTGACCCCGCAGCTGAGCGGGAAGCCGGGGCAGAACCTTCAGGACCAGTTCCTCAACCTCCTGCGCAAGAACAAGACGCCTGTCACCATGTTCCTGGTGAAAGGCGTGAAGCTGCAGGGAATCGTCACCTGGTTCGACAATTTCTCGATCCTGCTGCGCCGCGATGGCCAGTCGCAGCTTGTCTACAAGCACGCGATCTCCACGATCATGCCCAGCACGCCGATCGACGTCCGCCCCTTCGCGGGCGTGGGCGACACGGGCAAGAAAGTGCGGCTGCTGCAGGACGTATTCCTCTCCAGCATCCGCGATGCCGGCGTGCAGGTAACGATGTTCCTGATCAACGGCGTGATGCTGCAAGGGCGCGTCGCGGCCTATGACCTGTTCTGCATGTTGCTGGAACGCGAAGGCTATGTGCAGCTGGCCTACAAACATGCCGTTTCGACGATTCAGCCGGTGACGCCGGTCGATCTGCAGTCGCATGAAGACAGCGAAGAGGACTGAGGGCTGAAAAGACGCGGAACTTGAACGACGAACTTCAGGGTGAGGTGACTCGCGGCGCGCGGGCGCTGGTGGTCTATCCGCAAATGCGGACGAAAGGCGGCCAGGATGCCGAAGCGCGCCTGGAAGAAGCCAAGGGGCTGGCCATGGCGATCGGCCTCGTCGTGGCCGAGGCTTTCGCCATTCCCATCCGTGAGCCGCGCGCGGGCACGCTGTTCGGCGCCGGCCAGGTCGACAACATCGCCATCGCCTGCGAGCAGTCCGAAGCCGAACTGGTCGTGGTCGATGGCTCGCTTTCGGCAATCCAGCAACGCAATCTGGAAGAGCGGCTGAAGCGCAAGGTGATCGACCGCACCGGCCTGATCCTGGAGATCTTCGGCGAGCGCGCGGCAACGGCCGAGGGCCGGCTGCAAGTCGAGCTGGCGCATCTGGATTACCAGGCCGGCCGCCTGGTGCGGAGCTGGACTCACCTGGAACGCCAGCGCGGCGGCTTCGGCTTCCTCGGCGGCCCCGGCGAGACGCAGATCGAGGCGGACCGCCGCATGATCCGCGACCGCATGGCGCGCATCCGCCGCGAGCTGGAGCAGGTGCGTCGCACGCGCGGCTTGCATCGCGATCGGCGCGAGAAGGCGCCGTGGCCCGTCGTGGCGCTGGTCGGCTACACCAATGCCGGCAAGTCAACGCTGTTCAATCGCCTGACCGGAGCGGCGGTGATGGCCGAGGACCTGCTTTTCGCCACGCTCGATCCGACGATGCGCGCGGTGCGGCTGCCGGGCCTTGAAAAAGCGATCCTGTCCGACACGGTGGGCTTCATTTCCGACCTGCCGACGCAGCTGGTCGCCGCTTTCCGGGCGACGCTGGAGGAAGTGACCGCCGCCGATCTCATCCTCCACGTGCGCGATATCGCCAATCCCGAAAGCGAGGCGCAGAAGCGGCAAGTGCTGGACGTGCTGGAGGAACTGGGCGTCATGGGTCGGACCGACGGCGATGAGGGGGGCGATCCGCCGATCCCGATCGTCGAAGTGTGGAACAAGTGGGATCTGCTGCCGCCTTCGCGGGCCGCCCAGCTAGAGGAAGCCATGGCCGCGCGGCCCGAGGAGATCATCGTCCCGGTCTCGGCGCTGACCGGCGCGGGTTGCGATCGCCTGCTGGAGATCGTCAGCGCCCGGCTGACCCGCGACGCGCGGTTGCATACTTTCGTGCTGCCGGCCAGCGACGGGCAGCGCATCGCGTTCCTCCATGCGCGCGGCGAAGTGGTGTCGGAGCAGCCGGCCGAGGAGGGCGCGCAGGGCCCCCAGGTGCGCTTGCAAGTGCGCCTGTCGGACCGCGAGCTAGGACGTTTTTCCGCGCTCTGACGCCTTCACCGCTTGCCAGAGCGCTTCCTGGTCGTCGAGCGACAGCGAAGCGAAATCCTTGCCCTGGGCCGCCGCGAGCGCTTCCATCTCGCGGAACCGCCGCTCGAACTTGCGGTTGGTCGCGCGCAGCGCGTCCTCGGGCGAGATTCCGAAGCTGCGAACGATATTGACCGCGACGAACAGCACGTCGCCCGCTTCCAGCAGGCGTTCTTTGCGCGGCGACAACTACGATGGCCGGTTGAGCGGCGACTATGATGGCCGGTAGGATCGGTTGTC
>NZ_JARESE010000066.1 GCF_029076845.1 Novosphingobium album (ex Liu et al. 2023)
GCAAACAACCAGCATGAAGGAGCGAGACTCTACCTCTGAATGGTAACAATCAGGCGAGCACGTCAGCGACTCCATGTCTGACACCGCCATTCGCGGGCTCTGACAGGTCAATCGCGGTTGGTTTGAGCGATCGGAAAGATTGAAAAGGGAATTTCGACGCGGGGAATGCCACATACGGGGGAGACACGCATTGGTGCGGATGCCAGGCTCTCGCCGTCACATGGTTCTATCAAAAAGGCCGCCTATGCAGCGTCTAAGGTGCAATCGAGCGCACCGGGGGGCAGTGCATCACAAACTAGGAATGCCGCGCACCGGGCACAACGTTCGGGTCTCGGAGCCGCCGGGAAGTGACCGGAGCGGATTTTCGACAAGACAGTGTTCAGTTTGGTGTCGAACCTTTTGACTTCACCCTTCTTAAGAGAGAGTGTCTGTGGCACGTCTGAGTCCGCGAGATGGAGAAGTTCAACACGCGTGCCCGCTCGGGCGGCCGCGTAAACAACCAGCGCTCGCGTCGCAATCGCATCGACATTGTCATCGCTGTGATGGCCGCTTTGCACGAGCCGCAGGATCGTCCCTTGGGAGTCTGTGAGCACTTCATGGGCCTGCGCCAGAACCGTGTCGGTTCCAACCGAGGTTTCAATAACTTCTATCGCCTGCAAGGCGGCGCCGTTGCGCGTCGCACAATAGCGAAGCACCAAGTCCAGGACCAGTTGCTGAAATCCCGCAGCATTGCCGTGCTCGGCGAGTTCCGGAATGGCGCAGGCCGCAGCAACCTGAACGTGGATCTCTGCAATATCGGGCAAGGTATCGCTCTTCGCCAGCGCACTACAGATTACTCGAACGGCATCATGCGCCAAACGAAGGGCGGTCTTATGCAGACCGCCACCCGTTCGCAGAAGATGCGTGTAGAGAAAACGCCTTGGACACTTGCCGTAGATATCGAGCGTCCACGCATCGACCCGCCAATTCTGCGGCAAGCTGATTGGTACCGGCAGATCGCTGGCAAGCGGCGGCAATGCCTTTTCCGGGGATAGTTCCTGCGTGGCGATTTGGTCACCAAGCCTGGCGATGAAAGAAGACACTGGGCGATCAACATTGTTGGTCGTTGTTTTCGCGCGGTAGAGATGGAGCTTCTCTTCGGCCCGGGAAAGGGCGACGTAGAAGAGGCAATCCTGCTCTTCCAGATGGCTCGCGCGCAGTTCGGCTTCGACGGTCCCCCGTGGATAGGCGACCATCCCCTCAGGCGGCAAAAACCGCGGGAGTGTTTCGGGCTTGGGCAGAGTTCGCTCATTGAGGCCGGGCAGGTGCACGGTCGGGAATTCCAGCCCCTTTGCGCCGTGGATCGTCATCAGACGTACCGCATCGATCGCTTGCGCCGCGGCGGGAAGCTGCCGCAATTCGCGATCTTCCTTGAGCAGCAACAAGCGTCGAACCCTGGCTAGAAGCCGGATAATCGAATTGCCGGTGTCATTGGGCTGCCTGCGCACGAAATTGATAAACTGCCATACCGCCAAGGCAGCCGCTGCTCCGCTGGCACCGGTACGTCCAGCCATTCGCGCCGCGAGGCGGCTGTGATCGAGCAACAACTGCGCGAGGATTGTAGAAGGGTGAGCATAGGCATCGACCGAGGAGAGCATTCGGGCCAGCGCCCGCAGGGTCGCACCGCTTTCGGATGAAAGACCCGCAGCGACCTGTTCCGGCGCAGCAATCCAATCGATAGGCCCATTCTCAGCGCCCCGAAGCTGGCGCAACGCCTTTGCGACATCATCGAGCGTCATCGGGAATTCCGGCATGCACGCGGTGCGTAGCAAGCCCGATGCCCAAGGATCGGCCCGCAATGACAAGAGCGCGAGCAAGTCCTTGATTTCCGGGCGCTCAAACAAGCTCCCGAAATAAAGCACCGGCAGTCCCATCGCTTCGAGCTGCGCGGCGATCTTGGCTAGGCGATCGTTGCCCGACACGAGCACGCAGTGATCGCGATAATGGTCACCGGCCTTGACCGCTTGATCGATGATCTGCGCGATCGCCGGCGCTTCTTTGCTGGTATCCGGAAAGCTGATCAGGTCTGGCTTTATGCCGCAGGGCCCTTTGAAGGGACCCAGTTTCTCATAAGCGCGCAGCGGCGGATCGCCCTCGCCCTGCACGCGCGTCATCCCTTGACCGAAATGCGATAACAGATCGACAATTTCGCGCCGCGAACGATGATTGAGGACGAGTTCGCTTCCTCCCGCCCCCGGAAAATCCTGCCCAAACCGGGCGACATTCCGCGAAGACGCCCCTCGGAACCGATATATTGACTGGCGCGGGTCGCCGACGGCCCAAAGCCCAGTGCCATCAGGGCATATCGCCTTGAGCAGCCGAACGCTCGCTTGGTTGACGTCCTGATACTCGTCGACGAGGACATGGCGGAAGGCGCGCGCATAGACCTTCGCGGGCTCGTGATCCTCCAGCAGGCGAACCGCAAGCATCACATAGTCACCAAAGTCGACCAGGGCGTTCTTGTCCTTCAACGCCTCGTAACGCTTATAAATGGCAGCGATATCGAGCTTGGCCTCAGCGGCGTGGAGCGCAGCGATCCCCGCTTCAGGCTCTGCCTCAGCAGCAGACTGCGCCTTTGCGTATTCGGCAGTGGCAAGCTCATGATATCGCGCCGCATCACAGACTTCGTCCTGTGCCCGCGAAATGGCGTCGAGCACATCGTCCAGCAAAGCTGTCGGGTCGTAGCGATCACCGAGTTGGCGAAGGCTGAGCGTGGGCAACTCATGCTCGAGCAGGTCGATAGCACCTACCCGGTCAAGAAAGGTCGGGTTGCGCGTCCGACCGACCATATCGCCAAATATATGAAGCAGGTCGCGCCCGAACGCGTGAAACGTACCGATCCACAACGCCGCAAGCGCGTCAGCATCGTTCCCGGCAATCCGCTCCGACAGTTCGGCCGCCGCCTTGTTAGAATAGGTGAGTACAAGAATCTCACGCGGGAGAACCGGCTTATTGGCAAGGAGCCATGCGACGCGGTGCACAAGCGTCTCGGTCTTTCCGGTGCCGGGGCCTGCTTCAAGCAAATAGGCTTTGCCAAAATGCTCCGAAGCATCCTGCTGCGAGCGCGTAAGTTTATGCCGGGGACGCGGCTTGCGCTCGGGAGTTTCCGGCACGAGCAGGGCATCGAGGAGCTGCTGTGCGACAATACTGTGCTCCGCGCCCATACGATCGGTGATCTGGGCGGCGCTCATCGCCTCGTCGAGATGCAACCGCCGCACAAATGGCCGCGGCAGCACCAGTTCGCGCGCAAACAAGTCCATCTGAATTTCGCGCCGTTGACGAGGGCCATGCGCGATCACGCGCCCCTCACCGTCCGCCGCACCTTCGACAGGCCGGTCGATCTCGACCTCGCAGTTCCCCAGCGCGTCGCCGAGGATCGCATGGCCCAGTTCATGGGCAACCAGAAGCGCGCGTTCGAATGGCGTGCCGCTATCGCCGTACAGGATCAGCCCGATCTCGGGCATGAACATCGCAAGCGCGCCCTCCAACTGTACGGAGCCTGGCTCAACCGCTTCTGCGGCGTATCCCTCCCGCTCGACCTCGCGGAGAACGAACTCGAGCGGCGACCAGGGATCGGCGCCTTCCAGCAAAGCTTGGGCATGAATCGAGGCTGCCCGCCGACGCGCAACCTCGACAGCATCCATCAGTCGCGTTCCGCCATGATCGCAAGCCGGCGCTCCTCAGGAACGCGCGCATCGATCAAAATTTGCTCGAAACTAACCGGTTCAACAGACGCAAGCCGCTCGACCGCCTTGAAGCTTGCCGCCAGCGAACGCGCGCCCATGCTGAACAGCAAATCGTCGATACTACCATTGAGAGCCTCGGCCATCCGACGCAGAAAGCCGCGCGGGATCGTGTCAGGGATCGCCCGCCGATTCCGAATGGCGGCGACAACCTGACGCGGCACGTCGAGTGTCGCAGACAAACGGCCATAGTCGGCTGGACCGAGTACGGCGAATAGGTCCCGGCTACCGGCAGGCGCAGCAGGCCAAGCATTCCCGGCAACGCGAAGCGCGGTATCAATCGCTGCGCGCTCCTCCGGCGTAAAGCTTTCGACAATGTCAGGAATCTCACGACGCATCTGGTGCGCCAAGTCGATCAACTCGACCGCAAAAGCCGGATAGTCGCGCAAATAACGCTGCAGCGCGTCAGTCTCGTCGCTTTCGAGCAAGAACGATTCGAGCACATCGTCGCGAGATGGCGTGGCGGCGCTCACTTTTCCGCTCCGTCGATTGCTTCGCGGATCGCCGCAAAGGCACGCAGTTTTTGGTTGAGTATCGTCCGCGGCGTCTTGCCGAGTATCCCCGAGATGGAGTTCTCACCTGCCGCCCCGCTCCCCACGGGCAGTCCCTCGCGCATCATGGTTAGAATCCTGTTTTGTTCCGTTGGCAACACGTCAATCGCTGCCCAGACGCGCGATCGGAAATCGTCTTCCGCTTCCAGCGCAGGATCGAAGGGGTTGAACGCGCCGAGCGCACGCTCGACCTCAAGCCGCAGCGCCTCGTCATCTCCGATCGCAACGGTCTCGACTCGCTCGTCATCGACGACAGTATCTCGCCGGAATGCGTCGCGGCGCAGATTGGCCAGCGCTAGGTCAAAACGTGCTTCCCAGATATCCAGCCGGTCCTCATATTCGGCCAAATCTGGTCCCAGCAGGCCGACAAAGCGGTCGAAAGCATAATCGGCGAGTTCGAGGGTGCGCGCTGTGGCACTAGCATCGCTGGCGCGAGGCAATCCAGCTCGCACGCGCTCCAGCACCAAGGTGCACCATTGATTATAGGCGCGACGATCGCCGCGTTCGCCCGCGCGCCGCATCATATGCACCAGACATTCGCCCGGTAGCCAGCCCGGGGCGCTTCGTGAGCGTATCCGCGCCCGCGCCAAGGCGTCTGCTTCGTCTATCCGGATGAGTACCCCAAGCAGATTCTCAATATCAGCAGGACGACAATATAGCGCACCGTCGACCTTGCGCTTGCGCAAGGCCGCCACGTGCTCAGCTTCTACTTGGATTTTGTCGTCCATCCCCTTCCCTCACCGCGAACCTAGCCAAGCATGGCCTGGCCGCCAACCCAGACAATCGCGGAGATGGGTCAGAATCGGAATCTTGTCGATGTATTTTTCAAACGATCGCGTATCATCCCAATGCTCTGAGCACTTTTCAGAATGCACAGAGATGGGAGGGGACCCCAATGCTCGATATCGACCGGCACAACGAACCTGTGCCAGCTTGCTTGTCTGATAGCCGGTCCGCCCACGCACGCGATGCTCTACGTTCGGCATTCGCGACAACAATCGAGATCAGCTCGCAAACCCGCTTCAGCATGAAGGGTCTGACGATCGAAGACCCAGAACTTCAGGCATCGCTGGAGCGGCTATTCCACGGCCATTGCGCATTTTGCGAACGGGCGGTTCCGACGCGGCCCTATCGCTTTCGTCCGACCGAAGAGGCCGGGCCAACAACCGATGCCCATCCCGATTACGGGGACCGCGCGCACCTCTATTATACCTGGCTCGCCAACTCCTGGGACAATATATATCCGATTTGTGGGGACTGCATACCGCTTGAACCTTCGGTTTTCCCGGTGCGTGGAAAACGCTGCCCGCTTCCCGATCGCCGCGACATCGAACTCTACGCCGAACAACCGACCGGCACTTGGCGGGTGGCGACGACGGACAAACCGATATTGCTCGACCCAACTGGCGGCGAAGATTTTCGCAAGCACCTGCTTGTCCTTCCCGATGGGCGAATGTTCGGGATCGACGAGCGCGGGCGTTTCAGCGTGCGTCACTTCAATCTGGACCGTCCAGATGCAGAAGCGTCGCGGCGGAAGGCGCTTCGCAGCTATTTCAAGCGGCTGGCCAATAATAGTGTAAAAGGTACCCAAGGATTGTTCGATTTCGACCAGTTGCTGCATGGCGGCAGCTGGTTTCTTCTGCTCTATCAACTCGCGCGCAAATTGGGTGGCGGCGGCGGAGCCCGCCCGGCTCTCTCGAGCAAGCGTATCGAATCCTTTTATCGAGCCCGCATGCGGCGTCCAAATTTTGACGAGAACCTACAAGCTGCCCACGATGCGCTCGAAGAAGACCTGGACGCGCTATTGAACGCCGAGCCCGATAAAGCCATCGCGCCTTCGATCACGGCCGCGCGGCCGGTTCAGTTCAAAATCGAGAATTTCAAAAGCATCGAGACGCTAACCGTCACACTGCCTTCGCCCCCGCCCCCAAGCAACGATACCAAGACGCTAAAAGCGAATGCGTTAATGATCCTGGGGGAAAATGCGACGGGCAAGAGCTCAATCCTAGAAGCGATGGCACTTGCCCTGACATCCGACGCCGCGCGCCGCGGACTTGCGCGCGAAGCGTCGCAATTCATGCTCGGCCCCCGGTTTCTGGGCGGGAAAGGGCCTAGCCGAAAAGGCCGGGTCGAATTGACCTATGAGGACGGGCGAACCGAAATAATGCGAGTCGAGCCCAGCTGGCCCCGCAGCAAGCGCGCAGATGCGGAATCTCCCCGCATTCCAGTGTTCGCCTATGGTGCTTTCCGCTTTTTCCTGCGGGCCGACAAACGCCGGCTCGAAAGTACGACCATCTTGTCGTTGTTCGACCCGGCCTATGTCCTGCCCAATCCAGAACGCTGGCTCGCTTCCTTGTTCGGCAAACCACAATTTACCGAAGTCGTTCGCGCCCTGCGCTCGATCCTGGCGGTCGATCAGGAGTTCGATGTGATCGCGCCCGATGACGACGGGGAATTCTGCTTGGCTATCGCGACCGAATTGCCGGACGGCAGCACCTCCAGCATCCAGACTCCGTTGATCGCGGTTTCTTCCGGCTTCCGCGCAGTGTTGGCCATGGCCTGCGACATCATGCGCAGCCTGCTCGATCTACAGGGTTCGCATAGCCCATCGCTTGCTCGGGCGCGGGCTATCGTATTGATCGACGAAGTGGAAGCCCATCTCCATCCGCGCTGGAAAATGCGGATCATGTCGGGGCTGCGTCAGTCGTTGCCGAACGTTACCTTCATCGTCACAACGCACGATCCGCTCTGCCTGCGCGGCATGGCATCCAATGAAGTCCTGGCATTGCGCAGGATGCGGCGCCGCGATCCTGGACCGGACGCCCTGCCCGAGATTGTGGAGCCGCTTAGGAACTTGCCCGCGATCGACATGCTGACCGTCGAGCAGTTGCTGACCTCGGACCTGTTCGACCTGTTCTCAACCGATGCCGCAGATATGGAAGAAAGCCTCGCGCAAGCCGGTGATTTGCTCGCACTCGAGAAGGCAGGTCCGTTGAAACCGGAAGCTGCCACAAAGCTCGCAACCCTGCGCGCCAAGCTGCAACATCAGATCATCCACGCCCTGCCCGTCGGGTCGACGCGCGTCGAGCGACTCGTCCAAGACGCGGTTGAATCTTATCTGCGCAAACGACGAGATACCCCATCTCGAGGTTTGCAGGCGCTCAATGACGCGACGAAAGCCAGCATCGTCGACGCATTGGAGAGGCTCTGACGGATGCGCGCTGTCAAGCGCGACGCGATCAGGGGGCCAGCAAGCCTGCTGGACGGCAATGGCAGCGGTGCACGCGAACTTGATCGCGCACGAATCCATTTCGGGACTGTGCCTCTACCCGAAAAAGCGTTCTCCTTTGGTGCCTATAAGAGCGATGATGTCCGCTACGCACTTGAAGCGCTGTTCCATGGAAAATGCGCGTATTGCGAAACGCGCTACGATGTCGGTGCGCCGGTCGATATCGAGCATTTCCGCCCCAAGGGCGAAGTCGCGGATATCCCCGGACACCCGGGCTA
The DNA here is from genome assembly GCF_029076845.1 of Novosphingobium album (ex Liu et al. 2023). Classification (GTDB taxonomy): domain Bacteria; phylum Pseudomonadota; class Alphaproteobacteria; order Sphingomonadales; family Sphingomonadaceae; genus Novosphingobium. The sequence goes on from NZ_JARESE010000066.1 coordinate 7,841, forward strand.
TTGGTGGCTGGCCGCAGATTGGGGCAATCTCTTGCCGAGCTGCATCGACTGTAATCGACGCAGATATCAATCGACACCCGAGACACTGACCAGCCAGATCGGCATCCTTGAACGCCAACGCCAGCGCGGGTTCCGTTCTATCCTGACGGGTAAGGACAGCTGCTTTCCCGTGACAGGCGTACGGATGGCGGCCGAGCCAGCGAATGGCCAATTGGCCAACGCGATTACGGTAGAGCGTGCGCTACTTCTAAACCCCTGCACCGACACGCCGTCTGAACATCTGCAGTTTCACATCGACCGCAACAACCCGCTGGGACTTGTATTTGCGAGACCGGAGACTGCCGAAACACCTGCAGATTTGCCTGCTCTCTCCCAAATAGCGGCCGAGATAGAAACGGAAGCGCGGGCAGCCGGCATCAGTCCACGCGGGGCCGTCTCCATCCAAATCTACGGGCTCAACCGGCTTGGCCTGGTGCAAGAGCGCACACGTGTCTTGCGGCGCCTCGAACTGCTTGGGGATATTGTGGTACGCGTGTCAGCGGCGGCAGATGCATTGGAAGCGCTTGCCTTGGCAAAGCTGGAGCAGCAGCCGATCCGAGACAACGCTATTGCCAGTCTGCGTGCTGTCGTAGAGCGCACGATCGCCGAAATCGGCACGATGGCCGCTCCGGACGCGCCCTATTCGACGATGGTGTCGAGCTGGATCCAACAGTTCAAGCGCGACATGGCGACGCCAGTACCTTGAACGCGACTTAAGAAAATCGATCGAGCGCGGATCCAATGCCGTCCACAGACGGCGCGCCATCTACTAATCGGCGGCGCCCTCGCCCGTTCCTTTGAGAAGCCTAGATGCCCTGGGCCACGACCGACCGATCTCATGAACGATCTGGCTGTGATCGCCAACGCCGACCACAGGGCGATCGCGTCAGCGCCATCGATGCGGATGCGATCGCCCAGAACACGGTCGACCGTAAGTTCGAACTGCTTTTGCGGCCGGTGCGGGAGCTTGGGACACCCACCATGTCATCGCGGTCAACAAAAATGGCACATTCCTTCCGATCGATTTCAGGCGGGCTTCATTGATCGCCCGTCAGGCGGCCTCGCCCTCCAGAAGCCAGTTGTCCTGGATAGAAGCCGCCTCCCCTGCCCCGTCGTCTGCCTGCACCGCGACCATGGCATTGTAACGTGCGATCAGGCGCCGCACGCCGGGCGACGGATCCTGGAACATCTCCCGCAGGGCTGCTGATGGCCGGTGAGCAAAATCCGTTCCGCTTCCACAGCGGACTTGGCGGAGCCACGCCACCAGGAGCTCGAACGGCCGGTGAAACGCGACGCTCAACTCCCCATTGGCCCAAAAACATTCCGAAAGGATAAGGCCCAGCATCTGGCGCTTGTCTTCGGTCGGCAGGCTGGCCAACGAACGATGGGCACGCCGTCCCATATCGAGATAGGCTATGGCATTACGCATCAGCGCGCCGGGCGCAGGAAACAGATGCCCTTTCTTGCGATAGCGGCGGTCAAGCTCATCCGGGTCGATGGCGGGCTGACCCGCAAGGATGGCCTGCTGCATCAGATTGAATTCCGCATCGGTGCAGCGAAGCCGGTCCAGCACCGCGGTGAACCGCTCCTCCAGCACCTCCTCGCGGACATAGCGCTCAGGACATTTCCCCCGATAGCCGGTGCAATGATAATAGATGTAGCGCTCCTTCTTGATCTCCGCGACGGCGGCACAGCCGCAATGGCCGCACTTGATCAAGCCGCTGAAGGCGAACTCCCGCGGATTGGCGCGGATGTTGGTCGACGATCGACCATCAAGGATATCCTGGACCGCGTCCCAGAGAGCCTTTGATATCAGCGGCTCGTGAACGCCCTCATGGATGGCCTCCCCCCACTCAATGACGCCCGCGTAAAAGCGGTTGCGTAAAATCCGATAGATCGTCGCGCTCGCGATCGGATTGCGGCTCCGCCGTCCCTTGATCCCGGCAAGCCGCGCTTTCCGCGTGATCGACGTCAGCGTATAACGACCACTGGCAAACCAATCATACAGCAGAGTGACGAGCGGACCGATCTCGGGATCGACCACGACGACCTTGCGTCCGCTCGGGTCGATGACATTGGCATAGCCAAACGGGGCTATTGACGGCCACAGCCCTTGCCGCGCCTTTTCCGCCATCCCCTTGGTGGCTTCCTCGGAGAGATTATCGATATAACTCTTGGCCATCAGCACCTTGATGCCGTGCATGAACTTTTCCGAGGACCGGCAGTCGTCGGAGAGGATGAAATTCTCCTTCACGAAATGAACCTCGATGCCGAGGTCGTCGATGATCGCCCAGTCCTTGATGTTGCGGTAGAGCCGGTCGGTCTTCTCGACGAGCAGGATGCGGACCTCTGGGTGCCGACGCAGATAGCGCAGCATTTCGCCGAACGCGGTGCGGCCGGCCTTCCGGGCTGTTTCCACATCGACATGGCTGCTGGCGATGATCAGCCCGTTGAGCGCCGCGTAATCCTCGAGCAATTTGACCTGTGCGGGGATCGAATAGCCTTCCTTCTCTTGGTCCCGCGTTGACACCCGGGCGTAGAGCACTGCCTTGCATGGCCCCGTCCCACTTGCCTTCACGCCTTTCGATCCACTCTCCTGCCTTCTCGGTCTTGCCAATGTACGCTCCAGCTTACGCGTTGAAAGCGTGGGCCTATAGGCGGCAAGGTCGGTTCATGCCCGAAACAATATGAGCTATGACCCCGATAGATATTTCCAGCCAGGCGCCATGACCATCCCTTTCCCCGACACGATGACCCAGGCCGCCTTTCACGAGGACATGGCGGCGCGATCCGGCGGACTGCTCACGCAAGCCGAGGTTGCGACCCTGCTCGGGATAAGCCCCACTGCCATCGACAGGCTATTCGAAGACCAGGAGATACTGGGTGTCCCATACAACAACGCGATCGCCTATCCGGCCGCGCAATTTGCCAACGGCAGCGTCATAAGCAATCTTGGCATCCTTCTCCGGGCCTTCGGCGACGCGAATCCCTGGGAGCAAATCATGATGCTGACCACACCGCTCGAAGGATTCGGGCCGCATCCCGAGACGTTATTGCAAACCCTCTCCCGCCGCGATGATCGAGATACATTGCGTCAATTGACCGGACTGATTGCGGGCTGGACGGCCTGAGGTTTGATCAAGCCTCCTGAGGCAATCCCTTTGGTCAGGCGGACGGAATCACTTCCCTGCAGAACGCCGCCGGGTTCAGTATCTTGGCGCGCTGAAAGCTCCCCCGCTGCAACAACCCGGCTCGCCGGTCGCCGGTGACCAGGAAATCGGCATCGCTGGCGAGCACCATGCCAAGCAGGAAGGTGTCGTCCGGGTCTTCCGCCTCGACTTCCTCCGGCAAGGCGGGGAGTCGATCCAGCACGACAGCCCGATTGAGATTGTTGATCATGGTGCCAATGCGGTGGTTCGGCAGGATCGGCTTGAGCTTGGGGTAACGGCTGATGCGCCTCAACTCGTCGAGCTGGGCGCGCGATGTGACCAGTTCGAACCGGCCGCCACGCCAGGCCCGGTAGATTGTTTCCGGCGGGCTGTGTTGGGAGATGAGGGCAGCGACGAGAACATTCGTGTCGAGAATCACCCGCATCAGTTATGGCGCGCCCACTCGACCGCTTCGTCGATCAGAACCGTCAGATCCGCTTCATCCATACTGCCGGTTGCGCCCTTGGCCTGTTCCACGGCCTGCTCGAACAGATAGGAGCGAACCGCCTGTTCGATAAAGCGCGACAGGTCTCCCTTGCGGCCGCCGCCCTGCGCCGCGAGGAACATCCGCACGGACTGGTCGGTATCGGGCGACACGGCGATGTTCCAGCGAACGGTGGACATGGCATACTCCGGTGTTTTAACACCTTTACACATATACACCGATAACCGAAAAATCAATCCGCCGCAGTTCCATAGGATGAGGTGCGATGCACCGGCATTGAAATCGAGCGCCGCTCCGATCATCTATTCCAGAGCGGATCGCGCTTCATCAGCTTTTCAAGCTGCGACGACGGGACGGGCGACGCATCGAGCGTAGCAAGAAACTGCTCGTGCTGCGGGGCATCCAAAATGAAGCTGTGCTGATCGAGGATCGCCTCGACTTCGGTCACGCCTCTGATTTGGACGACATCGTCCTTATGCGCAGAGGCGCTTCGATCCGAACGGGCTTGCCCTGCCATATCGCTCAACTCCTTGCCCGCATTTGTCGAATTACCACGACAATGCCTACACACATCCTTGGCCGGCTTCATCGCGTTCGACGCACGAGCGCAAAACCGCCCTCCCAGTGCCAAAACCTGCCCCTTTATGCCTATTTCCGCCGAAACGGCACTTCAGTACCCCACCCATTGCGGCCCCATGAAGGCCAGCGCATGATCTCATCCAACCGGCGTTGACCACGGATTGTGCCACAGACTCTTTGGAGGTCTGAACTGCCTCGCGATCCTGCAAGCGACGTCTACCCGGCCGGGCGGCGATGTACCACGGCTTCCCTTGGGAAGCCAAACTCCGTTAGCGTCCGCGGTCGTGGTGTAATTTCCGGTGTAGATTGAGGTGCCGCAGGTGGTGGGGCATG
>NZ_JARESE010000067.1 GCF_029076845.1 Novosphingobium album (ex Liu et al. 2023)
ATCCTCAGAAAAATCGGCGAAAACGACTTCTCAAACCTCGGCGATACATCAACCCTCGCAGACCCATCCGTCGTCGACAACCTTATCGCCAATCGGGTACAACCCGTGCCGGCGTGACGACAACGGTTCTCATCGCGGACGATCATCCGCTGTTCCGGCAGGCACTGGCGCTCGCGGTCGGGCGCGTGCTGCCGCAGGCGCGCGTGGTGGAAGCCGGCACCCTGGCCGCCGCCGCCCGCGCGGCGGCCGATACCGCCGGGCTGGAACTGATCCTGCTCGATCTCAAGATGCCGGGCGCGGTCGGCTATTCGGGCATCGCGCTGCTCCATGCCGAATGTCCCGAGGTGCCGATCCTGGTGGTATCCAGCGCCGATGGCGTGGCCGCCGAAGAGGAAGTGCGATCGTTCGGCGCGGTCGGCTTCCTGCGCAAGGACAGCGACCTTGACCGGATCGAAGGCGCCATCCAGCGCGCCATCCGCCATCACGGCCAGGCCATGGCCCGCCCGCCCTCGACCACGCCCGAAGCCCAGGTGCGCGATACCGTCGCCGGCCTGACACCCACCGAGCTGAAGGTCCTGCTCGCGGTGCTCGAAGGCAAGCTGAACAAGCAGATCGCCCACGCGCTGGGGATCACCGAGGCGACGGTGAAAAGCCACATGACCGCGATCATGCGCAAGCTGGACGTCAGCAACCGCACGCAGGCGGCGCTGGTCGCGCGCTCGCTGGGGATCGACCTGCGGCATTGAAGGTTTGCGCTTATCGGCGCATCGCGCAAAACCGTAATTTCACACCAGTTCCGAAAGTCCCCGCAGGAAGCGTTCGATCGCGGCCGGATCGGCGGGCTTGGCCAGAACCTGCACCTCCAGCGCATCGGCGCGTTCGGCAAGCCCCGGTTCGGTGGAGGCGGTGATGACCAGCGCAGGCAGGTCCGGCCGCCGCTGGCGCAGGAGGGCGATCAGGCTGAGGCCATCCTCGTCGTCATCAAGCCGGTAATCGGCGAGCACGGCATCGACCGTCCCGACCCGGTCAAGCGCCGCGCCGATGCTGGTCGCGCCGATGCCGCGATGGCCCATGGATGCCAGCAGCGTCATCGTCGCCTCGACGATGCGGCTGTCGTTATCGACCACCAGCACGCGCAGCGAGGGCCCCGGCCGCCCGCCCGCCCGCGCCACGGCCGGTACGGTCGCGCGCTCCGGCGCGTCGAGCACGTCGGTCGCCGGCAGCAGCAGGCTGAAGCGGCTGCCGTGGCCGGGCCGGGAAGCGACCTCGATCGTCCCGCCCAGCAGGCGCGCGATCCGCTGGACCAGCGCCAGCCCCAGCCCCAGCCCGTCCACTTCCACTTCGCCGATGCGGCTGAATTCGGCAAAGATCGTCTCGCGCTTTTCCTCCGGGATGCCGACCCCGGTATCGACCACGTCGATCCGCCAGTGGCCCGCCCGGCGGCGCACGCCCACCAGCACGCCGCCCGTGGGCGTATAGCGCACGGCATTGGTGACGAAGTTCTGCATGACCGACCGCAGCAACCCCGGATCGGCCATCAGCACGCCCGGCGCGCCGGCCAGCCGCAGCGCCAGCCCCTTTTCCTCCGCCTGCGGGCGCACGCCTTCGACGATCTCGGCCAGGAAGCGTTCGAGCACGATCGGCTCGGGCCGGGGGATCACGCCGCCGGCATCGAGCTTGCTGATGTCGAGCAACGCGCGCAGCAGGTCCTCGGCCGCGATGATCGCTTCCTCGATCCGCAGCACCAGCGGCGATTCGGTCATGGCTTCCTCGCGTTGCAGCGCGGCGGCGAACAGGCGCGCGGCGTGGAGCGGCTGCAGCAGGTCATGGCTTGCCGCCGCCAGGAAGCGCGTCTTCTCGCGATCCGCTTCGGCCAGCCGCCGGTTGGCACTGCTCAGCTCGTGCGTGCGCGAGGCGACGCGGGCTTCCAGCTCATCGCGCGTGCGCGTCAGTTCCGCGCGGACCCGGGCATCCTCGGTGATGTCGGTGAAGCTCATGACATAGCCGCCACCCGGCATCGGGCCGCCCACCGTCTTGATCACGCGGCCGTCCTTGCGCCGCCGCTCGAAGCTGTGCGCCTGCCCCCGGCGCAAGTGCTCCAGCCGCTTGGCGACATGGTGCTCGGTATCGCCGGGGCCGAAATCGCCGTGCCGCGCGTTGTGCCGGATGAGATCGGCGACAGGCGTGCCGACGCGCACCATCCCCGCCGGATAGCCGAAGATCTCCAGGTAGCGGCTGTTCCAGGCGACCAGGTTCAGATCGGCATCGACGACGCTGAAGCCGGCATCGATGTTCTCGAACGTGGCGGCCAGAAGCTGGCGCGAGAAGCGCAGGCTCTGGCCGCCTTCGTCGAGCAGGCGCGTGACGTCGTGCAGGCTCATTTTCCCGCCCGCCAGCGCCGAGGCGACCAGCGCGCGGGCCGAGGACACGCCGATCACGCGCGCGATCAGTTCCTGCGCGCGCTGGGCGGAAAAGCGGTCGATCGGCAGGCCGGGCCGGGCCAGCGGGAATTCCGCCTGGGCGCGCTCCTCGCCGATGAAGCTGGCGGTAAGCTGCACCAGCTCGCTCACGTCGCTGACATTGCGCTGGCCGCGCAGGATGCGGGGCAGGGTGGGCCGGCTCATCGTGCGCGCGGAAAACAGCGCCATCGTCGCCAGGTTGGCGCCCAGGCTCCAGAACACGCCGTGGACCAGCGGCGTGGCCGAGCCGATCGCGAACAGGCGCAGCGGATCGAGCGGGGTGGCGGCCAGCCACTCGATCCACGGCAGCGGCAGGATCGGCGGCAGCGCCAGCGTGTAGAGCCAGAAGCCGAGGCCCGTGGCCAGGCTGATCCGCGCCGGCAGCGGATCGCGCCCGGTGCCCAGCGCCGCCAGGATCAGGTGCGGGGTGAACTGGGCCATGGCGGCAAAGCCGATCAGCCCGATCGAGGCGAGCGATTCCGCTTCCGACACCAGCAGCGCCCAGGCCAGCGCAAGGAACATGATGGCGAAGACCGAGACGCGCCGGATCGCCAGCGCGCGCCGCCCGATCGCGCCCGATTGCGTGTCATTCTCGCGCCCCAGCACGCTGGGCAGGAGAATGTCGTTCGACACCATCGTCGCCAGCGCCGTCGCATCGACGATCGCCATCGAGGCCGCCGCGCTGACGCCGCCGAGCAGCGCGGCGGCCAGCACCCATTCGTTGCCGCGCGCGGCGGGCAGGAGCAGCACGAAGACATCGGGATCGGTGCCGGCCGGCAGCACGATCAGCCCGGCCAGCGCGATCGGCAGGACCAGCACCGCCATCGCCCCGATATAGCCGGCCAGGCCGAAGCGGGCGCGCACCAGATCCTCGGGCTCGCGCGCCTCGACCAGCCCCATGTAGAACTGGCGCGGCAGGACCAGGATCGCCATCGTCGCGATCAGGAAGATGACGGCGGTCTCGATCGAGAGGCGTTCGGGGCGGAACGTCTCGCTCAGCAGCGCGATCTCGCGCGCGGTGGTGGCCGCGTCGGCGCCCAGCAGCACCACCATCGCCAGCGCCGCCACGGCGAACAGCGCGCCCAGCTTGATGATCGATTCCAGCCCGATCGCATAGACCAGCCCCTCGCTGCGCCCGGCCAGCTCGAACCGGCGCGCGCCGAACAGCATCGCGAACAGCGCGAGCGCGCAAGCCGCGACCAGCATGACCGGCACCGCGACATCGCGCGCCGAAACGATCGCCATGGCATGGCCGATCGAGCGAAGCTGCAAGGCGATATAAGGGATCGTGCCCAGCAGCGCGATCGTCGTGACCAGCCGTGCGACGGGGATATCGTGGCCGAAACGCGCGGCGATGAAGTCAGACACGCTGGTCGCCTGTTCATCGGCGACGGCCTGCGCCAGCCGGCGCAGGAAGCGCGGCGCCAGGATCAGCAGCAGCATCGGCGCCAGGTAGATCGGCAGATAGTTCCAGCCGACGCTCACCGTGCTGCCGACGGCGCCATAGAAGGTCCAGCTGCTGCAATAGACGCCCAGCGCCAGCGTATAGGCGTGCCGGCGCAACACGGTGCGCCGCTGCATCGAACGCGCCCGGGCTTCCACCAGCGCGGCCACCGCGAAGAGGGCGAGCACGAGCGCGAACGCGAGGAGCGCCGCCGTTCTCAAGCCCATATCGCACCTCGCTCTTGCGGTTGCCCGACGAAGAACAGCACCGCCGGGCGCAAGTCAAGCACGGTCCCGGAATGGTCCGGGGCGTGGTCCGGCGCGGCACAGGGAGGAGCGGCCCTTGGCCCACCCCGCCATATCCTTCCCCTGTAGGGGGAGGGTCGCCGCGCAGCGGTGGCGGAGGGGTATCACCGCCAGCGGGGAACCCCCCCTCCGTCAGCCTCGCGGGGCGCCCCCCTCAAACGGGGAGGACTTTGCCCGCCTGCCGGCGAACGGGCATCAGGCCCTGCCGACGGACGTATAGCTGAAGCCTTCGGCGCGCACGTCCTCGGGCTTGTAGATGTTGCGCAAGTCCACCAGCACCGGCGCGTTCGCCAGCGCCTTCACCCGGCCAAGGTCCAGCGCGCGGAAGGCGTCCCATTCGGTGACGATCACCACCGCGTCCGCCCCGGCGATCGCGGCATAGGGATCGCTCTTCATCTCCACTCGGGGCAGCAGCGGGCGCGCCTGTTCCATCCCCTCGGGATCGAACGCGGCCACCGATACGCCCGCGTCCTCCAGCGTCTGCGCGATCGCGATCGCCGGCGAATCGCGCATGTCGTCGGTGTTCGGCTTGAACGTCAGCCCCAGCAGCGCCGCGCGCTTGCCCCGCGCCTTGTCCGCCCCGCCCAGCGC
>NZ_JARESE010000068.1 GCF_029076845.1 Novosphingobium album (ex Liu et al. 2023)
ATCCTCAGAAAAATCGGCGAAAACGACTTCTCAAACCTCGGCGATACATCAACCCTCGCAGACCCCTCCGTCGTCGACAACCTTATCGCCAATCGGGTACAACGCGGTGAAAACAGCCACTTATGAGGCGTTTTGGCACCCCCTGAGAGGTGCTGTTGGAGCGGTGAAGGGAACCGCAAGGCGTCTTCAAATACTTGAAATAAAAGAGAATGTAGCGGTGTAGAAAAAACATAGGCCCCGCGCTGAAGCCCCACCTCCTTTTTGCTAATCGGGTTCGAAGTATAAAATAGGTTCGCTTCGGCGTTACACCTGACCAAGGGTTACTATACTCCGCGCTGCCGATTTGGGCCAATCTCAAATTGGCATCTCTGATCCGCTGATGCCTTCCATTTCACGGGAACAACCGGCAGCGCTCCATCCGACGAGTTCTGCCATGAAGGCCGACAAGGTACGGGAAAACCAGCGGCCTGCTATCCCCAAACCACGACGCCGCAGTCTCGGTGCATTCAGACAATAATTTTGGTTGCCGAGCTGCAGACTGTCCGGTCGAGGCAGCTCGCGACCAGTTCAAGACGTTCAACGACCGACAGGCGAGTGGCCGCTCTTGCGAAGGAACCGCCATTCGAGCGGTTCACCATGAACCACAGCATCGTTAGTGACCGCGCCGCCTTGCGGTTGCTGCGCCGCCTCCATGGAAACACGTCTTGAAACTGACCGCGCAGAGACTGCTCCGCCGGTAGTCGGTAACCGATACTCGGCTGCATCACGCAAGGCGGAGGCGGGATACCTCTAGCAGGAACTGCACCATCGGGACGTCGGGGGCCGTACTCGCCAGCACCAGATCGGCATCCTCCCGACGCAATTGCAGGCGGCGCGTGGCGAGCGCGAGCAGGAACTCACTTGCCGCTCCGCCGCGGGGGCTTCGGCAGGCTGCGATGACACGCCGCAGCAGCCGGCCCAGTTCACGACTTTCGTCGGCCGAGTCGGCGAAGTTGAGCTCGTAAGGGTAGGCTGCACGGAGCAGGGACGCCTGGATCACGTCATCGTTGAAACGGCCGAAATTGCCGGGCGCCAGGATTGTCTGCTGGAACCAGTTGCTGATGATCCGGCGCTCGCCGGGAACGAAGCCGTTGGCCCGCAGCCGCTGCAGCACCGAGGCGATGGTGAAATAGACATCCGCCTGCCTGTGCCCCGGCTCTGCGGGGAGCTTTTTTGGCCAGAACACGAAGCCGGGCTGGAGACGCAGCGGCTCCTGCCCGTTGGCCAGGAACAGGTCGTCGTCGAGCGCCTGGCTCGCCCGGCGCAGACGGTCGACACGCGCTTGTATGGCCGGCGCGAGTTCAGTGGGAACGAGCGTCTTGACCTCAGGATCGATGAGCAATTGCAGTTCGGCGGCCCAGGCGTGGCCCTCGTAGGACGCCGGAAGTACGATCTGGTCAACCGTTACCAACTGGTAGGGAAAGAGGTTGTGGGTCTGGACAAGGCTGTTCTCGAGCCGCTCGCGCTTGGGCTCGGCCGTTGTCTTGGCCATGCCAACGAGATAGAGAAGCGGCGCGTCCGGTGCGATACTGCGTAGGTCCCGGCTGATGTCGAGCAGCGTCCGGCCGCTCTCGACGACCGCCGCCACGATGGCGATCGCATCCTTGGTCGCCTCCGGAATGTCATCGATGCCGTCGCGCGTGATGACGGGTGCCGGCGTCGCGAGTTGCCCTGCCACGCGCCGGGCCAGATCCAGCGACTGGCCGTCGGCGGCAATCACGTGTGACAGGCTTGCCGGCAGGGATCGCCGCAACGCGTAGTCGAGCTTGCGCCCGAAGGCGTCGCTTGCGAGCAGCCGCTCGGCGTTGATGTGAAACAAGCGCGGCGTCTTCGAGCCGCTGCGCCCCAGGCCGACCTCGAACACGGCTTTGCGGGCATAGCGATCCATCAGTTGCGAGAGCCCCTTGGGCGCATCCGCGATGCCCACCAAAAGCGCGTCCTGCTGCGGTCCGGCAAATTCGAACTGGTCGCCCTGGAGCTTGATTGCGTGCGAGCCGCTGAGACACGTCGGGCAGTCCGCGGACTCGTTGACCGAGGGCAGATCCGTGACTCCGGCCGGATTGAAATCGTCGTCCCGGGAGAGGTCGCAGACCACCGGCGTCGTGCTTGGCTTACGCCCCAGGTAAAGCAGGTGGACAATCTGCTCCGGCTCGACATTCTTTTCGGTGACGAGGCGCGCCGCCAGCGTGCCGCTCGACGAGGCAGAGATCAGCACCACCGCGCGCTCGTCGCTGTCGAACCCGTACTGGTCGAACCCGGCGTACGACGAGAAATTGTCGGCAAGGATCCATGCCGCGCCGGTGAAGGAACGGCGCTGCTCGTTGATTGCGGCGACGACAGCGTAGAGCGAGGGGGTGTCGAGGTAGGCCCGCGTCACTGACGGGTCGATGTGGGGCAGGCAGCAGAAGCCGATAAACGCGATTTCCGCGCCCCGCGCCAGGATGTTGGACAGCCGGATGAACCGCTCGGTGTGCCGGCCCGATGGGTTCTCGAAATGATAGGTGGCGTTTGCCTCGACGAAACCGCGCCGCTCGTTGAAGATCGCGGTGATTCCCCGCCGCCGAACGTCGTCGATCGTCATGCCGTCGCCCAGCATGGCCCCGGCAACGCGGTCGCGCCGGGTTTCCCGGCCGTTGCAGTCGTACCCGACCAGCACGACGGCGCTGCGGCCGAGGCGGCCCAGGGTCGCAAGGTGCAGCGAATGTTCCGCGAGCGCGGCCCGCGTTGCGTCGAATGCGGGTTCGCGCACGAGGATCGCGACCTCGTCCGGCACTAGGTTGGCCTCGATCTCGGCTTCGATCGTGCTGGCTAATGCCTCGGGATCCAGTTCCGGGGTCGCGACGAAGACCAGCAGTGTGTCGCGCGTGCTGGTCTCCTCGCCGCCGGTCTGCCGCTCAAGATCGAAGCGCAGGGTGAACAGGGATTTCACCGGCCCCTCCGCAGCGGCAGGAGGACCGTGAGGAGGCTCCCGGCGACCGGTGCCAGCGCCCCGTCGGCAGGCCGGTAGACTTCGAGCGCCGCCGGGCCCTCACCGGCATGCTCGCCCGAGAAGTCGGCATGGATCGACAGCCGCCCCGTGCGCAGCCGCAAGAACCCGCGCTCCCGGCGCAGGACGCGCAGTACGTGCGGAAGTCCCTGGCCAAAGCGCAATCCGCCCTTGGCGCTAAAGGTCGTAAAGCAGTCGCGGACGGCTTCCTCCTCCTCGTCCGGTGTGATGTCCTCGAGCCTGCGGCCGGTCCGCGACACAGCAAAGCCGGGCCCGGAATCGAGTACCGACAGCTCAAACAGATGAGTCTGCACCGCCCCGTCGGCGGCCTCCAGCGACTGACAATAGTGCGCAAGCGGCGGATAGTCGGCGACGATCTGGACCAGCCGTTCGGGCTCGATCGCGTGATGCACGGTCTTGATGGCGCGGATAGACAGGGACAGGATGTTGCCGGCCACGTCGTACTGACCATGGTCCTCGGTGTTCTTGAACAGTTCGAACATCATGCCGCCTAGGGCCTCGTCGAGTTCGGTTGCGATCCCGTGCTGGTAGGCAGGCGGTACGGTGTGGCTCAGCAGCCAAGATGCGAGCGTGGCAAAAGCGCGACGCGGGCGCAGTAGCGGCCTCAGGTCGTCGGGCTGGTACAGTAGATAGGGCGCGTTGCGGCCGAGGTGATCAGCGCAGACCACTTCCGCCGATGCTCCGCGATAGGCGGATTTCGGCTTCATGCTCATCAGCGTTGTCAGGCGCTTCAGCGCGGCCAAACGGACGTCGCGGGTGACATCGCCGGTCTGCCCGTCGCCCGTTATCGCCGCAGCACAGAGGGCGCCTGTCAGCCCGGGCAGGCGCCGGACCAGCTCCTCGATCTGCTCGAGCGAGTGCACGAAAGTCTGGAGGGTCGCATCGGGGCGACGCTGAGCCCAGGTCACCAGCAACTGGCTCAGTGAAGCCTCGCCCCCGCACCCCAAGTGACGCAGGTTCAGCGGCAGCGTAAAGGGCTCGTCGAGCGGCGCCGTCGCGGCTTCGCGCAGCGCCTGCTCGATATTGGCGACGCTCGCTTGAGCGGGAATGCGCAAAGCCTTCTCCTTGTATCCCGCATGCCGGCGCTGAACTTCCTTAGCCGATGACGCGCCTAACACGATGCCCTGCCATCTTGAACCTGGTTTATAGCCTGCTGCAGAGCATTTGACTCGCGCAGCTTTGCGTCTTTCAGTCCAGGTTCTGCGTTCATGCAGTGCCGATCGGTCCAACATCGAACGTCCGCTTAGTGATAGATGCCGCCGGTGGGCACGTACTGTGGCTATGGCAGTTTTGTCCCACGATGCGGCGTTCGCTTTCAGCGGCAGTCGACCCTTTCCGGCCGTTCGGCACCCACATTTGGCTTCCCAAGTGCAGACTGTCCGCTAATTCGGCAGGTGCCGACCATCTGTCGCCGTTTGCGTGCCATGAGTAAGTGGCAACTCTCCCCTTCAAAGTCGACATTTCCACTCGATGCCTTAGCCAGGGATTTGCGCGCCATTGCACAACCGCTAGTCTATTCGCTGTACGCTAGGGCGGTGTTCGAAAGCGAAAGAAAGAGATGCTCGTAACCGGACTGGCGAAAGCCGGCGCTCATGAAAAACTGGCCGGCTATTTCGACATCAGCGTCGAGTTGCAACGTCGTATCGGCACGTTCATTTTGCTCTTCAGTATGATCGAACAGCAGCTCGAATTCATGCTGCTGCAAAGGAACCCGCCGGGGCCGGACAGGGTCTTCGCGACGGACAAGATGCCGGTCAGCGATCGCCTGAAAGCGGTGTGGGCGCTCGCTGCAAACGAGCCCGAGATCGCTCCTGACCTGATACTCGCGGCCGACCTTGGCGACCTTCTCGCAGAGGTTCGTCACACGGTCGCCCATGGCGCGCCGATCGCGTCGGAGAAATTGGAGAAGAATCGCAGCTGGTTTGGCGAGCCGCGCAAACGGCCCTTCGCGGCGGTCACGCTATCGGAACCTGCACTCGACGCAGCCGCGACCGCAAGCGAAATCCTGTTCCGGCTTGTGAGTGCGATCGGCGCGCGTCTGGCAGGCGAACGCGAGATGGCCGGTCTACTCACACCGCCCGAATCGGACATGCAGGCGCTACAATCGGCATCCGCCACGATCCGCGTGGCGGTAAGCAGAAGCGCGGATGGTTTCTCGTGACGAAGGAGTTCAGACAATGCAGCGCTGAACCGTAACGATGCCGTTGGTCGCCGACTTCCCTAAGCTACTGTCCTCAATCATTGTCGAGGTCCAGCCATGCTGGCAGCCGAAAGACCGGCACGCCCATTCTTTCGAGGGCTGCGTAGGTGAAGACGAGGTTAATCCCTCTCCCCTGGAATTCGTCAGTCAGCCCGAGGAGCGCAAAGAAGGCGTCCCGCAAAGCGGGACTGAGCTTCCGGCGCCTGCCGATCGCATCACGGGCAAAGCGCATCGCGCAGCCGGCGAGCAGATCGGCGGCCTGCAGGCAAATCTCGCTGGTGCTGTCTACGAAGCGGAGCTCGGCCACGCTGGAGAGATTGTAATCCGAAAACGGCGCCGGCAACGTATTCCCTCGTCGGGTGAGGTCCTCCATCAGTGCCTTGGCGTCCGTGAGGATAGCGCCATACTGCAGTTGCTTGTCATGGATAGAAGCGACGCACATTCAGAGGGATGCAACGCCTGTCGCTGCCGGTGCATTGCGGGCTCCAAAGCCGGTCCTCGGAATCAGGACGCGTGCTCGTGAATAGCCACCTTTCGCAGCGCAGAGCCAGGGGCATGAATATCAGCCATGCTGTATGGTAGATCGGCCCCATGAAAAACGGTGTCGACTTGCCTGAAGCTGCGCTGGAGGCGAGCGATCGCCTGTTCGTCTTCAAGGAGACCGAGCACCCGGAGGGAGGAACGCCCCGAAACTTTTCATTTACCAGCGCGGATGTGGCACCACTTGGCTATGAGGATCTTGCAGCGGCGCAACTGCATAAGTCCATCTCTATCCCGCTCGAGATAATGGGCGCGCGGATTGTCGAGACCGATGTCGATGGGATGGACAAGAGCAAGCCGGTTCGCATCAGGGCAAGACTGGAAAGTCCGTTCACATCCAGAGCCATAGGCCTCGTTCGTGGCGGATGGCTGCCCCCTACGCTTGCTGCAACCCGCAAGTCCGCAGTGATCCTTACAGATCGCAACATCATTGCCATGATTACAGGGCGCTTCAAGGACGGCCGCCCGGTAAGACGCGAGCCCGATTTCATCGACCTGTTCGAAGATGAGCCTGTCAGGATCAACCCGTCATTGTCGGTCATCGAGGGCAACAGCCGGGCGATTCCTGACCCGTCATCGGTTCGCGACCAATATGCCGAAGTGATCGTCAAGGTCGCAAACGCCCTTCCCCGCGCCCGGCTGATGGTGGGCCCCGGCTCGATCCAGGGTATTGTGGGCCTCATCGAGGATACCAGGCCCACGCTGGTGCGGGAGAAGGCTTTGCTGAGGCGCTTTGCAAGCGTGCTTGGCGCGCCCGTCGCCCTCTCGAACCGCGACGCGCGCTGGCGCGAGGTGATTACGGCGGCAGATGAGCTGGGCGTGCGGCGCAACGCGCTGGTGGTGCTCGCCATGCTGAGCGCCATCGTCAATCCGCGCGGGTACTGCGCAGCCAAGAAGGTTCTCAAGCTCAATGCCGACTATAGCGATGGCGATGCCTACAATGCCCTTAGCGATCTGCGGTCCCTGAAACTGTTGATGTATTGTTTTGCCTGCTATCCGGAGGAAAATACGCAACTGTGCACGCAGGATCGCCATCTTGCACATTTCTGGGTCGGAATTGGCGCATCCGATTTCAGGCTGGTGGGCAAAGGGCTGCGCTGTTCGATGACACCCCATGAGGCCATCTTGCCAGGACCCTATTGCCAGCGCTGGATGGCGGACATCGCCGCCGGCGCTGATCAGTCCGTTTGATTCGAGCGGGACAGGACCTGCGTCCGAGGGACCAGGGGGCCAGATGAGCCAGTCATGCCTTGCTCGCTGCGCCTAGCGCTATAATCTGAGGCCAAAGCAGCTTGATCAGGAGAAAAGTCCGGCAATGCATAGCCCTCCTCAATCGGAGACCATCCTGGCGGCCTCAAAAAAGATTGGCGAGGCGCTCGACTGGATCGCGTCCAGATTGCCCGGGATGGAAGTCCCTGGAGATCATCGGCATCGCATTGCAGCACAGCTGTGCGATCTTTCGCTCGATCATGCAGCGGCAATCGTGGCGCTTATTACGACAGGACGCCACTCAAGTTCCTTTGCCCTGGTGCGCTGTCAGTTCGAGTGCCTGGTTCGCGGTGCGTGGCTGTTTTATCGCGCCACGGATGAGGAGATAGAGCGTTTCGTCGAGCGGGACGAGATCAGGCCCAATATGGCAATGTTGATCGAAGCACTGGAAAGCGGCCCTCCCTTCGAGGACAAATTGCTATCCTATGTGAAAAAGAATGCCTGGGGGCCGATGAACGGCTACACGCATGGCGGGATTCATCAGGTCAGCAGGCGACTGCAGGGCGATTATATCGAGCCGGTTTTCGAAGATGAGTCTCTCCTGGAGGTCCTGCAATTCACCGGGACGATGGCGCTGTACGCCTTCGGTGAAATCACGGCGATCACCGACCGCAAAGATCTCAGTGAAGAAGCGCAGGCAATGATGGATGCAGGTGCTTCGCTGGTCCATCCGGCTTTTGCGGCTCACGAGCAGAACGAGGTCTGAAGCTCCAAGGCACCCGCGCAGCCGATCGCGGCATGAGAACGCGCTTGCGCATGGCCGATGGCTGGGCGCCCATTATGCCCGGGTGCGCGATCTGATATCGATCGCTAAGCCCAGCGCGATGATGAAGAGGTGATTTTGAACATTTGTCCCGATTGCTTC
This sequence comes from Novosphingobium album (ex Liu et al. 2023), assembly GCF_029076845.1. Classification (GTDB taxonomy): domain Bacteria; phylum Pseudomonadota; class Alphaproteobacteria; order Sphingomonadales; family Sphingomonadaceae; genus Novosphingobium. The sequence goes on from NZ_JARESE010000068.1 coordinate 7,921, forward strand.
GAAGCCGATGGACTGCAGCGCAAGATCATTTCGGTGAGAAAGGCCGTCTCTACCGGGCCCTGCGACATGCACCCCTCGAAGAAAGGCATACCGATCGAGGAACTGGCCCAAATCATCGATCCGGTGTTTCGCGATCTCTATTGGGGCGGGCCCGATGACGGGAGTGTCTGGTCCGCAAATCGTGGCAGCGTGCTCGTGGACACTCTCTATGAGCTGACCGGAGCGATAGACGACACGATCCTCGACGAGCTCATCGCCGCTTTATGCGATCAGGATTTCTACAGGCCGCAAAAGGGCGAGGAGCCCTATTATGACGAGGACGTTCGCTACGTTCTGCAGGACGATCATGAAGGCACGCATTTTGCGAACTGGCAGAATTTTCAGCGCAGTCTGATGTTTGAAAGCCGTTTCTTCAATCCTGATGCAGAGCGGGCGCTTAACGACATTTTCCACGGCATGCAGCAGCTGCGCGACGCAAATGGGCGTGGTCCGGTCTATCTTATCGAGCCCGGGACGCCGGAAGCCCATTTCTTCAGGGCCAGAGTTGCCAATGAATATGAGGATTTTCGGCGGATCGAGGCAAACCTTGCGCGGGATCTTGGCCCGCCACCCGAACGCCTGCGCAAGGCCGGGCGCCTCAATCCTGCGGGGATCAGCGGCTTTTATGGGGCATTCGATCTGGCGACATGCATTGCAGAGCTTCGACCGTCGGTCGGAGGCAAGGTCATCTCGGCACGCTTCAAGCTGGAGCGGGAGATATGTGTCCTCGACATGACCCGCTTTGTAGACAAGCCCCGCACGGTCAATCATTTCGCATCGGGCGCGCGCAAACGGGCTCGGCAATGGGCATTCATGGAGACATTCATGAAGGAGATCGCCCGTCCGGTCTCGCCGGGAACCGAGCATCTTGAGTATCTTTCGACCCAGGCTGTCGCCGAATTTCTGAACAAGCGCTTCCAGTTGAGCTTTGCTGGCAGGAGGCGTCATATCGACGCCGTCATCTTCAAGTCAGCGCAGCGCCCAGAAGGCAAGAATATCGTCCTTCTGGGCGATGCGGCGCTAGTCGGGCCCGCAAAGGGATCAGCAAAAGCTGAGACAGCCCGGACATTGGAGGCGGTCGAACAGGCGCACGATGACTTTGAAAGCTGGTTCGACCATGCGGTCGAGGAGAGCCGCAAGGTCAAGCCGGCTAGCCTGACGCCAGAGCCCGAAACGGTCCGCTGGACGAAGATCAGCGGCGCGCAGTTCACGCCCGAAGATCTGACGCCGGGCACGTTTCACGATGACGAGTTCGACCAATAGGAGCAGCGCACAGCCTCATTCCTTTCAAGATGGGAAAGGACAAGGCCGTCACCGACCAGCTGATGGTCCATGAATTGATCTGGCCGAAGAAGAAACTGGCCGAACTGGGTGAGGTGCTTGTGCAGCTGCGCCTGACTCTGAGCTATTTCATCGAACCCAATCCCGGTGAGCGCGGCCAGTCTCGCCGGCACAGCTACGCCAGCCATGGCCTTCGGTTCGCGCTCAAGCCCGCCGACGAGAAGCCGGAGGTTTTCCTGCGGCGCATTACCTCTGAGGCGGGACCGCGCCCTCCTGCACGACAGACGTCGGATACCGGGTGGACCATCGGGCCCCAGTTGCGCCACCGCGGCTCGCTCCACGCCGACATCTGGGAAGGCACGGCCATCGATCTTGCCGAGCGCAACACCATCATCATCTATCCGACGGGCGGCTGGTGGCGCGAAAATCTGGCGCAAGGTAGAGTGGGTGAGCCCGCGCGCTACCGCTTGATCGCCAGTATCCGGGCCGCTGACGGAATCGACCTGCGGACGGAAATCAGCGCCCAGATTTCTCCCGAGATCGCTGGCGAAGCGGTGATTGAGGTCTGATCCATACGAGACCCCGGGCATCGACGATGTCGGTCTTCGGGGACCAGAACGGCGATCGGGAGCTCCAACGTTCGACTGCTCCATGTAATAGGATGGATGCGTTCACCTCCGGCGATGACAGACCGTGGCACGATCCTGCTCTTTTCCATTCAAGGCTTCTGAAATCGGAGCAGTCCGTGGCGCGCTAGGCGAGCCCCACGAGTTCGCAAATTCTGTTATATTCCGCGACCTTGGCTTGGTCATCGGGACTAAGGTCGTCTTCGACATCATCATTTGCCACCGTGAGGTCGCTGAGCAACCGATGCAGATGGACCGTCATCTCAGTCCAGATGTTCTGGGCGTCGCCTGGGTCTTCAAACCTGACGGAAATCGCCTCGAAGCAACTGAGAACCTCGATCAGGCCATCGTCGTCGGTCATGAACCTGGTCTGCGCGTAGCGCCCCAAGCCTTTCCTCGCATCTTCTTCGATTTCCAGCTTGTGACGGGCAAAGCGAGATATGACCATGATATCCGACAGGGCATTCTGCACGTTGAATTGGTCGGGGTTCTGTTTGAACTTCATCATGTGCTTTGCGGCCCCATTACCATAAAGACACGCAAGCGTAATCGTCACCACCGGGTGGTTTTTGGCGATCGACAGCGACTCTGCCATCTCGACGATTTCTTGTGCCTTATGAAACCGCTCGCTCGGTTTGACCGAATTCCAAAGTTGGTGGCGCCCATTCATTTCCTCGAGAAACGCTAGGTAGCTGGGACGAGAGACCTCATGAGGCACTCCTCGCAGTTCCCGGAGATAGCCGATCAGAAAGTCGTCCGGCTCCAGGACACGGGCATGCTTGAAGAAGGATCGCAGCGCCGCAACGTCCTTCAGGATTTCCCTTTCCAGATCAGCGCCGTCAAGCTTGCTTTGGATCTCACTAGCCCTCTCGATGAGGGCGAAAAGATAGGACACCGAGTTGTGAGGGCGATCGAGTCTCCGCAGGCGCCTGCGCCAGGTGGCCTTTCGAGGGCTCTGGGCAATCGCCTTGGGGGAGAGCCTGGGAATGGCGGCGACACAGATGTCGAGAAAATGCAGTGTCGGAACCGCCTCGGCCCAGGCCTGCATCGCACCGGCCTGTTCAGGGGTCAGGTCCATGGCCAGTTTCAGCTGCGGAGGTCGGCGATAAATCCGGTCAGTGGCTCCTGAAATCATTCTCTGCTCCATCGCTGGCGCCACGAGGTGGATATCGTCCGAGGGCTGATCAAGTCGCGCCGGAATTCTTTTTCAGCTGGGCGCCATCTGCCTGGCCGGCGGTGATCGCGCGGGTCGCAATCCCGTCAGCGAACTCCCTGCTCCAACTTTTCGATAACCCGACCGGCGGTTTGCGGGGGAGATGCGTATGACTGCACCTGCCGCGCGCCTGCGCCGCTATGCCATCGCACGGAATTTCACGGTATCGACCAGACAATCATCCAAGCTTCGCCTGCAAATAGGCTTGGAGAGAGGCGATGCCGGCGTCCAGGAGCTTATCACCCGCCTTTGCGCCGACCTTTGCAAGGAAGGCCTGCAGACGCCGAGCCGCACTAAGCCGCTTTTCTGGCGAGCTGTTGCCATCCTCCATTTCATAAACGGAAGACTGAAGATCCACGGTGTTGGGCAAACCACTGTCTCGTATCAGCTCGAGGAGCTGTATGGGTTCGGGGCCAAAATTCTGATTGCCATAGACCTCCTGCGCCACGACGCCGGTGACCTGATTGATGAACTGCGGTCTTATGTTCACGACCATCTTGTCGGCCCCGGCATAACCGAGCCGTGATGTCCCAAGGCCCATAACTTCCGTAACGCCTTCGCGGCTTGGGATCACTTGCTCCACCAGTAGACGAATGGTTGCAAGCTCGGCATCTGAGGCCACTTCGATGAGCTCGCTCTCGAGGCGGTGACGGATATCCAGAATCTTGCGCTCACGTTCTTGCCGAATGTCGCTGGTGATCCGACGAAGCTTTTTCGAATAGTCTGTCACGAGACGTCCAACGGAGTGCGCGTCAGCTCCCTGCTCGATCAGCAGCCGTTCTGCGGCAGTTGGATCCGCCACACACAGGTCCATAACCCTTGTGAAGCCGGAGAAGCTCGCAGTTACGTCGTCCTGCGACATGCTTCCGTCTCCGAAAAACTCGTAGACCGTCCCGCTTGCCGTTGCGTGGGTCGATTGCCGTACCTGCATGTTAAGTGATCGTGTGAGATAGTCGCGAAACAGGCTCAGTACGTCGATTGTCTGTTCGGCATAAATTTTTCCGGAAGGTACGTAGAACCGAAAAATGAGATTATTGTGATGCCCTTCAACAAATTCCCCGGCTAGAAGGCTCAATTCCACGTTGCGGCGGTAGGGAACGACGTTCAGTTCATACCTTTCGAATAGCTCCATGACCGCTTTGCGCTGATCCTCCTCAAGCGGATAGAAATATCCGTTAGGACCAAACCAGCTATCTTCATCTTCCTCTACGCCCGAGCTTTGCTCGATTGCCAGGCCGAAGAAGGAGGAATGTACAAAAATGATATGAGGGATAAGCCTGATCCGTCCCAACAGCTCGTCATGGACTTCTGAATATTCGGGGTGCAGCATCCTTTCCATCGTCGTATTGGACAGCTTCACCAGGATCCCGACAAGCGGCTCCTCATCGATGATGTCGATGATGTTGACCCAATTCGCCGATCCGGACTCCAACCGCTTCTTGATATATGGAATCCCCGCGACAGCTAGGCGGCTCTTGGCGGCCTCGCTGTCGCTATCACTCAGGAACAGAAATTTTTTGATGCCGGAACTGTCAGTCATGGCCGATCCTATCTTCGAGAAATGGCGCCGCCAAGCCTCCCCGCGAGGCTCGAAACCTGACCAACAGCGGCGATGCGGTCGAACATTGAACCTCACCAGGGGCGCCGCTAGCTTTGGGTGACAAAACAACACCGAGGTCATCCTTGCCGAAAGAGCCATATGACAGCGCCAGGCCCCATATTCCGGCTGCCACCCGCCGCCTTGTTCTGGTCGAGTCCGGCCACAGCTGCGCGTTGAGGGTTTGTGGCGAAACCACCTATGTTGAGCTTCACCATATTGATGAAAATCGGGAGAACAACGATCCAGCGAACCTGATCGCCCTTTGCGACATGCATCACAAGATGGCGCATGATGGAAAAATCGATCGAAAGTCGCTTAGAATGTACAAGGAGCAGCTTTCAAGCGTCCGGGAGGCCGAGATTCTCGAGCGGCTTACGCGCCTTGAGGCTCAGTCGGAGCCGGCCAAGTCAGACCTCCCCGTCGCCGAGACCAGTGCCGAGCAGCCTAGCGATTCCCGCATTCGCCAGATCGCAGCGCCGCGCTGGCGGGTTCAGGCTTTTGCATTGGGCCAGGTAGCGATCACCAGATATGAAGACGAGGCCGGCGTGTACCTCCAGCGACACGTTGAGCTCATTGCAGGAGAGAAGCGCCTGGTTCTGGATGGGCTCAAGCAGTTTGAGGATGATCAGGCAGATATCATCGTTGATTTTGTGTATGTCCGAAAGTCATATTTGGACGCGCCGACTTATGCAAAGTGGGTCCAGGAGAAGCTCGAAATATATGAGCTGATGACCGGTCGGCGCGCCACCGGCGTGCTGCTGGCGGTGGTTGGCAAAGAATCCATGCTCGCGGAAGCGGAGCTTCCCGCAATTCGATCGAGCGTGCGCGATCTGGAGGATGTGACGCTTCGGGTCTATTCCTGTGGGCAACTGGGTTTTCACCCCGGGCCGATCAGTGCCTCGCTGTTCTGAGCCGGTATCCCAGCATCACGCTCATGGCGATGTCCACTGTCTTTCGATATCCAGCCTAGCTTTGGGAGATGGGGCCATCTGGCCGCGAGGTCGCTTTCAGGGGCCCCTGCCATGCGGCGTTAAGCTACTGTCTTGTTGCCTCGCGCCAGCCCCCCCTGCCTCTTCATAAGGACAGCCATTCACCGGTATCGGGGCTGAATGAAACAGCGCGAACCTCCAGCCCTTCTTTCGACGCGAAGGCCCTCGCTTCTTCAGCATCCTGCGCAGCGAACCGAAGGTTGCTTTCAGCATCAATGGCTGCAAACGCACGAAACCGTCTGGGTGCGAATGGGTCGATCGTCCCAAATGTCCGGCGGCTCACATCCCAGCCCGCGAAGTGAGTTGCCGTTGAATCCGCTTCCCCGGTCCAACCGCGTGAGATTACCCCGATGACATTTCCGGCAGCGTTCATTACTGGGCCGCCGCTCATGCCGCTGGGCCACTCCGCCGACACGCGCAAGCGCGGCCACGGCATGGTCGAGCTTGCGTCAGCAGGTATAATTTCGAGCACCTCGCCCGTGCTCTGATATAGATACTGGGCCATGGGCCGATCCTCACCCTTGCCGTCTTTTGCGACATCGAGGCCGGCGAATCCGTATCCCGTTACTATGTCGCCGACCCTGGGCGGCTCGGACGTCAGCGCGAGCGGAAGATACGGCATTGGGCTGCTGCGGTGAGACCGCCCGATGTTCAGGCATGCAATTTCAGTGAGGTTTCTTATCTGAGCTTTCTCGTGCAAGAGAGCAGGCTCCGTCTTGCCCGCCTCGGCGTAAAATCCCGTCAGCGGCCGCCAGGCGTCTTTGGGCAAAGGCGCCGCACCGTAGACGATGCCCTCGATTTCGAGAGCAGCGAAGCGCACGTCATGTCGAAGTGCGAGCGCGCTTTTTTTGAGCGTCAGCATGTCCTCGATGACATGGAATGCCGTCGCGCAGTTCGCCCAAGGATCGATGCGGAAGGCCGTGCCGAGCCCGAATGGTCGTTCTTCCGGCGAATTAGGATCGAACCTGAACATGGGAAGGATCATCGCGCGAAGGCGCGGATCCTGATTTAGCTCTGGGTGTCCCTTCAACATGCCGCCCCTATCGCAGGTGGCAGCCGGTAAATGAAGAGAGCAAAAGCGGGCTTTGCGCCTTTGTGCGCCAGAGCGTGTCGCCGGCCGAGGATCGGGCCGACACGGATGAAAACGCCCTGTTCACGATTGACGGAGCCGGCCCTGTTGGCGACTGTAAACGGGGGCTCATCGGAACCGGTCGATCTCGACGAGTGGATGGGGCGCGAGGCAGCCGTTGCGGCCCGCTTCTTCAAGCAGCGCATCGTAGTAGACAACCAGATCGTGTCCGATCGACTCGATGCCGTTGAAAATCTGATCAGGGGGCTTATGGGCGACGTTCAGAAGCTCGCTCCTGTCACCGATGAAGATATCGAACTACTGCGCGCGCAAATACAAGATACGCCCGAAACACATCGGCTCAATTTCGGCATCGCAATGCTCTTCGGGTTTCCGCCCGAGATGTTTGTCGGGCGGTCCAATTTAGAGAAGCGAATCGGCCGGTTGAGGGATGTGATCCAAGAGATGGACGCCGGCTACACTGGCTGGGTTTTCACTCTCGCTCGCTCCAAAGCCGCCGAGATCTGTGATTCAGCCGAAGCAATGTACGCTCCGATGATCGCGCGAATGATACCGAGCGCCTTCCTGAGTTACGTTGCGAAGGAGTGCTTGGCTGTCGCGCTCTCCGGATCGGTGATGGCGGGCATCGTCGATCGCCTCAGCAACGCACCCCACCATGAGACCGACGAGGCTCGGTTGAGGCAGGTACGAGAGGATCTGGTCGGAGAATGGGGGCGTTACCTCGCCGGCGACTTCACTCAGATGATTGGCGACGGTGAAGTTCTGATAATGAAGCACCAAATCGTCCAACAGGGGCTAAAAGGGCTGGCTTCGCAGGCCGACCTCAAGAACGCCCTGCAGATAGGCGCCGATCTTCTCAAGCAGAAATTATTCGAGGGCGCAGACGCAATGCGGGCCATGTGCAAGCACAAGGTCAGCGTCGTACTTACTGGTACGCGCGGCGTCGACAGCGACGAAGGGCTCAAGCGTATGCTCAATACCGTACGCAGCTTGGACGCGTTGAAGCTTTCGAGCAGGCCGGTGCGCGGCGACAACTACGATGGCCGGTTGAGCGGCGACTATGATGGCCGGTAGGATCGGTTGTC
>NZ_JARESE010000069.1 GCF_029076845.1 Novosphingobium album (ex Liu et al. 2023)
CTCCGCCATCGCGCTCGCCGCCACCGTCATCTTCTGGCTATGACCAATGAGTCCTGACCCTAGCGCGCTACTCGCGAACTTCTTCCCCGCACTCGCGCCCGTGGACGGATCGTATGACTTAGCTGGTGACTTATATTTTCTTGTTTATTGAGTTTAACCGGCGCCTTGAAATGGCAGGATTGGGAAGCGAAACAAGGGTGGAGCTGAAACAGCGGGACAGCGAAACGGCAGCAGCCGGAGCCGGTTTGAGGGTTCTGGAAATTCTCATGTCGGTAGCGCAATCGCCAAGGCCGCAGGCCTTGCGGCAACTGACTGCGAATCTGAACTTGCCGCGCGCAAGCTTGCATCGCCTCTTACGGACGTTGGAAGCGAGCGGCTTTCTGGCAGAGCAAGCTGATGGCTTCGTGCTAGGCCCTGAGAGTTATCGTCTGTCCCGGCTAATCGGCAAAAGCGCACCCACCATTGAATTTCCGCAATCGGCGCGCCCAGTGCTTGAATGGCTGGCAAAGGAAACGAACGAGACAGTCATCCTGGGAAAGCTATCAGACCTGCGCCAGGAGATTGTCTATGCCGATGTGATCGTCGCGGAATCGCCGCTGCAATATGCGGTGCCAGCCGGCGACCACCGCCCGCTCTATAGTTCGGCGACGGGGAAAGCCGTTCTTGCCTTCCTGCCGCCAGAAGAGCAGAAACGCTATATCGAGCAAGTGGCGTTTGAGGCCATTACCCCCTTCACCACCCGGCGCGACCAGATTGACGCGATGCTCGAGCGGGTTCGCAAGGCCGGGGTTATTCATGACCGGGACGGACATTTCGTCGGCGCGGGCGCAACCGCTAGTCCGATTTTCGATCGTGACGGCCAGGTCTTTGCGGCAGTGGTGGTTGCCGGCCCCAACGAACGAATGGACGAAAGCCCCGTCCCGATCGCGCCGCGTGTTCGCGATGCGGGGATACGGATTTCGCGGATTATGGGCTATGAAGGTCCGTATCCGCCGCCCTGGCCATAGGGCTTAACCAGCTTCCACCAACGGGCCCGGTGCGGACGTGGCTGCGTGACCTCCGTGCGCGGGGCGCAGGAACAGGAAGCTAAGGCTGCCGAGGAACATGGTGGTCGCAGCAATGCCCAGAAACAGACTATAGCTTCCGGTGGCGGCGACGGTTCGGCTCAGGATAAGCGCACCGACGAGCGCCGAACACGCCATGGCCGCGGCGAACAACCCGAGGATGGTGCTGAAAAGACCCGGTCTGAAATATCGCGTAACAAGATAGGCGGCGATGTCGCCCTCGGCGCCCAGCGAGAAGCCGAGGCTCATTACCGCAAAGGCGGTGAGCGGAACGCTCGGCACGCCCGCGGACAGGGTCATCAGGCCGATACTTGGGATCAGGAAACAGATGGCGGCGACGATCCGGGGCGGGAAACGGTCCAGCGCGATGCCGCACACGATCCGCCCGATGATGACGCCCACTGCAAAGGACGAGATCATCGCCGAGCTTGTTGCAGAACCCATCCCGATGTCGAGGAGAATCAGCTTCAGCTGCGTGGTCTGCATGGTAAAATGGATATTGCAGAATAGCATTGCGCCGAAAATGATCAGGAAGGCGCGATCACGAAAGATTTCGCCATAGTCTCGTGCCGCGGCACCGGACACTACCGGATTCGGGTTACGATCCTCGAAGCCACGCGGGATCGTCGCCATTGCCGCGCCGCCGATCACGGCAGTGATGAATGCCATCAGGAAGTAACCCTGCCGCCAGCCATAGGCGTTGATGAAATACGAAAGCAGCGGCGATCCTATTGCCGCCGCCAGGGCTGGCGCACAGGATGCGACACCCAATGCAAGGCCCCGCGCGCGATCAAAGCTTCGCACGATGAGCCTGTTGTAGACGACTATTCCCGCCAAAGCAGAAATTATCAGCATCTGCGCAAGGCTGAGCATGAAGAAAACCGCGAAGCTGCCCTGCTGCAGCCCAAGACCGGTAAAGACCAGCGGAAGGCCGACTACACCGACAATTGCGATGCGTCGCATTCCATGCCGGTCCGCCAGCCGCCCGACGATGGGCAGGAAGATTGCCGCGATGACGACCGTCAGTCCCACCAGCGCGAATTGCGACCTCTCCCAACCGAACTCCTCAACCAGCTCCGGAGAGAAAAGATTGCTGACATAGTTGCTGATCGTGCCTGCGATCAGGCCAAGGCAGGCTGCGGTAAGCGCCTGCCAGTTTTTCGCGAACTCGCGTAGATAGGTCATCCTCTGGTCCCGGCTCCCGGTGTTGTTTCCACGTGCAGCCTACCCTGATGAACTGAATGATCGAATGGCGAATTCGTCCCGATGCGCAGATATCCACGAGGCGAATGACATCAACGGCACCCCGTAGGCAGGAAGAAGCGTTTCATCGACATGGTAGCCCGCTTCGTTGATCCATTCCTGCGAGCGGACCCAGGGCGCGGGCATGCCCGCCGCCAGCGCTTCATCCGGCCCAACCGCCTTCGCGCGCACTTCAACGTCAAGTGCCTTGCCGAGCGTCGCGGCCATCTCGCCGATCGTCATGGTTTCGGCAGACAGTTCAATCGTCTCGCGGTCGAACCGGGCTGGATGGAGAAGCGCTGCAGCGCCGAACCGGCCAATATCCTCGCCAGCGATCAGCTGCACGGCCGCATCGGCGTTGATCGGGGCAAGCAGCTCGCCTTGAGCAAGTTGCGGGTAGAGTACCGGCGCTTTGGGCGGCAACAGGTTCTGGAGGATGAAGGAGGGGCGAAGGATGGTCCACCGCGCGAAGCCCGCATCGCGCACCGCCTCTTCAATCGCCCATTTGTCGGTCCAGTATTTCTGGTTCCAGCGGCCTGCGGCCCAACCCGGAAAATCCTCGCGCTCATCGACCTGGCAGACCGATGAGTGAACGAAATGAGGAAGGCCGGCCCGCTTCGCCGCAGCGACCAGTCCCAGTCCGTGACGAAGTTCGGAGTCGGTGCCGTCATCGGGTCGTTGCACTGAAAAGATGCCTGCAACGCCTTCCAGCGCCGGGACCAACGCCTCCGCATCATTGAGGTCGCCTTGCACCAGTTCGGCGCCGAGCGAAGCCAACTGCTGTGCCTTTTCGGACGATGGGTTGCGTACCAGTGCCCGCACCCGGGCACCGGCCTTGAGCAAGTGACGCGCGGTAAAGCCACCCTGAGTGCCAGTGCCGCCGACGATGAAGAAAACCGAGTTGTCAGCCATTGGATCTTTTCCGTTCAGTAACCCGAGCCTTTGTCCATCGGCTTGTCCGATGAACCAGCTGCAGATGAAGCGGCGGCAGGAGCGGACGGCGTGCCTGCGAAGCCCAGGTTGTCGCCGTCCTCGCCGTACCAGGTGCGGAACTCGGTGAAGCCCGGGATGCCCACGAAGCTGCTGTTCGCCTCACTGTCGATCACGACATGGATGATGGCCGGCTTGCCCGATGCGAGCGCCCTTTCGACTGCCGGCCCGATGTCCTCGGCCTTCTCGACATATTCTCCATGCGCGCCAAAGGCCTCGGCAGCCTTGTCAAAGCGGACGGCCTTCCCCCAACGCGCCTCTGGGGCGGTGGTATCGGCGCCGTAATTGGCCTTGTAGGATGCAACTTCAATGCCCCAGGCATGATCCACCGCCACGATGCAGATGATCGGCAGATTCTTGCGCACCGCCGTTTCAATCTCAGCGATGTGGAACATGAAAGAGGAATCCCCGGTGAGCAGAACCACGCGCCGGCTATTGCCAACACCCATCTGCGCTCCAAGCGCATAGGGGAGGCCGGGACCGATTGCGCCGTAGTTGGAATTCCACATCGCGTCGCGCGGCAGGAACTGCATGAAGGCGGAGAACCACATGGTTGAGGCGCCGCCGTCGCGCACCACTACCGCATCCTTGGGCAACACCTTGGTTGCTTCCATGGTCAGGCGGGCCGTGTGTATCGGCACGGAGGCGGCAGAGGCCGAGGCAAACAAATTCTGCCGCGCTTTCTCATGTTCGGCCGTCCATCTCGGGAGGTCAGCGGGCAGGTCGCGGCGGACGGAGCCAAGCGCATCTGTCAGCTGCGGCACGATGTCAATCAGGTTGCCGACCAGCGGTACATCGATAGGACGGTTGACGCCGATCGCGGTGGGATCACGCTCGATGTAAATCCACTTCCGGTCAGCATCGCCGCGCGCCCAGTGGCGGCCGCGGCCATAGTGCATCGGCTCGCCGATTTCGGTGCCGATTGCGACGACCACATCAGCTTTGTCGACCACCTCGTTGGCGACCTCGCTGCCATAGGGGAAGGTTCGTTCATCAAGACCCTCGATTACGGCTTCTACCGCGGTGGTCTGGATGACCGGGGCGCCCAACTTGTCGGAGAGCGCCTTGACCGAGGCATGTGCGCGTGAGGCCATCGCTCCCTGGCCGACCAGCAGAACGGGATGCTTTGCCTTCTGGAGGAGCGACACCGCCTCGGCCACTTCGGGAGTGCCGGCGTGTTGGCGGAAAAGACGATAGCGGTGCGGCAGCGGCGCGGGCGGCAGATCGAGCTGTGCCTGCATGACGCTTAAGGGCAGTTCGATAAAGGTCGGGCCCGGTACGCCGCTCATTGCCTGCCGGAAGGCTTCGTGGAAAATCTCGTCCACCTGTTCGGGATATTCGATAACCCCGCAGTATTTCATCACCCCCTCGAAGATCGGTATCTGCGGCATATACTGCATCTTGCCGCGCCGCACCCGCTGTTCATAGAGGCGGTGACGCTGCGCCATGATGAAGACGGCGGGTACATTTTCCTTGGCGAGATAGGCGGCGCCTGCCGCGACATTGGCTACGCCCGGCCCTTTGTTGATACCCATGACCCCGGGCTTGCCAGTCAACCGATAGAGGCCGTCCGCCATCAGTGCCCCGCCTTGTTCGTGGTGCGGGGCAACAAGGTTCATCCCGCGCTTCTCGGCTTCAAGGAACATTGCGAAAAAGCTGGGATCGGGAATCCCGAAAATGGTGTCGACGCCTTCGGCCTGAATCAGATCGATGATGCGCTCGGGGACAGTGCAGGTCATTACGTATTGCTCCAGTCAGCGAATTTCAGAAATGGGAGATTCAGTAATCGCTCGGTGCCGCGCTACGAGTGATGGCAGGTCGGATTGCAGGTCTTTTGCCTCTTGCGCATGGGTGAGGGATTCAAGCACCGGACCGATGACGGGGTGCCGCGCCGCTGCGCGGCAGTAGGCAACAAGGGCGTCGTGCTCTGTCACCGGGTCATTCGGCAGACCCAGCATTGCGGCAATGCGGGTGCAAAGGTGCAGCGAAGGTGCGAGCACGCAGTCGGCAAACGACACTCCGGCGGGTGCTTCGGGCAGCGGCTCACGCATAAAATGTGCAAGCGTGGCCAGGCCATCGCGCCAGCGCGAGATTTCGCTCTCGACTACATTGGGATCCCGCGTTGCCGGGTTGAGATGGGGAAATAGCCGGATTACCGGCGCCATCACGTAATAGTCCATGAAACGCGATGCCCGCTCAACAAGCGCGCGCTTCCCTGCTTGTACCGGGTAGAGGCCTGGCAGTGGAAACTGGGCGTCGAGATAGCGCAGGATCGTATCTGATTCCGGCAGGACGACGCCATCGTCGAGCATCAGGACCGGTATCTTGGCGACCGGATTGATCGCCAGAAACGTTTCCGACCGCAGCCCTCCTTGAGGAGGCGTGGCTTCCTCAAGGTCGATGCCCTTGGCGCGGGCAGCGATTGCCACGCGCGCACCGAAGTTGGAATTGGCGGCCGTGAAGATCTTCATGGCTGCTGATCAAGCTGCTGATTTGGATGGCGTGGAATATCCAAAATCATGGGCGGGACGCACTGCGCCCGCCACGATCGCCCAGAAGGCCCACCACGCGACCCCATTGGTAATTTCCAATGCGCCGCCTTCGCCGAACCGCTTGGAAACGCGGGCGAACAACTCGTCCGTTACCTCGCCCTTGCAGGCTGCCAGCGTGTATTCGATGACCAGCAACTGTTCTTCGTTGAAGATCGTCGTCACTTCCCAGTAGGGAATGGCGGCCTGCAACTCGGCGCTGATGCCGTCACGTTCGGCACTGCTAAGGTGCGACTGGAAGTTGAAGTCGCATTTGAAATGCCAGTTGAGCGTCTGGATCATCAACTGGCGCAGATCCTTGCGGTCGGTCGTCCAGGGGCATTCGCGCGTCATGTAATCGCTGACCTGCAGCAGAAGCAGCGCCAGCTTGGGATCACGCGCAACGATAGCGAAGGCGCCGGCGGTGCCCGGGATTTCGGGCTTTCCGGCAAAGCCCTTCATATGCTCGAAGAGCGCGTCGATCTGCTCGCGCTTCTCGTTACCCACTGGCCCTGGGAATTCGTCGGGCCGATATACCAGCTTTGCACGGGACATAAATCACTCCTCAGGTGCAGGCCGCCGCTGGCGCCTGCCCAGTTACGTTCAGAAACGGTATTCGGCCTGCACCACGACTTCGCGCGGGCGGTTGAAGACGCCGATAAACTCGTTGGTGGTTCCTGCCGGACGACCGGATGTCGACACGAGATAATAGGAATTGGTGAGGTTGCGGCCGATCACCGAAAGGCGGAAGCGCTCATCTTCAGGCGAAAGGTGTACCGACGCATTGAGCCTCCAGTAAGCATCCTGGATACCGCCGGGTGCATTGTCGGCGGATGTGTCGTAACTGGAGCTGCGGGTGGCATCGGCCGACAGGTCGGCTTTCCAGCCGCCCAGAGGCATGGAATAGTCTGCGCCCACGTTGAACACGAACTCTGGTGCACGGACAAGGCGCTCGCCGCTTAGGTTCTGCCGTCCGCCCACGCAGCCCGCAGCTAGAGTCTGGCCGGGATAGCACTGCGCGTCAGCGAAGTTGATGTAACGGGCCCGGTTGTAGCCGGCATTGGCGCGCAGAGTGAAATCGTCGGTGACCAGTAGGCTGGCGGAACCTGATACACCCTTGGTTCGAGCCGCCGCCGCATTCTGGATGCGGAAGCTCACCGTAGTTGGATCGAAGGTGCCGAGCTGCAGATCGTCAAACCGGTACGTGTAGGCGGTGACATTCATTCGCAGCCGCCCGTTGAAGAGGTCGCCCTTATAACCGACCTCAAAGCCCTCGGCCGTTTCCGAGCCGACTTGCACATTCTCGGGTGTCGCAGAGGCGAGCAACAGCGCAGCTGTGGAAATTGCGCCCGACTTGTAGCCGCTCTTGTAGGCGCCGTAGATCAGTTGCCCCGGAGAGGGCTTCCAGCTCAGCGTCACTTCGGGCGATATGTTGTCGTCAGTGAAGCGCGAAGTCAGGACGCTGCCGGCCGGACGGAACGGCAAGGTGCTGACACCCACCGTGTCGTTTACAATGTCCTGCCTTTTCCGGTCGTTCGAGTAGCGTGCGCCCCCCGAAAGCTCGACTGTCGGAATGATCTTCCAGCTGAGCTGGCCAAATACCGACCAACTGCGATTGTCGGCATTAGCCAGTGTTTCGACCGTGGTATAATTCTGTGCTGCGACGTTCAGGCCGGCATGAAACAGGTCGGGGTAATTGCCGAAGAAGCGGGAGGAATCCTCGAAATATGCGCCTACCATGAAGTTGAGCGGATCTTCGAAATCGGACGTAAGGCGCAGTTCCTGGGTGAAGAGTTCGTAATTCTCTTCCTGACCAGCCCAGATGAGGGCGTAGGGCGTAAAGTCGCCGTTACGATTGTCGGTGAAATCCTGTTTGTAGTAGCCAGTGGTTGACGTCAGCGTCACCTCGCCCAGCTTCTTGTTCATGTTTAGCGAGGCGAGCACGGCATCGGTCTTGAATCGCGGAACTCCATTGTTCCCGTTGGGATAGTTGACGGCAAATTGGGGCGGCAGGCCGCCTTCTGATTTGATCCGGTCCTTTTTGCAGTCGCCTGAAGGCAGGGGTGCGCCCAGCGCGGTCGGCACGGTCTGGCCGCCCGCGCAGAACGATTCTGCATAACCGGTTGAGGTGTTGATGTCCTCGTAGCTGGCCAATACCTTCAGCGTCGCGTCGAAATCGTCTGATGGCTCCCAGCGCAGCGTAAGGCGGCCGGCATAGTTCTGCCCTGCCGGCTGGCGCCTTCCATTGTTGGCGCCCGCGGCGAAGACACCGGGTCGTCCGGGGAGTTGCACCGGATCGGCGACGTTGCGCATCCAGCCTTCCTGGTCGCTGGCGCGCAGCGCAAAGCGAGCAGTTAGTGTATCGGTGATCGGCCCGGAAATCGCGCCTTCGAGATAGCGTTCGTCGGCAGTGAATTCGTAACCGGCGCGGATATAGCCCTCAAGCGTGCTGGTCGGATTGGCGCTGGTTACCGAGATAACACCGGCGGGCGAGTTCTTGCCGAAAAACAGTGCCTGAGGACCTTCCAGCACCTCCACCTGGGCGAGGTCAAACATTGCAGTGGTGACAATTCGGCCGCGGCTTAGAACCACATTGTCGATCGCCACCGCTACGCTCTGGTCAAGGCCGGGATCTGTGGCGGTCGAGCTGATACCCCGTATCCCGATGACCGCGCCGGTGCCGACGGTCTGGCGGCCGATGATGACCTGCGGGGCCAATTCGGCGACCTTGGTAAGATCGGTCGCGAGATTATTTTCCAGGGTAGCGGACGAGACTACCGAGACTGCCACCGGCACGTCCTGAAGCGATTCGGCCCGACGGCGGGCGGTGACAAGGATTTCCCCAAAACCTTCGGCTGAAGTTGTTTCCGCAGACTGCGATTCAGCGCCTGCAGTATCCTGCGCAAAGGCCTGCGGCGTAATCAGCACCGCGGCGCAGCCCCCGAGCAACATCCATCTGAAGGTTGTGTTCATCTTCCCTGCTTCCTCTCTTGCCGTGATGCTCACAGCGTCAGTTCTCTATTTGGAACCTGTCTCATATGTGAGATAACCGCCTTGAAGTCGGATTGTCAATGAGCAAGTTTCAGCGCCTCGCCGGGCGAACCAGCGAGGTTGCAGTGTTGCGGAATTGCAAATGTGGAGCCCTTAAACCCTTGGCGGATAAGGCCCAGTATAGCCAAGCAGGCGCGAGATCTTTTCTCCTGCTTCAAGACTTAATCGGAAAAGATGATCCAAAGCCTGCTCAATCCGCTCAGTAGGCCCAGCAATTGAAATGGCACTTTTCACGTCGCCATTCTTGTCACAGCACGGGCTGGCGACAGCACTGGCGCCCATGAAGCTGCCGTTCCGGTCCAAAACGACGCCACGTTCCCGCACTCTTGCCAGCTGAGCGAGCAGTTGTTCCCTGCTCAGTGTCTCGCGAGTCAGTTGTTGGAACTCGGTTTCGGCCAGATATCGGGTTAGTTCTTCGCGTGAGCGGTGGGCGAGGACCACCTGGCCAGAGGCTGCGGCATAGAGTGGGCGCTTGTGGCCCAGCGGCACGGTAAAGCGAAGTGGCGTAGCCGAATTGATCACCTCGACATAGAAGATCTCATTTCCATCGCGCGTCGGAACACCGAGCATGACCGACTCACCTGTTTCACGCGCCAACCATTCAATCGTGGGACGCGACGTGGCAGGCAAGTCCTCCGTTGGCAGCGCCTGGCTAAGCTTCCGAGCTAATTGCTCGGCTTGAGGACCGAGAACATAACAGCCTGATTTCTGGTGCAGGTAGCCACCGTGTTCGAGCGTGCGCAGCAGACGGTGCAAGCTCGACTTGGGCAGCTCCAGTCGATCACGCAGTTCGGTAAAGCTACAACCCTCAAGCTCGGACGCCACGGCCATCAACACTTCAGGAACGCGCAAAATGGCCCGTGGACCGGCCGTCAACCACTCACCGTCTCTGCTATTTTCGCCAACCTCGCTCATCCGCCCAACGTGCACCGGATGGACAGGACATGGCAAGATGATGAAGTGATGTTGTCTCGTCCAGTTGAAGGCACTGATGGGGAACCGGCGTCACTCGACACTGGGTTACCTCAGTCCTATCGACTTCGAACGAGAAGCTGGGGTCGCCTGAATGAGCTTATCTCGGTGTCCACCAAACCGGCAGCAGGCCACTCCGTGGTCATTGCAAACCCGCGTGTAATACCAACCTGCATTGATCATGACCCACGTGCCCATTTCCGTCGACCGATTGTCATGATGTGCCAGGGTTGGTCGACGAGTTTGTTCCAAGCCTGGCAGCAGTGGTCGATGATGTTGTCGTAGGAGGTGAAGACGCGGTTGGAGAGCCAGTTGTCGCGCATGAACTGCCAGATGTTATCGACCGGGTTGAGTTCGGGACATTTGGCCGGGAGGGCGATAATGGTGATGTTGCCGGGGACTTCGAGCTTGTCGGTGGTGTGCCATCCGGCCTGATCCATCAGCACGACCGCGTGAGCGCCCGGCGCGATGGCGAGCGATATTTCAGCAAGGTGCAGTGCCATGGTCTCGGTGTTGCAGAAGGGCAGGACGAGCCCGGCCGCCTTGCCCTGTTCCGGGCAGATCGCGCCAAAGATGTAGGCCGATTTGGTCCGTTGGTCTTTCGGTGCCGAAGGCCGGGTCCCGCGTCTCGCCCAGCGCCGCGTGATCTTGTTCTTTTGTCCAACGTGGGCTTCGTCCTGGAACCATATCTCTATGGGCGTGCCCTTTGGGAGGGTTGCCCTGACCTTTGCCAGCTCGGCAGCGAAGCCCCCCTTTTGAATGCCTCCATGGCATGCTCGTTCTGGGCATGATGGCGAGGCCGCGCGGTGAGCTTCACGTAGCCCAGCTTCTTCAACTCGCGGCTGATGGTGGTCTCATCAAGCGAGACCGCAAATTCGTCATGGAGCCACTGGGCCAGATCGATCAGCCGCCAGCGCACCACCCC
>NZ_JARESE010000007.1 GCF_029076845.1 Novosphingobium album (ex Liu et al. 2023)
GTCGGCGCGCTCTTCGAGCTGGCTTCGAACAGCACCGGCGAGGCGTTCCTCAACGGCAAGATCGAGGATCCGAGCCTGGCCGCGCCGCTCTATGTGTCGGCGTTCCGCCAGGAGGACGGCAGCTACAACGTCGTCTGGTCGCGCCCGACGCGGCGCCGCGACCTCGCCTCGGAGATGGCGCCCAAGGCCGACGAGGGTCTGCCGCCGCTGCCCGGCGCCGACGAGCCCGCGCCGTCCGGCCAGGGCGCCGAGGCCGGCCTCGGCCACTCCTCCGCGGATCATGTCTTCGGCGGCGAACCGCAGCACGAGCCGCAGGAAGGCGGCCGTCGGCAGCGCCGCCAGCGCGCGACCGAACAGGCGGAGGAACCCGAAGCCGTCAGCTGACCCCCGCCGTGCCCGGTCCAACGCCTCCAGGCCGGGCACGCTTCCCCGCAGGGCTCGCTTCGCTCCCCCGGCGAAGCGGGCCCTGTTTTTTGTTTCCAGTGCCCGACCGCCGCCGGGACGGGAGGCTGGCGAAGCGTCGGCATATATAGACGGCCAGGGCATCAACCTGAACGTCGGCGCTCTCGAAATTCATGATCTCGGGGAAATCATGCGAGCGGCACAGCCCATAGGTGGGCGCGTCTGCGGTCAGCCTTCCTTCTGGCAACGGTGGCTTGGGGCGCCGCCGACCGCGGCGCGGCTGAAGAGCAGATGGCTATCGCGCACAGGCGGCGGCAATGACGGAGAAACCATCGAGCGATGCATTCTCCAGCCTCGTCCACGCAGACTTCATGAGGGCTCAGAGGGTAAAGCCGATCGTCCTGGCATTGCGGATCGTCGCTCGGGGCGCCGCAGGCTCAATAGCGCTGCTGCCGCTCGTAGAGATCACGGTAGTGCTGCGTGCGGGTGACCCTCAGGCCCTGCATCCCCGAACGTTCGACAGCGCGTTGCCAGCCCGCGAATTCCTCCAGCGAGAGACCGTACCGCTCACAGACCTCATCGATCGTCAGCAGCCCGCCGTTCACGGCCGCGACGACCTCGGCCTTGCGCCGCACGACCCACCGGCGCGTGTCGGGCGCGGGAAGCATGTCCAGCGTCAGCGGCTCGCCGAGCGGCCCAATGACATGCGCCGGGCGGAACTTCTGATTCTCGATCATCTCGCTTCACTCGCCGGCCACGCCGCAGGGCGCATCGCATTGCTCTTGTGACCCTTATGGCGACGTCAGGGTTGTCGCCGCCTGAAACATCAGGGTTAACGCCCGGGCATTAGCCCCGTTTTGCCCCGGTTCGGCGCTCCGCCGGGATTGGCGACCTTCCGCGAAAGGCCCGCGCGCGCATCGCCCCGTTTGCTGGGACAGCGCTCATCTTCCGCGTCTGTCTTCATGGGCGTGGCGCCCGCCCGCGCGCCAGGCCATCGCCGCGAATGGATGCCGCCCACCGCGCGCTTGCCGCCCGGCGCCCGACAGCCTACGACCGGTGCCTCCCCGTGACTGCGGTGCCTCATGATCCTGCTGGTCCGCCGCGCCGATCGACCGGGTTCATCCTGCCGATAGCCATGCCGCCGGCCGCGGCGACGTCGGCGGCGATGCGGGGGAACCGGCCCGAACCTCTTCCCAAGTCCATGCGTGGGGCTTTCGCCGGCCATCTGGCCACCCGCTTGTGGAATGAACGCTACGCCCGTGCGGGCCCGCCGCAACCCGCCCTTTCCCGACCGTGTTGAGGCCTGACGGCCTCTGCCCGCACCACTCGAAAAAGGGGGGTTTCCCCGCGCTGAAGCGCGGGTGCGACGGCCCCTCAATCACGGGCTTCGGTCAAGTTCATCCCAGCGGGATCGGCCCGCTGGCGTGAGACGAAAGGTCACGGACATGAACAAGGTTTTTCTCTCGGGGCGCATCACCTCGGACATCAGCCGCTTCGGCACCGACAGCAAGGGCGGCGTCAGCTTCAGCCTCGTCACCTCCAAGCCGGTGATCAAGGACGGCCAGGTCCAGAAGGACGAGAACGGCTACACCGAGACCTACGACGAATTCCACCAGGTCAAGGCTTTCAACGGGCTCGGCAAGTCGGTCGCCAACCACAAGAAGAAGGGCGACAAGCTCATGATCGTTGGCGAGATCCGCTACAGCCGCAACGAGCGCGACGGGCGCACCTACTACAACACCGACATCGTCGCCGAGGAAATCGAATTCCTCTGACCCCATCGGGCGGCCTTCGGGCCGCCCTTCTCATTTCTTGCGGAGACAGCACATGTTCCATCTCGCCAGCTTCGATGAGATCACCGGGGTCGCCTACGGGATCGAAGTCACCAACCCCACCATGGTCGCCCGGATCCGACGGGCAGCCGACAGCCTCAACGCCTATGAGATCGCCGCCCGCCTGGCCCAGGCCATCACCGAGGCCGCCGACGCGGCGCACATCCGCGATTTCGAGGAAGCGCAGTTCGGCGAAGCCAGCGCCGACGCAGTCGTCGACTGCGAATATCATGACGAACTCGCCGCCGCCTGGTCGCTGGTTGCCGCCGAACACCAGCTGATCATCCCCGAAATCATCATCGCGCACGACGGGTCGGTCCACTGACCCGTCGCCCTTATCGAGAAAGGACAATGCCCATGCACGCCCGTTCCGCGGCCGTCCCATCGGCCGACCACTGTTACGGCATCATCATGCACCATCGCCTCGCCTGGTGGCTGGTCGAGTTCCCCGAACCCGACGCGCCACCGCTGCGCGCGCGCAAGCTTTCTGGCCGGCTCACGCCGGCCCTCGCTGACTGGCTGCGCCGCGAGACCCGCGAGCCGCGCCTTGCCGGCGATGTCGCCGCGCTCAATCCCGAGAGCCGCTGCTGGTCCGGCGAATTCTCCTGTCGGCCGAGCCGCGCGGATGCCGGCATCTTCGACATCGATGCTCACCCCTGGGGGGCTGAAGCCGGGGAGCTTGAGACCCGGCTCGCGCGCACCATGATCGATGCGACGCTGCAGCCGGTCCCGGCAGGCTTCATCTCGGTCTTCACCGCCCTGCCGCCCGAGAACCAGCCCGTGCTCGCGATCCGGCTGAGCGGCTACACTTGCTCGACATACGAACTGCTCACGGCCCGGCACATGCCGACCTATCGTCCGCACTCGCCGTGGCGTGACATCTCCGCCGATGCGGTCGGCGATAGCGGCAGCGATATCATTGGCTGGCAGTCCGCAGCCACATGGATCAGGCCCACCTGATCCGAGTAGCGGAGCCGGCGCCTGCCGGCCCCGGCCCACTTCCGGCTCGTGCCAGCATCATATCGGTCTGGCGGACAGGTCGCCGGGCGTCACCATCTGAGGCATCGTCCTCGCCTTGCCGTGCCTCCATCCGGTTGACGCCGGGCTATGGCCCGTTGGTGCAGCGATCGGCTTCGACCGGTGCCGCGGGATGTGCCGCGCCCAAGGCCCGAAACTTGCCGATTGCAGCCTGATGGTGATCGAAGCGGATCGCAGCAAATGCGTGATCCCCATCGTCGTCCCGAGACCCTCCAAGACGTCACGGAGGAGGCGTGGTTTGCGCCCACCATCCAGCGTTGGTCCGGTCGGCGAGGCTGCTGGAAGTGCAGGAAGGGAAGTGGGTTTAGGCGCATCCCGCCCAACGCTTCGCGCCGGGCGGGACCGGGGCTCTATTCGCTAAGCCGCCGCCCGCGCGTGCCGCGCGAGCACCAGCAAAGCTCACGGAGCCAGGCCGTCGGCCCGTCTCCGCCCATTCGGGTAACGAACCCGCTTGCGGGATCCCCCAGATGAGGTTTGAAACCCCTATTCCTCTCTTGTGTCTGCCTAGTGTGGCATGCGGGGTTGGCGGTCCGTCGAGCATGAGCGGTCCCCCCAATTTTTCCGCGCGGCCGCTGGCGCGCCCACCCGAAAAAATCGGTTCCCCCACTCCCCGCTGCCGCGGCGTTAACCGGGGTCCGGCCGCGGGCCGGCTTCCCGGTTAACGTGCCCGACGTCCCTGACCACCGCATGCCGTGAGCAAGGCCTCATCGCGTGGATGAGACACCAAAAGCCATGGAGGCCAACATGACCAAGTCTTTCTCGAACTTCGCCGACTTCGCCAGCTTCATCGCCAGCGAGACGGGTACCGACGAGCGCAGCCCGCTCTACGAAGCCGCCTTCATCGAGCATGACGAACGCGCCAAGCTGTCGCCCGTCGACGAGACCGAGCAGCTGGAAATGCCCGATCCGGAGCAGGCCCGAGCCGCCGTCGAGATGGTGATGGCGACGCTGTTCGACGTGTTCCGCGACACCCGCCTCGAACCCTTCGCGAGCGACCTCGCATGGGGCTTCGTCAACAGCTTCCATGTCGTGGCGAAGCGCATCAGCGATCGCGAGGACGACGCCGCCAAGGAGCTTGGCGAACTCGCGCGCAGCTTCGACCCCAGCGAAATCTACGCGTCGCAGATCGAGGAAGCGCAGCTCCTCTGCCAGACGCTGCAAGGGTGCCGCGATGCCATGGAATGCATGCGCGACCACGCCGCCGAAGTCTATCGTGTCGAGACCGGGCGGCCCTATTCGCCGACGCGCGGCAGCCGGGTCTCGAACGGCGTCACCGCCTCGATGATCGACGCCCGCGACTATCTTGCCGCAAGGGGCCGGGAGCGCCGCGAGCAGTTCACCCCCGAAGGCCCTGTTGTCGCCTTCTCGGGCGGTCAAGTCTGGGACGATCACGAGATGCTCTGGAAGGGGCTGGACTCGATCAAGGCCCGCATTCCCGAAATGATCCTCGCCACGACGGCGCAGACCAAGGGCTGCGATGCCATCGCCCAGGCCTGGGCGGCAGCGCGCGGCGTGAAGGTCATCATGTTCCGCCTCGACCGCCGGTTGGGAGCCAAGGCCGCGTTTGTTCGCAACGACCGGCTGCTCGCCCTCAAGCCGGTCGAAGCCGTCGTCTGCGAAGGGTCCGGCATCCAGATGAACCTTGCCCAGAAGCTGCGGCAGGCAGGCGTCCCGCTCCACGTCGTGAAGCTCGACCAGCAGCGCGCGACGGTGCCCTCCGGTCAGCGCATGGCACGCAGGGCCTGACCTCGCATCCCGAGAGGCTCCGGCAACCGCCGAGGCCTCTCTTCCCTCTTCCTTTTGGCTCTATGCGGTGCGCGGGGGCATCGAACCCCCGCGCACCGCCGGGCGCTGGCGCCCGTCGCAGCGACGATGCCCGGAGGACCAAGGAAAGAGGGGAGGGCGCGGCGGTTTGCCCAAGGAGTCAAAGGCCATGTCCGTCCTCTTCCGCATCGCTGTTCCCGCCGACGAGGCACTCGACCGCTACGCGGTCATCACCGCGCGCCAACTCGCCGCCTTCCGGCGCTATCTCCGGGCGGAAGGAGAGCGCATCGGACTCCCGCTCATCGAGCCCGACGAAGCGATCGCCGACCGCTTCGAAGCGCGTATCTGCCCGCTTGCACTCGCCGCCGTGACCGCATTGTTCGACCATGATCCGGCCGTCATCACCGTCGTCGAGGAAGCCCAGTTCCGGGGGCGCCGCATCTCGGTGTACCACAGCGCCAGTGACGCCCAAATCACGATGCGCGTGGCCATGACATCCGACCGCGGCCTCGAACTCGATCTTGCCTATGGCAACGCCTACGCCCTGCTTGAGGCGCTCGAGATCGAAGCCGAAAGCGTTGGCGAGATCGCGCTCGACAGCCTCCGCACGCGTCTCTCCGATCCGTCAACCCCGGCGCGGGCGGCGCAGCGCCGCGTCGAGCATTATCTGCCTCGGCTGGAACGCCTCCTGGCGAGCGCCACAGATCTGGACGAAGCTCGTCTCGTCTGGGCGTGAGGACGGCGATAGCCGATGCGCAATCAATGACGCACCGTCAGCATGATCCTTGCGGCGGCGCTTCATGTCCCGCGCCAAGCACCGTGTCGATCGCTGTTTGAAGATGCGCGGCCGCGCCATGCTCGTCGAGCGCATAAAGCAGCGGCAATGCCTCTCGAAGCAGCACCACCGCCAATGCCCTCTGCACTATCGGGTCCGTCCGCAACGCGTCGCCCACGTCCTCGCCCATTTCTCCTCCGTCGCATGCCATGATGCAGATGCGGATAGCTCGGGGGACATGGCGGACCCGGAAACTCCCGCGCGCTGGGCGCGGGAGCCGGGGCTCGAAAACACAGTCGAAACAGTGCGCCTACGCTTGTGGCTTAGCTGCTGCCCGGCCTTCGACGCGAGGGTATCCTTTGTTGACCAGATGTTGGCAAGAAAGGAGTCGGTCATGTCGAAGAAGATCGTGGTGCCGTCCTATTTGGCGGCGATGGATCGAGCGGAGGCCGATCCTTCGGCGGCGCGCTTTTGGGTTGGCCTGGATGTCGGCTACAAGAATACGGCGGTCTGCGTTCTCGATTGTGACGGCGCGATTGTTCACCAGGTCTCGATGAAGAGCAGCGCCACCGAGATCGGACGTTATCTGCGCAAGAACTTCAAATCGCATGTGACGCTGATCGGCATTGAGAGCGGCGGGCTGACGCCGCATCTGACGACCAAGCTGCGTGCGCAGGGCTTCCAGGTTGTAGTGCTCGATGCGCGCCAGGTGCATCGCGTGTTGTCGGTCAAGCGGAACAAGACCGACACGAACGACGCACGCGGCATCGCCGAGATCACGCGGACGGGCCGGGAATATCTGACCGAGGTCTATGTCAAATCGAACCTGTGCTTCGAGATCAGGGCCTATCTCACCATGCGCGACCGCCTCGTAAAACAGCGACGCGAGACCGAGGCGATGATCCGCGGCCTGGTGCGGGTCTACGGCGGACGGATCGAGGGTGGGACCGAAACCGCGGCGAGCTATCGCAGCCGCGCCATCGACCAGATGTGCCTCATCGCCGACACTGAAGGCGTCGATCTGCGACCACGGGTCCTGCCGCTGCTCGATCTGTGCGAAGGCTTCTACGTCGAGGCCAACCGCATCGAGCGCGAGCTGGAACTGCTGGCCGCGTCGAACCCGGTCTGCAGGCGGTTCATGGAGATCCCCGGCGTCGGCACGATCACCGCCGTATCGTTCTACAGCGCGATCGAGGACCCGACGCGCTTCCGGCATGTCGACGATGTGGCCGCCTATCTGGGCCTGACCCCGCGCGTCTACCAGTCGGGCGAGAGCCTGACGCATGGCGGCATCAGCAAGATGGGCAACCAGCTCACCCGCACGCATCTGGTCGGCGCCGCGACCGTCATGCTGTCGAACACCCGGTCGTTCAGCACGCTCAAGGACTGGGGCCTCAAGCTCAGCAAGCGGATCGGCTTCAACAAGGCGAAGGTCGCGCTGGCACGGAAGCTGGCGATCATCATGTTCAGTCTGTGGCGTGACGGCACCCACTTCATGGCCAAGGCGGCCGACGTGCCGGCGCACCGGGCGCTGATGCAGAGCCGGCTGCCGGCCTGAGCGCGCAGGTTCACACCAGGTTCGCTCGCACAATGGCGGCGAAACAGTCCTCCCGGGAGGCGGAGGGATCGGAGACTTCGGGTCTAAAGGTGAGGTGGTGACAACCTCGTGACGCTTGTTGAAGCTCCACCCTTTGCTAGTGAATGCCCATACTGCGGCAGGCGATCGGCCCAACGGCCACGACAAACGCCCGACCGCGAAGAGACTGTTGCACTCCGGGATGGATGATGTGGACTTGCAATGATCGACGGAGAAGAAGATCATGACGTAGCAATATAAAGTCTGGATACCCTCTACCGTGGGGGCAGCAGCTAGAGATTTTAGTACCGGGGTACCTGGACATATGCGCAGGCACCCCGGCGTGAACCTCACACCGAGTGCCGTTATCGACAGGGTTTTCGAGCCCCGGCGCCGCCGTTTTCGCAGCGCAATTTGCGCCCTACCACAGCCACAGTTTCGCACCAAGCCGAACCCGGCCAGCCGCCAATCGCAAGCGCTGCTCGCATTCCGGAACGCCATCCTCAATTGGTCCTATTTTTTGCGCGGCGGGCGTCTTCTGCCCCGGCTCGCTCACGTGCCGCGCGGACCCTCCGGTCCGCACGCCGCTACGCCTTGCCGGGGGCTCTATCCAAGAGGAACATCTCTCACAGACTTCCCATGATGTCGGACGGACGAGGCCGCCTCAAGGACGGCGGGGCCCCACCATTTTCTTCGGCGGATCGGGCGTCGGTTTCCTCTCGCCACCGTGGCGGCCACCGAAGAAAATCGTGACCCCCACCGCCGCTGGCGCGGTCGCCGGCAAGCCGGCGATCCCTGACCCGACCTCGCCCGCCCGACGCGCATGCCCCTGTCATTCAAGACAGACAGGAGCAGACCGATGCAGATCATCTCGACCAACGCCGCCGCCGACAACGCCGCCTACTTCGCCGCCGTAGCGTACGCCGAGCGACGGGCGCTTCACAGTTACTTCGACCAGCATGTCGTGGCCGATAACGAGGCAGGTTACATCACCATCGACGAGGGCGATTACGGCGCGCTGCCGATGACGATCATCGACCGGATTGTGTACAGCGTGCCGGGCGGGCGTCTCGACGAATATTGAAAAAATTTGAGGGAGGGGCTTGGCGGCCTCTCCCTTTTTTTGCTGCGAGGATGAACGGGCATGGGGGGCATCGAACCCCCCATGCCCGTGCCGCGAGACCATCGCGGCGGGGATCGGTCACGCCGTCAGGCGTTTTTCCACTTCCTCGATTCCGAGGCTGCGGATGCGCGCGAGAAGTGCGTTTAACCGCTTGGCGTCGAGCTTGAGCAGGCCGGCCTTTTCGACGGCCTGAACCGCAGCATCACGCTCCTTCTCTTCCAGCCGTTGCCGTCGCTCTTCGAGCCGACGGGCATCTTCTTCGATCGCTGCTCTTTCCTGTTCCAATGTGCGTGCCATGAAGGGCCTCTTGGTTCACGCTGATCGGGCTATGAACCCGTTGAGTATAGACGCTGACCGCCGCTGCCGAAAGCGCAACTTCGGCCGCCAGCACTGGGCCGTGATCACATGCGTTTGCGTGTATGGCGTTCGATACCGCGCGTCAGACCCGCGCCGTCGTCTCGCACCCACCCGCACCTGCGACCGCGAAGGCTCCGTCCGCCGGACGGCCTGGCGCCCAGCCGGAAGCGATTTTCCCTGCCGATCGACCGCGTCACAGGACGCCCCGAGGACTGGATCAGCCCTGGTGCAGAGAAGCACACCGAACGCACCGTCGGTGCATGGGTTCTGGAATAAATCCAGATACTTAGAGCTATTTCACTGTGTGGGGTGCTGTGGGACAGCTTTTGCAGGCCAGAAAAACCCGCAGATTTGCGGTGTTTCAGCGTGTTACGTCAGAACACACGCTTTCCTGGCCGGCCGAATTTCTTGCCCTGATCTTCAAACTCGCCTATAACTGGCGACGTTTTCTGAGACCCCACCAGCCTCCCTGCTAGGAGGCCTGGTTTGACTTCCACCTACAAGCATTGCTCGGTCCGGCTCGACCGCGGCAAATATGATCGCCTCGTCGCACTCGCCGCCGAGCGCGGATGCACGCCCTCCGACCTGCTTCGCACGGCCGTCGACGGGTTCCTGTCATCCGGCCAGCTCCTGACCTCCAGCCACCGCCGGATCGCCCGCATCAGCGAGTTCCAGCAGCTGGCCCTCGACATCATCATCCGCGAGCAATTTCCCGAATATCGCGACCGCATTATCGCGGAAACCGACAGGCGCCTGGAGCAATATCATGGCGCGTGAGGACATCCGCACAGACGGCCGACCCGTTCCGCTGACCCACCATTCGGCGCGCGGAAACGTGCAGCGCAACGCGGGCAATTTCACGCGCGGCAGCCAGCTTCTCACCCACGAGATGCTGATGTGGTTTTCGGGCGCGAAACTGCCCTTCATCCTCTGGTTCTTTGCTTTCCTCGGCGCATGGTTCCTCATCATGTCGCTCAAGCTCGACGAGCATGGCTTCCAGCTTGTCTGCATGAAGATCTATGCGACCATCTGGAACTGGGTCGACCTCAATCCGAACAAGCGCGTCAACGTCACGCTGCCCAGCGGCGAGATCATGCGAACGGTGATGCCGGCAGTGCCCTTCATCCCCGAAGTCATCACCGCCTGGGCCGTCGCGATGCGGGGCCTCATCGGCGCCTTCCTTGTCTCGGTCTTCATCACCATTCCGGCGGCCATCTGGTTCGTCGACATCTCGCACCGGCGCGGTCGATCGATCCTTCAGGAACGGCATGAACGCGGCGCCATGCTGGTCGACCGTAGCGTCCTCCTCGCGGAGATCGCCGAGCACAACCGCGCGAAGTTCGAAGAAGAGGCGGTCGAGCTCTTCCCCGGAATGCCCTCGCGGCAGGTTCTGGCACTGCCGTTCCGCGCGCGGAAGGAGGCGGGTATCCATCATCCTTACATGCTCGCGGGCATCCCCTTTCCGCACCGGACCGAGCAGTCCCATGCGATGCTCATCGGCACCACGGGGTCGGGCAAGACCACCGAACTCAGAAGCCTCGTCACCCAGATGCGCGAGCGTCAGGACACGGCCGTCATTTTCGATCTGACCGGCGCCTATGTCGAAGCCTTCTACGATCCCAGGCGCGATACGATCCTCAACCCCATGGACGCGCGCTGCCCGGCCTGGTCGATCTTCAATGACTGCCGCACCCACAGCGAGTTCACCGCCGCGGCGGCCGCCCTTATTCCTTCTGACGGCGGCTCGTCCGAACCCTTCTGGGCGCTGGCCGCGCGCACACTTTTCATCGAGATGTGCATCCGTCTTCAGGAGCGCGGACAGACCAGCAACCTCGCACTCTCCGAGAATCTGATGACCGCGGACCTGAAGCGCGTGCACCGCTTCCTTGCCAACACCATCGCCGACCCGCTCACCGCGCCTGAAGCCGCCCGCATGGCGGAATCGATCCGCGCCGTCTTCAACACCAATGCGCAGGTCCTGCGCTTCCTTCCCGACGAGGGCGAACCCTTCTCGATCCGTGACTGGATCACGCGGGACAAGAAGCCCGGGTCGATCCTGTTCGTCACCTCGAGCTATGTCGACCTGCCGATGAACCGGGCACTGCTCACGCTCTGGATGGACCTCGCCATCAACCGGTTGATGACGCTCCCGCGCACGCGGAGTTTACGCACCTGGTTCATGTTCGACGAGCTCGGCGCGCTGCACCGTCTGCCCGCGATCGAGAATGGGCTCCAGACCGCGCGCGCTTTCGGGGGCGCGATGATCCTCGGCCTCCACAGCTTCGAGAAACTGGTCGAGGTCTATGGCGAACAGGGCGCCCGCAATCTCGCTTCGCTGGCCCGCTCCAAGCTCATCCTTGCGACCGCCGATCTCGATACCGCCGAGCAGTGCGCCCGTTACATTGGTAACCGCGAGGTCCGTCAGATGGATGAGGCCTACAGCTATGGTTACAACAATACCCGCGACGCCTCGACACTGACCCCGCGCAAGCAGGTCGAGCCGCTCGTCATCGCCGATGACATCACCAACCTGCCCTCGATGCACGGCTTCGTGAAGTTTCCCGACGGCTTTCCCGCTGCACGGATCCTCCTCGAGTGGAAGGACTATCCGCAGATCGCCCAGGGCTTCGTTCAGAGGCCCGATGTTCAGCCGGTTCGATCAAAGCGCGGAGAGGAGGCGTTCGAGGAGGACGAGGGCGGTGAGGCCGGCGGACGGGATGGAGCCAATCAGGTGGTCAGGGAGGTGTCCGAGGCGGGCAATCTCGCCAAGGACCTGGCCGCGCGCATCCTCTCGGCCGAGGTCGAAGAGGAGGCCGAGGTCACGGCTGCCCGCGAGGGACAACGTGCCGACGATCGCGGTGAACAGGTGCCCCAACACATCCATGCCGCCGACCGGGCACAGGCGGCGCGCGCGGGCGCGGAGGAGCAGACGGTCACCACCCGCGACCGGGACGACCGGCGCGACGGCTATCGACAAGGCCCGGGCGCGCCGCAGGTCGAGGATCAGACTCTCGCCGAACTGCGGCAGGACTTCTCGTCCGGCCGCGACCATGACGGCATGGATATGGGCATCTGATGCTCTCGGTCGCCGGCGTCCGCTCCGCTTCCGGTGCCGCGAATTACTTCGCGAAGGACGACTATTACACCGTCGAGGGCTCGTCCGAGGTCAGCGTCTGGGGAGGGGAGGGCGCCGAGGCGATCGGTCTCTCGGGCGAGGTGTCCAAGGAGGCCTTCGAAGGCGCGCTGAACGGCATCCTTCCGAGCGGAGAAGCGGTCGCCCAGGTCGACAACCGGCGCGCAGGTTATGATCTCACCTTCTCCATGCCCAAGTCCGCCTCGGTCATGGCCTATGTCGCCGGCGACAAGCGTGTGCTCGGCGCCAACATGGCTGCGGTCAAGGCGACCATGGCCTGGGTCGAGAAGAACCTTGCCGAGGGGCGCCGCGACGTCGAGGGCCGCAAGGTCCCCGTCCAGACCGGCAATCTCGTCTATGCGCTTTTCCAGCATGACACGAGCCGGGCGCTCGACCCGCAGGCGCACATCCACGCCGTCATCGCCAATCTGACCCGAATGCCCGACGGCAAATGGCAGGCGCTCCATGCCGACAAGATCTGGAGCCACAACAGCATCATTGGCTCGATCTATCACGCCTATCTTCGGGCCGAACTCGAACGGATCGGTTACCAGCTCGACCTCAAGGGCAAGCACGGCACGTTCGAGATTGCCGGTGTGCCCAAGACGGTGATCCAGGAATATAGCCAGCGGCGTGAGGACATCCTCGAACATGCGACCCGGCTCGGCATCAAGTCGCCGGAGGGCTTGCGCGAGATCACCAAGCGCTCGCGCGATCCAAAGCTCGACGTTGAGGATCGCGCCGCCCTGAAACAGGACTGGATCGACCGGGCGGAGAGCCATGGGTTCGACGGCAAGGATCTTGTCGCCGCGGCCGAGGCACGGGCCGGGCTCCAGCCGTCCGAAGGAACCTTGGAGCGCAGCTACCGCGCAATCGTCGATGCCATCGCAGGTGCCCGCGACCGTCTGGGCAGCCTGGCTCGGCCCCGCGATCCGCTGGTCGATGGCGCGCTTGCCCGAGCGGTCAAGTCGCCGGGCGAGGCGCGCGCGCAGCTCGCGGTCGCATCGGCCGTGCGTATCCTGTCCGAGCGTGAAGCGGCGTGGCCCGTCCACCAGCTGTCCAAGACGGCGGTCGATCTCGGCCTCAAAGGCGTGACCGTCGATATGATCGAGCGGCGCATCGACCGACTCGTCCAGAACCGCCAGCTCATCCCGGGCGTCGCGACTGCGGCCGACCGGACGGGTCGCATGGTGACGACGCAGGAAGCGCTGCGCACGGAGGAGAAGATCCTCGGTGCCGTCGAGGAGGGCAAGGGAACGTCCCAGCCGATCCTGGCGGCCGTGGATGCACCGCAGCGCTTGCAGGATGCCGCTGAGCGCCCCCTCAACCCCGGCCAGCTCGGAGCGGCGACGCTGATCCTCTCGTCGCCCGATCGCACCGTATCGGTCCAGGGCGTCGCTGGCGCCGGCAAGTCGACCATGCTGCAGGCGGTGGCGCGGGTCGCGGAAAGCGCAGGGCGCACGATCACGGGTCTCGCCTTCCAGAACAAGATGGTCGCGGACCTCGCCGATGGCGCTGGCATCCAGGCCCAGACGATCGCCTCCTTCGTGCTCGCCAATGAGCGCTTCGTCTCGGAACGGGATACGGCTCGCTACGAAGCGGCGCGCGAGAAGCTCGGTGGCACCATGCTGATCGTGGACGAGACCTCAATGGTGTCGTCGAGCGATATGCTGAAGCTGCATCAGATCACGGCCGCGCTCGGCGTCGACAAGCTGGTCCTGGTCGGCGACCGGCAGCAGCTCTCCTCGATAGACGCCGGCAAGGCCTTTGCCATGATCCAGGCGGGCGGCGGCACGATGGCGCGGATGGACCAGAATATCCGCCAGCGCACCGATCAGCTCCGGACCGTCGCGGCGCTCGCCAACGTCGGCAAGGCGAGCGCCGCCATGAAGGTTCTTGGCGACCGCGTCGTCGAGGCGTCCGAGCCTGCGGAGGCCGCCGCCGATATGTGGCTGGCCCTGTCCCAGCCGGACCGCGAGGCGACGGCCGTCTTCGCCTCTGGCCGCGACGCGCGGGCCATCATCAATCAGCGGATCCAGGATGGGCTGATCGCCGAAGGCAGCGTCAAGGGCGCGGCGATCCACCTCACCGTCTACGAGCGGGTGAACACTACCCGCGAGGAACTGCGCTACGCCTCGACTTACCAGCCTGGTCAGACACTCGAGGTAGGGAAGGGCGGGGCGCAGGATGTTGGCCTCGCCGGTGGGCGCTACGACGTGCTGAAGGTTCATGCGAGCGGCAAGGTCGAGCTTGCCGATGGACGGCGCAGAATCCGCTTCGACCCCCAGAAGCTCTCGCCCACCGAGCAGCGCGATCGGCTGCAGCTTTCCGAGAAGAAGGATCTCCAGTTGCGCGAAGGTGACCGAATCCGCTGGACAGCCAACGACAAGGTGCGAGGGCTGCACAACGTGGCACTCGCACGCGTCGTCAGCGTCGATGCCGGCGGGGTGACCGTTGAGACCGCAGACAAGGGTCGCCTGACGCTCGAGCTCGGTGATCCCATGCTTTCCAGGCTCGATCTTGCCTACAGCCTCAACATGCACATGGCGCAGGGGATCACCACCGACAAGGCCATAACGGTCATGTCGGCGCACGAGCGCAACCTTTCGAACCAGCGGCTATTCAATGTGGGCGTCACGCGCGTGCGCGACGAGCTCACCATGGTCATCGACGATCGCGCGAAGCTCGAGCGTCAACTCGACATGAATCCCGGTAACAAGACCTCCGCGCTGGAGACGCTGGGCCGGCTCGACGTCGACGGCAAGAAGGGACCGGGCGTGCAGCCGCGCGAGAAGTTCGATCCCGGACCGATCGACGGGGGCGACCTCTCCGATCTTCCGCCACTGCCGAGCGATCTGCCGCCGCTTCCAACCGGACCAGCGCCGGACGCCAAGGATCCGAAGATGCCGCCGGACCTCAAGCCCGACCGGGCCGATCCACTGCCGCCGCTCCCCGAGCGCAGTCTCGGCCTCGATTTGTGATGTGACGACGCCGGCAGGGTGTGGGCGACTGGAAGGAGACGACGAATGGGATGGGAATTTGAACAGGCCGGCAAGTTCGGCAGCGAGAAAGCGGCAGACGAATATGCCCGCCGCAACAACATCGATCCACGCGACGTCCAGATCACCCGCAAGGGCGATGAGGTCGAGCTCAGTATCCGCCGCTCGGCCCTCGATGGCCGAAACCTGCGCGACAATGGCGAGGGCCGGCGGGACGGCTGGGGCTGAAGGGAGGTGGCCATGGACCTGCACAAACAAATCGGCACGCTGATCGCATCCAACCTGCCGCTCATGATTTTCATCGGCTGCGCCATGCTGATCCTGGCGCTGCTTGGCGGTGCGACGGGCTTTTCCGGCCCTCCGCCGCCTGTCGCCAAACCGTTCATGACCCGCCGTGAAGAGGCCATGCTTGCCGTGCTCGAGGAAATATTCCCGATGTACCGCTTCCACGCGCAGGTTGCGATGGGCGCGCTTCTCAAGGTTCCTGCGAGGATGGGCTGCCGGGGAACACCGGCGGACCGCAACGCCTTCTCCCAGAAAATCGTCGACTTCGTGGTGCAGGATCCGACGACCGGACGGGTGGTCGCTCTCATTGAGATCGACGACGGGTCTCACAGCGCAGCGCGGGACCGCATCCGTGACGCGATGACCAGGGGCGCGGGATACCGCACCTTTCGCATACCAGCGGCCGCCCGCCCGACAATTCCGGCGGTGCTGCGCATTGTTGGACCGCTCCGCGAAGAAGCGGTTCAATCCGCCTATGAAGAATGACCGGCCGTGAGTATCGTGCTGTTTCCTGCCAAATGTGCTGGGAACAGGACGATTACGGACAACAACCTGCAATCCTCGAGGAAGGGCAATTTCCTGCCAGCAGCTGCGGTCACAGCGCTGCTGGCCAGCCGTTCCGTATCTTCACAGCTACTCACCGCTCTCCTTGCGGGCATCGCTATCTCCGTCATCGCATTCGTCACCCGCGAGCAGCTCGCTGAGCATGTCGATGAGCGTGTCCATTATTTCGTGACACTCGCCATGGCCGGGATGGTGCTGGTCGCCCTCAGGCCGGTCCTGTTCGTGATCTCGAGCGTGAGCATCATGACGCTTGCGACGCTTGTGATTGTGGACGGATGGCCCAGAGAACCCAGCCAGCAAATGGCAGTCGCCATGTTTCTGATCGCGATGATCCTCCTGTGGTGGAATCATCATCGCACTGTCTCGGTTACGCGCGAATTGGCCGATAACACCGCGGATTTGGCGGAGGAGCTCGCCCTTCTGATCGACGGCGCGCAGGATTACGCCATCTATATGCTCGATCCCGGTGGGAAGGTGACGATCTGGAACGAAGGTGCGGAACGCCTGAAGGGCTGGTCCGCGGAGGAGATGATCGGCAGGCCCGCGCATCTGTTCTACCCGCCCGATGCGATTGCTGCCGGCAAGCCGATCAGCTTCCTCGAGGAGGCGCGGCTGCGCGGCCGGATCGAAGTCGACGACTGGAGGATGCGCAAGGACGGCAGCGAATTTCTGGCCCATATCTCGATCACTGCTCTCAACAACCCCGATGGTTCCCTGAGGGGCTACGCAACCATCGTGCACGACATCACCGACCAGCGCGCCGCCGAGACCTCGCTGCGCAACAGTGAGGCCCACTTGCGCTCGATCCTCTCGACGGTCCCCGACGCCATGATCGTCATCGACGAGCGTGGTCATATGGTGTCATTCAGCGATGCGGCGGAACGCATGTTTGGCTATTCGCAGGTCGAGGTTGTGGGTTCGAACGTCAGCATGCTGATGCCTTCACCCTATCGTGAGCGCCACGACGGCTATCTCGAGCGTTATCTCAGAACCGGCGAGCGACGGATCATCGGCATCGGCCGGGTGGTCTTCGCCATGCGCAAGGATGGCTCGACCTTTCCGATGGAGTTATCCGTCGGGGAAACGAGCGGTGAGGGCCAGCGGCTCTTTACGGGTTTCATCCGCGATCTGACGGACCGTCAAAGAACGCAGGAGAAGCTCGAGGAACTCCAGTCCGAGCTCATTCACGTCGCACGGGTCAGCGCCATGGGCACCATGGCCTCGACGCTCGCGCATGAACTCAACCAGCCGATCACTGCTGTCGCCAATTACGTCGAGACCGTGCGCGACATGCTGGCTGAACCCGACCTCGAGGATATACCTGAGATGGTCGAGGCGCTCGAGGATGCTGCCAGGGAAGCCCTGCGGGCCGGCAACATCGTTCGTCGCCTGCGCGACTTTGTTGCTCGGGGCGAAGTCGAGAAGACCGTCGAGAATCTGCCCAATCTGATCAACGAAGCGGCCGCTTTCGGGTTGATCGGCGTCAGCGAGAGCTCGGTCGAGACCCGCATGGACATCGATCATGACGCCGCGAACGTACTGGTCGATAAAATCCAGATCCAACAGGTCCTCGTTAACCTTATCCGCAATGCGGTCGAAGCCATGGGGACCAGCGCCCGTCGGCTTCTGACGATTCGTACGACGCCAGGCCAACCGGGCTTCATCCGCGTCACGGTGGCCGACACGGGCCCCGGCGTGGCACCCGAAGTCGCCGAGCAGCTCTTCCGAACTTTCGTCAGCACCAAGTCCGAAGGCATGGGTCTTGGTTTATCAATCTGTCGAACGATCATCGAGGCAAATGGAGGGCGCATCTGGATGGAGCCGGCGAATGAGAGCGGAACACAGTTCCATTTCACTTTGATAAGAGCTGAGGCGGAGAAGGTCGATGGACGATAAGCGGGTAGTTCATATCGTCGATGACGAGGATTCGGTCCGTCGATCGATTGGCTTCATGCTGAAGAAGTCGGGCTACATGGTGGTGCCGTGGGTCTCCGGAGTGGAATTTCTAAAGAATATCAAGAACGCAGCCCATGGTTGTATTCTTCTCGATATCCGGATGCCTGAGATGGACGGCCTCCAGGTCCAGCAAGAGCTCAATGGACGCGGCGTCGCGATGCCGGTCGTGCTCCTTACAGGACATGGTGATGTCGCCAACGCGGTTTGTGCGATGAAGGCCGGCGCGGTCGACTTCATAGAAAAGCCTTTCGAAAAGGCCATCCTCCTCACCGCCATCGAGAGCGCATTCGAACGTATCGCCGATACGGAGGCGCGCGCGAACCGAGCGGCGGATGCGGCAATCCTGATCGCCGGCCTTTCCGCGCGCGAACAGGATGTCCTCAAGGGTCTTGCCCAGGGTCTGCCGAACAAGGCTATCGCCTATGATCTGGGGATCTCGCCCCGCACGGTTGAAGTGCATCGCGCTAACGTCATGACCAAGCTCAGCGTTCGCAGTCTGTCGGAGGCGCTCCGGATCGCCTTTGCCGCGGGGGTGACGGGCTGAGCCTAGGACAGTTACGTAGCGACCTGCCGGCGATTTCCTGACATCCCCGATCGACCAGTAGTGTCGCTGGATTTGCAGGAAAGCCATGTCAGGCGAGACTTTTGAACCTTCGGCGGGAGAACGTCCTCGTCTTCTCCTGGTCGAGGATGATGCGGCGGTTCGCCGATCGTTGCAGCTGCTTTTCCGGGCCCGTGGTTTCGATGTGCGCGCCTATGCCCGGAGTGCCGCGCTTCTCGCCGATCCCTCCGTTCGCGATGCATGCTGCTTTGTCGCAGACTACAGTCTGGACGAAACTGACGGCATAGAGGTGCTAGTCAATCTCAAAAACCGAGGCTGGTCAGGTCCAGCGGTGCTTTTCACGGCATGTGCTTCGAACGATCTGATCGAACGCGCCTTGGCATCTGGCTTCAGCCAGGTTTTCGAGAAGCCCTTTCAAGGTCACGCGCTAGGCGATGTGGTCGTCCGGTTGACGGGCGAGCGCTGGGCCGCTGCCCAATCCTGACAGGTCTGGCATTGCATGAATTTAGTGATGGAGGCACGTCCCCGATGCTTCGAGATTTCCCCTCCCTGGTGTGGCTTATCCCGCGCACATGGAAATACAGGGCGTCAAATGCATGATGGCGCGACCTCAGCGGGAGACCCCGGGGGCAAGCCCATTCCCGTCCAACTCATCGGCGTGGGCCCGACCGAGGAGTTCGCGACGGCCCAGACCGTGAATAATGACCGGATCACATGGGCTGGAGCTGTCGCGAGCCTGGAGGCTCTGCACGCGCGGCCGTGGCCGCCGGGGCAGTTCGTTCTTCTCCTGGACGGCGATGTTTCGGCCGGCGACCTGGCGGCCTCGCTGGGCACCTACCCAGAACTCGTCTCGGCCAGGCCGATTATCCTGCAGATTACCCGGCCCGAGATTCGTCTCGTGGTCACTCTCATGCAGCAGGGCATCGTCGATGTGCTGCCCAAACCCTACACTTTGCCTCGCCTTTGCGCCGCGCTGGACGAGATATTGGTATCCCGGAGCCGCTGACCACCCTAATCGGCGAACTATTGGTGCAGCCGCATCGGCGCTGCCGGAGGAGATCCGAAAACCTTGATGCCAAGAGACGAGGAGGTGTGCATGACCGCAGCCGATAAGACGCAGACATCCTATAATCTGATGGGCGGACCCGAGGGGCTCTTGCGGTGCGTTTGAGGTCCGTCTTCTTCCTTCCGATCCTGCTGGGCGCGGCGTGCGGGGCGATTGCCGTCGTGCAGGCGCGACCCGCTCCGCGCGTCGAGCCGGTCGAAACGGCGCTGCAGAAGCGCGGGCTCGCTTTCGCACGACAGCGCTGTTCGGCCTGTCATGCAATCGATGCCGGGGTTTCGCCCCGACCCGAAGCGCCGTCGTTCGAGACGATCATCAACACGCCCGGGCTCACGGCGGAAACGCTCGATCCGTGGCTGCGCGATTCTCACAACTTCCCGGAAATCATGAATTTCACGGTCGCACCCGGCGAGATCGAGGCGCTCGCGGCCTATATGCTGACGCTCAGGAATTCCGACTACAGACCCCCAATCCAGTAGTTGCCGCGGCGATTGCCGGCAGCCGCCCAGCGGATGACTGAAAAATGATGATATGTCGCGTTCCGCGCAACGTCCTGTCATGAAACCGGCGCGCAACCGTCAATTTGCAGGCTACGCGATGCTGCTGCTGCTCGCGGTCGGAGCAGTCCAGATTATCGCCAGCCTGGTTTTCTATGCAGCGATCGATCGGCAGTCGGTCCGCGAGGACCATGCTCGCCGCGTCGCGGAATTCCTGATCGTCAGCGATCGGCTGCACCGGCTGGTGCCAACGGATACCGTCCGGGTCATGACGACCGGCCACCTCGACGCCGCAATCGCCGCGACTCCGTCCACTCCCCGCTCCGGAACGCGGGCTGCCGTGCGCGAAATCCGGGGCTATGTTCTTGCTTGGGAGAAGCCTCTCGCCGATCGGCCCTTGTTC
This sequence comes from Novosphingobium album (ex Liu et al. 2023), assembly GCF_029076845.1. Classification (GTDB taxonomy): domain Bacteria; phylum Pseudomonadota; class Alphaproteobacteria; order Sphingomonadales; family Sphingomonadaceae; genus Novosphingobium. Next base: position 20,330 of record NZ_JARESE010000007.1, read on the forward strand.
CTCGATATTCATCCGGGACGCCTGGGCCACCGCGATCTTGTCGGCTCGATGCAGCTCGCTGACGGGAAATGGCTGAACTTTCGCTCGACCGACATTTCCTCGAGCTGGCCGATCGCCCTCAGGGCCACGACGATGACGCTTCTGATCACGCTTGTCTGTCTGGGCATCGGTCTCCTGGTGCTGCGCCGGTTGACTAGTCCCCTGACGCACCTCTCGGAGGCGGCCGATGCCATCACCGACGGAACGGCGATGGCGATCGAGGAGTCCGGTACGCGCGAATTGCGCAATCTGGCACGCACGCTCAATGGTCTGCAGGCAAAAATCAATGATATGGTCATGCAGCAGACACGATCCTTCGAGGCGATCAGCCACGATTTGCGCACGCCGCTCAGCAGACTGATCGTTGCATCCGATTTCGTGTCCGAGGACGACATCGCCCGCATCGTCGCGTCGAGCGCCGCCGAGATCGAAGCAATGCTCGCGTCCCTGCAGGCCTTTTTGCGCGTTCAGCACTTTCAAGCGGAACTCGAACCCGTCGATCTCGCCGCCGCGGTTCGCGATCTTCTGGCAGGCGTCGATGCGCCCACGACGCTGAGCGCGCCCGTATCCTCCACCGTGCCGACCTTTCGCGAGCCTCTGCTGCTGAGTCTGCGGGCGCTCATCGGGAACGCTGTCCAATATGGATCGCGGGCCGACGTCACGATTTCGCGCACCCCATCGGACTGGCTCGTCCTAATCGAGGATGATGGCCCCGGCATCCCAGAAGAGTATTTTGGGACGATCCTCGATCCGTTCTTCCGGCTCGATGCCGCCCGGGCGCGAGACACGGCGGGCTTCGGCCTGGGAGTACCGATGGCCTACCGGTTGCTGCAAAGGTTTGGCGGTCGCCTCGAGTTTGCCAATCGGGAAACGGGCGGGCTTCGCGTTACCGTTACCGTTCCGACGACCGCGGAGCCGCTTCGGGGTGGTTCGCCCCCGCCGCTGCCAGCGGCCTTGTAATCAGCGTAATCCGCACATCGATCCCGGATCAGGACGTGGCCGCTTGATCAGTCGCGCTTCCGTTTGACTGCGATCCCGGCAAATTCGTCGATCCGAGCAGACAGATCCTCCAGATTCTCCTTCAATTGCACGAAACCGAAGGCGAGACCAAAAATTCGGGCGACCTGTTCGTCGGCAAGATCACGGGTTGCGCCGACCCGGCGCGCTTCTGCCACCGCTGCGCCATGCGCTGAGAGCGCCTGTTCCACCGCGGTCATTGGCGGTGCCCCGTGCCGATCGGCCAGTGCCTCGGCGCCGCTTCGCAGATAGGCGGCAATCGCTTCTACCGCGAGTTCGGCCGTTTGTGTCAGCGCCGCAACCGGCGGCGCGGAGTGCGGCGTCTCCACGGTGCGACCGATCATCGTCAGATCATGGCGAATTCGCCTGAGCGTCCGGCAGAGCGGTTGCGGGTCGGGCGCGTGGACCAGATAGCTCGCACGTTCTCGCACGGCCTCTTCCGCGACATCTTCGGCGCGCGTTATGGCTTGACGAATGTCGTGGTGAAGCTCGGTTATCGCCTTGGCATCTCCGCGGCCGGCTATCGCGTGCGCCAGTTGTTCGATCAGGTCCGCCAGTAGGCCGAGCGCATCGCCTGCCGCTCTGGCGAGTGTCTCGTGCGCGCGAACCGGAAAAACAAGCAGCGTCACCGCCAGGGCGACAAGGCTGCCGATACCGACCTCCAGGATCCGATCGAGTCCGACCAACCATGGCGTCCTGTCCGGTAGCATGGGCGTCAGCAGCAAAATCACGCCTGTGACGGGTGCAACCCGATAGGCCGGCTTGAACGCGGCGACGACAGCCAGTGGAACCAACGTGATGGCCAATGCCAGCCCCGTGCTCAGCGCGGTGCTGCGCGGAACCGCAATGAGGACGCATATTCCCCAGAACGCGCCGCCAATCGAACCGGCGAACCGGTCGAGCGTCGCCTTGAGCGAGGCGCCGACGCTCGCCTGCATGACGATGACGGCTGTCAGGACCGCCCAGAGACTCTTGAGCGCCAGAACGTGACAAAGAATGAAAGTCAGCACACCGGCCACGACGATGCGGGTGGCGAGCCCAAGCGACACCGAATTGTTCCGATTCCAGCGTGTCGGAGGAAAGTCGTGCATCGTCTAGTCGCATTCCATCATGCCAACCGTCGGTTGGGAACGCCATGTGATGCCACGCCTGCGGCACGAACACGATCAAAACCGGGACGAATGCCACTGCTGACTCTGGTCCGTCAGACTCGGACGAGCGACAGGCTAACGTTACGCGTCCCACGCGTTCCTTGAAGGATCAGGCCGCCCCTCAATGATCTGGCCCCGGCGGGGTTCGGGGAGATCGTCGGGAAGCGCCGAATAATGTATGTGGATGCCGCCTCGATCTCGAACTGACCGAACCGATCCGAGAGACTGTCGCCTATGTCGGTGCAGGCTGTAGATAGTGCGCCATGATTTGGGGGAAGGCATGGTGATGCGCGCGCGTTTTTCTTCGACCGGCTTGGCCGTCACTGACCAGGGTCTGGTGTGCTCTGTGCTGTATTTTCTCGACTCCGTGTTGCGCGGGGTCGGCCAGGTGATGTTGCAGAACAACAGCTATGCCGGGCTGCTCTTTCTGGCGGGAGTTTTCTACAATGCGCCGCTTTTCGGGCTGGCGGCCCTGATCGGGACCGCCGTCAGCACCGCCACCGCCCTGCTCCTGCGTGTAGAGCGCGCCTTTGTAAGGGACGGGCTGTTCGGCTTCAACGGCGCGCTCGTCGCCATCGCCTTACTTTACTTCCTTCAGCCGAATGCCCTGACCTGGGCCTGCGTCGTCTTCGCCGCCGCATGTTCGACGATCGTCATGGCCGCCATGCTGACGTTGCTCGGCGTCTGGCGGATGCCCGCGCTGACGGCGCCCTTCGTCTTCATATCCTGGGGCACCTTCCTGGCCACCGCGCGCTTCGGCCGGCTTGAGTCGACCCACCTTTTGCCAACTGCCGGCCTTCCAAAGGCGGTAGCGGTCGAGGGCGTGGTGACGGCATCGACGGTAGCCGAGGGGCTCTTCAACGGGATCGCCCAGGTCTTCTTTCAGGGGAACGTCGTCACCGGCATGCTCTTCGCGATCGGGCTCGTCTTGAGTTCGAGAGCGGCTTTCGTCACGGCGTTGGCCGGATCCCTGGTTGGCCTATGCGTCGCGTGGGGCATGGGCGCGGCTGAACCGGCGATCCGATCGGGCGCATTCGGCTTCAACAGCGTACTCGTTGCGATCGCGCTTGGTGGGACGTTTTTCGTGCGCGACCGGGTATCGATCGCCTATTCGCTGTTCGCGACGATCACCGCGGCCGTCGTCTTCGCGGCGCTGTCGGCGGCGCTGGAGCCGCTCGGCCTGCCGGCACTCACCTTTCCGTTCGTGCTCGTCACCTGGCTCTTCCTGCTCGCAAGCCCTGTCTTTCCGGGACTTCGGCTGGTGACGGCCGAGAATGAACAGGCTTCCAATGAGAAGGCGGCCTTCTGGCGGCTTTGACGGGCCCTCTTCCCCGGAGAGCGAACTCGTCCCGATCGTTCAACCCTGGTCGACGCTGTGGCGACGGGGCAGGCTCAGTTCGAAGGTCGCGCCGACATCCACATCACTGTCGATGCGTACTGCGCCGCCATGTGCTGTCATGATCGCCTCGACAACGCTGAGACCGAGGCCGCTGCCCCCGCTGCTGCGCGAGCGCGATTCCTCGCCGCGCTCGAACAAGGTGAAGGCGCGGCTGACGAATTCAGGAGAGATGCCCGGGCCTTCGTCCTTCACCCGCAAGATGCCAGTGTCGCGCGTTGAGCGGACCTGGACAACCACGCGGCCCTTGCCCGCATAGCGGCGGGCATTGTCGAGCAGCGCGATCAACGCCTGGCGAACGCGTTGGGCGTCGGCCGGAACCATGCAGCTGCTGGCGTCGAGTTCGAGCATCATGCCGACCCCGGTGAAATCCGGCCGCATCACCTCAACCACCGAAGCCGCTTCCCTCCCCAGGTCGACCGGGGCGATAGAAAGCTCAAGCCGGTTCGAGGCCGCGAGACTGATGGTGCGCAGATCGTCGGCAGTGCGCGCCAGCCCCTCGACCTGGGCGATCAGCGCCCGAAACGCGGCCTCATTCGGCGCGAAGACACCGTCGATAAAGCCCTGGAGCCGACCCTTGACGATGGTGAGCGGGGTGCGCAGCTCATGCGCGATGGCGAGGTTCAGGGTTCGGGCCTCGTTGATGCCCTGATCGATGCGCCGCGCCATCTCGTTGAAATCATGGACGAGCTGCGCGGTCTCCTCGAAGGCGCAATCGTCCGGAAGCTCTTCGAGCACGAATTTGCTCTGTTCCGTCACCCGCCGCGCTGCGCCCGCCACGGCCTCCACCGGCCGGGCGATCCGTCGCGCCAGCCGGTCGCCGGCATAGGCCGCGCCGCCCAGTCCGATGAGGCCGAAGACGATCATCGCCGCGCCTTCGCCGATCGACATGCGCCAGTCGCGGTGGGTGGACAGGACGTCGGGAAAGATCTGCGCCATTACGATCTGGAACAGGATCAACCCGCCGATCATCACGATCAGCGCCAGTGCCGTGACGCGGACCATGGCCAATGCGATCCGCCGGCGCAGGCCGGGCAGCGGTGTCATGCGAGCGGCGCCAACCGGTAGCCCACGCCCCGGACATTTTCGAGGAAGGCGGAAGCGCCGGCGGCATCCAGCTTGCGGCGCAGATTGCTGATGTGACTGTCGATCGTGCGTTCTAGCGCGTCGCTGTCGGGCATGCAGGCATCGAGTAGCTCGGCGCGGCCGAACGCGCGCTGCGGCGCTCGGGCCATATGGGCGAGGATGCGAAATTCGGTGAGGGTGAGATCGAGGATGCGCGCGGTCCCGTCGTGCCCTTCGACGCGCGCGACATGGGAGCCGGAATCGACGGTGACCGCACCGACATGGAGGAGGCGTTCGGCTCCGGCGGCCTGCGTGCGGCGCAATACCGCGCGCACGCGCGCCACCACTTCCTGCGGATTGAACGGCTTGACCACATAGTCGTCGGTGCCGAGGCGCAGGGCGAGCAGCTTGTCGATATCCTCCTCGAGCGCCGTCACCATGATCACGGGGGTATCGCCCCGACGCCGCAATTCGGTCAGCACCTCATAGCCGTCGAGAAGCGGCATCTTGATGTCGAGCAGGACGAGATCGGGTCGCAGCGCGAGGTGGAGATCGAGCACCACGCGGCCATTCTCGGCGCGAACGGTCCGAAAGCCGTCCCGCACCAGATAGGCGTCAAGGATCTCCGCGATCTCCGCTTCATCCTCCGCGATGAGTATCAAGGGTTCCATAGATGTTCCTGAGGGGGTAGATTATGTCTCGTGTCGGGGAAGTCCAACCACAAGTCCGCACCTTGGCCAAACCTGCACACTAACTCCACAGATTGTCCATTAAACCGCTATTGAGGCGCTGGCTCGCCCCATGAAAAGGAAGTGTCGCTGTGCGTCTCAGTCGGTTCACCGTGTTTGCCTTGTGCATTGCCGCCGCCATCGTCCTGGTGGCTGCTCTCGCCTGGCGACCGCATCTTTGGCCGTTGGCGCTGGTCGCGATGGCGCTGGTGGGACTGGGGTTGTTCGATCTCACGCAGACGCGCCATTCGGTGCGCCGCAATTATCCGGTGATTGGCAATTTCCGCTGGCTGATCGAGTGGATTCGGCCGGAAATCCGCCAATACCTCATCGAGGGGGATGAGGATGAGGCACCTTTCTCACGCAGCCAGCGGTCGCTGGTCTATGCCCGCGCCAAGGGCGAAAGCAGCGAACGTCCCTTCGGGACGCAACTCGACGTCTATCGCGACGGTTATGAATTCATCGCCCCTTCGATCCGTCCTGTGCCGGTGGCTGACCCCGCGAGCTTCCGGGTCACCATCGGCGGCGACCAGTGCGCGCAGCCCTATTCGGCATCGCTCTTCAACATCTCGGCGATGAGTTTCGGGTCGCTCAGCGCCAATGCGATCCGTGCCCTCAATCGCGGCGCGCAGCTGGGCAACTTCTATCAGGACAGCGGCGAAGGCGGGATCAGCGCTTATCATCGCGAACATGGTGGCGATCTCGTCTGGGAGATCGGCAGCGGCTATTTCGGTTGCCGCACGGCGGACGGCGCGTTCGATCCTGAACGCTTTGCGGCGCTTGCCACGATGCCGCAGGTCCGGATGATCGAGATCAAACTGAGCCAGGGCGCCAAGCCCGGTCATGGCGGTATCCTGCCCGGTGCGAAGGTGACGCCCGAGATTGCCGCCGTGCGCGGGGTTCCCGTAGGGCAGGATTGCGTCTCGCCCTCCGGCCACAGCGCCTTCACCACCCCGATCGAGATGATGCAGTTCATTGCCCGGCTGCGCGACCTGTCGGGCGGCAAGCCGGTCGGCTTCAAGCTGTGCATCGGCCATCCCTGGGAGTTCATGGCGATCGTCAAAGCGATGATCGCGACCGGCATTCGTCCCGATTTCATCGTCGTCGACGGTGCGGAGGGGGGCACCGGCGCAGCGCCGCTGGAGTTCACCAATCACCTTGGCGTTCCCATGCGCGAGGGGATGCTGTTCGTGCACAACACGCTGGTCGGCGCGGGACTGCGCCAGCATATCCGCATCGGCGCGGCGGGCAAGGTCGTCAGCGCGTTCGACATCGCGAGCCTGCTGGCGATCGGCGCCGACTGGACCAATGCGGCGCGGGGCTTCATGTTCGCGATCGGCTGCATCCAGTCGCTCAGTTGCAACACCAATCGTTGCCCGGCCGGGGTAGCGACGCAGGATCCGTTGCGGCAACGCGCGCTCGTTGTGCCCGACAAGGCCGAGCGGGTTCATCGCTTTCACCACAATACGATGCATGCCCTGGCCGAGATGCTTGCCGCCGCCGGCATCGAGCGCCCTGGCGATCTGGCGCCGCACCACCTCGCGCGCCGGGTCAGCGAAACGGAGATCAGGCTATTTTCCCAGATGCACGTGTTCCTCGAGACGGGCGAGTTGCTGGCCGGCGCGCACGATCGGGATTTCTACGGCTTCGCCTGGGAAATGGCCGATGCGGCCAGCTTCCAGCCCCGGGTGACGCCCCGATCAGCCGGTGGCACGGCCGCTCCATACCGTATCGACCGTCTCTCCACATAGTCTCCATCATCGCGACCTAAGTCCTTTTCAACGCACCAGACGGTGTCAGGAAAAGGAGCTAGAAACATGAAGTCGTCCCTTCGTACCCTCGCCGGCGCAATGGTAGCGGCGGGGCTTGTCGCGGCCGTCCCGGCGCACGCCGAGCCGTTCAATGGCCCCTTTGTCGGCGTGCAGGCCGGCTGGAACCAGAATGATATCGGCGCGCTCGACGGCGACCTCGGTGTCGTCGGGGTGGATCGCAAGAAGGACTCCGTCGTCGGCGGGATCTTCGCCGGTTATGACCACAAGATCGGTGCCAGTTTCGTGATTGGCGCCGAAGCCGGCTTCAACATGGGCATCGATGACAAGATGACCCGGCGGGGTGCGGTCGATACCATCGTGAACCCGCTCCATGCCTTCGACGTCAGCGCACGGGCCGGCTATCTGGTGAACGACAAGTCGCTGATCTACGTGCGCGGCGGCTATGACAATATGCGGGCGCGGACCACGGTGATCGGACCCAACGCGACGCTCTCGAGCAAGGACAGCTATGATGGCTGGATGGTCGGCGGCGGTTTCGAGCGGGCGCTGGGCGAGAAGGTCTCGACCCGTCTCGAATATCGCTACAGTGACCTTGGCAGCGATGCGGGCAAGTTCGATCGGCACCAGGTGCTGCTAGGCGTTGCCTATCGGTTCTGAGGGTAACAGTTCTGAAAATGGCGGGGCGGAACAGCTGGACGCTGGGCCGCCCTAACACCGTTGACGACCAGTCGGCGGGGGACCGGTTTGTCTTGTCCGAGTCCGCACCCAATTTTCCGCCCCGGCAGCCAGAAGGGCAAAATGTGGGCGGTGGCCATGGGTATTGGTATCAACCACCAACCTTCTCCCACCATCGTCCGCCTCGATCGAAGATCCAGGGCGCTTATCATCCAGAATTGGGAGCGAAGCAGCTCCTGGCATATGCCATCGCTGCCCTCGTTAGTCGGAACCGCTTTTCTGCTTCCGATTCGTTCCGCGCATCTGCTTGCTAGATCAGACCATGGGCTCCCGCCATTGCGCCGATGATGGTGATCAGGGACACCAGAAGAAGGAGCAGGTGCATGCGTTCCATGCGGGCGAAGTCGCGATCCGGAGACCGCGACCGTTCCATCCGCCTATGCAGAAACAGAGGTTCGATGAGGTAAAGCATCGCGGCAAACACGGCCCAGACCGCCACCATAGCGTGCATCCACCAGAAGCGCGGATCGGCGAACCGATACCACAGATCGGCGCGGTGGATCATCCAGAGCCCGGACAACCCGGCAAGCCCGATCCATATCCGGGCTTGCCAGGCGAACCCCGCCTCGAACCGATGAAAGGCGATCAACCGCTCCTCTGGCGGGTTGTGTCGGCGGACCGCCGGCATGAGCACGGTGGTGACGAATGCGACGCCCCCGATCCAGGGCACAATAGCAACGATGTGAAGCACGCGCGCCAGTGTGAAATCGTCCATCGCCACCTCCGTCCGGATGCCGATCGCCTCGAACCTACGCTGCGAGCAACTCGTCGGCCGGTCCAAAGAACTCGTAATGGATCCGGTCGCTGGCAACCCCGCTCAGCGACAGCGCGGCGACCAGTGCCCTGAGAAACGGCCGCGGACCGCAGAGAAAAAAGTCCGCGTCATCGACCGGAGTGTTGGCTGTGAGCCAGTCGGCGTCGATCAGACCGGCGACGTCATAGTCGCGGCCCGCAGCGTCGTCGGCGCGCGGCGCCTGGTAGAAGATCGTCGTGCGGCCGTTGTGGTGCTTTGCTGTCAGCGTCCGAACATGTGCGCCCATGGCGTGCGTCGAACCGTCGAGCGTGCCGTGGGCGAAATGTACCGGGAGTTCGGCATGATTGGCGACGATCTCCTCGAGCATGGACACCATCGGCGTCAGACCTACGCCGCCCGAAAGCAGCACGACCGGTCGCTCCGGCCGATCGGACAGGAAGAACTCACCGGCGGGCGGTCCCACCTTGAGAACCGTGCCCGGCTTTGCCTCGGCATGAAGCCAGCCGGATGCCAGGCCCTGTTCCTCACGCTTGACCGAGATCCGGTATGTCTGGCCATTGGGAGCATCAGAGATCGAATAGTTGCGCTTCACCGGCGGATGGCCAGGAATCTCGAGCCAGAAGGTGAGATACTGGCCCGGCTTGTGGCGGATGACGGGTCCGCCGTCCTTGGGGCGCAGCGTGAACGAGGTGATGATCTCGCTTTCTCGCCGGACGTCTTCGACGACGAAATCGCGCCATCCGCTCCAGCCACCATCGGCGGAGGCCAGATCGCGGTAGATATGACCCTCGCGGGCGATCAGGATGTTCGCCAGGAACCAATAGGCTTCGCCCCACGCAGCAAGGATTTCCTCCGTTGCGGCATCGCCCAGAACCGCCTTGATCGCACCGAGCAGGGCATCGGCGACATGCGGGTAATGCTCGGGCAGGATCTGCAGGCCGACATGCTTCTGTGCGATCCGCTCGACCGCGGGCGCAAGTGCGCCGAGGTTGTCGATATTGCTGGCATAGGCCAGGATCGCGCCGGTCAGCGCGCGCGGTTGAGAGCCGCTGTCGCCATGATGGGACTGGTTGAAGAGATCGCGGATCTCCTCGTTTTGGAACATGCGCGAATACATCTCGTGCACAATCTCGAGTCCGTGTGCCTCAAGTGCGGGCACGGTAGCTTTGACCAGCGTGATGGTCTGGCCGCTCAAGGTCTGCGACATCAAATTCTCCTGATTGAATGTGTGAGGTTTTCCGGGTGAAAGTCTCAGAACGTGGGAGGTTCGTTGTAGAAATCGACTTGCATGCGCATCGGCCCGATCGTCGTCACGAAGTGCGTCTGCTGCGGTGCGACCAGGCCCGGATTGCCGGGCGTCAGTTCCTTCTCCGCGTGCGGCTGCACGTAGGTCAGGTTGAGGACGCCTTCGAGGACCTTGATCACGCCCCAGACACCTTCCTTGGTCTGGTGGTTACTTCGCAGAGCCTGCGGCAGCGTATTTTCGTCGAAGATCGGCGTCGAGCGATAGGGCTCAGCCATGTCTATTCCTCATTCTTGTCTTAATCCCCAATTGCCCGATCGCGGCCATCTACGCGGCCGCTTTCCCCGTCGGCAGCTTGAAGAAGAGGGCGAGTTGGAGACTTTCCGCGATGCGTGCTGCCTTCTCCTGCAGGGCTTCTGCCGCTTTGGTCGGCATCATCTCCTCGGTCGTTACCTTCCAGAGCCCGAGCCAGCGTTCGAAGAGAGCCGGTGTGATCCGGGCCGCGTGCTTGCGATGCGCCGGCACCGGTTGCCCCTTGTATCGACCGCTTGTCAGCATGACCGACGACCAGAAGGCTGCCAGCTTTTCGAGGTGCTCTGGCCAGTCGGCGATGGCGTCGTTGAAGATCGGGCCCAGCTCTGCATCGGTTCGAACGCGGGCATAGAAGCGCTCGACCAGCGTCTCCAACCGTTCCTCGTCGATCCCATCGATCGCGTTCACGACTCACACTCCAATCATATATCTACAATGCATCTATAGCTCCGGGAAAAATATGCAAGGAAAATACTTCTTAGATAATGCACGTCTCAACGCACATGCGTGAGCCGCACCGAGGCAGGCCCCGGGAGAGGTTCGGCAGCGAGTTGCGATCATTCGTCATCCACTGTCGCGCGCTGACATACGATGCCGTCACGCGCATCCGCTTGATCGGCGGCGGCTGACCGATACGTATTCATCCCAATACTCATCCTGGGGCCCATCAGGGCAGAGTGGCGATACTTTCGTGGGTAAGAGCCCTCACAGGAATGCGACCGATGGTCGCGTCCCCGTGCGGGGTTCGTTTTGCGCGTATGATCATGAGAAGGATCCAACGATGACATTTCCATTCGAGCACGCCGTGGCCATCGCCGGCGCCAATCGCCAACTCGCGGCGAAATGTTTCGAAATCGCCCGCACGACGGGGGCGCGGCAGGTCGCGATCGGAACTCAAGCGCTGGGCAGCTTCTTTGAGCCCGGGAAGTTTCCCGAAGTCGTTCAAGAGGCCGCGCAGAATCGGCAGGTCTTCATCGACGACACAAAGGCGGCTTTCGAGGAATGGCGCGAAAATGCCGGAGACCTCTTCTCGCCGGGACGCGACACTTTGCAATTGGTCGCCGTTTTCGAACCGTTGCGCGCCTTCTTCCTGGCGCCGCTCGAGACTGTCGCCAACTCGTTCGCTACCGCCGCTCGGGTGCCGGCGGCGGACACGGCAGGGAGCAAGACCTGAGCAGAACGATGTGAGATCGTCTCTGAAGCTCAGGTCATCCGCGCGCGATAGCGCGGATGGACCACTCTGCTATCTTCCAAGCCGACCCTTCGCACGCAGAACGACAGTGCATCACAAGAGCTCCGACCGCCGCGGTCGTTCTCCTCCCCGACCTCTTGCCGTCGGCAGGACTGCGACGCGAGGGCGCCTTTGCCACGCCAGGCAGCCAGGATCGACAGGCTCGATCTCCATCCGCCGTCGAGGATCATGGCTTGGAGCCAGATGTGGACATCGTCCGCCATCCCGTCTGCCATGGCTTCGTGCCGACCATGGTTCCGGTCGATGCCGCCGGGCTGCCCGCGCTGATGTACCGGCAAGACCGCGCGCAAACGCGGTGCCGCGGTGCCTTCGCTCGGCGACGTCACCCGAAACCAGCTTGGCGCGGCCTGGCGGGTTTCCTCGCTTTCTGATCCGCACACAGGGCCCGAAGAATGCGATGCAGGATGACCAGGGAGGCCTTCATGGCTGGTGATTGGGGATGAGGTAAGCGTAATCCTTGGAGCAAAATGGGCTTACATGGGAGACGGCAGCATTTCACATCTGGATATCTGATCGGGTGAGATTCGGGTGGGAGAGCTGAGATCCAGTGCCCGCTGCCTGTTCGAGCTAGTCCCGTTCAAGATTTTGAGAAAAGGTCGACCGACGAAAGACCGTAACATCGCGACTTTAATGCGCCGAAACCGGCCCAGCAAGGAGAGGACACCATGACCAAGACCCCGACCGGCTCGACCATGACCACGGGAGCGCCCGCGCCGAGCGATCGCAATTCGCTGACGATCGGGCCGGACGGTCCGATCCTATTGCACGACGTGCATTTTCTGGAGCAGATGGCGCATTTCAACCGCGAGAAGGTGATCGAGCGGCAGCCCCACGCCAAGGGCTCGGGCGCCTTCGGTGTGCTCGAAGTGACCGAGGACGTATCGGCCTATACGAAGGCCGCGCTGTTCCAGAAGGGCGCGACGACCGACATGCTGGCGCGCTTCTCCACCGTCGCGGGCGAAATGGGCAGTCCCGACACCTGGCGCGACGTGCGCGGCTTCTCCCTCAAATTCTACACCAGCGAAGGCAATTACGACCTCGTTGGCAACAACACGCCGGTCTTTTTCGTGCGCGATCCGATGAAATTCCCGCACTTCATCCGCAGCCAGAAGCGGCTCCCCGATTCCGGCCTGCGCGACAATCACATGCAATGGGATTTCTGGACCAACAATCCCGAAACCGCGCACCAGGTGACCTATCTGATGGGCGAACGCGGACTGCCCCGGACGTGGCGCAACATGAACGGCTATGGTTCGCATACCTATATGTGGGTGAACGCCAAGGGCGAGAAATTCTGGGTCAAATATCACTTCCACACGCGGCAGGGCATGGCGTTCTTTTCGAACGAAGAGGCCTCGACCATGTCGGGCGCGGACGCGGATTTCCACCGCCGCGACCTGTTCGAGGCGATCGCGCGCGGCGAGCATCCGGTGTGGGATCTCTCGGTGCAGGTCATGCCCTATGAGGAGGCGAAGACCTACCGCATCAATCCGTTCGACCTGACCAAGACCTGGTCGCACAAGGATTATCCGCTGATCCGGGTCGGCACCATGACGCTGAACCGAAATCCGGAGAACTTCTTCGCGCAGATCGAGCAGGCCGCGTTCTCGCCGGGCAACACCGTGCCGGGCATCGGCTTGTCGCCCGACAAGATGCTGCTCGGCCGCGCCTTCGCTTATAACGACGCGCAAAGGAATCGCATCGGCGCGAACTTCCACCAGTTGCCGGTCAACCAGCCCAAGGTGCCGGTGAACACCTATATGATCGATGGGCCGATGAACTACCATCACACTGGCGCGGCCCCGGTCTATGTGCCGAACAGCGGCGGGCGGCCTTTTGCCGATGAGGAAGGCCCGGTGAACGATGGCTGGGAAGCCGATGGCACGATGGTGCGCCAGGCCTATACGCTGCGCGCGGACGATGACGACTTCTCCCAGCCCGGCACGCTCGTGCGCGAGGTGTTCAATGACGATCAGCGCGCCAGGCTGGTCGATCAGGTCGCCGGCAGCCTGCTGGGCGGCGTGCGAGAACCGGTGCTGAGCCGCGCCTTCGCTTACTGGAAGAGCGTCGATGCCAATGTCGGCCAGCGGATCGAGGCGAAGGTGAAAGCTGGCGCTTCGCCTCAACCGGCCGAAGGCATGGGTGAAGGCTGACAGCCGGCAGACGTCTGCGGTGTTTCCTGAGCGGAAGGCCGCAGACGCCGTCTTCCCATATTCACGAACGGAAGGGTTATCCCATGAAGCACTATAAGGTCGGCTATCTGATTGGCAGCCTCGCCAAAGAGTCCATCAACCGCAAGCTGGCCGGAGCGCTCATCAAGCTGGCGCCAGAGAATCTCGATTTCACCGAGATCTCGTTCGCTGAACTCCCGCTCTACAGCTATGATTATGACGCCGATTATCCGCCGGTCGCACGGGCATTCAAGGATGCGATCAAGGCCGTTGACGCGCTGCTGTTCGTTACTCCCGAATATAATCGGTCGATCCCCGGTGGCTTGAAGAACGCCATCGACTGGGCGAGCCGCCCCTATGGCACCAACAGTTTCACGCACAAGCCATCGGCCGTGATCGGCACTTCGCCGGGTGCGATCGGCACGGCCGTTGCCCAGCAGAGCCTCAGGAGCGTGCTGGGATTCTGCAACTCGCCGCAGATGAACGCGCCCGAGGCCTATATCCAGTTCACGCCCGGCCTGATCGACGAACAAGGCGGTGTGACGGTCGAATCCACCGAGGGCTTCCTGCGCAACTACATGTCGGAATTCCACGACCATATCGCGCGCGTGCTCTCGGTGCTGCCGAACGACGCCTGAGGCTGGAGCGCGTCCATGAACAAGCCTCTGGAACGGCTTCTGGCCGGTCTGCCCGATCTTCTGCCGACGCTGGAATCTGCCTACAAGGACGTGCACGCCCATCCCGAACTGTCGATGCAGGAAAACCGCACCGCCGGGATCGCGGCAAAGCATCTGACCGACCATGGCTATGAGGTGACGACGGGCGTCGGCAGGACCGGTGTCATCGGCATCTTGCGCAATGGCGAAGGGCCGACCGTCATGATGCGCGCCGACATGGATGCTCTCCCCATCCGGGAGGATAGCGGGCTCGATTATGCCAGCACGGCGATTGCCACCGATGCCTCGGACCAGTCGGTGCCTGTTGCGCATGCCTGCGGTCATGACATGCATGTCGCCTGGCTGATGGGGGCAAGCGCTCTATTTGCTCACCAGCGCGATGTTTGGAAGGGCACGCTGATCGCTGTTCCAGCCTGGTGAGGAGACGGCGCAGGGCGCGATGGCGATGATCAATGACGGGTTGCTCACCCGTTTTCCCAAACGCGATGTGGTGTTCGGCCAACATGTCATGGTTGGTTCTGCCGGCACGGTCGCAGGCAGCGCGGGGCCGATCACCTCGGCGGCGGACAGTTTGGAGATCCGCCTGTTCGAGCGGGGCGCGCATGGCTCGATGCCGCAGGCCAGTATTGATCCTGTGGTGATGGCCGCAGCAACGGTGCTGCGCCTGCAGACCATGGTGTCGCGCGAGGTCGCCGCGACCGAGTCCGCAGTTGTCACGGTCGGTGTTCTGCAGGCGGGCACTAAGGAGAATGTCATCCCGGACGAGGCGCTCATCAACCTCAACGTGCGCACCTTCGACGCTGATGTGCGCAGGCGCGTGCTTGCGGCGATCGAGCGGATCGTCAACGCTGAGGCGCAAGCCGCTGGCGCGCCGCGTCCGCCCGAGATCACGCCACTCGACAATTATCCGCTCAACGTCAACGACAAGGATGCGAGTGACCGCGTCGCAGCAGCCTTCCGTGCGCATTTCTCAGCCGATCGTGTCCATCATACCGGCCCGGCGCCGGCGAGCGAGGATTTCGGCTGCTTCGGCACCGCTTGGGATGCGCCATCGGTATTCTGGTTCGTGGGCGGCACCGATCCCGCGCTTTACGCCAAGGCCAAGGCGGAGGGACGCGTGAACGACCTCCCCGTCAATCACAGCCCGCATTTCGCGCCGGTGCTGCACCCGACGCTGGAAACCGGTGTCGAGGCGATGGCGGCAGCGGTGATGGCGTGGAATGCGGTGGGATGACGGCGACGGCCTCATGATCGAAGCGCAGATGGCGGCTCGACAACCTCGGGGTGCTGGTTCTGTCCTTTGCTGCCTCCACGTCTGGCGGCATCGCTTCCAACCTCAAATCTGTGCCTTAGGCGCTGACGTCGGACACTCTGCGATCACGGTTTGGTTGTGTCTGCGATCAATAGACCTGTCTGACCCGGTGAAAGCTTGAGCCCTCGCAAGGCGCTGTCCGGCACCTCCGCGATCAGGCGCGGGGGGATCTGTGAGCCTCGTGGCTCGAAATCGCTCACTTTGCGAAGCGCTTCTTCCTTGTCGGAAACCCAACACACAAAAAGCGCCTCATGCGTGGGTAGGCCTCCGCTCATTTCATAGGTAACGCTAACCAGCCAGCCACTCACGGGAACCTCCATGGATAGATTTCCAGAATTCGGTCCCGCACAGCGATGATTCCGGGACTGTATGCATCATGATGAAGTCAGGAAGCTGTTCGGACAAGGATATTTGAAACGTCAGCTCGCCGGGGGCTTATACTTTCCACAAGCCCGGACGGCGCGAGGTCGCCATCCTGTCATGGTGCCACTCTGACGCTGGTCATAGTCTACGCTCCTGACGATGCGGCCGCCGCCAACAGGCGCGCGGTGAGATACATGCCGATGCCGAACACGGAATGGCCGATAACGCTTTTCAGCCGGGTCATATTCGGCCTGGGTGTTCGCGATCCGGCCATGCCGAACCCCAGACCCGGCATCATCACGAAATAGGGCAGGACCAGCAATACGAGGGCGAGGGTCAATGGTTCGACGATGCTCGGGCTGTGGAACCAGCCGGCGCCCCAAAGGGCGAGCAGCAGCAGGCCATAGCCAATGCCGATGCCATAATGAAAGGCCCAGCCCAGCGCATGTTCGCCCGGCACCGGCTTCGCCTGTCCGATCGCGGGCTGGACGAACTCGCCCTTCGGCATATGGCCTATCCAGCGCCCCACCATCCGCCAGTTGGTCGCGGGCACGCCGAAGACACGCTGGAGGATGACAGCATAAAAATCGAGGACGACCGTGCCGCCGATGCCGACCAGCGCGGCGCGGACAAGCATTTCCGTCGAGGTCATCTTACAGCTTCCTTGCCGATGATGGGAGAGCGGCGCAGCCGGGTGACCAGCAACAGCGCGATCACCGCAAGGACGAGCGGCCCGAACGACACCCACAGCACCATGTCCCAGCCATAAGCGGTGAGCAGGCCGCCGGAGGAGAAGGAGCCGACCGCCATCGTCCCGAAGACGATGAAATCGTTCAATGCCTGCACGCGGGTCTTCTCTTCCGGCCGATGGCATTCGAGGACCAGCGCCGACGCGCCGATGAAGCCGAAATTCCAGCCCACGCCGAGCAGGACCAGCGTGGCCCAGAAATGCGCGACATCGATGCCGGCAAGGCCGACCGCCGCCGAGATGCCGATCAGCGCCAAGCCGACCGCGACGACGCGGCCCGCCCCGAAGCGCGTGATCAAATGCCCGGTGAAGAAGCTAGGTGCATACATGGCGATGACGTGCCATTGCAGGCCGAGATTGGAGGTTTCCTGGCTATGGCCGCACATCCGCATCGCGAGCGGGGCCGAGGTCATCAGGAAATTCATCAGCATATAGGACACCGCGCCGCAGGTCGCGGCGACGATGAAGAGCGGTTGCCGGGCAATCACCGACAGCGGACGACCGCCCGCCTTCTCAGCGGTGGTCGGCATCGGCAGTCTAACGCCTGTCAGCACCACCGCCGACAGGACCGCGACCAGCGCCTGCACGAGGAAGGTCGCCGCGAACATATGCGAGGGCCACAGGTCCATGGTGTAGGTGACGAGCTGCGGCCCGATCACGCCGGCCGCAACACCGCCCGCCATGACGATGGAGAGCGCGCGCGGCCGCCATTCCGGCTCTACGCAATCGGCGGCGGCGAAACGGAAGGACAGGACGACGGCGGCATAAGCGCCGCCGAAGAAGGTGGCGAGGCAAAACAGCCAGAACGATCCCAGCACCACCGCCAGCGCCGCGAGCAGGCCGGTCAGCACTCCTCCGGCGGTTCCGGCGAGGAACGCCGCGCGCCGGCCATGACGGCGGGCGATCAGGCCGGTGGGCAGGATACAGGCCGCCATCCCCACAACGAAAACCGAGATGGGCAGCGTCGCCAGGGTTTTGTCGGGCGCAAGGCTGGCGCCGATGATTGCGCCGGTCGCATAGATCACCGTCGAATTGGCGCCCGCGAGCGCCTGTGCCAGCGAAAGCCGAATGATCGTTCCGCGCTGCTCGCGCCGGTCGCCCAGATCCGGCGCGTGCGGGTTCAATGAAGCTGCGTTTGTCGAAGACATGATATGCTTCACGCCGCCAGACCGGACAACCAGCGACTGTCGCGCGGTGAAGGACGGCGATGGAGGCGGCGATCGAGCAAGGCTCGCGCCTTCGTGGCTTCGTCGCTCCGCATCAATGCGACGAGCAATGTGTCCTCGATCACCTCGCGCTGGGCGTTGCTGCCTCCGATGCGCGCCACATCCGCCGCCATCGGTTCAAGGATATGGGCGCATCCGCCATAGTCCTCCCCGGCGAACGCCAGCGCGGCCCGGCCGATGGTGGGCACGATCGCGCCCGCGCCAAGCGCCCCGTTGCCGACCATCTCGTCTAGCGCGGCAATGCGGCGGTCGAGACCTGCGCTATCGCCGGTCGCCGCTTCGAGCAGCGCCATATGCGAATCTACGAAGGCATGGCCGGGCCTCGGGAAAGCCTTCCGCGCAAAGGCGGCCGCATCCTGCCAGAGTCCTTCGGGGACGGCATGACCATAGGCTTGCAGCCGCCAGAGCAATGATGCCGCGTCGCTGATGATGTTGATTGGCGTCCCCTGCGACACAGAATGCCGCACCTTGTCGGCATAGATGGCGAGCGCGCCGTCGGCGTCACCGCGCTCCAGCGCGACCAGCGCCGCATGCCAGGCGATATGGCCGTGCAGGATGCCGCCGCGCGGATAATCGGGCAGCCAATCCGCGATCAACGCTTCGGCCGCGTCGTTCGCACCGCTCTCGAACATCGCATGGGCCAGCGCGTGCGCCGTATTGGCGTTCTCGCGGCGCAGTTCGATCGCACGTTCGAGCATGGCGCGCCCGCGCGCTACCACGCCATTTTCGGCCAGCGACCAACCGTAATAGGTGAGGAACCACCAATCCTCCTCGGGGAAGGCCGCTGCGTGGCGGGCGCACAATTCGACCTTGGCCTGATTGTGATCGGCCATCCCGGAGAAGGCGAACAGCCCGAAAGCGCCGAGTGGCAGTGACAGGATGATCACATCACGTGGCCAGCGTTCGACATGGGCGAGCGCGGATGCCAGCGCCTGTTGCGACTGGCCGCCGAGCGCAAGGCTGAGCACGTCGACATGGCTCGCTTCCCGCTCGGTTCGAACGCGCTTTTTACGAGCGATCGCGACGCGGCTTCGCGCTTCGGCGGTTTCGGAGTGGATTGCGTGCAACCGGGCGCGGGCCGCATGCGCCAGAGCGAACTCGGGATCTGCGTCGCTCGCGACATCCAATACTTCCGCCGCGTCCGGCCACGCCGACAGCATCAAGGCCACGCCCTCGCGATAGAGGGCCGCCGCTTCATCGGAGGTGGTCGAGAGGGGAAGGCCGTAAGTGTCGCGTTGCGCCATTGGCGTCTCTTTTTTCCGTATGTGTCGGGTTGCAGGCAATGCGCCGCCCGGGCGCTGCTACCGACATAGGCGCTTTCCGTCTGGCCGTCTCTCGATTACAAGACAATCTATGTATAATAACAGCCAAACATTGGATTGGGAGCCCGTTGCCGCGCCGCCGGACGCGAAGCCGCCCGCCCCGATGACGATGCGCGCGCAATCGCTTGCCGCCCGCAGCTATTTTCCCGAGCACGCCCATGATTGGGGTCAGCTGGTCTATGCGATTTCGGGGGTGCTCACCGTTGCCATCGCCGGCCGTTCATTTGTGATTTCGCCCGATCAAGCGGTATGGTTGCCCGCCGGTGTGGCGCATCGCGTTGGCTCGCTGGCCGGCGCCCAATTCCGCAGCCTCTGGATCGCGCAGGACGTCAGCGCAGGGCTCCCCGTCGAGCCCATCGTCCATGCCGTTGGGCCGCTTCTCAAGGCGCTGATCGTGGAGATCGTCGATCTGCAATCGGATGGCGACGGCTATACCGGCCGCGTCACGCAATTGATCCTCGATCAACTGCGCCGCGCCGCGCCGATCCCGGCCGCCTTGCCCTGGCCGCGCGGCGAAGCCCTCGCGGAACTCTGCGCTGCCCTTTACGCCGATCCCGCCGATCCTCGCTCGGCCGAGCAATGGGCACGCGCGCTTGGCATGTCGCCGCGGACTCTTGCCCGCCGGTTCGAGACCGAGGTCGGAATATGCCTGCGCTCCTGGCGGCGCCGGATGCGGTTGTTCAAGGCCGTCGAACTGCTCGGCGGCGGGATGGATGTGACTGGCGTGGCCCTGGAACTCGGCTATGGATCGCCCTCGGCATTCATCTATGCCTTCCGCACCGAAATGGGGGCGTCTCCCCAAGCCTATATGAACGGCAAATCGGCCGATTACTGATAGGAAAGCTTCCGTTCATCAAGGCTTGAGGATCAGGCGAATGCCATAGGCCACGGCGCCGAGCGCGCCGATGCTTATCGCCCAGATCGCAGCGAACCAGCAAAGTCGTTTCCAAAGCGGGCCGGGCGGCTCAGTGATATCCCGCTTCATCCACTTTCCCCCGGAACACCCAATAGGCCCAGCCGGTATAGGCCAGGATCACCGGCACCATGATGCCAGCGCCGACCAGCATGAAGATCTGGCTGCGTTCGGGCGCGGCGGCTTCCCAGATGGAGACGCGGCCGGGGATCACGTCCGGCCAGATCGAGATGGCAAGCCCTACCATCGACAGGCCGAACAGCAGCAGGGCGAGGAAGAAGGGCATCCAGTCCCGTCCCCCATTCTGCACCTTGCCGATCGCGCGCCAGGCGAGGAAGCCGATGATCGCGACCAGCAGCGGCATCTGCGCGGTCGCCAGCACCCCGGGCCACTCGAACCAGCGTTGATGATATTGCGCTTCGAGAAAGGAGGTCGCCAGACTGACCAGCCCGATCGCGACCAGCAGCGCGGGCAGCAGCGCCTTCGCCATGCCCCGTGCTTGGGCCTGAAGCGGCCCTTGTGTCTTCCAGATCAGCCAGCACGCGCCGAGCAGCGCATAGCCGATGAGCAGGCTGACGCCGGTCAGCAGCGAGAATGGCGTCAGCCATTCCCACCAGCCGCCGCCATAAGCGCGCCCTTTCACCGTGATGCCTTGCAGCAGCGCGCCGAGCGTGATCCCCTGTGCCAGCGTGGCGACGACCGAACCGCCGCAGAAGGCGATGTCCCACAGACGGCGATGACCGGGATCGCGCCAGCGGAACTCGAACGCGACGCCTCGAAAGACAAGGCCGAGCAGCATGGCGACGATCGGCGCATAGAGCGCGGGCAGCACGATGGCATAAGCGAGCGGGAAGGCAGCCATCAGCCCGCCGCCACCTAGCACGAGCCACGTCTCGTTGCCGTCCCACACGGGTGCCACGCTGTTCATCGCGGTGTTGCGTTCCGGGCCGACGCGGAAGCGCGGGAACAGGATGCCGATGCCGAGATCGAACCCGTCCATGACGACATAGGCGGCGACCGCGAAGGCGATGATCCCGGCCCAGATGATGGTGAGATCGATCATGGCCTGCCTCCCTCGATCGCGGGCGCGGGCGTGATACCGGCGGTCCGCACCGGGCCGTGCGTCGGCACGGCATCTTCATGCGGCTCGGGCGGCTTGCCCATCAGTCTGAGGATATAGACCGCGCCCGCGCCGAACACCGCGAAATAGACGAGGATGAAGGCGAGCAGCGAGGTCGCCACTGCCGGTGCGTCGAGCGGGGCCACCGATTGCGCGGTCCGAAGCTGGCCGTAGATCGTCCAGGGCTGGCGTCCGACTTCCGTCGTCACCCATCCGGCGATCACCGCGACGAAGCCCGATGGTCCCATGACCAGGGCGGCGCGATGCAGCCAGCGCCAATCGTAGAGTTTGCGCCTTGCCCGCGCGGCGAGGCTCCACAGGCCGATGCCCAGCATGGCGAAGCCAAGGCCGACCATGATGCGGAAGGCCCAGAACACCACGCCGACGGGCGGATGCTCATCCTGCGGCACGGTGTCGAGCCCGGCCAGCGGCGCGTTGAGGTCGTGCTTGAGGATCAGCGAGGATGCCTTGGGAATCTCCACCGCATAATCGACGCGTTGCCGCGCGCTGTTGGGTATGCCCAGCAGGATCAGCGGCGCGCCGTTGGGGTGGCTTTGATAATGGCCTTCCATCGCCATCACCTTGGCCGGCTGATGCTCCAGCGTGTTGAGGCCGTGCATGTCGCCAGCGAAGATCTGCACGGGGGCGACCAGCGCCGCCATCCACATCGCCATGGAGAACATCTTGCGCGCGCCCGGATTGGTCCGGTCGCGCAGCAGGTGCCAGGCGCCGACCGCACCGACGACGAAGGCGGTGGTAAGGAAGGCGGCGATCACCGTATGGACCAGCCGATAGGGGAAGCTGGGATTGAAGACGATCGCCCACCAGCTCGGTCCCGGTACGAACTGCCCGTTCGCGGCGATCTCATGGCCGGTGGGCGTCTGCATCCAGCTATTGGCCGACAAGATCCAGAAAGCGGAAATCAGCGTGCCGACCGCCACCGCGCAGGTCGCGGCGAAATGCAGCCGAGGGCCGACCTTGTTGATGCCGAACAGCATCACGCCCAGGAAACCGGCTTCGAGGAAGAAGGCGGTCAGCACCTCATAGGCCATCAGCGGCCCGATGATCGGTCCGGCCTTGTCGGAAAACACCGACCAGTTGGTGCCGAACTGATAGGAGAGGACGATGCCGGAAACCACGCCCATGCCGAAGACAATGGCGAAGATCTTCAGCCAGTAGCGATAGAGATTGGCATAGACGCCCTTGCCCGTCTTCAGCCACAGCCCTTCCAGCACCATCAGGTAGCTTGCCAGCCCGATCGAGAAGGCCGGGAAGATGAAATGGAAGCTCACCGTGAAGGCGAATTGCGCGCGGGCGAGGAACAGCGCATCGAACGATTCGAACATGTCTATGTCCTTTCGGTGCCTGCTCTAGGACGAGCACCAGGGTTGAATATTGGACATTGTGCCTCACCCGTACCTGTGTCGCCGTCCATTTGCACCTGGCCCCCCCGCAAATGCCTAATTCTTGCGAAACACGCTGAACTGAAACTGCTGAATGACCCCAGCCGGCGTGCGGTGTTCATGCCGTTCTTCTGAAAGGAGCGAAAAATCGCTGCCCAATAGGGCCACCAGACTCTCGCTGTCATGGCGCACAACGGGGAGGCCGGAGCAGCGTTCCGGTCCATCAGGCGCGAAGGTGCCGATGATCGCTATCCCGCGCGGCGCGAGTGCATTCCGGAGCGCGTCGACATAGCGCGCTTGATCGTCGGCATCGGTCAGGAAGTGGAATGCGACGCGATCGTGCCATACGTCATATAGCCGATCGGGCGTCCAGCGGGTGATATCCATCGCGATCCAACGGATTTTATCTCCACGACTGGCGAGCCGGGCGCGCGCGATCCGAAGGGATTGGGCGGATAGATCGAGGATTGCGACATCGGTGAAGCCAAGATCGAGGAGCGCATCGGGGAGACGGGAAGCACCGCCGCCAATATCGATGACTGACCCGCGCGCATCTGTCGCTCTTTCGATCAGCCTGACCGACACGCTTGGCGTCTCCTCGAACCAGCTCACGCTATCGTCGGCCTTGGCCGTATAGACATTTTCCCAATGGGATTGCCGGTCGGTCATGGTCTCACTCACGCTCCAACAAACGCGTCGGCGCTACGCCAGAGCATATAGGCGGCGACGGCGAAAATCAGCATCGCGAACACCACAGTCAGTCGCCCGGTTTCCTTGCCGAGACGGCGGGCCAGGCGCGTGCCCGCCAGACTGCCGATGGCTCCGCCGACGATGAACAGGATCGCCAGCGGCCAATCGACCAGCCCGGAAAAGGCATAATTGGCCGCCGTGGCGAGGCCGAAGGCGGTCACAGCGACCAGCGACGTGCCGACCGCGAACAGGATCGGCATTCCTGTCGAGGCGACGAGCCCCGGCACGATCAGGAAGCCGCCTCCAATACCGAAGAAGCCGGAGAACAGGCCCGAACCAAGGCCGTAGCCGAGCACTTTGGGCGCCTTTTCCCGGTTGCATTCGGCGCCGGGATTGCCGGGATCGCCCCGCCCCTTGAGCATCACCGCCCCGACCAGCAGCATGACCAGCGCGAACAGGAACAGCAGCTTCTCGCCATCGACCATCTTCCCGAGGGTCGAGCCACCCAGCGCCCCGATGACGCCCGCGGCCGCGAACATGCCGCCGCAGCGCCATTTGACATTATGGGCGTGGGCATGTTGGACAAGGCCCGTCACAGCATTGGCCGCTACCGCCAGCGCGCTGGTGCCGATCGCGACATGGGCGTTGGGCACGCCGACCAGATAGACCATCAGCGGCACAGCCAGGATCGACCCGCCGCCGCCGACCAGCCCCAGGCTGAACCCGACGAGCGAGCCCGAAAGGATGCCGAGCAGATACTGGATCGGCTCGAGCGTCACGGCGTCTGTCCGATCGGGCTGGGGCCAGCGAGCCATTCGCGGCCCTTGAGCATGCCATGCCAGTAAATCGGCGGCAGCATTCGATCCTTGAGGAACCAGGCGAGGCGCGTCGGCTTGCGGCCATCGAGCAGCCAGTTGGGGAAGCTCGGCAGGAGCTTGCCACCATAGCCGAACTCGGCCAGCACGATCCGGCCGCGCTCGACGGTGAGCGGGCAGGAGCCATAGCCGTCATAGCCCGCCACGGGATTTTTGCCGTCAAGCGCGGCGATGACGTTCACCGCGACCACCGGGGCCTGCTTGCGCGCGGCGGCCGCGGTCTTGGCGTTGCTGGCGGCGATGACATCGCCCAGCGCGAACAGGTTGGGCCATATGGGATGGCGCAGCGTCGCGGGATCGACCGCGACGAAGCCGCTTTCATCGGCGATCGGGCTTGCCGCCACGAAATCTGGCGCCACCTGCGGCGGAACAACGTGGAGCATGTCGAACGGGCGCTCGACCACTGTTTTCTCGCCATCGCCGCCCTGCTCGAAGCGGGCGATCCGGGCGTCGCCGTCCACGCCGACAAGTTTCGATCCGGGTCGAAAATCGATGCCGTAGCGCTCGATATAGGTCATCAGCGCGGGCACATAATCGGCCACGCCGAACAGGACGGGGCCGGCGCTATGGAACTCGACCTCGATCCCTTCGAGCAACCCGCGCTGCTCCCAGTCATGGCAGGAGAGATACATCGCCTTCTGCGGCGCGCCGGCGCATTTGATCGGCATGGGCGGCTGCGTGAACAGCGCGCGGCCTTGCGCCATCTTGCGCACCAGCTCGTGCGTATAGGGCGCGAGATCGTAGCGATAGTTGGAGGTGACGCCGTTCCGACCAATGGTTTCGGAAAGGCCCGGAATGGCTCCCCAATCCAACTTCAGGCCCGGGGCGACGACGAGCGCGTGGTAGGCAATCGCCGTGCCATCGGCGAGTGTCACGCTGTTGCTGTCGGGCTGGAAGGCTCGCACGGCCTGCCTGATCCACCGAGCCTTGCGGGGCATCACCTCGGCCATCGCCCGGCGGGTGGCTCGCGGCTGGAACACGCCCGCGCCCACCAGCGTCCAGCCCGGCTGATAATAATGCACGTCCGACGGCTCGATGATCGCGATCGACAGATCGGCCTGGCGCTTGAGCAGGCTGGCGGCGCAGGCGATGCCCGCGCTGCCGCCGCCGACGATCACCACATCATAGGTTGCTGCTGCATCGCTGCCCAGCGCCAAGGCGGCGGCGTGCATCGCGGTAGAGCGTCCGCCGGACCGGCAAAAGGCGAGAACGGGTTTGGGAAGCCGGGCCAGCGCGGCCTGCATCGCGCGAGCGTCGGTCGGGGCGATGTCGGGATTGGTGACCGGCAAATGTTCGAAGATAAGGCCATGCGACTGCGCCACGCGTGCAAGGGTGGCCGCGTCCGGCTGTCCTGGCTCCTCACCATCGGGACGATTGGAGATGATGGACCGGAAGCCGGCGGCCACCACAGCGGGCATGTCTTCCGGCCCGATCTGGGGCGATACCGAGAAATTGGCGGATACGGGTGTGATCTTTTGCATGGGGCTTCTCCGCTGGTGTCAGCGCCCTGCCGCCCAGAGGCGGTGGAGCAGAATCCCTGCGATCATCGCGGCGAGGAACGGCAGGACTGCAAATGGCGCGAGCGCAAGATTGGCGATGGCCGGGCCGGGGCAAAGGCCGGCGATGCCCCAGCCGATGCCGAACAGCAGCGCGCCCACGGCCAGCGGCGCGTCGATGCGTCTGGTGCCCGGCAAGGCGAAGGCGTCGCCGGACAGGGCGCGAGGCAGGCGGCGCTGGATGAGCCATGCAAGCGCCATCGGCATTATGGCTCCGGCCATGACAAAGGCGAGCGTCGGGTCCCATGCCCCGAACAGATCGAGAAAGGCGCGGATACGCGCGGGATCGGTCATGCCGGACAAGGCAAGACCCGCGCCGAAGATCGTGCCGGCGAGCAAGGCGATGAGACCGCGCATGTCAGGTCCATCCCAGGGCGCGCATCGCCGCCACGGTCGCGAACCCCGCGGCCATAAACAGCGCCGTCGCCGTCATGGAGCGGAGCGACAGGCGCGACAGGCCGCATACGCCATGGCCACTGGTGCAGCCGCTGCCGAGCCGCGTGCCGAAACCGACCAGCAAGCCGCCGACGACGAGGACGACCACAGAGGACGGAAAAGTGATGGAAACCGGCCGAACCACAGCCACCAATGCCCCACCGAGTGGCAGGCCGAGAATGAAGGCCAGTGCGATAGCGCGCGAATCCATGCCGCTGCCGAGGCCGATGGCGCGCGCGGCAAGACCGCTGACGCCCGCAATCCGGCCCAACCCCAGCAGCATGACCGCGCCGGCAAGGCCGATCAGAAGCCCGCCGAGGAACCCCATGCCAGGCATTGCTCCGGGAAACAGCGTCCTCACAGCGCGTCCAGCGGGATTTTGAGATAGCGCGTGCCGTTGCCTTCCGGCTCGGGCAGATGGCCGCCACGCATGTTCACCTGGATCGACGGCAGGATCAGCTTCGGCATTTCCAGCGTCGCGTCGCGTGCCTCGCGCATGGCGACGAAGCCCTCCTCATCGATGCCGTCATGGACATGGACATTGCCGGCGCGCTGTTCCGCGACCGTGGTTTCCCAGCGATAGTCGTCGCGGCCCGGCGCCTTGTAGTCGTGGCACAGGAACAGGCGGGTTGCGGCGGGAAGAGTCAGCAGGCGGCGGATCGAGCGATAAAGCGTGCGTGCGTCGCCGCCCGGAAAATCGGCGCGCGCCGTGCCATAGTCCGGCATGAACAGCGTATCGCCGGTAAACGTCGCGTCGCCGATCACATAGGCGAGATCGGCCGGCGTATGCCCCGGCACATGCAGCACGGTCGCCTTGAGGTTGCCGATCGTGAATTGGTCGCCATCCTCGAACAGGTGGTCGAACTGCGACCCATCGCGCGCGAACTCGGTCCCTTCGTTGAACAGCTTCCCGAAGGTCGCTTGCACGGTCAGGATCGCCTTGCCGATGGCGAGCTCCCCGCCGAGCTTCTCTTGAAGATACGGGGCGGCCGACAGGTGATCGGCATGGGCGTGCGTTTCCAGCAGCCATTCCACCTTCAAGCCTTGTTCGCGCACATAGGCGATGATCGCATCCGCCGATCCGAAAGCGGTGCGGCCAGCAGCGGCATCATAGTCCAGCACGCTATCAATGATCGCCGCGTGATGCGTTTCGGGATCGTGAACGACATAGCTTGCCGTATTGGTGGCTTCGTCAAAGAAGGACCGGATTTGCGGCACGCCCTTGCGGGCTTCGCTGATTTGCTGCGCTGCGCGCCTGATCGCTTCGTCCATGGCTTATTCCTTGGATTTCGTAATTACAGAACTATGTAAGTATGTAAGCTCATTGCGTCAAGACGTGCGAGATGCCAAGGATGAAACCATGACGACGCCGGACGAACCTCTTCCCTCTCTGCGACTTGGCGATGTCGCGCCCGATTTCGAGGCCAGGACCACCAAAGGGTCGTTGCGCCTGTCCTCGCTGCGCGGGAAATGGGTGGTGTTCTTTTCACACCCCGCCGATTTCACGCCGGTCTGCACCACCGAATTCGTCGGCCTCGCCAAGGCGCAGGGTCGCTTCGAGGAGCTGGGCGGCGTGCTGCTCGGCCTGTCGGTGGACAGCCTCTATTCGCATCTTGCCTGGCTCAAGGCGATCCGCGACCTGTTCGACGTGGAGATCGGCTTCCCGGTGGTCGAAGACCCGTCGATGGCGATCGGCAGGGCTTATGGCATGATTGGCGAGGACGCTCGGGACAGCGCCGGTGTCCGGGCAACCTATTTCATCGATCCAGACGGCGTGATCCGTGCGATCACCCATTACCCTATGAATGTCGGGCGTTCCGTGGAGGAAATGCTGCGCATGCTCGCCGCGCTCCAAGCCGCGCATGCAGGCGATCGCCTCGCGCCCGAAGGATGGCGCGCCGGGGCGCCGCTGTTGCTGCCACCGTCGGAAGACACGGATGGGGCCGACTGGTTCTGCCGGAGCGCGCCGTGACGGCGCTCCATGCCGCCCGCGAGCTGGCGGACGCGGCGGCGGAAAAGCTCAAGGCTTACGCGCAGCCCCAGCGCCTGATGATCCTGTCGTTGCTGCTGGAGCAGGGCGAGCAACCGGTTTCGGCGATCGATGAAGCAACCGGCATCGGCCAGCCCGCGCTCAGTCAGCAACTCGCCGAACTTCGCCGATCGGGCCTTGTAAGCACGCGCAAGCAGGCACGGCAGGTTTATTACAGCCTTGCCGATAGCGGGACAGAGCTTTGCGTGCGCGGCATCGAAGCCGTGTTCGGGGCGGGTGATTTGTCCGGCTTGTCGAGTAACCCCGTCAATAGGGACCTATCCGGCGAGACGCCGGAGGGGGCGCAGGGCGCAGCGCATTTTGCGCGTATTCTCAGTGGCTGACTGAACCCATCGTTTCGGCGACATGCTAGTTTGCCAGGTGAGCGAAGCGCTGCCGATCATCTGACGGCACGTCGATCGTGCAGACTATGCAATGGGATCCCGACGCCCGATCATTTCATTCCGCTGCTCTTTACGGCGGGGTTGGCCGCTACCCGAGACAGCCCGCCCGACCTGACCAATCGTGGTCGGTTGGATCGCCGCGTTGGGCGTACAGACTTCTAAACCGCCACTTATGACACTTTACCCGCCGGCAAAGTGTCACAGGAGACAAATGTCGCCCGGCGGGAATAAGGGGATTCACTTTTCGTTCTACCTGTGCATGATTCTGCCATGCTCCAGACCCGCCTCATCGCCGATCCTGACAGCAGGCCGTTCGACATGCCCCGCCTTGTGGAGCTACTCTCGCAAAACTCCTCGCGGCCTCGCTATGCCTACATGGTTCTTGATCTCATCGCGAAGATCGCAAACCCCGATGGAAGCGCGGGTCCGCTCGTGGTCCACGATGGCAAGGCCATCTCAATTCGGGACTGGCTGTGCGATGCGCTTGTGCCGATGGCAAACAGCTATCCCCGGCGGATGGCGCTGGCCGCTCGGGTGCGAGAGGAAATGAAGCGGGCAGGGGGTTTGCCCGCTGACCCTGCCCAGGCAGACCAAGACATCGAGTCCGAAATCCGCGCGAGAATTCGGGCGTCCGGCAAGACGAATGTGAGCCGTGCCGTATCCGATCTCGTTCGGGCAGGTATTCTACATCGCCACTATCAAGGCTATCGGGTCGATCACCACAATCGCGGCGCACAGCGCCAGGCGGTCTACACGCTTTCGCCCACCGCCCGGAAGCTGCTGCTGACAGATCGGGCGCGCTCGGCACCGCCGCAGACGCCGCGGCAGGGCTCTCTGGCCTTCGGCTGAGCGGCGGGATCGCGCTGTCCCCAGAGCCTTGTCCGGGAACGGCGCTGTCCGCGATCAGGGGTTCAGCTCGCCCTTCGGCGCCGTAAGCCCGAGCTTGGGCGATGCCTTGATCGTCATCGCCTCGCCGGTCGCCGAATTGCGACTTTGCGCGCACCGCTTTCCTTGACCTTGAAATCGCTCAGGAGGTGAAGAACTGCTGCGTCCCGTGAGCCTCGATCGCCTCGGCCAGACGACCCAGCGCATGCACATAGGCGGCGCTTCGCAGGGTGATCTCGTGGGCGCCCGCGCGATCCCAGATGGCGCGGCCTTCGGCTTCCATGCTGGCCTTGAGCCGCTCGTGAATCTCGCTGATCGTCCAGTAGTAGCCCTGCCGGTTCTGAACCCATTCGAAGTAGGATACCGTGACTCCGCCCGCGTTCGCCAGGATATCGGGAAGGACAGCGATCCCCTTGGCATTCAACAACTCGTCTGCCTCGGGGGTCACCGGCCCATTGGCGAGTTCGACGATGACCCTGGCTTTGACCGCTTCCGCGTTGCCGGCGTGGATCAGGTTTTCCAGCGCGGCCGGCACGAGGACGTCGCAGTCGATGCCGACGATCTCGTCGGGCGCGATTGCCGCGATGCCGTCCGATCCGGCGAGGCTTTCCAGCCCCGCGGACTGTTTCGCGGCAACCAACCGTTCGAAGGAAAGCCCCGTGTCCGAATGAATGCCGTGACGGGAATCCGAGACGGCGACGATCTTGTAGCCGACTTCGCTCAGGAGCCGCGCGATATGGCTGCCGGCATTGCCGAACCCCTGAATGGCGACGCGCGAACCGGGCCCGACGCCAAGCGCCTGCTCGAGATGCCGCAGGAGGTAGAAGCCGCCGCGCGCCGTCGCATCGTCCCGCCCTAGCGAACCGCCGAGCGCGATCGGCTTGCCCGTAATCACCGCTGGCGATACCCGCCCGACGATCGAGGCATATTCGTCGGCCATCCAGCCCATGATCATCGCATTGGTGTAGACGTCGGGCGCCGGGATATCCCGATCAGGGCCGATGATCCCCGAAAAAGCCTGCATATAGGCCCGCGAGAGACGCTCCAACTCGGCTTTGGAAAGCTTGCGCGGATCGACCTGCACGGCGCCCTTGCCGCCGCCATAGGGCAGGTTCATCACCGCGCACTTGAAGGTCATCCAGAATGCGAGGGTCTCCACCTCATCCGCCGTCGCGTCGGGATGGAACCGGATGCCTCCCTTCGTCGGGCCACGTGTGTCGTCATAGCGACAGCGCCAGGCCATGAACGACTTGCGCGAGCCGTCATCCATCCGGATCAGCAGCCGCGTCTTCGCCGTCTCGCGCGGATATTTCAGCTTTTCCAGGACATCGGGGTCGAGCTTGAGATGACAGGCGGCATCGTCGAGCCGGGTCAGCGCCTGATCGAGCATGGATGCGCTCATAGAGTCTCCTTATTGTGATGGCGGGTGACGCATTCAGCCGTTTCGGGCCGCTTGCGACACCTCCACGATCTTGAGTGCACGTTCATGCCCGTCGCGGTCGGGCCACAGGATCGACTGGCCTTCGCGCAGCCCGATGAGACCGGCGCCAACCGGCGTCAGGATCGAGATCCTCCCCGCCGAGATGTCTGCGTCTCGCGGGTAGGTGAGTTCATAGCTGTATTCCTTGCGGCTCGCCTCGTCGATGAATCGGACCTTGGCGTGCATCGTCACGACATTGGCCGGAATCGTGCGGGCCGAATGGGTCTTTGCGCGCGCGATCTCGTTCAGCAGCATTTCGCTCACTTGCGGCACGCGGTCTTCCGCCGCCATCGCCAGATCGGTCAATGCATCGGCTTCGGTATCAATCATCTGGATGGGCGGCCGCCGGCTCGCCTTGGTGCTCGTCATGACTTTCTCTTTCGGGGGTGGACGGCCGGCCACAACGGGACCCGCACTCGTCTGCATGTGGTCGATTTTATGCCCCGAGCTCGGGGCAAGGCGCACCGTAACCCGGGGCTACATGCCCGTGAGAAGCTGCCCCCCGTGGTGGCGAAAGCGAAAATGGCGGCGCCGATTCTGCATCGAACCATGATGTCGAGAGCCCCGGCCCAAGTCAAATAGGAGATTCCCGTAGCGGTCTGGCAGTGCCCTGGATCGCGCGGCGGGCGATCGCGGAACTGACGATCAGATCTTTTGGTGCGCCGTTCGCAGAACGGCCGAAATGCGCTCTGTAGCGCACGCGTTCAGCCTCATGCGTCGGTGCCGAGGCTCCATCCGGCCGGATGTTGCGCAGTGGCGCCGGCGGGTATCGGCCGGAACCGCGCGCGCGATGCGCCGCCCCTCAAACAAGAGAAGCGGCAGCAGGGTTCAGCTCGCTGTGACGACCAATGAGGGCGCCAACGACAAGCGCGCCGTGTCTCGCTCGCGGGCTTCGAACAAGAGGATTCCGGTGGGGTCTTCCTCACCTGCTGCGCGGCGGAAATCGAACCCTTTCCTCGGAGCGGGGAGCCCGTGTTACGCGATCGCTTCGGCATCCTCGCGGATCTGACGTTCGCTTCTGATGTTGCTCACCGGATCATCCACGAGGATCACGAACTTGGCACCCTTGTAGTAGATATCGGGTCGGTGCCACGCCTTGGTCACGACCGCGAAGGTGCCGTCGATCTCGATCTCTTCTCCGGGGCTTGGCGACCGTGCGAAATGAAAAGCTCCCCAGGAAGCCGCGGAACGGCTGTCTCGGCCCGCCAATACATCGATCAGCATATCATACTCCTCTCACTTTCCAGGGGCGGTTGTCGGCGTGGGATAGTGCCACGGCTCGCCGCGGCCGAGCGCCGCGCCATATTGCCGCTCGGCGAAACGCCAGTTCGCGAGCTTGTTCCACCAGGAGGCCAGCCAGGTGGCGCGATCCTGGCGGTAGTCGATGTAGTAGGCGTGTTCCCACACATCGCATGCCAGAAGCGCCGTCACGCCATCCTCGGCAATCGGGGTTGCCGCATCATGGGTCGAGATCACCTCCAGCTTGTCGTGCTTTGCGATCAGCCAGACCCAGCCTGAGCCGAAGTGGCCCGCTCCCTCGGCCGCGAACCGCTGGCCCAGGCCATCGAGACTGCCGAAGGCTGCCGAGATCGCGTCCGCGAGCGGACCGGAGGGTTGCGATGGCTTCGCGGCCATGCTTTCCCAGAAGAAGCTGTGATTCCAGGCCTGGGCGGCATTGTTGAAGAGGCCCTTTGCCCCGCTGCGTTGCGCGACGCGAATGATCTCCTCGAGCGTGTGGGCCGTGAAGTTCTGCTCGGCGAGCAGCCGGTTGAGCGTCTCCACGTAGCGTGCGTGATGCTTGCCATGATGGATTTCCAGGGTTTCCGCCGACAGGACCGGTTCAAGATCCTTCAAGCCATAGGGCAGGGGCGGTAGTGCGAAGACAAGGCTCCCGCTGTCGAGCTGCGCTCGTGTCTCGTTGGTGCGTGGGTCAGCCATAGCAGGTCTCCTTGGATGCAAATGAATGGGGCATACGTTCCGGCCGGAACGTGATCACCAGCGCATCACGCCAGGCTGGCACGCCTTGCTCTCTCGCGGTCACCGCGCTGACGCTGTGCCGCAGCCGCCTATCGTCGAGAACGAGCGCTTGCAGCGGGCGCTTGAGTGAAAGTTCCGCGACGAACCTGTGCTCCTCTGACAGCATCGTCACGCCGCCCCGGACGTTGCGCCTGCCGATCAGCACCATCAGCACAGCAGTGACACCGTCCCGGTGGCGACCTTCGGGCGTCGGTTGACCAGAGCCGTGTGTTGCATCGATCCGAAACTGATGGAGTTCCGCATGCCAGCGATGCTCTGTCCAGCCCGTGAGGGCGTTGGCAAACTCCTCACCGATCTGTAGCAACCCCCTCGTCAGACCATGGTCGCCAATCACCGTCTCGACGGGGGAGAACCATCGTGCGATCCCGCCATTCAGCCGGTTGTGCGCGCAGCTCTGGAAATGTGGTTGGTGCGGTTTTCGCGCGATCGTGCCGCCGTTGACCGCAAAGGCCGCAAACCGGCGGCGGCGATAACGACCGCCATCGCCCATCCAGCAGTCACGGTCGAGGCGATCCCAACTGTCGGCGAACCTTACCCAGTCCGCCAGCGAGGTCGCCACAAGCGGAGCGCCCCAATCGGCAGGAGAGATGCTCGCATAACCATGGTGCCGAAGATGCTCGACAAACTGACTCGAATGATAGCCGCTCAGGGTTCCGCAGGCCCGCGTGCCACGGGTGAGGGGAAAGGGTGGTGTCTCCCCGGGCTCAATCCGCATGAGATATCTCGGCCAGTCTTGCATCGAGCGCCGCGATGCACAGCGCAATTGCTTCGATCGGATGGAGGCCGATCCATTCCCCGAGCTCGCCCATGACGATCGGTCCCCGCGGGCCGGTCTCTATCCAGCACCCCTGGGGCACCAGCGTCGCCGCCGCCCGGCGTGTCGCGGTATAGAGCAGCGCCCGAACATGGCTGCCGTCACCCTGCCGCCAAACGCCGGGGCCAACGGGATTCAGCTGTCGGAGCGCGGGAAACACAGCCAGCGCGATCCGAGCGTCTATCTCGCGGCTTGGCGCGCCGGCGTCCCGGCATGCAGCGACCGCCTTGTCCAGATGGGTCCGTTCGCTGCCGGCGACTTCCAAGACACGGACCGGGCTCATCTCGCAACTGCCGCGGCGCTGACCATCGGTGCGTCGGACAGCCTGCCGCTTACAGGGGCACAGACAGGCTGCAGCAAGCCGTCCCCGATCGCGTAGACCCAGCCGTGAAGCGTCAGGGACGCGCGCCGCTCCCATGCCTGCATGACGAGCGGATTGACGGCGAGTGCCGTCACCTGAGCCAGGATATTGCGTTCACAGAGACAATCGGCGTCGGTCTCCTGCGCGTTGCCGCCCGCGCGATGAAGCGCGCGAACCGGCGCCAGCCACGCGCCGATTGCATCCTCTCTATCCTGGGTCATCGCGGACTGAATGCCGCCACATCCATAGTGGCCGACGACGATGATATGCTCGACCCTCAGGACATCGACCGCGAATTGCAGCGCCGCCAGGAAGTTCGGATCCGCCGCGCTCGCAAGGTTCGCGACATTGCGGTGGACGAACATCTCGCCCGGATCGAGGTCGACGATCTCCGTCGCAGGCACCCGGCTGTCCGAACAGCCGATCCAGAAGTAGCGCGGACGCTGCTGTCCGACCAGTCGCTTGAAGAAGCCGGGGTCGCCGACGGTTTTTGCTTCGGCCCATGCGCGGTTGCGGGTGAACAGCGAGGCGAGGCCGGTATCGCCTCGCTCGGCAATGGCGGCCTGTCTCTCGCCGTTTTCCCCGGGCTGTGTCATTATGCGGAAGCCTGAAGGTCGACCACCCGCAAATAGGGTTTGAGCGTCTTGTAGCCTTGCGGGAACTGTCTCGAGGCCTCTTCGTCCGACAGTTTCGGCGAGATCACCACGGGTTCGCCGGGCGTCCAGTTGACCGGGGTGGCGATGCTGCGGGCATCGGTCAACTGGAGGCTGTCGATCGCGCGGAGAATTTCGGCGAAGTTCCGCCCCGTCGAGGGCGGGTAGGTGAGAATCAGACGAACCTTGCGCGCCGGATCGATGACGAAGACCGAGCGCACCGTGACCGTGGGATCACTCTCGGGATGGATCATATCGTAAAGCGTCGAGACCCTGCCATCGGGATCCGCGATCATCGGGAAGTCGAGCTTGGCGCCCTGGGTCTCTTCAATATCGAGCTCCCATTTGTGATGTGCTTCGACCGGGTCCACCGAAAGCCCGATCGGCTTCACGTTGCGCTTGTCCCATTCCGGTCGAAGCTTGGCCACTTCGCCAAGCTCGGTGGTGCAGACCGGGGTGAAGTTCTTGGGATGGCTGAACAAGACACCCCAGCTTCCATCGAGCCAGTCGTGGAAGTTGATACGACCGTGCGTGCTGTCCTGTTCGAAATCGGGGGCGATCTGCCCGAGTTGAATGGTCATGGGAGTTCCTTCATGCTGCGCCATCAATGTGGGGCAGCAAGGTTCATCAAACAAACGAATGTTATGAATGCTTGTCGGCAAAATAATTGTTTTATGTCAGGGTGTGTCCCGCGGCGTCAGCCGGGCAATCGTGAAGATCGCTATGGGCATGGCGATCAGCACCATGGCGTTGCCGTCCTCCTCGCTGACGAGTCCATTGCGATTGAGCAGCCACACGAAGAGGCGGATCGTCGCGAGAGCCATGCCGGTCGCAAATATAAGATAAAGACCGGAAGACGGCGGCTTTGGCATGCGTTGCCGCGGGTCATCGTCTTCGTTCGACCTCACGGTTTTTTGGGCCGCGAGGAAGGCGATTTCCGCTTTACGCCGGCTTCTTCGTCCGTTTGTGGACTTTCGTGAGGCGGCCACACCGCAATGAAATCGAGCGGGGGCGGCACTTCCGTCCGGCGGTTGTGCGCATTGCGATGGGTCTGCCGCTCCATGTCCATCGCCAGGAGAACGCCGACGCATACCGCCACCACGAAGATCATGATGGCAAGGATCGCCTCGCTGCTGATCATCCCGGAATCGTGAAAGGCGTAGAGCATGGCGCCGACGCCGAGAACGATCAGGCCAAGCGCCAGGCCGACCTTCCAGAAATCGGTCTTCGACGGTGCCGGTGGCTCCGGGCGGATTGGTCCCAGCGGCTTCATGTCACGATCGGCCCATTATCCGGGCCCGAGGTCAATGATGGCTCGACCATGCGGTCCCTCCTTGTGCGTAGAGCATCCACCCGTTATTATCCAGCAAGCAAATGAATATTATTGGATGTTGAGCGTAAGGAATTTGAGGAATGGACATCAGCGTCGCACGCACGTTCCTGGAGGTCGTCAAGACCGGCAGCTTCGTCAGTGCGGCCGCCAACCTCAATTTGACCCAGACCGCGGTCAGCGCCCGGATCCGCGTGCTTGAAGATCAGCTCGATCGTCCCGTCTTCATCCGCAACAAGGCAGGTGCGAAGCTCACCCCGGCCGGCGATCAGTTCTTTCGCTTCGCGACGACGCTAGTCCAGGTCTGGGACCGGGCGAGGCGCGCTGTCGCCTTGCCGCCGGGGCGCGAGACGGTGGTGACGGTCGGCGCCGAACTCAGTCTCTGGAGCCCGCTGCTGCGGCACTGGCTGCTGTGGATGCGCCGCGAGTGCCCCGAGATCGCCGTCAGCACCCAGATCGATACGTCCGAACGGCTCATGGAACAGGTTCAGGACGGCGCGCTCGACGTTGCCGTGCTCTATGCAGCGCCGAGCCGGCCGGGTGTCATCGCCGAGCTGCTGTTCGAGGAGAAGCTCGTTCTCATCAGGACGACACCGACCAACAAGCCACTCGCTCCTGAGGACCATGTCCAGATCGATTGGGGTGAGGAATTCGCCGCAAGCTACCATGCCGCTTTCCCGGACCAGCCCAATGCGGTGGTTTCGATCGGCTATGGGCCGCTTGCCCTCGACTATATCCTCGCGACCGGAGGCAGCGGCTATTTCCGCAAGGGGTTCGTCCGCTCCTATCTCGAGGAGGGGCGTCTCGCCCTCGTTCCGGGGAGTCCTGAGTTTTCCTACTCGGCCTACGTCGTCCATTCGACGAAGGCCGATGCAGGCGTGATGGACCGCATTCGCGCCGGCCTCAGGGCGGCGGCTGCGATCTCGGCATGACGAACGAGCCGTCCTCGCCGGTCTGCTACGCTGGGGACGCGGACGATGTCTATATGGGCTATGCGTCGCGGGACGAGATCCTCGCGAGCCTCAACGCGCTGCTGGAGGCCGAGCGGGCCGGTGCGCGCGTGGCGCTGGCGAGCGCCAGAGCCAAGGGCGACTCCGCCTATCGCGAACTGATGCTGGCGGTGCGCGCCGACGAGGCGCGCTGGTGCGCGATGCTCTCGCGGCAGATCAAAAGGCTCGGCGGCACCCCGTCGCGCAAGACCGGCAGCTTCCACGCCAAGGCGCTGGCCATTGCCGACCGCTTCGACCGACTCGCCTTTCTCAACCGAGGGCAGGCCTGGGTCGTGAGGCAACTCGAAACCTTGATGCCCCGCGTGCGCGACGACGCCTTGCATGCCGATCTGGCGGAGATGCTGGAAAGCCATCGCGGCAATATCGACCGTGCATCTGCGGTTCTGGAGGCAAATCCGGCCTCAGAGCGGGAATGAGCATCCGCAAATGGCAATGCTCGAACAGCCAATCGGCGCAAATTGCCAACCGCCTTGAGCGCCGCGCGGCGAGACGCTATAGAGCATTTAGAATGCATGTATTCTCGCGATCAGCGAGATAGGCTATCCGGACGTTTGCCCATGACCGCATCGAACACCGCGACACCCAGGCTTGCCGAAGCACCTCCTCCCGGTTGGCAGTCGCGATATGATGCGATCTTTGATGCCGCCCTGGCAAAGCTTCACGGCGAGGGCCGCTACAGGGTCTTCATCGATATCCTGCGGAACAAGGGATCGTTTCCCGACGCCCGCTGCTTTGCCGGTCATAACGGACCCAAGCCGATCACGGTCTGGTGCTCAAACGATTATCTCTCGATGGGGCAGCATCCCAAAGTCATCGCCGCCATGGAAGCGGCCCTCCATGACGTCGGCGCTGGATCGGGCGGGACGCGCAATATCGGTGGCAACACCCACTATCATATCGACCTCGAGGCCGAGCTCGCCGATCTCCACGGCAAGGAGGGAGCACTCCTCTTTACCTCGGGCTACATCTCGAACGAAGCGACGCTGTCGACGCTCGCGAAAGTCCTGCCAGGCTGCGTCATCTTCTCCGACGCGCTCAACCACGCGAGCATGATCGCGGGCATTCGCACCTCCGGATGCGAGAAGAAGGTCTGGCGCCACAACGATCTCGAGCATCTGGAACAGCTCCTCGCCGAGACCGACCCGTCGCTCCCCAAGCTGATCGCGTTTGAAAGCGTTTATTCGATGGACGGGGATATCGCCCCCATTCACGCTATCTGCGATCTCGCCGAGAAATATCATGCGCTCACCTATCTCGACGAAGTGCATGCCGTCGGCATGTACGGTCCCCGCGGCGGAGGGATTTCGGACCGGGAGGACGCCGCAAGGCGCCTCACCGTCATCGAGGGCACACTGGCCAAGGCCATCGGCGTGATGGGCGGTTATATCGCGGCGGACCGCCGTGTGATCGACGTGATCCGCAGCTACGCGCCCGGCTTCATCTTCACGACCTCCCTCTCTCCCGTGCTCGTCGCCGGCGCCCTCGCGAGCATCCGCCACCTCAAATCGTCAAATGTGGAGCGCGACGGGCAACAGGCCGCCGCGGCCATGCTCAAGCGTCTGTTCGCCGAGGCCGGGTTGCCGGTGATGTCGTCGAGCACGCATATCGTCCCGCTCATGGTCGGCGATCCGGTCAAGGCCAAACATGTCAGCGACATCCTGCTCGCCGAGTATGGCGTCTATGTGCAGCCGATCAACTATCCGACCGTCCCCCGAGGAACCGAACGGCTTCGTTTCACACCCGGTCCGACCCACAGTCCCGCGATGATGCGGGAACTCACGAATGCGTTGACGGAAATCTGGCAGCGACTGGACATGCCTTTGGCCGCCTGACGCCAAAATCGGGTTTCCAGCCCAAGGTTTTCAGCTCCGCTGCAAGTCCTGGTCCTCAGGACGTCCCGATACCAAGCGGGGATTCTCGGTTAAGCAGGCGGCGCATTGTGTCCTTGTCCGTCAGGAGATCGGCGACGGTATAGGAATCGAAAACCGCCATCATCGCGCGCATCCCCTCGGCGAGGACGCCGGTAAGCCCGCACGCCGGGGACAGAGTGCAGCCCGAACAATCGGCGAGTTGGAATCCTTCCTCGGTCTTGCGCACGACCTCGCCAACGGTAATGGCATTGGCCGGCCGGGCTAGGCGCATACCTCCTGCGCGTCCGCGCACCGTCTCGATGAAGCCATCGTGGGCCAGCGCATTGACGACCTTCATGAGATGGTTGTGGGATACGTCGTATGTACGGGAGATCTCGCCGATCGAGCAAAGGCGATCGTCGTGCAGCGCCAGATGGATCAGAACCCTGAGCGAATAGTCCGTGTAGCGCGTGAGCCGCACATACATCTCCTGCGATGACGTCGATTGACCAATATACCTGTATCAGGAAGACATGTTAAGGGGATAATCTTGGCGATAGGTTGCCCCTCGCACGCATAGCTTCATTTGAATTCCTTACGTGCATGCTCGAGATGGCCGATGCGGTCTTCGTGCGTCCGTGACCCTGCGCAGCTTTCCAACAAAAATTGTGTTCGAACGACACAATCTATTTCGTTGGTCAATGATCCGCCCTTCGATTACGAATCATTCGACTATAATACATCTTATAGGAAAGCATGATGCCGAACATCACGCGAAGGGATGCGGTGTTGACAGGTCTGGGGGCAGCTGTCGCAGTTCCGGCGTTGGGCGCTGCCGTTTCTCCTTCTCCGGCTCAGGCCGCTCCAGTCCGTCGGCAGGGACGCGCTGGAGCCACGCAGCACAAGTTCGAAATGAATATCGAAGAGACGCGCATCACGCTCGTCGGCAAGCAGTCCTTCCAGACGTTCGCTTTTGGCGGACAGGTGCCCGCACCGCTGTTCCATGTCCGCGAAGGAGATCAGGTCGAAGTTGTCCTCAACAACCTGACTACGCTCCCACATACGATCCACTGGCATGGACTGTTGCAGCGCGGAACATGGGAAATGGACGGGGTTCCCGACATGACCCAGCTCGGCATCCAGCCCGGCGACAGCTTCACCTACAAGTTCGTCGCCGAGCCCGCGGGAACGATGTGGTATCACTGCCATGTCAATGTGAACGAGCATGTCGCGACGCGCGGCATGTGGGGCCCCTTCATCATCGACCCCATCAAGCCGACGCCCCTCGAGCGCGAGGTGACCGGCGATTATATTCTGATGTTTTCCGAATGGGCGTCCGCCTGGGCGGACAAGCTCGGGCAAGGCGGCATGCCCGGCGACGTGTTCGACTATTTCACGATCAACGGAAAATCTTTCCCCGAAACGCAGCCCATTCGGGTCAAGGAAGGCGATGTCATCCGCTTGCGGATGTTCGGCGCGGGCGGAGGCTTCCACGCAATCCACATCCACGGCCACGTATTCCAGATCGCGTTCAAGGACGGACATCCGCTGCCCGCACCGATCAATGCCGACACCGTCCTCGTCGGGCCGGGCGAGCGCTACGACATCATCCTGCGCTGCGATAACCCCGGCCGCTGGATGATCCACGACCACGTCGAT
The DNA here is from genome assembly GCF_029076845.1 of Novosphingobium album (ex Liu et al. 2023). GTDB lineage: Bacteria > Pseudomonadota > Alphaproteobacteria > Sphingomonadales > Sphingomonadaceae > Novosphingobium. The sequence continues at coordinate 61,117 of NZ_JARESE010000007.1, forward strand.
AGCCATACGATGAACGGACACACGCCGCATGGCGGGGTCATGACCCTGATCGAATATGACGGCATTCCGCGCGACCAGCCTTGGTATCACTGGGCGCACAAGGAGTTCGTCCCGGACTTCTACTACGAGCAGAGCCTCAAGAAGCCGCATGGAATCTACCCAAACTCCGTCTTCAAGGGTGTCGCAGTCGGCTGAGGAGGCGCCATCATGAAAGTACCAGTCATCGTCGCCGCATGCGCGGGCGCCGCGATCCTGGCCTTTGCGGCTCGTCCGGCAGCGGTCGATGCCCAAGGCGCAAGCCCGGACCTGACTTCGCAATGTGCTTCCTGTCACGCACTCACCAAACCTGCCAACCAGGACCTTGAGCACCTGTGGACGCGCAAAGGTCCGGACCTTTGGTATGCCGGCGACAAATTCAATCGCGATTGGCTCGTGGCCTGGCTGCAAAACCCGACGACGATCCGTCCCGGCGGCGTGCTCTGGTTCAAGCACGCGAAGGCGGGCGATCCGCGGGACACTATCGATGCGGATTCCGACGATCGCGCGCATGTATTGCGATCTGATGCCGCGCAGCGTTCCGATTTGATCG
>NZ_JARESE010000070.1 GCF_029076845.1 Novosphingobium album (ex Liu et al. 2023)
ATCAGCGCATCGCGCGACCATTCCAACGGTACGGGATATACGGCTTCTGCCATCGCGGCTCTCCTCTCCTGGCGGGCTCTCATCCGGCGAGCCCGGGTTTGAACCGACCCTAGCACAGCAAACCGGCCGCCACGACACTAGACCAAAGTCGGAGACGTGCGACCATGGTCGGGCTGTTCGCCACCGCCGCGCAAGGCGATGGTTCACGCCGGACCCGGACCGAACTCGGGCCAGGGAAGGAGAGGACATGCACCACCGGAAGGCATATCTGTGCGCACTGCTGGCAGCCAGCGCACTGGCCGCGCCGCAGGCCGCCCAGGCCGCCCCCTCACGCGAAGCCGAACTCGAAGCCCGGCTCGAACGGCTCGAAGCCGAGATGATGCAATTGCGCGCCGATCTGGCCGCGGCGAAAAGCGCCCAGGCCGACAGCACCGCGGCCACGAACGCCGCCGTCGCGGCGAACGCCACGCAAAACGCCGCGACGGACGCCAAGATCGCCGCGCTCGAAGCCAAGCCGCAAGCCCCCGCCGAAGGGTTCCGCGTGGGCAACACCACGGTCAAGCTGGGCGGCTTCATCAAGCTGACCGCGACCAGCAGCCACTTCAGCGATGGCGAAGTGGCAACCAATTCGCTGGGCCGCGACTTCTACCTGCCGCAATCGATCCCGACGGCGGGCGGCCCGGCCAGCCACGTACAGGATTTCAACGCCAAGCAATCGCGCTTCTGGCTCAATCTGGACAGCAGCCTGGCCGGCCACGCGGTGAAGGGCTACCTGGAAGTGGACTTCCAGACATCGGCCGGCACGCAAGGCTCGCAGCGCACCACCAACGGCTACAACCTGGCCTTGCGGCGCGCCTATGTCCAGCTGGACCGCTGGACCTTCGGGCAGGACTGGACGACGTTCCAGTACACCGGCGCGCTGCCCGAAAGCACCGACTTCGTCGGCGCGACCGAGGGCACCGTGTTCATCCGCCAGCCCCTGATCCGCTACAGCGCGCCAGTGGGCCAAGGCATGACGCTGCATATCGCGGCGGAAGAACCCGAGTCGGGAACCGCGGTCGCCGGATCTCCCGCTCTGGTCGAGAACGGCGATGATCGACTGCCCGATCTCGCCGCTCGTCTCGCCTGGACCGGCAAGGCCGGAGAAGCCTCCCTCGCCGGCCTTGCCCGTCAGGTCCGGGTGGAAAACGCTGGCGTCTCGGCCGATAGTTTCGGCTGGGGCGTCAGCGCAGCGGGCAAGCTGTTCCTCAATGAAGGCAAGTCCAGCGACTTGCGCGCGATGGTGACTTACGGGCGCAACATCGGCCGCTATGTCGGCCTGAACTTCGCGCCCGACGCGGTGCTGGTGCCCGCCACCGGCGAGCTGGGCGATGTCAACATCTTCGCCGCGCTCGCCGCGCTGCGCGTCGCCGTCGCGCCGCAAGTGCGGGTCAACCTGATGGGCAGCTACCAGACGGTCGACTATGCCAGCAGCCTGTCGCTCGCCAGCCTCGCCGGCTTCAACAAGCGCGCGTGGAGCGGGGCGGCGAACGTGTTCTACTCGCCGGTCAAGAACGTCGATCTGGGGCTGGAATACCGGCACGGCGACCGTCGCGTGGTCGGCGGGGCGCAAGGCAATCTCGATCGGCTCGAATTCGCCGCGAAATACAGTTTCTGAACCAATCACGATGGGAGAGTGAGCAATGGCAACGACTTATGACGCCTTGCCGAAGCACCACCAGGCAACGCACGATGAAAAGCTCGTCATCACCGCGTCCTCGCTTGGCACGGTATTCGAATGGTATGACTTCTACCTCTATGGGCTGCTTGCCACTTTCATCTCGAAAGTCTTCTTCGCGGGGGTGAACGAGACCACGGGCTTCATCCTGGCCCTGGGCGCCTTTGCCGCCGGCTTCGCGGTGCGGCCCTTCGGCGCGCTGGTGTTCGGCCGGATCGGCGATCTGGTCGGCCGCAAGAACACCTTCCTCGTGACCATGGGCCTGATGGGCCTATCCACTTTCGCGGTCGGCCTGCTGCCCGGCTACGAGACGATCGGCATTGCCTCGCCGATCATCCTGGTGCTGCTGCGCATCATCCAGGGCCTTGCGCTGGGCGGCGAATACGGCGGCGCGGCGACGTTCGTGGCCGAGCACGCGCCGAACAACCGGCGCGGCCTTTACACCAGCTTCATCCAGATCACCGCGACGTTCGGCCTGTTCGCCGCGCTGCTGGTGGTGCTGGGCTTCCGCACCGCGATGGGCGAGGACACGTTCGCCGGCTGGGGCTGGCGCCTGCCGTTCCTGATCTCGTCGGTGCTGCTGGCGGTCTCGATGTGGATTCGGATGCAGCTCAACGAGAGCCCGGTCTACCAGAAGATGAAGGACGAGGGCACGACCTCCAAGGCCCCGCTGACCGAGGCTTTCGCGCGCTGGGGCAACCTGAAGTTCGTGCTCATCGCGCTGTTCGGCGCGGTCGCGGGGCAGGCGGTGGTCTGGTACGCGGGCCAGTTCTACGCGATGTTCTACCTCGAGAAGATCCTCAAGGTGGACGGCGCGACCACCAACACGCTGATCGCCATCGCGCTGGCGCTGGGCACGCCGTTCTTCGTGTTCTTCGGCTGGCTGTCCGACCGGATCGGGCGCAAGTACATCATCCTGGGCGGCTGCGCGCTGGCGGCGCTGACTTATTTCCCCGCCTTCCACACGCTGAGCGAGGCGGCCAATCCGGCCTTGTCGCACGCCACCCGCGACGCGCCGGTGCTGGTGACGGCGCATGAAGGCGAATGCTCGTTCCAGTTCGACCCGATCGGCAAGAACAAGTTCGACAGCTCAAGCTGCGATATCGCCAAGGCCTTCCTGGCCAAGAGCGGCATCAACTATGCCAATGTCGCCGCGCCCGCCGGCACGATCGCTTCGATCTCGATCGGCGGCAAGGCGATTGCCGCGCCCAATCCGGCCGAGCTGCAAGGGGCGGACCGCGCCGCCGCGATCACCGCCTATCAGGACGAGATCAAGGCCGCGCTGACCGAGGCCGGCTATCCCGCCGCCGCCGATCCCGAGCAGATGGACAAGCCCATGGTCGTGGCCATCCTGTTCTACCTCGTCCTGCTGGTGACGATGGTCTATGGCCCGATCGCGGCGATGCTGGTGGAACTGTTCCCCAGCAAGATCCGCTACACCTCTATGTCGCTGCCCTATCACCTGGGCAACGGCTGGTTCGGCGGCTTCCTGCCGACCACGGCTTTCGCCATGGTCGCGGCGACCGGCGACATCTATTACGGCCTGTGGTATCCGGTGGTCATCGCGGCGGCGACGGTGGTGATCGGACTCATCTTCCTGCCGGAAACGTTCCGCCGTAACATCGACGACTGATCCCCCGGGAAACGTCGCCGCGCCTTGCGCTCGATCAAGGCGCGGCGACGTGATCGGGCCTACCTGCTGGCAGCCTTCCGACACGGAGAATTCCAATGACGGTTACCCACCCCATCTCGCTCACGACGCGTTCGGGAATAGAGCTCGACGTCCGCCCGGCGACCGAGGCGGATGAAGCCCAACTCGCCGCCTTCTTCGATCGGGTGAGTGACGAGGATCGCCGCTTCCGCTTCTTCACCGCGGCCGAGCATGTCGGCCACGAACAGCTCAAGCCGCTGGTCCAGGCCGACCATTTCCATTCCGAAAGCTATCTCGCGTTCGACAAGGCGAACGGCGAACTGGTCGCCTCGGGCCTGCTCGCCTGCGACAAGGCGCTCGATACCGCCGAGATCGCGGTTTCGGTGTGCAACACCCGCAAGGGCGAAGGCATCGGCTGGGCCATGCTCGACATGCTGGCGGGCGAGGCGCAGAAGCGCGGCGCGCGGCGCGCGATCTCCATCGAAAGCCGTGAGAATCACGCCGCGATCGAAGTGGAACGGGACAAGGGCTTCACGCCCGAACCTTTCGAGGACGATCCCACGCTGGTTATCCTTTCGCGGACCTTCAAGTGAGAACACGACCATGAGCGAAGCCTACCGCCGGGCCTGGCAAGCCAGCATCGACGATCCCGAAGCCTTCTGGGGCCAGGCGGCCCGGGCGATAGACTGGATCGTGCCGCCCACGCGGGCATACGATGCCGCGCAAGGCTGGTTTGCCGGTGGCACGCTCAACACCTGCCACAACGCGATCGACCGGCATGTCGCGGCCGGGCGCGGCGAGGTGACGGCGCTGGTCTATGACAGCCCCGTCACCGGCACCGTGCGGGCCTTCAGCTATGCGCAGCTTCTGGAGGAAGTGGGCCGGGTCGCCGCGATGCTGGGGGCGCTGGGCGTCACCAAGGGCGATCGGGTGGTGCTCTACATGCCGATGGTGCCCGAAACGGTCTTCGCCATGCTGGCCTGCGCCCGGCTGGGCGCGATCCATTCGGTGGTGTTCGGTGGCTTCGCCGCGCACGAACTGGCCAAGCGGATCGACGATGCGACGCCCCGGCTCGTGCTCACCGCCTCCTGCGGCATCGAGGGCAAGCGCACGATCGCCTACAAGCCGCTGGTCGACGAAGCGCTCGCCATCGCCAGGCACCAGGTCGATCGCGTCGTCGTGCTGCAGCGCGAGCAGCTCGCCGCCGAACTGACCGGGCCGCGCGATCTGGACTGGGCGCAGCTGCGCTATGTCACTTCGGACGATCCCGCGCCCGAATGCGCCGAGGTTGGCGCCAGCGATCCGCTCTATATCCTCTACACCTCGGGCACGACCGGGGTGCCCAAGGGCGTGGTGCGCGACAATGGCGGCCACGCCGTCGCGCTCGCCTGGACGATGGCCAATATCTACGGCATCGGCGCGGGCGATCCGTTCTGGGCCGCATCCGACGTGGGCTGGGTCGTGGGCCACAGCTACATCGTCTATGCTCCGCTGCTGGTTGGCGCCACCACCGTGCTGTTCGAGGGCAAGCCGGTGGGCACGCCCGATCCGGGCACGTTCTGGCGCGTGATCGATCGCCACAAGGTGAAAGCCTTCTTCACCGCGCCCACCGCCATCCGCGCGATCCGCAAGGAGGATCCCGACGCCAAGTTCCTGGCCGAGATCGGCACGGGCGATCTCAAGGTCATCTTCCTGGCCGGCGAGCGCGCCGATCCGGGCACGATCGACTGGCTGGAGGCCAAGTCCGGCCTGCCGGTGATCGACCACTGGTGGCAGACCGAGCTGGGCTGGCCGGCGATCGCCACCTGCTATGCCCTGGGCGACTTGCGCCGCAAGGGCGGCAGCGCGGGCTTTCCGGTGCCGGGCTACCAGTTCGTCATGCTGGGCGACGATGGCAAGCCGGTGCCCGATGGCGAGAGCGGGTCGGTGGCGATCAAGGCGCCGCTGCCGCCGGGCGCGTTCCGCACGCTGTGGAACAATCCCGCCGGCTACGAGAAGAACTTCACGGGCTTTCCCGGCTATTACGAGACGGGCGATGCCGGCCATTTCGATGCGGACGGCTTCCTCAACATCATGGGCCGCACCGATGACATCATCAATGTCGCCGGCCACCGCCTCTCGACCGGGCAGATGGAACAGATCGTCGCCCAGCAGGACGGCGTGGCCGAATGCGCGGTGATCGGCGCGGACGATGCGCTGAAAGGGATGATCCCCATCGCCTTCGTGGTACCGCGCGCGGGCGCGGAGAACGACGCGACGCTGGCCGGCCGGGTCATCGCCGCCGTCCGTTCCGAACTGGGCGCGGTCGCCGCGCTCAAGACCGCCTATATCGTGCCGCAGCTGCCCAAGACCCGCTCGGGCAAGATCCTGCGCAACCTGCTGCGCAAGATCATGGCCGATGACGAGGTCGAAACGCCGCCGACGATCGAGGACGCCACCGTGCCCGATCGCATCCGCGACATCGTCGCGATGACGCCGGCGGTCTGACCGCACCCGGCTGTCCAGGCAAATCCTCCCCGGAAACGGGGAGGATTTCCTTTTTGCAGCGACGCGATAGATTTTTTCGCCGCCCGACTGTGGAGGCGCCCCGCCGGTGACGTCCTGCTCCCGAGACTTGAGGAGCATGGCATGGCCGAAAGCGCTGAATCCCTTCTTATCCGCAGGCTGTTTCGCGAATCGCATGGCGCGGTGATCGCGCCGGGATACGCCAGCTATCTGCGCCACGACGGCGCCGAAGCGGCGGGCGCCGCGCTCGGCTATCGCCGCGCCGGGCATGAGCGGCTGATGCTCGAATGCTATCTCGACGCGCCGGTCGAACAGGTCGTGAGCGCGGCGCTCGGCCGGCCGGTGCGGCGCGAGAGCCTGATCGAGATCGGCAATTTCGCGGCCGCCAACGCCTTCGCCATGATCGGCCTGTGGGGCGCGGCGGCGAACGATCTGGGCACCGATTGCGAGATCGCGGTCGCCACGCTGACCGCGCCGCTGCGCGCCATGTTCGCGCGGATCGGCGTGCCGCTGACCATGCTGGCCCCCGCCCGGCCCGAACGGATCGCCAATGCCGCTGCCTGGGGCCGCTATTACGAGACCGATCCGCAAGTCTGCGCCGGCGTGATCGCCGCGGGGCAGGCGGCCATCACCGCCTTCCTCGCGCGCCGCCAGCGGAGCGCGGCGGCATGAGCGCGATGCTGCAGGCGCTGCGCGCCCACGCCGCCAGCCGGCCCGAAAGCATCGCGATCGACCCGATCGGCGAAGCGCCCGTGACTTATGCCGCGCTGGTCCCGCTGGTCGAGACCAAGGCGGCGGCGATGCGCTGTCAACACGGGGGTCAACACGGCGACCCGGAGAGCGCCGGCACGCCAGTGGTGATCCGCATGGACCACGGCCTGGCTTCGGCGGTGCTCGAACTGGCGCTGCTCCATGCCGGCATCCCGGTCCTTTCGCTGCCGGCGTTCTTCACGCCCGAGCAGTGCCATCACGCGATGATGGTTTCCGGCGCGGGCGCGGTCCCATGCCTCGCGACGGGAAGATCCGCGTCGTCCCCGCTGCCGCGCGGGACGGCGCGGATCACCTTCACTTCGGGATCGACCGGCACCCCCAAGGGCGTGTGCCTTTCGGCCAGCCACATGCTGGGCGTGGCGCGATCGGTGGTGGAGGCGGTGGGCGCGCAACATGCCGGGCGGCATCTGGCGCTGCTGCCGCCGGGCATCCTGCTGGAAACCGTGGCCGGCTTCTTCGCGACCATGCTGGCCGGCGGCACTTATGTCTGCCCGCCGCAGGCCGAAGCCGGCCTGGCCGATCCCTTCCGCCCCGATTTCGCGCGCATGACGCGGGGCATCGCCGCATGGCGGATCACCTCGCTGATCCTGGTGCCCGAATATCTCGCCGGGCTGGTGCGGGTGATGGAAGAAACCGGCCTGCGCCTGCCGCTGCTCAGCCTCGTCGCGGTCGGCGGCGCGCGGGTTCCCCCCCCGCTGCTGGCGCGCGCCCGCGCGCTGGGGCTGCCGGTGCGGCAAGGCTATGGGCTGACCGAGTGCGGCTCGGTCGTCTCGCTGGAAGACGCGAGCGGCGATGCGCCGGGTTCGGCCGGGCGCCCGCTGGGCCACATGCGCGCCCGCATCGCCCCTGATGGCGAGATCCTGCTGGAAGGCCCGCTATACCTGGGCACGCTCGACGAGCCGCGCGGGCACGGCCCGCTGGCGACCGGCGACATCGGCCGCATCGACGAATCCGGCCGGCTGTGGATCGAAGGGCGCAAGTCCAACCTCATCGTCACCAGCTTCGGCCGCAATGTCTCGCCCGAATGGGTCGAGGCGGCGCTGCTGGCGCAGGACGGGATCGCGCAGGCCATGGTCCATGGTGACGGCCTGCCCGCGCCCGAAGCGCTGATCGCGCCCGCGCGCACCGATGCCGATCTGGCCGCCGCCGTCGCCGCCGCGAACGCCTGCCTGCCGGCCTATGCCCGCATCGCCCGCTGGCGCGAAGTGGCGCATTTCACCCCGGCCAACGGCCTGCTCACCGGCAATGGCCGCTTGCGCCGCGAAGCGATCACCGCCGCCTGGCTTGATCGCGAACCCGCGTTCTTCACCGAGCTGGAAGCGGCGACCACGCGCGCGCGCATGGCCTTCCTGGCGATTCCGCAAGTGCAGGCCGGGCTGGCCGGCGCGATCAGCCGCGAGATGTATCTGCGCTATCTGGCGCAGGCCTGGCATCATGTGCGCCACACCGTGCCGCTGATGCAGGCCGCGCGCGCGCGGCTGGCCCACCGGCCCGAGCTTGTCGCCGCGCTCGACGACTATATCGCCGAGGAGACCGGGCACGACGAATGGATCCTGGCCGATATCGCGGCGGCCGGCGGCGATGCCGCCAGCGTGCGGCTGAGCGCCCCCGCGCCGGCCACCCGCGCCATGATCGATCATGCCTATGGCCGCATCCGCGCGGGCAATCCGGCCGCGTTCTTCGGCATGGTCTATGTGCTCGAAAGCGTCAGCGTCGCATTGGCGCAGCGCGGCGCGGCGGCGGTGGCGAAGAACCTGGGCCTGCCGGCCGAAGCGTTCACCTACCTCACCTCGCACGGCGCGCTCGACCAGGAGCACATGCGCTTTTTCGCCGACCTGGTGAACGGCCTGCCCGACCCGGACGACCGCGCCGCGATCACCGCCATGGCGCGCGAGATGTTCGCCCTGTTCGGCAAGGTCTTCGCCGGCATAGCCATGGAGCAAGCCCATGCGCTCGCCTGAACGCCAGCCTCTTGAGGGCCGCACGATCGCCATCACCGGCGCGGCCGGCGGCATCGGCGCGCCGGTGGCGCGGATGCTGCGCGAACGCGGCGCCCGGATCATCGGCATCGACCGCGCCGAATGCGGCCAATGCGATGCCAGCATCGTCACCGACTTGTCCGACGATGCCAGCCTGGCCGCGCTGGCCCGGCGGCTGGCCGATGACACGCCCGACATCCTGGTCAACATCGCCGGGATCATGCGCTTCGGCCTGCACGAGAGCCAGCCGGTGGAAGCGCTGGCGCTGTGCTATCACATCAACCTCACCGTTCCGGCCGTGCTGGCGCAAGCGGTGGCGGGGCCGATGCGGCGGCGCGGATCGGGGCAGATCGTCAACATCGGCTCGGTGCTGGGCGCGATCCCCTATCCCTGGTTCGCCGCCTATTCGAGCAGCAAGGCCGGCCTTGCCGCGCTGAGCCAGGGCCTGCGGCGCGAATTTCTGGGCACGGGCGTTACCGTCACCCATATCAACCCGCGCGCGGCGCGCACGCCGTTCAACAATGCGCAGGTCAACCGCTTCCTCGATATCACGGGCATGAAGGCCGACGAGCCCGAATGGGTCGCCCGCCGGATCGTCGAGGCCATCGTCGCGCGCCGCGAGACGGTGAACATCGGCGCCATGGAGCGCCTCTACGCGGCACTCAACGCCGTATCCCCCAGGCTGATCGACAACGGCCTGGCTTCGCAGATCCGGCGGGCCCGCGCCGAATTCTGCTGAACCAGACGAAAGGACTACCCGATGAAACTGCGTTTCGCGCTTGCCCCCGCCATGGCTGCCGTGCTGGCCGCCGCCCTGCCTTCCGCCGCCTTCGCCGCGATGTCCGACGACGTGCGCGTGGTCAACGACGGCTGGGCCCACATCGCCTATGAGGTCAAGGGTTCGAGCACCCAGACCAAGGCGCTCGACCAGCTCGCGCGGCAGGCCGCCACCGTGGTCGCCCGCTATCCCGGCAAGGCCGAGCCGCTGCTGTGGCAAGGCATCGTCACCAGCGAGCAGGCCAACCGGGCCAACATCTTCCACAAGCTGAGCCTGGCCACGCGCGCGCGCGACATCCTGACCAGGGCCTATGCGCTCGATCCGCGCGCGGCCAATGGCGGCGTGGCGATGAGTCTGGGCGTGCTTTACTACAAGGTGCCGGGCTCGCCGCTGGGCTGGGGCGATACCGACCGGGCCAAGAAGCTGCTGAAGCAGGCGCTGGCGCTCGATCCCAACGGGCTCGACGCCAACTACTTCTATGGCGATTACCTGCTGGCCCAGGGCGACAAGGCCGGCGCCAAAAGCTATCTGCAAAAGGCGCTGAAGGCCCCGCACGATGCCAGCCGCCCGGTGTGGGACGCCGGCCGCCGCCGCGAGGTCCACGCGCTGCTCGCCAAGGCCGGCTGACCCCGATCGGCCCATGGTGTTTTCGCGCGCACTGGCCCGCCAGCTCGCCCGGCCGACCGGATCGGCCGGGCGATGGCTGGGCAAGGCCATGGACATCGCCAACCGCAAGCCCCTGCGGCTGGCGGTGGACCTGATCGCGCCCGCACCGGGCGAGGCGATCCTCGATGCCGGCTGCGGCACCGGCGCGGCCATGGCCGAAATGCTGCGCCGCGCGGACTGCAGCATGACCGGCGCCGATATCTCCGCCACCATGCTCGAAGAGGCGCGGCGCAAGCTGGGCACGCGGGCCGCCTGCGTGCTCGCGCCGCTGGAAGCCCTGCCTTTCGCCGACGCGACATTCGACGCCGTGCTGGCGCTCAACGTGCTGTATTTTTGCAGGCCGGACCAGGGAATGCTGCGCAGCATCCATCGCGTGCTCAAGCCCGGCGGGCGGCTTTGCGCCTATGTTTCCGATCGCCGGTCGATGGAAGGCTGGCCGCTGGTCCGCGAAGGCTATCACCGCCTCTATGATCGGTCCGAACTGGTGGCAGCGCTGGTCTCGGCCGGGTTTGCGCTCGACGCCGTGGCGGTGCATGACGTGCGTGTGACGCGCAAGGTCGGAGGGCTGCTGGCCCTTGCCCGGCGCTGACACGGCGGACACGGGCGGGAGCATGGAGCCGAAGGACGAGCATCGGGAATCGGCGGGTCTGGCGCTGCTGTTCGAGCGGCACCGGGCCGAATTGCTGCGTTTCCTGGTCGCCCGCTGCGGCGCCCGGGACGAGGCGGAGGATCTGGTGCAGGAGCTGTGGATCAAGGCGACGACGCAGCAGACCGGGCCGATCGCCAACGGGCGGGCCTATCTTTTCCGCATGGCCAACAATCTGGTGCTCGATCAGGCGCGCGGCCGCCAGCGGGCGATGCGGCGCGATCGCGGCTGGCTGGAAGCCGAAGGCGGCGGCGCCCTCGCGCCCGAGGAACGGCCCGATCCGGCCGAGCCGGCAGACGAAGCGCTGGCCCGCAAGCAGGAGGCTGCGCTGCTCGAACGCGCCATCGCCGATCTGCCCGAGGGCGCGCAGCGCGCCTTGCGGCTCTATCGGCTGGAAGGCCATGGCCAGGCCGATATCGCGCGGATCATGGGCATCAGCCGGAGCGGCGTGGAAAAGCACCTGGCGCTGGCGATGAAGAAGCTGCGCGATTCGCTGGCCGACTGTGGATGGTTTGCCGCCACGGCGTCTCAGGGACAGGGTGAGAAGCGCGGAGGAGACCCGCGGATGGAACAGGGAACATGAACCGGCTCGACGACGATATCCTGACGCAAGCCGCCGCCTGGCACATCGCCAGCGACGACGATGCGATGGACTGGGACGGCTTCACCCGCTGGCTGGAGGCCGATCCGCGCCACCGCGCCGCCTATGACCAGGTGGCGCTGGGCGATGCCCTGCTGATCGAACATCGCCATGCGATCACGCCGGCGGCCGTTCGAGTGGAGATCGGGCACGCGGACGACGCCCGCGAAACCATCGTCCGGCCCGCGATCGCCGGATGGCGGCGCTGGGCCGGCGCGGCGATCGCCGCCTCGCTCGCCGCCGCGCTGCTCCTGCCGCAAGTCATGACCCCCTCGCCCGAGGTCTACCAGACCACCGCCAGCGCGCAGCGGATCACCCTGGACGACGGATCGAGCGTGCTGCTCGCGCCGCGCAGCGAACTGCGCGTCGCAGGCCGCGCGCAGGACCGGATGGCGCTGAACGGCGGGGCGCTGTTCGATATCCGCCACGATCCTGATCGCCAGCTGGAAATCGCAGCCGGAGACGTGCGCATCAGCGATATCGGCACCCGGTTCGATGTCCGCGCCGATGGCGCGCGCGTGCGCGTGGAAGTGGGCGAAGGGCGCGTCGAGGTCGGCTCGGACGCGCTGGCCGCGCCCGTGCGGCTCGATGCCGGCAAGGCGCTGCTGTTCGATGGCAAGGCCGGCACCGCCACGGTCGCCGCCGTGCGCAGCGAAGATGTCGGCGCGTGGCACGCGGGCCGGCTTTCCTACGATTCGGCGCCATTGTCGCTGGTCGCCGCCGACCTCGCCCGTTATGCCGGCGTCACAGTCAAGGTGCCGGACGAGCTTGCCGGCCGGCGTTTTTCAGGGACTTTGATCCTCGGCAATGGCGATGCGGCACTGCGCGATCTTTCCCAGGTCATGGGGCTCGATTTGCGCCGCGATGGCGGCGGCTATCGCCTGGAGCGGCGCGAACGCTGACGCGCGCGAGGCGCGCCCGGCGCGTATCGACATTTCCGCCGCCAGCCTGCCCGACGCCATCGCCGAGCTTTCGCGCGAGGCCCGCGTCTCGATCGGCACCGAAGGCGCCTTGCCGCGCCTGCGCTCCCGCCTGGTGCGCGGCGAGATGAGCGTGGGCGAGGCGCTGACGCGGCTTCTGGCGGGCACGGGCTATCGCGCGCGGCAAGTGGGCGAGACGGCCTGGCGGATCGAACGCGCGCCGCCCTCGCCCGCGCCGCCCGCGCGCGCCGAACCCGCGCCCGCCCCACCGCCACCACCGCCACCCGAGCCGATCGTCGTCACCGGCACCAAGCGCGCGCTGGACCTGCTGGCCTTGCCCATGGCGGTCTCGGTCGTCGGGCTGGACGCGGACCAGTCGCGCGATCCCGCCGCCGGCACCGCGACGATCGCCGATGAACTGGAAGGCCTTTCGCTCACTTCGCTGGGGCCGGGGCGCAACCGCATGTTCCTGCGCGGCGTGGCCGACAGCCCGTTCAACGGCGAGAGCCAGTCCACCGTCGCGGTGGTGCTCGACGAAGCGCGGCTGACTTATGCCGCGCCCGATCCCGATGTGCGGCTGGTCGATATCGAGCGGATCGAAGTGCTCAAGGGGCCGCAAGGCTCGCTTTACGGCACGGGCGCGCTGGGCGGTGTCTATCACCTCGTCGCCCGGCCCGCGCAGCCGGGCGAGACGAGCCTTGCCATCTCGGGCGCGGCCAGCGTGGTCGCGCGCGGGGGCGCGGGCTATTCCGGCTCGGCGATCGCCAACCTGCCACTAGCGGGCGACAGCGTGGGCCTGCGGCTGGTCGGCTACACCGCGCTCGAACCCGGCTGGATCGATACCGGCGCGCGCCGGGACAGCAATTCCACGCGCGTGGCCGGCGCGCGGGCCATGGTCGGCATCGAGGCCGGCGGCGGCTGGCGGGCGGACCTTACCGGCTTTGCCCAATGGCTCAATTCGCGCGACAGCCGCTATGTCTACGCGCCCCATGCCCGCACCCGCCCGGCGCAGGCGCCCGAGCCGCACGACAACGACTTGCGCCATCTGGCCGGGCGGCTGACCGGCGCGATCGGCGGCATCAGCGTGCTGCTGGCCAGCGCGATGACCTGGCACGAAGTGGGCGACACGCTTGATGCCACGATCGGCGCGGCCGGCTTTGACCTGGCCGATCCGCGCCTGCTGGCGGACAGCCGCAACTACCGCGTGTGGGACAGCGAATTGCGCCTGCGTGGCGAGGCGGGCCGGCTGGGCTGGCTGCTCGGCTTTTCGCATCTGGCCGCGCGGCAGGCGATCGACATGACGCTGACCGGCGCGGGTGGCGCCGGACTGGCGATCGACAGCGACCGGCGCACCGCCTTCGACACCGCCGCCTATGCCGACCTGACGCTGCCGCTGACCGGCCGGCTCTCGATCGAGGCGGGCGGGCGGCTGTTCCGCGCGGCGCTGCGCGAACGGCGGCGGCTGGTGGCCGGCGACGTCGCGCGCGAACGGCACAAGAGCGGGCTGACCCCCAGCGCGGCGATCGCCTGGCAGCCCGATCCGCACCGTCTGCTCTACTTGCGCTATGGCTCGGCCTTCCGCCAGGGCGGATCGGACATCGCGCCGGGCGGCACGATCGAAACGCTGAAGGGCGATGAACTGGCGACGATCGAGGCGGGCTGGCGCCAGCGCCTTTCCGGCGGCGGCCGGATCGAGCTGGGCGTGTGGTACACCTGGTGGGAGAACATCCAGTCCGACCTGCTGCGCGAGGATGGCCTGATCGAGACCGGCAATGCCGGGAACGGCCGCATCTTCGGCGCGGAAGCCTCGGCCGAAGTGTCGATCGGCGCGGGCTGGCGGCTGGAAGCGGGCGCGGACGTGACCAGCGCGAAGCTGACGCGCAACGACCTGGGCTATGAACTGGACGACAGCCACTTGCCCGTGGTGCCAGATTACACCTTCCGCGCCGCGCTGCGCCGCGATTTCACGCTGGGCGGCGTGGATGCCTGGGCCAGAGCGCGCCTGAACTATATCGGCCCCGCGCGGATGAGCTTCGATCCCGCGCTCGACCGGCCGATGGGCAAAGTGTTCGAAAGCGAATTCGAGGCGCACGCCGCGCTGGGCGCGCTGGACATGGCGATCACCGCGCGCAACCTGCTGGGCGGGCGGGGCAACACTTTCGCCTTCGGCAATTCGCTGCGTTACCGCACCATGGCCCAGTTCACGCCGCAGCAGCCGTTCACGGCAACGCTGTCGCTTGCGCTCGCGTTCTGATTCCACGCCCGCGCGGCCATCTTATTCTTTGCCTCGCCCGCCCTTATCTAGCGCCTGACCATGGCGCAGCCTTACGAACCTTCGTCCGATTTCCTGAAGGCGGTGATCCGCGAGATCGCGCCGCTGGACGGCAACAGCCTGGCCGCGGCCAATTTCGCCCGGCTGATCGCCATGACGCGCAATGCCGACCCGGTGAATCGCGACTGGGCGACCTTCTTCCTGGCCCAGCATGAGGCGGATACGCCCGAAGTGCGCGCCGCGCTGCTGGCGGCGGCCGAGGACGCCTGCGATGATGTGCGGGCAGAGGCGATCCACGGGCTGGCCATGCGCGATCCGGCGCTGGCCCTGCCGCTGCTGCGGCGCGAGCTGGCGCGTGACCGGGCCAGCGTGCCGGTGTTCGCGGCAGCCGCGCTGGTCGCCGATGCCTCGCTGGTGGAGTTGCTGCGCGAATTCATCGCACCTTCGGGCAATGCCTTGATCGACGATGCCGCGTGCGCCGCGCTCGAAGCCTGCGAACGGGCCGCCCGGGCCGCTTCGCCGGCGTCCTGAAGCGATCAGCTCCCCAGCGCGAACACGCCGCCGGTCGATCCGAAGCCGCCTTCGCCGCGCGCGGTTTCGTCCAGCTCATCGATCTTCAGCCAGTTCGCGCGCGTGACCGGGGCAAGCACGAGTTGCGCGATGCGATCGCCGCGCCGGACATCGAAAGGCTCGGCGCCGTGGTTGATGAGGATCACCTTCACTTCGCCGCGATAGTCCGAATCGATCGTCCCCGGCGCATTGGGCACCGAGATGCCGTGCTTGAGCGCCAGCCCCGAACGCGGCCGCACCTGGATCTCGAAACCATGGGGAATCGCCACCGCCAGCCCCGTGGCCACCGCATGGCGCGCGCCGGGCGCCAGCGTCACGTCCTCGGCCGCGAGCACGTCCATGCCGGCCGCGCCGTCCGTGGCATAGGCGGGCAGTTCCAGCCCTTCGAAATGCGGCAGGCGCTTGACCGGGACGGGAACGCTATCGTGCGAGTGCATCGGCAAACCTTTCGACGAGAATCCGGGCCACGTCCTCCTTTGGCATTTCGGGCAGGCTGACGACATCCTTGGCCGTGACGATATGCACGGCATTGGCATCGCCGCCCATCACATCGCCCGAAACGTCGTTGGCGATGATCCAGTCCGCGCCCTTGCGCTTGCGCTTTTCCCGGGCGTGCTCGACCACATGCTCGGTCTCGGCGGCGAAGCCGATCAGCAATGGCGGCCGGTCCGGGCTGCCGGCGACCATGGCCAGGATATCGGGGTTCTCGGTCAGCAGCAGCGCGGGCGGCGCCGAGCCGCGTTTCTTGATCTTCTCGCTGGCGAAAGTCGCGGTGCGCCAGTCGGCGACGGCGGCGACCATAACCGCGATATCTGCGGGGAGCGAGCGCTTCACCGCCTCGGCCATCTCCCGCGCGCTTTCCACGTCGATCCGGTCCACCCCCGGCGGGGTTTCCAGATGCACCGGCCCGGCGACCAGGGTGACGCGCGCTCCGGCGGCGGCGGCGGCGGCGGCAATGGCGAAGCCCTGCTTGCCCGAGGACCGATTGGCGATGTAGCGCACCGGGTCGATCGGTTCCCAGGTGGGCCCGGCGGTGATCAGCACATGCTTGCCGAACAGCGGACGATGCGCCGGCTCGCCTTCGAAATCGGGCTGGCCGGCCAGGGGATCGCCCGGCTGGTTGAGCGCTTGCGGATCGGTGGGCGGCGCGCCGTGCGCCGTGCCCTTGGGCGAAAGCAGCGGGCCGGCCGGCGCGTCGGCCACGGGCGGGGCCGGCGGCGGCTCGGCGACCTGCCTGTCCTCGTGCGGGTGCACCAGCCCGGTAAAGCTGATCGCCTGCCTGGCCTTCTGCAGCCCGCGCGCGATCATCGAATGCGACAGGCCGCTCAGCCCTTCGTGCTCGGCCGGCTCGGGCCCGTCGAATTCGGGCTGGCGGTGGATCACCTCGGGCTCGGGCAAGGCCGCCGCGCTGCCCGGCAGCGGCGCGACCTCCACCGGGTCCAGCCCCAGCGCCCAGGCGATGCGCTGCCACACCGCCACCGGCTCGGGCAAGCGGCCGGGGCCATATTCGCCGCAGGCCATCGCGCCTTCATCGGGCTCCATCACGTCCACCCCGGCATCGCGCAACGTCTGCACGTTGCGCATCGTCGCGGCGTGCTGCCACATGCGCACGTTCATCGCCGGCACGGCCATCACCGGCTTGTCGGTGGCGAGCAGCATCGTCGTCGCCAGATCGTCGGCGATGCCGGCGGCCATCTTGGCCAGCAGGTCCGCCGTCGCCGGGCAGACCACCACCAGATCGGCCTGGCGCGAAAGCTGGATATGGCCCATCTCGACCTCGTTCTTGAGGTCCCACAACGTGGTGTAGACGGGGTTTTCTGACAAGGCGGCCAATGCCATCGGCGTGACGAAGTGCGATCCGCCCTCGGTCAGCACGCAAGTCACCTCGCCGCCTTCCTTGCGGATGGTGCGGACGAGTTCACACGCTTTGTAGGCGGCGATGCCACCACCTACGACCAGGAGAATGCGCGGACCCTTCATTGCAGCGGCGTTTTGCAACACCGGGAGAGGAGGCGCAATTACTTTGCGTTCACCGGCGGCAAAGCCGGCCGCCACCCCGCCCGCCACAGCGAGCCGAGCGCGGTGGGCGCAAAGGCCAGCCCCACGAACATCGCGGGCGCCACCATCGCGCCCCAGTAGTAATTGTCGCCCCGCCCCGCGATCATGAACAGCAGGCCATAACCGGCGTAAAGCAGGCTGGCGAACAGCCCGGCGGGCGAGCGCCAGCCGGCGGATCCGGCCATCATCAGCACCACCGCCGGCCCCGCCAGCCAGTGCGGCAGCAGCCGTAGGTTGCTGGACAGCACGACGTTGGACAGCCAGCCGGACAGGCCGCGCAGCATGAGCCAGCCCTGCCCGGCGCGATCACCCGGCAGGACATGGCCGGCCACCAGCGACAAGTGCGCCGCGAACAGGGCAAGGAAGGCAAGCGCCAGCGCGCTCCAGGCCGCGCATTCCTTGGCGTCGCGCCGCCAGCCGGCCATTGCCGCCATCAGCAGCACGAAAGGCAGCGCGTGCTCGCGGATCGCCAGCGCCAGCGCCGCCACCGCCAGCGCCGCGCCCCACTTGCCGGGGCGATGCAGCCCGAAGGCGAGCGCCAGCAACATGCCCGACCACAATTCGTGAAGCTGGAAGAAATAGCGGTTCGCGCCCAGCGAGACGCCGACGAACAGCAGCGCCATCGCCAGCAGGCGGTGCCGGCGCCCGCCCGGCTCCTCGCCCAGCCGGCGCCACCAGGCGATCAGCGTCGCCGCCATCAGGGCAAGCGCCAGCGCGACTTGCGCGGGCACGGGCAGCGCGGCGTTGATCCAGGCCAGCGTCGGCAGCCGCACCGCCACGCCGGGCCGCACCGGAAAGCCGGCCGCGCGCTGTTCCTCGACGATGAAGTCGTAATAATGCTCGCCCCGGCGCAATCGCTCGACCGCGCGGTCATAGAGCGCCAGATCATCGTCGCGCGGACGCTGCACGCCCTCGCGCGCGGCCAGGTTCTCGGCGAACGATCGCGTGGCGGGCTCCGGCCGGCCCGTGCCGATCGGCACCAGCGCGGCGGCGGCCAGGCAGATCGCCAGCAGCGCGAGGATCAGGCGGGCGGCCAGCGGGGAAACCCCGGCGAAGCGATCCCACGCGGGCGCGGCGCGCGGGGACGCGGGATCGGCCGGAGCCGGCGTGCCCCCGGCGACTATCCCAGCAGCCCCGCCGCCATTGCCGCCCATGTCGCAAGTCCCCCGGCCAGAAGTGCCAGGATATAGCCGGGCCAATGGTTAATTTGGCGTTTCCGATCCCAGATCAGGTCCACTTGCGGCAGCGGCGCCTGCTCGGGCGCGCCGCCCTTGGGCGGGAATTTCTCCTCGATCCGGCGCACCAGCGCGGGCAGCCGCAGCAGCGTGCCGAAATCGTCGCGCAGGCGGTCCGCCAGCGCCGCCTCGGGCCCCAGCTCGTCGCGTATCCAGCTGCGCACGAAGGGGCTGGATACGTCCCACATGTTGATCCCCGGATCGAGCGCGGTGGCCAGCCCCTCGACCATCACCATGGTCTTTTGCAGCAGCAGCAGATGCGGCTGGACCTGCATGTCGAAATCGCGCGTGATGGCGAACAGCCCGTCGAGCATCTGGCCCACCGAAAGCTCGCTCACCGGCTTGCCGCGCATCGGCTCGCCCACCGCGCGCAGGGCCGTGGCGAATTCCTCGACGGTGTGGTGCGCCGGCACGTATTGCGCCTCGAAGTGGATTTCGGCGACGCGCCGGTAATTGCCGGTGGTCAGGCCATAGAGGATCTCGGCCAGCCAGAGCCGCGCCTGGCGGTCGATCCGCCCCATGATGCCGAAATCGATCGCGACGATCGTGCCGTCGGGCTCCACGAAGAGATTGCCCTGGTGCATGTCGGCGTGGAAGAACCCGGCCGAGATCGCCTGGCCCAGGAAAGTGAGCACCAGCTTGCGCGCCAGCGCGGGCAGATCGTGCCCGGCCGCCTTCAGCCCGGCCAGATCGCTCATCTTGATGCCGTCGACCCATTCCAGCGTCAGCACGCTGCCGCTGGTCCGGTCCCAGTCGATCTCGGGCACGCGGTAGCCCACCGCGCCTTTCATCGCCTCGGCCAGCTCTGAGGCGGAGGCCGCTTCGCGCCGCAGATCGAGTTCGCGCAAGGTCCAGCGCTTGAGATTGGCGATCACCGCGCGCGGGCGCAGCCGCGCCGCTTCCCCGCCAGTGGCTTCCAGATGGGCGGCGGCCCATTCATAGGTCTCGACATCGCGCGAGAATTTCTCGCGGATCTGCGGGCGCAGCACCTTGACCGCGACCGTGCGGCCATCGGTCGTCACCGCGCGGTGGACTTGCGCGATCGAGGCGGCGCCGACCGGCGCCTCCTCGATCGAGGCGAACAGCGCGGAAAGCGGGCAGCCGAAGCTACGCTCGATCTCGGCGCGGATCAGCGCGAAGGGCACGGGCGGCAGGCTGTCCTGCAGGCTCAGCAAGTTGCGCGCGGGCGCTTCGCCGACCAGATCGGGGCGCGTCGCCAGCGCCTGCCCCAGCTTGATCGCCGCCGGGCCGATCGCCTGGAATGCCCCGGCATAGTCCGGCTCATCGGGCTGGCGCGTGCCGAAGCGGGCGATGCGGCACAGCCGCTTGACCGCGGGCGGCGCATTGCGATCGCGCTCGATCCCGCGCAGCGCGCCATGCCGGGCCAGCACCCGCCCCCACTGGAGCAGGCGCAGGATATGCGTAGTCGGCCGTGTCATGGCCGCTTGCCAGCCTCACGCCGGAATGCGGCACCGACCCACGCCTGCCGCACGTTCAAACCTTCCAGCCCGAATGGATCGCCACAAGGCCACCCAGGATCGGCTCGACCCGGGAGTGCCGGAAGCCGGCCGCGCGAATCATCGCCTCGAACTCGGGCATCGGCGGGAAGCGGCGGATCGATTCGATCAGGTAGCGATAGCTCTCGGCATCGCCGGCAATGGCCTTGCCCAGCCTGGGCACCAGCTTGTGCGAATAGGCGTCATAGGCTTCCTTGAAGCCCGGCCATTCGGTGGTCGAGAATTCGAGGCAGAAGAAGCGCCCGCCGAACCTGAGCACGCGGAACGCCTCGGCCAGCGCAAGGTCGATCCGGGTCACGTTGCGGATGCCGAACGCGATCGTATAGGCATCGAAGAAGCGATCGGGAAAGGTCAGCGCCTCGGCGTTCTGGCGCGACCAGACCAGGCCGTCGATCCCCCGCTCCATCGCGCGCTCGATGCCGACGTCGAGCATGTCCTGGTTGATGTCCGACACCGTGACCGAGGCGCCGTGCGCCGCCATGCGAAAAGCGATGTCGCCAGTGCCGCCGGCCATGTCGAGAATCGCCTCGCCGTCGCGTGGCTTCACCCGGCGCACGAAGCGATCCTTCCACAGACGGTGCATCCCCGCCGACATGGCATCGTTCATCACGTCGTACTTGCGCGCGACACTGGAGAAGACGGCGCCGACGCGCTCGGTCTTTTCCTCGGGGCTGACTTCTTCGTAACCGAAGGAAACCGTATCGTTCATGGCCCGTCCTCTAGCGCCGCGCCGGGCGAGGCGCCAGCCGTGTCTCGTTCCCGGCGCGCAAGCGCGCCGATCACGATCCCGGCCAGGATCAGTGCCATGCCCGCCAGGTGATAGGCCAACAGCCGCTCGCCCAGCAGCAGGGCGGAAAGCAGCGCGCCGAACAGCGGCATCAGCGTGATCGCCTGCCCGGCGCGCGCGGCGCCGATCGTCGCGGCCGCCCAGTTGTAGATGAAATAGGCCGCCAGCGCGGCCAGCACCGCGACATAGGCGAAAGCGGCCAGGCTGGTCGCGGTCCAGACGATCCGCTCGCCCGCGCGCCATTCCCACAGCGCCAGCGGCGCCACCGCCACCGCGCCGATCGCGAACGTCACCGCCACGAAGCTGACCGGCGAGACCGCCGGGCGCAGCCGCAGCAGCACGGTGTAGAGCGACCAGACGACGACCGCGGCCAGGATCAGCACGTCCCCGGTGCCGAAGCGCAGCCGCAGGACCGAGGCGGGATCGCCTTCGAAAACAATCACCAGCACCCCGGTGACCGAGCAGCCGACCGCGATCGTTTGCCCGGTGCCCGGCCGCACGCGGAACAGCAGCGCCTCGAACAGCACGACCAGTGCGGGAATCGCCGCCTGCAGCAGCAGGGCATTGGTCGCCGTGGTGTAGCGCAGGCCGGCGTAGAGGAAGGAATTGAACGAGGCGACGCCCAGCAGCCCGAGCAGCAGCACCGGCTTCCATCCGCGGAGCAGCGCCGCCCGGTCCCGCCACACCGGCCTCACCGCGAAAGGCAGAAGGATCAGCAGCGCCAGCGCCCAGCGCCCGAAAGCGAGCGCGAAAGGCGGGATATCGTGGCGCACCGCGCGCCCGACGATCGAATTGCCCGCCCACATCAGCATGACGAGCCCGAGCAGGGCGAAGGCCAGCCAATAGTTCCTGTCACGCTCCATCGCTCGCGCCATATGGCCCCGGCCCGCGATTGGCGAGGGCGAAACGATGCGCGGTCAGGCGATGACAGCGGGCCGCCGGCGCATTACTGCACGCGCACGATGCCCGAGCTTCCCGAAGTCGAAACCACCGTGCGCGGCCTGGCGCGCTATCTGGAAGGAGAGCGGATCGCGCGCGTCGCGGTCAACCGGCCGGACTTGCGCCGTCCGTTCCCGCCGGGGCTGGTGCAGGAACTCACCGGCGCGCGCGTCACCGCGATGGGGCGGCGCGCGAAATACGGCCTGATCCATACCGACCGGGACCGGACCATGGTGTTTCACCTGGGTATGTCCGGCCGCTGGCGAATCGAGCCCGAACGGATCGAAAAGCACGATCATCTCGTGATCGAGACCGGATCGGGCCATGTCCTGGCGCTCAACGACGCGCGCCGCTTCGGCTCGGTCGATCTCGTCGATACCGGGGGGCTCGAACAATGGGGCCCGTTCGCCACGATGGGGCCCGAGCCGCTGGGCGAGGCGCTGACGCCCCGGCACCTCCAGCGCACTTTCGCGGGGCGGTTCGCGCCGGTGAAGCCGCTGCTGCTCGATCAGCGGATAGTCGCGGGACTGGGCAACATCTACGTCTGCGAAGCGCTGCACCGCGCGCGCATCCGGCCCGACCGGGAAGCGGGGCGGATCGCGCCTGCCGCGCTGGCCCGGCTGGTCCCGGCGATCCGCGCCGTGCTGGCCGAATCGATCGCGGCCGGCGGATCGACCATCCGCGATTATGCGCAGCCTTCGGGCGAGCTGGGCTATTTCGCCAGTTCCTGGCAAGTCTATGGCCGCGAGGGCGATCCTTGCGCCTGCGGCGGCACCGTGGCACGCTTCGCGCAAGGCGGGCGCAGCACCTTCTGGTGCCCGAAATGCCAGAAATAGGCGCGGCGCGGGGCCCGCGTTCGCTTGACGGATCGCGGGACTGCCGTTAAGGGCCGCGCTTTCCGGCGAGTCCACTCGCCATGACAGCAATTCGAGCACGACAGGCCGCCTGGCGGCCCGACTAGAGAACAGAGGTCAAAGAGTTTCATGGCCAATACGCCGCAAGCCCGCAAGCGCATCCGTCGCAACGATCGTCGCGCCGAGATCAATACCAATCGCATGAGCCGCATCCGCACGTTCGTGAAGAAGGTCGAAGCGGCGATCGCCGGCGGTGACAAGTCCGCCGCCGCCGAAGCCCTCAAGGCCGCCCAGCCCGAGCTGGCGCGCGGCGTGGCGCGCGGCGTGCTGCACAAGAACACCGCTTCGCGCAAGCTTTCGCGGCTGACCAAGCGCGTCGCGTCGCTCTGATTCGCGAATCAAGCGCACCCTCGGACAAGTCCCGAGGGCACGAACAGAGAACAGAGCCGGGGAGCGAATCCCCGGCTGTTTTTTTGTCTCCGCCGCACTGCGCGGGGCGTTTCACAAAACTGTAGGAAAACAGAGCGATTCGCCATGCTGCGGCGCAAAATCGCTTGTTATTCAAACACATATATTTTTGTTAAGGTTTTACGCGGGCTTTGTACGAGTCAACCGTCATAATTTTTATATTTTGGGGATGGCCGTCTTGCGCCTGCCAGCGAGAGGTTCCTAAAAGGGCACTTGGCCATTGCGGAATCGGCCGGGGTAAACACGATAAGCACGTAAGATCGACGTCGCAAACGCGATTTGCGGTGGGGGCGAAGTTATGTGCGAATTTCCCGACATTTCCGAGTGGTGACTGGCGTGGATTCGAACGAGGGAGTGGGACCAGGTGACGGGTTCTTCTGCGGGTTATCGTGCCCCGAGCGCGGGTCGGAAAACGAAAGCTGAACGAATAGCAATGGAAGAGGACCAGGAAGCCCTGAATCTCGCCGCGGATTGGGCTGATATCAGTCAGGGGCTGCGCAAGGATCTTGGCCAGCAGGCGCACAGCCAGTGGATCAAGCCGATCCAGCCGGGCAATTTCTGCAACGAGACGGGCACGCTCGATCTCTACCTGCCGACCGAGTTCTCGGCCAACTGGGTAGCGGATCGTTTCGCGGACCGGCTCTCGCTCGCGTGGAAGATCGCCCGGCCCGACGTGCGCCACGTACGCATCCTGGTCAATCCGGGGCGCCGCCAGCTTCCCGAGCTGCGGCTGGGCAACGGCGGCAAGCCGAGCCGCCCGGCCAACGATTCGGTGCACGGCGCCGGCGATCCGCTGGGCGCGGCGCTGGAAGGCAATGCCTTCGCCTCGCTCGGCCAGGGCAGCATCGGCATCGATGCCTCGCAGACTTTCGCCACGTTCGTCACCGGCACCAGCAACGTGCTGGCGTGGAACGCGGCGCAGCGCATGTCGGCGGTGGAAGCGCCGCAGTTCTCGCCGCTCTATCTCAAGGCCGCGACCGGCCAGGGCAAGACGCACCTGCTCCACGCGATCGGCCACGCCTATCTGGCGCACCATCCGAACGCGCGGATCTTCTACTGCTCGGCCGAGCGCTTCATGGTCGAATTCGTCCAGGCGCTGCGCCAGAACCAGATGATCGAGTTCAAGTCGCGGCTGCGCGGCTTCGACCTGCTGCTGGTGGACGATATCCAGTTCATCATCGGCAAGGCATCGGCGCAGGAAGAGCTGCTTTATACGATCGACGCGCTGCTGGCCGAAGGCAAGCGGCTGGTCTTCGCCGCCGATCGCGCGCCGCAGGCGCTCGACGGGGTCGAGCCGCGCCTGCTCTCGCGCCTGTCGATGGGGCTGGTCGCCGATATCATGCCCGCCGATATCGAGCTGCGCCGCTCGATCCTGGAAAATCGCCTGCAGCGCTTCCCGGCGATCGACGTGCCGGCCGATGTCATCGAATTCCTCGCCCGCACGATCAACCGGAACGTGCGCGAGCTGGTGGGCGGGCTGAACAAGGTGATCGCCTATGCGCAGCTCACCAGCCAGCAGGTCTCGCTCCAGCTTGCCGAGGAGCAGCTTACCGATATCCTTTCGGCCAATCGCCGCCGGATCACCATCGACGAGATCCAGCGCACGGTCTGCCAGTTCTACCGGATCGACCGGACCGAGATGAGCTCCAAGCGCCGCGCCCGCGCGGTGGTGCGCCCGCGCCAGGTGGCGATGTACCTCGCCAAGGTGCTGACGCCGCGCAGCTACCCGGAAATCGGCCGCAAGTTCGGCGGCCGCGACCATTCCACCGTGATCCACGCGGTGCGGCTGATCGAGGAACTGCGCACGCGCGATGCCGATATGGACGGCGATGTGCGCAGCTTGCTGCGCCAGCTCGAAAGCTGATCCGCACGCCACGGCGCGCCTTGCGGGCGGGGTCTGCTCCGGCAGGCCCCGCCCGCGCCGTTTCGGGTGCCATTTCGGGGGGTTATCTTCCGCAGGGGCCCGGCGCGAAGCCCGCCAAAGTCCTCGCCGATCGGTTCTTCGCATGGATGCTTCGCCTCATCGCACCGTTAATCTTTGGGTAAGGTTCAAAGGAAAGACTCGCACTTTACGAGTTCGTCGCTTGTGCCGGGCTCCCGTCATTCCGAAGGCCTGAGCCCCATGCGATTCTATCAGGCGACCCGCTTCCTGTTCCCGCGCAGTCTTGAGCGCAGGATCGCTTTCGTCTGCCTTGCCGCCACGGCGCTGCCGCTGATCGCTTGCCTGGCCTATCAGGCCGCGACAGGCACCTGGAACGCCGCGATCCTGGGCGTGCTCGCGCTGGCGACGCTGCTTGGCGCGGGCCTGGCCCTTGCGACGATCCTGGGTTTGCTTTCGCCGGTGGCCCGCGCGGCCGCGATGCTCCAGTCCATCCAGGACGGCAAACGCGTCGGCGCCATCCCGGTGGGCGGCGAGGACGTGGTCGGCCGCCTGTTTCGCGGCGTGGCTATCGCGGCGAACCAGGCCGATGGCGAGGCCGGGCAGCTATCCACCGCGGACGAGCGCGACGATCTGACGGGCCTGCGCAATCGCCGGGGCTTCTTCATCGATGCCGCCCGTGTGCTGACCGGCGAATACAACGCCGTCCTGGCGCTGATAGAGATCGACCATTTCGAAGCGATTCTGGAGACTTACGGCGACATGACGGGCGACAGCCTGCTGCGCGCCTTTGCCGGGCGACTCGCCATGGGCACGCGCCGCACCGATGTTTCGGCACGCTGGGCAAGCACGCAATTCGCGGTGCTGCTGATCCACACCACGCTGGAAGATGCCCGCGCGATCATGGAACGCCTGCGGGTTTCGGTCACGCAGACCGATCCGCTTTTCGTGGGCAACAGCCCCGTCACGTTCTCCTGCGGGCTGGCCCCGGTGCGCGATCAGGTGCTGATCGGCGCGGCGATCAGCCGCGCGGACGCGGCGCTGCACATCGCCCAGTACGAGGGCCGCAACCGCGTCGAGGCGGCGAGCTGAGGGGGGCGGCGAACTGAGAGGGCGACAAGCCGATCGACCGCGCGGGCCGATTGTCTTCCCCCCGCCGTCCGGGTAGTCTAAGCGGCGCGCATGACTACCGCCCCGCCTTCATCCGTCACGCTTCCCGCCACCTTCTGGCAAGCGGCCCAGCGCGGCGTGATGGGCCGGTGCCCGCGCTGCGGCGAGGCCCGGCTATTTCGCAAGTGGCTGAAATCGGTCGATTCCTGCCCCACCTGCCGGCAGGACTGGACGCACCAGCGGGCCGATGATTTCCCCGCCTATATCGCCATCCTGCTGACCGGGCACGTGCTGGCCCCGCTGATCATCATGCTCTCGCTCGATTTCGATCTGGGCCCGGCAGCGATGGTCGCGCTGATCGTGCCGCTGGCCCTCGTGATGATGCTGGGGCTGCTCCAGCCGGCCAAGGGCGGCGTGATCGCGGCGCAGTGGTGGCACGGCCTCAACGGCTTCGTCAAGGAACGGCCACCGGCAAGCGCCGGGCACGCCTGAGCGATCGCGCGCCATGGCACTGGCACCCGATCGGCTTGAGCGATTCGCGCGGCACATCGTGCTGCCCGAAGTGGGCGGCGCGGGACAAGTCGCGCTGGCCGACGCGCATGTGATGCTGGTCGGCTGCGGCGGGATCGGCAGCCCGGCGCTGCAATACCTCGCCGCAGCCGGCATAGGCCGGCTGACGCTGATCGACAGCGACGTGGTCGACATCAGCAATCTTCAACGTCAGACCATTTTTGCGCCGTCGGAAATCGGCAAGCCCAAGGCGGAATCGGCGGCCGAGTGGGTGCGGCGGTTTGATCTTGGCCTCAAGGTGGACGCGGTGGTCGGGCGAGTGGGGATCGAAAATGCCGCGCGAGTCCTCTCCGGCGCGAGCCTCGTACTGGACGGCTGTGACAACTTCGCGACTCGGCTGGCGGTGTCAGATTCCTGCGTAAAACTCGGCATTCCGCTGACCAGCGCGGCACTGGGCCGGTTCCAGGGCCAAGTGGCGAATTTCGCTGGACACTTGCCCGGCCAGCCCTGCTACCGCTGCTTCGTGGGCGATGCCTTCGATGCCGACGATTGCGACACGTGCGCCGCCGATGGCGTGCTGGGCGCGATGGCAGGCATGGTCGGCGCCTTCGCCGCGATGCAGGCGATTCGCGTCCTGCTGCAAGGCCACGCCGCGCTGGGCGAACCGCAATTCGGCAAGCTCCATGTGGTGGAGGGGCTGGGCCCCGCCATGCGCACGCTGACCATCGCCAAAGACCCCGGATGCAAGGGATGCTCCGGGCGGGATTGATTCGCGCGACGGCGTGAGGTGATTGCCGGGAGTCGGTTTGCTGATGCGCCTTTCGGCGCATGGCGGCACCAGCCCGCGCCCCCACCCGGCCTCCCATCGGAATGGTACTCTGTGGGAGGCCGGGTGGGGGCGCGGGCTGGTGCCGCCTTGAAATGCACTCTTCCGCGCATTTCCAAACAAGCTCTCAACCCGCCAGCATTTCCTCCACCCAGGCCGGCACCAGTTCGGTGGCCGGGCCATGGCGCGCCTCGTCGAACCAGAGCGTGCCCTGGCTCGGCTCCAGATTGAGTTCCAGCGTCCTGGCGCCAAGGTCGCGCGCGTTGCGCACGAAGCCGGCGGCGGGATAGACCGCGCCCGACGTGCCGATCGAGACGAACAGGTCAGCCTCGCGCAGCGCGGCGAAGATCTCATCCATCCGATAGGGCATCTCGCCGAACCAGACGATGTCGGGCCTGAGCGCGCGTTCCCCGCATTCGGGGCAGGCCGGCCGCGCGATCAGCGGCCCGCGCCAGGGCGAGCGCGCGTCGCAGGCGGTGCACCAGGCATTGAGGTGCTCGCCATGCATGTGCAGCACGCGGTTCGCTCCGGCGCGCTCGTGCAGGTCGTCCACGTTCTGGGTGACGATCAGCAGCTCGCCCGGCCATGCCGCGTCCAGCCGGGCCAGCGCCGCGTGGGCCGCGTTGGGCTGCCTGGTCTGGATCGCCTCGCGCCGCATGTCGTAGAAGCGCAGCACCAGTTCGGGGTCGCGCGCGAAAGCCTCGGGCGTCGCCACGTCCTCCACCCGGTGCCGTTCCCACAAGCCGCCGCCATCGCGGAACGTGTCGATCCCGCTCTCGGCGCTGACGCCCGCGCCGGTGAGGATGACGATATTGCGGATAGAGGCCATCCCGGCCATGAGACACGGCCAGAAGGGAATATTCAATGGCCAGAATCGGAATCATCGGCAGCGCCGGGCGCATGGGGCAGGCGATCGCGGCGGCCATCACCGATGCCGGCGAGACGCTGGCGGGCGGCATCGACAAGGATGGCGACGCCGCCACGATCGCGGGCCAGTGCGACGTGCTGGTCGATTTCTCCTCGCCCGGCGCGCTGGAAGGCAATCTCGACGCGGCGATCACGGTGGGCGTGCCGATCGTGATCGGCACCACCGGGCTGGAGGAGCGCCACCATTTCCTGATCGATCACGCGGCCGAGACGATCCCCGTGCTCCAGACCGGCAATACCTCGCTGGGCGTCACGCTGCTGGCGCATCTGGTGCGCGAGGCCGCGAGCCGGCTGGGCGAGGACTGGGATATCGAGATCGTCGAGACGCATCACCGCATGAAAGTGGACGCGCCTTCGGGCACCGCGCTCCTGCTGGGCGAAGCGGCGGCGGCCGGACGCGGCATCCGGCTGGCCGATGCCAGCGAGCGCGGGCGCGACGGCATCACCGGCAAGCGCAGCGTGGGCACGATCGGCTTTGCCAGCCTGCGCGGCGGCACGGTGGCGGGCGACCATACCGTGCTGTTCCTTGCCGATAACGAGCGCATCGCCCTTTCGCACCATGCGGAAAACCGCGCGATCTTCGCCAGGGGGGCCGTGCGCGCCTGCCAGTGGCTGATCGGCAGGCCCGCCGGGCGCTATACGATGCCCGAGGTACTGGGGCTTTGAAGAAAGACCAGATCTTCGAATTCTTCCACCGGCTGGCCGAGGCCAATCCCGATCCGCAGACCGAGCTGGAATACGGCAACGATTACCAGCTTCTGGTCGCGGTGGTGCTTTCCGCGCAATCGACCGACGTGGGCGTCAACAAGGCGACGCGGGCGCTGTTTCGCGAGGTGAAGACGCCGGCGCAGATGATCGCGCTGGGCGAGGATGGGCTGAAGCAGCACATCAAGACGATCGGCCTGTTCAATGCCAAGGCGAAGAACGTGATCGCGCTGTCCGAAATCCTGGAGCGCGAGCATGGCGGGCAGGTGCCGGCCGATCGCGACGCGCTCACCGCGCTGCCCGGCGTGGGCCGCAAGACCGCCAATGTCGTGCTGAACGGCGCGCACGGGGCGGAAACCTTCGCGGTCGACACGCATATCTTCCGCGTCTGCAACCGCACCGGGCTGGCCAGGGGCAAGACGCCGCTGGCCGTCGAGAAGGGCCTGGAAAAGAACGTGCCCGGCCCGTTCCGCGTGGGCGCGCACCACTGGCTGATCCTGCACGGCCGCTATATCTGCAAGGCGCGCACGCCCGAATGCTGGCGCTGCCCGGTGGTCGATCTGTGCGGCTACAAGGCGAAGGTCATGGAACGCGGCGCGAAGTCCGCTAAGAAGAAGGACATGGGGCCGGACGCACAAGCATAATCGAGGAGGATACCATGGACATTCGCCGTACCTTCGCACTCACTCTCGCGCCGCTCGCGCTGGCCGCCTGCGGCAAGGCCGGCCCGGCCGAGCCGCCGCCGCCCTCGCCCGCCGCCGAAGTGATCGGCGCCGCGCAGGATTGCCTGCCGCTAGCCAGCTTTTCCTCCACGCAAGTGCGCGACGACTGGACGATCGATTTCCTCGGCGCGGGCCAGAAGGCATGGCGCAACACGCTGCCCAATCGCTGCCCCGGCCTGCGCGCGGAAAGCGCCTTCACCTATGAAACCTCGCTCAGCCAGCTTTGCGGCACCGACATCATCTATGTGCTGCAACGCACCGGCGGCTCGCTCCAGCGCGGCGCGGGCTGCGGGCTGGGCAAGTTCGTGCCGGTGAAGCTGGCGAAATAGCGCGGCTCCTCCCGGCGCCGGCCGGCGCCTTCAGTGCAGCGTCACCGGCGCTTCGGCGGTGATCGCCGAGATCACCGTCGCCGCGACCAGATCGCCGATCACGTTGAGCGTGGTGCGGCACATGTCGAGCAGGCGGTCCACGCCCAGGATCAGGCCGATCCCCTCGGGCGGCACGCCCACCCCGCCCAGGATCAGCGCCACCACCGGCAGCGATCCGGCGGGCACGCCGGCGGTGCCCACCCCGGCCAGGATGCAGATCAGCATGACGAAGACCTGCTGGCCCAGATCCAGCTCCACGCCGAAGAACTGGGCCAGGAACAGCACGGTCACGCCTTCGAACATGGCGGTGCCGTTCTGGTTGGCGGTGGCGCCGATCGTCAGCACGAAGCGGGCGACGCGCGAGGGCAGCTTCAGCTCGGCATCGGCGACGCGCAGCGCGGTGGGCAATGTCGCGTTGGAACTGGCGGTGGAAAAGGCCATCAGGCTGGCCTCGCGCGTCTGGCGAAAGAAGGCGATCGGGCTCTTGCCCGCGACGAAGGCCAGCAGCGCGGGATAGACGCCGAACATCTGCAGGCCCAGCGCCAGCAGCACCACGCCGACATAGGCCGCCAGCTTGGCCAGCAGATCCCAGCCGAACTGCGCGGCCAGATTGAACATGAAGCAGAAGATCGCCAGCGGCGCGAGGCGCACGACAATGCCGATCAGCCGCATCGAGACTTCGAACACGCCTTCCATCGCATCCTTCAGCGTGCGCGTATGCGGGGTCTGCACCAGAAGCAGGCCGATGCCGAAGAACAGCGCGAAGACCATCACCGCCAGCACGTCGTTCTCGCTCATCGCGGCGATGATGTTGGACGGAACCAGGCCCAGCACGGCGTCGACCCCGCTTTTGGCGTCAGCCGATGAACGGACGATGCCGGCCGCGTTGGCCCCGCCCTTGACCAGCAGCTCGCGCGCCACCACCCGGTCGATCCCGTCGCCGGGGCGCAGCACGTCCACCAGCGTGATCGAGAGCGCGACCGCGATGCCCGAGACGATCACTGTATAGACCAGCGTGGCGATGCCGACGCGGCGGAGCGCGCGGATCTCGACCATTTCGGCAACGCCCACCACCAGCGCGGAAACCAGCAGCGGGATCACCAGCATGAACAGCAGCCGCAGGAACATCTGGCCCAGCGGCCCGGTGACGTATTTCACCACGGCCGCCACCCACGCCGCGTCGCGCGCGAAGGAATAGGCCAGGATGCCCGCGGCCAGTCCGGCGACGAACCCGGCCAGGATGCGCCATTGCAGGCCGGCGGTGCCCGGCGGGCCTGGCGGCGATATCCGCCGCGCCTTTCCGACTGCGTCGTTCATGCGCGGGGTTCCTTATCGCTTGATGCCACGGTGCGGCGGCCGGCCAGCGCGCAGGCTCGCAATCGCGGGCGGCTTTGTCCAGAGCCCGGTGCCGCTCCGGTCAGGCTATGCCAGCGCCGCCTCGGCGATGCGGCGATAGATCCGCGCGAGCGTTTCGAGATCGGCCAGCGCCACTGCCTCGTCGCGCTTGTGCATCGTCGCGTTCGACAGGCCGAACTCGATCACGGGCGACAGGTCCTTGAGGAAGCGCGCGTCGGACGTGCCGCCGCTGGTCGAAAGCTCGGGCCGCGTGCCGGTCTCGGCCGCGATCGCGGCGGAGACGATGTCCGAAAAGGTGCCGGGCGGCGTCAGGAACGCCTCGCCCGAGATCACCGCGCGCGCGCTGCCGCCATGGCGCGCGGCGATGTCCGCCACGCGGTCCGACAGGATCGCCCCGGTGTGCAGGTCATTGAAGCGGATCGAGATGCGCGCGCTGGCCCGCGCCGGAATCACGTTGGTCGCCGGATTGCCGACCGTCAGATCGGTGATCTCCAGGTTCGAGGGCTGGAACCAGTCGGTCCCGTCATCGAGCGCCAGCGCATCCAGTTCACCCAGCATCGCCACCAGCCGCGTGATCGGATTGTCGGCCAGATGCGGATAGGCGACGTGGCCCTGCACGCCCTCTACCTCCAGCCAGACATTGACCGAGCCGCGCCGGCCGATCTTGATCGTATCGCCCAGCCGCGCGACCGAGGTGGGCTCCCCCACCAGGCACAGATCGGGGATCGCGCCCACCGCGCGCATGTGCTCGATCAGCGCGAGCGTGCCGAAGCGGGCCGGCCCTTCCTCGTCCCCGGTGATGACGAAGCTGACCGTGCCGGCGCTGGCGGGCAGGTCGCGCGCCGCCGCCACCATCGCCGCGATCGCGCCCTTCATGTCCACCGCGCCGCGCCCATAGAGCAAGTCGCCGCGCCGTTCGGGCGCGAAAGGCGCCGTGGTCCACCCCTCGCCCGGCGGGACGACATCGACGTGGCCGGCGAACGCGAAGTGGCGAGTGCCGGCCGGCCCGTGGCGGATCGCGAAGAGGTTCTCCACCGGCCCGTCGGGCGGCCCGCCGGCGGTAAAGCGCGTGACGGCAAAGCCAAGCGGCGCAAGCTGGCGCTCAAGGCAATCGAACACCAGCCCGGCGGCGGGCGTCACGCTGGGGCAGGCGATCAGCGCCTCGGCCATTTCGGCGACGCTTTGGGTGGCGAACAGGGCGTTGGTCATTTCCAACCATGCGGCATATGGCTTATGCCCCGACGGCACAAGCCGGAGTACGCCCATGCCCAAGCTGGACCTCGATGCCATCCCTTCCGCCAATGCCACCGGCTATCCCGCGCCGTTCGACCAGGCGGTCGCCGGGCGCTGGTACAAGCGGCTCGCCCCGGCGAGCGGGCTGGGCGAGATGGGCGCCAGCCATGTGACGCTGAAGCCCGGCGCGTGGTCCTCGCAGCGGCACTGGCATAACGACGAGGACGAGCTGCTGATCATGCTCGCGGGCGAGGCGGTGCTGATCGAGGATGCGGGCGAGGATCACGACGGGCGCACGGTGCTGCGCGCGGGCGATGTCTGCGCCTGGCCCAAGGGCGTGCGCCGCGGGCACCATCTGGTGAACGAAAGCGATGCCGATTGCGTATTCGTCGCGATCAGCGCCGGCAATCGCAATGGCACCGGCGGCTATGCGGATATCGACATGACCTTCACCGGCGAGGGCTATTTCCGCAGGGACGGCACGCCCTATCCCACGCGGCGGCTGCGCTAGCGTCAGGATCTGGCGCCGACCGGCGATCAGCCCAGCGTTTCGTCGAGCATCCGGGCCAGGCGCAGGCCCGCCTGCTCCATCCGCCGGTCGATCAGCGGCAGCGCCGCCGTGATCGCCTCATCGGTCCAGACGATCGCGGCCGGGTTCCTGTCGCCGCACGGCACCTTGCCGCCGAACGCCGTGGGATAGAGGAAATCGCGCGACATCTGCCAGCTTTCGCGCGCCCAGTCCTCGATCGTGCCGGTGGCAAGCTCGGCGCGCTCGGCCGGCGAATAGCGCCGCGCCAGCGGCGGCTCGGCCGAGGAGATCGCGCGTTCGGCCAGCGCGCCGTCCCAGATCGCATGGAGATTGCGCCCCGGCGCGATGCCATAGCTTGCCCCCACCTTGTTGCCGCCCAGATCCTCGTTCTCGCCGACATGGAGCGGCTGGTGCACATCGCCCACGAAATGCGCGAGGAAGGCCAGCGCCATCAGCCGCTCACCCACCGGCAGGCCGGGTGTGGCCAGGATGCGACGATTGCGCTCGATCTGCGGGGTCACGCAATTGCCGTTGGCGCAATTGCGCTTGATGTCGAAATCGGCGCAGACCGGCTCGTTTTGGTAATGCCAGGGGAACGTATAGGCCCAGCGCCACGATTCGCCGCGCAGGCAATCGGGCCAGACCGCGGCATCCTCCAGGCTGCGGACCGGGCAGTCCGGCGTGCCAAGCTGCGGTTCGGCGCGCAGCAGCGTGCGAATGCGCGCGCGCGTGGCCGGCGAGATATTGGCCATGGCGATCGCGGCCACGGTGCGGTGGCCATATTCGCCCCAGGCGAAAGCCGGCTGGCCGCAAAGGCCCGCCAGCGCGGCGAGCAGGATCAGCAGCCGGCGCATCAGCCGATCACCGGCGTTTCGAACTGCTCGATCACCCAGTCCTCGGCACTAGCGGCGGCGATCCACGCCTGCATCCATTCGTGCTCCCACACCGCCTGCATATAGACTTGCGCGAAGCCGGGCACGGCGATGCCATAAGTGAGGAAGCGCGAGACCACCGGCGCATAGATCACGTCCGCCGCGCAGAAGGTGCCGAACAGGAACGGCCCTCCCTTGCCGAAGCGCGCCCGCGCCTCGGCCCAGAGCTGGAGAATGCGCACCACGTCGGCGCGCACCTCGCCATCGATCGCCACGCCTTCCACGCGGGCGCGGATGTTCATCGGGCACGTGCGGCGCAGCGGCAGATAGCTGGAATGCATTTCGGCGACCATCGACCGCGCCATCGCGCGCGCCTCGTCCGCCTTGGGCCAGAAACGGTCGCGCCCCACCTTGTCGGCCAGGTATTCGATGATCGCCAGACTGTCCCACACCACGGCATCGCCATCCCACAGGATCGGCACCTTGCCCGATGACGGCGCGAGTTCATCGGAGCTGCGCTTGCGCTGCTCCCAGTCCTCGCCATAGATCGGCACGGTCAGCTCCTCGAAAGCCAGGCCCGATTGCTTCGCCGCGAGCCAGGCGCGCAAGGACCAGCTCGAATAGTTCTTGTTGCCGATAATCAGCTTCATAGAGCCCTGGTCCGTCGCTGCCTCGCCTCAAGCCCTAATGGCTCGCGGTTGCCCTGTCGACCGGCGAGGCGCGCGCAAATGCGCGCTCGACTTACGATCCAGGACAGATCATATCGTCGCGATGCGCGCACTTGTCCTGGCCCTGCCCCTGCTGATCGCCGCGACGCCGCCGGGCGCGCCGGTCAGTGTCGCGGTCGCCGGCATCGCCGCCGCCAAAGGCCGCGTCCATGTCGATATCTGCCCGGAAAAGCAGTTCACGCGCGAGGATTGCCCCTGGTCGGCCGAAGCCATGGCCAGCGCCGGCACGACCGTGGTGACGGTTCCCGGCGTGCCGCCGGGCCGCTATGCGGCGCAGGCCTATTGGGACGCCAACGGCAACGGCAAGGCCGATCGCAACTTCGTCGGGATGCCGCTGGAACTGGTCGGCTTTTCCAACGACGTGCGCGTGAAGTTCGCCCGCCCCAAATTCGCCGACGCCGCCTTCGTCCATGGTGCCGCGCCGCAACGCATCGTCGTGACCGTGCGCAAGATTCCCTGAGGCCCGCTGAGGGTCTGTCTGGAAATGCGCTCTTTCGCGCATTTCCAGACAGACCCTCAGAACAAACGGGTGAGCAGATAGAACAGCGCGCCCACCACGCCGCTCGCCGGGATGGTGATGAACCAGGCGACGATCACGCGGCTGGCAACGCTCCAGCGCACCGCGCTTGCCCGCCGTGCCGCGCCGGTGCCGACCACCGCGCCCGTGATCGCATGGGTCGTGGAGACCGGGATGCCCAGCGCGCTCGCCCCGAAGACCACCACCGAGCCCGCACTCGAAGCGCAGAAGCCAGAGTGATGGTTGAGCTTGGTCAGCTTGTTGCCCATCGTGCGGATGATCTTCCAGCCGCCCGACATCGTGCCCAGGGCGATCGACACATAGCACGCGATCACCACCCATTCGGGCACATGGAATTCGCCTTGCAAGTGCCCGGTGGAATAAAGCAGCACCGCGATGATCCCCATCGTCTTCTGCGCGTCGTTGCCGCCGTGGCTGATCGAATAGGCCGCCGAGGACAGCAGGTGCAGGGACCGGAACAGGCCGTTGGTCCGGCGCGTGGTGGCGCCCTGGAACAGCCAGCTCGTCGCCAGCATCAGCAGCATGGCGATGACGAAACCGATCAGCGGCGAGGCGAAGATGGCAACCACGGTCTTCACCGTCCCGTCCGCCTCGATCACGCCGGGGCCCGCGGCCGCCATGCCGGCGCCGAGCAGGCCGCCGATCAGCGCGTGGCTGGATGACGAGGGGATGCCCTTGAGCCAGGTGACGACATTCCAGAACATCGCGCCGACCAGCGCCCCGAACACGACCGCCGGCGTCACCGCGTCCTTGTCGATGATGCCCTTGCCCACCGTCTCGGCGACGTGGAGGCCGACGAACCAGTAAGCCACGAAATTGCCCAGCGCGGCGAACATGACGGCGAAGACCGGCGACAGCAGCCGGGTGGCGACCACCGTGGCGATCGCGTTGGCGGCATCGTGCAGGCCGTTGAGGAAATCGAACGCCAGCGCCAGCGCGACAAGGCCGACGAGCAGCGGCAGCGAAATGGTGTGGTCCATCGGGCGGCAGCCGGATCAGGCGTGATCGATGACCAGACCGTCGATCTCGTTGGCGAGATCCTCGAACCGATCGACCACGCGCTCCAGGCGCTTGAACATCTCCTGCCGCACGATGAAGTGCAGCGGCTCGCGCTCCTTGCGCGCCGTCTCGCGATAGAGCCGTTTGAGGCCGGCGGCGTGGATCTCATCCGCATGGCCTTCCATGCGCACCAGACGCTCGGTCAACTCGTGCAGGCGCGCGCCGTTGTCGGCGATCTTGCGCAGCAGCGGCACCGCTTCGGCCGTCAGCCGCGCGGCATCGACGATGATCGCGGCCATGTCGCGCATCTCGGGCTCGAACTCGGTGATATCGTAGAGGTCCACGGCGCCCGCCGCCTGCTGCATCTCGTCGATGGCATCGTCCATCGTGGTAATCAGGCTGGTGATCGCCGCCCGGTCGAACGGGGTCAGGAACGTGCGCCGCACGCTTTGCAGCACTTCGCGGGTGATGTCGTCGGCATCATGCTCGCGCTCCTCGATCTCCTTGACGTGCTGCGAGCGCGCCGGGCCACCCTGGAGCAGCCGCGCCAGGGCATCGGCTCCGGCGACCAGCGTGGCCGCCTGCTGCTCGAACAGGTCGAAGAAGTGGGCCTGCTGCGGCAGCAGCTTCTGAAACCAGGCGAACATGGCATTGATTCCCGTCTTGTGAGCGACCGCCTTGATGATGCGGGTCGATTGGGCGGCAGCGCGGAACTCGCGCGCGCCGAATGTGCGGATGAGCGCGCGCAGGTCTTCCTCGTCCACCGATCGTGCCGCCTCGGCCAGCGTGAACCAGCGACGCTCGCGCTGGTGCTCCTCCTCCCAGGCTTCCAGTTCCTCGGTGACGGCGAAGGGGAACACGTCCACGTCGGTCCAGACCGAGGCGCCCGATGACCGGCGCTTGCGATAGCGGAACGAGCCGAGCGGCGTGGGGCAGGCCGCGCCGAGTACGCCCGCTTCCTCTTCGGCCTCGCGCGCGGCGGCCGCGTGCGGCGGCAGCCCGTTCATCGGCTTGCCTTTGGGAATCACCCAGCGGCCGGTGCCGCGCGAAGTGATCAGCAGGATCTGGATCGGCGCATCCACGGCCGCGGTTTCGGTCCGATAGGGGAGGACGGCGATCTGGCGCAACTCTCTGACTTTCTGGTCCTGCGGGTGACCGACCGCGCCCCTAGTTCATGCCCGTTCGTCATGCAATTGTCACAATTTGGATTTCCGCGCATTCCCTTGCCAGCAGCCGCTGGCGGCGCTTCAGGTCTCGGCGTCGGCCAGCACCGCCGCGCGCAGTTCGGCGATGCCCATGCCCTTTTCCGACGAGGTCACATGCACTTCGGGGAAGGCGGCCGAATGCTTGCGCGCTTCGGCCAAGGTTTCGGCGATGACCTGCTCCAGCTCGCTCGCCTTGATCTTGTCCGCCTTGGTCAGCACCACGCGGTAGCCGACCGCCGCCTCATCGAGCATCTTCATCATCTCGGCATCGACCGGCTTGATCCCGTGGCGGCTGTCGACCAGCAGCAGCGTGCGCTTGAGCACCACCCGGCCGCGCAGGAAATCGCGGATCAGCCGGCGCCATTTCTCCACCACGGCGGGCGGCGCCTTGGCAAAGCCATAGCCCGGCATGTCGACCAGGCGGAACAGCAGCGGATCGCCCACGTCGAAGAAGTTCAGCTCCTGCGTGCGCCCTGGCGTGACCGAGGTGCGCGCGATCGCCTTGCGGCCGACCAGCGCGTTGAGCAGCGACGACTTGCCGACGTTCGAACGCCCGCAGAACGCGATCTCGGGCACTTGCGCGTCCGGCAGGAACTGGAGCGTCGGCGCGCTCTTGAGGAATTCGACCGGGCCGGAAAACAGCTTGCGCGCGCGCTCCGCGATGTCGGCGGTATCCTCGCTCACGCCTTGCCCTTGGCGGATTTGTCCCGCTCGGCCGCGCGCCGCTTGTCCGCCTCGTCCTTGT
The DNA here is from genome assembly GCF_029076845.1 of Novosphingobium album (ex Liu et al. 2023). Classification (GTDB taxonomy): domain Bacteria; phylum Pseudomonadota; class Alphaproteobacteria; order Sphingomonadales; family Sphingomonadaceae; genus Novosphingobium. The sequence goes on from NZ_JARESE010000070.1 coordinate 38,226, forward strand.
CGGCCTGCGCCTTGAGCTGGGGATGGCGCGAATAGAGGTATTTCTGCTGCGCGATGGTCAGGATGTTGGAGGTGATCCAGTAGATCAGCAGGCCCGCGGCGAAAGGCGCCATGATGAACATCATGAACCATGGCATGATCATGAACATCTGCTGCTGCACCGGGTCCATCTGCGCCGGGTTCAGGCGGAACTGCAGGAACATGGTGATGCCCAGCAGGAGCGCCAGCACGCCGATCGCCAGGAAGCTGGGCGGGGTGAACGGCAGCAGGCCGAACAGGTTCAGCAGGTGCAGCGGATCGGGTGCGGACAAGTCCTTGATCCACAGCACGAAAGGCTGGTGGCGCATCTCGATCGCCAGGATCAGCGTCTTGTAGAGCGCGAAGAACACCGGTATCTGAAGCACCATCGGCAGGCAGCCCGAGAGCGGATTGACGCCCTCGTCCTTGTAGAGCTTCATGATCTCCTGCTGCTGCTTCTGCTTGTCGTCCTTGTAGCGCTCCTGGATGGCCTTCATCTTGGGCTGCACCGCGCGCATCGCCGCCATGCTGGCAAAGCCGCGCTGGGCCACCGGGAACATGATGCCGCGCACGATCACGGTCAGCAGGATGATCGCCACGCCGAAGTTGCCGACCAGCTTGAACAGCGAGATCAGCACCCAGAAGATCGGCTTTTCGAACCAGCGGAACCAGCCCCAGTCGATCGAGAGGCCGAACTTGGCGATGCCGCCGTCCTCGTAGCGATCGAGCACTTCGTGCTCCTTGGCGCCGGCGAACAGCTTGGTGGTGCGGGCCAGTTGCTGGCCCGGCTGGACGATCGCCTTGTCATAGACGAGGTCGGCGCGGAACAGGCTGTTGCCCAGCGAGCGGAACGTGCCTTGCGCCTTGGCGCCCACCGGGGCCAGCGCGCTCATCCAGTAGACATCGGTAAAGCCCACCCAGTCGGCCTTGCCCGGTTCGGCCAGCACGCCGTCATCGACGAGGTCGCTATAGTTGGGGCCGAACGAGACCGAACCGTCGAACGCGCCGATCGGGCCGGCGTGGACGTTCCAGGTATCGACGCTGGCGGTCTGGCTGGTGCGGTTGATCAGGCCGAAAGGCTGCACCGCCACCGCGCCGCCGCCGCGATTGGCGACCGCCTGCCTGACGGTGATCAGATAGTCCTCGTCGATCGCGAACGTCAGCGCGAAAGTCTGCCCCTTGCCGTTCTGCCAGGTCAGCGTCACCGGCGTGCGCGGGGTCAGCTTCGCGCCGGCGGGCGCGGTCCACAGCGTATTGGCATCGGGCGCGTCGGCGCCCTCGCCAACCCAGCCGAACTGCGCGAATTCCTGCGCGGGCGTGCCGGCCGGCGAATAGATCCGCACGGGCCCGGAATCCTTCTCCACCGTCTCGCGGTGGCGATTGAGCACCAGATCGTCGAGCAGCGCGCCGCGCAAGTTGATCGAGCCCGACAGGCCCGGCGCGGCGATCGGCACGCGGCCCGGAGAGGCCAGCGCCGTCTTGAGGTCCTGCCGTTCCAGCGCGATGTCGGCCGCGTCGCGCAGGCCGCCCTCGCGCGTCGGCTTGCCGGCGCTGGCGGCGATCTCGCGCTGCTGCTGCTCGGCGACGGGCCGCGCCTGCTTGCTCTGGGGGTAGAAGTAGCCGACCCCGTAGTCCCAGCCGAAAAGCACGAGCGCGGTCAGCAAGACCGCGAGGAGGATGTTGCGCTGGTTGTCCACGAAGGTTTCCTAATGCAGTATCGTCACTAGCAGCGCAGGGGCCGCATCAAGGCACGGGGTCATAGCCATGTCCCCCCCAAGGATGGCAGCGCAATATACGCTTGAGCGCGAGCCAGCCACCCTTAATCGCACCGTGCTTTTCCAGCGCCTCGATCGCGTACTGCGAGCATGAGGGCATGTAGCGGCAACTGGGCGGCAGCACGCGCGAAGGGCCGAGCTGCCAGCCCCGCGCGACCAGGATCAAGAGCCGCTTCACCATCTCAGCGCCTTGCCCGCGGCCGGCGCGGCGGATCGCCCTTGCCATCGCGCGCGCGCGTCAGCGCGGCGACCAGTTCGGCGCGCAGCGCGGCGAAATCGCGCTCGATCCCGTTCTCGCGGCCGATCAGGACATGATCGGTATCGGCCAGGCCGTGGAGCGGCAGGATCTCGCGGATCAGCGCGCGGAAGCGGCGCTTCATGCGGTTGCGCACCACGGCATTGCCGATCTTCTTGGTCACGGTGATGCCGAAACGCTGCCCCTGCCCGCCATTCGCGTTGGCCAGCAACACGAAACCGGGACGCGCGATACGCAAGCCCCGGTTGGCGGCCAGAAAATCGGCCCGGCGCGTGAGTGTCCTGATATTCGGCGACATGGTGACGGCTCGATACAGGATAGGTCGGATCGCCGGAAGCGCCACCGGCCCGCTTCCCCATCCAGCCACCCGGTCGGGATAGACCAAAGGGTGTCCGGGTGGGGAAGCGGGCCGGTGCCGGGGCGTGAGGGCCGACCTGCCGGTCAGCCCCGATCAGACGCCGAATCAGGCAGACAGCTTCTTGCGGCCGCGCGCGCGACGGGCGCGCAGCACCTTGCGGCCACCGACCGTCGCCATGCGGGCGCGAAAGCCGTGACGGCGGGCGCGGACAAGGCGGCTGGGCTGGAATGTGCGCTTCATGGCAAGTCCTCGAAATTCATCACATGCGCCACGCGGCGCGAACAAAAAGGGCCGCCCGCAAAGGAGCGACCGCTCATCAGGACCGGGCCGTTACTGGAGGCGGGGCGCCGAGTCAAGGCGCGGATGGCGCGCCCACCCCTCGCGGGAGCTTCGGAACGGCGCCTTACCCCGCCGGCCGATCGTCCAGCCGCACCCACATCGCCATCACGCCCGCGCCGAACCAGCGGGCCGATGCGAACGGCGCCGAATTGGTCATGGCGTAAAAGGCGCGCGCCTCGATCGGGCTCATGCCCATCTGGCGGTAATAGGCGAGGTACTTGGCATTGGCCGGATCGCTTTCGGCATAGTCGCTCGCCTCGTGGCCGGTATCGTCCATCCAGGCATGGACGGCGAATTCGGCGCCCGGCTCGGCATAACGGCGCGCGCCGGCGAGGAACAGCTCCACCGCGCCCGATCGCACCGATCCGCCCGCCGGCACGCGCGTGGCCAGGCCCCTGGCGCGAATCATCCGGCCGATCGTCAGGTTCGCCAGATCGTCCTCGGTGCCGGGGCAATCGATCATGGCGATTTCGCCGATGCCGGGAAAATCGCGCAGCATCGCCGCGAACCGGGCGGGCGAGGCGCTGTCGGTGACGTCGACCAGCGCGGCATGGCCGGCATCGAGCACGCGGAACGGGCCGTATCGGGCAATCCCTTGTGGAATGAGGGCGCCCTGCGGAATGGGGGCCTCGGGGACAGGGGCTCTGTCCCCGAGGAAGCGCTCACTGCCCGGGCCGTCAGGATCGGCGGTCATGACGGCGACTTCCCGCACCGCTTCCCGCGCCGCCAGGGGGCTTGCGGCAAGAGCAGCGATCATCGCGAGGAAGACGACGGGCGAGCGCATGGCCCAGACAATGCGCGGGCGGGTTTACCGGAGGGATTAGGGAAAGGGTTAACCCTCCATTTTGGATAGATTCCGCGAAGGCGCCCGGCTATCGACCATGGATCGCTGGCAGAATGGGGCGCGGCGCGAGCCCCGGCAGCATGGAAGGGGCGAACGTGGTCGCGCTGGTATCGACAGTGGCCTATCTTGGGCTTGAGGCGCGCAGCGTCGAGGTGCAGTGCCAGATCGCGCCGGGCCTGCCCGCCTTCGCGCTGGTCGGCCTGCCCGACAAGGCGGTGGGCGAAAGCCGCCAGCGCGTGAGCGCCGCGCTCACCGCGATGGGGCTGGCGCTGCCGCCCAAGCGCATCACGATCAACCTTTCGCCCGCCGATCTGCCCAAGGAAGGGTCGCACTACGACTTGCCGATCGCGCTGGCGCTGCTGGCCGCGATGGGCGTCTGCGATGCCGAGCAGCTCGCCGATTTCGTCGCGGTGGGCGAGCTGGCGCTGGACGGGCGGGTGATCCCCTCGCCCGGCGTGCTGCTGGCCGCGCTTCACGCCAGCGCTTGCGACAAGGGGCTGATCTGCCCGGCCGCGCAAGGATCGGAAGCGCGCTGGGCCGATGGCGTGCCGGTGCTGGCCGCGCCCAACCTGGTCAGCCTGCTCAATCACCTGAAAGGCACGCAAGTGCTGCCCGTGCCCGAGCCGGGCCGGGCCGATCCGCCCGAGCGCGGGCCGGACCTCAAGCAAGTGAAAGGGCAGGAAACCGCCCGGCGCGCGCTGGAGATCGCGGCGGCGGGCGCGCACAACCTGCTGATGATCGGCCCGCCCGGCGCGGGCAAGTCGCTGCTGGCCAGTTGCCTGCCTGGCGTGCTGCCCGAACTGACGCCGGCCGAGGCGCTGGAAGTGTCGATGGTCGCCTCGGTCGCCGGCACGCTGGTCGATGGCCGGATCAGCCGCGCGCGGCCTTACCGCGCGCCGCACCATTCGGCCTCGATGGCGGCGCTCACGGGCGGGGGCCTGAAAGTGCGGCCGGGCGAGGTCTCGCTGGCGCACCTGGGCGTGCTATTCCTTGACGAGCTGCCCGAATTCCAGCGCGCGGTGCTCGATTCGCTGCGCCAGCCGCTGGAAACCGGCGAAGTCACGGTGGCGCGGGCCAATGCCCATGTCACGTATCCGGCCCGCGTCCAGCTCGTCGCGGCGATGAACCCGTGCCGCTGCGGCCATCTGGGCGATCCGGCGCTGGCTTGCAGCCGCGCGCCCCGCTGCGCCGCCGATTACCAGAGCAAGGTCTCCGGCCCGCTGCTCGACCGGATCGACCTGCATGTCGAGGTCGATCCGGTCAGCGCCGCCGACCTGGCCTTGCCCCCGCCGACCGAAGGCTCGGCCGAAGTCGCCGCGCGGGTGCGCGCGGCGCGCGCGATCCAGACCGCGCGGCTGGCCGGAACCCGCCTGCGCACCAATGCCGAACTCGATGGCGACTTGCTCCAGGCCCACGCCACGCCCGACGACGCCGGCCGCAAGCTGCTGATGCAGGCGGCCGAGGCCCTGCGGCTATCGGCGCGCGGCTATACCCGGATGCTGCGCGTGGCGCGCACCATCGCCGATCTGGCCGGCGTGGAGACCGTCGGCCGCATCCACGTCGCCGAGGCCCTGAGCTATCGCCGCCAGCCGCCCCGCGCCTGAGCGGCTCTAGGACCGATCGCCATTCAAAAGATGGCGTGCCGAAAATGGGGGTTTTTCGTGACCCGGAGCGCAGCGTACTAACAGTACGTGAGCACCGGAAGCACGGAAAATCGCCATTTGCAGGCCGTCAGGGCTGAATGTCGATCGGTCCTAGTTCGGCGCGCCCGCGGCGGCCGAAGGCCGGCTCGCCACCGGCGCGGCCTGCCCGCGCGTGACGGTCGGCGGGCGAGTCACGGTCGGAGGGCGCTGGCCGGATGCGGGGCCGGCCGTCCCTGGGCGCGGCGCGGCGCGCAGGCCGGGATCGGGCTGGTTGCCCCGGCCGGTCGCGCGGTCGAGGAAATCCTCGCTGGCGGCGGGCGGCGGCGCGCCGGCGGTGCCCGGCCCCTCGCTGCCGTCCTCATAGCGCGGCGGGCCCGATGCGGGGCCGGTGCGCGCGGCGCCATCGGCGGTGCCCGGCTCGATCATGTTGCCGTTCTCATCGACGTAGTAATAGTCGTCGGGATTGCCCATCATGTATTCGTCGTCGGGTTCGAGCTGCCATTCGGGCAGCTTGAGTTCGGTATCGAACTTCTCCACCGGCCGGTTCTTGACCGCATAACGCATGAACGCGGCGAAGGCCTGCGCCGGCGCGCGTCCGCCCTGCAGGCCGGGCACGGCCTTGGCATCGTCGCGCCCCATCCACACGCCGGTGGTGATGCCGCTGGAAAAGCCCAGGAACCAGCCGTCCTTGTTCGAAGTGGTGGTGCCCGTCTTGCCCGCGACCGGACGGCCGATCTGCGCCGCGCGGCCGGTGCCGATGGCCACCGCCGATTGCAGCAGGTCGGTGATCCCGGCCGCGACATGCGGGGGCACCAGCACTTGCCCGCGCGTACTGCGGTGCTGGTAGAGCAGCTTGCCGCCGGTCGTCTCCACCTTGACGATGCCGTAAGGCTCGATCGAGGTGCCGCCCGCCGAAACCGCCGCGAAAGCGCGCGTCATGTCGATCAGCCGGACATCGGAAGTGCCCAGCACCATCGAGGGTACTGTGGTGATCGGCGTGGTGATGCCGAAGCGGCGGGCCATGGCAGCCACCGTGCCGAAGCCCACTTCGTTGCCCAGGCTCGCCGCGACGGTGTTCTTCGAATAGGCGAAGGCCGATCGCACGTCGATCTCGCCGGCGAAAGTGCCGCCCGAATTGTGCGGGCTCCAGCCCTCGATCGTCACCGGCTCGTCATGCACCTTGTCGTCGGGCTTGTAGCCGGCTTCCAGCGCGGCAAGATAGACGAACAGCTTCCAGGCCGAACCGGGCTGGCGCACCGCGTTGGTCGCGCGGTTGTAGTTGGAATTGACGTAATCGGTGCCGCCCACCATCGCCAGCACCGCCCCGTCGCGATCCATGCTGACGAGCGCGCCTTGCGCCCCGCCGGGCACGTTGGCCTTCACCGCCGATGTCGCCGTCTGCTGCATCCCCACGTCCAGCGTGGTCCACACTTCCAGCGGCTCGCTGGTTTCGGGCAGCAGCAGGTCAAGCTGCGGCAGTGCCCAGTCGGTGAAGTAGCGTACCGAGTTCTGGTTGCCTTCCTTGGCGATCTTCACGGTCGACAAGTCGATCGCGGCCGCCTCGGACGGGTCGATCACGCCATTTTCGGCCATGACCCCCAGCACCACCTCGCCCCGCGCGATCGCGGCCTTGACGTCGGCGGTGGGCGAATAGTTCGACGGCGCCTTGACCAGCCCGGCGATGATCGCCGCCTCGGGCGTGGACAGCCCGGCGGCGGGATGGCCGAAGAACTTGCGGCTGGCCGCGTCGATGCCATAGGCGCCGCCGCCGAAATAGACCTTGTTCAGATAAAGCTCCAGGATCTGGTCCTTGCTGAACTTGCTTTCGAGCGCCAGCGCCAGCACGCCTTCGCGCACCTTGCGGCCGAACGTGCGGTTGTTGTTGAGGAAGATGGTGCGGGCAAGCTGCTGGGTGATGGTCGATCCGCCCTGCTTCCACCGTCCGGTCTCGACCCGCACCATGACCGATCGCACCATGCCGATCGGGTCCACGCCGAAGTGCTGGCGAAAGCGCCGGTCCTCCACCGAGACCATCGCGTCCTTCATCACTTGCGGGATCTGGCCATAAGGCATCCAGCGCCCATAGCTGGGCCCGAGCGAGACCAGTTCCGTCCCGTCGCGCGCGCGCACGACGATCATCTGCCCGTTCTGGCTGCTCTTGAGATCGGCGAAAGTGGGCAACTCGCGCGCCGTCATGTAGACCGCGCTGCCCAGGAAGATCGCGCCCAGCAGCGCCAGCGCGAAGCCCCACACGAAAATGGCGCGGAGCGCGCGGCGCCAGAACGGCTTCCTGCGCGGTTCGGGGGAACGGTCCGCCCCTGCGCGGCGCCGGCCGGAATTGGATGGCATTCCTAGGTACGCACCCCTGTGACGGACAACTCGATCCGGTTGCTATCTACGCCCTGCATTGGCGAATTGTAACCCGCGCTTAACGAAGCCGGGACGATTTCCCCGAGCCTTTTCCGATCGCTGGCGGAAAGGGCCGGAGCCACGCCCCGGCAACGGCCGGAATCTCGCGGCCGGCTTGCTCAATCCTCCTTCGGCGCGAAATCGAGCGCGGCCGAATTGATGCAATAGCGCAGGCCCGTGGGGCCAGGGCCATCGGGGAAGACATGGCCCAGGTGCCCTTCGCAGGTGGCGCAGCGCACTTCGGTGCGGACCATGCCATGGGTGGCGTCGCGATGCTCGTCCACCGCGCCCGGCTCGACCGGGGCGGTATAGCTCGGCCAGCCCGAGCCCGAATTGTACTTGGTGTCTGACGAGAACAGCGGCGTGCCGCAGCCGGCGCAAAAGTACATGCCGGCCTGCTTGTTCTTCTCGTACTTGCCGGTGAAGGCCCGCTCGGTCCCGGCTTCGCGCAGGATGTGGTACTGTTCGGGGTTGAGCTTATCGCGCCATTCGGCATCGGTCAGGTCAAGCTTTTCGGTCATCCGTGGGTCTCCTCGCGGCGGCGGAATGGGGGCGATGGCGAATATGGGCACGCGCCGCGCGGCAGGCAAGCGGGCAGCGCCTTGCCGGCCTGCGCGGCCGCTGCGCGCAAGGCGGTGCAAGGCCGATCCGGTTCTGCTAGGATGCCCGCCTGGGGCATCGCGAGAGCCACGCGCATGGGCATGACTGACGAGAGGATGGCCGGCGGCGGCGCAAGCGTGCCGGCGACCGGCCCGGGCCTGATCTGGGGCATAGACTTCGCGCCCGGCGAACGGCGCGACGTGGAAAACTGCAACAGCCCGCATCGCGGCTTCCTGCGCTGGCTGCATCTCAACCTTGCCGATCACGGCACCCGGCTGTGGATCGAAACCACGCCCGAGTTGCCGCAGGGCGCGCGCGAAGTGCTGCTGTCGCAGGATTCGCACCAGCGCGCGCTGGTCGAACGCAAGACGGTGGCCTGCGTGCTCCACGATTTCGAGCGTGATTTCGACGTGCGCGATACCGGCCGGGTGGGCGCGCTGCGCGTGGCGCTGACGCCGACGCTGATCGTTTCGGCGCGGGTGCACCCGATCGGCTCGGCCGATATCACCCGGCGGCGGCTGGACGCCATCGACACGGTGGACGGCCCGGCCCGCGCGCTGGACCTGATCGTCAGCGCGATCCTTGAGAACATCGGCCGCGTCATCGCCAGCCTTTCCGCCGAAGTGCAGGCGGCCGAAGACGCGCTGATCGACGAGCGGCATGTGCCCAGCGGCCGCCGCCTGCTGGAAATCCGCCGCCGGCTGGCCCAACTTCACCGGATGCTGGAAGGCACCCACGGCGTGCTCCACCGGCTGGAGTTGGACCATGACCTGCCGCACGAGATGCTGCCCACCGCCGAAAAGCTGGCCCAGCGCGTGCAAGGCGTCGATGGCGACACGCTGAGCGTGACCAACCAGTTGCGCCTGCTGCGCGACGAGCTGGATCACCAGCAGAACCAGAAGATCAACCAGAACCTGTTCCTGCTTTCGGTGATGACCGCGCTGATGCTGCCTTCCACGCTGGTGACGGGCATCTTCGGCATGAACACGGGCGGCTTGCCCCTTACCGGCCATTTCGGCACGCTGGGGGCGACGCTGATCGCCATCGGCGCGGCGGGGGCGACATACCTGTTCCTGAAGAGCCAGGGCTTCTTCCGGTAGGTTCGACGCGCTTGCGCGGCTGCATCAGCCTCTCGGGCGGGCGGGCGCGAACAGAGCCCGCGCGGCGTCCTTCTCCGGCGAATCATAGCCGCCGTGCAGCACCGGACCAAGCACCTGGCGCGCCAGATCGCCCCGGCCCTGCCGGACCAGCTCCGCGCCCAGATAGAGCCGGGGCGCGGGCGCGGCCGGAACCTGGCGCGCCACTTTCGCCATGCCCAGCATCGCCTGTTCCGGCACGGGCTCGCCGGCTTTGGCGAAGCTCTGGAAATAGGCGATCAGGGGCAGCGGCGCATCGCCGTCAAGCGCGATGGCCCGCTCGATCGTCTGGCGCGCGGCGGCCAGCGCCTGCGGACGGTTCGCCGCCGGGCCAGCGATGGCCGCATCGGTCAGGGCCATGCCTTTCCAGGCCAGCGCCTCCACGTTGTCCGGCGATCCGGCCAGCACGCTTTCGGCAAGGGCAAGGCATTCGCGCGGATTGCCGGCGCGGCATTCGGCCTCGGCCGCGAACAGGACCGCGGCGCCATCGCGCGGGAACTGCGCCGCCTTTTCGCGCACCTGGGCCAGCCACTGCGCGCGATCGCGTGTCTCGCCCGCCGGCATGGTTCCGGCCGGGCTCGCCGAGGCAGCGGCGGGGGCAAGCCGCGTGCCGATCTCGATCCGGGCGGCGATCATCGCCGCGTCGCTGAACGAAAGCGGGGTGATCTCCGGCTCGTCGCCGGGCCCTTGCGGCCGCTTGGTGCGGGCATAGGCCAGCGGCCTCGCGGCATAGGAGGCGATTTCGCGCTGCAGCTTGCGCATGTCGCCAAAGACGGCGGCCGCCTCCGCCAGCGGCGTGCCCTGGCGGACCGCCGCCATATAGCGCGCGAACTGATCGCGCCGCTCGGGCTTCAGGTCGGCGTAGAGGAAGTAATGCGCCAGCAACCACGCATGATAAGGCGTCCAGCGCATCTGCGGGGGCGGATTCTCCAGATACCGCCCGGTCAGGACATCGCCCACCCTGAGATCGCCGTAGGAGCGGAACGCCTCCTTGTAGCCGATCGGCGGACGCGCATAATCGGCCGATCCGTCGGATCGCACCGCAAAGGTGGAGAACAGCGCGCCGATGCCATCGAGATACCAGCGCGGATAGGCCGCCGGCACATAGGTCAGGATGAAATGCTGCGCGAAGGCGGAATAGAGCACGCCTTGCCAGGTCCTGACGATCGGGGGATGATTGGGATAGGGAAAGCAGGTGAGCGCCCCCATCGCCAGCTGGTCTTCACAATCGCGCGAGCGGGCGATCACCGTATTGAGATTGACGATCTGGTCGCTGCGCGAGGCGGCCAGCACATCGCCGCCCTCGCGCGGGTCATAATAGCGCTGGCCCACGAACGAGGTCGCGTAAGGCCCTTCGGCCGACCGCAGGTTGCGAAGACCCATCTGGGTGAAGAATTCCGTCGAATCGAACAGCGTCACTTGCAGCTTGGCGGTATCGTCGGCGGTCTGGCCCTGCCGATAGAGCCGCGACATGAGGCGATAGAGCGCTTCAAGATCGATGGCGACACGCCGCAGCTCGGCTTCGCCGCCATCGCTGAAGACCACGACATGCTCGGTTTCCGCCCGTTTCCAGGCGCTTTTCTTCTCGGTCGATCCCTCGACCACGATCTCGGGCCCGCCCGCCTGCCGGGCGGGCAAGTCCGCCGCCAGGGCCGCCGGTGCGATCAGCCACAGGCACAAGGCCGCGACCAGGCCGCGGGCCCGGGAGGAGCGGCGCAGCAGCGTTCGTGCAGGAGCGGGTGTCACGGCACGATGCGGCTTGCCCGCCGCGCTTTGCCGCAAGGCCGCCGCCGGTCTCAGGCGACCGGCTCCACCATCAGCACCACGCCATCGTGCCCCGCGACGCGCAGCCGCGTACCGGGCACGGCATCGGCGCCTTTGGCCAGCCATTCGCTGTCGCCCAGCCGCACGCGGCCCGATCCCCCTTCGATCGCCTGCGTGACGACGACCATCTCGCCCACCACGCGCTCGCCCCGCTGGTTCATCTTGGGATCGGCGGAAACGACCGGGTGATCGCGCAGGAAGCGCCGGCCGGTGAACACGGCGATGATCGAAAGCACGGCGAACATCACGATCTGCAACGGCAACGGGATCGGCACGAACCACGAAAGGAGCCCGGTTATCAGCGCCGCACCGGCCATCCAGATCAGGAAGACGCCGGGAATCGCCATTTCGGCGACCGCCAGCACCAGCCCGATCGCCAGCCATGCGTAATGCGGCTGCAGATCGAACAGGCTGTCCATCACTGGCCTCCGGGTGCCGTCGGCGGCACGCCGGGCTGCGGCGCGCGGCGCGGCGGGGCCGGGGGCGGGCTGGACGGTCCGCCCAGCGCTTCCTTGGCAAGCTCGCCGATGCCGCCCAGCGTGCCGATCAGTTGCGTCGCCTCGACCGGGAACAGGATGGTCTTGGCATTGGGCGAAGTGGCGAAGGCGGCCACCGCCTCGGTATATTTCTGCGCGATGAAGTAGTTGATCGCCTGGCTGCCCGATTCGGCGATCGCCTGGCTGACCATCTGGGTGGCGCGCGCCTCCGCCTCGGCCTCGCGCTCGCGCGCCTCGGCATCGCGGAAGGCGGCTTCGCGCCGGCCCTCGGCCTGGAGGATCTGGCCCTGCTTCTCACCCTCGGCGCGCAGGATCTCGGACGCGCGCATACCTTCGGCTTCCAGGATCTGGGCGCGCTTCTCGCGCTCGGCCTTCATCTGCCGGGCCATCGCGTTCGAGATGTCGAGCGGCGGGCGGATGTCCTTGATCTCGATGCGGGTGATCTTCACCCCCCAGGGCGAAGTCGCATGGTCGATCACCGAGAGCAGCTTGGCGTTGATCTCGTCACGCTTCGACAATGTCTCGTCCAAGTCCATCGAGCCCATCACCGTGCGCAGGTTGGTGGTGGTCAGCGCCATGATCGCGTTGAACAGGCTGGAAACCTCATAGGCCGCCTTGCCCGCGTCCAGCACCTGGAAGAACACCACCGCGTCCACGCCGACCATGGCATTGTCCTTGGTGATGATCTCCTGCCCCGGAATGTCGAGTACCTGCTCCATCATGTTGACCTTCTGGCCGACCCGGTCGACGAACGGGATGATGAGGTGCAGGCCCGGCGTTGCCGCCAGCGAATACTTGCCCAGCCGCTCGATCGTGTAGACATAGCCCTGCCGGACGACGCGCACGCCCATCATCAGGAACACGACGACGACGGCGACCAGCGCAATCAGAAATCCGCCCATCAATCCACTCCTCCAACGTGCCGGAAATTCTAGCGTCCGGGGGGCGGGGGGCAAGCGAATCCGCTCAGGCGCCCAAGGATTTCAGGCAATGCGGCGATCCGTGACCAAGCAGTGACGGCAAAGCGGTCTGGAAAGGCGCGTTTGCATGCATTGCGCCACACGCTCAGAGCTTTTCGAACAGGGCCACCATGCGCTGCCACGCCTTGTCCGCCGCGACGGGATCCCACGAAGGCGAATCCGGCACGCACCAGCCATGGTCGGCGGGATAGACCTCGATCTCGGCGGGGCGGCCGGCGCCATCGGCGGCCTTGCGCAATTCGTCCTTCGATGCGGGATCGCGCGCGTCATCGTTGCGGGCGATGGCGAACAGATAGGATGCCCCGGTGGCGGCCAGCATGCGGTGCGGGCTGTCGGGCGCCGGAGTGACGAGCCCGGCCCCGTGGAGCGAGGCCGCCGCGCCGACCCGGCCGGGCACCGCCGCGGCCGTGCGCACGGTGAACGGCCCGCCCATGCAATAGCCGTTGCTGCCGATCCTGCGTTTCGCGTCCACCGCCCGGTCGCCATCGAGGAAAGCGACGAAGGCCCTGGCATCGCGCGTGATCGCCTCGGGCGTCAGGGCTTCGCGCAGCGGGGCGATCTTCGCCTGACCTTCGGGCGTGCGGTATTCGGAAAAGCTCTGCATCACCGGCGCCGGTCCGCCGCGATAGTACTGGTTGACCACCAGCACCGCGTGCCCCTCGGCCGCGAGCTTGCGCGCCATCACCTTGAAGGCTTCGCGCAGGCCCGCGATATCCGGCCACATGATGATGCCCGGATGCGCGCCTTTCGCCGGGTGGACGAAGAAGGCATCGGCCACGCCATCGGCGGTGGTGATCTCCACCGTGCGTTCGCGCAGTTCGCCGGCATCGCCCGATCCCATGCGCGCGCAGCCGGCCAGCGCCGCGCTGGCGCCCAGCGCGGCGAATTCGCGCCGGCTCAGACCCATGCGCGCCAGCGCCGCCGCCTCGGCACTCTCGGTGAAGTCGTCACACATCGGCGTCCTCCGGTCTTGCCTTGTCCGCTTACGGGGTTAGCGAAGGGAAAACCGCGCGGCCAGCGTTTGGTTCGCACGCTCGAAGGAATTTCGCGCATGGGCCCCGACCCGGAAGACCCCGACCTGGAAGACCCCGACCCGGAAGACATCGCCTGCTGGCAACGGATCGACGCGCGGCTGACCACCTCGGGCCGGCTGAAGGAAAGCGACGTCGCCCGGCTCGCCGCGATCGGGGTGGAGCGCGCGATCAACCTGGCGCTGGACGATTCGCCCGGCGCCCTGGTGGGCGAGGCGGCGCTGATGGCGCGCGCGGGCATTGCCTATACGCAGATCCCGGTGCCGTTCGATGCGCCGGACGAAGCGCATTTCGCCGCCTTTCGCGCGGCGATGGAAGCGGCCGGCGATGCCGTGGTCCATGTCCACTGCATCATGAACTGGCGCGTCTCGGCCTTTCTCTACCGCTATCACCGCGAGGCTCGCGGCATGGCCGAGGACGAGGCGCGCGCGCTGATGGAACGGCATTGGTCGCCCGGAACGAGCACGCACAAGGACGCGCCGGCCTGGGCCGCGTTCATCGCGGCGGCCGCGCCCGCGCTCAATCGCCCGCGAAGTTGAGTTCCAGCACCACGTTGTCGGGATCGGTGACGAAGACCTGGCGCAGCGTGCCGAACTGGCGATCGTTGACCCGGTGCGGCACGCCCAGTTCCGCGCAGCGGCGCACCATCCCGGCAAAGTCCGAACAGGCGAGCGCGACATGGTCGATCGCGCCGGTGGTGCCATCGCGCGCGCCCAGCGCGCCGTGGCGTAGCGGGTTGTGCTTCTGCACGTGGATGATCGGCAGGCCGCCTTCGTCACAGATCCACCGCCCGTCGAAGCCGGCCGGCATGTTGGGGATCGTCTCGGCCTTCATGCCCAGGACCGTCTCGTAGAATGCGACCGTCCGATCGAGATCCCCGGCGACGATATTGACGTGGTTGAGCCCTTCGACCTTCATCCGCTTGTCTCCCGTGGGCTTTGCGCCCTTTTTCGGGCGCCGCTCAGCTCCTGAACACGACCGTCCTCGTCCCGTTGAGCAGGACGCGGTCCTCCAGGTGCAGCCGCACCGCCTCGGCCAGCACGCGCCGTTCGATGTCGCGGCCCTTGCGGACCAGTTCCTCGGGCGAATCGGCGTGCGTGATCGCTTCGACATCCTGATGGATGATCGGCCCCTCGTCGAGATCGGCGGTGACGTAGTGCGCCGTCGCGCCGATCATCTTCACCCCGCGCGCGTGCGCCTGGTGATACGGCTTGGCCCCCTTGAAGCCGGGCAGGAACGAGTGGTGGATATTGATGCAGCGGCCCGAAAGGAACGACGCCATCTCATCCGAGAGGATCTGCATGTAGCGCGCCAGCACGACCAGCTCGGCCCGGGATTCCTCCACGATGGCGCGGACCTGGGCTTCCTGCGCGGCCTTGGTCTCCTTCGTCACCGGCAAGTGGTGGAACGGGATGTCGCCGATCAGCAGGGTGTTGACCGCGTCGCGCGGATGGTTGGATACCACGCCGACCACGTCCATCGCCATCTCGCCGATGCGCTGGCGATAAAGCAGGTCCGCCAGGCAATGGTCGAACTTCGATACCAGCACCAGCACCCGGCGCGGCCGGTCGCGCCGCAGCATCGACCAGGCCATGCCGTATTCGTGCGCGATCGGGCCGAAGCCCTCGCGGATTTCCTCGCGGTCGGTGACGCGCGGATCGAAGGCGACGCGCATGAAGAACTTGTTCTCGGCCAGGTCGTTGAACTGCTGCGCCTCGATGATGTTGCAGCCCGCCTGCGCGAGATAGCCGGTGACGCGCGCGACGATGCCGGGACGATCGGCGCAGGAAAAGGCCAGGATCAGCGGTTCGGCCATGACGCGTCCCCTCAGGCCGCGACGCGCTGTGAGAGCGCGGCCTCGGCCTCGGCCATCAGCGCGGCGATGATATCGGCCACAGGCTCCTCGCGCGTCACCATGCCGACCGACTGGCCGGCCATGACCGAGCCGCTCTCGACATCGCCCTCGATCACCGCGCGGCGCAACGCGCCTGCCCAGAAATGCTCGATCCGAAGCTGCGCCTCGCCCATGTCCACCTCGCCCGCATCGAGCAGCTTGGCCACCTCGATCTGCTTGGCGGTGAACTCCTCGGTGCCCTTGTTCTTCAGCGCGCGCACCGGGATCACCGGCAGGCGCGGATCGACTTGCACCGAAGCGACGGCATCGCGCGCCGAGGCGCGGAAGAAGGCCTTCTTGAAATCGGCATGGGCAATCGATTCGGCGGCGCAGGCAAACCGCGTGCCCAGCTGCACGCCGGCCGCGCCCATTTCCAGATAGCCGGCGATCGCCTCGCCCCGGCCGATGCCGCCGGCCACGAACACGAGATGGTCCGCCGCCAGTTCGGGCAGGATTTCCTGCGCCAGCACCGAAGTGGAGACCGGGCCGATGTGCCCCCCCGCCTCCATCCCCTCGATCACCAGCGCGTCCGCACCCGAGCGCAGCAGCTTCTTGCCCAGCGCCAGCGTGGGCGCGAAGCAGATCACCCTGGCGCCCGAAGCCTTGATCGCCTCGACGCTGCCCTTGGGCGGAATGCCGCCGGCCAGCACGACGTGGCTGACCTGGTGCCGGGCGCAAACCGCAATCAGATCGAACAGTTGCGGGTGCATGGTGATCAGGTTCACGCCGAAGGGCTTGCCGGTCAGCGCCTGCGTCCCGGCGATCTCGGCATCAAGCAGTTCGGGCGTCATCGCGCCGCAGGCGATCACGCCGAAGCCGCCGGCATTGCTGATCGCCGAGACCAGGTTGCGTTCCGAAACCCAGGACATCGCGCCGCACAGGATCGCGTACTCGCTGCCGAGAAACTCGGTTCCGCGCGCCATCAGCGCGGAGGTTTTCCTGAATTCGGCCATCAATGCTCCATACCCTTGCCCAAACCGGCCTGTGCGCCTTAGGATGGGCGCACGTCGCGGGCAAGGGATTGGCTGGGGCGCGAAACGGGGGTGTCGCCGCCCGATAGCGGCGACCATCGGCTGCGGGAGCCGTGGGTGATGAGCGAGAGCCAACCGGGCAAGGCCGCCACGCAAGGGCCCGCCCTGCTGATGGGATTTGCCGCCGGCACGTTCGCGACGGTGGCCGGGCTGGGCTTCGGGGCCTTCCTGCCGACCGACCCCGGCGATCCGGCACGCGTGGGATCGCCCGCGCCGCGCGCGTTGCCGGCCCACGCGGACGAGACCCTGCTCCACCTGGAAATCGGCGCGGCGCTGCTCGCCACCGCGATCGACAGCGGCCAGATCGAACGCGCCGATATCGCCGCCGGCCTCGACGGGCTGGGCGCGCTGTTCGACGATGCGAACCCCGCATTGCCCGCCGATGTCAGCGAAAGCGTCAAGGCGCGCCTCGATGCGATGCGCGCGAACATGGACGCGCTCGATCCCGCCGCCGCCGCGCGGGAAGCGCGCATGTTGCATGTGCTGCTGAAGGCCCGGCGGGCCATGGGCGGGCCGTCATGATCGCGCGGGAGCGGAAATGCCGTCCCGGTGATCGCCTGCGCCGATCAGTCTGACAAGTGCAATCGGTTTTCCCAGACAGAGGCCCCCGCGTAATGTTGCCCTACCGACTTCATCGAGAGGATTGATACCATGGACCAATCGAACTCCGCCGACGGCAAGTGTCCCTATGCGCCGGGCACCACGCCGCTGACCACCGCGTTCGGCGCGCCGGTTCCCGATAACCAGAACAGCCTCACCGCCGGTCCGCGCGGGCCGCTGCTGTCGCAGGACGTCTGGCTCAACGAGAAGCTGGCCAACTTCGTGCGTGAAGTGATCCCCGAGCGGCGGATGCACGCCAAGGGCTCGGGCGCGTTCGGCACGTTCACCGTGACCAATGACATCAGCCGCTACACCCGCGCGAAGATCTTCTCGGAAGTCGGCAAGCAGACCGAGATGTTCGCGCGCTTCACCACGGTCGCCGGCGAGCGCGGCGCGGCCGATGCCGAGCGCGACATTCGCGGCTTCGCGCTGAAATTCTATACCGAGGAAGGCAACTGGGACATGGTCGGCAACAACACGCCGGTCTTCTTCCTGCGCGATCCGAGGAAGTTTCCCGATCTCAACAAGGCGGTGAAGCGCGATCCGCGCACCAACCTGCGCAGCGCCACCAACAACTGGGACTTCTGGACGCTGCTGCCCGAAGCCTTCCACCAGGTGACGATCGTCATGTCCGATCGCGGCATTCCGAAGAGCTACCGCCACATGCACGGCTTCGGCAGCCACACTTATTCGTTCTACAACGATGCCGGTGAACGCTTCTGGGTGAAGTTCCACTTCATCACCCAGCAGGGCATCGCCAACCTGAGCGACACCGAGGCGGGCGCGCTGGTCGGCGGCGACCGCGAATCGCACCAGCGCGACCTCTATGACGCGATCGAGCGCGGCGAGTTCCCGAAATGGAAGATGTGCATCCAGGTCATGCCCGAGGCCGAGGCGGAGACGTATCGCTTCCACCCGTTCGATCTCACCAAGGTGTGGTACAAGGCGGACTATCCGCTGATCGAGGTGGGCGAGTTCGAGCTGAACCGCAATCCCGAGAACTTCTTCATGGACGTGGAGCAAAGCGCCTTCGCGCCTTCGAACCTGGTTCCGGGCATCGGCGTCTCACCCGACAAGATGCTGCAGGCGCGGCTGTTCAACTATGCCGATGCGCAGCGCTATCGGCTGGGCGTCAATTACCACCAGATCCCGGTCAACGCCGCGCGCTGCCCGGTGTTCAGCAACCACCGCGACGGTTACGGCCGGATGGACGGCAATTACGGCGGCCGCCCGCATTACGAGCCGAACAGCTTCGGCCAGTGGCAGCAGCAGCCCGATTTCCGCGAGCCGCCGCTGAAGATCCGGGGCGATGCCGATTTCTGGAACTATCGCGAGGATGACGACGATTACTTCACCCAGCCGCGCAAGCTGTTCCAGCAGATGAGCCCGGCGCAGCAGCAAGTGCTGTTCGAGAACACCGGCCGCGCCATGGGCGACGCCCCGGCCTTCATCAAGCAGCGCCACATCGACAACTGCACGCGCTGCGACCCGGCCTATGGCGAAGGTGTCGCCCGGGCGCTGGGCATGGCGGCCAAATCGCCCGACGAGCTGCCGACCCAACCCGAACTGACGAGCTGACCGATCCGTCCGCCGCGCCGGCTTCCCTCACGGCCCGGCGGACGAAACCCCGCTCCCGCTTGGCCGGGGGCGGGGTTTTCCCCATCCGTATCGGGCCTGATATCCGCACGCCGATGCCTTGATAATATCGCGGCCAGATGGAAAAGCGCGCGGCCATGGATATTCACGAAATCTACCGATCGAAGCTGTGCACGCCAGACGAGGCGGCGCGGCTGGTGCCGTCCGATTCCCACGTCGCGATGGGCATGGCCGTGGCCGAGCCGCCGGCGCTGCTGGCCGCGCTCGCGCGCCGGATCGAGGCGGGCGACCTTTCGGGTATGCGCCTGTGGTATTTCCATTCGATGGCCCACGCCGCGCAAAGCGTGCTGAAGCGCGAGCTTCTGGGCAAGGTGCGGCCGCACTGCATGTTCCTGAGCGGCGTCGAACGCGCGCTGGTGAAGGCGGACCCGGCCGCGGCCGAAGCGCTGATCGACTTCGTGCCCACTGCCTTCAGCGCATCGCCGCAAGTGCTGCGCGAGGAAATCGCGCTCGATACATGCGTCACCATGGTCTCACCGATGGGCAAGCACGGCTATTTCACCTTCGGCACCGCCAACGACTACACCGGCGCGGCGGCGAAGGCGGCGAAACGGCTGATCGTGGAGGTCAATCCGCTGATGCCGCGCGTCTTCGGCGAATCGCCGCTGCACGTCAGCGAGGTCGACGCGATCGTCGAGCATCGCTCTCCCCTGCTCGAAGTGGCCGAGCATGCCGCCTCGGCCGAGGACGAGCGGATCGCGGAAATCATCGCGGAAATGATCGACGACGGCGCCTGCCTGCAGATGGGCATCGGCAACCTGCCCGCCGCCGTCTGCCGCCGGCTGGCCAACCGCAAGAACCTGGGCATCCACACCGAATTGCTGACGCCGGCGCTCGCCAGCCTGATGAACTGCGGCGCCGCCAACAACCGGCGCAAGACCACGTTCCCGGGGCGCGGCGTGTTCACTTTCGCGATGGGCGATACCGCGTTTTACGAGTGGCTGGACGACAACCAGGCGGTCTATTCGCTGCCGGTGGACGTGGTGAACGATCCGCGCCACATCGCCAAGAACGACCATGTCGTCTCGGTCAACGCGACGCTGCAAGTGGACCTGTCGGGCGCCTGCAATTCGGAGCACATGCTGGGGCACCAGTATTCGGGCTCGGGCGGCCAGCTCGATTTCGTGCGCGGCGCCAATGCCTCGAAAGGCGGCATCTCGATCATCGCCTGCCATTCCACCGCGAAGAACGGCACGGTCAGCCGCATCGTCCCACAGCTCGACGGCCCGGTGACGACCCCGCGCAACGATGTCCACTGGATCGTCACCGAGCACGGCGCCGCCTGCCTGCGCGGCAAGACCCTGCGCGAACGGGCCGACGCGATGATCGCGCTGGCCCACCCCAAGTTCAGGGACGAACTGGCGCGCGCGGTCTGATTTGGTAGGGGCGAGGCGGCCTCAATAGAGGGCGTCCTTCCCCTTTGGACAAATACATCTTTCCTGGCCATCCCGGGCTCGATCCGGGATCCCGCTTATCTTCGCTGCATCGGCAAAAAAGGCAGCGGGGCCCCGGGCGAGGAATGGGCTTATGTGTTCGACCATAATCCCTAAGAAGAGCGTGGACGCAGTGCCGCGTTGGGGCGGATAGTCAGCTTCTCCTAGGCGGCGCGTGGGCAATTTCAGCCATTGATTATGACGGCTCTGGGCGAAGTGATCCGATAACTTAAATGGCGGAAAAATAGAGGTGAGCGGGCGCTAAGATCATGCACTCCCTTGCCCTTCATCGGTCAGCCTGGAGGGCAGCGATGGAGGGATGATGCAGCCGGCGTACATTGCTGCTATTTGCTTCGGAACCGCCCCGGAGGGATACGATGGAAGCAACAGGTATTCTGATTGCTGGGGAAAGCACTACCGCGATGGCCTATATCAAGGCCCGACGGGGTGTGTCTCCACGCCAGATAAAGCTCCTTCTTTTGGTTTGCATGTTAGCCGTTGGCATCCCGGTTGGGGCAGGGGCTTCGGGCTCATGGCTTGCTGCCGCAATTTCGGTCGAGTTCGCTTTTCTCGGCCTCGGTGTAGGCGTGCTGATAGTCCAGAGACTGGCGGGACCTTCAATGCGGAAGGCCCTCGCCGCGCGTGGACAGGCATACGAGCAAGCTCTCACGCTCCGCATAACACCTGAGGCCTTGGTCTATGATCTGGCGGATTTGACGATGACCGCTCGCTGGCCTTGCGTCACAGACCTCTATCAAACCCGCAAGTATTGGGTTTTTCTGGTCCAAAGCAGCGCTATGGTCCTTCCGCGTCGCTTCTTCACAACTCCCGAAGCTGAACGTGATTTCATCGTCGAAGCCACATCGCGGATGACGGACGCTGCACGCGCGAGAAGTCCAGACGCAGCAAAGTTTGTTGGCAATTAGAACAGCTTTGCCAAGGTCTGGGATGCTGGCGTGTTCGGAACGGCGACTGATAGCCACTGCCGAACTTGCCCACACCGCCTAGATCGCCTGCGCCGCCAGTTTCTCGACCCAGGCGGCATGGCGGTTCTTGAGCTCGCGCTGGAGCGACAGGCCCAGTTCCTCGCCGTCCAGTTCCTCCAGCACTTCGAATGTGAAGGCATCGGCGCCATGCGCATTCCAGGCCTGTTGCAGCGCGGGGAAGCTGGATGCGCCTTGCCGAAGCTGGAAGCGCACGCGGTTCTCGATCGTGGCGATGTCGGGCGCGCGCCCGACCCACACCTGCCCGGTCGGCCCGCAGCGCAGCGCGTAGACGCCAGCCGTGACCTTGCGTTCGCGGTAGGCGGAGGCCGCCTGCTTGCGCCCGGCGCGGTCCATGGCGGCGCGCCCGGCCCTCAGGCCGCCGCGTCCATCCCGTAGGCGGTGTGGAGCACGCGGACGGCCAGTTCGGTCTCGTCCTCGTCGATCAGGACCGAGACCTTGATCTCGCTGGTCGAGATCGCCTGGATGTTGATCCCGCGATCGGCCAGCGTCTTGAACATCGTGCTGGCCACGCCCGCATGGCTGCGCATACCGACGCCCACGACGCTGATCTTGGCGACCTTGTCGTCGCTGATCATGCGGTAGTAGCCGATCTTGTCCTTGCGGTCCTCAAGGATGGCGAGCGTGCGCACCAGGTCCGCCTTGGGGGCGGTGAAGGTCACGTCGGTCTCGCCCTTGCCCTTGGCGACGTTCTGGATGATCATGTCGACGTTGATGTTCGCCTCGGCCAGCGGGCTGAAGATCGAGGCGACGGCGCCCGGCCTGTCGGGCACGCGCGTCAGAGTGACTTTCGCCTCGTTCTTGTCGGCGGCGATGCCGGTGATCAGCTGGCGTTCCATGTCGCTTCCTTCCAGTTCCTCGTCGCTGACGATCATCGTGCCCGGCAGGTCATCGGCCGGCGGCGCGCTCTCGTCGATGAACGAGGAGAGCACCTGCACGCGCACGCCTTCCTTCATGGCCAGGCTGACCGAGCGGGTCTGCAGCACTTTCGAGCCGACCGAGGCCAGCTCCAGCATTTCCTCGTACGTGACCAGCGGCAGCTTGCGCGCCTTGGCGACGATGCGCGGGTCGGTGGTGTAGACCCCGTCGACATCGGTGTAGATGTCGCAGCGATCGGCCTTCACCGCCGCCGCCACCGCCACCGCCGACGTGTCCGAGCCGCCCCGGCCCAGCGTCGTCACCCGGCCGCTGGGCGCCATGCCCTGGAATCCCGGGATCACCGCGATCTCGCCCGATGCCATCGAAGCGATCAGCGCTTCGGAGTCGATCTCCTCGATCCGCGCCTTGGCGTGCGCGTCGTCGGTGCGGATCGGCAATTGCCAGCCCAGCCACGAACGCGCCTTGCAGCCCATCGCCTGCAGCGTCAGCGCGAGCAGGCCCGAAGTCACCTGCTCGCCACTGGCGACCACCACGTCGTATTCGGCCGGATCGTACAGCGCGTTGGCCTCGCGGCAGAAGCCCACCAGCCGGTCGGTCTCGCCCGCCATGGCCGAAACCACCACCGCCACTTCGTGCCCGGCGGCCTGCTGGCGGCGCACGATATTGGCCACGCGCCGGATGCGCTCGGTGCCGGCCATCGAAGTGCCGCCGAATTTCATCACGATGCGGGCCAAGGCGCCTGTGCTCCCTGTCAGTGGATTAGAGTCGGGCGCGCTGTTAGGGGTAGGCCATGACGAATGCAACCATGACCGAGCCGGCCGGCGTGCCGACGATCCGCCCCGAGGAAGCCACCCACTTCGGCAAGCTGGCCGCGCAGTGGTGGGATGCCACCGGCTCATCGGCCATGCTCCACCGGCTGAACCCGGTGCGGCTGGCCTTCATCCGCGAGGCGATCGACGCGCATTTCGCCGCCGATCCGGCCAGCACCAGGCCGCTGGCCGGCCGCCGCGCGCTCGATGCCGGCTGCGGCGCGGGCCTTTTGTGCGAGCCGCTGGCGCGGATGGGCGCGGCCGTGACCGGGATCGACGCGGCTGCGGAAAACATCGCCGCCGCGCGCGCCCATGCCGAGGGGATGGGCCTGGCCATCGATTACCGGCACGGCGAAGTCGGCGCGCTGGCGCCGGGCGGATTCGATCTGGTCTGCGCGCTCGAAGTGATCGAGCACGTCGCCGACAAGGCCGCGTTCCTCGCCGCGCTGGCCGCCGCGCTGGCGCCGGGCGGGCTGATGGTGCTGTCCACGCCCAACCGCACGCCGCAAGCCAGGCTGCTGCTGGTCGAGGCGGCGGAACGGCTGGGCCAGGTACCGCGCGGCACGCATCACTGGCGCGATTTTGTCACGCCCGAGGAACTGTGCGAGCTGCTGGCCGACGCCGGCCTGGAAATGGGCGAGCCACGCGGCATCTCGTGGTCGCCCGCCAGGGGCCTGCACCTTTCGGACAACATGGCGCTCAACTACATCGTCACCGCCACGCCGGTCTGATTCATGTCCCCATAAGGGAACTTCCGCGCGCTCCCGGATCGGGCGACCATGCGAAAAAACGGGAGAGAGAGATGGACAAGCTGCGCGTCATCCAATGGACCACGGGCAAGGTCGGCAAGCTCACGCTGCGCGCGATCCTTGACGATCCGCGCCTTGAGCTGGCCGGGGTCTACGCCTGGTCCGATGCCAAGCGCGGCACCGACGCGGGCGAGCTGTGCGGCCGCCCGGCCACCGGCATCGCGGCGACCAACGATATCGACGCACTGATCGCGCTGGGCGCCGATGCCGTGCTCTATACCCCGTTCGAGGCCGATCTGGATCAGGCGATCCGGCTGCTCGAAGCCGGGCTCGACGTGGTCAGCACCAACCTGTTCCTCAATGTCGGGGGCATTCATGGCGAGGTGAAGGAGCGGCTGGAAGCGGCCTGCCAGCGCGGCGGCAGTTCGCTTTACATCACCGGCATCAATCCGGGCTGGATCAATTCGGTGACCGCCGCGCTCACCGCGATCTGCCGCGATGTCGAATCGGTCTCGCTGACCGAATCGGCCGATTGCTCGGTCTACGAATCGGTGGAGACCTGGGGCTTCCTTGGCATGGGCGAACCGGGCGGCGCCACGCCCGAGCTGATGGAGCGCGCGCGGGCCTGGCTGATCCTGTTCCGCGACGCGGTGGAACGCATCGGCGCGGCGCTGGGGCTGGACTTCGACGAGATCGAGTTCTTCTGCGAATATGCGACCGCGGCCGAGAAGGTCGATCTCGGCTGGTTCTGCATGGAACAGGGCACCAACGCGGCGCTGCGCGGCGGCTGGAACGGCAAGGTGGGCGGCAAGACCGCGGTCAACCTCACGGTGGTGTGGTACCTGACCAAGCAGCTGGCCGAAGGCTGGGCGATCGACGACGACCAGTATCACATCGTCATCACCGGCGAGCCGAGCCTGGATACGCGGATGCGGATCACGCCGGCGGCGCACTGGAAGAACCACGATTGGGACACGATGACCGCGCTTCCCGCCGTCAGCGCCGTGCCGCAGATCAAGGCCGCGCGCGCCGGCGTGCTTGGCATCCTTGACGTGGGCCTGCCGCACGCGCCGATGGGTGACTGGATCTCGGCGCGTGGCTGAAGGCAGCCCCGCGATGGACCACGCGGCGATGAAGCAGGCCGCGCGCGATTTCCTGGTCGCCATCGGCCGCCGCGACACCGCGCGGATCGACGCGCTGCTGCACCCGGAAGCGACCTACTGGGTCCTCGGCAAGCCGCACCTGTTCTCGTGGGCGGGCGAGCGCGACCGTGCCACGTTCATGCAATGGGCGGCCACGCCGACGATCTTCGTCGATGGCGGCGCGAAAGTGACGTTCGGCGAAGCGACCGCCGAGGGCGACCGGGTCGCGCTCGAATCGACCAATATCGGCGTCACGCCCGACGGGCGGACCTATACCAACGCCTATCATCACCTGTTCACCTTCCGCGACGGGAAGATCCTGAAAGTGAAGGAATACCTCGATACCCAATCGGCGGCGGAGTTCTTCTCGCGGCCCGGCTGATCAGCCCGCGTCGAGCAGGGCGGCGATCGCGGCCCGGGCCTGCGCCGCGCGCTCGTCCCAGCCGCCGGCGATGCGGGTGAACGGCACGCCGGCGCGCACCAGCATGGCCTCGGCGATCGTGGCGAAGCGGGCACGCTCGGCATCGGTGCCGAAAAAACGGGTGCCGTCTTCCACCCAGGGCACGTCGGGCGAGAACAGCAGGTAAAGGTCGGCCTTGGGGTAGGACAGCAGCACCTCGGGCACCGCGCCGAACAGCATCTGCGCCCAGGCCGCGGTCATGAGCTGATCGGTATCGAGCAGCAGCACCGGGGGTGACAGCGCTTCGGCGGCGCGATTGGCCGCATCCTGCCCCTCGGCAATGGCGAGCAGGTCCGCCATGGTGAGGTCGGTGCCGTGCTCCTCGCAATATTGCCGGCCATATTCGGGTATCCAGGGCCAGCCGCATTGCGCCTGGAGTTGCGCCGCCAGCACCGACTTGCCGGTGCTTTCCGCCCCGTGGAGGCAGACCCGGATCACGCCCCGATCGGCTCCGGTTCCTTGTCGGCGGCGTGGACCCATTCGCGCAGGCCGATCAGCGACATCACCAGCATCCCGCCATAGAGCCCGGCCGTGGGATAGAGCCCGCGATTGATGTAAAGCCCGATCGCGGCCACGTCGATCAGCACCCACAGCACCCAGTTCTCCACCCGGCGGAACGCGAGCAGGAGCTGCGCGGCGACACTCGCCCCGGCGATCGCCGAATCGGCATAAGGCATGGTCGCATCGGTGAAACGGTGCATCACCCAGCCCAGGTTGACGCTGATCGCCGCCGTCACCACGATCCAGACCGCGCGGCTGAAATTGTCGAGCCAGCGCACCGGCACCCGGCTGTCTTCTCCGTCGACCTTCACCCACAGCCACCAGCCGTAGATCTGCGCGAGGACGAAGAACACCTGCAGCCCGGCCTCGGCGTAGAGCCGCTCCTTCCAGAACACGAAGATGTAGAGCCCGACCATGACGATGCCGAACGGATAGTTGTAGACGCTGCGCCAGATCAGCAGCGCGATATTGATTACGCCGAAGCCGGCGGCGGTCCATTCCAGGATCGCCATCTGCTCCTCGAACGTCATCGCCGCGAAGTTCATGACAGCGCCGTCTCCCACTCGGCTTCCTTGAAGCCCACCAGCAGCCCGCCCGGATATTCGACCACCGGCCGCTTGATGCACGAAGGGTTCGCCGCCATCACCGCGACCGCCTTGTCGGCATCGAGCCCCTGCTTGTCGGCATCGGGCAGCTTGCGGAACGTGGTGCCGGCGCGGTTCAGCACCTTTCCCCAGCCCGCCACATCGACCCAGCCGGCGATCCGCGCGGGATCGGCGCCCTGTTTCTTGTAATCATGGAATGCGTAAGCCACGCCCCTGGCATCCAGCCACTTGCGCGCCTTCTTCACGGTATCGCAGTTGGGAATTCCATAGACGGTCACGCTCACGGGGCGGGCCTTTCGAAGCGGTGGATACGCGGGTTGTCGCAGGCGAACAGGGTATAGTCCTGATAGTATCCGGCCCGCCCCTTGCCCTGCACCGGAGCGTGCTCGGCATGGCGGCCCCAGGCCCGGGCCGAGGCTTCGTCCGCCCATTCGGAGATCGCCACGACTTCGCCGTCCTCGGCGGTGTAGCTCTTGAACGCCAGATAGCCCGGCTGCGCGCTGGCCAGCGCGGCCATCCGCGCCGCATCGGCGGCATAGGCGGCGGCATCGAGATCGGCGCGCTTGCGATTGCGGAAGACGACAAGGAACATCGGGGAGGGACATAACCGAAGTTCTCCCGCCTGCGAAGATATCCCTGTCGCCCAGGCGCGTCAGCCGGCGCGCGCGCCTTCACGCCCTCTCACGCTGGACAAACCGGGCCGGGCGCGACAAAGCGCTGCGGTCATGAGCGTGAACACTTTCGGCCGGCTGCTGCGTTTCACCACCTGGGGCGAAAGCCACGGGCCGGCGCTGGGCGCCGTGGTCGACGGGTGCCCGCCGGGGCTCACCATCTCCGAAGACGCGATCCAGCCCTTCCTCGACGCGCGCCGCCCCGGCCAGTCGAAATTCACCACCCAGCGGCAGGAGCCGGACCGGGTCCGCATCCTCTCGGGCGTGTTCGAGGGGCGGACCACCGGCACCCCGATCAGCCTGATGATCGAGAATGTCGACCAGCGATCGAAGGACTATTCCGAAGTCGCCAAGGCCTATCGCCCCGGCCATGCCGATTATGCCTATGACGCGAAATACGGCTTTCGCGACTATCGCGGCGGCGGGCGCAGCTCGGCGCGCGAGACGGCGGCGCGCGTGGCGGCGGGCGGCGTGGCGCGGCTGGTGATCCCCGAAGTGTCGATCCTGGCCTATGTCAGCGAGATCGGCGGCGATGCGATCGACCGCGCGAACTTCGATCCCGCCGAGATCACCCGCAACCCGTTCTTCTGCCCCGATGCCAAGGCGGCCGAGCGCTGGGCCCTGCTGGTGGACGATGTGCGCAAGGCCGGCTCCTCGATCGGCGCGGTGGTGGAATGCGTCGCCACCGGCGTGCCCGTCGGCTGGGGCGCGCCGCTCTACGGCAAGCTGGATGCGGACCTTGCCGCCGCGATGATGGGGATCAACGCGGTCAAGGGCGTCGAGATCGGCGACGGCTTCGCCGCCGCGCGCCTGACCGGCGAACAGAACGCCGATCCGATGCGCCCCGGCACAAGCGGCCCGGATTTCCTCGCCAACCACGCCGGCGGTATCGCCGGGGGAATAGCGACCGGACAGCCGGTGGTGGTGCGCGCGGCGTTCAAGCCGACTTCGTCGATCCTCACGCCGCAGCCCACCGTGACTCGCGAGGGCGAGGCGACCGAACTGTTCACCAAGGGCCGCCACGACCCCTGCGTCGGCATTCGCGGCGTGCCGGTGGTCGAGGCGATGATGGCGCTGGTGCTGGCCGACCACAAGCTGCTCCACCGGGGGCAGTGCGGGTAACGATAGCCCTCTCCCTTCAGGGGAGAGGATTGGGAGAGGGCCGCGTGCGCACGCTCCCCTCTCAACTCCGGCCAGCCCCTGCTGCGCAGGAGCAAGCTTGCGTATCTCCCCCCTGACGGCGAGCGAGCGGGCGGATACCCTGCTCGCCTTTTCCATTTCCAGGCACCCTATGCGCAGCAGACCGCATACTTGCGCCGCGATCGCGACTTATCGCCTCAAGCACTCACTCCACCGCCCACTGATCGCCTCACCCGATCAACGCAATCGGACCTTTGGTCTACAAACCGACGCACTCTCGCCCTATCTGGTGCCTGTCATTTCCAACCAGAGAGGGAGACACGTTTCATGGGTATCGTTGGCAGCACCATCAAGCCGTTCAAGAACACGGCATTCCAGGCCGGCAAGGATTTCTTCGACGTCACCGAAGCGGATATCGCCGGCAAGTGGGCGGTCTTCTTCTTCTACCCGGCCGACTTCACTTTCGTCTGCCCGACCGAGCTCGAAGACCTTGGCGAGCAGTACGAGACGCTGCAGGGCCTCGGCGTCGAAGTCTACGGCGTGTCGACCGACACGCACTTCAGCCACAAGGCCTGGCACGACACTTCGGAAAAGATCAGCAAGATCAAGTACGCCTTCCTGGGCGACCAGAACCACACCCTGACCAACAACTTCGGCGTGCTGCGCGAAGGGGTGGGCCTGGCTGATCGCGCCACCTTCGTGGTCGATCCCGATGGCGTGATCCAGCTCGTGGAAATCACGCCTGAGGGCGTGGGCCGCAATGCCACCGAACTCGTCCGCAAGATCAAGGCCGCCAAGTACTGGCGCGAGCACCCCGGCCAGGTCTGCCCGGCCAAGTGGGAAGAAGGCGGCGAAACTCTCGCGCCCTCGCTCGACCTCGTGGGCAAGCTCTGATCCATCGCCCCCTGCACGCGTTTCCCGGCCTGGCGATATCGCCCGAAAGCGCCGGGAAATGCGGCAGATCAAGGAAATGGGGCCACAGGTCTGATTGACATGATCGGACCTGGATGTGCTCCAGGATCGAAGAACGGCGGCCCGGGTATCCATCCCCCACCCTGGGCCGCCACTTCCTCTCCACCCTTCCAGGAGAAATTCCGATGCTCGACGCCAACCTGAAGCAACAGCTCACCCAGTATCTCGGCATGTTGCGCGAGCCGATCGAGCTTGTCGCCTCGCTTGGCGACGATGCCAAATCGGCCGAGACGCGCGACCTGCTCACCCAGATCGACGCGCTCAGCGACAAGGTTTCCGCCCGGTTTGACGGCGATGACGCGCGCCGCCCCAGCTTCCTCATCCGCCGCGCCGCGGAGCCCGACGTGCAGGTCCGCTTCGCTGGCGTGCCGATGGGGCATGAGTTCACCTCGCTGGTGCTGGCGCTGCTCTGGGCCGGTGGGCATCCCCCCAAGGTTTCCGACGAAGTGCTACAGCAGATCCGCGATCTGGACGGCGATTTCAACTTCGAGATGTACTTCTCGCTGTCCTGCCACAACTGCCCCGACGTGGTGCAGGCGCTCACGCTGCTCGCGCTGTTCAACCCGCGCGTGAAGGCCACGCTGATCGAAGGCGGCGCGTTCAAGGACGAAGTCGAAAGCCGCAACGTGCTGGCGGTCCCGGCGGTGTTCCTCAACGGAGAGTTCTTCGTTAGCGGCAAGACCAGCATCGAGGAACTGCTCGCCAAGCTCGACACCAATGCCGAGACGCGCGCGGCCGAGCAGATCGCCGGCAAGGAGCCGTTCGAGGTGCTCGTCATCGGCGGCGGCCCGGCCGGCGCCTCGGCGGCGATCTACACTGCGCGCAAGGGCTTTCGCACCGGCGTCGCGGCCGAGCGGTTCGGCGGCCAGGTGCTCGATACCATGGGGATCGAGAACTTCATCTCGGTGCCCTACACCGAAGGCCCCAAGCTCGCCGCCGCGCTGGAAGCGCACGTCCATGAATACGCCATCGACGTGATGAACCTGCAGAAAGCGGAAAAGCTGATCCCGGCCAGGCAGGCGGGCGGCTATCACGAAGTGGTCTTCGCCAATGGCGCGTCGCTCAAGACGCGCGCGCTCATCATCTCGACCGGCGCGCGCTGGCGTAACCTGGGCGTGCCGGGCGAGTTCGAATACCGCAATCGCGGCGTGGCCTATTGCCCGCACTGCGACGGCCCGCTGTTCAAGGGCAAGCGCGTGGCGGTGATCGGCGGCGGCAACTCGGGCGTCGAGGCGGCGATCGATCTGGCCAACATCGTCGGCCACGTTACGCTGATCGAGTTCGACAGCAAGCTGCGCGCCGATCAGGTGTTGCAGGACAAGCTGCGCTCGATGCCGAACGTGGACGTGATCGTCTCGGCCCAGACCACCGAAGTGACCGGCGATGGCGAGCGGGTGAACGGCCTCAATTACAAGGATCGTGAGAGCGGCGCGGAACAGCGGGTCGAGCTGGAAGGCGTGTTCGTCCAGATCGGCCTGGTGCCCAACACCGAATGGCTCAAGGACTCCGGCCTGGAACTCACCCGCTTCGGCGAGATCGTGATCGACACCCATGCCGCGACCAACCTGCCCGGCGTGTTCGCGGCGGGCGACGCGACCACGGTACCGTTCAAGCAGATCATCATCGCCATGGGCGAAGGCTCGAAAGCGGCGCTCTCCGCCTTCGACTACCTGATCCGCAACGAGGCGGTGGAAGACATCGCGCAAGCGGCCTGAGGACATCGCGCCGACAGGAAACCGGGCCGGGAGCGGAAACGACCGCTCCCGGCCTTTTTTGTCGCTCCTCCCGCCCGGAATCGCGGTTTGCGGCGCTTCGGGACCGAAATTGCGCAAGGCTTTGGCATTCCCATCTTGCGATGCAGCATCCGGGCCGCCATTATGCTGCAATGCAAAAGACCACTCAGCCCGCTCCGTCGTTCGAACGAAAGTTCACCGAAGCCATCGCCCTCAGGCGCCTGATCGTTGCTGTGTACAACGGCAGCGAAATGCTCCTGGCGCCGCACCAGCTCTTCACCCGCCATGGCGACCTCTATGTCAGCGCCTTGAATATGAAGAAAACCTGGCGCAGCGAGGATGAGCGGCGGCTGGGCTATTTCAAGGTCGAAGGGCTATCGAACGTGGCCCTTACCGACGAGACGTTCGACCCGCTGCCGGTGGACGACGCCAGCCTGCCGCGCGAAGGCGACAAGCCGCTTTTCTCGGTCCTGCCGGCATAATTTCGCGAATCGGCGGCGGTGCCCGGCACGGCTATCGCCGCCTTTTGAGGATCACGTAAAGCGCGCCCTCGCCGCCATGGCGGCGGTGCGCGCCCCGGATCGCGGCGATATCGCCGGCGTGCTCGCTGGCGGCGAGCCAGTCGATGATCTTGGCGCGGATCGCGCCGCGCCGGTTGGCGCGGTCGGCCGCGTCGGCCGGGCGCGGCTTGCCGGTGACGATCAGCACCACGCGCGCACCCATCGCCTTGGCCTGCGTCAGCCCATGCACCAGCCGCGACCATGCCGCCTCGAGCGAGGCGCCGTGCAGGTCGAGCGAGAAATCGGGCTGCACGATGCCGCGCGCCAGCTTGCGGTCCCACGAGGCATCGAGGCCGGCCTTGGCATCCTCCCCGGCGCGGGGCAGCGGCGGCGGGCTGGCGGGCCGGAGCAGCGGCGGCGGCGGCGGCGGTTGGCGCGCCTTGCGGGGTTCGGGGCTGGCCGCGCCCGCTGCCGCGCGGTCGGCCTGCGGCTCTTCGCGCGGCGGTGCGGGGGCGGCCCTGGCCATGCGTCCCTCGATCGGCGTCACTGTCCGGGCGATTTGCGCCCAGAGGGCGGCTTCCTCGGGAGAGAGCCGGCGCCCTGGCCGGCTCACTTCAGCCCGAGCCGCGTGGCCGTGCCCTTGGGCACCAGGATCAGCGCGCGGCCGCGCCCGCTCATCCCGCCGGCAACGCGGCGCGCGGTCTCGCCCGCGCCCCAGAAGGTATCGAAGCGGTTCGCCCCCTTGATCGCGCCGCCGGTGTCCTGCGCGATCCACAGCCCGTTCGCCTCGCGCCGGTCCAGCTCCAGCCACACCGGCGCGCCCAGCGGTACGAAGCGCGGATCGGCCGCGACCGAGCTTTCCGCCCGCACCGGCACTTCCAGCGCGCCCAGCGGGCCGTCGGTGGTCAGTTCGCGGAAGAACACCCAGCTCCGGTTCTCGCGCATCAGCGCGCGGCCCTCGTCAGGATGTTCGCGCAAGTATTGCATGATCCCCTGCATCGAGCCGGAATATTGCCCCGGCCCTTCGCCGATCAGCCCGCGTTCGCGCATCACGCCGCCGATCCCGGTGTAGGTCTGGCCGTTCTGCCCGGCATAACCGATGCGCATGATCTGCCCGTCAGGCGCGCGCAGCATCCCCGAACCCTGGACCTGCAGGAAGAAGAATTCCACCGGATCGGCCGCCCAGGCGATTTCCAGCCCGCGCCCGGCCAGCGCGCCGTTCTCGATCTCGGTACGGTCGTAATAGGGGACGAACTTGCCCGTCTCGTCATAGCGGCCCAGCGGCATCGTGCCGTTCGCGAGCGGCGCGGCATCGCCCGGCGCGGCGCGCACCAGATCGTCCGGCAGGCCATAGACCGGCACGTCGAAGCCGGGCAGATGCGCGCGCGATCCGGCGATCTCGGGCTCGTAATAGCCGGTGGCGAAAGCCTTGCCATCGCCCACGCGCAGCGTCTCGAAGTAAGTCGCGAAGAACTGCGCGGCCTTGGCATAGGGCCAGGTGGCGAAAGCGGCGCAGGCGGCGCGCCAGTCCCCGGGCGATGTCAGCCCGCTCGCATCGGTGCGCACGGTCAGCTTGGGGCAGCTTTCGTGGAACGAGAGCAGCGCGGCCGCCGCGTCTTCCTGCCGAAGTTCGAGCGAGGAGACCGGCGGCCCCACTTCCACGCCCAGCGCCACGGCGGATTCGGCCACGGGCGTGGGTGCCGGGGTCGGCGCGGGAGTGGGGCGAGTCGGCCCGCCGGTTTCGGGAATCACGCGGACGCAGGCGGCCAGCAAGGAGAGCAGCGCGAGCGCCGCCAGCTTACGCCAACGCGACCCGGCCAAAATCTAGCCCTCGTCGGTCTCGTCAAGCAGCCAGTCGGGATCGGCGGATTGGAGATTGCGCGAGAACGTCCAGATATCGATCGCCTCGATCGCATCGTCGAGCGATCCGGCCACGACATTGCCTTGCGCATCGCGCGTCACCGCGGCGATATCGCTGCGGAAGCGGACCTGGATGCGCGCGACAGGCGCATCATAGAACGCGCCGACAATCGCGGTATCCTCGATCCGCACGAGCTGGTTCTGCAGCGTTTCGCCCGCCGCCTCGCGCGCGTCGATCGCGGCGGCGAAGCTGGCGTAGACGTCGTCATCGCAAAGCTGGCGCAGTTCCTCGCGATCGCCCCGCCAGAAGGCTTCGAGGATCATGCGGTAGGCGCCGCGCGCGCCGTCGACGAAGGCGAAGGCATCGAACCGGCGATCGGCGGCGGCGATTTCGCGCAGGGCGCGCTCCACCACCGGCGTGGTCGTGGGCATATCGGGCTGGCGGAACGCGGGATAAGCCGGCTGCTGGCGTTCCTCGGCCTTGGGCGGCGCGGAAACGCGCGGCGCGCCCGGCTTCCCGCCCGGACCGTCGAAGCGACCCTGGATCGGCTCTTCCTCATGCTCGGCACGGCGGCCGAGCACCGAATAGAGCCGCAGCCCGAGAAAGGCCGCGATCATAGCCAGGATCACGATTTCAACAGTCACGCCTCTATGTCCATCCCTTGCAGGCCG
Organism: Novosphingobium album (ex Liu et al. 2023); assembly: GCF_029076845.1. Lineage (GTDB taxonomy): Bacteria > Pseudomonadota > Alphaproteobacteria > Sphingomonadales > Sphingomonadaceae > Novosphingobium. The sequence goes on from NZ_JARESE010000070.1 coordinate 72,246, forward strand.
CCGTGAAAGCGGCATGGCACCATAACCCCAGATAGGTAAGGTTGACAAATGAACAACGCGTGAGCGGCCGGATGGGTGCATTTTTTCGCCGATCAGAGCGCTTTGCCCCGCGATTCGCCGCACCGGAGCCACGCCCTGGCCGCGACGCGCCATTGCCGCCTGCCCGCCCCGGTGCTAGGCGCCGCTCGAAATCCTGAAAAAGCGCACGGAAGCATCGCAAAAATGGCCCAAATTGGCAACATCATCTCCGATCTCGATCTGGACGGCACCGGCAACGGCAATGGCGAGGATACCGCGCCCGCGGCCGGCATCATCTCGCAATATGTGAAGGATCTTTCGGTCGAGAACCCGAACGCGCCGCACAGCTTCCAGTGGCAGGACGCGCCGCAGATCGACATCCAGTTCAACATCGGCGCGCAGGCCATCGACGGCGAAGTGCACGAAGTGGAACTGAAGATCGTGTGCAGCGCCAAGGCGCAGGCGGGCACCACCTATGTCGTCGATCTCAGCTATTGCGCGCTGGTCGGGATGCGCAATCTGGAAGATGGCCAGGCCCATGCGTTCCTTTTCGCCGAAGCGCCGCGCATCCTGTTCCCCTTCGCCCGCCGCATCGTTTCGGACGCAGTGCGCGATGCCGGCTTCCCGCCGCTGATGCTGGAACCGATCGATTTCAACGGCCTCTACGTCCAGCAGCTTGCCGCCCAGCAGCAGGCCGCCGCCGAGGCCGCGCCGAGCGGCAACGCCTGAGGGCCATGGCTCCGGCCGGGCCGGCGGCATGAGCCTTGTCCGCAATGTCGGCACGATCGGCGGGCTGACCGCGCTCAGCCGCGTGTTCGGCTTCGTGCGCGACATGCTGCTGGCCCGCGTGCTCGGCGCCGGGCTGGCGGCGGATGCGTTCCAGCTCGCCTTCGTCCTGCCCAACACGTTCCGCCGGCTTTTCGCCGAGGGCGCCTTTTCGGTGGCCTTCGTGCCGATGTACACGCGCACGCTGCATTCGCACGGCGGCGAGGAGGCGGCGAACCAGTTCGCGACCGACGTGCTCGCGGTGTTCGTCTGGGTGCTGCTGGGCTTTTCCGCCTTCGCCATGCTGGCGATGCCCGGCATCGTCTGGCTGCTGGCCAGCGAATACCAGGCGATTCCGGGCAAGTTCGAGCTGGCCGTCACCCTGTCGCGCATCACCTTCCCCTATCTCGGGCTGGTCAGCCTGGTGGCGATGCTTTCGGGCCTGCTCAATGCCCATGCCCGCTTCGCCCCGGGCGCATTCGTGCCGGTGCTGCTCAATCTTGTGCTGATCGGCGGCATCGTCACCGGCTACACCATGCGCGAGGCGGGCGGGACCGATGTGACCGTAGCCTATGTCCAGTCGATCGCGGTGGCGGCGGCCGGCGTGGTGCAACTGCTCTACATGGCCTGGGCCACGCGGCGGGCCGGGGTACGCCTGAAGATCAGCGTGCCGCGCTTCACGCCCGAGGTCCGGCGGCTGGGAATGCTGATCCTGCCCGCCACGTTCGGCGCGGGCGTCTATCAGATCAGCCAGTTCGTCGACACGTTCTTCGCCACCTCGCTGGAGCAGGGCTCGCTGACCTTGCTCAAGTATGCCGACCGGCTGAACCAGATGCCGCTGGGCATTGTCGGCATCGCGCTGGGCACCGCCATCCTGCCGATGCTGGCGCGTCATATCCAGACCGACAATGCCGCCGAGGCGCAGCGCCTGCAGGCCAACGCGGTCGAGATGGCGACGCTCCTGACGCTGCCCGCCGCGGTCGCGCTGGCGATCTGCGCGCCGGCCTTCGTCACCGCCTTCTTCGTCGGCGGCCGGATGACGATCGCCGCTGGCGACACCATGGCGCAGATCGTCGTCGCACTGGTGATCGGCCTGCCGTCCTACGTGCTGGTCAAGGTGTTTCAGCCGGCGTTCTTCAGCCGCGAGGATACGCGCACCCCGGTGTGGATCGCGGCCGCCGCGCTGATCGTGAACATCGGCATCAATATCCTGGTCGTCCCGCGCTTCGGCATTGTCGGGCTGGCGGGGGCGACCGCGTTCACCTCGACGCTCAACGTGGTGACGCTCTATGTGATCCTGCAGGCGCGCGGCTGGTTCCATTTCACCTGGAAGCTGGCGGGCCGGATCGGCCGGCAGATCGCCGCCAGCGCCGCGATGGGCGCAGCGCTCTGGGCGCTGATGCCGCTGATGACCACGCGCTATGGCGGCCATGTGATCGAACGGGTCTGGTCGCTGGGCGTGCTGGTGGCGGCGGGCATGGCGGTGTTCTTCGGCGTGGCTTACCTGATCGGCGCGCTCGACAAGGATCTGATCGCGCAATTGCGCCGGCGCCGGCCGGCCCCGAAGGCGCAGTGAGCGAAACGCCCGGCAAGGCTTCCATGGCGCGCCATTTGTGCTATGCGCCCGCGCCATGCAGGATTGCTCGCCCCTGAAGACTCATGGCCGCCGTCCCGGCCGGGCGGCCTGGCGATGGCGTTCGCACGCGCGCTGAACGGCCCGTCCGCGCCCGGCGGACATACCCCAGGCATTTCCCGCCCACGCATTTCCCGCAAAGCATCATGAAGGACGCATCCATGCGTATCGTTTCCGGCATCCAGCCCACCGGCAATCTGCACCTTGGCAATTACCTCGGCGCGATCCGCAACTGGGTGCGTATGCAGGAAGACGGCGAGTGCCTGTTCTTCCTGGCCGACCTGCACGCGATCTCCATGCCGCATGTCCCGGCCGATCTTTCCGCCAACACCCGCGAGATGGTGGCCGCGCTGGTCGCCTGCGGCGTCGATCCCGATCGCTCGATCCTGTTCAACCAGGCGCAGGTTCCCGCCCATGCCGAGCTGCAATGGCTGCTGAACGGCACCGCGCGGATGGGCTGGCTGAACCGCATGACCCAGTTCAAGGACAAGTCGGGCAAGAACCGCGAAGGCGCCTCGATCGCGCTGTTCACTTATCCGGTGCTCCAGGCCGCCGACGTGCTGCTCTACCAGGCCACCCACGTGCCCGTGGGCGAAGACCAGAAGCAGCACCTGGAACTGGCGCGCGACATCGCGCAGAAGTTCAACAACGATTTCGCCAGCGAGGACGCGCCGGTCTTCACCCTGCCCGATCCGATCATCCCGCGCGATGCCGCCCGGATCATGAGCCTGCGCGACGGCAGCGCCAAGATGAGCAAGTCCGACCCTTCGGACATGAGCCGCATCAACCTGACCGACGATGCCGAAACCATCGTGCAGAAGGTGAAGAAGGCCAAGACCGATCCCGAACCGCTGCCCTCGGAAGCCAAGGGGCTGGAAGGCCGGCCCGAAGCGGCGAACCTTGTCGGCATCTATGCGGCGATGGCGGGCATGGACGTGGATATGGTGCTGGCCGATTTCGGCGGCGAAGGCTTCGGCAAGTTCAAGCCGGCGCTGGGCGAGATGCTGGTGGAAATGCTGGCGCCGATCAATGCCCGCTTCGTCGAGCTGCGGCAGGACCGCGCCGCGCTTGACGCGATCCTGCGCAAGGGCGCCGAAAAGGCCCGCGCGCTGGCCGCGCCGACGCTGGAGGCGACGTATGCCGCGCTGGGGCTGGTGCGCGGCTGACCGCGCGGCCGATCAGCCCAGAAGCTGCGCCAGCCGCCGCTTCCACGGATCGGCCAGGGGCTCGACAGCGGTGAGCGCGGCGAGCCCCGCGCGATCGCGCTTGTGCTCGCCGGCGATCAGCAGGCCGAACACGCGGCGCACCGTCCAGCCTTCGTGCGGCCGGTCAACCAGCGCGATCGCATCGCCGGCCGCCACCTCGCCCTCCTCGATCACGCGGTAGTACCAGCCCGAGCGCCGTGATTGCACCACCCCGGCATTGATCGCCAACCCGCCGAAGCGGTGATCGAGCTTCCAGCACGGCTGGCGGCCCTGGCTCACTTCGGCCAGCGCCGTGCCCAGGCGATAGCGATCGCCGATGCACACGCTTTCCTCGGTCATCCCCTCGGTCGAGATGTTCTCGCCGAACGCGCCGGGCGCGGCCAGCAGCGCGTGATCGCCGATCGCCGCGCGCCACCAGGCATAGTGATCGTGCGGATAGTGATGGATCGCCTTGTCCGGCCCGCCATGTACGGCCAGGTCTGCCTGCTCGTCCCCGGCCAGGCCGAGGCGGTGGACGCGCACGCTGCCGCCGACCGGCCGCTTGGCGATCGCGCTCGGTTCGTCAGGCGCGCGAAAGGGTTGCACGCTACCGCACAGAATCGAAAGGATCGGGCTCGTCATCACGGCTTCCTCTTCCTACATATCGCGACAAGGGAGCAAGTCGGCAAATGCAGGAGCCCAGCGGAACGCGCGGAACCGTGACCCAAAACGGCTCATCGTGTAAGTCCCTCTATTCAACCGCTATTCAGACCCTTGCGTTTACGCCATGCTCCCAAAGGTCACGGCCGTGCCGGGAGGGTCGTCTGGAGCGGCCAGTCTCGTGGAGACAACGAAGATGAAAACCAACGACAATTCCCGCTTCGGCGGGCTGCGCATCGCCGCCGCCGCGCTGTTGCTGATGACGCTCGCGGCCTGCGCCTCGACATTCCGCGCCGATGTGTCGCGCTTCCAGTCGCAGCTTCCGGCCCCCTCGGGCCAGACGTTCGCCGTGGTCGCCGACGATCCGCAGATGGCCGGCGGCATCGAGTTCGGCCAGTACGCGCGGCTGGTGGAAGCGCAGATGGTGAAGCAGGGGTATGCCCAGGCCAGCGATCCCGACAGCGCGCAACTGATCGTCCGCTTCGACTATGGCGTGGACAAGGGGCGCGAACGCGTCCGCTCGACCAGCTTCGGCGCCTCGCCGTTCTGGGGCCCGTGGTATGGCTATGGCCGCATGGGCTTCTATGGCCGGCGCGGCTGGGGCGGCTTCTATGGCGGCCCCTGGGCCTATGGCTGGTACGATCCGTTCTTTGACGGCGGCGTGGACAGCTACACCGTCTATACCAGCGGCATCAGCCTGAAGATCGATCGCCGCGCCGATGGCCAGCGGCTGTTCGAAGGCAAGGCCGAAGCGGTCTCCAGCTCGAATCGCCTGCCTTACCTGGTGCCCAATCTGGTCGAGGCGATGTTCACCCGCTTCCCCGGCAACTCGGGCGAGACCGTGCGCATCACGGTCGCGCCGGAGAAGACCAAGCGCTGATTGAGCGGCTCCCCCAGGGGAGACACAGAGGGACGGGTTCGCCGGCAAGGCGGGCCCGTTCTTTTTTGCGCGGCGCCGGGGCAGCGGTGCGTCTGCGCGCGGCCGGCAAGCGCGGACGCCTTGCCAGGACAAGATCCTCTCCGTGTAGGAGAGGTGGCAGCGCGCGACGCTGACGGAGGGGTATAGCCGCTGGCGGCATACCCCCCTTCCACCCCGCTACGCGGCGGCCCCCCGCCCTCGCGGCCTCGCGAAATCGGGCCTCAGGAAACGACGCGGCCGCCGTTCACGCCGATGGTCTGGCCGGTGACATAGCCGCTCGCCTCGTGGCACAGCCAGGCGCAGGCATTGGCGATATCGCCCGGTTCACCCATGCGGCGCACTGGAATGGTCTGCAGCAGCACTTCGGTCGGGATCTGGAAGCGCTCGCGGTTGGCTTCGGACATGATCGTGCCCATCACCGATCCGGGCGGGATATTGTTGACGGTGATGCCGTAGGGACCGAATTCCTGCGCCATCGAACGCGTCATGGTGACGACCGCGCCTTTCGAGGCGGAATAGGCCACCATGTTGATCGCGCCGGTCTGCGCGCTCGACGAGGAGATGTTGACGATGCGGCCCCAGCCGGCGTCCTTCATGTCCTTGAGCACCAGCTGCGTCAGGATCATCGGCCCGCGCGTGTTGATCGCGAAGATCAGATCCCAGCGCTCGTCGGTCATCTCCTCGAACGGGGTGAAATCGGTGATGCCGGCGTTGTTGACCAGGATGGAGATCGGGCCCAGCGCGTCGCGGCACCTGGCCACGGCGGCGCTGGCCTGCTCGCGATGGGAAACGTCGGCGCCCAGCGCGATGGCGGTGCCGCCCGCCTGCTTGATCGCCGCGACCGTTTCGGCGCAGCGCGCCTCGTCAAGATCGAGCACGCCAATGGCGATGCCATCCTGCGCGAGACGCTTGGAACAGGCGGCGCCAATGCCGGCGGCGGCGCCGGTGACGATGGCAACTTTGTAGGACATGCGAAAAACTCTCCCTCGGACTCACGTGACCGGCCAACCGCTTAGCCGAATCCGCGCGACCGGAAACCCCGCTTTGAACATATGTTCAGTTTTTCCCGGCGAAGGCCTTGCGTCCGGCGTCAGATCGCGATCCGGTAGAGCCGGGCGGCATTGCGGCTGAGCACCTTGGCCCGGTCTTCCTGCGTCAGGCTGGACAGGCGCTCTTCCAGGTTGTCGATCGGATAAAGCGATGTCGGGTGCGGAAAATCGGTTTCGAACAGGCAATTATCGACGCCGACCTTGTGGAGCATGTCCGAAACGTCGTTCTTCTCGAACCAGAAGCAGGCATAGAAATTGCTCTTGAAGTATTCCGAGGGCTGCTTTTCGAACCCCTTGGTCTCGGCGATTTCCGCAAGCTGGTAGTCCAGCGCTTCCATCAGGAACGGCACCCAGCCGATGCCGCTTTCCACCGAGACGAACTTGAGGTTGCGAAACCGGTCGAGGATGCCCGAATAGATCAGGTTCGAGACGACCTTGCCGTTGTTGAAGAACAGCATCGCCCCGCTGATGCCCGAGCGCAGATCGCGCGGCAGCGAGGGCCAGCCCTGCTGCCCCATCCAGTCGATCGAGGTTTCCGAGGCGCCGATGTGGAAGTTGATCGGGATGTCCCGGTCATTGCACAGCTCATAGAGCGGGAACCAGTGCTCGGTCCCCAGATCGGGGATCATATTGCCGTCATCGCCCCGGGTGGTGTGCGGATCGGAATTGATGTTGATCCCGCGCAGGCCCATCGCCGCGCAGCGCTCGGTCTCCTTGACCGCTTCGGCCACGTCCCACCACGGCAGCAGCGCCATCGGGAACAGTCGCTGGCCCGATTCCTCCTGAAGCTCGGCCATCGCGTCGTTGTAGATGCGCACGCATTCGAGCCGCAGCTCGGGATCGACCCTGGCCGAAGCCTGCCCGCCGAAGCCCAGGATGTTGGGATAGACGATCTGGGCATGGATCCCGGCCGCGTCCATCACCGCGATGCGGTCCTTCACATTGGACGAGCCGGTGTGGACATCCTCGAACTGGAGCTTGAGGAAAGTGTCGAGGTCGCGAACCTTGCCGCCTTGCTTGAGGATCGAGGAATTGGGATGCGCGCCGGTGCCGATCGACTGGTCGCCATCGATCACCCAGCAGCGCTGGCCGTTCAGCATCCTGACTTGCGGCACCCGGTCGCGGAACCGGGCCGAGGCGCGCCGCGTCCACATGTCGTGCGGTTCGGTGAGATGCGTATCGGCATCGATCACCTTGATCCTGGACTGGGCTTGCGGCTGTTCGAGCGTGGCGGTGGCCATGGAGCTTCTCCCGGGGACTGATGTTGTGCCTCGCGTGGTCGCGCAGGCGGCGCGGAGCGGCAAGTCCCGCCCCTCCACGGGGCATGACCGATCGTCCAGCGCGCCGGCGCGGGCTCAGTCGCGCCGGCCGGGAAACAGGAAGGACCGCCGGGGTGGCGGCGGCGCAGCGCGGGAAGTGCCGCCATCGTCGTCGTCCTCACGCGGGGCCGGCTCGGTGGCGGCGCGCGCGCGGGCGAAGGCGGCCATGTCCCGGGCCGGCTCGCCCGAAAGCAGCGGCCGGAACGCGGGCGCGGGCACTGGCGCCGGCACGCGCGCGGCGCGCGCGGTTTCGCGCATCTGGCTGGGGGTGACGCCGAAGTGCCGGGTGAAGCGGCGGCTGAACGCGGCTTCCGATCCGTATCCGGCCATCTCGCCGATCTCGGCGATCTTCAGCCGCCCTTGCCGCAGCATGATCGCGGCCTGCTCCATGCGATGTTCGGCGACGACTTCCATCGGCGCGCGGCCGATCTCGCGCGTGAAATGCGCGGCGAAGTTCGATCGCCCCATGCCCACCGCGTGCGCCAGCGTCCCGACCGTCCAGTCGGCGGCGGGGTGGGCCGCGATCATCCGCACCGCCTCACCGATCGGATCGCGGGGGCGCGGCGAGAGGAACGCGCGCGCCGCCGGATCGGCCCGCAGTGCGGCGATCAGCAGCAGTTCGGCCAGCCGCGTCAGCAGCGCGCAGGCGCCCGGCCCGATCCCGGCGGCAGCGATCGCATCGGGCCGCAGCAGCGGCGCGGCGGCGCTGGCGACCGGCAGCAGCGCCGGCAGCGCGCCGCGCCCGATCTCGCCCGGCCATGCGATGCCCAGCCGCGCGCTGAGCACGCGCGCGCCGATCCGGCCACCTTCGCCGAAAACCCAGGTCGGCGGGATGTCCGCCTCGTCGCCCGCGCGCAAGCAGGCATGGGGCTGCGCGGGCGCTCCGGGCGCGGTGCGCAGCGCGTGCGCTTCACCCGAAAGCACGAAAACGGCATCGCCCGGCCCCAGCTCGGCCCTGGCGCCACCCGTGCAGGCGACACGCACCGCGCCGTGGATCACCGCGTGGAAGAACACCCCGTCCGCCGGGGCGACCGCGAAGCCGGCGGCCCCGGCGAAATCGGCATAGCACCAGGTGCGGCCCGACAGGCGGATGCCCGCCACGATCTCGGACACCGGGCGCCCGCCCGGCCCCGCCGGTTCCTGCCCCGCGGACTTTGCCGCCACCTTGCCAATCTCCCGCTTTCGTCCGGCCCATGCGGCCTTGTCGGGCCCAGGATGCGGCGATCGCGCCGGCCGGTCAACGCCCGCCCGCGCGATTTCGCTTTGACGCGCGGCGACGCGCGGCGCAACAAGCGCCCGCTGGGGAGGAGCAAGGTGCGGCAGATCGAGATCACCGTGGATGTCAGCGATGCGCTGGGGCTCGGCGTCGCGGCGCGCCTTGGCGCCAGCGTGGTGCTGCCCGATCCCGCGCTGGTGCCCGATCGTCCGGTGGTCTGCTTCGCGCGGCCCAGCAGCAGCTATGCGCGCGGCTATTACACCCACGCGCTGCCGGGGCCCGGCCAGGGTGCGCAGGCGCCCTGGCACGCCGCCCGGGGCTGGATCTTCGTGGCGCTCGACACCCTGGGCTGCGCGGATGAGGCCGCGCCCGATGCCGAGGCGCTGACGTTCGCCGTGCTGGGCGCCGCCGCCGATGCCGCCGAGCGGGAAATCCTGCTGCGGCTGGCGAACGGCGTGCTCGCGCCCGGCTTTCCCCCGGTCAACCAGCCGACGGTGATCGGCATCGGCCATTCGCTGGGCGGGGCGCTCCTGATCTGCCAGCAGGCGCGCCACCGCAGCTATGACGGGATCGGCGTGCTGGGCTTCAGCGCGATCCACAGCCACCCCGCCACCGCGCCGGGCGAACCGCCCGTGCTGGTCGCCTGGTACCCGCGCGACGCGACCCTGGCCGACAGCGAGCCGCTCAACGCCGAGGCCATGGCGGCGGCCGAGGCGGAGGGATCGCACGACGCGGCGGCGTGGAAATCGCTGGCCTGGGGGTTCCACTACGATGACGTCGCGCCCGATATCGTCGCGCTCGACTTGCGGCATTACGGCACCGTCGGGACTCTCGCCGGCGGGGACGATGCGCCCGCGCGCGCGCCTTGGTATGCGCCGCGCACGCCCGAGCGGGCGGCCCGCGCGACGCTGACGCCGGGCATCGTCGCGCTGGAAGCGGCGGCGATCACCGTGCCGGTGCTGGCGGCGATGGGCGTGCGCGATCTGGTGCCCGATCCGCTGGGCGAGCCGCGCGCCTATCGCTCGGCGCGCAGCATCGACCTGTTCGTCTGCCCGCGCATGGGCCATGTCCACAACTTCGCCGGCACGCGCCAGTTGATGTGGGAGCGTATCCACGCTTTCGGCGAATGGTGCGCGGTGGTGAAAGCGATGGCCTGAACCGCGCGCGGGCTCTATCCCGCGACGCCTTCGAGGAAGCGGCTGGCCACCCAGCCCGAAGCGCAAGTGCCGGCATAGGCCCGGCGATGCGGCACGGGGGAACCCACGCCGCAATCGGCATCGCCAGCGGCCGGCGCATAGACGATGCCGGTCCACGCGCCGTCCATCGCCGCATCGCAGATCCAGACCAGCCGGCCGGGGCCAAGCCGGTCCAGTTCCCTCGCGCGCGGCGAGGGGCGCGCACGCACGCTGAGGAAGTTTTCGCCGCCGCGCTTCAGCCGCGCTACCCGCGCGAGCGAACCGCAGGCGTCAAGCTCGGCCGCGCCGCCGATCCGCACGGGCAGGTCCGGCATGGCAGGCCCCGCCGCCCAGGCAAGCGCCATCGCAAGGGCCAGCGCCGCATTCACGTCAAGGCCGCGTCTGGATGCCCATGCACAGGTATTTGACCTCGAGAAAATCCTCGAGCCCGTATTTCGAACCCTCGCGGCCCAGGCCCGATTGCTTGACCCCGCCGAACGGCGCGACCTCGGTGGAGATCAGGCCGGTGTTGATGCCAACCATGCCCGCCTCCAGCGCCTCGGCGACGCGCCAGACGCGGCTGAGATCGCGCGAGTAGAAATAGCTCGCCAGGCCGAACTCGGTATCGTTGGCCAGGCGGATCGCCTCGGCCTCGTCGGTGAAGCGGATCACGCCGGCGAGCGGCCCGAAGGTCTCCTCGCGCGCGAGCTTCATGTCGGGCTTCACGCCCGAGACCACGGTGGGGCAGAAATAGGTGCCGCCCAGTTCGCTGCGCTTGCCGCCGGCCAGCACGGTGGCCCCGCCCGCCAGCGCGTCCTCAAGGTGCTCTTCCACCTTCTCGATCGCCTTCTCGTCGATCATCGCGCCGATATCGACGCCGGGGTCCATCGCATAGCCGACCTTCATCCGGCTGACGCGATCGGCCAGCTTGCCGACGAATTCGTCATAGACGCCGTCCTGCACGTAAAAGCGGTTGGTGCACACGCAGGTCTGGCCGCCATTGCGGAACTTGGAGATCATCGCGCCGTCGATCGCGGCATCGACATCGGCATCGTCGAACACCAGGAACGGCGCGTTGCCGCCCAGTTCCATCGAGCATTTCTTCACCGTCTCGGCGCATTCGCGCAGCAAGTCGCGGCCAATCTCGGTCGATCCGGTGAAAGTGATCTTGGCGACCTTGGGATTGGCGGTCAGCTCGCCGCCGATCTGGCCGGCGCTGCCGGTCACGACATTGACCACGCCTGCCGGAATCCCCGCCATCTCGCACAGCACGGCGATCGCCAGCGCGGAAAAGGGCGTGGCCGAAGCCGGCTTGATCACGATGGTGCAGCCCGCCGCCAGCGCCGGGCCCAGCTTGCGGGTGATCATCGCGTTGGGGAAATTCCACGGGGTGATCGCGCCGACCACGCCGATGCCCTGCTTCAGCACAACAATGCGCCGGTCCGCCGCGTGGCTGGGGATCACGTCGCCATAGGCGCGCTTGCCCTCTTCGGCGAACCATTCGATGAAGCCGGCGCCATAGGCGATCTCGCCCTTGCCTTCGGCGAAAGGCTTGCCCTGCTCGCGGCTGAGCAGTTCGCCCAGCGGCTCCTGGTGTTCCATCATCAGGTCATAGAGCTTGCGCATCAGCTTCGCGCGTTCGCCGGCAGTCTTCGCGCGCCAGGCCGGCAGCGCGGCCTCGGCCGCGTCGATCGCGCGGGCGGTTTCCACCTGGCCCATCTTCGGCACCGTGCCCAAAACCTGGCCGGTGCCGGGATCGAGGACATCGAAAATGCCGCCGGAATCGGCATCGCACCACTTTCCGTCGATATAGCACTGCTGCTTCAGAAAGTCGGTGTAACGCATCGCGGGTGGTATCCTTGTCCTCTCGTGCCCGGCTCCCATCGGGCGGGTGGCCGCGCCGGGTTTAGGCACGGGCCATCGCCGTGGCAACCGGCGATCGGCGCCGATGCAGCCAGAGCGCGATTGACGGCCTCGGGCAGCTTGGCTAGTCTCCTGACCGAAAAATCATTCGAAATATCGAATTTTTGCGGGAGAGGTCTGCTGGACTACACGGGCTATATCGACGGCGCTTTCGTCAGGGGCGAAGGCGCGGCGTTCGCGGTGGAAAATCCGTCCGACGAATCGGTGGTGGCGCAAGTGACCGGCGTTTCGCCCGCGCAAGTCGAAGCGGCGATCGCCGCCGCGCGCCGCGCTTTCGATGACGGCGCATGGTCGGGCCTGGCGATGAAGGAACGCGCCGCCGCCATGACGCGCTTCGGCGAGGCGTTGCGCAAGCGCGCGGACCGGCTGAAGGAACTGGCGATCGTGGAAGCCGGCTGCCCGGTCTCCTCCTCGGTGATGATGGCCCAGGTCCATGCGCCGCTGCGCATGACCGACGAGATCATCGACATGTTCCTGAGGCTGCCGGAAATCGAGGAGAACCCGATTCCGCTGCACGAGCGGGTCAATGCCCATTTCGTCATCCAGAGTCTCAAGCGCTGGTCGCCGCTCGGCGTGGTCTCGGCGATCTCGGCCTACAACGTGCCGCTCTACACCGCGTTCTGGAAAGTCGTGCCGGGGCTGATGGCGGGCAACTCGGTGGTGCTGCGGCCCAATCCGCTGACGCCGATCAGTGCGATGATCTTCGCCGAAGCCGCCGACGAGGCCGGTCTGCCCAGGGGCGTGATGAACGTCGTGGTCGAAGGCGGGCTCGATGGCGGCCGGCTGATGACCACCGATCCGCGCGTCGATCTGGTTTCCTTCACCGGATCGTGCACGGTCGGCGCCAGGGTGGCCGAACAGGCCGCGCCGACGCTGAAGCGGCTGGTGCTCGAACTCGGCGGCAAGTCGGCGCAGATCTTCCTGCCCGATTCGGTCGACAAGGCGGTGATGCACGGCATGATCGTGTGCACCTCGCACGCCGGCCAGGGCTGCGTGCTCGGCACGCGCATGTTCGTGCCGGAGGAGGCCAAGGGCCAAGTGCTGGACGGCCTGGCCGCCGCCATGGCGCAGGTGAAGATCGGCCCGGCGAGCGATCCCGCCACCCAATTGGGCCCGGTGATCAGCGCCGCCCAGCGCGCCCGCTGCGAGCATTTCACCCAGGCCGCGGTCGCGGCCGGCGGCACGGTCGTGACGGGCGGCAAGCGGCCGGCCGGGCTCGACAAGGGGTTCTATTTCGAGCCGACCGTGCTCGATCTGCCCGACAATGCCAATCCGGCGGCGCAAGAGGAGATCTTCGGCCCCGTGGTGGGGGTGATCGGCTACCGCGACCTCGACCACGCGGTGCGGATGGCCAACGATTCGCGATACGGCCTTTCGGGCTTCGTCCATGGCAAGGACCGCCCGCTGGCACTGCAAACCGCGCTGCGGATGCGCAGCGGCGCGATCAACGTCAACGGCGCGCTGATGTCGAGCTATGCCAGCGGCGGCGGCATCAAGATGAGCGGGTTGGGCCGCGAACGCGGTGTCGAGGGCCTGCGCGAATTCCAGATGCTGACGACGCTGAACATCGGCGCGTGACCGAACGAGGGGAGAGAACGATGGACGGACTGGTTCAGGGCAAGGTTGCGGTCATCACCGGCGCGGGTTCGGGGGTGGGCCGCGCCGCCGTGCTGCTGTTCTGCGAGCACGGCGCCAGGGTGATCGCCGCCGACATCGACGGCGCCAATGCCGAAGAGACCGCCGCGATGGCGCGCGCGGCGGGCGGCGAGGCGCGGGCGGTGGCTTGCAACGTCGCCGATCCGGCCTCGGTCGATGCCACGGTCGCGGCGGCGGTCGAGGCGTTCGGCCGGCTCGACGTGATCTACAACAATGCCGGCATCACCATCAGCCCCGTGCCCGGCAAGGGCCTGCGTTCGCTGGTCGAGTGCGATCCCGAGGAGATGAAGCGGGTGGAGGACGTCAACATCAACGGCGTGATCTACGGATGCCAGGCGGCGATCCGCCAGTTCGCCATGCAGGGGAGCGGCGGCGCGATCGTCAGCACCGCTTCGGTGGCGGGCCTGATGGGCTATGGCGGCGTGCTCTACGGCGCGACCAAGGGCGCCGTCGTCCAGCTTACCCGCGCGCTCGCGATCGAGGTGGCGGACCAGGGCATCCGGGTCAACGCGGTCTGCCCGGCGGGCATGTTGACCCACTATGCCGGGATGAACCCCGACAGCGAGCAGCGCGACGCGATCCTGCAAGGCATGGGCCGCGCCCATCCGCTGGGCAAGGCGATCGACCCGCGCGACACGGCGGCGGCCGCGATGTTCCTGTGCTCCGACCTTGCCGCCAACATCACCGGAGTGAACCTGCCGGTGGATGGCGGGCTGGTCGCGGGCCGCAAGGTGGGACGCTGAGATGGCCGGCATGATGCGGCAGGTGGTGCTTGCCGCCTATGCGCGCGGCAATCCCCGGCCATCGGATTTCCGCATCGAGCAAGTGCCGATCCCCGAGGCGGGCGAGCGCGAGATCCTGCTGAAGACGCTGTGGCTGGCGCTCGATCCGCTGATTCGCTTTTCGATCGACGAGAAGCTGCTCTCGGGCGCGACGCATATGCAGCTGGGCGAGGTGATGTTCGGGCCGACCGTGTCCGAAGTCGTGGCATCGAACCACCCCGACTATGCGGTGGGCGATTTCGTCGAAGGGCGCACCGGCTGGCGCGAATATGCCATCGTCGCCCCGGACCGGAGCGATTATCGCGGGCCGCCGCGCAAGCTCGATCCCGGCCTCGCGCCCGTTTCCACCGCGCTTGGCGCGCTGGGCGGGCCGGGGCAGACGGCGCATGAAGGCATCGTCACGGTCGGCCGGGTCAAGCCGGGCGAGACCGTGGTGATCTCGGCCGCCGCCGGCGCGGTCGGCTCGATCGCCGGACAGATCGCCAAAGTGCTGGGCGCGCGCGCGGTCGGCATCGCCGGCGGGCCGGACAAGTGCCGCGCGCTGCGCGATCTCGGCTTCGATGCGGCGGTGGATTACAAGGCCGCCGATTTCGCGGACCAGTTCAAGGCCGCCTTGCCCGATGGCGCCGACGTCTATCTCGACAATGTCGGCGGCGATGTCACGCTCGCGGTGCTGCCGCTGCTCAATCGCGGCGCGCGGATGCCGATGTGCGGCTACATCGCCTATTACGGCGTCGGCATGGAAGGACCCGGTCCCGATCACTTGCCCGGTTTCTACCGCCACATCATGGCCAAGGGGCTGGAGATCAAGGGTTTCGCCGGCATCTTCGCCGGACAGAAAGGGCTCGACGACATCGCCGGGTGGATGAAACAGGGCAAGATCCGCTTCCCCGAAGCGGTGGTCGAAGGGCTGGAAGCCGCGCCCGAGGCCTTTGCCAGCGTGTTTTCGGGCAATGCCCATGTCGGCAAGCTGCTGGTGCGCGTGGCAGACAAGGCTTGATAACCGCCCGCCGGGGGGACACCTTGGCAGGCATGGCAATGGCAACGCTCCCCCCTCCGCCGCGCAGCACCGCGAACCCGGCCCCGTTCCGACCGGCCGATTCGGTGCGCCGCACCTCCAGCATCGACGTATCCTGGCCCGATGGGCCCGAAGGCGAGCGGCTGTTCATCGGCAGCGCGCGCGATCTGCTCACCCCGGTGGCGGGCGGGCCGGGCGAGACGGTGGCGCAGGCGCGCTTCGAAGCGCGGCTGGCCCAGGACAAGACCATCACCACGATCACCGCCGATCGCGATCCGGGGATGATCGCGCAACTCGTGGGCGCGCGCGGCGGCGGCCACTTGCGGCTGCTGCTCAAGGAAGTGATGCCCGATCTCATCGCCCGCAGCGATCCGCTCTACCTCGTGCTCGACGATATCTCGGGCACCGCGCTGGTTTCCGACTTCGCCTGGTCGCAGTGGTTTCCCGACTGGGCCGAGCGCCTGCGCGACCGGCTGGGCGCCGAAGAACACGCCCGGCTGATGGAAAAGCGCGTCAACATCTGCTGGGGCCTGCAGGAAGGCCACAGCGGCGTGCAGCCGGGCGGCCCGCCCAACAATGTCGCCGATGCCGATGCCGGCGACGTGCGCAATCCGGCCGATCCGCATGGCTGGCACGAGTTGCCCGAAAGCGAAGGCCCCGGCTTTCGCCGCGCGCGCCGGATCGACGTGGTGCGCGATGAGGCCGCCGGCCTGCTGCGGATCGATTCCGCCTTTCAGGACAGCGCCAAGCAGAAGGACGGCGGCCGTGTCGCCATCCACGAGTACCGCATGACCGCGACGGCGGACCTGGAAACGCTGGAGATCCTCGCGCTCACGCCCGAAGCGCGCATCCTGCCCTTCTCCGAATGCCCGGGCGCGGTGCACAACACCCAGCGGCTGGTCGGCCGGCGGATCTCGGACATTCGCGAAGACGTGCTCGCGCAATTGCGCGGCCCGCAAGGCTGCACCCACCTCAACGACGCGCTGCGCGCGCTGGCCGACGTGCCGCGCCTCGCCGGGTATTTGCGCGAGCCGGCCTGAGGCCAGCGGACCGGGGCATGTGATCCCCGGCGCATTCGAGGCAAGGCGAATTGACCGCCACGGCGCAAACGCCCGTTCCGCTTGCGCGCCCGCCACCCATCTGGAAAGCCCGGCCACGACAAGAGAACCCCGGGGAAGCCGTGACCAGAACCGTCGTCACGCTGGATGACAAATATACGCAGGGCGAAGGGCAAGTGATGCTCTCCGCGCTGCAGGGCGTGGTGCGCCTGCTGCTTGACCAGTCGCGCCGCGATGCGGCGGCGGGCCTCGGGACCGCGGGCTATGTCACCGGCTATCGCGGCTCCCCGATCACCACGCTCGATGCGCAGCTCTGGGCCGCGCAGACGCTGCTGGACGCGCACGACATCCGCTTCGAGCCGGGGCTGAACGAGGAACTGGCGGCGACGTCGCTGCGCGGCACGCAGCAGCTCGACTGGTACGGCAAGCCGCGCGTCGATGGGGTGTTTGCGCTGTGGTATGCCAAGGGCGTGGGCGTCGAGCGCGCGGGCGAGGCGATCAAGGCGGCCAATTTCGAAGGCACCCACCGCAACGGCGGCGCGCTGCTGCTGTGCGGCGACGACCATGCCGCCAAGTCATCGCTCACCGCGCACCAGTCCGAACACGTGCTCGTCACCGCGATGGTGCCGGTGCTCTATCCCGCCACCACTGACGAGATCCTGTCGATGGGCCAGCTCGGCTGGGCGCTCTCGCGCGCGAGCGGGCTTTATGTGGGCCTGAAGGCCGTGACCGACACGCTCGACCTGACGACGACGGTGACACTGCCGGGGCACGCGTTCCCCATCGCCATGCCCGAGTTGCCCCCCGGTTCCTCACCCAACTTGCGCATCGCGATGTCGGCGCTGCAGCAGGAGCAGGCGGTGATCGAGCAGCGGCTGCCGATCGTGCCGCTGTTCGCAAGCCTCAACCGGCTCGACCGCGTGACGCAGGACGCGCCCGATCGCCGGCTGACCGTGGTGAGCGCCGGCAAGGCGTGGCTCGATGTCTGCCAGGCGCTCGCCGACCTGGGGCTCGGCGCAGCGCGATGCCGCGCCATCGGCCTGCGCGTGGTCAAGCTCGGTCTGGTCTGGCCGGTCGATGCCGGCTTCCTGCGCGAAGCCTGCGGCGGCAGCGGCGAAGTGCTGGTGATCGAGGAGAAGCGCGCCTTCATCGAGGATCAGATCGCGCGCATCTTCTATGGCCGCGCCGATGCCCCGGCGCTTTCGGGCAAGACCGCGCCCGACGGCACGCGGCTGCTGGCCGAGATCGGCGTGCTCGATCCCGGCACGGTGCGCCGCGCGCTGGTGCAGCGGCTGGCCACGCTCGGCCTGCTGCCGGAGGAAGCCGCCGCGCGCGATGCGGCTCTGCGCGAGATGGAAGGCGGCGCCCGGCTGCTGGCGCTCACCGCGATCCGCCCGGCCTATTTCTGCTCGGGCTGCCCGCACAACACATCGACCCTGGTGCCCGAAGGCAGCGCAGCGATGGGGGCGACGGGGTGCCATGGCCTGGCCCATTACATGCCCGAGCGCCACACGATGCAGACCGTCAGCATGGGGCAGGAAGGGATGCCCTGGGTCGCCGCGCAAAGCTTCGTCGATACGCCGCACATGTTCCAGAACCTGGGCGACGGCACCTATACCCATTCCGGCCTGCTGACGATCCGCGCGGCGGTGGCGGCCAAAAGCCGCGTCACCTTCAAGATCCTCTACAACGATGCCGTGGCGATGACCGGCGGCCAGCCGGCCGAAGGCGCGCTCAGCCCCGAGCAGATCGTGCGCGAACTGGTGATCGAAGGCGTCTGGCCGGTCGTGCTGGTAAGCGAAGACCCGTCGCGCTTTGCCGACAGCCCCCTGCCCTCCGGCGTGCGCGTGCGCCATCGCGACGAGCTTGACGCGGTCCAGCGCGAATTGCGCGAGGTGAACGGCACCAGCGGCATCGTCTATGAGCAGACTTGCGCCAACGAGAAGCGGCGGCGGCGCAAGAAGGGCCAATACCCCGATCCCGACAAGCGATTGTTCATCAACACCGCCGTGTGCGAAGGCTGCGGCGATTGCTCGGTGCAGTCGAACTGCCTTTCCGTCACGCCGGTGGAGACCGAGTTCGGCCGCAAGCGGGCGATCGACCAATCCACCTGCAACAAGGACTATAGCTGCATCAAGGGATTCTGCCCCAGCTTCGTCGAAGTCTCGGGCGCCGGCCCGGCCCGGCGCGATTTCGACGCCGGGGCGCTGGCGGCCATGGTCGCCAGGCTGCCCGCGCCGCCCGTGCTCGACGTGGTGCAAGCCCCGCGCGCGCTGCTTGTCACCGGCATCGGCGGGACCGGGGTGCTGACCGTGGGCGCGATCCTGGCCATGGCCGCGCACCTGGAAGGCAAGGCCGTCAAGGTGCTGGACCAGACCGGCATGGCGCAGAAGGGCGGCGCGGTGACGAGCCATATCCGCATCGGCGCGGATATGCGGGCGATTCCCTCCGCGCGGCTGGGCACCGGGCAGGCCGACGTGATCATCGCCTGCGATCTGGTGGTCGGCTCGGCGCCCGACGTGCTCGCGCTCGCCCGGCCCGATACGCATGTGCTGGCGAACGAGGATGTGGTTCCGACGGGCGAGTTCCAGCGCAACCGCGATCTTGACCTTACCGTCACGCGCTTCCTCGCGGCGATCGGCAAGCGGGTCGATCCGGCCCGGATCGCCGCGCTGCGCGCCGGATCGCTGGCGACGCGGCTGCTGGGCGATTCGATCTTCACCAACCTGATGATGGTCGGCTTCGCGGCGCAGAAGGGCCTGCTGCCGGTGGGGCTCGACGCGATCGAGGAAGCGATCCGGCTGAACGGGATCGCCGCGAAAGCGAACCTCGCCGCGCTGGCGCTCGGGCGGCTGGCGGCGGATGGCGCGGCCGACCTGTTCGATCTCGCCGACGCGCCGGCGCACCAGCCCGCCTTTCCCGTGACCCTGGCGGACGTCACCGAAAGCCGCGCCAGGCTGCTTGCCGCTTACCAGAACCCGGCCTGGGCCGCCGATTACCGCGCCTTCCTTGACGATATCGCCGGGACGCTGGCCGCGCGCGGGCTGGGCGAATGCGAGGCGCTGCGCGTCGAGATCGCGCGCGGCCTGGGCAAGCTGATGGCCTACAAGGACGAATACGAGGTGGCCCGGCTGTACAGCGATCCGGCCTTCCGCGCGCAACTGGCCGATGCCTTCGCCGGCAGCCCCCGGCTCAAGGTCCACCTCGCCCCGCCGCTGCTGGCCTGGCGCAAGGATGCGCGGACAGGGCGCCCCCGGAAGATCGCGTTCGGCGGCTGGATCTTTCCCGTGTTCGGCCTGCTGGCAAGGCTCAAGGGCCTGCGCGGCACCGCGTTCGACCCGTTCGGCCATACCGCCGAGCGGCGGCTGGAACGCGCGCTGATCGGCGAATACAAGGATCTCGTCCGCGATATCGCCGCCCGCGTCACGCCCGCGACGCTGCCCGTCGCCATCCAGCTTGCCGCCGCCCCGGAACTGGTCGCGGGTTATGGCCCGGTCAAGGACGCAGGCATTGCCGCCTATCGCGCGCGCGTGGCCGAAGGACTGCCCCGGCTGGAGCCCGCACCCGCGCCGCCCGCCGCCGCCCTGGCGCGCGAGCCGGCCTGAAGCCGCGCGGGGTCAGGCTGCGTCCTGCCGGCGTTCGGGCAGGATCACCGCTTCCATCGCGTTCTGCAACGCCTTGTGGAAGCCGGCGAGCCCGGCCATCCGTTCCCGCGCCGCGCCAGTCGCCACGCTGGCCTTGCGCGCGGTGATCAGCTCCGCCATGCGGCCCAGCGTCTGCGCCTGCTTGCGCAGCGGCGCGCCGGGATCGTCCCCCGCGACATAGAACACCCGCTTGGTCCCGCGCTCGCCCAGCCGGCGGGCATTGCCATGCTCTTCCAGCACCTTGGCGGCGGTGCAGGCGTTGCTTTTGCTGATCTCCAGATCGCGCGCGATGTCATCCAGGCTCACCGGCTCGTTCATCATCTGGAGATAGCCGTAAAGCCGCGCGGCATTGCCGGGCATACTCCACGCCGACAGCAGCCCGGCCAGATCGTCGATGAACCGCCGCTGCTCGGGCGAAAGATTTCCCTTTGACATATTCTGCATATCCAGAATATTGATCACTTCAGTCAGGGAATCAAGCTCGAAATGCGGCCCGATGGGCGCCGGGCGTGACCGCGAAAGCCCTGCCGAAGAACCCGTTTGCAGAGGATTTTCCTATCATGACCATGCTTGCCGAACCCACCCGCGCCACCGTGCTGCCCGAATCGCTGCTGTGCATCGATGGCGAGATGCGCCAGGCCGAAGGTGGCCGGACTTACGAGAACATCGGCCCGTGGACGGGTGACGTGGTGGGCGTGGCCGCCGATGCCTCGGCCGCCGACGTCGAAGCCGCGATCGCCGCCGCGCGCCGCGCCTTCGACACCACCGACTGGTCGACCAACCATGAAAAGCGCTTCGCGCTGGTGAAGAAGCTGCACGCGCTGTTCGTCGCCAACCAGGAGCGGCTGGCGGACATCGCCCGCCACGAGGTGGGCGCCCCGCTGGTCGCGGTGAACCGCGCGCAAGTCGCCAACTGCCTGGGCAGCTGGAAAGACCTGATGGAGGTCTATCCCCGCCTGCAGTGGGAAAAGGACTATGGCACGAAGGAGACCATGGGCTTCACCACGCACCGCAAGGCGGTTTACGAGGCGGTCGGCGTGGTCGGCGCGATCACCCCGTGGAACTTCCCGCTCTATGTGAACGCGGAAAAAGTGGTCTCGGCGCTGCTGGCCGGCTGCACGGTGATCCTCAAGCCCGCGCCCGACACGCCGCTGGCCGGCGCGATCTTCGGCGAGCTGGCGATCGAGGCGGGCTTTCCGGCCGGCGTGCTCAATGTCATCACCGGCTCCGACCCGGCGATGGCGGGCGAGATGCTCGTCACCGATCCGCGCGTCGATCTGATCACCTTCACCGGCTCGACCGCGATCGGCAAGCATATCATGAAGCAGGGCGCCGACACGATGAAGCGCGTCTTCCTCGAACTGGGCGGCAAGTCGGCCAACATCGTGCTGGAGGACGAGCCGAATTTCGCCCGGATCGTGGCGCAATCGATCCTGGTGTTCCACGCGGGCCAGGGCTGCGCGGTGCAATCGCGCCTGCTGGTGCCGCGCAGCCGCTATGAGGAAGCCAAGGCCGTGCTCAAGGCCGCCTATGATGGCTTCGCCGACAAATGGGGCCATTTCGACGATCCGGCCTGCTCGATGGGCCCGGTCGTCTCGAAAAAGCAGATGGAGCGGGTAAAAGCCTATATCGACCTTGGCATCCAGGAAGGCGCGACGCTGCTGGCGGGCGGCGAATTGCGCCCCGACAAGGGCACCGGCTGGTTCGTGGAGCCGACCTGCTTCGTCGATGTCACCAACGACATGCGCATCGCCCAGGAAGAGATCTTCGGCCCGGTGCTCGTCGTCATCCCGTTCGAGGATGACGAGGACGCGATCCGCATCGCCAACGACAGCATCTATGGCCTTTCCGGCGGCGTCTGGTCAGGCGATCTCGATCGCGCGATGGCGGTCGCCAAACGCATCCGCACCGGCACCATCGGCGTCAACGGCGGCGCGCCGATCAATGGCGACTTGCCCTTCGGCGGCTACAAGCATTCCGGCATCGGCCGCGCCTGGGGGATCGAGGGGATCGAGGAATATCTGGAGACCAAGGTGATCGGCTGGCGCGAGTAACCCGCGCCAGATGGGATTGGAAATGGGTGTGAAATGCGCCTGTCGACGCGTAATCGCGCCGGCCCGCTCCCGTCCGAGGGTGACGAAAATGTCCGGGGGACATTTTCGCCGAGGGACCGGCCTCCCACAGAGTACCATTCCTATGAGAGGCCGGGTGGGGGCGCTGGCTGGTACCGCCACGAAATGCGCTCTTCCACGCATTTCGAAACAGACTCCTAAGCCGCTGGGGCGATGCGGAAGGCCCTTCCCATCATCGCCGCCTCCGCGCTAGCCTGCCGCGAGACAAGAGACCGGCTGGACGGGAGAGCAAGGTGGATTTTGCCGCGAAATACGGCCCCTGGGCGCTGATCGCCGGGGCATCGGAAGGAACGGGCGCCAGCTTTGCCCGGCAACTGGCCGAAAAGGGCCTGAACCTGATCCTCATCGCCCGGCGCGAAGGGCCGCTGGACCAGCTCGCGCTGGAAATCCGCGCGGCGCACGGGGTGGAATGCGTCACCGCCTCGGTCGATCTCGCGCGGGACGACGCGGCCGAGCGCATGGCCGCCGCGGCGGGCGAGCGCGAGGTGGGCCTGCTGATCCTCAACGCCGGGTCCGATCCCAACGGCTCGCTGTTCCTCGACAACCCGATCGCCAACTGGGACACGCTGGCGATGCGCAACGTCATGACCGTGATGCGCGCCTGCCACCGCTTCGGCGCGCCGATGCGCGATCGCGGGCGCGGCGGGATCATGATCGTCGGCTCGGGCGCCTGCTATGGCGGGCTGCCGGGCATCAGCGTCTATTGCGCGACCAAGGCGTTCGACCTGGTGCTGAGCGAAGCGCTCTGGGCCGAGCTGGAACCGCACGGCGTGGACGTGCTGAGCTATGTCCTGGGCCGCACCGATACGCCCGCCCACCGCGAACTGATGGAAGCGCGCGGCATGGCCGTTCCCGCAGACTTGGCCGACCCCGACGATGTCGCCCGGCTCGGGCTCGAACGCCTGCCGCACGGCCCGATCTGCAACTGGGGCGAGGCCGACGATGTCGCCGGGATGAGCGTCACTTCCGCCGCCCAGCGGCGCGAGCGCATCCGCGCCATCGCCGCCATGTCCGCCGCCTATGCCGCGAAGGACTGAAGCCATGAGCGACACTCTTGCCCAGCTTGCCGACAAGCAGGCGATCACCGAGCTGATCTATACCTATTGCCGCGCGGTCGATCGGCTGGACGTGCCGCTGGGCCATTCGGTCTGGCATGAAGACGGCTATGCCGACTATGGCGCCGCCTATTACCGGGGGCCCGGCCGGGGCGTGATCGACCTGATCTGCCAGCATCACCTGGGCCTGCTCAGCCATTCGCACCAGGTGGCCAACGTGCTCATCGCGCTCGACGGCGACGATGCGGGCAGCGAGGCTTACGTCACCGGCACCATGCGCGCCGAGCGCGATGGCAAGCTGTTCCAGATCGGCGTCTGGGGCCGCTATCTCGATCGCTGGCAGAAGCGCGGCGGGCGCTGGGGCCTGCTGCACCGGGTGGTGGTGTTCGAGCATCAGGAAATGCGCGAGACCACCGATCTGCCCAGCCACGGCGTGCCCTCCTCGCGCGACCGGGACGATCCGTCCTACGCGATCCTGGCCAAATGGCCCTGACCGCCGCCTTGCCTCCGATTCCCCCATCGCCGCGCTGAAAGGCCCGTCATGAACCAAATCCGCATCAACGTTTCCTTCGACATGCGCTCGCCCGAATGGGCCACGCCCACGCACGAGCTTTATCGCGCCGCGATCGAGATGGCCGCCTTCGTCGATGGCATCGGCGTCGATACCATCGGCCTGATGCAGCACCATGGATCGGATGACGGTTATCTGCCGCAGCCCTTCACGCTGGCCGGCGGCATGGCCGCCGTCACCGGCCGCGTGCGCTTTCTGCTGGGCGCGGTGATCCTGCCGCTGCACGATCCGGTGGAACTGGCCGAGCAGATCGCGGTGGTCGATCTCATGTCGAACGGGCGGCTCAACGTGATCTTCGGCGCGGGCTATGTGCCGTTCGAATTCGCCATGTTCAACAAGTCGCTCAAGGACCGGGCGAAGCTGATGGACCAGGGGATCGAGACCATCCTGCGCGCGCTGCATGGTGAGCGGTTCGAGATGGAAGGCCGCCCGATCTTCGTTCGCCCGCTGCCGGTGCAGGCGCCCGAGGATATCATCATGGTCGGCGGCGGCGTGCCCGCATCGGCGAAGCGCGCCGCGAAGTTCGGCGTCGGCTTCGGCCCGATGAAGCCGGAACTGATCGACATCTACCTGGCGGAATGCGAACGCCTGGGCCACGCGCCGCGCACCCATTTCCGCCCGGTGCCGGGTATGCCGCTGTCGATCCACTTGTGCCAGGACCCGGACGAAGGCTGGGCCGCGATCGAGCGCCACGCCGTCCACGTCATCACCGAATACGCCAAGTGGGCCGAACAGGAAGGCGATGGCTCCAACTCACCATTCAAGGGGCTCGATAACCCGGCGGTGCTGCGCCACGCCGGGCTCTTCGTCGCCTGGACGCCGGACCAGCTGGTCGAGCGGGTCGGCCAGCTTGGCGGCATGGGCAATGTCGGCTTCCAGCCGCTGCTGGGCGGGCTTTCGCCCGAACAGGGCTGGAAAAGCCTCAAGCTGCTGGAACAGACCATGCCACGCCTGCGGCAGGCCATGGCCGTCACGGCCTGAAGGAGAACGCGTGATGAAAGCCGCCTATGTCCAGAACGGCGAGGTCCTGGTCGGAGAGATCGCCGATCCCGTGCCCGGCAAGGGGCAAGCGCTGGTGCGCACCCATTCCTGCGGGCTCTGCGCGTCCGACGCGCATTTCCTGACCGGCGGCAAGAACATCATCGCCCTCTCGCGCCGGCTGGGCGGGCCTTATGCCGCACTCGATTTCGAGCGGCCCTTCGTGCCGGGCCACGAATATGTCGGCGAAGTGCTCGACTACGGGCCGGGCAGCCGCCGCACGGTCAGGCCGGGGCGCAAGGTCACGTCGGTGCCGATCATGCGCCAGGGCGGCAGCCACGCGGTGGTGGGCTTCAGCCACCAGTGCCCCGGCGGCTTCGGCGAGCTGATGCTGCTGGACGAGGATTTCATCCTCGAAGTGCCCGATGGCCTGCCCGACGAATACGCCGCGATGATCGAGCCGCTGGCGGTCGGGCTGGAACACGCGCGGCGCGGGCGGCCCCAGCCGGGCGATGCCGCGCTGGTGATCGGCTGCGGCGCGATCGGCCTGGGCGTGATCGCCGGCCTCAAGCTGATGGGCGTGGCCCCGATCATCGCCGCCGATTTCCACCAGAGCCGCCGCGACCTGGCCGTGGCGATGGGCGCGCATATCGCCGTCGACCCGCGCGAGGTGAACGCCTACGCACCGCTGCCCGATTTCGGCGGACGGCAGGCCAACCTGATCTACGAATGCGTCGGCCTGCCCGGCATGTTGCAGCGGATCATCGAATCGGCGCCGTTCGACGGGCGCATCGTCATGGGCGGCTATTGCATGGAGGAAGAGCCTTTCTTCGTCTTCGCCGCGCAGAACAAACGGCTCAACGTCCAGTTCGCCGGCGGCGAGGAACCGCAGGACATGGACCTGGCACTGCGCTCGATCGCCGACGGCTCGATCGACGTCACCCCATGGCTGGGCAGCCGCATCGGGCTGGGCGGCGTGGCCGATGCGATCGCGAACGTATCGGGCCCCGGCACTCCGGTGCGCACGGTGATCGACCCGCGGATGCTGTAAGAACCTGTTTGGGAATGCGCCATTCGGCGCAAGGCCGCACCAGCCCGCTCCCCCACCCGGCCACCCATAGAATACTGCCGTTGGGTGGCCGGGTGGGGGAGCGGGCTGGTGCGGCCTTGAAATGCGATCATCCGCGCATTTCCAAGCAGGCTCCAAGTTCCGCGCTCACTCCGCCGCGTGGCAGACCGCCTCGACATTGATCCCGTCGGGATCGAGCGCGAAGGCCGCGTAGTAATTGGCGTGATAATGCGGCCGCAGGCCAGGGGCGCCATGGTCCCGTCCGCCGCTGGCCAGCGCCGCCTTGTAGAAGGCATCGACCGCCGCCCGGCAGGACGCGGAAAAGGCCACATGGATGCCCGTCCCGCGCGGGCCGTCGTTGCCCAGCCAGAACGCCGGCTTGCCATCCTTGCCATAGCCGATGCCGTGATAGCCGCCGGTCTCCTCGGCCGTGACTTCCATCAGCGGCACATAGCCCAGCGGGGCCAGCGCGGCATCGTAGAAGCGGCGGGACGCGGCAAAGTCGCTCGCGCCGATACCCATGTGGTCGATCATCTCGCATCTCCTTGCGGGCGCTTCCGGCCGACCCCGCAGCCTTTGGCCGTGGTCGATCGTTATTCTCTCCAAATGGCGCCGAAAAGTGTGATTTTCACGCATCGCGACGCAGCGGATTTTGCGTACCTGCCCGCCCTGGCGCGGACGGAATGGCGATCCGCGCTAGCCAGCGGTCACGCCCGCGTCGATATTGATGCAGGCGCCATGATAGCTGCGCGCGGCCGGGCTGGCGAGGAAAGCCACGCAATCGGCCACGTCCTCGATCTCGCACAGCCCGCGCGGCGAGCCGATGCGGCTGATCAGGTCGCGATCGCAATCGGCCAGCGCGGCCATGCCCTGCACCAACCCGGTCATCATCCCGCCCGGCGCCACGGCATTGATGCGGATCGGCTCCTTCATGTATTCCATCGCCAGCGCCTTGGTCATGTTGGTGAGCCCGGCCTTGGCGGCGCAATAAGCGGCGAAGTAGGCCTGCCCCTGGAACGCGGCGCAGGACGTAACGTTGACGATCGCGCCATGCGCCGCCAGCAGGTGCGGCAGGCTCTCGCGGATCAGGAAGAACGGCGCGTCCAGATTGACGCGCATCGTCAGATCCCAGCTTTCGTCGGGAAAGCTGGGCGTCGGCCCCGGTTTCATCACCCCGGCGATGTTGCACAGCGCGTCGAGCCGGCCGAATTCGGCCAGCGTGCGCTCCACCGCCTGCTTGCAGCTGGCCCGTTGCGACAAATCGAGCGGCAGTTCGAGCGCCTTGCGGCCCAGCGCGGCGATGGCCCGGGCGGTGCCCGCCAGCCCATCGGCCGAAACGTCCAGGATCGCCAGATCGGCGCCCGATTCCGCCAGTTTCAGCGCGGTGGCGCGCCCCAGCCCCGCCGCCGCGCCCGTTACCAGCGCGACCTTGCCGTTCATGTCCGATGCCTGCATCCCAGCCTCCCTCATGCTATCCTCTGGCACCTTCATGCCTTGCGATAGTGCGCGCGGACAAGCGCGATGAACGGGCTGGTCCGCCCCACCGCGACTTGCGCGTCGCTGGCGAAGAGCAGGCCCACGTCGCGCGCCAGCTCGAAATCGCGCACCGGCACGAAGCGCACCGTGCCGTCGGCGAAGCCTTCGGGCATCATGCCGATGCCCGCGCCCGCGCGCACGATGGCGAGCACGCGCGCGTCGCTGGTGGTCTTGAGCACGAAGCGCGGGCGCACGCCGCGCTGGGTGAAGAAACGGTTGATCTCCGGCAGCGCCTCGCAATGGCGGCGCAGCGCCATGCGATCCTGCGCGAGCTGTTCGGCCGGCACTTGCGCTTCGCCGGCCAGTGGGTGCTCCGGCGGCAGCACCATCATGTAGCGTTCGCGCGCCAGCACTTCGGGATGGAAACGGGCGTGGTGCGGGCGGATCACCGTCAGCGCCACGTCGATCCGCCCGCGTTCGAGCCGCTCGGCCAGTTCGCGCTCGCCCCCGTCGAGCAGTTCGAGCACTTCGTCCGCGCCGCTCGCGCCATGGCGTTCGAGGATCGCCTCGACCGCGCGCGTCGGGATCGTGCCCAGCACGCCCACGCGCAGCAGGCGCGGCTCGGGCACGGCCTGGATCTCGCTCAGCGCCTGCTCGTATTCCGCCGCGATCCGCCGCGCGCGCACGAGGAAGCGGCTGCCCGCCGGCGTCAGCGACACGCCTTGCCGGTCACGGTCGAACAGGCGCGCGCCCAGCTCGCGCTCCAGCTTGGCGATCCCGGCCGACAGGGTGGGCTGGGTGACGCTGACCGAACGGGCCGCGCGGCCGAAGCTGCCCAGTTCGGCCACCGCCAGGAAATAGCGCAGCATGTATTGGTCGATCATAGACGCTGTCTATGGAAAGCCCGTGCAACTTTCAATTTCCGTCCGCTTTGCCGGCAAGCTAGACAGGCAGGACAAAGCCAGCCGCGATGGGAACAGGGATGCCTTTCGGATCGAATCAGGAGACGGCCAGGGAGATGCGGGCATGAGCGCGCCCGTGCTCCAGACCAGCATCACTCTCGATAGCCCGGAAGCGCAGGCGCGCGCCGCGCACAACCGCGCGCTGGCCGAGGAACTGCGCGCCCGCGTCGCGCAGGCGGCGCTGGGCGGCAATGCAAAGTCGCGTGAACGCCACGTGGCGCGGGGCAAGCTGCTCCCGCGCGAGCGGGTGGAGCGGCTGCTCGATCCCGGCTCGCCGCTGCTCGAGCTCGGCCAGCTCGCCGCCAATGGCCTTTATGGCGAGGATATTCCCGGCGCCGGCCTGATCACCGCGATCGGGCACGTCTCCGGCCGCCCCTGCATGATCGTGTGCAACGATGCCACGGTCAAAGGCGGCACCTATTACCCGATGACGGTGAAGAAGCATATCCGCGCACAGGAGATCGCGCGCGAGAACCGGCTGCCGTGCGTCTACCTCGTCGACAGCGGCGGCGCCAACCTGCCGCACCAGGCCGAAGTCTTCCCCGATCGCGATCACTTCGGCCGCATCTTCTTCAACCAGGCGCAGATGAGTGCGAAGGGCATCCCGCAGATCGCCTGCGTGATGGGAAGCTGCACGGCGGGCGGTGCCTATGTGCCCGCCATGTCGGACGAGACAGTGATCGTGAAAGAGCAGGGCACAATCTTCCTCGCCGGCCCGCCGCTGGTCCAGGCCGCGACCGGCGAAGTGATCAGCGCCGAGGATCTGGGCGGCGGCGACCTGCACAGTCGCAAGTCGGGCGTGACCGATCATCTGGCCGACAATGACGAGCACGCGCTGACCATCGTGCGCGACATCGTCAGCCATCTGGGCCCACGCCACGACAACGGCCTGCCGCTGCGCGAACCGCGCCCGCCGAAATACGCGCCCGAGGAACTCTATTCGATCATTCCCGAAGACGTGCGCGCGCCTTATGATGTGCACGAAGTGATCGCCCGCATCGTCGACGGCAGCGAGTTTCACGAGTTCAAGGCGCTTTACGGCAGCACGCTGGTCTGCGGCTTCGCGCATATTCACGGGATGCCGGTGGCGATCCTGGCCAACAACGGCGTGCTCTTTTCCGAAAGCGCGCAGAAGGGCGCGCACTTCATCGAGCTGGCCTGCCAGCGCAAGATCCCACTGCTGTTCCTCCAGAACATCTCGGGCTTCATGGTCGGCGGCAAGTATGAGGCCGAAGGCATCGCCAAGCACGGCGCCAAGCTGGTGACGGCGGTGGCGACCGCGAGCGTACCCCGCATCACCGTGCTGATCGGCGGCAGCTTTGGCGCCGGCAACTATGGCATGTGCGGCCGCGCCTATGACCCGCGCTTCCTGTTCACCTGGCCCAACGCGCGCATCAGCGTGATGGGCGGCGAACAGGCCGCCAGCGTGCTCGCCACCGTCCACCGCGACGCCGACAAGTGGGACGAGCGCGAGGCCGAAGCCTTCAAGGCGCCGATCCGCCAGAAGTACGAGGACGAAGGCAACCCCTACTACGCCACCGCCCGCCTGTGGGATGACGGCGTGATCGACCCGGCGCAGACCCGCGACGTGCTGGGACTGGCGCTGGCGGCGAGCCTGGAAGCGCCCATCCCCGACCAGCCGCGGTTCGGCGTGTTCAGGATGTGATGGTGGCGGCGGGTGGCCTTTCCTCATTCCTCCCCGAGCTCGTCTCGGGGAGGGGGACCGCCCGGCGCAGCCGGGTGGTGGAGGGGGAGCCGCGCCGCCGCTTCGGCCAGGATCAAGGCAAGCACGCGTTCCAGATCGTCCAGCACGGCCTTCGCCGGAATGCGCAAAGTCGCGATTCCGGCACGCGCGAACCACGCGTCGCGCACTTCATCGCGCAGCGGACGATCGCCGAAATCATGGGCGGCGCCATCCACCTCGATCGCCAGCCGCGCATCACTGCAATAGAAATCCAGCACGTAGGCCCCGCTGGGATGCTGGCGCCGGAACTTGAGTCCGTGCGGCCGCTGCCGCAGTTCGCGCCACAGCAGACCCTCGGGCAAGGACATCGCGCGCCGCAATTTCCGGGCCCGATCGATCCGGCCATCGCGAGGTTTCGGCGAAACATCCCTGAACATCGCAGTTCCCCCTCCACCATGCTTCGCATGGTCCCCCTCCCCGAGACAAGCTCGGGGAGGAATTGAGAGAAAGCCCATGATCCAGTCCCTCCTCATCGCCAACCGGGGCGAGATCGCTTGCCGGGTGATCCGCACCGCGCGCCGGCTCGGCATTCGCACGATCGCGGTCTATTCGGATGCCGACGCCGATGCGCTGCATGTGCGCGAAGCGGATGAAGCGGTGCATATCGGCCCCTCGCCCGCGCGCGAAAGCTATCTGGTGGGCGAGAAGATCATTGCCGCCGCCAGGGCCACCGGGGCCGAGGCGATCCATCCGGGCTATGGCTTCCTTTCGGAAAACGCCGAGTTCGCGCAAGCCGTGATCGACGCCGGGCTGGTCTGGGTCGGCCCCGACCCCGCCTCGATCACCGCGATGGGCCTGAAGGACGCGGCCAAGAAACTGATGGCGCAAGCCGGCGTGCCGGTGACGCCGGGCTACATGGGCGAGGAGCAGGCGGCGATCTTCCTGGCGGATGAAGCCGCCAAGATCGGCTATCCGGTGCTGATCAAGGCGGTCGCGGGCGGCGGCGGCAAAGGTATGCGGCTGGTCGAGAGCGAGGACGAGTTCGCCGACGCGCTCGCCTCGTGCAAGCGCGAGGCGGCCAGTTCCTTCGGCAACGATCATGTGCTGATCGAGAAGTATATCCTCAGCCCCCGCCACATCGAAGTGCAGGTGTTCGGCGACAGCCACGGCAACATCGTCCACTTGTTCGAGCGGGACTGCTCGCTGCAGCGCCGCCACCAGAAAGTGATCGAGGAAGCGCCCGCGCCGGGCATGGATGCTGCAACCCGTACTGCATTGTGCACCGCAGCAGTGCGTGCAGCAAAAGCGGTCGACTATGTCGGCGCGGGCACGATCGAATTCATCGCCGACGGCTCGGAAGGGCTGCGTGCCGATCGCATCTGGTTCATGGAAATGAACACGCGGCTGCAGGTGGAGCATCCCGTGACCGAGGCAATCACCGGGGTCGATCTGGTGGAATGGCAGCTGCGCGTCGCGAGCGGCGAGCCGCTGCCGCTGGCGCAGCACGATCTGGGCATCGATGGCTGGGCGATGGAAGCGCGGCTCTATGCCGAGGATCCGGCCAAGGGCTTCCTGCCCTCGATCGGCAAGCTCGAACTGCTGCAATTCGGCGACGCGCCGGGCGGACGCATCGACACCGGCGTCTATGAAGGCGCCGAAGTCTCGCCGTTCTACGATCCGATGATCGCCAAGGTCATCGCCTGGGGCGATGACCGCGAGGTGGCGCGCGAGCGGCTGGGCGAGATGCTGGCCGACAGTGCGGTCTGGCCGGTCAGGACCAATGCCTCGTTCCTGGTGAAGGCGCTGGACCATCCCGATTTCGTCACCGGCACGGTCGATACCGGGCTGATCGGCCGTGATGGCGAGGCCTTGGCGCAAACGCCCGCACCCTCGCGCGAGGCGCTGGAAGCGGCTGCCGCGGCGCTGGTGCCGCTGTATGATCCGCCGGGCTTCCGGCTCAACGCCGCCCCCGCGCGCGCGGCCTGGTTCCTGCTCGATGGCGAGCGGGTGGAGATCGCGGTCGATGGCGGCAGCGAGGCGCCGGTGCCTTCGGTGCTCGTCACCGAGCAAGGGCAGGCCTGGCTGCTGGCGCACTGGCGCAAGGAAGGCACGGCGGGCGGCGCGGCGGGCTCCGGCTCGATCCTCGCGCCGATGCCGGGCAAGGTCATCGCGGTCGAAGTGGCGCAAGGCGATGTCGTGACCAAGGGGCAGAAGCTGCTGACGCTGGAAGCGATGAAGATGGAGCACACGCTGACCGCGCCGTTCGACGGCGTGGTGGCCGAGCTCAACACCCAGGCCGGCGCGCAAGTGCAAGTGGAAGCGCTGCTGGCCCGGATCGAGGAACACGACGCCTGAGGCGCAGCGCTATCGCCGCGATCCGGCGTAATGCGTGACGGCCACGCCGTGCGGCGTCTTGTCCAGCGTGAAATAGAACGTCGCGCCGGCATCGACTGAAGATTCTGCCCAGATCCGCCCGCCATGGCGATCGACGATCCGCTGCACGATCGCCAGGCCAATGCCGCTGCCGTCGAACGCCTGCCGCGCGTGCAACCGCTGGAACGCGTCGAACAGGCGATCGGCAAAGCGCATGTCAAAGCCCACGCCATTGTCGCGCACATAGTATACCGGCGGCCCGTGCGGCGCCGCCGCCACCGGCAGCGTGCCCACCTGGATCTCCGGCCGGTCGCGCAGGCGGCTGAACTTGACCGCGTTTTCCAGCAGGTTCTGGAAAACCAGGCGCACCAGCGTGGGGTCCGCGCGCAAGTCGGGCAAATCACCGAGTTCGACGTGGAAATCGATATCGGCATTGGCGTGGCGCAGATCGCGCAGGATATCGGCGACCAGCCCCGGCGTGTCGACCGTGCCGCGCCGCAGCTTGTGGCGGCCGATCCGGGCGAGCGCCAGATGATCCTCGATCAGGTCGTTCATCTGGTCCACGCTGCGGCCGATCATCGCCAGTCGCTCGGCGACCACGGGGGCCAGGCTTGGCGCCTCGTCCCGCAGCACGGACTGCGCCAGCCATTCGATCGCGCGCAGCGGCGCGCGCAGATCGTGCGATACCGAATAGGCGAACGCTTCCAGATCCCGGTTTGCCGCCACCAGATCGCCCGTGCGCGATTCCATCTGGCGTTCGAGTTCGACCTCGGCGGCCTGCGCGTGGGGATCGCGGATGATCCGGGCAACAAGGCGCGGAAACAGGCTCTGCGCGATCTCGGCACGGTCCAGCACTTCGGCCGCGCCTGCCTCGCGCAACTGGCGCGACAGGGCCGGATCGACGGCATTGGCGATGACGATGACCGGGGCCTGCCCGGCCTGCGCCACGATCACCGCCAGGTCCGCCAGGTCCGCCGATGCCGGCGATCCCAGATCGAGGACCACGCCATCAAACCCCTGCTGGCGCAATAGGCGCGGCGCGGCGGCGCGCGTGGCGGTATGCCGCACGGCCACTTGCCCGGCGCCGCCAGTGACAAGCCGGTCGCGGAGGAACGCGGCATCGCCATCAGCATCCGCGACGATCAGCAGCAGGCCAGGCAGGGCGATTTCAATCGGCATGGCGCCCTCCCATCGGGCGAAGCCGGCCCGGGCCGCGCGGCGCGCCCACGCACGCCGGCGCCGCTTCAGGGCGAGCGGACCAGCGCCGCGCCAGCATGTTTCCGAGCGGGCCTTTACAGATCATGACGCCCTGTCCGGTAAAAACCGCGATCGCGGCAGTCAGCGGATTTCCGGATATCTGTAAGTAAATATCCCACAGTTTATTACTTCCCATTTCGGGGGCGTTGCTGGAAGATATTAATACTTTATGCCTTGCAATACTGATTCATCGCAGGATACCTTGCGACAAACGGGCATTCGAAAGCGGATTTCGACATGCCTTGGAGACGAAGACCGCGATCGGACGGACCCCGGCTCCACGGACATGGCGAAGCGGGAATTCGCGGTTCACCCCAGTGTGGACCGGAAACGGAGGCGCCAGATGCAGACCCAGCGGGTTATCGTGGTGGACGATCACCCCTTGTGCGCGACCGCGGTGGCCGCCGTGCTGTCGGGCATCGGCGGCAATATCACAGTGGAAATGCGCGGTTCGCTCAAGGAACTCGATAAAGTTGCGCGCGGAGAGGATATCGCGCTGATCCTGCTGGACCTGAGGCTTCCCGATGTCTCAGGAATGCACGGCATCGAAATGGTCAAGGCATCGTTTCCCAGCGTCCCGCTTTGCGTGATGTCGGGCCAGATCGATGCCGGCACCGTGCGGCAGGTGCTGTCGCAAGGCGTCGCCGGGTTCATTCCCAAGACGCTGTCGTACAGCGAATTCTCGCACGCGCTGGAACGGCTGCTGGCCGGCGGGATGGCCTGGCCGCGCATGGCCGAAAGCGAGGACGGCGAAGCCGGCCCGCTGAGCCCGGCCGAACGGCGCATCATGCATGCGCTGAGCCTGGGCCTGCAGAACAAGCAGATCGCCTTCGACCTGGGCCTGTCGGAATCGACGGTCAAAAGCCATCTGGCCCATATCTTCGCCAAGCTGAAAGTGACCAACCGATCACAGGCCATCCTGGTGTTCGATCGCATGATCTTCGATGCCGTGCCATGCGCTGAAGACAACCATGGCGTGATCTGAAAGGTTGTCTATCGACGCGAGGCAGCCCTCGCCCCTTCCCGGCCGATGGATCGCGGCGCACGCTTCTCCCTGGTGGAAATCCCCGTATCCGCGAAGGGGGAGCGTGCGCCGGCAATCTTGCGACAATCACCGCCGGCATCGGTGGCCCGAATTCGGCGGGACTGTCAGCCTTTCAAGGGTACTTTGCACACGACGGGAGACTGGGACACTCGGGCGTTGCAACCTTGATGCCGCATAACACCACATCGCGCCGCGCGGCGCTATCGTCCGAAAGAACTATAGCGTGGTCGCCTTAGGTTGATGTGCCGAAAATGGCGAGCGGCCCTATGCCGATCCGGCGGGAACGGCCGGTCAGATCAGGCTGGCGATGATCGGCTTGCCGATGCGGCCAAGCATGTTGGCACGGTGCAGCGCGAAGGATTGCGGGCCGAACGGCGCAAGCGTGCCGTCACCCGCCGCGCCGGGGCCTTCGCCGGCGCCGTCGGCCAATTGGCCGAAGCGGGCATGGGCCTGCAACCCGGCCAGCGCGGCTTCCTCGATCTCGGCGATGGCCATGGGCAGCCGCAGATAGTCGATCGCGCCTTTGGCGACCGCGCGGCCGATCGCGCGCGCCGCCGGGTCCATCGCGAAAGCAATGAACGGCAGGCACAGATCGCGGCGCGCCATCAGATCCACCAGCGCGTCGATATTGTTGCCCCGATCCTCGATCAGGACGATGCGGTCTTCCGCCAGCGACGCCTCGCTGTCCCGCACGCAGGCGAAGGCGGCGCGGCCCAGCCCGGCTTCATCGAGCGCGCGGGCGATCACGGCGCGGCGCTGCGAGGAGCTGTCGATCAGGATGAGGTTGATTTCAGCATAGGTCATCGGCGTGGCGATCCTGCTGGCTGCCTTCCGGCAGTCTGCCGGCAAAGCCGCTGGCCTGCGAAAACGACGGAGGCAGGACTGAAGGGATGGCGCCCCCGGCTTGTTCCCTTGTGCCTTCCTGCCACCGCGCGCGCGATCGCGCCATCGTCCGAAAGTACGAGGATATCCGGGCCGAAACCAGGGTCCAAGCCCGGTGTTGTCGGCGCGCGTCCCGCAAGTTGAAGAGGCAGGCAAGACACTCGGTGCGCGCGCCGACAACCGAACCGGCGGGGCGATAGGACCGCCGCCAGCGCCTGCTCGACAGCGCAGGCGATACGACCCGAAAAGGACGGCGTGGCCGATGAAGCCGGACGCAGGCCGCACTTTCGATATGTCCCGCATGGCAGATCGCGCGCGCGCGGGATATCGTCCGAAAGGACTACTGGCCCGCGCGGGAGCCTGGCGCGCGATGCGCGGCAAAGCGCCTGTGGAGGTGGCACCAGCACCCTCTCAGTACCGGGCGAAATGGTCGCGCAGGATTTCGACGACGATGCCGATGTCCTGCGACTTGAGGAGGAAATGATCGGCCCCGGCGGCCAGGCAGCGTTCGCGGATCGAAGGATCGGTCTGGTTGGTCATGACGATGACCAGACAATCGCTGCCCGCCTCGCGGATCGCCCGCAGCACGTCGAGCCCGGTTGCGCGCGGCATGGTGAAGTCGAGCACGGCGGCATCGGGGCGGGTGGCGGCGAACAGCGCCATGGCCTGCGCGCCATCAAAGGCGGGGCCGGCGATGGCGAACTGGCCGGCTTCGGCGATCAGTTCGGACAAGCGAAGGGCGACGCTGCGCGTATCGTCCGCGACCAGCACACAGCGTCTCTCCCCCACTTCATTGCGACCCGGCATAGGTTGGCCCGTTCTTGGGGTTTACTGCACCAGAGGCCGATCATCGCCGATCATCGCCGGCTTGTCGTGTCAGGCATTTCGCAGCGCCTGTCGGAAATTTCCCGACAGGCCGGCTCAGGGCCGATCGCAATTCAGATGATGAGGTCCCGAAAATGAGCGGGCTTCGTGACCGGGAGCGCAGCGCACCGAAAGTACGTGAGCACCGCAAGCACGGAAAATCGCCATTTGCAGGCCGTCAGGGCTGAATGTCGATCGGCCCTAATCGACCAGATCGTGCCGCATGGCATAGCGCGCCATGTCGACCTGGCTGGTCAGCCCGGTCTTCTGCCGGATGCGCGCGATATAGGTCGCCACGGTCTTGTCGCTGATGGCCAGATCGCCCGCCACTTCCTTCACCGCGCGGCCCGAGGCGAGCAGCTTGAGGATCTCCAGTTCGCGCTGCGAGAGCTTTTCGTGCGGCAGCGGCTCGCGCTCCTCGCCCAGCGTGCGGGCGATGCCGGCGGCCGTATCGCTGTGCAGATAAGTGCCGCCGCCGGCCACCGTCTCGATCGCGCGCACCAGTTCCTCGGGCGGCAAGTGCTTGTGGATCAGGCCATTGGCGCCCGCCTTCATCGACTGGACGACGAAGGCCAGTTCGGCGCTGGCGGTGATCACCAGGATCGGCACTTTCGCATCGCGAAGCCGGATCGCGCGCAGCAGATCGAGGAGGCCCATCCCGCCCGGCATGACGACATCGAGCAGGATCAGATCCCAGCCGGCCTGGTTCACCAGCTTCAGCACCGCGCCCGAATCCTCCGCCTCGCCCACGTCGACCGCGCCGAAAATCTCCCTGGTGATCGATTGCAGCCCCCGGCGCGTGATCGGATGATCGTCGGCAACCAGGATACGCTTCATGCGCGCGGCCCTTCCTGCCGCGGGATCCGGGCGGTGATGGTCACGCCCACCGGCGCGCTCCGGTCGATCCTGATGGCGCCGCCCAGCAACTCGGCCCTTTCGCGCATTCCCAGCAGGCCCAGCGAGACCCGGCCGCTGTCAGGGGCCGACGCGGAAAAGCCCCGGCCATCGTCGCGTACTTCCAGGCACCATTCGTCCGGCAGCGCCGCGAAGTCGATCCAGACCCGCGATGCCCCGGCATGGCGGACGATGTTGGTAAGCATTTCCTGCAGGATGCGGAAGAAGGCGGTGGCCACATCGGGTGGCACGGGCCGGCTATCGTCGATCCGGCAAGTGACGCCAAGGCCGGTGCGCTGCTCGAACTTGCTCACCATGTCCTGCATCGCCGCCGGCAGGCCCAGCAGATCGAGCGCGCTGGGCCGCAACTGGGCCGAGATCCGCTGCACGGTCTCGATCGTCGCGGCGACCAGCTTGCCCGATTCCTCGATCCGCGCGGCCAGCGCGCGCGCGCGCGGATCGGGATCGTCGGCGATCTGGCGCTCCATCCACCAAATGTCCATGCGCAGGGCAGTGAGCAGCTGGCCCAGCTCGTCATGCACTTCGCGCGCGATCCGGCGCTGCTCTTCCTCGCGCACGTTGTTGAGGCGCGCGGTCAATTGCCGCATCTGCTTGTCGCGCGTCAGCAGCAGTTCGTATTGCAGGCGCAGGCGTTCCTCCTGCGCGTGCTTTTCGGTGATGTCGCGGCAGATCGCGCCGAAATGGGTGGCCGGACCCTCGCTCTCGCCCAGCCCGAAGGCGGTGACCGACAGCGTCATCTCGCGCCCGTCCTTGCCGACCAGCGAAATCTCGTGAGGCCGGCCGATCTCGCCGCCCAGCGCCTGGGCAATGATCCCGTGCTGCTCGATCGTGCCGCCGACATCAGTGGCGCGCACGAAGTCGCGCGCCTTGCGGCCGATCACTTCGTCGGCCGGAAAGCCGAAGATGCGCCCTGCGGCCGCGTTCCAGCTCGTGATCGTGCCATCGGCCGCGCCACTGATGATCGCATCACTCGATGCCTCGACAATGCCGGCCAAAAGGGCCCGCAGGTGCTCCGCCCGGTCGCGCTCGCTCGCCTCGCGCGTGCGCGCCAGGGCATAGCGGATCGCCCGCGCCAGATTGTGGCCGCGCAGCTCGTTCTTGGCGATATAGTCCTGCGCGCCCGCTTCAAGGCATTGCAGCGCCAGCGTTTCCTCGTCCAGCCCGGTCAGCACGACGATCGCCGTCTCGCGCGTCACCGCGCGCACGGCATCGACGCATTCCACCCCGGCGCAATCGGGCAGCTTCAGATCGAGCAGCACGGCATCGAACGGCCCGGCGTGCAGCTTCGCGATCGCGCCGGCCAGGGTTTCGACCAGCACCATCTCCTCGTGATCGTCGCTCAGCAGCTCGGCAATGTAATCCGCGTCGCCCGGATTGTCCTCGACCACCAGCACCCGACCGATCCGGTCGAGCGACGCGCTGGCGAGCAGCGCCGTCATGCCCGCCGCGCCCGCGCCTGCCGGCGCGCGCCATAAGGCGCGATCATCGCGTGAACCGAGCTGTCCACATCGCCGTCCTTCCCCAAATCGAGCCCCGCGCGACAGCGCGCCGAGCCCTTATAGTGCCTCGGGCATCTTCCCGTGCCCTGAAACGCATCCGAAAAGGGATGGTACTTTGCCCGCCCGCGTTCGGACAGGCCGATATCGCGTCAGGCAGATACCCCGGTAATTATCCCTATTCGCGATCCGGCAAAGACAATCGCCGCCCGCGCGCAATAGACCCGCACGGTTATGCCCCCGCCGAAACGAGCACCATCATGGCTTTCGCCAAGGCATTTGGCAATCGCGGGTTGAATACTTGCGGGACGCGCGAAAGCGGGCCCGGCCGGTTTTGAGAGTTTAATGGGAAATGCGCTGAAAAGCGCATTTCGTGGCCGCACCGATAGGCGCATTCCCCAACAAAACCCTCAAACCCCTTGCGCCTCGCGGATCATCTTGAAGCCGAACATCAGGTGCTCAAGCTGGCCATCGGGCACGGGCGGAAAGGCCAGGGTTTCGCCGCCGCCCCGGATCGCGGCGATCTGGTCGGCGACCTGTTCGGGCGTCCATTCCGGCCGGAAGACGCCTTCGCTCTCGGCGATCCAGGCGCGCGCCATGCGCCCGCCCATCGCGACATACATCTCGCCGCTGGCCGAGCAGCTTTCGTGGCACAGCCAGCCGACCATCGGTGCGACCATTTCGGGCTCCATCGGCGGGAACTTGCTGGTATCGATGCCTTCGGACATGCGGGTGACGGCGGCCGGCACGATCAGGTTGGACTTGACGTTGGCGTGCTGGCCCTCGATCGCGGCGGTGTTCGAAAGCCCCATGAAGCCGGCCTTGCACATCGCATAGGTGACATTGTCCGACTTGCCGTAAAGCCCGTTGATCGAGCTGGTCAGGACGATGCGCCCGTATTCCTGCGCCATCATCAGCGGGAACGCCTCGCGCACGACGTGGTAGGCGCCTTTCAGGTGCACATCGAGGACCGAGCAGAAATCCTCATAGCCCAGCTCGCACAGCGACCCGCGCCGCACGTTGCCGGCCGAATGGATCAGGATGTCGATCCGCCCGAAGGCTTCGAGCGCGGACCCGATGATGGCCTTGCCGCCTTCGGGCGTCGCGACCGAATCGGTGTTCGCCACCGCCTCGCCGCCCAGCGCGCGGATTTCACCGGCCAGCGCCTCGGCGGGGCCTTCGCCGGTCGCATCGCCGGCCATGCTGACACCCGGATCGTTGATCACGATCCGGCAGCCCCGGCTCGCCAGCAGCAGCGCATGGGCCCGGCCCAGCCCACGCCCGCCGCCAGTGATCACGGCGACACGGTTGTCGAAACGCAATTCGCCCACGGCTGTCCTCTCCTCCAGTGCTGTGGCTCCCGCCATGGCGGCAAGCGCATCGCGGTGCAAGTTCAGGCGATGATTTTCGCCGCGCGCAAGGCCGCGATCCGCTCGGGCGATAGCCCCAGCACTTCGGACAGGATCGCCTCGCTGTGCTGGCCCAGCACGGGCGGTGCCTCGGGCACCGGCTGCGGCGCATCGGTGAAGCGGATCGGTCGATTGACGATCGGGATCGTGCCGAGCGTCTGGTGCCGGGTCTCCACCACCATCTCGCGCGCGACGGCCTGCGGCTGGGTCAACGCCTCGGTCACGCCCAGGATCGGCGCGTGCGGCACTTCGTGCGCGGTGAAGATCGCCAACAGTTCGTCCACCGTGTGCCGGCTGGTGAAGTCCGAAACGATGGCGTTGACTTCCGCGCGCGCGTCACGACGCTTTTCCAGCGTGTCGTAGCGCGCATCCCCGGTCAGCTCGGGCCGCCCGATCGAGGCGCAGATCCGCCCCCAGAACCCCGGCGTCAGGCAGGCGACGACGATCGAGCCGTCGCTCGCCGGGAAAATGCCGTAAGGCACCAGATTGGGATGCTGCGATCCGGGCCGGGCCGGATCATGGCCGGTGAAGAAGGCAAGCTGGGCGATATAGCCCAGCATCCCGAGCAGCCCGTCCATCAGGCTGACGTCGATATGCCGGCCCAGGCCGGTACGCTCACGCTCATAAAGCGCGGCGAGGATGCCGATCGGGCCGTTGATCCCGCCCACCAGATCGCCGAGCGGAATGCCCAGCTTGGTCGGCAGCCCGCCGGGCTCGCCGTTCATCGACAGCGCGCCCGACATCGCCTGGAGCACGATATCGAAGCTGGGCCGGTCCTTCAGCGGCCCGGTCTGGCCATAGCCCGATATCGAGCAATAGATCAGGCGCGGGTTGATCGCGCGCATCGTCTCATAGCCCAGGCCCAGCCGGTCCATCACGCCGGGCCGGTAGTTCTCGACCAGGATATCGCAGCGGGCCGCCAGATCCTTGACCAGTTCGAGCCCCTCGGGCGTCTTGAGATCGACCACGATCGATTTCTTGCCGCGATTGACCGCGAGGTAATAATGGCTTTCGCCATCGCGCATCGGCGGGAAGGTGCGCGTCTCGTCACCCGTGCCCGGCGGCTCGATCTTGAACACCTCGGCGCCCAGGTCCGCCAGCGCCAGGCTGGCGGCGGGGCCGGCCAGCACGCGGGTGAAATCGATCACCCGCACGCCCGCCAGCGGGCCCGGCCAGTTCACGCAAGCGCTTTGAGTCATCATCCTCACCCGGCACTAGGACAAAAAATCCTCCCTGTCGCCGCGGCGATGGGGAGGTGGCGGTCCCTTCGCGGACCGATGGATGGGCAAGGCCGCGCACGCCGCCTTTCCCATCGCCACGGGGGCCGCCTCCCCGCCCGGCCATGCCGGACGGAGAGCGGCGGCCGGCATTAGCCCGCCTTGCTGGGCAGTTCGGCGACGGCGGTGCCGAAAGCGGAAAGCTCGCCGCGATGCGTGGTCGCCTTCTGCTCGACCTCGACGAACTTCTTGCCGCCTTCCTCGAACTTGCGCGTTACTTCGCCCGTGATGACGATGGCGTCGCCGTCCGGGTTGTGCCGACGGATCTGGCAGTTCGACTGGGTGAGGAAGCCGTCATCGCCGATCCAGTTGGTCATGTGGTGGGTCAGCCACGAGCAGCGCTCCGGGCCGTAATCGTAAGCGCCTGGCGCGCCGACTTCCAGCGCGAAGGCTTCGTCCCAGTGCACGCGCTCGGGGCAATCGGGCACGTTGAAGCGGTTGCGGATGCCCAGGCCCGGGTGCGCCTTCTGCATCTTGTAGGCCAGCTTGTTGGCGCGGATGTAAAGGCCGCCCCAGCCCTGCGCATAGCAGATGAAGCCGGTGACGGTCATCGGGCCCTTCATGATCGGCGGCAGCTTGTCGCCGACGTTCACATCTTCCCAATAGCGCGGGGTGGCGCCGCGAATTTCCTCGCGGTCATAGATGTCGTAGAATTCGTCGAGCTGTTCCTGGGTGAACGGCTCCACGCGGCCGCGCGCCTCGGTGTACTTGGTGCCACGCTCGCGCGCTTCGTCGCGATCGGTGCGGAACACCCACGAATCGGCGCCGGCGACGTGATCGCCCGACTGGTTGTAGAAATCGACGTGGTAGATCTGCTGGAACGAGCGGCCGGCGAACTTGGTCTGGTGCTCGACCAGATCCTTCAGATAGGCTTCGGCGCGGATCGTGTCGTTGCGCAGCACCGGCTTGTGCCAGGTCCAGTCGGCGCCGGCCCACATCGCGTGGACGCCCGAAAGGCCGCCGCAATAGCCCGAGACGATGCGGCTGGTGGTGAACAGGAACGAAGGCAGCGCCACGATCGTGCCGTACCTGGTCTGGGCCGCGTATTCGGGATCGCACCACAGCGGATTGTCGTCGCCAATGCCGTGGGCATAGTGGCGGATCGCATCGCGCGTGGCTTCATAGTTCCACGGCTCGATGGTGTTCTCGATCTTCACGCCGATGCGCTGGCGGAGATCGTCGAGGCCTTCCTCGGTGATCTTGGGGAACTTGCTGATGGGTTCTGCGGTGGTTGCCATGTTTTCTCTCCTGGGATCGTGGCGCGGCCCCGTCGGGTGACGACGCGGCCGGAAAAGGGTCAGTTGGCCAGTTCGGCGGCCTTGGCCGCCTCGCGGTCGCGCAGCATCTTGCGGTGGACCTTGCCGGCGGGGTTCTTGGGCAGTTCGTCAACGAACTCGACGATGCGCGGGAATTCGTGCTGCGCCAGCTTTTCGCGGGTGAAGTCCTGCAATTCCTTGACGAATTCGTCGCTGGGCGCGCGGTTGGCGACGACGAAGGCTTTCACCACCTGGCCGCGCTTATCGTCAGGCACGCCGATCACGCCGCATTCCAGCACGTTGTCATGGCGCAGCATGGTGTTCTCGATCTCGACCGCCGACATCGTCCAGCCGGCCGAGATGATCACGTCGTCGGCCCGGCCGCAGTGATAGAAATAGCCGTCCCCGTCGATCTTCGCGCGGTCCTTGGTGGTCATCCAGCCGCCGCCGCGCCACAGCATCAGCTCGCCGATCTCGCCGGGGTCGCACAAGCTGCCGTCGGGGCGGTGGACTTCCAGCTTCTGGCCTGGAACCGCCTTGCCCAGCGAGCCGGGCTTGACGTGGAAATCCTTCGCGCCGGGATAGTTCACCAGCACCACGCCGATCTCGGTGGTGCCGTACATCGAGCAGGCCGGAACCTTGAAGTATTCGTCGATCCATTCCAGCGTGGCCGGGTCGATCGGTTCGCCGGTGAAGGACAGCTTGTTGAAATGGAAGGTGAAATCACCGCCCCTGCCGCTGTTCTTCATCATCCGGTAGTGAGTCGCGGCGGCCGACATGTTGGTGATGCCGAAATCGTCGAGCGCCTTCATCAGCCGCACCGGATCGAA
Organism: Novosphingobium album (ex Liu et al. 2023); assembly: GCF_029076845.1. GTDB lineage: Bacteria > Pseudomonadota > Alphaproteobacteria > Sphingomonadales > Sphingomonadaceae > Novosphingobium. The sequence goes on from NZ_JARESE010000070.1 coordinate 115,796, forward strand.
CCGGCCGGCGAACGTGCCGGTGGTGACGCCCATCGCCAGCGGCGCCAGCGTGCCGTGCCACAGGCCGTGGCCCCAGGCGGGCGAGGAGGGGCAGAAGAACTCGTCGCCCGGGCGGATGCCGGTGCCGTAGAGCGCGGCGAACATCAGCGTCACCAGCGTCTTATGCGTGTGCTTGACCGCTTCGGGAAGCTCGCGGGTGGTGCCGCTGGTGTACTGGAACACCGCCATGTCGCCGGCTTTGGTCTTCGGCGTGTAGGTGCTGGGATACTTGGCGATTTCGGCCAGCAGGCTCTCGTCGGCGACGACGACGCGCGGCGTGCCGTCGGCGTTCGCCACCGAACGGGCGAGATCGGCCTTCTCGGCATTGGTGATAAGGATCGCGGGCGTGCAGTCGCCCACGCGCAGGCGCAGCGCGTCGGGCCCGAACAGGGTGAACAGCGGCACCGAGATCGCCCCGGTCTGCATCGCGCCGAACAGGCAGACGTAGAACGGCAGCGAGGGTTCGAGCATGAAGGCGATGCGTTCGCCCGGCTGCACGCCCTCGGCATCGAGCCAGTGCGCGAACTGCGCCGCGCCGGCGGCGATCGTATCGAAGCTCAGGATCTCGTCGGCGCCCGGCCCATCCGGGCCGTCGGCATGGGCGATGCGCACCGCCGGACGGCCCGAGCCGTCGGCATGGCGCGTGATGCACTCGTGCGCGATGTTCAGGTGCTCGCGGTCGCCATCGAACAAGTCCCACAGCGCGGCGGAACTGGCGTGCGCCTGGGCGTCCGCATAGCTCGTCAGGTCGGTCAGTTTCGGCATTCGCCTTCCTTCCGGCGCGTCGCTTACGCGAGTCGCGCCTCCTCTTCCGCTTGTGATGGCGGCGCTTTGGCATAATCGCCTTGCTATTGCAAATGTTGAATGATATTCAATATATCGAATGATAGAGATCGACGATCCCACCGCCGAAGCCGGCCTTGCCGCCACGGTGAAAGCCAGCAAGGCGCCCGCCATCTCGCGCGCCGCCGCGATCCTGCGCCTGCTGGGCAAGCGCGGCACGCCGCTGGGGGTGCAGACCATCGCGCGCGAGCTGGGGCTGGTGCCCAGCACCTGCCTTTACGTGCTGCGCGCGCTGGTGGAGGAGGAACTGGTCGCCTTCGATGCCGATACCAAGCGCTATTCGCTCGACGCCGGGGTGCTCACGCTGGCGCGGGCCTGGCTGCGGCGCGATCAGTTCCACGATCTGGCCCAGCCGGTGCTCGACCGGCTGAGCCAGGAGTTCGGCCTGACGACGCTGGGCGTGCAGCTATACGGCCTTGATCACATCATCGTCACGGCGATGTCGCAATCGAGCCAGAACTTCCAGCTTTCCACCCAGGTCGGCAGCCGTTTCCCCGCGCTGGTCTCGGCCACCGGGCGCTGCATCGCCGCGTTCGGCGAATGGCCGGAGGCGCAGCTCAGGCCGCGCTTCGACAAGCTGCGCTGGGAAGACGCGCCAAGCTGGGAGGAATGGCGCGCGCAAGTCGCCGAAGCGCGCGCCACCGGCGTCGCGGTCGATCGCGGGCACTACATCTCGGGCGTCACCGTGGTCGCCGCGCCGGTGTGGAAAGCGCCGGGCCGCCCCAGCCACGCGCTCGTCGCCATCGGCATCGGCAGCGCGGTACGCGGCGAGGGGCTGCCTCGCCTCAAGGAAGCGCTGCTGGCGGCGGCGCGCAGCCTGAGCGAGCAGTTGTCGGGTTAGGACGAGATCGTCTCAGGCTGGTTTCTTCTTCATCAACACGGTGCGCAGCATCGAGAGCGCCACTTCGCCGCGCTGGTTGGTCAATTCGTGCTTGAACACGACGATGCCCTGGGTCGGCCGCGATTTCGATTCGCGCAGCTCCACCACTTCGCTGGTGCAAGTGAGCGTATCGCCGATGAAGGTCGGCCTGGGCGTCACCACCTTGTCGAAGCCCAGGTTGGCGACAAGCGTGCCCACGGTGGTATCGGCGATCGAGAGCCCGACCGCGAGCGAGAAGGTGAAGGTGGAGTTCACCAGGATCTGGCCGAACTCGCTGGCCCTGGCGGCCTCGGCATCGAGGTGCAGCGGCTGCATGTTGTGCGTCATCGCCGAGAACAGCAGGTTGTCGGTCTCGGTCACGGTGCGGCTGGGCTGGTGGGTGATCCTGTCGCCCAGCGTCCATTCGTCGAAATAGCGGCCTGCCACCTTGCGTCTCCTCCCGTGCGTCGCGCCGCCGTTACCCCGCCGAAGCGGACGCGGCAAGCCGGGTGGTGGTCAGCGCCGCGTCACGCGGGCAATCCGGCGGCTGCCGCCCTTGGGGCCGATCACGCGAGGAATGGGCCCTGACCCTAGTTCGCCGCGCGCCAGACCTGCTCGTCGGAAGTCCGCAGCGCTTCCAGCGCTTCCTCCACCCGGAACACGACATAGGCCGGATCGCAAGGCTTGCGCAGATAGGCGTTGGCCCCGGCGTAAAGCGCGATGTCCTCGTCCGACTGGCTGCGGCAGCCGGTGAGCATCAGCACCGGCAGGTTCCACAGCGCTTGGTCGCACCGGATATGCTTGAGCACCGCCACGCCGTGCATTTCGGGCATGTCGCAATCGAGGATGACCAGATGCGGCCGCATCGTCAGGATCGTGCGCAAGGCGTCATAGCCGTTGCCCAGCAGCCCCACCGCATGGCCCGCGTCCATCAGCGCGTTCTGCAACATGCAGCCCATCAGGTCATCATCGTCGGCGATCAGGATACGGGCCATGCCACTCTCCCTTCATGAAACATGATTTCGCGGATCGAACCGATCAGCGCCTCGCGCCGCTCGGGCGCGCAATTGCGCAGGGCCGCCTCGGATTCCGCCGCGATCGTGCCCAGCCGGGGATCGCCGAACAGCCCGGCGACGCCCGCCAGCTTGTGCAGCGATGTCACCAGCGCGGCGACGCGCGCCTCGTCCCGGCAGTTCTGCCGTCCGAACTCCCCCAGGGAGCGCAGGCAATCGCGCTTTCGTGCTTCGTACTTCGCCTGCAGTTCGGGAGATCGAACCGCGGTTTGCATGGTATGCTCGGGCATCTTGTCCAACGCTCCTGTGTTCGCGCCAAAACAATTCGCCTGATAGCGGACCTGAATTCTCCGGCCCCCGGTTCCGCCCCTCTTCGAATCCCTTATCGCAAAAATGCGCTCAAATTCGCGTTAGCGGGTCACTGGGGGTTTATCCGTGGATCGCCGCGGGCTCCCGGCCGGCGCGCCAGCCATCGGTGCTGAGGAAGCCGGCGGTATCGACGCGTAGCGCGTTGAATTCCTGGCAGACGCCGGCCATCGCCTCCACTTCGAGGCGGCCCGAGCGCAGGTCGCACGTCGCCTCGGCCGCCGCGACCGCCGCCTGCAGCCGGCGCGCGCCAATCATGCCGGCGCTGCCCTTGAGCTGGTGCAGGCGCCGCCGCCGCACGTCCACGCGCGGTTCCTCGGCCAGCCGGGCGATATCGTGGTATTCTTCAAGCAGGCGGCGCAGCACGCGGCGGAAATGCCCCTGGTCATCGCCAATCCGCGCCCGCACGTCGGCCACGTCGATGCAGGCGAAAGCCGGCCAGGCATCGCTTGCGGACGGCGCAGCGGCCGGCGCCCGCCGCTCCGGTCCGGCCCCGTCGCGCGGCTGCGCCTCGACATGCTGGCGGACCGTGGCGACAAGGTGGCCGACATCGAACGGCTTGGGGATCAGCCCGTCCATGCCGCCCAGCTCGATGCCCGGATCGCGGCCGTTGGAAGCGCCGGCGGTCAGCGCCAGCACGACCGGACGGTCCCGGCCCAGCGCCGCCTCGATCCGGCGGAAGGCGTCATAGCCGTCCAGCACCGGCATCTGCAGGTCCATCAGGACAAGATCGACCGGACGCGATCCCTGGAGGACGAATTCCACCGCCTCCTGCCCGTTGGTCGCGGTCTCCACTTCGGCGCCCTGGATCTTCAGGATATGCGCGGCGACTTCGAGATTGATGTCGCAATCGTCAACCAGCAGCACGCGCAGGCCATCGAGCCCGCGCTCGGCCGGCAAGGGCTCGGCCTGGGGCGCCTGGGAGCGGCGCGCCTCGCGATAGGGTTCGAACGGCAGCTCGATCCAGAACGTGCTGCCCTGCCCCGGCTCGCTGCTGGCGCCGATCGTGCCGCCCATCAGCATGACAAGCTCGCGCGAGATCGACAGGCCCAGCCCGGTGCCGCCATAGCGCCGCGTGGTCGAGGAATCGGCCTGCACGAAAGGCTCGAACAGGTGTTCGAGCGTGTCGGGCGCGATGCCGATGCCGGTATCGGCCACTTCGAAGCGCACGCGCCGGTCCTTGCCCGCCACGCGCAGCGCGACCGAGAGGCGGACCTCGCCGGCTTCGGTGAACTTGAACGCATTGGTCAGCAGGTTGAGCAGGATCTGGTGCAGCCGCGAGGGATCGCCCATGATCCGCGCGGGCAATTCCCCGGCGACCTGACTGACGAAGCGCACCGGCCGCTCGGCGATCTGCACTTCGACCAGATCGCGCAAGTCATGCACGACGCTGTGCAGCGAAAAGGGAATCCGCTCGATCGCCATTTCCGACGCGCCGAGCTTGGAGGCATCGAGCACGTTGTTGATGATCGAGAGCAGCGTCTTGCTCGCCACCTTGATCTTGCCGACGAGATCGGCCTGGCCGGGATCGAGCGCCGTGCGTTCGAGCAGATAGGACAGGCCGATCACGGTGTTGAGCGGCGTGCGGATCTCATGGCTCATGTTGGCGACGAACAGGCTCTTGGCACGCGCGGCGGCTTCGGCGCGCTCGGCCGCTTCGAGCAGCGACTGTTCGTAATCGCGCTGCATCGTGTCGGCCAGCGTGCGGAACCGCAGCTCGGCGCTGCGCTGGCGCTCCTCGATGGCGGCGCGGGCCATCGCGCCTTCGATCACGCGCTGCAACCTCAGGCCGTCGAGGTTCGACTTGGTGACATAGTCGGCCACGCCGCTGCGGATCGCCTCCACGATCAGGCTTTCGGCCTCGTGCAGCGTGATCAGGATGACCGGGCAGATCTCCGGCCGATGCCCGACGATATCGGGCATGAGTTCCAGCCCCAGCGCGCCATCGAGCTGGTAATCGAGCAGGATGCAGTCGAACGCGCCCGCGCCCAGCGCCGCGCGCGCCTCGTCCAGCGAACGGGCTTCGACCATTTCGTATTCGCAGCCTGACTTGCCGAGCAGCCGGACGGTCGTCTCGCGATCGACATCGTCGTCATCGACCAGCAGGAATCGCGGGCATTCGTGTTCCATGGCCAGCCCCACTAGACCGGCAAGTCCACCGCCGAACTGTATTCGCCCAGAAGCCTTGCGAGCCCGGCGAACTTCGGACCGATGCTGGATTTCACCATGTAGCCGGCGACATGCCAGGAATAGGCGGACGAACGGTCGGTCTCGACATCCGAGGTGGTGAGCACGAAGATCACGCTGTCGCGCAATTCCGGGCTGCCGCGCACCGCTTCCAGGAATTCGAAGCCGTTCATGCGCGGCATGTTGAGATCGAGCAGGATGATATTGGGCCGATCAACGCTGGCGTCCGCCCGGCCCAGCAGCTTTTCCAGCCCGGCCACGCCATCGCGCGCGGCGATGACGCGAAATTCGCCGGGCACTTTCATCAGCGCCCGTTCGACCATTTCGGCCGTGATATCGTCATCGTCGATAACGAGCACATCCACCTTGTCGTCAGTCATCGAGATCCGTCCTTACATAGCGCGGCCAGGAGACGCGGAAGCGCGTGCCGCGCTCCCCGTCGCGGCTGAAGATCGAAATGGCACCGCCGTGGCGATCGACCAGCCGCTGGACCACCGCGAGCCCGATCCCCGCGCCCGAGCGCTGCGAGGCGGTGAGCGTCTGGAACAGGCGGAACACGCGTTCCTGCGCGGGCTGGGGAATGCCGGGGCCATCGTCTTCCACCTCGATGATGCATTCGCTGCCTTCGAAATGGGCGCGGATGGCGATATGGCCGTCCTTGCGATCGTGATGCTTGATCGCGTTGGAAAGCAGGTTGCGGATCACGGTGGTAAGCGGCGTGCGCGCGCCATCGAACGTGTCCTCGGCCAGATCGGTGGTCACGACCAGCCCGGCCGGCGGATTTTCCAGCTCGATGATCTCCGCGACGATGCGGGGCAGCGAGATCGTCTCCAGCTTGCCGATGCTGCGGCCCGCGCGCGCATAGGCGAGCAGATCGTTGATCAGCTTTTCCACCTTGCCGATGCGCTCGTCCATCCGGTCAAGATTGCGCAGCACGGCCAGCGGCACGTCATCGCCGCAATCCTCGCGGATGAATTCGATCAGGTTGGCGATCCCGCGGATGGGCGAGCGCAGATCGTGCGAGGCGACGTAAGTGAATTCCTGAAGCTGCATGTTCGCTTCGCGCAGGCGGATCTCGCCGCGCTTGCGCTCGGTGATGTCGATGATCGCCGCGCAAGTCATGCGCCCGCCGCTGGTCTCGATCGAATTGAGGCCGATTTCCAGCGGGAACTCGACACCGTCCTTGCGCAGCCCGGTGAGGTCGCGGCCCTGGCCCATCGCCCGGCCCACGGGCGCGGCGGCATAGCCATCGCGCAAGGTGCGATGGCCGGCGCGGTAGCGGTGCGGCAGCAGCGCCTCGATCGATTCGCCGACAAGCTCGCCAGGCTCGAACCCGAACATCTCGCTGACGCGCGGGTTCGCGGCGAAGATGCGCCCCGATGCCTCCACCAGCAGCATCCCGTGCGGCGCGCTGTCGAAGATGGCGTGAAAGGCGGCGCCGGCATGTTCAAGCCGGGCGCGGTCCGAAACGGCGGCAGGGGCCGCCCGTTCCTCGGCTTCGCCGCTGACGGGGCCGCTGAACATCTATCGCCCCCCCATGGCGCGGCGCGGCGCGCGAGGGGCGGCGCGGAATTGCGGGAACAGTCTCGAAGCCATGCCGTCTTCTCCCCGATGCGGCAAAACGCACCCGCTTCACCGATCGACGACTTTCTTAACGGAGATAGGCAGATATCGCGTAAACCCGGACGGACGCAGTTTCACCGACGGGGTAATCCCGTAAGAGGTTGTCGGGAAATGCGCGTTTGGCAACGAAATGGGCTCTTCCGCGCATTTCCAGACACCCCATGCCCCCTGGACTTCCGATGGGCTGTCTGGACGCCGGAGCATGGCCGCCGCGCCGCAAGCCCGATAGGGTCGGCCGGACGCGGGCAAGCGCCCGATCGCAGCCATAAGCGAAAACCTGGGGAGAGACGAACGATGCGAATTTGCCGGTTTGTGCTGGAAAGCGACAGCACCGCCACCCCGCGCCTGGGCGTGGTGCGGGACGATGGCATCCATGACGTGACCCTGGTGACGGAGGTGCTGCCCAGCCTGCGCTGGCCGCTGCCGCCCGGCGACCAGTTCATCACCAGCCTGGCCGACTTGCGCGCGCCGATGGCGGAACTCGCGCGCGAGGCGCCGGCGATCCCGCTCGATGCCGTGCGCCTGCTCTCGCCCGTGGCCAATCCGGGCAAGTTCGTGTGCGGCGCCGGCAACTGGAAGCACCATGGCGCGCCGTTCGGCATGTTGGGCTTCATGTTCAAGGTGACGAGCGCGCTGTCCGGCCCCGGCGAAGGCGTGGAGATAAGCTGGCCCGATCGCGACACCCTGCACGAGCCGGAACTGGCCTGCGTGATCGGCCGCGAATGCCGCAACGTCAGCGAGGCGGAGGCGCTCGACCATGTCGCCGGCTATTGCGGCGCCTTCGACATGACGCTGAAGCAGCAGCGCGAGGACTATGCCTTCTGCAAGTCGTTCGACACTTACGGTATGCTGGGCCCCTGGCTGGTGACGGCCGACGAGATCGCCGATCCTTCCACGTTGTCCTATCGCTTCTGGGTCAATGACGAACTGCGCGGCGAGCGCGCCTTCGCCGATCTTACCGCCAATCCCGCGCGGATGATCGCCTTCGCCTCAACGGTGATGACGCTTTATCCGGGCGACGTGGTGCTTTCGGGCGCCGCCGACGTCGCGCCGGTGGTGGCGGGTGATGTCATGACGCTGGAGATTCCGGGCATCGGCCGAATGGAGACGCGCGTCTCGCTATCCCCCCATGCGCGCAGCGAGGCGCCGGTCTTCGCCTGACGGCCGGCGCGAAAGCTCACAGTACGTTGAGGGGAAGCTTGAGGTAGCGGATGCCGTTCGCTTCGGGTTCGGGCAGATGGCCGGCGCGCATGTTCACCTGGATCGAGGGCAGGATCAGCCGGGGCATGTCGAGCGTGCGATCGCGTGCGACCCGCATCGTCACGAACGCGTCTTCGCTGACGCCGTCGTGGACGTGGATATTGGCTTCGCGCTGCCGGGCGATGGTCGTTTCCCAGGCGAATGCGTCCCGGCCGGGCGCCTTGTAGTCGTGGCACAGGAACAGCCGCGCCTTGCCGGGAAGCGACAGCAGGCGCTGGATCGAACGATAAAGCTGACGCGCGTCGCCGCCCGGGAAGTCGGCCCGCGCGGTGCCGAAATCGGGCATGAAGATGGTATCCCCGGCAAATACCGCATCGCCCATGACATAGGCCAGATCGGCCGGCGTATGCCCTGGCACATGGAGGACCGCCACTTCGATTTCGCCAATCGTGAAAGTTTCGCCGTCCTCGAACACATGATCGAACTGTGAGCCATCGCGCCGGAAACCGGCCCCTTCGTTGAACAGCCCGCCGAAGACATCCTGCACGCGGCGGATCTGCGCGCCGATCGCGACCCGCGCGCCGAACCGCTCGCGCAAGTATGACGCGGCCGACAAGTGATCGGCATGGACGTGCGTTTCCAGCAGCCATTCGACCGCAAGCCCCGTCTGTTCCACATAAGCGATCACCGCATCGGCGGATGCGTGGCTGGTCCGGCCCGAGGCGGGATCGAAATCGAGCACCGGATCGATGATCACCGCGCGCCGCGTGGCAGGATCGTGCACCACGTGGGTGGCCGTGAAGGTCGCTTCGTCGAAGAAGCTGCGGATGCCGGGCGCGGCGCCTTTTCCCAGCAAGGCCCGCTCGACCACGGCCATCGCCCGTACGAGCGCTTCGTCGCTACGGGAGCGTTCGGGCATCGAGTCCTCCTCACAAAACACTTTACGATAGTAAATAATTATGTAAACGTATTGCGTCAAGAGCCTCCGCGTGTCAGAAGCTTGGCGAACGGGACCATATGAGGAACTTCGTGGAGCAGGTGATCGAGACCCCGCCCTTGCGCATCGGCGAACAAGTGCCGCGTTTTTCCGCGCGCACCACGCAGGGGCCGATTGATCTTGCCGATTTTCGCGGGCGCTGGCTGATCCTGTTCTCGCACCCGGCCGATTTCACCCCGGTGTGCACCAGCGAATTCATCGCCCTGGCCCGCGCGGCGAGCAAGTTCGACGCGCTGGGCTGCGCGCTGATGGGGGTTTCGGTCGACAGCCTCTATTCGCATCTCGCCTGGCTGCGGGTGATCCACGACATGGCCGGCGTGCGCGTGGAATTCCCGATCATCGAAGACCCGACGATGGAAATCGCCCGGGCCTATGGCATGATCGGCTGCGAGGCGCAGGACGCCTCGTCAATCCGCGCGACCTATTTCATCGACCCGGACGGCGTGCTGCGGGCCACCACCTGCTATCCCTCGACCGTCGGCCGCTCGGTTCCCGAAATGCTCCGCACGCTGGCCGCGCTGCAACGCGTGCAGCACGGCACCGCGCTCGCCCCGGCCGACTGGGAGCCGGGCCAGGACCTGCTGCGCGCGCCGCGCGAAACCCTTGCCGACGCGCTGCGACCCGATTCGCCCAGCGCCTGGTTCTTTTCGACCATGAAGGACAATGGCTGACATGGACGGCGAACCCGAACGCGACTTCGAGGGCAGCGCCGAACTGCTGCGCGCGCTGGCCCATGCCGTGCGCTTGCAGATCCTTTGCGCGATCAAGGACACCGAACGCGCCGTGGGCGAGATCGAGGAGATCACCGGCATCGCCCAGCCCGGCCTGTCGCAGCAGCTTGGCGTGCTGCGCAAGGCCGAACTGGTGACAACGCGGCGCGACGGCAAGCAGATCTTCTATCGCGTCGACCGGCAGCGGATGCTTGCCGCCAGCGACCTGCTTGACGCGCTGGCGGGAACCGCGCCGGACCGGCGCCCCGATGCCCGGTCAGCCAGCATCCGCAGCGGCGGCGGGGCCGCCGTCTTCGCCCGCGTGGAGCGGTAGGCCCATTGTAGAATAGGCCCGCTGTGGAAGTTGAGCGCTCAGCCCGCGCCCAAGGCCCGGCGCGTCCAATCGATAATCGCGCGCTCGTTCATCGCGCCGGCTTGCCGCGCCACTTCGCGGCCATCGCGAAACAGCGCCAGCGTGGGGATCGAGCGGATCGAAAAACGCGCACCCAGCGCCTGCTCCACCTCGGTATCGACCTTGGCCAGCCGCACATGCGGTTCAAGCGCGCGCGCCGCTGCTTCGAACGCGGGCGCCATCGCCCGGCACGGGCCGCACCACGGCGCCCAGAAATCGACCAGCACCGGCAAGCTGCCTTTGCTCACCAGCTTGTCGAACAATGCGGCATCGGCGGCCACCGGCCTGCCGGCGAACAGCGGCTGGCCGCACTTGCCGCACCTGGGCGCGTCGCCCAATCGGCTGGCGGGCACGCGATTGAGCGCGCGGCAGGCGGGGCACACGATCATTTCCTCGGCCATCACGGACGTTCCTTGTCTATCGCCGCCAATGTCGGCATCGCGCCGCGCCGGTTCAATCCGCGTCCCGCGCCGCCGGTCGACCATCGTCGCGCAGCACCACGTAGATCGCCGGGATGACGAGCACCGTCAGCAGCGTCGAGCTGGCCAGGCCGAACAGCAACGAGATCGCCAGCCCCTGGAAGATCGGATCGGTCAGGATCACCGCCGCGCCGATCATGGCGGCCGCCGCCGTCAGCACGATCGGCTTGAAGCGGATCATCCCGGCTTCGAGCAGCGTATCGCGCAGGCTCTTGTCCGGGCTGCGCGAGTGGCGGATGAAATCGACCAGCAGGATCGAATTGCGCACGATGATGCCGGCGAGCGCGATGAAGCCGATCATCGAGGTGGCGGTGAACGGCGCGCCGAACAGCATGTGGCCGATGACGATGCCCACCAGCGTCAGCGGGATCGGCGTCAGGATCACCAGCGGCAGCTTGAAGTTGCGGAACTGCCCGACGACCAGCACATAGATGCCCAGCAGCGCGACCATGAACGCGCCGCCCATGTCGCGGAACGTCACCCAGGTGATTTCCCATTCGCCGTCCCACAGCAGCGTCGGCCGGGCTTCGTCGGCGGGCTGGCCGTGGAGCGAGATCGCGGGCCTGGCCAGCCCGGCCCTGGCCCAGTCGAATGCGTCGATCGCCTTGTCGACCGCGAGCATCCCGTAGATCGGCGCTTCATAGCGGCCGGCCAGTTCGGCGCTGACCATCACCGCGCCGCGCCCGTCGCGCCGGAACACGGTCTGCCCGCCTTCGGCCATGCGCGCGTCGACCACTTCGCCCAGGGGGATCAGGCGCGGCCCGCCCGCGGCTTGCGCCACCGCGACCGGCGTCGCGCTCAACGCCTGGCTCCAGCTGCGCTGCGACTGGTCGAGCGCGATCTGGATCGGCAGCGGATCACGCCCCTGCCCTTGCGGCGCATAGCCGACCGTCTGGTCGCCCAGCAGCGCGCCGATCGAATCGAACACTTGCCGTTCGGACAGGCCATAGTGGTCCAGCCGGTCCCGATCGGGCACCAGCCGCAACTCGGGCACGGAGCTGCCATGGCTGTTATCGACATCGACGATATAGGGCACCGACCGGAAGATCTTCTCCACTTGCGCGGCGGTGGCGCGGCGGCTGGCTTCATCGGGGCCATAGATCTCGGCCAGCAGCGTCGCCAGCACGGGCGGGCCGGGCGGGGTCTCGACCACCTTGATCGCGCCGCCTTCGGGCAGCGGCACCACTTTCAGCGCCTCGCGCAGAGCGACCGCGATCTCGTGGCTGGAGCGCGAGCGATCGCCCTTGGGCTGGAGCGTCACCATCAGGTCGCCCATCCAGGGCCGGGCGCGCAGGAAGTAATGGCGCACGAGGCCGTTGAAATTGAACGGCGCGGAGGTGCCGGCATAAGCTTCCATCGCCTCCACCTCGGGCACCTTGCGGGTGACGGCGGCGGCCTGCTCCAGCACGCGCGAGGTCGTCTCCAGGCTGGTGCCCTCGGGCATGTCGACCACGAGCTGGACTTCGGACTTGTTGTCGAACGGCAGCAGCTTCACCGTCACCGCCTTGAAGTAGAACATCGAGCAGGCGACCAGCGTGGCCACGCCCACGCCGATCAGGAAATTGCGCGCGCCTTGCCGGGTGCGGATCACCTTCAGCGCCACGCGCCCATAAAGCGCGCCCAGCCTGCCGCCGTGCTCGGCCTCATGCCCTTGCGCCAGCGACTTGCGCGCGAAGCGGATCATCAGCCAGGGCGCGATGATCACCGCGACGAAGAACGAGAACACCATAGCGGCCGAGGCATTGATCGGGATCGGCGCCATGTAGGGCCCCATCAGCCCGGAAACGAACAGCATCGGCAGCAGCGCCACCACCACCGTCAGCGTCGCGACGATGGTGGGATTGCCCACTTCGGCCACCGCCTCGATCGCCGCTTCGGCGCGCGTGCGCCGCCCTTCGACGACATCGGCCATCGCCCAGTGGCGCGCGATGTTCTCGATCATGACGATGGCATCGTCCACCAGGATACCGATCGAGAAGATCAGCGCGAACAGGCTGACCCGGTTGATGGTGAAGCCCATGACGTTGGATGCGAACATGGTCAGCAGGATCGTCGTGGGAATAACGATCGCGGTCACGCCCGCCTCGCGCCAGCCGATGGCAAAGCCGATCAGGACGATGATCGAGACGGTGGCGAGCGCGAGGTGGAACAGCAGCTCGTTGGCTTTCTCGTTCGCCGTCTCGCCGTAATTGCGCGTGATGTTCACCGAAACGCCAGCGGGGATCAGCGAGCCTTCGAGCGCGTGGACGCGTTCGACCACCGCGTCCGAGACGTTCACCGCATTGGCCCCGGCGCGCTTGGCGATGGCCAGGCTGACGGCGGGCGCCATGTCCCACGCGCCGCCCGTGCCGCGCGCCCAGCGCCAGGCGCGCGCCTGATCCTGCGTCGGCGCCTCGGTGACGCTGGCGACATCCGAGAGATAGACCGGCGCGCCCGTGGCCGATCGCACCACCAGCCGCCCCACTTCCTCCGCGCTTTCCAGCGTGCGGCCGGCGACGACCGTGGCGGCCATGCCGTTCTCGCGCACGGTGCCGGCCGGGAACGCCCGGTTCGCCTGGCTGGCGGCCTCGATCACGCTGCCCAGCGGCACCTGATACGTCGCCAGCCTGGCCGGATCGGGCGCGATGCGGATCGCCTGCCGCTGGCCGCCGACCAGGAACGTCAGCCCCACGTCATCCACCTTGGCGATCTCGGTACGCAGGCGCGATGCCAGTTCGTGCAGCGACTGGTCGCTCCATTGCCCCGGCGCGCCGGGCCTGGGGCTCAGCGTCAGCACCACGATCGGCACGTCGCTGATCCCGCGCACCGTCACCAACGGCGGCGGGATGCCCACGGGGATGCGGTCCATGTTGGCGCCGATCTTCTCGTTGACGCGCGTGGCCGCGTCCTCGGGATCGGAACCCACCAAGAAGCGCGCCGTCACCATCACGCCGTTGTCCTCGGCCTGGGTATAGACGTGCTCGACCCCGTCGATGCTCTTGACGATGGTTTCCAGCGGCTTGGCGACAAGCTCCACCGCGTCGCCGGCCGAAAGGCCGGGCGCGGCCACCTGGATATCGACCATCGGCACGCTGATCTGCGGCTCTTCCTCGCGAGGGATGGTCATCGTCGCGATCACGCCGACCAGGATCGCCGCCAGCAGGAACAGCGGCGTCAGCGGCGAGGCGATCGTCGCGCGGGTCAGCCGGCCCGAGATGCCAAGCGTCATTTCCCCGCTCCGGCGGACGCCGGCGGCACCAGCCTATCCCCCGCCGCGACGCCGGAAAGGATCTCCACCCGATCGGCCAGGTCCGCGGGCGCGGTCTGAACCGGCACGGCGGAGAGCGCCCCGTCCCGCCCGCGCAGCGTGACATAATCGATGCCATAGCGCGTCGAGACGTACCCCTGCGGCACCAGCAACGCGGTGCGCGTGCCGCTTTCCACCCTGGCGGCGACGCGCCGGCCGATCAGGCGGCTGTCGATCCCGGACATCATCACGTCGGCGCGCACTTGCCCGGCATTGACCGCCGGATAGACGCGCATGACGGTGCCGCGCGATTCGCCCGGCGTGCCATCGACGCCCTGCGCCACCACGGCGGCGCCGGGATGGACCTTGTCCGCCAGCGATTCGGGCATGTCCAGCCGCACGATCACCGGGCCCGAGGTGATCGTGGCGATCACCATGCCGGGCGCCACCGGCGATCCGGCCGGAATATCGGCGGCCAGCACGCGGCCGCTGGCCGGCGCGATTACCGCGCCTTGCCCGGCCACCGCGTTCACCGCCTGCTGCTGCTGGCGCGCCGCGCTGACTTGCGCTTGCGCCGCCGAAGCCATGGCCTGCGCCTGTTCCAGCCGCGCCTTGGCATAGACGCCGTTCTGATAAAGATAGCGCGCCCGCGCCAGTTCGGCCTGCGCCTGCGCGGCCTGGGCCTGCGCGGCGGCGGCCTGCGCGCCATAGGCTCCGCTCTGGTAGCCGAGCTGGCTGTCGACGATCCGGCCGATCGCCTGCCCCTTTTCCACCGTATCGCCCGCCTTCACCGACAGCGCAGTCAGGATGCCGGGGATGCGGGCGAGCACTTGCGCCTGATCGACAGTCGCAACCTCGGCGCTCACGCTGGTCCAGCGGGGCGCGGAGACCGGGCGCACGACCAGCGCCGGCCCCGCCGCCGGGCGCGCTTCCCGCGCCTTGTCGGCATCGCCCCCGCACGCGGCCAGCGCGGCCGCTCCCATCAGGAGGACGATCCAGCCGGGCCTGCTCATGCGCTATCCTTCCCCGTTCAGCGTTCGACCGGCAGGCCGGCACGGACCCATGCCGTGAACCCGCCCGCCAGATGCGTATCGCTCGCTTCGCCCGCGCAGATGTCAAGCGCCTGGGCGGAGCGCCCGCCCAGCGCGCAATTGAGGATCACGGTCTTGCCTTCCGCGCACGCCAGCCGCGCCACATCAAAGGACGACAGCGGCACATTGCGCGCGCCCGGAATGTGCCCGGCGGCGAACTCGCCCGGCTCGCGCACGTCGATCACTTCCACCGTGCCTGCACGGAGCAGGCCGGCCAGTTCCCCGGGAGTTACTTCCTTGATGCGCTTGCGCTTGCCGAATCCAAACATCGGTCCCTCTTTCGATTATTGATTTGCAAATATCGTGTATATGTAATAGCGGTCAAGCCGAAATCGAGGAGGAGGGTGAGGCCATGGACGAATCGCATGTCGTGGTGCTGGGGGCTGGCCTTGGCGGCACGATCGCCGCTTACGAGATCCGCGAGGCGCTGAAAGGCAAGGCGCGCGTCACGGTCATCAGCAAAGGCGACGATTACTGGTTCGTTCCGTCCAATCCCTGGGTCGTGGTCGGCTGGCGCGAGCCCGAGGCGATACGCGTCCACTTGCCTTCGGTGATGGAGAAGCGCGGGATCGCCTTCACCGGCGCCGGTGCGCGCCAGGTCGATCCCGATGCCAATCGCATCGTGCTGAACGATAATTCATATATCGATTATGACTATCTCGTGATCGCCACGGGCCCGGACCTTGCCTTTGACGAGATCGCCGGTTTCGGACCCGCGCACCATACCGTCTCGATCTGCGAGACCGCCCACGCCGCCGCCGCGCGCGACAAGTTCGAGGAACTGTGCGCCAATCCCCGCCCGATCGTGGTCGGCGCGGCGCAAGGCGCCTCGTGCTATGGCCCGGCCTATGAAATGGCGATGATCCTCGACACCGAACTCAAGCGTCGTGAGATCCGCGACAAGGTGCCGATGACTTTCGTCACGCCCGAACCCTATATCGGCCACCTCGGGCTTGACGGGGTGGGCGATACGAAGGGCCTGCTCGAAAGCGAGATGCGCAACCGGCATATCAAGTGGATCACCAATGCCAAGGTCGCCAGCGTCGAGCCCGGCATGATGCATGTCGAGGAAGTAAACGAGGACGGCTCGACCAAAAAGCTGCACGATCTCGATTTCGGCTGGGCCATGCTGATGCCGCCGTTTCGCGGCGTGGCGGCCCTGCGCGGCATCGAAGGGCTGGTGAACCCGCGCGGCTTCGTGCTGGTCGACAAACACCAGCGCAATCCGAAGTACCGCAATGTCTTCGGCCTGGGCGTGTGCATTGCCATCCCGCCGACCGGACCCACGCCCGTGCCGGTGGGCGTGCCCAAGACCGGCTTCATGATCGAAAGCATGGTCACGGCCATCGCCCAGAACCTGAAAGAAATCTTCGCCGGCGCCGAACCGACGCACGAGGCGACGTGGAACGCGATCTGCCTGGCCGATTTCGGCGATGGCGGCGTCGCTTTCGTCGCCAAGCCGCAGATCCCGCCGCGCAACACCAACTGGTCTTCGGAAGGCAAGTGGGTGCACCTGGCCAAGATCGGTTTCGAGAAGTATTTCCTGCGCAAGATCCGCAAGGGTGAAAGCGAACCGTTCTACGAAAAGTTGGCCTTGCATGTGCTGGGCATCAAGAAGCTGCGCTTTGACTGAGGAGAGAGCCGATGAATCTTGACCGGGCCGTGCTGGCATTCGCGGGAATCGTGGTGTTGGCAAGCGCGATCCTTTCGGTAACGGTGAACCCCTGGTGGATCGCCCTCACCATCTTTGCCGGGCTCAACATGCTGCAGGCCAGCGTGACCGGGTTCTGCCCGGCCGCGATGGTGTTTCGCGCGCTGGGCGTGCGCGCGGGCTGCGCTTTCCGCTGAGCGGGACGATGCGCCGCCTGACCGCCTTTCTGGCGCTTGCCGGCGCCGCCCTGCCGCTTGCCTCGGCCAGCGCGCAATCGCTCGACCAGGTCGTCGCCGCGACATTCGCGCATTCGCCCGTGCTCACCGCCGCGCGCGCGCGCGAGGATGCCGCCGCCGCCGCGCTCGATCAGGCGCGGGCCGAGCGAATGCCGCTGGCCACCGCGCAAGGCCAGATCGCCACCGGCTATATCGACCCGCAAGGCTTCTTCGGCCTCAGTGCCGACGATGTCGCGCCACGCTCGGCGCAAGCGACCGTGGAACTGCCGCTCTATACCGGCGGCCGGGTAGGCGCGGCGGTGGCGCAGGCGAAAGGCGGCCGCGCGCTGGCCGCGCTCGCCACGCAATCGGCCGCGCTGGACCTCAGGCTGCAAGTGGTGCGCGCCTATACCCAGGCGCTGGCCGCGCAGGAACAGCTGCGCAGCTATGACAAGCTGGTGGAGGCGCTGGCCGAAGCCGTCCGCCAGGCGCACCTGACGTTCAGGGCCGGCGCCGGCACTTCCACCGAAGTGGCCCAGGCCGAAGCGCGCAAGGCCGAGGCCGATGCCGGCCTGGCCGGCGCGCGCGGCGCGCTCGCCTCGGCCATGGCACAGCTCGCCACGCTGAGCGGCGGGCCGGTGCAGCCCTCGGGCGACTTGCCGCCCGCCCCGCCCGTGCCCGCCACCCCGGACGAGGCGGTCGATCTTGCCACCCGGCACAACCCGCAAGTGGAACAGGCGCGCAAGGCCGCCGACGTGGCGCGCGCCGGCATCGCGGCCGCGCGGGCCGAGGGCCTGCCCACGGTGGGCGCCTTTGCCGAGGCGGCCAGCGTACGCGACCAGTTCTTCCCCGGCTACAAGGCCGACAGCGCCAGCGTGGGCCTGCGCGCGCGCTGGACCTTCTTCAGCGGCGGCCGGGTGAGCGCCAAGGTGAACGGGGCCGAAGCGCAGGCCCGCGCGGCCGACGCGGACGCACTGGCGGCGGCGCAGATGGTGGAAAACCAGGCCGTACAGGCTTTCGCGGGCGTGACGTCCGCCCGCGCGATGCTCGCGGCCGCCCGCGCGCGCGTGTCCGCGACCGAGGACGCGCTGCGCGGCACCCGCTTCGAAGTGAAGGCGGGCGCCAAGCCGCAGCTTGCCCTGCTCGATGCCGAGCGCGAGGCCATTGCCGCGCAGACCGCGCGGATCGAGGCGAATGGCCGGCTGCTTGTCGCCGCCTATACGCTGCGCGCGATCACGGGCATGGAAGAAGCCCCCTGAGTCGCCCGAAAGGCAGCCCGATGACCGAGAATCCTTCCGCCGCCGACTGGGCCGAGGCGCGTGGCCGCAAGTGGCGCGACCAGCTCGACGCGATGGAAACCATGCTGCTGCCGGTCGATGCCCCGCTGATCGCCGCGCTGGCGCTGGAAGGCGCCTCCTCGGTCGCCGACATCGGCTGCGGCGGCGGCGCGACCACGCGCGCCATCGCCGATGCGGCGCCGGCTGGCTGCCGCGTCACCGGCATCGACATCTCGGCCGATCTCGTCGCCGCCGCCAGCGCGCGGGCGGGCACGGCGACGGTCTCGTTCCGCCAGGCCGATGCCGAGACCTGGCGGCCGGACGCGCCGTTCGACCGGCTCTCCTCGCGCTTCGGCATCATGTTCTTCCCCGATCCGCCCGCCGCTTTCGCCAACTTGCGCCGCTGGCTGGCGCCCGGCGGACGCTTCGCCTTCGCCGCCTGGGGCACGCCGCAGGCCAATCCATGGATGAGCAGCGTGCGCCAGACGATCGGCGAGGTGATCGCGCTGGCGCCGCCGCCCGCCGATGCGCCCGGCCCGCTGCGCTATGGCGATGCCGGCCGGCTGGTCGCGCTGCTGGAACGGGCGGGCTTCGCCGCGATCACGGTCACGCCCTGGAGCGGCAAGCTCGCGCTGGGCGGCGGGCTCGACGCGGCGGCGGCCTGCGAATTCGCGCTCGGCACGATGTCGGTGGGCGAACTGCTCGACGATGCCCCGCCCGCAGCCCGGACCCAGGCCCGCGAGCGGCTGACCGCGCGCTTTGCCGAGCACCTTGAGGACGGCGTGGTGCGCATGGGCGCGAGCGTGAACATCTTCACGGGCACCGTGAACTAGCGCCGTTTCAAGCCGGCCATTCGCGGTCGACGGCCCGGTAAAGGCGGGTCTCCAAAGTCTGAGCCGTGTGCCTTGCGCAAACGCTCCAGAGCGGCCTTGCGCCCAGCCGGAATCCGCCGCCGCGCCGGAACTCCCGGCCGTCGCGCCATGGCGCGCGTCCTCCGGGACCGATCGGCAAACCTTAAATTTCCCTAATGTGGCCCAGTGTCACAGAGGCGTAAATACGCGCCCCTAGTGCGCCGATCAAACAATTCGGGCTCATCCGATAATTCAGGGATTATCGCTGACATCCAGCAGTAAATAATTGGGCACACGACGCTTTCTATCGGAAGGTCGTGCACCCGGACACGCGCAATAAATCTACGGATTTTGAGAAGAACGCGGCGTTACTCGTCGCGCAATGGGGGTATTCATCATGTTTGTCTCGACAAAATATTCAAAAACCCGCCTGTCGCTGCATGTCGGCTTCGCCGCGCTGGCCGTGTCGAGCGCGGCCCTGGCCGGCGCGCCCGCGCTGGCGCAGTCGGCCGCCCAGCCGCAAGGCGAAGGCCGCATCACCGGCACCGTGGTCAATGCCTCCGGGAACTTCCTGCGCGGCGCGGAAGTGCGCGTCGAAGGATCGGACATCGTCGGCGTCACCGACAGCGACGGGCGTTTCATCCTGCAGCGCGTGCCCGCCGGCACGCAGCAGCTGAGCATCACCTACTTCGGTTATGAGACGGGCCGGCAGTCCGTGGATGTCGGCGGGGGCGCCACGGTGGACATCACGCTGGCGCTCAAGCCCACGGCCACGGACGGCTCGGGCGAGATCGTCGTGAGCGGCAGCCGCCCGATCGCCGAATCCGAGGAAGCCGCGATCCAGCTCAAGCGCGCCTCGACCTCGCTTGTCGATGTGATCGCCGCCGACAGCGTCGGCCGCTTCCCCGACCAGAACATCGCCGCCGCCGTCAGCCGCCTGCCGGGCGTGAGCATCGGGCGCGACCAGGGGCAGGAACGCTACATCAGCTTGCGCGGCTCGCCGGCAAGCTGGACGACGCTGGCTTTCGACGGGGTCAACGTGATCAGCCCGGAAGGGCGCGAGACCCGCTTCGATACCATCCCCTCCTCGATCGCCAGCCAGACCGTCATCCGCAAGGCGGTGACGGCCGACATGCCGGGCGAAACCGTGGCGGGCAACATCAACATCGTCACGCGCAGCCCGTTCGACTATCACGGCTTCAAGGGCGCGCTCGACGGCGGCTATGGCTACAACGACCTGGGCCAGGGCAAGCAGTACAACGTCGGCGGCTTCCTGTCCGACCGCTTCGCCAACGACACGCTGGGCATCCTGATCGGCGCCTCGCGCTATGAGCGCGACATGGTGACGGACAACTTCGAGAACAGTTGGGAAGTCTCGCCCGAAGACCAGGAACCCGGCGGCAAGGAGCGTATCTGGGCCGCCAAGACGCAGAACAAGCTCTATCGCCTGACGCGCAGCAACACCTCGTTCTCCGGCCGCCTCGAATGGCGCCCTGACAGCGCCAACCAGATCTTCCTCAGCTCGATCTACAGCCAGTTCCGCGATGATGAGCTGCGCAATGCCTGGGTCTTCGATCTCGATCAGGATGCGAAGAAGACCTCGAGCAGCACCGTGGGCACCACCACCGGCTATGCCGATATCCGCACCGGCAACACGCCGCTGCAAGGCACGCTGCACGGCGCCGAGATCGAAAGCACGCTCAACAGCAACTCCTCGCGCCAGAGCATCTTCACCAATACCCTGGCCGGCGAGCACGATCTGGATACCTGGAAAGTGAAGTGGCGGCTGAACTACACGCGCGCCGATGCGCGCAGCAAGCCGCCGTTCCAGTCCTCGTGGGTCAGCCCGACCAGCTTCACCCAGCGCCCCACGCTGGTCTATGACTTCACCGATCCGAACCTCGCCCGGGTCCACCTGTTCCAGACGATCCGCAATGCCGACGGCACATATTCCACCGGCCCGGAACGGCCCTATATCCAGCCGACCGAGCTGAACTTCCTGAACATGACCCGCAACCGCCAGCTTGACCGGACCAATGCCTATACCGGCAAGCTGGACATCGAGCACAACGCCGCGCTGTTCGGCGCCGAAACGGTCATCCAGCTTGGCGGCGAATATGACAAGCGCACCAAGACCTCGAACCGCACCGTGCTGGAAGTCACGCCCGAAACCTTGGCGGCGGCCGGGCTGACGAACCCCACGCAGGCGCAGATCAGCATCGACACGCCCTACAAGGGCAAGCTGCCGCTGGGCTATGGCTTCCGGTACTTCTCGAGCGAACTGGGCGAAGCGCTGTTCGACAGCTATGCCAAGGCTGGCGCCGCGCGCATCCAGGCCGGCGCGTCCGAGGAGAACGACTATCGCGTGACCGAGGAAGTGCTCGCCGGCTATCTCATGGGCACGACCTATTTCAACTGGGGCAACATCGTCTACGGCGCGCGCGTCGAACGGGTGAAGAACACCGGCTCGGCCCTGTCGATGACCAACGACGGCTACCTGCCCACGCAGGTCTCGAACAGCTTCACCTCGGTCTATCCCAGCATCCACCTGAACTGGGACGTCAACCGCGACATGAAGCTGCGCCTTTCGGCCAACACCGGCGCCGCTCGCCCCGATTACGACCAGCTGCGGCCGAATTTCTCCTATGACGATGACGAGCAGATCGTGTCCGGCGGCAATCCCAACGCCAAGCCCGAACGCGCCAAGGGCGTGGACCTCTATTTCGAATGGTACATGCCTTCGCGCGGCTTCCTGTCGGTCGGCGCCTATTACAAGGACCTGCAGGACATCCTCTACGATGTCGAGCTGCCGACCTTCGGCTCGGATATCCTGAACTCGAACGGGATCAACCGCGCCGACTATCACTATGCGACGATCGCCAACGGCGGCGGCGGCCACATCAAGGGGCTGGAATTCGCCTTCTCGCAGCCGCTCGAGGGTCTGGCCCGCTCGATGGGCCTGCCCGACTGGGCGCAAGGCTTCGGCCTGCAGGCCAACCT
Organism: Novosphingobium album (ex Liu et al. 2023); assembly: GCF_029076845.1. Lineage (GTDB taxonomy): Bacteria > Pseudomonadota > Alphaproteobacteria > Sphingomonadales > Sphingomonadaceae > Novosphingobium. The sequence continues at coordinate 137,835 of NZ_JARESE010000070.1, forward strand.
CACGCTCAACGATTCCAAGGCCACCACGCCCGACGGGCGCACCACCGACCTGCCGGGCGCCTCGCCGCTGATCTACAACGTCTCGGGCTACTACGAGCGCTACGGCTTCTCGGCGCGGCTGAGCTACCAGTGGCAGAAGGCCTATCTCGACTCGATCGGATCGGGTGACATCCTGGGCGATACCTACTGGGCCAATGTCGCCCGGCTCGATTTCTCGCTGCGCTATGCGATCAACGAGAACGTCCAGCTTTACCTCGATGCGAACAACCTGACCAATGAGCCGGGCATCCGCTACCAGGGCGATTTCCAGCACCAGATCGAGCACGAGGTCTTCGGACGGCGCTATCTGGCCGGCGTGAAGCTGAACTTCTGATCGGGCCGGAAGGTTCGAACGGGTAACGGGGCAGTGCCGGTCCGCCCGGATCGCGCTGTCCCGCTTCGCGATGGAATGGCGGTGCAGGTGTCACACGGGATTGCTAAGGCCCGCGTCAGGAACGCAGTCCATGCCGGCAGCGCGGCGCCACGAACCATGACCAGACGCATCCTCGTCGTGGAAGACGATACGGCGACCGCCGGCTTCCTGCGGTCTGGCCTGGAGGATGCCGGCTATCAGGTCGAATGGGCGGCCGAAGGCCGGCGGGGGCTGCAGCTGGCGCAACGGCCGGGCCTTGACGGCATCGTCCTCGACCGGATGCTGCCGGCGCTCGACGGGCTCAGCCTGCTGGAAATCCTGCGCGCGCAGGGCTGCGACACGCCCGTCATCATCCTTTCGGCGATCGGTTCCACCGACGAGCGGGTGCGGGGCCTTCGCGCGGGCTCTGACGACTATCTGGTCAAGCCTTTCGCCATGACCGAGCTGCTGGCCCGCCTGGAAGTGCTGCACCGGCGGCGCGTCGCGGCTCCGGGCATCGTCACGCGCCTGGCCTGCGCGGACCTGACGCTCGACCTGCTGGCGTCGCGGGCCGAACGCGCGGGACAAGTGCTGCTGCTGCAACCGCGCGCGATCCAGCTTCTCGAATTCCTCATGCGCAACCAGGGGCAAGTCGTCACGCGCTCGATGATCTTCCAGCAAGTGTGGAACTACGACTTCGATCCGGGAACCAACGTGATCGACGTCTACGTCAGCAACTTGCGCAAGGAGATCGACCGGCCCGGCCTGGTGCCCTTGCTGCACACGGTGCGCGGCGCCGGCTATCGGCTGGGGCCACGCGAATGAAACCCGCGCCACCGGCACGGAACATTAAAAATTCCTATAGGTCGGCAAACCGTCGGCATGACCAATATATGTAATATACATCTGAAATATATGAATAATATTCTCTGACGTGCCGCTCATCGCGCGCGATATTGATATCAATCCATCGAAAGAAATTCCGCTTTCCTTGCCTGCATCACGCGACGCGTGAGGAAAAATACTGGGAGGACACACGCATGAACACCGGCCTTACCCGCAGAGGGCTCATCGGCACCATGGCGGCCACGGCGGCGCTGGGCGAGCTTCCCGCCGCGCCCGCCTTCGCCGCCGCGCAGGCCGGGCGCGGCGAAGGGCTCGCCTTCCTCGCCATCGGCGACTGGGGCCGGCGCGGCGAGCCGCACCAGCGCACCGTGGCGGCGCAGATGGGGCGCGTCGCCGAGGAGCAGGGCTGCGCTTTCACGCTGGCGCTGGGTGACAACTTCTACGGCACGGGCGTCGATTCGGTGACGGACACGCACTGGCGGGAATCGTTCGAGGATGTCTACACCGCGCCCGCGTTGCAGAACCGCTGGTACGCGGTGCTGGGCAATCACGATTATCGCGGCAATCCGCAGGCGCAGATCGACTATTCCCGCCACAGCCGGCGCTGGATGATGCCGGCGCGCTATTATGCCGTCGAAGGCGCCACGTTCGGCGCGCCGCACGCGGACTTCTTCCTGATCGACACCACGCCGCTTGTCGCCAGCTATCGCAAGGCGCCCACGCCGGACGCGAAGCACCATGTCCACGATCAGGACCCGCAGACGCAATACGCCTGGCTCGACGCGGCGCTGGGCAGATCGCGCGCGGGCTGGAAGCTGGTGTTCGGGCATCACCCGATCTTCTCCGGCGGCCAGCACGGCGACAGCGAGGATCTGGTGCGCAATCTCCTGCCGATCCTCAAGCGCCACGGCGTCCAGGCCTATGTCTGCGGCCACGATCACGACATGCAGCACATCGAGCGCGAGGGCATCCATTTCATCGCCACCGGCTGCGGATCGACCGTGCGCCCGGTCGGCAACGTCGATGGCACCCGCTTCGCGGTGGCCTGTTCGGGCCTGTCGCTTTACCGGGTGACGCCGGACGCGCTGGACCTGGCATTCCATGACTGGGCCGGCGCGCGCCTCTACGCGGCAACCGTCACGCGCGCGGCGTGAGGCGGCCGGGCGGGCAGGCGGCGGCGGCGATGGCCAGCGCGGCTTCCCCGCCGAACGGCGTGCCTGCGCCCCGGCGGCGGCGCGCCCCGCTCCTGCCCTGGCGTTCCACGAGCGGGCGCTTCCTGCTGCTCCATCTGGTGCTCAGCCTGGCCTGCGTCGTCCCGATCCTGCTTTACCTCTATTTCCAGATCGACCGCGTGCTGCTGGCCGATTTCGCCCGGCCGCTCGAATATCGCCAGAGCAATCTGGAAAATCACTACAAGTCCGGCGGCATCGCGGAATTGACCACCTCGGTGGCAAGCCGCGCGGAACGGGCGCATCGCGACCAGACGGCGATCCTGCTGGTGGACGCGCAAGGCCGCAAGCTCGCCGGAAACCTCTCGGCCTGGCCTGGCGATCTTGCCGCGCCGCAGGACTGGACTCCCGTGACGCTGCAGCGCGATGGCACCGCGCATCCCGACGAGTTCCTGGTGCGGACCGCGCTGTTCGGCCCCGGCTATCGCCTGCTGCTCGGCGGCCTGCTCGACAATCGCGCGGACATGCGCGCGGCGCTGCTGCTCGCGCTGCTCGCCGCCTTCGCGCTGGCCATTCCGATCGGGCTGCTCGGCAGCCTGACGATCGTGCACGAGATGAACCGGATGGTCGCCGCGATCGCCAGCATCGGCCAGCACGTCGGCGCCGGAGACTTGCGCCGCCGCGCCGAAACCGACGGCAGCGGTGATCCGGTGGACCGCCTGAAGGTCTCGCTCAACGCCATGCTCGACCGGATCGAGGCGCTGGTCGAGGAGCATCGCGTGCTCACCGATGCGCTGGCGCATGACTTGCGCTCACCGCTCACGCGCATCCACATCCAGGTCACGCAAGGGCTTGCCGAAGCGCCCGGCCGCGACCAGCAGCCCCGTTTCGAAGCCATCGCGCAGGAAGTGGCGCGCGTGCTGCACATGCTGGAAAGCGCGCTGGAGATCAGCCGCGCCGAAGCGGGCATCGGGCGCGGCACTTTCGAACGCTTCGACCTGGGCGCCATGCTGCGCGACCTGCACGAGATCTACCAGCCGCTTGCCGCCGCCAGCGGCGTGACGATCACCGTCTCGTGCCCGCCCGATCTCGATTTTTATGGCAATCGCGCGCTGGTCGCGCGGGCGCTGGCCAACCTTATCGACAATGCCCTCAAGTACGGCGCCCAGGGCGGCGAGATCGCGCTGGAGGCATCGGCGACCGAGACGCAGGCGCACTTGTGCGTCGCCGACCGGGCCGCCGGGATTCCCGCCGAGCGCCGGACCGAGGCGATCCGCAAGTTCGGCCGGCTCGATGGCGCGCGCAGCACGCCGGGCAGCGGGCTGGGCCTCACGCTGGTGAGCGCGGTCGCATCGCTGCACGACGGCCGGTTCGAGCTTGAGGACAATCGCCCCGGCCTGCGCGCCAGGCTGGTCCTGTCCCGTCAACTCACCGCATCTTCCCAAGCCCAAGGAGCCACCCCATGAGCATGTTCCGCCGCAATCCGCCCTTCCCGGCCGCGTCGCGCCGCCACCAACGCCCGCGCAAGGGGCTGGCGCTCGCCGGCATCGTCGCCGGCATCCTGCTGGCCGCCGGGGGCGCCGGCGCGAAAGAGCCGCAGGCGCGCAACGTGATCCTGTTCCTGGGCGATGCCGGCGGCCTGCCGACGATCAGTGCCGCCGGCATCCTCGCGAATGACCGGCCCCAGTCGCTGTATATCCAGTCGCTGCCCGACGTCGGGCTGTCCGATACCTCGGCGCTCAATCGCTGGGTCACCGATTCGGCCGCGGGGATGACCGCGATCATGACTGGCCACAAGACCAACAACGCGATGGTCTCGGTCGTGCCTTCGGGCGATGGCGGCGCGACCGCGCCAGTCAAGACCCTGCTCGAATATGCCGAGCAGCGCGGGCTTTCCACCGGCGTCATCACCAACATGAAGATCTGGGATGCCACCCCGGCCGCGTGCTACGCCCATGTCGCCTCGCGCAAGGAAACCGATGAGATCTTCCGCCAGATGCTGGCCCCGCGCTTCGGCGACGGTGTCGATATCCTGATCGGCAAGGGCCGCGCCGATGCCGCCGCGTCTTTCGCCAAGCTGCAGACCACAGCCGAGCAGGCCTTCACCCGCGCGGGCTATCGCTTTGGCGACGATCCGGCGCTGGTGCGCGAGGCCGGCCGCGCGGCCGTGCTGCGCGACGAGGATTTCGCGCCCATGCCGGCGGTGGAAGCGGCCATCGGCCAGCTTGCCCGCAACCCCAAGGGCTATTTCCTGATGGTCGAATGGGACATGCACACCCCCGATCCGCGCAAGGGGCTGCGCCATGTGGTGGAAATGGACGACATGATCCGCCGCGTCAGCGCCATCGCCGGCAAGGACACGCTGATCCTGTTCACCGCCGATCACAGCTTCGCGCTGCGCATGGGCGGGGGCACGCGCGGCACTCCGCTGGCCGACCAGTTCGCCGCCGAAACGGCAAAGCCCGGCGTGACGACCGCGAGCAACGCGGTGATCAGCGTCGAGGACAACCACACCGGCGAGGAAGTGATCGCCGCGGCATCGGGCCCCGGTGCCGGGCAAGTGCGCGGGTTCTTCGCCAACACCCACCTGTTCGACATCATGATGGCCGCGCTGGGCTGGCAGCGCGACAACTAGGCGAGGGCCAAAACCAAGACCGCGACCGGTGGGTGGTCACAGCCTCCCGCCGGTCGTATACCTCGCTAAAGCCGGACCAGTTCGGCCACGTCGAGCCTCTCGCGCGCCAGGACCATGGGATGCGGGCGGTGCGAGACCAGCACCAGCCCGGTGCCGGTCCGGTCAAGCCAATCGCGCAGGTTCGCGACCAGGCCGCGCTCGGTCGCGGCGTCGAGCCCTTCGGTCGGCTCGTCGAGCAGCAGCCAGGGCCGCCCGGCCAGCAGCGCGCGGGCCAGCGACAAGCGCTTGCGCTCGCCGCCCGAAAGGATGCCGCCTTCCTCGCCAAGCACGGTGTCCAGCCCCGCCGGCGCGCGCCGGACGCGCTCGGCCAGCGCGGCGGTCTCCAGCGCGTGCCACATCGCCGCTTCATCCACGCCCGGACGCGCCAGCCGCAAGTTGTCGGCGATCGAGCCCGCGAGCATCGGCGCGTCCTGCGGCGCCAGCGCGAAGCGCGTGCGCAAGGCATCGGCGTCGCAGCCCGCCAGCGGCGTGCCGCCCACCGCGATCGGCAAGTCGCCCGCGCGCAGCCCGGCCAGCGCTTCGAGCACCATGGTCTTGCCCGATCCCGAAGCGCCGGTCAGCGCGATGCGGCCGCCGGGCGCCAGCTCCACCGGGCCGAACCGCAAGGCCACCGAACCGGGCACCACCACGGGCGCGGTCCGCAGGTCGCCCGGCAGGTCGAGCAGCACCGCGAGCCGGCGCAAGCCTTCCTCGACACTCGCCTGCCGGAACGCGGTGCGTGAGATCGCCGCCAGCGCCTCGACCGCCGAGGACGCGGCGAGCAGCGCCAGCGCCACGAAAGGCGGCTCGCCCCGCGCGCTCGCCATGACCACCGCGGCGGCCAGCGCGCCGTAGCAGGCGAGGAAGCCGGCGATCGCCCCTTCGCCCCGGAACAGGCGCGCGCGGGCGCGATCGAGCCGGGCGGCAGGCCCGGCCAGATCCGCGAGCACCGTGTCGATCAGGCCATAAGCGGCGATCTCGGCACGCGCGGCGGCGAAATCGATATAGCGGCGGCGCAGTTCGCCCAGCGCCTCGGCCGCCTCATGCGCGGGCGCGCGCGTCAGCCGCGCGGCCAGTGCCCGCAGCAGGAACGGCAGCGCGGCCAGCATCACCGCCAGCAGCAGCGCGGCAAGCCAGCCGGCCAGCGCGGCCAGGCCCACGCCGGTCAGGGCGGCGATCAGGCTGGCCGGGCGCGTCGGCTGGCGGACGATGAGGTCTTCCAGCGCGTCGATATCGCCGATCAGCCGGCCGCTGGCATCGCCCGCCGAAAGGTTGGGCGCCACGCGCGTGTCCTGCGCCGCCAGCCGCGCGAACAGCCGCCCGCGCAGATCGGCCATGGCCATGAGCGCGGCGCGGTGCGACAGGATGCGCTCGCCATAGCGCGTAACGGTGCGCAGGATCGCCAGCAGCCGGATCGCCGCGCTGGGGATCAGGTAGTTGAACGCCTGCACCGCGAGCACGCCGGCCGTGCCGGCCGCCGCGGCGGCGGTGAGGAACCAGCCCGAGATGCCCAGCAGCAGGATCGCCGAGAGCGCGGCGGTGCTGGCCGAGAGCGCCGCCAGCCGCAGCAGCCGGCGAATCGCGGCACCGGGCCGCAGCAGGTCGAGCGGCGCGGTCACAGCGCGATCTCCAGCCGGGCGGCGGCGATGACCTGGGGATCGTGCGTGGCGACCAGCAGGCAACGCTCGCGCGCCAGATCGCGCAGCAGCGCCACGATCCCGGCCGCGCTGACGGCGTCGAGATCGGCGGTCGGCTCGTCGCACAGCAGCAGCGGCCGGCCCGAAAGGATGGCGCGGGCAAGGCCAATGCGCCGCCGTTCACCGCCCGAAAGGCCCGAACCGCGATGGTCGATGGCAAGGTCCAGCCCGCCGCGCCGTTCCAGCATCGGGCCGAGCCCGACGCGGCGCGCCACGTCGGCAATCGCCTCCGGCGCGGCCTTTGGCGCGGCAATAGCGATGTTGTGCGCCAGCGTGCCCGGCAGCAGCAGACAGCGCTGGGCCGCCCAGGCGATCGACTCGGGCGCGATCCGGCCGCCGGCCGCATCGCGCACGCTGCCGCCCGCCAGCGCGATCTGCCCGGCGATGGCGGCCAGCGTGCTGGTCTTGCCACTGCCGGTGGGCCCGGTCAGCACGACAAAATCGCTTTCTGACATCGCGAAAGTGAGCGGGCCGATCGCCAGCCCCGGCCATGCCAGCGCGAGATCGCGCACCGCCAGTCCGGTGAAGCGCGCAGCCGTGGCAGGGGCCGCCGCATCGTCCTCCGGCGGCAGGACTGCGGCAATGGCGCCCAGCGCCGCCTCCCCCATCTGCTTTTCGTGATAGGCGGCGGCCAGCCGGCGCATCGGCAGGTAGAATTCGGGCGCCATGGCCAGCGCAAAGAAGGCGGGCGCCAGCGTCAGCGTCTCGGGCGGAGCGAAGGGCAGCAGCCCCAGCAGCGAAAAGCCGCAATAGACCGCGACCAGCGCCACCGCGATCGCCGCGAAGAATTCGAGCACGGCGTTGGACACGAATGCCGCGCGCAGCACCGCCACCGTGCGCGCGGCGACTTCGCGCGTCGCACCGGCCACTTGCCGCGAGACGCGTTCCTCGGCGGCGAAGTGGCGGATCAACGGCAAGTGACGGATGCGATCGACGAACAGGCCGGACAGCGCGGAAAGCGCCGCAAGCTGTCGTTCCGAGGCATGGCGCGCGGCGCTGCCGGCCAGGATCATGCCGAGCAGGAACGGCACGAAAGTCGCCAGCAGGATCAGCGCCGAGACCCAGCTTGCCGGCGCGACAAGGCCGATCACCGCGATCGGGCCCAGCGCGGCGTGCAGCCGCGCCGGCTGGAACCGCGCGCCATGCTCCTCGATCGCGCGGACGTGGTCGATCGCGTAAGTCGCGCTCTCGCCAGCGGTGAGCGGGCGCGCGATCCGACCGCCGAGGAACTGGCGCAGCAGGCGCGCGCGCCAGCCATCGGCCACGGCCTGCGCGGCGGCGATGGCATGGCGATGCACCAGCACCACCCCGCTGCCCCGGCACAGCGCGCCCGCCACCAGCGCGGCCAGCGCCAGCCCGCCGGCGCGCCCGCTCGAGACCAGCCCGCCCACGCCCAGGGCCAGGCCCCAGGCGAACAGCGCCGCGCCCGCGACATCGAGCAGCCAGAACAGGCCGACCGCCTTATATTTCAATTTTCGGAAACCATGTAATCGTCGTCCTTGACACCCGTTTCGCACAGGCGTAGCGCGCGGGCTAGAAATTCACCGGGCCCGACGCAAGAGTCGAATGGTCGGGCACTGCCCCCGCCGGAGGTGATTGATGATCGACATGGCCGTGGTGGAGCTTTCGCGGCTCCAGTTTGCGCTGACCGCGCTGTATCACTTCCTGTTCGTGCCGCTGACGCTTGGCCTGTCGTTCCTGCTGGTCATCATGGAAAGCGTCTATGTGATGACCGATCGCCCGATCTGGCGTGACATCACGCGGTTCTGGGCCAAGCTGTTCGGCATCAACTTCGTTCTGGGCGTGGCCACCGGCCTGACCATGGAATTCGAGTTCGGCACCAACTGGTCGTACTATTCGCACTATGTCGGCGACATCTTCGGCGCGCCGCTGGCGATCGAGGGGCTGATGGCCTTCTTCCTCGAAGCGACGTTCGTGGGCCTGATGTTCTTCGGCTGGGATCGCCTGTCGAAACGCGGGCACTTGCTGACCACGTTCATGGTGGCGCTGGGCTCCAACCTCTCGGCGCTGTGGATCCTCATCGCCAACGGCTGGATGCAGCATCCGGCGGGCGCGGCGTTCAATCCGCAGACGATGCGCATGGAAGTGACCAGCTTCTGGGACGTGCTGTTCAACCCGGTGGCGCAGGCCAAGTTCGTCCATACGGTGAGCGCCGGCTATGTCACCGCCAGCGTCTTCGTGCTCGGCGTCTCCTCGTACTACCTCTTGCGCGGCCGCTTCACCGAACTGGCGAAGCGCAGCTTCACCGTCGCCGCCGCCTTCGGCCTTGCCTCCTCGCTCTCGGTCGTCGTGCTGGGCGACGAGAGCGGCTATACCCTGACCGAGCAGCAGCAGATGAAGCTCGCGGCGATGGAAGGCATGTGGCACACCGAGCCCGCGCCCGCCGGCCTCGCGCTGTTCGGGCTGCCGTCCAACTCGGGGCGGGAGACCAGCGCGGAAATCAAGGTGCCTTATCTGCTGGGCCTGATCGCCACGCGCAGCCTGACCGGCGAAGTCACCGGCATCGTCCCGCTGGTGGAGCACGCCAAGCTGCGCATCCGCAACGGCCTGGTCGCATACGACGCGGTCGAGAAGCTGAAGGCCGATCCCAACGATATCGCCGCGCGCGAGGCCTGGGCGCTTTCCCGCGACGACCTGGGCTATGCCATGCTGCTCAAGCGTTTCGTCGCCGATCCGCGCACCGCCGATGCCGCCACGATCGAGCGCGCGGCCTGGACCACGGTGCCCAACGTGCCCGCGCTGTTCTGGCTGTTTCGCGTGATGGCGGGGCTGGGCTTCTTCTTCATCGCCTTCTTCGGCTTCGCCTTCTTCCTTTCTTCCGCCCGGCGGTTCGACCGGCGCTGGTTCCTGCGCGTGGCGGTGGCGATCATCCCGCTGCCCTGGCTGGCGGCCGAAGTGGGCTGGATCGTCGCCGAAGTGGGGCGCCAGCCCTGGGCGGTCGATGGCGTGCTGCCCACGTTCCTGGCCGCATCGAGCCTGACCGTGGCGCAGATCTGGACGACGATCGCCGGCTTCACCATGATCTACGGCGCGATGGCGGTGATCGAGGTGCGGCTGATGCTGGCGACGATCCGCAAGGGGCCCGAACCCTACACGCCGTGGCGCCCCTCCCCCGACACGCCCGCCGCGCCCGCCGCCGCGATGGCAATCCCCGCCGAATGACCCGGGAAGGACAAGGATCATGCTGCCTGTTCCCTTCGATTACGAAACCCTGCGCATCATCTGGTGGCTGCTGCTCGGCGTCCTGCTGATCGGCTTCGCGCTGACCGACGGGTTCGACCTCGGCACCGCCGCGCTGCTGCCTTTCGTCGCGCGCACCGACGAGGAGCGGCGCATGGTGATCAACGCCATCAGCGCCACCTGGGAAGGCAACCAGGTGTGGTTCATCCTGGGCGGCGGCGCGATCTTCGCGGCCTGGCCTTTCGTCTATGCGGTCAGCTTTTCGGGCTTCTATCTCGCCATGTTCCTCGTGCTGGCGGCGCTGATCCTGCGGCCGGTGGGCTTCAAGTACCGTTCCAAGAAACCCGATCCGGCGTGGCGCGCGCGCTGGGACTGGGCGCTGTTCGTCGGCGGGCTGGTGCCGGCGCTGGTGTTCGGCGTGGCGGTGGGCAATGTCTTGATCGGCGCGCCGTTCCGCCTCGATAGCGATCTGCGCACGTTCTACGAAGGCAGCTTGCTGGGCCTGTTCACCCCCTTCACGCTGCTGACCGGGCTGCTTTCGGTGGCGATGCTGGTGCTGCACGGCGCGGGCTGGCTGAGCCTGAAGGTGGAGCCCGGCCCGGTGCTGGACCGCGCGCGCAAGTGGGGCCAGATCGCCGCCCTGCTGGCGATCGTGCTGTTCGTGGCGGGCGGCCTGTTCGTGGCCCTGGGCGGCATCGGCTATCGCATCGCCGGCGTGGTCGATCCCTTGGGCCCGTCGAACCCGCACCTCACCGGAACGGTCGCCGCGCCTGGCGCTTGGCTGGACAACTATGGGCGCCACCCGTGGATGCTGCTGGCGCCGGTGCTGGGCCTGATCGGGCCGGCCATCGCCTTCCTGGGCATTCGCGGGCGGCGTGACGTGCTGGTCTTCGCCGGCTCATCACTGGCCACCGTGGGCATCATCGCCACGGTCGGCCTGTCGATGTTCCCCTTCATCCTGCCCAGCTCGATCGACCCCGGCTCCAGCCTCACCGCGTGGAACGCCTCGTCCAGCCAGGGCACGCTGTTCCTCATGCTGCTGGTCACGGTGGTGCTGCTGCCGATCGTGCTGATCTATACCGCCTGGGCTTACAAGGTGATGTTCGGGCGCGTGACGGGCGAGGAAGTCCGCCTCAATCCCGACTTTTACTGAGGAGACGCGCGATGTGGTATTTCACCTGGATTCTCGGCGTCGGCCTCGCGGTCGGCTTCGGCATCATCAACGGCGTGTGGCACGAGTTCCATTCGGACCCGGCCAACGGGAAGACCGTGCTGGATTGAGCGAGGGGCGCCGTGCCGATCCGGCCTCGCCGGATCAGCTTGCCAGCTTCCCGGCCGCAAGCGCATGGCGGATCCAGCCGATCGCCACCAGCGCCAGCGGCGAATGGATCCGGCCCCGCAGCCGCGCCATGTGGATGGACGCGGGCGGCAGTGGCATTCCCTCTACGCTGATCGCGCGCAAGCTGCCATCGGCCAGTTGCGGCGCGACGAAATCGCGCGAGCAGATGCACACCAGATCGCTGGTCAGCACCGCTTCGCGCAGGACATGGTAGTTATCGCAGATCAGCCGCGCCGAAACGGGCAGCTCGGGCTCGTGCGGCGGCTCGACCGAGCTGCCCCAGGGAAAGCGCGACAGATCGGCCAGCGTGACGCGCACCTGCGCGGCCAGCGGATGCCCGGCCCGGACGACGCAGGCCGGCACGATCCGGCCCACCGGCTCCACATCCACTTCCTCGGCCGCCGTGACGTGGCTTTCGGGATAGAAGAACAGCTCGATCGCATCGTCCTTCAGCGCGCTCAGCAAGTGCTCGCCGGGCCGGATCAGCACGCGTAGCTGCACCTGGCTGGCCGGCCCGAAGAGATCGCCGGCGAAAGCGGCAAGGAGCTGGCTGGCGAGCAAAGGCGTCATGCCCAGCGCCAGTTGCCCGGCCTCGCCCGATCCCATCAGGCGCATGTTGTTGTCGAACACATGCATGCTCTGAAGCAGCGGCTGCGCCTGGGCGATCACTTGCGCGCCGGCCGAGGTCGGCTCGATCCCGTGGCCCAGCCGGTTGAAGATGGGAAAGCCATAGCGCTGCTCGATCGCGGCGATGCTGCGGCTGAGCGCGGGCTGGCTGATGTTGAGTTCCACCGCCGCGCGCGAGAAGCTGCCGCAGCGCGCGACGGTGAGCAGTTGCCGCAGCTTGGTGAGCGAAAGATCCATGGCCGCTGATATAACCGAATTGCATGAAGTTAAACCAACTCGGCATTAGACCGCATGGCCGCCATGGCGCAATAAGCCCGGAAACCGATAAAGAGAGGATGCCGCGCGATGTTCAAGCAGATCTGCTTCTTCAAGAAGCGACCGGACATGTCGGCCGAGGCTTTTCTCGATTATTACGAGAACCAGCATTCGCAGCTGTCCAAGCGCACCGGCCGCGCGCCTGCGATCCCCAACGCGGTGCGCTATGTGCGCCGCTATCTGGTGCCGGAAACCAACCCGGTGACGAGCGAGGTGCATGATCCGGGCTATGACTGCATCATGGAGATCTGGTGGAACAGCCGCGAGGATTTCGAGCGATCGCAGCGCATCATCGCCGATCCCGAACGCCTGCCCGCGACGATGGCGGACGAGAAGAACCTGTTCGCCTCGCACGCCAATCCGGTCTGCTCGGTGATCGAATACGATTCGCCGATGGGGCCGAACGGCGAGGCGACCCATGTCGAGGTCCGCTACGCCGATTGATCGGCCGGCCCCGAGCAACTCCTCCCCGAGCAACTCCACGAGGGATTTCCGATGAGCAACGAATCAGCGGCGGCGATCAGCGCCGTCAGGCGTGACTGGGTTGGCGAGCATCGCGAGATGTACCTGAACTCGGGCGGCGCCAAGGGCCATATCATGGACATCACCGCCGTGGGCGGGCGGGCCTTCGCGACGCATTGCCTGGTCAAGTATATCGGCCGGCGCAGCGGCCGGGTGTTCATCACGCCGCTGTGCTATGCCGATATCGGCGGCGAAGTGGTGATCTGCGCCTCCAAGGGCGGCGCGGACCATCACCCGGACTGGTATCTCAACTTGCGCGAACGCGAGACGGTGGAATTCCAGGTCGCCACCCAGGCGTTCCGCGGCACCTGGCGCGAGCCTGCGGGCGCCGAGCGCGATAAGGTGTGGGCCTTCATGGTCGATTGCCATCCCTTCTATGCCAGCTACCAGGAATCGACCGATCGCGTGCTGCCGCTGGTGATGATGCGCGCACAGGAAGCCATCCCGGTCTTCCAGGCATCCGACGCGACCGGAACCCGGCAATACTGAACCCGCGCGTCCTGAACGCGCCCCATCGCCCCCGCACCAGCACTGGACATTCGCCATGACCGACACCCTCGACACTTCCGACATCGACCAGTACCTGGGCAAACCGCTCGATTTCTCGCCGCTGCGCGAGCCGATCGGCAACAACGACATCCGGCGCTGGGTGCACGCGATGCACTATCCCAACCTGCTGCATTACGACCCGGACTTTGCCGCCGCCAGCCGCTGGGGCGGGCTGATCGCGCCGCAGAGCTTCCCGATCGCCACCGATGACGGTCATGGCGCCGGCCCGGCCTGCGTCGGCCTGATCCCCAATTCGCACTTGCTGTTCGGCGGCGACGAATGGTGGTTCTTCGGCCCGCGCGTGGTGGCTGGCGACGTGATCTCGAACGAGCGCATCCCGTGTTCGACTATGTGGTCAAGAACACCGGCTTTGCTGGCCCCACCTGCTTCCAGCGCGGCGACAACAACTACTACAACCAGAAGGGCGAACTGATCGCCCGCCAGCGTTCCACCGCGATTCGCTATCGCGCGGCTGCCGGCGGCGAGACGGTCAACACCGAGGAGTTCGAGGAGCCGGTCTGGACCGACGACGAGATCGAGGCGCTGGAAGACCGCAAGTTCACCTGGATCCAGATGCTGCACGAACTGGGCCACCGCGAACGCTGGTGGGACGACGTGGCGGTGGGCGACGCCTTGCCCGAGCGCGTGTTCGGCCCCCATTCGGTGGCCAGCTTCACCACCGAATGGCGCGCTTATATCGTCAACACCTGGGGCACGATGAACTTGCGCAAGAACGATCTGGAAGCGCTGGGCTTCACGCGCGAGATGGCCGGTTACGAGAACGACCCGGACATGATGAGGATCAACCCGGAACTGACCGACGGCGCCTATTTCGGCCCTTCGCGCGGGCACCTGTTCCCGCGCTGGGCGCGCCGCATCGGGATGCCGCGCGCTTACGGTTATGGCGCCTCGATGGGCAGCTGGGTGACGGACTTCCTCTCGGGCTGGGCGGGCGAGCACGGCGCGGTCGTCCATTCCACCGCGAACTATCGCGGGCCGGCGCTTTCGGGCGACGTCACCATCCAGACCGCCGAAGTGGTCGACAAGCTGGTGGATGCCGAAGTGTAGCGCGACGATTACGGAGTCCGGTCGGCGTCAATTTTGATGGCCGATAGGTGGCCGCGC
>NZ_JARESE010000071.1 GCF_029076845.1 Novosphingobium album (ex Liu et al. 2023)
CGGCGCGGCCACCTATCGGCCATCAAAATTGACGCCGACCGGACTCCGTAATCGTCGCGCTACATTCTTGCTTGAGCCGAGCGCTACGACGTTGCCTTGCTCGGCAGGGGTGATGATGGAGGCCACATGCCGCGCCCACGCGTCGAGCGCAGATCGCTTCTCCTCCTTCCAGTCATGGCGCTGATAGATACCGGCGATGCCACCCTTGGCACCGCTGACATGGTTCAGCACCGCCTCGGTCACTTCGAAGCGGATGCCCAATCGCTGAAACCCGGTCGCCAGCGTTCGGCGAAGATCGTGGAGACGCCATGCGGGTATGGACTCCACCTCGAGTTCCTCTACGTCCTCGTCGCCGCGACGTGCTTTGATGATTGCTGCGTCCAGCGCATTCTTGGCCTTGGTAAGTCCGCTGATGGGCGTCTTGCCGGTCGTGGTGAGCACGAAGCCGGTCTTGGGCCAAGCTACCTCGTCGGACTTATCCTCTTTGCTCTTGGTACTGTCCGCCAGCCCGTCCAACTCGGCAATCGCTGTCGTGCTGAGGGGCACTATATGGGCGACGCCATTCTTGGCCCGATCGGCAGGAATGGTCCATGTCGACGAGGCGCGGTCCAACTCCGTCCAACTCATCCCAGCCACTTCGCTGCGGCGTTGCCCGGTCAGGATCAACAAGCGGAAAAACGGACCAAAGGGCGTACCGATCTTCTCACTGGCATTCCACACCTCGGTCAGCTCTGTGTCGGTCAGTACCCTGTCGCGGCTCTTGGGGGCTTCTGGCTTGACCATCTCGGTCAGGGGATTGGAGGCAATGTCACCACGCCTCGCGGTCCAGCCGAATAGGACGGACGCATAGGCGAATACAGCGCGGCGCATGCCCTTCCGGCGAACAGGGATCGCATCAATGATCGGCTGAATGTCGGCTCTACCGATGTGCGGCATTGGCTTTTCGCCCAAGACTGGTGTCAGGTAGCGGTTCACCACGAGTTTTGCCAGACTGACGCTTGAGGGGCGGCGCGCTTTCTCGTTCTCGTAGTGGTCCAACCAGAGCGCAGAGACTTTCTTGAAGGCAAGCTCGCCTTCAATCCGCGCCATTTCCTGTGCCTGCCGCTTGGCCTCGTCCTCTGCGGCCAACTCGTTCAACTCCTGCTGACGGGGGTCAATTCCACGTTCGACCAGTGCCGCCAACTCCTTGGCCCGCTTTCGGGCTTCATCTGGCGTCAGGTTTCCATGCTTGCCGATGGTGTAGCGCTTGGCGGGTGTCCGTGCGGCTTCGCCAGGGCGCGCGATGCGGTATTGGTAGACGTAGATTTTGCCGCCAGCGGGGGTGACTTTCAGGCCGAAGCCGGAAATGTCGTCATCCCAAACGAAGTGATCCTTGGCAGCAGGCTTTGCCGCATCGACTGTCCGCTTCGTGATCGAGGTGCCCGCCATGGCTTTGCTCCGTCTGCGTTATAGCAATCAGATAGTAAGCCGCAGCAATCAGATTTGCAATGAAACGTGATGACGGGTGATGATAAAAACCCGGTAAATTCGTTATTTTATCAGGTGACGGCACGCTAATGCGTGGATTAAAATCTAACTTTTAATCAGTAGGTCGCTGGTTCGAACCCAGCAGGGCTCACCATAAGTCACGGGAATTACCAAATAAAATCGCGGCGGCTAGAGCGGTTTTCGATCAATCTGGATCATAGCCGCACGAGCTGAAATAGTTGGCACATTCGGCGG
>NZ_JARESE010000072.1 GCF_029076845.1 Novosphingobium album (ex Liu et al. 2023)
ACAACCGATCCTACCGGCCATCATAGTCGCCGCTCAACCGGCCATCGTAGTTGTCGCCGCGCAGGCTGATGGCCGGGGCGCGGCGGATCGATGATTTCGGCGGTGTGACGCTGGATGGCGACGCCATTGCGGCGGCCGCGCGGGCGCTGGACGAGGCGGAGCGGACGGGGCGGCAGATCCGCCTCCTCAGCGAGACCTATGCCGGCCTGACGATGGACGATGCCTATGCCATCCAGACGGAATGGGTGCGAATGAAGGCGGCGGCGGGCGATCCCGTGATCGGGTGGAAGATCGGGCTGACGTCGAAAGCGATGCAGGCGGCGCTGTCGATCGACATTCCGGATTCGGGGGTGCTTCTGCGGAGCATGGCGTTCGACAATGGCGCCCACATCGCCCCAGGCCGCTTCATCCAGCCGCGGATCGAGGCGGAGATTGCCTTCGTCATGCGCACCGGCCTTGAGCCGGAAGAAATTTCGGCCGAAGCGATCCTCGCGGCGACCGATTATGTGGCTCCGGCGCTCGAAATTCTCGATACCCGGATTACCCGCAAAGATCCGGAAACCGGGCGGCTCCGCAACGTCTGCGACACCATTTCGGACAATGCCGCGAACGGTGGAATCGTGATGGGCGCCCCGGTCCGCGAATTCGGCGCGCTCGACCTGCGCTTCGTCGGCGCGATCGTCTCGAAGGATGGCGATGTCGAGGAAACCGGTCTCGGCGCCGGCGTGCTCGGCGATCCGCTGGTTTCGATGGCATGGCTCGTCGAAAGGCTGGCGGCGCGTGGCGACCGGGTCGAGGCCGGGCAGGTCGTGCTTTCGGGATCGTTCATCCGTCCGGTCGAGGCGCCCCCCGGAAGCCATATCGTCGCCGATTTCGGATCCTTCGGGCAGGTAGAGTGCCATTTCGGTTGACCGAGGGCGATGTGGGAGAGTGACGTGAATGCGTTCAAACAGGCGATCGGCGAGCATCGCCCGCAGATCGGTTTCTGGCAGGCACTGGCCTCCTCCTATACGTGCGAGATTTCGGCCGGGGCAGGTTTCGACTGGTTGCTGATCGACGCCGAGCATGCGCCGAACGACGTTCCGCTCGTGCTGGCACAGTTGCAGGCGGCGAGTGCCTATCCGGTCGAACCCGTGGTCCGGCTTCCGGTGGGCGATCCGGTGCTGATCAAGCAGTATCTGGACATCGGGGCGCGGTCGCTGCTGATCCCGATGATCGAGGATGCCGCCATGGCGACGGCGATGGTCAGCGCGACGCGCTATCCGCCGCACGGCATCCGTGGCGTCGGGACGGCGATCGGGCGCGGCAGCCGCTGGAACCGCACGCCAGGCTATATCCGCAACGCGGCCGAAGACATCTGCCTGCTGCTGCAGGTGGAAAGCCGCGCGGCGATCGCCAATGTCGGCGCGATCGCACGAACCGAAGGCGTCGACGGCGTGTTCATCGGCCCGTCCGATCTCGCTGCCGACCTCGGTCATCTCGGAGATGCCGCCCATCCCGAGGTGCAGGAGGCGATCGAAGGCGCCATTGTGGCGATCCGCGCGGCGGGCAAGCCTGTCGGCATGCTGATGGCCGACGAAGCGCTGGCGCGGCGCTACCTTGAAATCGGGGCAAGCTTCGTCGCGGTGGGAACCGACGTGACGATCCTGGCGCGCGGCGCCGAAGCGCTCGCAGCCCGCTTTGCCGGCGGGGACCCGCGCCCGGCGAATTCGGGCGCGGGAGGCGTATATTGATGATGGCGAACGCAGCAGAAAACGTACTCGCGCACCCCGGCTCGCTATCGGTCAATCCGGCGACCGGCGAGACGGTCGCGCTGCACCCCTGGCTCGGGGAGCGTGAGGTGGCCGAAGCCGTCGACGCTGCTTCCGCGGCGTTCGACGTGTGGCGTGACATAAGCTGTGCGGATCGTGGCGCAGCGCTTCGGCGGCTGGGGCAGACTCTGGAGCAGCGGTCGGAACTGCTGGCGCGGCTGATCTCAGTCGAGATGGGAAAGCCGATCGGCCGCGCACGCGGCGAGGTCGCCAAATGCGCCGCGCTGTGCCGATGGTATGCGGATCATGCCCAACGGTTGATCGCCGACGAGCGGATCGACATGGGCAGCGATGGGGAGGCGGTGGTCCGCTATCGCCCGCTCGGCATCGTCCTCGCCGTCATGCCGTGGAATTTTCCCTTGTGGCAGGTACTGCGCGCCGCCGTGCCCGTTCTCGCGGGCGGCAATGCGATGCTGCTCAAACATGCCGACAACGTCCAGGGCTGCGCCAAAGCGCTCGCTGACTGTTTCGGCGCGGCGGGCTTCCCTGCCGGTCTGTTCGCGAACGTCCATGTCTCACGCGACCAGATCGCGCCACTGCTGGCCGACCAGCGGATCGTCGGCGTGTCGGTGACGGCGGGAACCGCGGCGGGCGGCGCCATCGCGGCGGAGGCGGGGCGCAACCTGAAGAAATCGGTGCTCGAACTCGGCGGATCGGACCCTTTCATAGTCTTGGCGGACGCTGACCTCGACCGCGCCGTTCCCGCTGCGATCGAAGCGCGGTTCCAGAACAGCGGACAGGTTTGCATCGCCGCCAAGCGGCTCATCGTGGAGGCGCCGATCGCCGAGGCCTTTACGGCGCGCTTCGTCGCCGCAGCCGAGGCGCTGGTGTGCGGCGATCCGCTCGACGACGCCACGGACCTGGGGCCGCTTGCGCGCGCGCGCGCGCGCGACGAACTCCATTCGCAGGTGGAGCGCAGCCTGGCGATGGGCGCGCGGCTGCTTGCCGGCGGCCGGATACCGGACGGGCCGGGCGCCTTCTATCCTGCGACCGTGCTCACCGGCGTGACCCCCGCTATGCCGGTCTTTCGCGAAGAGACGTTCGGGCCTGTCGCGGCGATCATCGTCGCCGATGACGGCGACGATGCGGTCCGGCTCGCGAACGACAGCGACTTCGGCCTCTCGGGTGCGATCTGGAGCGGCGACAGGGCGCGCGCGACCACGCTCGCCCGGCGCATCGAAACCGGTGCGGTTCATGTGAACGGGGTTCCCGTTTCGGATCCTCGGGTGCCGATCGGCGGCGTCCGGCAAAGCGGTTATGGTCGCGAACTTTCCCACTTCGGAATGGCTTTGTTGCATAACGTTGGAATGCCTTAAACCTATGATTACTTGATAATATTATACGACGCGG
>NZ_JARESE010000073.1 GCF_029076845.1 Novosphingobium album (ex Liu et al. 2023)
ATTGCCCTCACTGTAGATGCACCCTCGCCAGACATTCCAACGCACTTCTGCCAAAGTAGTGCTAGGACGCGATCCGCGAGCACGGCGCCACTGGCGTTTCCCGCGCGATGCGCCGATGGGAAAGGCGTGAAAAGGGGATTCGGCGATGGCGACCACATATCCAGAGCGTAACCGCAACATCGCGCTGCTGATCGATGCCGACAACGCATCGCCCGCGAACCTTGAGGCGGCGCTGACGATCCTGGGGGATCTGGGCACGGTCAATATCCGGCGTGTCTATGGCAACTGGAGCAAGCCGGGACTTAAAGGCTGGTCGAAGATCATTCATCGCCACGCGATCGAGCCCCAGCAGCAGTTCGACCTGACCAAGGGCAAGAACGCCACCGACATGAAGATGACGATCGACGCCATGGACCTGCTTTATGGCGGGCATGTCGATGGCTTCGGCATCATGTCGAGCGACAGCGATTTCATGCCGATCACCATGCGCATCCGGCAGAACGGGATGCCGGTCTACGGCTTCGGTTCGGCGCGCACGCCCGAGGCGTTCCGCGAGGCCTGCACGCGCTTCATCGACCTTGATGCCTTGCCGCCCGACGGCATCGCCGACAGCGCGGCTGAAAAGCCGGTGATCGACGATGAGCTGCTCAAGTTGCTCGGCGATGCCTGGAAGGCCAGCAAGCGCGACGAGCAGGGCTTTGCCAGCCTGTCCGAGATCGGCCAGCGCGTGGCCAACCGATCCTCGTTCGATGCCCGCAGTTATGGCTATTCGCGGTTGTCGGAACTGATCCAGTCGCTGCCCAACTTCGCCACCGAGAAGCGCGAGAGCGGGCTGTTCGTCAAGCGGATGCGATAGCCGCGCCCGTCCTTCGCGGCGCCGCCGATGAAACCTCCGGCGGCGCCGCGCGTGACGATCAGAATTCGGACCAGTCCTGGCTTTCGTCCGAGGCCAGCGCGAGATTGCCGCGCGAGGCCGGCGCGCGCCGGGCGGCGGCCGGGGCTTCGGCGGGGCGTGCCGTCCGTGCGATCGTCGCGACCGATGCCGCACGGTGCGTCATCCCCAACTCGAAACGCTGGACCAGGTTGGCCAGTTCGTCCGCCTGCGAGGCGAGATTGCGCGCGGCGGCGGTGCTTTCCTCGACCATCGCGGCGTTCTGCTGCGTCATGCGGTCCATTTCACCGACCACGGTGTTGACCTTGGTCAGCCCTTCGGCCTGTTCCTCGGCCGCGCTGGAAATGCCTTCGATCAGCGTGGTGATCTGGCCGACCTGATCGACGATCTGGTCCAGCACGCTGCCGGTATCCGAAACCAGCCGCACGCCCGAGCCGACATGTTCGGCGCTTTCGGAGATCAGCGCCTTGATGTCGCGCGCGGCATCGGCCGATCGCTGGGCCAGCGCGCGAACTTCGGTGGCGACGACGGCAAAGCCCTTGCCGGCTTCGCCCGCGCGCGCCGCTTCCACCCCGGCGTTGAGCGCCAGCAGGTTGGTCTGGAAGGCGATGCCGTCGATCACGTCGATGATCTGGGTGATCTTCTGGGCGGATTTCTCGATCGAATCCATCGCGTCGATCGCATTTCGCACCACTTCGCCGCCTTCGGTGGCGCGCACGTGCGCCTTGTTGATCGTGGCGCGCACTTCGGCGGCGCCGCGGGCGCTTTCCTGCACCATCTGGGTGATCTTGCCCATCGCCGAGGCCGCCGATTCGAGCGAGGCGGCCTGCTGTTCGGTGCGTGAGGACAGATCGTCGGACGCGGCGCGGATCTCGGACGATCCGGCGTGGACGCTGGAGGCTGCGCGCGTGACCGAGGCGATCACGGTGGACAGCTCGTTCGCGGCCGCGTTGAAATCGCTCTTGAGCGTGGCGAACGGCCCGCTGAGGTCCGCATCGATGCGGGTGCCCAGATCGCCGCGCGCCAGGCCGTTGAGCGCGGTGCCCACGCTGCTGACGAGCAGTTCGGCCTGTTCTTCCTTGGCCCGGCCGGCGGTGACCAGCATGTCGCGCAGCCGCGTCATCGCCTGGCCCAGCTCGCCCACTTCGTCCTGCGTCAGCTCGACCGGGACAGTGACGTCGAGCCGGCCCGATGCCAGCTCTCCCAGCGCGCCGGTGATCCGGCCGAGCGGCTGCGCGACCAGCTTCACCAGCATGAGGTAAGTCGCGACGAAGGCCATGAGCGACAGCACGATGGCGACACCCGCGATCCACACGCCGCCTTCGTAGGCGGCATTGGCGCGCGCGGTGGCATTGGTGATGTGGCCTTGCTGATAGCCGGCGAAATCGGTGAGATCCTTGCTCAGCGAATCGAATTCACCACGCTTGTTCAGCAGCAGGCCGGTGGCCGCGCCGACGTTGCCGGCAGCGAGCATCCGGTTCGCCTGATTGATCGCCTGGGTGTAATCCGCCCATTTGCGGTGGAAGCCCTCGATGAAGCCGCGCTCGCTCGTATCGAGATCGGTCGAGGATATCTTCTTGTAGTCGTCCTCGATGCCGGCATTCAGCGTGTCGATCTGCTGCTCGAACCGGCGGCGCAGCGTCGCATCGCCCGCGGCGATGATGGCGCCGCGGCTGGCGGCCTCGACATCGGAAGTGGCGGTGTTGATCCGGTCGGCGATCAGCGCCTGCGGCACATGGTCCTTGATGATCTCTTCACCCACCGCGTTCATCGCCGACATCCGGGTGATGAGGATTGCACAGATCCCGACCACGATCACCGCGAGCAGCGAAAGCATGATCATCAGCTTGCGGCCGATCGTCATATTCCTGAAATTCGGCATGTTTGCTGGCATCCCCGTTCACGAAAAACCCCGCGCGCCGCGATCAGTGCTCGCGCCTGGGGCCGATGAGGGAATGCGTTAGCGCACGGCGCCTTTCGCCGGGGTTCGGAGCGAACTACGGCGGTTTACGGTTGGCCCGGCGGGGAAATGAAAAGGGTTAACCGCGCTGCGCCGGCCCGGTCCAGCGGCCGCTGGTTCACTCGGGGGCGCTTCAGGCGTCGATCAGTTCGGGGTCGATTTCGCCCGCGCGGTTCTGGATGAACATGAAGCGATGTTCGGGATTGCGGCCCATCAGCCGGTCGACCAGATCCTTCACCGCCGCGCGGCCTTCGTATTCGGGCGGCAGGGTGATGCGGATCAGCGAGCGGGACTGCGTGCTCATCGTGGTTTCGCGCAATTGCTGCGGGTTCATTTCGCCCAGGCCCTTGAAACGGCCCACGTCCACCTTGCGCCCCTTGAACGTGGTGGCTTCCAGCTCGGCGCGGTGGGCATCGTCGCGCGCATAGGCCGAGGTCGATCCGGCGGTGAGCCGGTAGAGCGGCGGCTGCGCCAGATAGAGATGCCCGCGCCGCACCACCTCGGGCATTTCCTGGAAGAAGAACGTCATTAGCAGCGTCGCGATATGCGCGCCGTCGACATCGGCATCGGTCATGATGATGATGCGGTCATAGCGCAGGTTGTCCGGGTTGCAGTCCTTGCGGGTGCCGCAGCCGAGCGCGAGCTGGAGATCGGCGATTTCCTGGTTGGCGCGGATCTTGTCGGCGGTGGCGCTGGCGACGTTGAGGATCTTGCCCCGGATCGGCAGGATCGCCTGTGTCTTGCGGTCGCGCGCCTGCTTGGCCGATCCGCCCGCGCTGTCGCCCTCGACGATGAACAGCTCGGTTTCGCCGGAGCCTTCGCCCGAACAGTCGGTCAGCTTGCCGGGAAGGCGCAGCTTGCGCGCGTTGGTCGCGGTCTTGCGCTTGACCTCGCGCTCGGCCTTGCGGCGCAGCCGCTCGTCCATGCGCTCCATGACATAGGCGAGCAGGGCCTTGCCCCGGTCCATGTTGTCGGCCAGGAAATGGTCGAAGTGGTCGCGCACCGCGTTCTCGACCAGCCGCGCGGCCTCGGGCGAAGTCAGCCGGTCCTTGGTCTGGCTCTGGAACTGCGGATCGCGGATGAAGACCGAAAGCATGATCTCGCCGCCCGTCACCACGTCCTCGGGCGTCAGGTCCTTGGCCTTCTTCTGGCCGACGAGATCGCCGAACGCGCGGATGCCCTTGGTCAGCGCGGCGCGCAGGCCCTGCTCGTGGGTGCCGCCATCGGGCGTCGGGATCGTGTTGCAGTACCAGGAATAGGCGCCGTCCGAATAGAGCGGCCAGGCCACCGCCCATTCCACGCGGCCTTGCGGCTCATCGGGATTGGGCGCGGGAAAATCCTGCGATCCGGCGAAGAACTGGGTGGTGACGCATTCGCGCGTCCCCACCTGTTCGCGCAAGTGATCGGCCAGGCCGCCGGGGAACTGGAACACCGCCTCGGCCGGCACCTCGTCGCTGGCGAGCGCGGGCGCGCATTTCCAGCGGATCTCGACCCCGGCGAAAAGATAGGCCTTCGACCGCACCAGCTTGAACAGCCGGGCCGGCTTGAACTTCTGGTCGCCGAAGATCTCGGCATCGGGCACGAAGCTCACGGAAGTGCCGCGCCGGTTGGGCGCCGCGCCGACGCGCTGCAGTGGCCCCTGCGCCAGCCCGCGCGAGAATTCCTGCGCGTAAAGCTCCTTGTTGCGCGCCACTTCGATGCGGGTGTGGCTGGACAATGCGTTCACCACCGAGACGCCGACGCCGTGCAGGCCGCCCGAGGTCGCATAGGCCTTGCCGGAAAACTTGCCGCCCGAATGGAGCGTCGTCAGGATCACTTCGAGAGCCGACTTGCCCGGATATTTCGGATGCTCATCCACCGGGATGCCGCGTCCGTTGTCAACGATGGTCAGGCGCCCGGCGGCGCCCGGCGCTTCCTCCAGCGTGACCTCGATACGGTTGGCGTGCCCGGCAACCGCCTCGTCCATCGCATTGTCGAGCACTTCGGCGGCGAGGTGGTGCAGCGCCCGCTCGTCCGTGCCGCCGATATACATGCCCGGACGCCGCCGGACGGGCTCCAGCCCCTCCAGCACCTCGATCGCGGAACCGTCATAGCTGTCACCGCTCGCGGCGGGGAGCTTGTCGAACAGATCATCGGCCATGGCGCGGCCTATACGCGAGCGGGAATCCGCCCGGCAAGCGCGCCGGCCCGCTTATCCGCAGGGGCCTTTTTCCCGCCGCGCCCTCAGCCGCCGAAGCGGGCCGGCGCGGGACTGACCACCTGGACGTTGCCGGGCACCACCTCGCGCACTTCCAGCGCCCGCTCGATCACCCCGCTCGCATCGAACCGGAACGGCCCGTCAAGCCCCAGGAAGCCGCCGCTGTCGACAAGGTTGCGCAAAGGAAAGTCCGAACCCGGCTTCCAGTCGCGCGCGACGCGCAGCGACAGCAGCACCGCGTCATAGCCCAGCGTGGCGATGCGATAGGGCTGCGCGCCGAAGCGCGAGCGGTAGCTCTTGCTGAACTGGCCGAAGTTCTTGTCCGATACGGTAGCGAACCAGGCGCCGGTCAGCGCCGGAGTCGAGGTGACGTCCTTTTCCCCGCCCCACAGCTCCGTGCCCAGGATGCGGGGGCTGGCGGCGCCCGCCTGCGGCTTGATCTGCAAGGCCGCGCGTGCCGAGATGGCGCCGCCATCGGCGATCAGCACGGCATCGAAGCCGCCCTTTTCGCGCAGCCGCCGGGCGGCGCTGACGATCGAGGTATTGGTGCGGTCATAGGCTTCCATCGCCGCCACCGCGCCGCCGCCGGCGCGCACCGCGCTGACCAGCTCCTTCGAGACCCTATCGCCATATTCGCCGCGCGGGACGAGCGCGGCGAAGCTGCGCACGCCCTTGCCGGCAGCATAGCTCACCGTGCGGCGCACCGACTGGCCCGGCAGGTTGCCCATGATGAACACGTCCTTGGTGGCCGAGCCGGCATCGTTCGAGAACGAGATCAGCGGCACCTTGGCCGGGCGCGCGACGGCCGCGACGGCGGGGATATCGTCGGACAGCAGTGGGCCCAGGATCAGCTTGTTGCCATCGGCCACCGCGCGCTTCGCCGCTTCGGCCGCACCCGCCGAGGTGTCGTAGGTGGTGACGCGCAGGTTCTGGGCATTGGTATCGAGGATCGCCATCGTTGCGGCATTGGCGATCGACTGGCCCACGGCCGAGTTGGCGCCGGCCATCGGCACCAGCAGCGCGACGCGGTGCCGGGCGACGTCGGTGGGCAGGCCCGGCGTCGGCTCGGGCGGCTGCGCGGGGCCCGTATCGGTCGGGGGCGGGGCTTTGGGGACCATCGTGCAGGCGCCGAGCAGGGCGAGCGCGCCCGCGGCCACCAGCTTGCGTCGGTCAACACGCCGTTCGAAGATCACTTGCACGCTCCCCCGGTTGTTGCTTCATGGATTTCGTCATGGACGATCTTCTTTCGCCGGGCCTCTATCTGGTGGCAACCCCCATTGGCAATCTCGGCGACATTACGTTGCGTGCTGTCGAGACATTGCGCCGCGCGGCCGTGATTGCCTGCGAGGATACCCGCGTCACCGGCGGGCTGCTGCATCACCTGGGCATCAAGAAGCGCATGATCCGCTATGACGATCACGCGGCCGAGGCCGATCGCGACCGGCTGCTGGCGCTGATGCGCGAAGAGGCGGTGGTGCTGGTGAGCGATGCCGGCACGCCGCTGGTCTCCGATCCCGGCTATCGCCTGGTGCGCGCCGCGCGCGAGGCGGGCATCGCCGTGACCAGCCTGCCAGGGGCCAGCGCCGCGATCGTCGCGCTGACGCTGTCGGGCCTGCCGAACGATCGCTTCCTGTTCGCCGGCTTCCTGCCGAACAAGGCCAAGGCGCGCGAGGATGCGCTGCGCGAGCTGGCCGACGTGCCGGCGACGCTGGTGTTCTATGAAACCGCGCCGCGCCTGCTGGCCGCGCTCGAAGCCATCGGCGCGGTGTTGCCGGGGCGCGATGTGGCGGTGGCGCGCGAGCTGACCAAGAAGTTCGAGGAATGCCGCACCGGGCCGCCGGCCGATCTGGCCGCGCATTACACCGCCCATCCACCCAGGGGAGAGATCGTCCTGCTGATCGGCCCGCCGGTGGCCGAGCCGCCCGGCGCGATCGATGCCGATGCACTGCTGCGCGCGGCGCTGGCCCTGCACAAGCCTTCGCAAGCCGCGGCGCAAGTCGCCCGGGCGACGGGGCTCGATCGCAAGGCGCTTTACGAACGCGCGCTTGAGCTCAAATGACACGGCATCGCGCCCGGGCCGAGTCGCGCGGGCGGCGCGGCGAGACGCTGGCGGCCTGGTACTTGCGGCTGTGCGGCTGGCGCATCCTGGCACGCCGGGTGAAGACGCCGCGTGGCGAGGTCGATCTGGTCGCCCGGCGGGGCCGCACCGTCTGCTTCGTCGAAGTGAAATGGCGCGCCGATCCCGCCGATCTTGCCCTGGCCATAGACGCCTGGCGGCTGCGGCGCGTGGCCGCCGCCGTGGAGGCGATCGCGCATCGCTACACAAGGCCCGGCGACAGCGCGCGGATCGATGTCCTGTTGCTGTCGCCGGGGCAGTGGCCGCGCCGGATCGCCAATGCCTGGCAATCCGGCGCGTGACGGGCCTCGGTGGATACGGCCTTGGGGTACTGGCCGTTTGCTTGCGCCCATCGTTGGGTGTCGTTCCAGGTGACGGCTGGAATTCTAGTCGCGAAGCCCCATGATTCGGATTAAGCCGCGCGCGGTAGAAGCCCTAGGACGGGAATTGGCATGAAATTACGCATAGCGGTCCAGATGGACCCGCTCGAATCCGTCAATATCGCGGGCGATTCCTCGTTCGCGCTGATGCTTTCGGCGCAGGCGCGCGGGCACGAGCTGTTCCATTACGATGTGCGCACCCTGTCCTACGACACCAGCGTGGGCGCCGGCGGAACGCTGACCGCCTGGGCCGCGCCGGTCAGCGTGCAGCGCCTTGCCGGCGATCATTTCAGCCGCGAGGACTATCGCCTGCTGGATCTGGCCCGCGATATCGACGTCGTGCTGATGCGGCAGGACCCGCCGTTCGACCTGGGCTATATCACCGGCACCCACCTGCTCGAACGGCTGGCGGGGCGGACGCTGGTGGTCAACGATCCGGTCGCCGTGCGCAACGCGCCGGAAAAGGTCTTCGTGCTGGACTATGCCCGGTTCATGCCGCCCACCTTCATCGCGCGTCGGATCGAGGATGTGCGGCGCTTCCACGCGGCCCATCCCGGCGATCTGGTGGTCAAGCCGCTGCACGGCAATGGCGGCAAGGCGGTGTTCCGCGTGCCGGCCGACGGCAGCAACCTGGGCGCGCTGACCGAACTGTTCGGCCAGGTCTGGCCCGAGCCGTTCATGGTCCAGCCGTTCCTTCCCTCGGTATCCGAAGGCGACAAGCGCATCGTGCTGGTCGATGGCGAGTTCGCCGGCGCGATCAACCGCCGGCCGGGCGAGGGCGAATTCCGCTCCAACCTCGCTGTCGGCGGCTTCGCCGAGGCGGCGAGCCTGACCGCGCGCGAGGAGGAGATCTGCGCCGCGCTGGGCCCCGATCTCAAGGCGCGCGGCCTCGTCTTCGTGGGCATCGACGTGATCGGCGGGCAATGGCTGACCGAAATCAACGTCACCTCGCCCACCGGCATCGTCGCGATCGACAGGTTCAACGGCACCGATACCGGCGCCCGCATCTGGGATGCGATCGAAGCGCGCCACGCCGCGATGGGCTGAACCTTTCGGGAGCAGCCGCCAACGTGACGTCATGGGTTCGTGCTTTGTCGCAAGCGAGCCTTGGGCTAGTCTGCCCGAGGTGAACTTGAGGGAGGGCATATGACGCGACATCTCACGGCGGAATTCCTGGGCACGTTCTGGCTGGTCTTCGGCGGCTGCGGCTCGGCCGTGCTGGCGGCGGCGTTCCCGGACCTGGGCATCGGCTTTGCCGGCGTCGCCTTCGCCTTCGGCCTGACGGTGCTGACCATGGCTTATGCCGTGGGCGGGATTTCGGGCGGCCATTTCAATCCGGCGGTGACGCTGGGCCTTGCCATCGCCGATCGCTTCGCCTGGAAGCAGGTGGCGCCATACTGGATCGCGCAGGTGCTGGGCGCGATCGTCGCGGCCGCCGCGCTTTACGTCATCGCATCGGGCAAGGCCGGGTTCGCGGCCGGGGGCTTTGCCTCCAACGGCTATGGCGATCTTTCGCCCGGCGGCTATGCGCTGCCGGCGGCCGCGCTGATCGAAGTGATCCTGACCGCCGGGTTCCTGATCGTGATCCTGGGTTCCACGTCGCGGCTGGTGCCGGCCGGCTTCGCGCCAATCGCGATCGGGCTGGCGCTGACGCTGATCCACCTGATCTCGATCCCGGTGACGAACACCTCGGTCAATCCCGCGCGCTCGACCGGCGTGGCGCTCTTCGCCGATACGGCGGCGCTGGGCCAGCTCTGGCTGTTCTGGGTGGCGCCGCTGGTCGGCGCGGCGATTGGCGGCGCGATCTGGCGCTATCTGCTGATGCCGAACGAGTTGGCCGCCGAATAAGTCGGGCTGCCGCTCCCGATGCGTTGAGCCACGCCCTAGCTTTCGGGCACCGGCTGGGGATGGCGGGGGACCAGGATCAGCGTCTGCCCTTCCACTCGCCAGCTGGCGAGGCGGGAGAGCAGGTTCATCCCGATCACGTTGGCATCGCCCAGCCCCGGCGCGATCACGGTGTCGAGATCGCGCGCGACGACATTGCCGAAGCGTAACTCGTCGATCGTCGCCAGCTCGGCGCGGATCTGGCCGTTGGCCGTGCGCATGGCGACCGTCTGGGGGATCGCCTTGGCGGGCACTTTCCCGGCCGCGGCCGTCTCGGGCGAGATCGCGGTGATCGTCGCGCCGGTATCGACCAGGAAGCGGCGCGGCGTGCCGTTGACGCTCGCGGTCAGCCAGAAGTGCCCGTCCGCGTCCATCGGCACGCGGGTCTCGCCGCCCTCGACGCGCTGCAACGGCATGTCGAGCTGCGGCAGCGCCAGATCCCGGCCCGTGGTGAAGCGGGCCACTTGCGCGATGGTGAGCAGCAGCGCCGCGACCAGTCCGAGATTGCCGATGCCTTGCAGCAGCCGCCCCAGCGTGGGCGAGGGGCGGCGCAGCATCCCGCCCAGCGTCGTCACGAAGATCGCGACGATGGCGAGCGAGAGCAGCGGCTGTTCGGCAAGGAACTGGATCAGGCCGGGAAAGTCCATCTGTCACCCCGTTACCATGGGCAAGCTTGCGGCAGGCTGACTGCGAATCAGTCGCCTGGTCGCGTGTCTAGCTCCGCGTCCAGCAGGGCCTCGACTCGCGCGCGGTCCGGGAAACCCTCGGCGATCCAGCCTTCCTCGACGCGGCGCAGGATGCGCGCGACGTCCGGCCCGGCACTCACGCCGCGCGCGACGATCTCGCCGCCCTTGAGCGGGAAGGGCGGCACGTTCCAGTCGGCCAGCGGCGCGATGTCGGCGCCTGTCAGCAGCAGCCGGTCAAGCGCCTGCTCGCGCCCGAGCCGATAGGCCAGCGCGCGCGGATCGGCCGGCTCGCCGGTGCGCGCGGCGGCCGTGGCAAGGCGCTTCTTCTGCGCCGAGGACAGCCGGAAGCGTGCCGCCACTTGCTCGGCCAGCGGCACGTCGGCGGGCAGCAGCGCGGCGAGCCGGCGCACCGGATCGGGCGCCACGCCGCCGGCGCGCTCGCGCGCGGTGAGTTCCGCCAGCGCCGCCGGCGCGGCTTCGGGCAGCACTTCGCCCAGCACGCCCAGCTCGGCCATGCGCGCGACGGTCGGCGCCGGATCGGCCAGGCCCAGCAGATTGAGGAACTCCATGCCCACCCGCTCGCGCGACAGGCCCTTGAGCGTGGCGGCAAGCTCCTGGCAGGCGGCTTCGGACCGGGCATCGGCGGGCTGCGAGCCGAAGCGGGCCTGGAAGCGGAAATAGCGCAGGATGCGCAAGTGATCCTCGCGGATGCGCTGGTGCGCATCGCCGATGAAGCGCACCTTGCGCGCGGCCAGATCGTCCAGCCCGCCGAACCAGTCGAAGATCTCATGGCTGTCGGGATCGGCATAAAGCGCGTTGATGGTGAAATCGCGCCGCGCCGCATCGTCGCGCCAGTCGGCCGAGAACGACACGGTGGCGCGGCGGCCATCGGTCGAGACGTCATGGCGCAGCGTGGTGATCTCCACTGGGCCGCCGGGCAGCACCGCTGTCACCGTGCCATGCGCGATTCCGGTGGGAACGTTGTGGATATGGGCATCGTTCAGGCGCGCGATCACGGCCTCGGGGCGCAAGGGCGTCGCGACGTCGATGTCCTTGACCGGGATGCCCAGCAGCGTGTCGCGCACCGCGCCGCCGACATAGCGGGCATTGCCGGCCCCCAGCGCGCGCATCAGCGCGGCCAGATCCTCCCGCCCGGTCCAGTCCGCCTGGGGCAGAAGCTCAGCCATGCCAGTTCAGGCGTCCGGCCAGGTTGTGCAGGATGGCTCCGGTCACGCCCCAGATCTGGTGGCCATGCCAGTCGATCTCGATGAAGGCGTGCTGGCGGCCTTCCCAGTCGATCGTCTTGCGCACCTGGTTCGCCGGATCGAGCACGAAATCGACCGGTGCCTCGAACCACTGCGAAACCTCGGTGGGATTGGGCCGGATCTCGATGCCGGCGGGCACGATGCCCAGCACCGGCGTGATCTCATAGGCCGATCCGGTGCGGTAGAGGTCGGTGGTGCCGATCACGCGCACCGCTTCGGGCGCGATGCCCAGTTCCTCGTTCGCTTCGCGCAGCGCGGCTTCGACCGGGTTCTCGCCGGGATCGATCCGGCCGCCGGGAAAGGCGATCTGGCCGGCGTGCGCGCGCATGTTCGAAGGGCGGTGGAGGAACAGGAATCCCGGCCGCTCGCGCTCGGTCATGGCGATCAGCACGGCGGCGGGCGTGAAGCTGGCGATCTCGGTGATGCGCGGATCGACCCAGAGCGCGGGCGGGGCGGCGGCGTGGCCGGCGGCGAACAGCCGCGAGACGCGATCGAACAGCGCGCTCATGCCGGCATCAGCGAAAACGTCGCGCCCCGGCTCGTCACCGAACGGCCGTCGCCGGCCAGCGCGATCTCGGCAAGCTGGGCCCAGGTGCTGCGGTTCAGGCGCGCCTCGGTACCGTGGCGCACGCCGAGGTAGATGGCGGGGGCATCGGCATCGCCGGCCGCGCGGATCGGATGATCCGGCCCGGCGATGACGAGATCGTCGGTATTGAGCCGGAAGGCGAGGGCACCCGCGTCCTGCCGCACGTCGGTGGCGATGAAGGCGGCGTCGTCCACCGCGATCGCCAGCTTCTGGCCGGGCGTGACCAGCCAGTGCCGCCCGGCATCATCGCGCATCAGCAGCGAGGCGAAGGCGCGCACCATCGCCGGCCGGGTGATCTCCCCGCCTTCGTGGAACCAGCGCCCGTCGGCGGCGATGCGCATGTGGCTTTCGCCCATTTCACCGGGCGACCACTGGTCGAGCGGGGGCAGCTTGCGCGCTTCGGCCAGCGCGGTGATTTCGGCAAGCGTCAGGCCGGCAAGATCGGGGGGCGGCTCGTATGGCATGGCATCCGCGATGCCAGATCGGTTCAGCCGCGCCAAGGCCCCAGCATACCTTCGGCGGGCAGCACGGCCGGATTGTCGCAGCGCACCAGCAGGCGATCGGGCTCCCACGGACCGGGCAGGCGCCAGCCGCGCGTCGGCCGGGCCGAAAAGGCCCAGAAGCGCCCGTAGTAATCGGCATCGCCGATCATCACTTGCGGCAGCGCGGCGGCCGGATCGATGCAGGCCAGGCTCGCGGCGACTAGCGCCTTGCCGAAGCCGCGCTGCTGCTGTTCGGGCAGGACCGCCACCGGGCCGACCATGATCATCGGGTGCGCGCGCCCTTCCGGGTCGGTCAGCGCCACTGGCCAGCACTGGATCGTGCCGACAAGCATCCCGTTCTCGTCCAGCGCGGCAAAGCTCAGCCCCGGCAGCCAGTCCATCCCCTCGCGCACCTTGTAGGCGGTGCGCGTGCGTCGCTCCGGCTCGAACGCGCGGTCGAGCAATTGCTCGACCAGCACGGGATCGACATTGTCGAGCGGGATGATCGCGGCTTGGGTGGTGACTTCGGTCATGGCCGCGCGCCGATAGGGGCCGCGCGCCGGCTTGTCGACAGGATTTACCGTGTCGCGGGGATCAGCCGCAGCAGCCGGCCCGTCGCGCTCTCCTGACCGTCCTCCAGCAGCCACAAGGTACCGTTCGGCCCCTGCTCGATCTCGCGGATGCGGTGCGGCATCGGATAGCGGGCAACTTCACGGGCGCCATTGCCCGTGATCGCGACGCGCACCAGCGCCGCCGGCTTCATCGCCGCGATCACCGCCTCGCCCCTCCATTCGGGAAAATCGTCGCCGGTATAGAAGATGAAATCGCCCGGCGCGATCACCGGGTTCCAGCTTATCGCCGGCCCGGCCAGATCGGGGCGCGTCGCATGGCGCGGGATCTGCGTGCCGTCGTAATGGTCGCCATCGGACACCAGGGGCCAGCCATAGTTGCGGCCGGGTTCGATCAGGTTCAGCTCGTCGCCCCCTTTCGGCCCGTGCTCCAGGCCCCAGAGCCGCCCCTGCGGATCGAGGGCGAGGCCCAGCACGTTGCGGTGGCCGTAGGACCAGATCTGGTCGCCCGGCGCGCCCCTGGCCGCGAACGGATTGCCCGGTGCCGGCGTGCCGTCCGGCAGCAGTCGCACGATCGTGCCCAGCGTGTTCGACAGGTCCTGCGCAGGCGCCATCTTCTGCCGCTCGCCCGAGCTGACGAACAGGTATTGGCCATCGGGCGAGAAGGCGATGCGGTGCGAATAATGCCCGCGCCCGGTCACTTTGGGTTGCTGGCGCCAGATCACTTTCAGGTCTTGCAGCGCGCAGGCCATGGCCCGGTCGCAAGCGATCGTCCCACGCCCCAGCGCGGCGCCGCGCGTGTCGCCTTCGCCGGCCTCGGCCCAACTCAGGTAGATCGTGCGGCGATCGAAGGTGGTGCCGGTCTGGCCCGGCGCCAGGCGAACGTCGCCAAGCCCGCCCTGACCGCCGAAATCGACTTTCGGCACGCCGGCGACATCGCTGATTTTGCCGTCAGGCGTGACGAGCTTGAGAGCGCCCGCCCGCTCGGTGACGAGCATGACGCCGGTATCCCTGTCGATATCCATCGCCCAGGGCGCTTCGAACCGCGCCACCGGCTCCGCCCGGAACGGCGCGGCCGCGTCCTGCGGGGCGGCCTTATCCCCCGGCGCGGCGGCGCCGCAGCTTGCGAGCGCGATGGGGAGCGGCGATACGAGCGTGAGAATGCGGAAAATGGTCATGCCTGTCCTAACGCAAAAAAGCGGCCTTGGTGCCAGCGGCCTTGCCGGCCCGGTGATCGGTGTCGACGAAGCGGGGCGCGGGCCCCTCGCCGGGCCGGTTGTCGCCGCGGCGGTGCTCCTGTGCAAGCCCCGGCCGGCGGGGCTCGACGATTCGAAGAAGCTTTCCCGGTCCCGGCGCGCGGTGCTGGAAGAGGCGATCAAGCGACGGTGCCACTGGGCCGTGGGCGTGGTCGATGTCGAAGCGATCGACCGGCTCAACATCTTCGGCGCGACCATGCTGGCGATGACGCTGGCGGTGCGCGGCCTGTGCGAGAGGATCGGGCAGGCCCCCGCGCAAGTGCTGGTGGACGGCAACATGACGCCCGCCGGCCGCTGCGCCGACTGGTGCTGGGAGGCGCGCGCGATCGTTGGCGGCGATGCCCTGGAGCCGGCGATCTCGGCCGCCTCGATCATCGCCAAGGAACATCGTGACCGGCTGATGCGCGAACTGGCCGAGGCACACCCGCATTATGGCTGGGAACGCAATGCCGGCTATGGCACGCCCGAGCACCTGACCGCGTTGCGCCGCCATGGGCCGACGCCGCACCACCGGCGCAGCTTCGCGCCGGTCGCGCAACTGGAGATGCGGCTTTGAGCGGATTTACCGACCAGGACGTGCCCGACCAGTCGGGCAAGTGCTTCCTCGTCACCGGATCGAACACCGGGCTCGGCTTCGCGGCGGCCGCCGTGCTCGCGGCACGGGGCGGGCGCGTGCTCATGGCCTGCCGCAACGAGGACAAGGCGCGCGCCGCGATGGCGCGGATCCGGGCCGAAACCCCGGCGGCCGATCTGGCCTTCCTGCCGCTTGACCAGGCCGATCTCGACAGCGTGCGTGCCTGCGCCGACCACGCCTTGCGGGAACCCCGGATCGACGTGCTGCTGAACAACGCGGGCGTGATGTTCCCGCCGCTCCAGCGCACGAAGCAGGGGCATGAGCTGCAATGGGGCGTCAATCACCTGGCCACCTTCGCGCTAACCGGGCTGCTGCTGCCCAAGCTTGCCGAAACCGCCGGATCGCGCGTCGTCACCACCGCCAGCCTCGCGCACCGGGGCGGCAGGATCGACTGGGACGATCTCGATGCGCGGCGCGGCTACCACCGCACGCAACGCTATTCGGCGAGCAAGCTGGCCAACCTGCTCCATGCCTTCGAGCTGGACCGGCGGCTGCGCGCGGCCGGATCGCCGGTCACGGCCGTATCCTGCCACCCCGGCCTCGCGCGGACTGACCTCAGCCGCCATGCGGGCCTGTTCCGCGTCCTCTTCCCGCTGGCCGGGCTGCTGTTCAACACCGCCGCCCAGGGCGCCTGGCCCTCGCTGCAGGCGGCGGCGGGCCCGGTGGAGCCGGGCGGTTACTATGGACCGCAGCGCTTCCTCGAATTCGCCGGTCCTTCAGGCCCCGCGCGCCGGACGGCGGCGGCGCGCGATCCGCGCTTCGCGCGGCGGCTGTGGGACGTCTCGGTGGAGATGACCGGGATCGATCCGGGCTTGCCGCCGATCGCCGGATAAATTTTTCCGGCCGCGAGTCCGCGCGGACACACCACCAGATGTTGAGTCCATAAAGACAGGCCAGGAACCATATCTGGTGTCGGACTCGTTCCGTTCCGCGCCCACTGATCGCCATTCCGGCACGAATCGTCAGGATTCCCGGCGAGTCGCGACTTGACGGCGAGTCCCGGAAGACTCACCCTGTGCGCGTAACGGGGGAACTGGAGTGCGCATGGATCGGGTGGCATTGAAGGAACGGACGCGTGAGCACGCGCCTGCCATGGCGGCGCGTCCGCCGCTGCCGCTGGGGCAAATCCTGGACGGCGATTGCATCGAGGCGATGCGCGCGCTGCCTTCGGCATCGGTGGACATGGTCTTCGCCGATCCGCCCTACAACCTGCAACTGGGCGGCGACCTTGCCCGCCCGGATGGCAGCCATGTCGATGCCGTAACGCAGGACTGGGACAAGTTCGACAGCTTCGCCGCCTATGACGCCTTCACCCGCGCCTGGCTGGCCGAGGCGCGCCGCGTGCTGAAGCCGGACGGTTCGCTCTGGGTGATCGGCAGCTATCACAACATCTTCCGCGTCGGCGCGATCCTGCAAGACATGGGCTTCTGGATCCTCAACGACATCGTCTGGCGCAAGGCGAACCCCATGCCCAATTTCAAGGGCACGCGCTTTACCAACGCGCATGAAACGCTGATCTGGGCCTCGATGGGCGAGAAGGCGCGCTACACCTTCAATTACCGCGCGATGAAGACGCTGAACGACGAATTGCAGATGCGGTCCGACTGGGTGCTGCCGATCTGCGGCGGGCAGGAACGCATCCGCAAGGGCGGGGCCAAGGCGCACCCGACGCAAAAGCCCGAAGCGCTGCTCTATCGCGTCATGCTGGCGACGACCAACAAGGGCGATGTCGTGCTCGATCCCTTCTTCGGCACCGGCACCACGGGCGCGGTCGCGCGCCGGCTGGGCCGCGAATGGATCGGCTGCGAGCGCGAGCCGGTCTATCGCGATGTCGCGCGCGAGCGGATCGAGATGGCGCTGCCGCTCGACGAAAGCTCGCTCAAGACCATGCAGAGCGCCCGGACCGCGCCCAAGGTGGCGTTCGGCCTCCTGGTCGAGACCGGCTGGATCGCGGCGGGCACGCAAGTGTTCGATCGCAAGGGCCGCCATCGCGCCACGGTGCGGGCCGACGGATCGCTGGTTTCGGGCGATGCCGACGGCTCGATCCACGGCCTTGGCGCCAAGCTCCAGGGCGCGCCTTCGTGCAATGGCTGGACCTTCTGGCACATCGAGCACCAGGGCGAGGTGAAGCCGGTGGACGCCATCCGCCAGCTCTACCTGCTGGCGACCGAACCCTGAGCTTCGCGGACGCTGATCGTTCTCACGCGCCATCGCCACCGTCCCTCATCATCCTGAACTTGTTTGGCGATTATCCCCTTCTGACAGGTAAACTCATTCGTCGCCCCGGACTTGATCCGGGGCCCCGCTGCCTTCTGCCGAAGTAGCGAGGAAAAGCGGGATCCCGGGTCGAGCCCGGGATGACCAGGGAAGATATACGTGTCCGAAGGGGATAATCGCCAACTTGTTTCAGGATCTATCGTGCCCGCCGCCCAGCGCTTTGCATGAGGCGCCTACTGGCCATTGTCCGCTGTCCGGCCGCGGTGCCAAACGCGCAATGGGCCCTGAAACCAGTTCAGGATGACGGTGGTGAAGGCTAGAGAAGCGCCATGACCCGATCCTTTTACATCCGCCCGATCGCCTTCGCCGACAGTCCGCAAAGCGAGGAGGGCGAGGCCGTCCGTCTCGGCGGCGCCATGGTCTGGGCCAGCCGCTTCGCGCTGATCGTGCGCGATCGCGGCAAGGTGGTGTCGCGCGAACGCGTGGGTGCCTCCGGCATGGCCGAGGCGCTGGCGCGGTTGCCCGGCGATCTGGCAGGCGAGGGGGCCGCGCAATGGGCTGCCTTGCGGCAAATCCATGCCCCGCTGCGCTGCGGCGAGCGGGTGATCCGGCTCGACCAGCCGCAAGTCATGGGCATCCTCAATGTCACGCCGGACAGTTTCTCCGACGGCGGCCGGTTCCTCGATGATCCCGAGGCGGCCCACGGCCACGCCGCCGCGATGCTGGAAGCCGGCGCGGCGCTGATCGACGTCGGCGGCGAATCGACCCGGCCGGGCGCGGCGGCGGTGTGGGAAGGCG
Organism: Novosphingobium album (ex Liu et al. 2023); assembly: GCF_029076845.1. GTDB lineage: Bacteria > Pseudomonadota > Alphaproteobacteria > Sphingomonadales > Sphingomonadaceae > Novosphingobium. The sequence goes on from NZ_JARESE010000073.1 coordinate 17,923, forward strand.
ACGAGCTGAAGCGCGTCGTCCCCGCGATCGAGCGGCTGGCGGCGATGGGCGCGGCGGTAAGCGTGGACACGCGCCGCCCGGCGGTGATGGAAGCCGCGCTCGATGCCGGCGCGCATATCCTGAACGACGTGTCCGCGCTGCGCCACGATCCGCGCAGCCTGGGGCTGGCCGCTTCGGCGCAAGTGCCCGTGGTGCTGATGCACGCGCCGGGGGATGGCGAGGATCTGCACGCCAATGCCGCTTACGCCGATGTCGTGCTGGACGTGTTCGACTGGCTGAAGGCGCGGCGCGATGCCGCGATCGCGGCGGGCATCGCGCGCGAGGCGATCATTCTCGATCCCGGTATCGGCTTCGGCAAGTCGGTGGCGGACAATCTTGCGCTGATGAACGCGCTGCCGCTGTTCCACGCGCTCGGCGCGCCGCTGCTGGTGGGTGTCAGCCGCAAGCGGATGATCGGCGCGCTCTCGAACGAGGCGCCGGCGCACCAGCGGCTTGGTGGTTCGCTGACTCTCGCGGTCAGGGCGATGGACGCGGGCGCTCACCTGCTGCGCGTGCATGACGTGGCCGAGACGGTGCAGGCCGTGCGCGTCTGGCGGGGCCTGCGCGATGCGGCGCTGACCGATTTCGCGCAGATGCCAGTCTAGCTCACCCCCGGATCAGCTCACTTCCACGCGAATCCGCTCGATCCGCGTGGTCTTGAGCTTCCAGCCGTCTCCCTTGTTCTCATAGGTCTCGTAGTACCGGCCCCAGCCGACCAGCCGCGTATAGGGCCCGCCCGGCGGCAGGAAGAAGCGGTCGGTGAACGACCAGATGCCGCTGGCCGCACTCGGGCTTTCGATGGTGATGTCGGGATCGTTGCCCTGGTGCACCGTGACGATGCGCGGGCCTTCGAAGGCATCGGCCTTCCACGCGTCGCGCCCTTTCAGCACCACGTTCATCGCCGGCATGAAATCCTCGCCGCTCACCGGATCGGTGCAGCAGCCCATGTAATCGAGCACGCAATCCTCGGCGAGGATCGAGCGCACCAGCGCGCCGTCGCCCATGTCGACGCCGCGGAAATAGCGGGCCTTGAGTTGCCTGATCGCCTCGATCGCGGCGAGCCGCGCGCTGGTGTCCATCCGGTTCCCTCCCTTGTCGGAGGCAGACTGGACGGCTCAGGCGGCGTTGTCGATGCCCAGTTCGCTGAGCTTGCGGTAAAGCGTCGAGCGCCCGATGCCGAGCCGGCGCGCCACCTCGGTCATCCGGCCGCGATAGAGCCCGATGGCTAGGCGAATGACATCCGCCTCGATCTCTTCGAGCGGGCGCAGGTTGCCGTCGGCGGTGTAGAGCATCACGCCCGAGCTTTCCTGCATCGGTGTGGATGATCCTGTGGATTGCGTGGGACCAAGGATGTTGAGAAGCTGTGGGAAATCGTCCGAAGTCAGCGCATCGCCGTCACAGAACACCGCCGCGCGGAACAGCACGGCCTGAAGCTGGCGGACATTGCCCGGCCAGTCGTAGGCCGAAAGCAGTGAAAGCGCGCCGTCGGTGATGCCCAGCTCGCGCAGCCCCGGCTGCTCGCCGATGCGCGCGAGGAAGAAGCGCGAAAGCGCGGCGATATCGCCCAGCCGCTCACGCAGCGGCGGCAGCTTGACCGTGACCGGCGCGAGCGCTTCGTGCAACTCGCGCAGGAACAGCCCTTCGGTCACCAGATCGCCCAGCGGCAGGTTGGTTGCCGCGATCACGCGCACGTCGATGCGGAAGCTGTAGCGCGCGCCGATCGGGCGCACGTCGCTGCGGCGGATCGATTCGAGCAGGCGCTCCTGCACCGAAAGCGGCAGGCGATCGACCTCGTCGAGCGCCAGCGTCGCACCGTCGCACTGCTGCAAGGCGCCGATCTGGCGATCGAACGCGCCGGGAAAGGCGCCTTTCTCATGCCCGAACAGCACCGATTCGATCGCATTGGCCGGCGTGCTGCCCACATTGACGAAGCGCAGCGGCATCTTCGCGCGCGGGCTGGCCGCGTGCATCGCGCGCATCAGCATTTCCTTGCCGGTGCCGCTTTCACCCTCGATCAGCACGGGGCCATGGCCGCGCGCCGCCTTGGCCGCGACCGCCAGCGCCTTGCGGAACGTGGGCGCGGCCCCGATCATCGATTCGAAATCGGGGTTCGACGGCATCTTCTCGGTCAGCGGTGCCAGTTCGTCGCGCGGGGCCTCGCGCGTGGTGGCCATGCGCAGCGCTTGCATCAGCCGGTCGGGCGCGACGGGCTTGACGAGGTAATCGGTCGCCCCCGCGCGCATCGCTTCCACCGCCAGCAGCGGCGATGTGCTGGCGGTAAGCATCAGGATGGGCAGGGCGGGGCGGCGCGATTTCAGTTCGGAGATCAGCACGCAGGCATCGTCGCCCGGCACCCACTGATCGAGGATGATGGCGTTCAGTTCCATGCCCTGGCGCGTGCCCAGCGTGGCGATCGCGGTTTCGGCATCGCGCGCGATGATCGTGCGCCAGCCCTCGCGCGCGGCGAGCGCCGAGATCAGCCGGCATTGCGCCGGCTCATCGTCGATCAACATCAGCAGGCGTTGGTCCAGCTCCGCCATCGTCTCGCGCTTGCCCTTGGGCCCCCCGGTCTTGGAATGGCTCTGTGTAGAGCGCGGGGGTAAAGACCGGATTAAGGCTAAGTGACGGTTTGGGATTATGCGTTTCAGCACGGGAGAAAAGCCGGTCCGCGCTGCCATGCCCGCCAGGGGCGTTGCCGAAACGCGTTCTCGGCACTTGAGCGAAACCGGCCGGGCGGCTAGAGGCGTGCCATCGACGGTCAGACACGTGTGGGGAATGATTTCATGGCATCGGGCAACGACATGAAGGCGGCTAATGATACTTACAGCGGCTTTCTCACGCTGCTGAAGATCGGCACCATCGCGGCTGTTTGCGCCACGGCATTCGTCGTTTTCCTGATTGCCTGAGCCGGTCATGCCGTCAGGCCGGCGAATCGCCGTTCTGAAGGAGCGTGCGGCCGGGGAAACGCGCGTCTCGGCCTCGCCCGAGACGGTCAGGAAGCTTGTCGCGCTGGGCGCGAGCGTGGCGATAGAGGCCGGGGCGGGCGTGCGCGCCTCGATCCCCGATGACGATTATCGCGCCGCCGGCGCCGTGATCGGCGATGCCGCCGAGGTGGTGGCGGGCGCGGATATCGTGTTCGGCGTGCAGGGGCCCGAGCCTGACCTGCTCGCGGGCGTGAAGCCCGGCGCCTGGATCGTCGCCGCGCTCGATCCCTTCGCCCGGCGCGCGCGGATCGAGGCTTACGCCGCCGCCGGGCTGGAAGCGCTGGCGATGGAGTTCATGCCGCGCATCACTCGCGCGCAGACGATGGATATCCTCTCCTCGCAATCGAACCTGGCCGGCTACAAGGCCGTGCTCGCGGCGGCCGACGTCTATGGCCGCGCCTTTCCGATGATGATGACCGCCGCCGGGACGATCGCGGCGGCCCGGGTCTTCATCATGGGCGTGGGCGTGGCCGGGCTCCAGGCGATCGCCACCGCGCGCCGCCTGGGCGCGCAAGTTTCCGCGACCGACGTGCGCGCGGCGACGAAAGAGCAGATCCTCTCGCTGGGGGCCAAGCCGATCTTCGTCGAGAACGTCGCCGGCATCGAGGGTGAGGGCACGGGCGGCTATGCCACCGAGATGTCAGAGGAATACCAGAAGGCGCAGGCCGATCTGGTCTCCAGCCATATCGCCAGGCAGGACATCGTCATCACCACCGCGCTGATCCCCGGCCGCGCCGCGCCGCGCCTGATCACCGACGCCCAGATCGCGACGATGAAGCCGGGCAGCGTGATCTTCGATCTCGCCGCGCCGCAAGGCGGCAATGTCGAAGGCACCGTGGCCGATCAGGTGGTCGAGAAACACGGCGTGACGATCATCGGCTTTTCGAACACCCCCGCGCACCTGCCCGCCGACGCTTCGGCACTCTATGCGCGCAACCTGTTCAACTTCCTCGCCGCGTTCTGGGACAAGGACGCGGGCGGCCCCGTGCTCGACGCCGAAATCGGCGACGCGATCCGGCTGACGCGGGACGGCAGGATCGTGCACGAGCGGCTGCTGGCCTGAGGAGGACGCATAGTGGACTTCATCTCGATCCTCTCGATCTTCGTCATGGCCTGCTTCGTGGGCTATTATGTCGTCTGGTCGGTCACGCCCGCGCTGCACACGCCGCTGATGGCGGTGACCAACGCGATTTCCTCGGTGATCATCGTCGGCGCGCTCGTTGCCGGTGCCGCCGCCGGATCGCCGGTGGCCAAGTGGCTGGGCCTGGCCGGCGTGGTGCTGGCCAGCATCAACATCTTCGGCGGCTTCGCCGTGACCGAGCGGATGCTGGCGATGTACAAGAAGAAGGACCGCAAATAGTGGCGATCGCGCCTTCCGAAGCCGTGGCGGGCGCTTCGCTTGCGGTCCATGAGGTGAGCCCGTGGGTCGCGGCGGCCTATCTGGTCGCCGGCGCCTGCTTCATCCTGGCCTTGCGCGGCCTGTCATCGCCTGCCACCTCGCGCCGGGGCAATCGCTTGGGCATGGCCGGGATGCTGATCGCGGTCGTGACCACGCTGATCACGCACGAGATCGCCAGCCTGCCCGAGATCCTGGTGGCCATCGCGATCGGCGGCGGCATCGGCTTCGTCATCGCTCGCCGCATCCAGATGACGGCGATGCCGCAGCTGGTCGCCGCCTTCCACTCGCTGGTCGGCCTTGCCGCGGTGCTGGTGGGGATCGCCGCCTATCTCAATCCCGGCGCATTCGGCATTCTGGAACCGGGCGGGCTCGATATCCTGAAGGGCAGCCGGCTTGAGATGGGGCTGGGCGTCGCCATCGGCGCGATCACCTTTTCCGGCTCGGTGATCGCTTTCGCCAAGCTCAACGGCAACATGAGCGGGGCGCCGATCCTGTTGCCGGCGCGGCATGTGATCAACCTGGGCACGCTGATCGCGATCCTGGTGCTGGTGAACCTGTTCCACTGGGATACGCCGGCGCTGTTCTGGGCCATCGTCGGGCTTTCGTTCCTGATCGGCTTCCTGCTGATCATCCCGATCGGCGGGGCGGACATGCCCGTGGTCGTCTCGATGCTGAACAGCTATTCGGGCTGGGCGGCCGCCGCGATGGGCTTCACGCTGCACAACACCGCGATGATCATCACCGGCGCGCTGGTCGGCGCTTCGGGCGCGATCCTGTCGTACATCATGTGCCGGGCGATGAACCGCAGCTTCATCTCGGTGATCGCCGGCGGCTTCGGCGCCGAGGCGGGCGGGGGCGGCGATGCGGTCAAGACAGACCGGCCGTGGAAGCGCGGCTCGGCCGAGGACGCGGCTTTCCTGATGAAAGAGGCCGAGCAGGTCATCATCATTCCCGGCTACGGCATGGCCGTGGCGCAGGCCCAGCACGTGCTGCGCGAGATGGCGGACCAGCTCAAGGCGCACGGCGTGCGCGTCAAGTACGCGATCCACCCGGTCGCCGGCCGGATGCCCGGCCACATGAACGTGCTGCTGGCCGAGGCCAACGTCCCTTATGACGAGGTCTTCGAGCTGGAAGACATCAACGGCGAATTCGCCCAGACCGACGTCGCCTTCATCATCGGCGCCAACGACGTGGTCAACCCCGCGGCCAAGACCGACAAGTCCTCGCCGATCTACGGGATGCCGGTGTTCGATGTGGAAAAGGCCAAGACCATCTTCTTCATCAAGCGCTCGATGGGCGGGCAGGGCTATGCCGGCGTCGACAACGACGTGTTCTACATGGACCAGACGATGATGCTGCTGTCCGATGCCAAGAAGATGGTCGAGGAAATCGTCAAGGCCCTGGCGGACTGATGCGCCGCTTCGTGCTGCTCCTGCTGCTGGCGGCGGCGGGCGTTTACCTGACTTTCGGCGGCGGCTGGCGCGCTTTCAAGGAATATCGCGTGCGCTCCGCCCTGGTCGAGGCCGGCCTTTCCGACAAGCGCGCCGATTGCATGGCGCGGCGCATGGTGAAGCGGCTGTCCATCGTCCAGCTTTACAAGCTGCAGCGGTTCGAAGGGGAAAGCCATTCGCTCGGCGCCTATATCGCCGGCGTGCGCCGCGTGGGTGATGGGGAAGCGATTGCGGTGACGGCCAGCTCGGCCGCCTTGTGCGCCACGGGCATCGCCCGCTAGGAAGGCAGGCGAGCGAGACTGCGAAAGGACTCCCCATTTTGCGCAAGATCGGCCTGATCGGCGGCCTCAGCTGGTTTTCCACCCGGACTTACTACGAATACATCAATCGCGGCGTGCAGGCGCGCGCGGGCGCCACGGCCAGCGCGCCGATGGTGATCGAAAGCCTGGATGCCGCCAGCCTGATGCGGCTTTCCAGCGCGGAGGACTGGCAGCACGCCAGCGACGTGCTGGCCGAATCGGCCCGCCGGCTTGAAGCCGCCGGCGCCACCGCGATCCTCATCGGCGCCAATTCGATGCACAAGGTCTATGATGCGGTGGCCGATGCGGTGGCGGTGCCGCTGCTCCACATCGCCGAATGCGTTGCTGAACGCATGGTCCGGCAGGGGGCGAAGCGCGCGGCGCTGCTCGGCACGCGCAACGTCATGCTCGATACCTTCTACCGGCAGAAGCTGATCGCGCGCGATATCGAGCTGCTGCCGCCCAGCCTGGCGCGGGTCGAGACGCTTGACCGGATCATCTATGACGAGCTGATGCTGGGCAAGGCGACGCGCCAGTCCGAGCGCGAGCTGAAGACGATCATCACCACGCTGGGGCAGGAAGGCGCCGAAGCGATCGTGCTGGGCTGTACCGAGCTTGAGATGATCGTCGATGTCGATGCCAATGTGCTGCCGATCTTCGATTGCACGCGCATCCATGCCGATGCGGCGGTCGACTGGATCCTGGGTGAGGGCTGACTTGGCACTCGCCCCCTACGCCTCTGACCCGGAACGGACGCGCGGACGCGAATTCCCGCTGGAAAACGCGCTCGCGCGCGGACCGCGCAGCGCTTATCAGCGCGATCGGGACCGGATCATCCATTCGATCGCGTTCCGCCGCCTGCGCTACAAGACGCAAGTGTTCATCGCGCCCGACGGCGATCATTACCGGGTGCGGCTGACGCACAGCCTGGAAGTGGCGCAGATCGCGCGCGTGATCGCCCGCACGCTGGGGCTGGACGAGGATCTGACCGAGGCGCTGGCGCTGGCCCACGACATCGGCCACGCCCCGTTCGGCCATGCCGGCGAGGAAGCGCTGAAAGCCGCGCTCGACCGGCGCGGCGGCTTCGATCACAATGCCCATTGCCTGCGCACGCTGATGCGGATCGAATCGCCCTATTGCGAGCATGACGGGCTCAACCTCACCTGGGAGACGCTGGAGGGCCTGGCCAAGCACAACGGGCCGGTGGCCCAGCCGAACTGGGCGCTGGCCGGGCTCGACGCGGAATACCCGCTCGATCTGGCCACCTGGCCTTCGCTGGAAGCGCAGATCGCTTCGCTGTCCGACGATATCGCCTATGACAATCACGATATCGACGATGGCCTGCGCGCCGGCTTCCTCGATCTTGACGAGCTGCTGGCCCATCCCTTCGTCGCCGATCACTGGGCCGAGGTCGAGCGGCGCTATCCCCTGGCGCCGCGCGACCGCCAGCTGGCCGAGCTGATCCGCAGCCAGATCGGCTTCATGGTCAACGATCTCATCGCCGAAACCCGACGGCGCGTCGCGGGCATGGCCGACGTGGGCGACGTGCGCGGCGCCGGCCGGGCCACCGCTGCCTTCTCGCCCGAGCTGGGCGAGGCCGAGCGCGGCTTCAAGCGCTTCATGTACGAAAAGTTGTATTACCATCCCGAGCAGGTCGAGACCGCGCGGCGCGCCCGCGCCGTGATCGCCGAGCTCTTCGCGGCCTATTCGCAGGAACCGGTGCTGATGGACGAGGAGTGGATCGACACGCTGCCGCGTTTCGAGCCCGATCGCAGCCGCCACATTGCCGATTACATCGCGGGCATGACCGATCGCTTCGCCATCACCTGCCACGAACAGATCTATGGCCGCACCACCGAGGGCCTGCGCAATGTTTGAGGCGCGCGCGCGGTGAGTGCCGGCCCGGTGAAGCGCATCTGCCTTGTCGGTGCGACGGGGCTGGTCGGCTACAGCCTGCTGGAAGAGGCGGTGGGGCGCGAGGATGTGCGCCTGGTCGCCGTCGCCCGTCGCGAGGTGGCGCTGCCGCCGGGCGCGCGCATGGAAATGCTGGTGGGCGATACCGGCGGCTGGCCGCGCGCGATCGCGGCGGCGCGGGCCGACGTCCTGGTCTGCGCGCTGGGCACGACGATGCGGCGCGCCGGCGGCGAGGAGGCATTCCGCGCGATCGACCACGATCTGGTGCTGGCCTGCGCCCGCGCCGCGCGCGATGCGGGGATCGAGCGCATGATCGTGGTGTCATCGGTCGGCGCCGACCGCGCGAGCCGGGCCTTCTACCTGCGCACCAAAGGCGAGACCGACGAGGCGCTGGGCAAGCTGGGCTTCCGCCGGCTCGATATCCTGCGGCCGGGCCTGCTGCGCGGGTCACGCGCCGAAAGCCGGCCGTTCGAACGTCTGGCGCAGGCGGCCGCTCCGCTGGCGGATCTGTTCCTTCAGGGCGGCTGGCGGCGCTTCCGCGCGGTCCGCGCGCGATCGCTGGCGCGGGCCATCCTGGCGCTGGCGCATGAGAAGGCCGCCGGGCGGTTCATCCACGAATATGACGGGATTCAGCTAATCCTGCGCCGGGCTGGGGAATAGTCTCGGCTCCGGCTGGCCGGGCGGTTGACTCGCATCGGCGGCTCGCCCATCGTTCATGCATCGCTGACAGCGCGGGAGAGACCCGTCGATTCGACCTATCAGGGAAGCATCGCCGGGCGCCGAAGGAGCAACCGCCCCGGAATCTCTCAGGCAAAAGGACCGCGCGGCGTCGATAGCGAGACTCTGGAAAGTGCCCTGCCGAAAACGGGGGGCCGCCGACGGTGTAACCCAGCAAGCCCTTGTGATCGGGTGCGCGGGGGAAAGCTCTCAGGCTTCCGTGACAGAGGGGGCACCTGGAATGGTGTGCCAAGCTGTGCGGAGCGTTTGATGTGAGCGATGATGTTTTCCCGGATGACGTTTCCGCTGATGATGACGCGGCCGAAGAGGTCGCGATCGCGCTGCTGACCCTGCCGCTCGATGCCTGGCACCGCGCGCGCGGGGGCCGCATGGTCGAATTCGCCGGCTATCTCATGCCCGTGCAGTACGAAGGCATCATCGCCGAGCACCAGTGGACGCGCGAGAATGCCGGGCTGTTCGATGTGTCGCACATGGGCCAGTTGTTCGTCTCGGGCGAGGATGCCGATGCGGCGCTGGAAGCGGTGCTGCCCATCGATCTGGCGACGCTGAAGCTGGGCGCCTTGCGCTATTCGCTGCTGCTCGATGCGGATGGCGGCATTCTTGACGATCTCATCGTCTCGCGCTGGCGCGAAGGGCTGTTCCTGGTCGTCAACGGCGCGACCAAATGGGACGATATCGCCTGGCTGCGTGAGCAGCTGCCCGATGCCGTCACGCTCAACCATCTGGACGAGCGCGCGCTGCTGGCGCTGCAGGGCCCGGCCGCGTTCGCCGCGCTGGACCGGCTGGCGAGCGGCGAGCATCCGCTTGCGGCGCTGACCTTCATGCGCGGCGGCCGGTTCATGCTGGGCGGCGTGGAAGCGTGGATCAGCCGTTCGGGCTATACCGGCGAGGACGGCTTCGAGATCTCGGTTCCCGCCGAAGCCGCCGTCGCCGTGGCCGATCTGCTCTGCGGCGCGCCCGAGGTGAAGCCGATCGGGCTGGGCGCGCGGGATTCGCTGCGGCTTGAAGCTGGCCTGCCGCTCTATGGCCACGATCTCTCGCCCGAAACCGATCCCGTCAGCGCCGATCTCGCCTTCGCGATCAACAAGCGCCGCCGCGCCGAAGGCGGCTTTCCCGGCGCGGAGCGGATTCTCGGTCTGCTCACCAGTGGCGCGCCGCGCCGCCGGATCGGCCTCTCGCTCGAGGGACGGATGGCCGCGCGCGAAGGCGCCAAGGTCTTCGCCGGAGACCGCGAAGTCGGCATCGTCACTTCAGGCGGCTTTTCGCCCACGCTGCAACGGCCCATCGCCATGGCCTATGTCGATAGCGACCTGGCCGCAGAGGGAACCGCGCTGTCGCTCGAAATGCGGGGCAAGCGGCTCGATGCCCGCATCGTGCCGATGCCCTTCGTCCCCCACCGCTATCATCGTTGAGGAACTGCCCCATGCCCCGCTATTTCACCCAGGATCATGAGTGGATCGATGTCGAAGGCGATACCGGCACTGTCGGCATCACCGATTATGCCCAGAGCCAGCTGGGCGACATCACCTTCGTCGAGCTGCCCGCCGAAGGCAGCACCGTGGCCAAGGGCGATTCGGTTTCGGTGGTCGATTCGGTGAAGGCCGCCTCCGACGTCTATACCCCGGTAAGCGGCACGGTGAGCGACACCAACGCCGCGCTCGCCGATGAGCCCGAACTGGTCAACAGCGATGCCGAGCTGGGCGGTTGGCTGTTCCGCATCACGCTGAGCGATCCCGCCGAGCTGGCCGGCCTGATGGACAGGGCGGCTTACGACGCCTTCGTCGCGGAGCTTTGAGCCGATGCGCTACCTGCCGCTGACCGAGGCCGACCGGGCCGAGATGCTGGCGGTGATCGGCGCCGCCACGGTTGATGACCTGTTCGCCGACGTGCCCGCCCAGGCCCGGCTTGACGGGCCGATCGCCGGCCTGCCGCTCCACGCCAGCGAACTGGCGGTCGAACGGCACATGACCGGGCTGGCCGCCCGCAACCTCAGCGCGGGCAGCGTGCCGTTCTTCCTGGGCGCCGGGGCTTACCGGCATCATGTGCCCGCAAGCGTCGATCATCTTATCCAGCGCGGCGAGTTCCTCACCGCCTACACGCCTTACCAGCCCGAGATCGCGCAAGGCACCTTGCAGGCGCTGTTCGAGTTCCAGACCCAGGTCGCGCGGCTTTACGGCACAGAGATCGCCAATGCCTCGATGTACGACGGCTCGACCGCGTGCTGGGAAGCGATCCTGATGGCCGGGCGGATCACCCGGCGCGATCGGGTGGTGCTCTCGGGCGGGCTGCATCCGCACTATGCGCAAGTGGTGCGGACCATGGCCAAGTTCACCCGCGACGTGATCGACACGCGGTTGCCCGAACTTCAGGCAGAACCTGATGATATCGCGTTAATCAGTTCGATTGATGGTGAAACCGCCTGCGTCGTGGTGCAATATCCCGACATCCTCGGCCGCATCCCCGATCTGGCCGCGATCGCCGAGGCGGCGCACGCCAGGGGCGCCTTGCTGGTCGCGGTCGTGACCGAGCCGGTCGCGCTCGGCCTGATCGAAGCGCCCGGCCATCTCGGTGCGGATATCGTCGTGGGCGAAGGGCAGTCGCTGGGCGTCGGGCTCCAGTTCGGCGGGCCCTATCTCGGCCTGTTCGGCTGCCGCGAGAAGTTCGTGCGCCAGATGCCGGGGCGGCTGTGCGGGCAGACGGTCGATGCCGAGGGCAAGCGCGGCTTCGTGCTTACCCTTTCGACGCGCGAGCAGCATATCCGACGCGAAAAAGCGACGAGCAATATCTGCACTAATTCAGGGCTTTGTGCGCTTTCCTTCAGTATTCATATGACCCTGCTTGGTGGGGAGGGACTGGCGCGGCTCGCCCGGATCAACCATGCCCGCGCGCAGGCCATGGTGGCGCGACTGACGCAAGTGCCGGGCGTTTCCTGCCTGAACGACGCCTATTTCAACGAAGTCACCCTGCTGCTGCCGCGCGATGCCCGCGATGTGGTGCGCGCGCTGGCCGAACGCCGGGTGCTCGGCGGCGTCTCGCTGGGACGGCTCTATCCCGGTGTCGCGAGCTTGCGGCACGGGCTGCTCGTCACCGCGACCGAGACCACCACGGACGAGGATATCGCCATCTTCGCCGCCGAACTGGAAGGAGTGCTGGCATGACCGCCGTCAACGCCGCCGGATGGCGGCCCGCCATCGGCGAGGCGGGCGATGCGCCGCCGGCCGTGGCCACCATGAGCGGCGATCGTGGCCTCATGCTCGAAGAGCCGCTCAGCTTCGAGTTGGGCGCGCCGGGCAAATGCGGCGTCGATCTCGACGAGCCCGAGGGCGCGCCCGTGGCCGGCCTTGCCCGGTTCCTGCGCCGGCAGGCCCCGGCGCTGCCCGGCCTGACCGAGCCGGAGGCGATTCGCCACTACACGCGCCTGTCGCGGCAGAACTATGCGATCGATCTTGGGCCGTTCCCGCTCGGCTCCTGCACGATGAAGCACAATCCCCGGCTTAACGAGAAGGTCGCGCGGCTGCCGGGCTTTGCCGATGTGCATCCGCTGCAGCCGCAGAATACCGTGCGCGGCGCGCTCGACGTGATCAACCAGCTTGCCCATTGGCTGGTGACGCTCACCGGGATGCACGGCGTGGCGATGACGCCCAAGGCCGGCGCCCATGGCGAACTGTGCGGCCTGCTGTGCATTCGCGCCGCGCTGGAAGCACGCGGCGATGCGCGCTCGGTGGTGCTGGTGCCCGAAAGCGCACATGGCACCAATCCCGCGACCGCCGCTTTCGCCGGCTACCGGGTGGAAAGCATTCCCGCCACCGCCGACGGGCGCGTCGATCTCGCCGCGCTCAAGGGCCGGCTCGGGCCGGACGTGGCGGCGGTGATGATCACAAATCCCAACACGTGCGGCCTGTTCGAACGCGACATGAAGGCGATCGCCGACGCGGCCCACGCCGCCGGGGCTTTCGTCTATTGCGACGGCGCCAATTTCAACGCGATCGTCGGCAAAGTGCGGCCGGGCGACCTGGGCGTCGATGCCATGCATATCAACCTGCACAAGACCTTCTCAACCCCGCACGGCGGCGGCGGGCCGGGATCGGGGCCGGTCGTGCTGTCCGAAGCGCTTTCGCCTTTCGGGCCGCTGCCCTTCACCGCGCGCACCGCCGACGGCGTCGTCCATCTCGTCGAGGAAGAGGACGCCGAGGCCATGGGCCATGCGCAGGGCTTTGGCCGGATGAGCGCGTTCCACGGCCAGATGGGCATGTTCACCCGCGCGCTGGCCTATATCCTCAGCCACGGCGCCGATGGGCTGCGCCAGGTGGCCGAGGACGCGGTGCTGAATGCCAACTATGTGCTGCGATCGTGCGAGGACGTGCTCACCGCGCCGTTCGGCGCCAGCGGCCCGTGTATGCACGAGGCGCTGTTCAGCGATGCCGGGCTGGCCGATCACTTCTCCACGCTCGACGTGGCCAAGGGCCTGATCGACGAGGGTTTCCACCCGATGACGGTCTATTTCCCGCTGGTGGTGAAAGGCGCGATGCTGATCGAGCCGACCGAGACCGAAAGCAGGGCCGGGCTGGACCGCTTCATCGCCTCGCTGCGCAGCGTGGCCGAACGGGCGCGGGCAGGGGACGAAAGCCTGCATTCGGCCCCGCGCTTCGCGCCGCGTCGGCGGCTGGATGAGACGCTGGCCGCGCGCAAGCCGGTGCTGGTCTGGCAAGGCACGCCGGGCGTGCCGGGCGCGCCTGCGCTCAGCGAGATCGGCGGAAGCTGATCGGCATGAGCCCGCTGGTCCGCACGCTGGTCGGCTATCTGCCGATCCTCATCCTGATCGCCGTCATGGCCTGGCGCTATCGCAACGTGCACAAGGCGCGCGCCTTGCGGCCGGGGCGCTTGTGGATCTTGCCGGCGATCTATGGCGCGATCGTGCTGGCGGCGATGCTGTCCATGCCGACCAGCGGTCTGGGCTGGCTTTGCTTCGTGGCCGGGGTGGCAATCGGGGTGCTGCTGGGCTGGCAGCGCGGCCGCCTGATGCGCCTGCATGTCGATGACGACAGCGGCACCGTGATGATGCGGCAATCGCCGGCCGCGCTGGTGCTGATCGTGGTGATCGCGGTACTGCGCCGCGCGATCCATCCCGCCACGCCGGGCACGCCGCCGGTCCATGGGCATTTCCCGGCCGAGGCGCTCTATTTCACGGATGCCCTGCTGGGCTTCGTGCTGGGCATGATCGTGGCGCAAAGGCTGGAGATCTGGCTGCGGGCAAGGGCCCTGCTGGCCGAGCATCACGCGCAAAAGCAGGCCACGCCACCGCCTCCGCCTGCCTTGCAAGAGGGATAGTCCTGAAACGGGGATGGCCGCGCGGGAAGAAGCGGCCAGCGATGCAGGGAGCTTGGTAGCGACCCTTCCCGCGCGGCACCGTTGCTGTCAGTGCGCGATCACCATGCGCGATCGGCGGCTTCACCAACGGATTCGATATCGCGGCCCGCGCCCTTGACGGTGTTGCAGGCCGAAGCGCTCAGCGCGATGCTTCCGACCACGAGCGCGAAGACGATTTTCCTGATCATGACGAGCGTATCCTTCTGGTCGGCATCCGGCCGCGCGACCGGATATCCTCAGCGAAACTCGCGAAGGCGCGCCATGTTCCCTTGGGGAAGATTCAGAGCGGCGCCAGCCCACTTTCCTGTTCATGGACAAGGCGCCGCGCCGCCCTTCGCGCCAGCCGGCGCTCGCGCCAGGTGATGACCAGCCCGGCGGCGACGATCGCCGGGGCGCCCAGCCAGGTCGCGGTGGTGGGCAGGCGATCCCAGATCAGCCAGCCGTAAAACGTCGCCCAGATGAGCGAGGTGTAATCCATCACCACCACGGTCGCGACCTGGCCCAGCCGCAGCGATGCGGTGATGAGCAGTTGCGCGATGGTCCCGAGCGTGCCGATGCCGGCCAGGATCGCCCATTCCCGTGCGCTGTGCGGCGTGTAGTAGAGCGGCAGGAGGATCGCGGTCATCAGCGCGCCGTAGAACGCGAACCAGAACACGCAGCTTATCGGCTCCTCGGTCCGGGCCAGATCGCGGATCTGGAAGCTGACGACCGCGACCAGCAGGCCCGCGCCCAGCCCGGCCGCCACGCCCCAGGGCGATACCGCCTCGTGCCCCGGATTGGCGATGATCAGAACGCCCAGAAAGCCCAGGGCCACTGCCGTCCAGCGCCAGGGCCCCACCCGATCGCGCAGCACCAGCGCGGTCATCAGCACGGCGAACAGCGGCGTGGTGAAGGAAAACGTGGTCGCTTCGGCCAGCGGCAGCAGCAGCGCGGCGCTGACGTTGCAGAACAGCCCGATCATCCCCGTGGTCGCGCGGCGGGCGTGGCTGGCCATGCGCCGTGTGCGCAGGCGGTGGAGGCCGCCCGTCGCCGCCAGCCAGCCGAACAGGATAGGCACCGAGAAGGCCTGGCGCCAGAAAACGATCTCCGGCCCGGCGACGCCCAGCTCGCCAACATATTTGATCAGCATGAACATTGTCGAGAGCAGCGCCATGGCGGCGGCTCTAAAGGCGATGGCCAGCAGCGGGCGCTCGGTGTGATGCACAAACGGGCTTTAACCGCCGCGCGGTTCGAGGCAAGGGCCGGGCATGGATCAGGCAACCCGAATAATGGCGCTGGCCGGCGCGATCGCGGCGTTGATCGCCGCCGCCGCGTGGCTGGCCGATCATCGCCGGATGCGCCGCGCCGATCTGGACCGGGTGGGCTTCATGCCCTGGACGACGGTCTTCTTCTGGTCCCTGCTGGCCGCCATCGTCCTGCTGGGGCTGGCGGCGCGGGACTGGCTGGCCAGCTAGGGCCGCGATCGCGGCACGCTTACAGGCAGGCTTCCAGATAGGCCTGATCGAAGCCGAACTGGCGCGCCTTTTCCAGCGTATAGGGCCTCAGGCCGGAAGGGCGGAATTCGCCCAGGATGCGGCCGTCGTCGGTCTCGTCGAGATATTCGAACTTGAACAGTTCCTGCGTGACGATGACATCGCCTTCCATGCCGATCACTTCGGTGATGTTGGTGGTACGGCGCGAACCGTCGCGCAGGCGCTTGACCTGCACGATCAGATCCACCGATTCGGCGATCTGGCGGCTGATCGCTTCCTTCGGGATCTTGATGTCGCCCATCATGATCATGTTTTCCATACGGCCCAGGCACTCGCGCGGGCTGTTGGCGTGGAGCGTGCACATCGAGCCGTCATGGCCGGTGTTCATCGCGGCCAGCAGGTCGAAGCATTCAGCGCCACGGATTTCGCCCAGGATGATCCGGTCAGGCCGCATACGCAGCGCGTTCTTGACGAGATCGCCGATGGTGATCGCGCCCTGTCCTTCCAGGTTCGGCGGGCGGGTTTCCAGCGGCAGCCAGTGCGGCTGCTGCAGGCGAAGCTCGGCCGCGTCCTCGATCGTCAGCACGCGCTCGCCCGGGTCGATCATCTTCGACAGGGCATTGAGCATCGTCGTCTTGCCCGAGCCGGTACCGCCCGAGATGACCACGTTCATCCGGCAGGCGCCGGCGATCTTGAGCGTGGTGCACATCTTGTCCGACATCGAGCCGAAGTCCTTCAGCATGTCGAGCGTGATGGGCTTTTCGGAAAACTTACGAATCGAGATGGCGGTGCCACGCAGCGAGAGCGGCGGCACGATCACGTTGACGCGGCTGCCGTCCTTGAGGCGAGCATCGGCGAGCGGCGTGGTCTGGTCGACGCGGCGGCCGACCTGATTGACGATGCGCTGGGCGATCTGGAACAGATGCTGCTCGTCGCGGAACTTGGTGTTGGCGAGTTGGAGCTTGCCCTTCTTTTCGATGTAGGTCTGGTCCGGGCCGTTAACCATGATATCGGAGATATCCGGGTCGTTCAGCAGTTCCTCCAGTGGCCCGAAACCAAGCAGTTCGTCGATCAGCACCTTTTCCAGCGCGAACTGCTCGCGCCGGTTGAACGTGATCTTGAGCTCGGCGAGCACCTCCATGATGATCGGGCGGAACTCTTCGGAAAGCTCGTCCTTGGTCAGCGTCGCCGCCGCTTCGGGATCGACGCGTTCGAGCAGGCGGGGCAGCACCTGTTCCTTGATCTTGTGGATCGAGGCTTCGAAGCCGCCCTGGTCGGAGTTGTTGTCGTGAACCGCATTGGCGCGATCGGCGAGGCGGGTCATGGCATCGTCGCGCAAGTTCTTGTGCGAGGGCGCGCCCATGTCGGCCGCGGGGATCGGCGGGAACTGCTCGCCGCCCGGAACCGGAGCGCTGGATTGCGGCGGCGGCGCGCCAGCCGGCTTGTCGCCGGCCCCGCCCTTCAGCGGCTTTGCGACGCCGAAGGCAGGGCGCGCGCCCTGTCCCATCCCGCCCATGCCGTTACGCCGCCCGAATGCACTCATAGCGTACTCAACCTTCCCGACGCGCCTGTCCATCGCGCGATTGCAGCCTTGCGAATTCGGCAGATCATTAAGGTTGAAACTTTGATAACTTCCTAATGGTGGAGAATGGACCTGGCATGGCCGATACGGATCGGGAGAGCGGACCGGGCGAGCGGCCCTGCTGGCTTTGCGCCAGACCGCTTGGGCGCCGGATCGAATGGCATCACCCGGTGCCGAAAAGCCGGGGAGGGCGCGAAACCGTGCCGCTACACCCGATCTGCCACCGCGCGATCCACGCCAATTTCACCAATGCCGAACTCACGCGCAAGGGCGAGGCGGTGCAGATGCTGCGCGAGCACGCGGCAATCGCGCGGTTCATCGCATGGGTTGCGGACAAGCCGCCGGATTTCCACGCGCGCACCGCCGCGAAGCGACGCTAGCGGTCGATCATCGGGCGTGGAGCGGCGGCCCCATACGAGAAAGGGCGCCGAAACGGCGCCCTTTTCCGAAATCCGGTTGTCGCGGGCGGTCAGCCTTCGACGTGCTCGGCCAGCACGGTCAGGCCATTGGCGCCCACTTCGGCGAAGCCGCCCTGGATCATGATCTCCTCGGGCGCGCCGCTTTCGCTGCGATAGACCTTGAGCGCGCCATCGCGGATCGTCGACATGAAGGGCGCGTGGCCTTCCAGCACGCCGAACTCGCCTTCCGCGCCGGGGACGACCACCATGTGGACGTCTTCCGAACGCACGAGCTTGGCCGGCGTGACGAGTTCAAAGTGCAGTGCCATTGTCGATTACGCCTCTTCGGCCAGCTTCTTGGCCTTCGCCACCGCCTCGTCGATACCGCCGACCATGTAGAACGCGGCTTCGGGCAGATGATCGTATTCGCCTTCGACCACCGCCTTGAACGACTTCACGGTGTCCTCGATCTGGACGAACTTGCCCGGAATGCCGGTAAAGACCTCGGCGACGTGGAACGGCTGCGAGAGGAACTTCTGGATCTTGCGGGCGCGGGCGACGGTGAGCTTATCCTCTTCGGACAGCTCGTCCATGCCCAGGATCGCGATGATGTCCTGCAGCGACTTGTACTTCTGCAGCGTTTCCTGGACCTTGCGGGCGGTTTCGTAGTGCTCCTGGCCGACGACGCGCGGCTCGAGCACGCGCGAGGTGGAGTCGAGCGGATCGACCGCCGGGTAGATGCCCAGCTCCGAGATCGCGCGGTTCAGCGTGGTGGTCGCGTCAAGGTGGGCGAACGAGGTCGCCGGGGCCGGGTCGGTCAAGTCGTCCGCGGGAACGTAGATCGCCTGCACCGAGGTGATCGAGCCCTTGGTGGTCGAGGTGATGCGTTCCTGCAGCGCGCCCATGTCGGTCGACAGGGTCGGCTGATAGCCCACGGCCGAAGGGATACGGCCGAGCAGGGCGGACACTTCGGCGCCCGCCTGGGTGAAGCGGAAGATGTTGTCGACGAAGAAGAGCACATCCTGGCCCTCCTGGTCGCGGAAGTATTCGGCCATGGTCAGGCCCGAGAGCGCGACGCGGGCGCGGGCGCCCGGCGGCTCGTTCATCTGGCCGAACACGAGCGCCACCTTGGAGCCTTCCGACGTGGCGTTGCCCTCGGCGTCCTTGGCGATGACGCCGGCGTCGAGGAATTCGTGGTAGAGGTCGTTGCCCTCGCGCGTGCGTTCACCGACGCCGGCGAACACCGAGACGCCGCCGTGACCCTTGGCGATGTTGTTGATCAGTTCCTGGATCAGCACGGTCTTGCCCACGCCCGCGCCGCCGAATAGCCCGATCTTGCCGCCCTTGGCGTAAGGCGCGAGGAGGTCGATCACCTTGATGCCGGTGACGAGGATCGCCGCTTCGGTCGACTGGTCGACGAACAGCGGGGCCTCGGCGTGGATCGGCGCGGACATGTCGCTGCCGACCGGACCGCGCTCGTCGATCGGATCGCCGACGACGTTGAGGATGCGGCCGAGCGTCTTGGGGCCGACCGGCACGGTGATCTGCGCGCCGGTGCTGGACACGTCCTGGCCGCGCGTCAGGCCGTCGGTGCCGTCCATGGCGATGGTGCGCACGGTGTTTTCACCCAGGTGCTGGGCGACTTCGAGAACCAGCTTCTGGCCGTTGTTCTCGGTGACGAGCGCGGTGAGGATCGCCGGCAGCTCGCCTTCGAAGGTCACGTCGACGACGGCGCCGATGACCTGGCTGATCTTGCCGGTAGTGGTCTGGTTGAGCACGGGTGCGGTGGCCATTTTCGTTTCCTTGCCTTCGATGCCTTACAGCGCTTCCGCGCCAGCAATAATTTCCACGAGTTCGGTAGTGATCGCGGCCTGGCGGCTGCGGTTGTACTGGATGGTCAGCTTCTGGATCAGTTCGCCGGCGTTGCGCGTGGCGTTGTCCATGGCGGTCATCGACGCGCCTTGTTCCGACGCGGAATTTTCCAGCAGCGCGCCGAAGATCTGCGTCTTGAGATAGCGCGGCAGCAGCGCGGCGAGGATATCCTCCTCGTCCGGCTCGTATTCCACGACCGCTGCCCCAATGGCGGACGCGCCGGCCGCGGCGGTCTTGGGCGCGGGCACCGGGATGATCTGCTGTTCGGTCGGTTCCTGCAGCAGGGCCGAGCGGAACTTCGAGTAGAACAGGTGCGCCACATCGAACTTGCCCTCCTCGTAGAGCTTGACCAGCTCGGCCGCGACCCGCTCCGCCTCGTCATAGCCCGGTTCGCGCACGTCGGTCGTGTCGAACATGGCCAGCACGGCCTTGGGATAGTTGCGGCGGATCACCGGGCGGCCCTTGCGGCCGACCATGTAGAACAGCACCGTCTTGCCCGCCGCTTCCAGCTCGCGCGCCTTGACCAGAGCGGCCTTGACGATGTTCGAGTTGAACGCGCCGCACAGCCCTTTGTCCGAGTTGGCGACGACGAGCAGGTGGACCTGGTCGCTGCCGGTGCCGGCCAGCAGCTTGGGCGAGGTTTCGCTCACCGTCACCTTGCTGGCGAGCGAGCCCATGACCTCGGCGAGCCGCGCCGCGTAGGGACGCGCTGCTTCGGCCGCCGCCTGCGCCTTGCGCAGCTTGGCCGCCGCGACCATCTGCTTGGCCTTGGTGATCTTCTGGGTCGATTTGACCGAGTTGATCCGGCCCTTGAGTTCCTTGAGGCTGGCCATAAGCCGGAAAACCTATCCCTTATGCGTCTGCTGAACCTGCTTCAGCATCCATGTCGCCGCGCCGCCGTCCCGAGATGGGCGAAAGGCGCGGCTACGGTCGAACCTTACGCGAACTGCCTGGCGAACGTGTCGAGCGCGGCGACCGTCCTGGTCTTGGCCTCGTCGCCAAAATCCTTGGTGTCGCGGATCAGCGCGAGGACATCGGGATGCTCGGAGCGCATGAAGCTGAGCATCCCGGCCTCGTATTCGGTCACCTTGTCGACGGGCAGCGCGTCGAGATAGCCGTTGGTGCCGGCGAAGATCGACACAGTCTGCTCCTCGAACGGCAGCGGCGAGAACTGCGGCTGCTTGAGCAGCTCGGTCAGGCGTGCGCCGCGATTGAGCAGCTTCTGCGTCGAGGCGTCGAGGTCCGAGCCGAACTGCGCGAAGGCCGCCATTTCGCGGTACTGCGCCAGTTCCAGTTTGATCGAGCCCGAGACCTTCTTCATCGCCTTGGTCTGCGCCGAGGAGCCGACGCGGCTGACTGAGAGGCCGACGTTGATCGCCGGGCGCACGCCCTGGTAGAACAAGCCGGTTTCGAGGAAGATCTGGCCATCGGTGATCGAGATCACGTTGGTCGGGATGTAGGCCGAGACGTCGCCGGCCTGGGTCTCGATGATCGGCAGCGCGGTGAGCGAGCCGGCGCCGAGCGAATCGTTCATCTTCGCGGCGCGCTCCAAGAGGCGGCTGTGGAGATAGAACACATCGCCCGGATAGGCTTCGCGGCCCGGCGGGCGGCGCAGCAGCAGCGACATCTGGCGATAGGCGACGGCCTGCTTGGACAAGTCGTCATAGACGATGACCGCGTGCATCCCGTTGTCACGGAAGAATTCGCCCATGGCGCAGCCGGTATAGGGCGCCAGGTACTGCAGCGGGGCCGGTTCCGAAGCGGTGGCGGCCACGACGATGGAATATTCCATCGCGCCGTTCTCTTCCAGCTGGCGGACGATCTGCGCGACGGTTGAGCGCTTCTGGCCGATCGCGACGTAGATGCAGTAGAGCTTCTTGCCCTCGTCGTCGCCCGCGTTGACGCCCTTCTGGTTGATGAAGGTATCGATCGCGACGGCGGTCTTGCCGGTCTGGCGGTCACCGATGATCAGCTCGCGCTGGCCGCGGCCGACGGGCACCAGCGCGTCGAGCGCCTTGAGGCCGGTCTGCACCGGCTCGTGCACCGACTTGCGCGGGATGATGCCCGGCGCCTTGACCTCGACGCGGCGGCGTTCGGCCGCCTCGATCGGGCCCTTGCCGTCGATCGGGTTGCCCAGCGCGTCGACCACGCGGCCGAGCAGGCCCTTGCCCACCGGCACGTCCACGATGGTGCCGGTGCGCTTGACGGTGTCGCCTTCCTTGATCTGCTGGTCCGAACCGAAGATCACGACGCCGACATTGTCGGCTTCGAGGTTCAGCGCCATGCCCTGGATGCCGTTGGCGAATTCCACCATCTCGCCGGCCTGGACCTTGTCGAGGCCGTGGATGCGGGCGATGCCGTCACCCACCGAGAGCACGGAGCCGACTTCCGAGACCTGGGCCTCGGTGCCGAAGCTGGCGATCTGGTCCTTGATGACCTTCGAGATTTCTGCGGCGCGGATGTCCATTGCTTAGCCTTTCTTCAGCCCTTCATGGCCTGGGCGAGAGAATTGAGACGGGTGCGGATCGAGCTGTCGATACGCTTGGACCCGATGGTGACGACGAGACCGCCGAGCAGTTCGGGATCGACACTGGTGCGGACTTTCACGTTGCGGCCTTCGCGGGCCTCCAGCTTCTGCCGGAGCTGCTCGACCTGCTCGACGCTGAGCGCGTGGGCCGAGGCGACTTCGGCGGTCGCCTCGCCGCGCTGGGCGGCGGCGATCGCGTGGAAGGCGCGCACGATCTCGGGCAGCGCCGAAAGGCGGCGGTTGGCCGCGAGCACGCCCACGAAATTGCGCGTCAGGTCCGACAGGCCCAGCACGGGGGCAAGCGCGTCCATCACCTTGCCGGCCGCTTCCCGGCTGACTTGCGGATTGCGAATCAGGGCGGCGAACTCATTGCTTTCGGCGATCGCCTGCTCGATCTTCTCCAGATCGGCCTCGACTGCCGTCACTACGCCCTTTTCGCTGGCAAGGTCGAACAACGCCGAAGCGTAACGCCCTTGCAAGCTGGCCTTTATGCCGCCGGAATTCTCCACGCGTGTCCTATCCTTACATCGGGTGGGCTGAGGCACGTTGAAGGACGCGCGAAAAGCACGGCCGGCCCGCAGACCGGGCGCGCATAGCGACGATTGTGACGGGATGCAAGGCAGGCGGGACATGCCGGGGACAACCCCGTTTGGCGGGCACGTTTCGGCTTTGAAAGCAAGCGGCGGGACGCGAAGCGGCCGGCACCGCGCTAGGCAGTGCCGGTAGCAGGCGGAAAGGACCGGCCCATGACATATCGAATCGCGCCCGTGCGGCGCGACAGGCGCGAATCCGGCCCCGCCGGGACAGGTGCGGTGTTGGCCGCCGGGCCGAACGCCTGTATTCCCGCGCACGACCGCGCGAGCGGGCTGGGCCCGGAACTGGCGGGGAGGGATTCGATGACCATCGCCGACGACACCGCCTGGCAAGCTGTCCTGAAGCGCGATCGCAGCTTCGATGGGCGTTTCGTCACCGGGGTGCATTCCACCGGCATCTATTGCCGCCCGTCGTGCTCGGCCCGCCATCCCCGGCGCGAGAACGTGCGCTTCTATGCCTCGGCGCGCGAAGCGCGTGCGGCGGGGCTGCGGCCTTGTATGCGATGCCGCCCGGACGATATCGCTCGTGACGAGGCCGCGCTCGCCCGGGCGATCGCCCTGATCCGCGCCAGCGAGGAGGCGATCCCGCTGGACGTGCTGGCCGGGGCGGCCGGCTATAGCCCGGCGCATTTCCAGCGCCTGTTCAAGCGCGCGGTGGGCCTGTCTCCCGCGGGCTATGCGCGGGCGCTGCGCGTCGAGCGCGCGGGCGCGGCGCTGAGCGCAGGCGCGAGCGTGACCGAGGCGGTCTATGCCGCCGGGTTCGGCGCGCCATCCCGGTTCTATGAAGCTAGCGAAGGGAGAATGGGCATGGCGCCATCGGCATGGCGTGACGGGGGGCGGGGCGTGACGATCCGCTGGGCGGTGGTTCCTACCACGCTGGGCGACATGCTGGTCGCCGCGACCGGGAAGGGCGTGTGCCGCCTTTCGTTCGACGAGGATCGCGACGAGCTGGCCCGACGTTTTCCCCATGCCGAACTGGTGGCGGGCGGCGACGCTTTCGCCGCACTGCTGGCCGATGTGATCACGGCGGTGGAACAGCCCGGCGATTCCCGCGCGATCCCGCTCGACGTGCAGGGCACCGCCTTTCAGGAAGCGGTCTGGCGCGAGCTGCGGCGTATCCCGCCCGGCGAGACGCGCAGCTATGCCCAGATCGCCGCCGCCGTGGGCAAACCCGGCGCGGTGCGCGCGGCCGGTTCGGCCAACGGGGCCAACAATGTCGCGGTGCTGATCCCCTGCCACCGCGTGATCCGCACCGACGGCACGCTGGGCGGCTATGCCTATGGCCTCGACATCAAGCGCGAACTGTTGCGGCGGGAAGGCGGGAGTTAGTTCGGCCTTTCAGGCGCGTTGGCGAAGAGCCGGCGCATGTTGCCAATGGTTTCGAGCGCCTTGCGGCCGACATCGCCGCCGTGGGGATCATAGGCCATGACCTTGGCCACGGCTTCGGCTTCGTCGAACCGGCGCTGCGCGGCCAGCGCGAAGGCATGGGCCAGCCGCACTTCGCTTGATTCGGGCGCCAGCGCGAAGGCATGGGCGATGCTGGCGAACAGTTCGGGAGTGGGCGGCACGCCCAGTCGCGTCATGATCCGATAGCGCGTGACCGCGATATAGGGATCGTCCGGGCCAAGCCGGGCGGCGCGGGCCAATTCGTCCAGGATCGTGTCGCGCGGGGCCCCGCGCGCGGCCAGCAGATCGGCGCGCAGCAGGTGGCCGCGCGCATGGTCCGGTGCCAATGCGACCAGCCGGTCGGCCAGCGCCTCGGCCGCGATCGCGCCGCCATCGCGGGCCCGCTCGGCCAGCGCGAGCTGATAGAGTACGGCCGGATCGTTCGGGAATCGCGTGGCGAGCCCCGCCAGCGCCGCGCGCGTCGCTTCGGCATCGCGGCCGGTGCGGCGCGCCAGTTCAAGCTCCACCAGCGCGGATGCGGGGCCATCCAGCGCGGTGATCTCGGGCGGGGCCGGCGGCGCGACCGGGCCGGGCGATGGCGTGACCGGCAAGGGGCGGGCGGCATAGGCGGCGAAGGCCCGGTCCAGCGCGGCCGGACTGCCCAGCCGCGCGGCGGCGGCCCCTGGCGCTTCACCGGCGGCGATCGCGGCGAGATAGGTCTTCAGCGCGGCGGACCGGGCGGGATCGGATTCGAGCATGTGCGCCAGCAGCCACGCGCGCGCATAGAAATCGCGCGGGTCTTTCGTGGCTTTGGCCGGCATCTCGCCCGCCAGCATCGGCGCCAGCGGCGCGGCGGCACCGCGCGCGCGACGCAGGCGCCGGCCGGGCGGCGTGCCCATTGTCCAGCTTCCATCGGGCGCGAACGTCACGGTCGAAAGATATTCGGCCAGCCCCTCGCGATACCACGCCGGCCAGGGCGCGGTCAGGTGGCGGTACATGAAGTGGTGGGTATATTCGTGGAACAGCGTCATCTGGCCGGAAAGGCGCTTGCCGCCCCGGTCCGCCGCGCGGTTGGCGATGGCGAAGCTGCCCTCGCTCACCGGGCTGTAGAACCCGGCGACATGATCGCGATCGAGCAGGCGGGAGACCGAGCCGGCCTTGGCCAGCAGATAGATCGTCAGCGGATTGGGCCGGGGCTCGGCCCGGATCGCGAAGCGTTCGCGCAAAACGGCATCGAAGCGTTCGAGATTCTCGGCAAAGGCGCGCAAGTCGGCCGGATCGCCCTCGCTATAGATGATGAACTCAGCGGTCGTCGCCCTGTACCAGCCGGCGGCATGGGCCGGGACGGCGCAGGCCAGCAGGGCGGCCAGCGCCAGGAGGAAGCGAAAGGCGGGGCGAAGCATCACTGCTTCCTTAGCGAGATTGCGCCGCTTCGCCAGTGGCGCAAGCCGCTGAATTCCCGTCGACAGCACAGGCGGGGCGGGGATAAGCAGCACGACTGGCCGGAAAGGAGACAAGGCGATGACGCAGCTTGGCGAGACGCGCGAACCGGGCCGCTTGCGGCGCTTCATCGCTTATCCGCTGACGCTGATGGTGATTGGCGCGGCCATGGTGATCGGCGCGCTGGTGATCGTCTCGATCGGGATCAACCTGTTCGACATCGGCAGGAATTCTCCCCTTGGAGCCTTGCGCGGGCTGGCGGCGGGGCTTGCCCCCGTGCTGGCCTATGCGGTGTTCGGGCGTTGGGTGGAGCGCGGGCCGAATCGTGAATTCGCCACGCCTGGCGCGGCGCGCGAGCTGGGGCTGGGCCTGCTGCTGGGCTTCGTTCTGATGGTGGGGTCGGCCGGGCTGGTCGCGCTGCTGGGCGGCTTTCGCATCGAAGGCGTGCTGGGCCTGGGCAACTTCTGGACGATGCTGGGCGTGGCGCTTTATTCCGGCCCGTTCGAGGAGACGCTGTTCCGCGCGGTCATCCTGCGCCAGCTTGAACGGGTGGTCGGCACGTTCTGGGCCCTGGCGGCGACGGCGGCGTTCTTCGGCTTTGCGCATCTGGCCAACCCGAACGCCACGTTTTTCGCCGGCTTCGCGATCATGATGGAGGCCGGCATCCTGCTGGGCGCGGCCTATCTGCTGACGCGGCGGCTGTGGCTGGCGATCGGGGTGCATTCGGCATGGAACTTCACGCAAGGCTGGCTGCTGTCGATCCCGGTTTCGGGAACCGGCCCCTCGCCGGGCCTGCTGGTCACCAGCCGGACCGGGCCCGAATGGCTGACTGGCGGGGATTTCGGGCTGGAAGCATCCGTCGTCACGCTGGTGGTGGCGACGCTGGCGGGGCTGGCGATGCTGCGCCGCGCCTGGCAGCGCGGGGAATTCGTGGCGCCGCGCTGGCAGCGGAATCAGACGAAGCTGTAGGGGTCGATATCGATATTCACCCGCACGCCTTGCGGGAAAGTCAGCGCGTCGAGCCATTCGCGGATCACGCGCTGCAATTCGGCGCTGCGCCGCGCATTGATCAGCAGGCGATAGCGATAGCGGCCGCGCAGCAGCGCCATCGGCGCGGGCGCGGGGCCCAGCACCATGATATCGGGGTGATCGGGCCGGGTGCCACCGATCGCGCGCGCGGCCATCTGCGCTTCGGCCTGGTCTTCGGACGAGACGATGATCGCCGCCCAGCGGCCGAACGGAGGCGCGCCCGCCTCGCGCCGCGCCTGCGCCTCGGCATCGTAGAAGGCATCGCGGTCCCCGGCGGCGAGCGCGGCGATCACCGGCGCTTCGGGATGGCGCGTCTGGATCAGCACCTCGCCCGGCTTCTCGCCGCGCCCGGCGCGCCCGGCGACTTGCGCGACTTGCTGGTAAGTGCGCTCGGCCGCGCGCAAGTCTCCGCCTTCGAGGCCAAGATCGGCATCGACCACGCCCACCAGCGTCAGTTCGGGAAAATGATACCCCTTGGTGACGAGCTGGGTGCCGATGATGACGTCGATCGCGCCTTCCTCGGCCGCCGCCACGAAAGCGCCGATCGCCTCGGGCGTGTTGAGCGTGTCCGACGTCACGACGGCGACGCGCGCTTCGGGCAGGATCTCCGCCACTTCGTCGGCGATCCGCTCGACCCCCGGTCCGCAGGCTACCAGGCAATCGCCGGTGCCGCATTCGGGGCAGACCTCGGGCACGGGCACTTCGTGGCCGCAATGGTGGCAGGCGAGCCGTCCCGAAAAGCGGTGCTCCACCAGCCAGGCGGTGCAGTTGGGGCACTGGAAGCGATAGCCGCAATGGCGGCACAGCGTCAGCGGCGCATAGCCGCGCCGGTTGAGGAACAGCAGCGACTGCTCGCCGCGCGCCAGCCGCTGCTTCATCCCCTCGACCAGCCGGGGCGCCAGCCAGCGGCCGCGCTCGGGCACTTCGGCGCGCAAGTCCACCACCGAGATCTCGGGCAGGGTCGCGCCGCCGAACCGATCGGGCAGGGCGATCCGGCGATAGACGCCCGCTTCGGCCAGCTGCATCGATTCGAGCGCGGGCGTGGCGCTGGCCAGGATCACCGGCACGCTTTCGAACCGCGCGCGGATCACCGCGACATCGCGCGCGTTATAGCGCACGCCGTCATCCTGCTTGAACGAGACCTCGTGCGCTTCATCAACCACGATCAGCCCCAGGTTGGCATAAGGCAGGAACAGCGCCGAGCGCGCGCCGACCACCACTTGCGCCTGCCCCTGCACGATCGCGCGCCACGCCCGGCGCCGTTCGCTCGATTTCAGCGAGCTGTGCCACAGCACCGGCGGCACGCCGAAGCGATGCTCGAAGCGGCGCAGGAAATTCTCGGTCAGCGCGATCTCGGGCAGCAGCACCAGCACTTGCCGCCCCAGTTGCAGCGCCTCGGCGATGGCTTCGAAATAGCACTCGGTCTTGCCCGATCCGGTGACGCCGTCGAGCAGGAAGGGCGCGAAGGCGTGGCCGCGCGTCGCGGCGATGAAGGCGTCGGCGGCGGCCTGCTGGTCGGGATTGAGATCGGGCGCGGCGAAATCGGGCAGGGCGGCGGGATAGGGCCGGTCAAGATCGACCGTCACCGGCTCCAGGATGCCCGCGCCGACCATGCCGCGCAGCACGCCTTCGGACACGCCGGCCAGCTCGGCCAGCTCGCGGATCGTCGCCTGCTCGCCCTGCAGGGCATCGAGCGCGGCGGCGCGCTGCGGCGTCATCCGCGTGGGTTCCTCGCCGGTCAGGCGGTATTCGGTGGTGGTGGTGCCGCCGCGCAGCGCCGCGCTCGATGCCAGCGCCATGCGCGCCACCGCCGACATCGGCGCACAGTAATAGTCGGCGGTCCATTCGATCAGCCGGCGCAGCTCGGCGCGCAGGGGTGGCACTGGCAGCACTTCGAGCAGCGGCCGCAGCTTCGCGTCGGGCACTTCCTTGGCCTTCAGGCGTTCCGCTTCCCACACGATGCCCAGAACCTGGCGCGGCCCCAGCGGCGCGATCACGACCGAGCCGAATTCGATCGCCATCCCTTCGGGCAGGCGATAGTCAAGAACGCCAAGCGCGGCGTTGAATACGAGGAGTCGGACGCGTTTCATCGAGGGGCGCATATAGGCATCTGGGGAAACTCTCGGAAAGGACTTGGGGCATGTTGATTTCGCAAGCGGACGCGGTGGCCGGCACGCTTCTGGCCCGGCGCCGGTTCCTGCTGGGCGCGGCGGCCGTTTCGGGCCTGCTGGCCTTGCCGGGCTGCGCGACGATGGGCGGGCAGATGAGCTATACCGAAGCGGTGCGGCATCTGCTGGAACTGGCAACGCGCAATGCCTTCGCCCGCCTGACCGCCCCTGACGGCTTCTGGACCAGCGCGGTCGCGCGGGTGAACATGCCCACGCTGTTCGGCAAGCGCGGCGGCATCATCCAGGGCATCCTCACTTCCGACATGTTCCGGGAAAAGCTGCAGCACCAGCTCAACCGCTTTGCCGAGGACGGAGCGAGGAAGGCCGCGCCGCTGGTGGCCGATACCGTGCGCACGATCGGCATCGCCAATGCCATGGCGCTGCTCAAGGGCGAGCCGACCGCCGCGACCACGTTCCTGCGCAACCAGATGGGCCCGGCGCTGGTCAACGCGATGATCCCCGAGCTGGACCGGGTGATGCGCGTGGCCGACGATCCGATCGTCAACCAGGCGATCTCCGCGCTTGCCGGCGTCAACATCGGCGATGCCGCGCACGCGCTGGCGCTGGAGGCGGACAATGCCATCTGGTACGAGATCGGCGCGGCCGAGGCGGATATCCGCCGCAACCCCGAAAGCACCAACGATCCGCTGCTGATCGCCGCGCTGAAGGCGCTGTGAGGTTGATCCCTTATGGCGCGATTCAGCCCGGTTGAATCAGATTCTGGCGACAGACGGCGGCCTTGCCTATAGCGGGGCCAGAATCGCCCAAGACAGATCGCCACAGGAAACCATAATGAAGTTCTTCGTCGATACCGCAGACACGCAGGAAATCGCCGATCTGGCCGAAACCGGCCTGCTCGACGGCGTCACCACCAATCCCTCGCTGATCCACAAGTCGGGCCGCGACTTCATGGAAGTGACGAAGGAGATCTGCGGCCTGGTCCATGGCCCGGTTTCGGCCGAAGTGGTGGCGCTCGATCACGAAGGCATGATGCGCGAGGCCGAAGTGCTGCGCCGGATCGCCGACAACGTATGCATCAAGGTACCGCTGACGATCGACGGCCTGAAGACCTGCAAGAAGCTGACCGGCGATGGCACCATGGTCAACGTCACGCTGTGCTTTTCGGCCAACCAGGCGCTGCTCGCGGCCAAGGCCGGGGCGACGTTCATCTCGCCTTTCGTCGGCCGGCATGACGACAACGGGTTCGACGGGATGGACCTGATCCGCGACATCCGCCTGATCTATGACAACTACGCCTTCGAGACCGAGATCCTCGTCGCCTCGATCCGCCATTCGATCCACGTGCTGGAAAGCGCGAAGATCGGCGCCGATGTCGCGACGATGCCGCCGGCGGTGATCCGCGGGCTGTTCAGGCACGTGCTGACCGAGAAGGGCATCGAGGCTTTCCTGGCCGACTGGGCGAAGACCGGCCAGTCGATTTGAGGCGTTCCGCGAATTGAGCGACGAAACCCCCGCGGACCGTTTCAAGGCCGTGCTTGCCGGCGCCAGCCGGGCGATCGCGCACGAGCCGGAGATCGAGGTCAACTGGACGGCCGATGCGCCCAGCGCCTCGGGCACGCAGTTTCGCGTGCCGATGCCCGGCCGCAGCCTGCCGCGCGGCGCGGCGATGGAGGCGCGCGGCTTCGCCGACAGCTTCGCGTTGCGCCTGCGCCATCATAACGAGGCGATGCACACGCGCGGCGCGCCGATGGAGCCGGTCGCGCGCGCTTGCTACGACGCGGTCGAGCGGGTGCGCTACGAAGCGCTGGGCGCCAACGGCTATGCCGGGATGCGCGGCAATCTGGACGCGGCGATGGACGTGCGCATGGGGTCGGACCCGATCGCGCGCGCGGCCTCGGCCGGCGAAGTCCCGGTGCAGACCGCGCTGGCGCTGCTGCTGCGCGAACGGTTGACCGGCCAGCCGGTGCCCGCCGCCGCCGCCCACGGCGTGGCCATGGTGCGCGACTGGATCGAGGCGCGCGCCGGCGGCGATTTCGATGCGCTGGCCCATTCGCTGGGCGATCAGAAGGCGTTCCAGTCGCTGTCGCTCGACATGCTGCAGCACCTTGAGCTGACGCGGGCCGAGGATATCGAGCAGCAGCCCGACGAAGCCGACGACATGGACGGCGACGAGGAGACCGAGGAAGAGGAAGACGGCGACGATTCGGGGCAGCAGCAGGAGCCTTCCGAAATGGCCGCCGAGCCCACCGAGGGCGAGGACCAGGGCGAAAGCGAGGCCGAGCGCGAGGCTTCCGACGACATGCAGGAAGCCGACGAGGGGCAGGAAGGCGAGGAAGGCATGTTGCCGGTCCGCCCGAACCGGCCCTGGACCGACTTGCCCGACACGTTCAACTACGAAATCTATACCGAGGCTTTCGACGAGATCGTCGCCGCGCCCGACTTGTGCGACGAGGAAGAGCTGACGCGCCTGCGCGCCTATCTCGACGCGCAGCTCAAGGGGCTGCAAGGCATCGTCACCCGGCTGGCCAACCGCCTGCAGCGCCGGCTGATGGCGCAGCAGAACCGCTCGTGGGATTTCGATCAGGAAGAAGGGATGCTCGATGCCGCCCGGCTGGCGCGCGTCGTCGTCTCGCCCGGCCAGTCGCTGTCCTACAAGGTTGAGCGCGATATCGAGTTCAAGGACACCGTCGTCACGCTGCTGATCGACAATTCGGGATCGATGCGCGGGCGGCCGATCTCGATCGCGGCGATCAGCGCCGACGTGCTGGCGCGCACGCTGGAACGCTGCGGCGTGAAAGTGGAGATCCTGGGCTTCACCACGCGCGCATGGAAGGGTGGGCAAAGCCGCGAGGCCTGGCTGGCCGGTGGCAAGCCGCAGCATCCCGGCCGCCTCAACGACTTGCGCCACATCGTCTACAAGCAGGCGGACGAGCCCTGGCGCCGCGCGCGCAAGAACCTGGGCCTGATGATGCGCGAGGGGCTGCTGAAGGAGAACATCGACGGCGAGGCGCTGCTCTGGGCGCATTCCCGGCTGCTCGCCCGGCCCGAGGACCGCCGCATCCTGATGGTGATCTCAGACGGCGCGCCGGTCGACGATTCCACGCTCAGCGTGAACAGCGCCGGCTATCTGGAAGCGCACTTGCGCAAGGTGATCGACTGGATCGAGCGCCAGTCGCCCGTCCAGCTCGTCGCCATCGGCATCGGCCATGACGTCACGCGCTATTACCGCCGCGCCGTCACCATCATGGATGTCGAGCAACTGGGCGGCACGATGATCGAGCAGCTCGCGGGGCTGTTCGAAGAGGAGTGAGCATGACCGTAGCCGAAGCCGTCGCGGGGCGCCGGGCCATCCGGGCCTATCTCGACAAGCCGGTCGATCCGGCCGTGCTACGCCGGGTGATCGCGGCGGCGCAGATGGCGCCTTCGGGCTATAATTTCCAGCCGTGGGAAGGCGTGGTGCTGACGGGCGAGCCGCTGCGCGAGCTGTCGCGCCGGATGATCGCCGCCGCGCCGCAGGAGCCGGCCGAATACCAGCTCGTGCCCAGGGGGCTGCCGCAGCTCTACAAGGACCGGCGCGACAGCATCACCGGCCCGCGCATGGATGCCGCCGGCATCGCCCGTGATGACGAGGCGGGCCGGGCCCGCTTGCAGGCGCGCAATTTCGCGTTCTTCGGCGCCCCGGCCGCGCTGCTGTGCTTCGTGCCGCGCGTGATGGGGCCGCCGCAATGGTCGGACGTGGGCATGTGGCTGCAGACCATCATGCTGCTGCTGCATGGCGATGGGCTGGGCAGTTGCCCGCAGGAATCGCTCTATGTCCACGGGCGGCTGATCAAGCAGTTCGTCGGCGTCAGCGACGAGACGCACCTGTTCTTCTGCGGCATGGCCATCGGCCATCCCGATCCGCAAGCGCCGCTCAACCTCTATCCGCGCACGCGCGCGCCGATCGACGAGGTCGTTCGCTTCCTCGGCGCGTGACGCACGCCTTCCTCTGGGTGCCGTTCACGCTGGTGGCGGCGCTGGGCCAGGTGCTGCGCAACGGCGCGCAGGCGGGGCTGACCGCGAGGATCGGCACGCTGGGGGCAACGCAGGTCCGCTTTGTCTTCGGCTTTCCCTTCGCTGTCCTGTTCCTTTGCGCCGCGTTGCTGGTAACGGGCGCGAGGCTGCCGGCCTTGACCGGCGCGGCGCTGGGCTGGGTCGCGCTGGGCGCGGTGGCGCAGATCGCCGGCACGGCGCTGATGCTGGTGGTCATGCAGGCGCGCAGCTTCGGCGTCGCTTATGCCTATATCAAGACCGAGCCGGTGCTGGTGGCGCTGCTGGGCGTATTCCTGCTGGGCGATATGCTGGCGCCGCTGGCGTGGGTGGCGATCGCGCTGGTGACGCTGGGCGTCGTCCTGGCCTCCACCCGGCCGGGCGATATCGGCAGGTTGCTGGGCGAGGCCCGGCCGGTCTTGATCGGCACGGCGGGCGGGGCGTGCTTCGGCCTTTCGGCCATTGCCTTTCGCGGCTCGATCGACAGCCTGCCCGAAGGCGGCTTCGTGCTCCGCAGCCTGACGATGCTCGTCCTTTCGCTCGGGCTGCAGACACTGATGCTCGGCGTCTGGCTGGCCTTGCGTGACCGCGCGGCCTTCCTTGGCTCGGTGCGTGAATGGCGCACCAGCATCGGCGCCGGCTTCCTTGGCGCGCTGGCATCGGCCGGATGGTTCATCGCCTTCTCGCTGACCAACGCGGCCAATGTGCGGACGCTGGGGCTGGTGGAGATGCCGATCGCGGCGCTGCTCTCTCGGCGCATTTCGGGCAAGTGGCTGGCGCCGCACGAAGGGTTCGGCTTCGCGCTGATCATGGGCGGCGTGGCGCTGCTGCTGGCGGCTCATTCGGCCTGACGGGCCATACGGCTTGACTGCCCGCGCGCGCCGCGTAAGGCCGCTCGCCCATGACCGATGCCGCACCGCTCACGCTGTTCAACAGCCTGACTCGCCAGCCGGAGGAGTTCCGGCCCGTCCATCCGGGCGAGGCGCGCGTCTATACCTGCGGGCCGACGGTCTATAATTATCCGCATATCGGCAACATGCGCGCCTACGTCTTCGCCGACGTGCTGGGCCGGACGCTGAGCTTCAAGGGCTACAAGCTCACCCACGTCATCAACATCACCGATGTCGGCCACCTGACCGACGATGCCGACGCGGGTGAAGACAAGATGGAGAAGATGGCGGCCGAACGCGCCCAGTCCATCTGGGACATCGCGAAGCATTACACCGAAGCCTATTGGGCCGACATCAAGGCGCTCAACATCCGCCAGCCGGCGCAATGGTCGATCGCGACCCAATATGTGCCGCAAATGATCGAATTCGCCGCCTCGATCGCGGACAAGCACTGCTACGAACTCGACAGCGGGCTCTATTTCGACGTTTCGACGGTAAGCGACTATGGCCGCCTCGCCCGCGCGGCCACCGATGAGGGCGAAGGCCGGATCGAGAAGGTCGAGGGCAAGCGCCACGCCGCCGATTTCGCCATCTGGCGCAAGACCCCGCCGGGCGAGAAGCGCCAGATGGAATGGGATTCGCCCTGGGGCCGGGGCGCGCCGGGCTGGCATCTGGAATGCTCGGTGATGAGCGGCGCGCTGCTGGGCTTCCCGTTCGATATCCACACCGGCGGGATCGACCATCGCGAGATCCATCACCCCAACGAGATCGCGCAGAACCAGGCGTTCTGCTGCACCAACGGGCTCGACGTGCCGGCCAATTCCGGCGCGCGGATCTGGATGCACAACAACTTCCTGGTCGAGCGATCGGGCAAGATGTCCAAAAGCTCGGGCGAGTTCCTGCGGCTCCAGTTGCTGCTCGACAAGGGCTACCACCCGCTCGCCTACCGCCTGCTATGCCTGCAGGCGCATTATCGCAGCGAACTGGAATTCTCTTGGGAAGGGCTGGGCGCAGCGCTTACCCGGCTGAAGCGCATGGTGATGGCGACCGAGCGGTTGGCGGAGTGCGACGCCGGCGATGCCGCGCACCCCAGGCTCGCGCCCATGCTCGAAGCCTTCACGGCGGCCGTTTCGGACGATCTCAACACCCCCGTGGCGCTGACCGCGCTGGAAGAGGTGCTGGCCGCCAAGAAGGTCGATCCAACGGCCAAGCGGGCGGCGGTCGAAACGATGGACGCGGTGCTTGGCCTTGGTCTGTTCCAGCTCACCCGCGCCGATCTGCGCCTGCGCCCGAAGATAGCGACCATCACCGAAGCGGAGATCGAGAACGTGCTGACCCGCCGCAGGCAGGCCCGCGCCGACAAGGATTTCGCCACCTCCGACGCGCTGCGCGACGAACTCGTGGCCCAAGGCGTCGAGGTGATGGACGGCGATCCGCTCGGTTGGGAGTGGAAGCTGGGCGGCTGATCGGGCATGTTTCGCCCCGGATGGCACGGGCGGAGTGGATTCGGTGAAGGCAGCGGCGGCGGTTCTGGTATTCCTGGCGTGCGGCACGGCGTGTGAGGCGAGGCCGGTCGATCCCGCGCTCGATCAGGCGGTGAAGGCGATCTATGCGCCTTACGCGATAACCTCCGCCGACGGCACGTATCCGCCCACCGCCTGGGAACGCCCGCTCTATTCGAAGGATGTCACCGCGCTGATTTCCCGCTGGGAAGCGGTCATGCCCGAGGACGACGTGGACGATCTCAACGATGGTGACTGGCTGTGCATGTGCCAGGACTGGGATTCGCGCGTGTTCAAGGCCGATGTCCTGTCCACCGCGATGACCGGCGCGGATGCGGCGCATGTCGTCGTCTCGGTCGCCGTGTTCGGCACCGAGACGCGCAAGGCGGAGCTGGATTTCAGGCGCGAGGACGGCGCCTGGAAGCTGGACGAGATGACCAGCGAGCAGATGCCCAGGGGGCTCAAGCAGGCGCTGCGCGAAACGATCGCCAAGGACGAGGCCCGGTGAGGCCGCGCGCATGACGCGCACGGTCACGGTCATGAGCGCGGCCGTTCGGCCCCTGCTCGAAGCGCGGCTGCCCGACTGGGTGGAGCCGCGCTGGTTCGAAACGGGCGAGGAACTGCTCGCGCTGGCGCCCGGGGCCGAGATCGGCTGGTTCGATACGTTCGATTTTACCCACGCGATCGAGGCCTATCGCCGGGCCACCCGCGCCCGGTGGCTGAGCACCATGGCCGCCGGCGTGGACCCGTTCCCGCTGGCGCTGCTGCGCGAACGCGGCGTGGTGTTCACCAACGGGGCCGGGCTCAATGCCCTGACCATCGCCGAATACGCGGTGATGGGGATGCTGGCGATCGCCAAGGGCTATCGCCAGGTGGTGCGCGCGCAGGATCGCCGCGAATGGCTGACCGAGGCACCGGGCAAGCGGGAGCTGTGGGGATCGAAAGCGCTGATCCTGGGCGCGGGCGGCATTGGCGGACGCATCGGCGAACTGCTGCGCGGCTTCGGCGTCGCCGTGGCCGAGGTGCGTCGCCGCCCCGCGCCGGGCGCGCTGGGGCCGGACGAATGGCGCGCGCGCCTGGGCGAGTTCGACTGGATCGTGGTGGCCGTGCCTGCCACCCCGGATACCGACAAGCTGCTGGATGCGGATGTCTTCGCGGCGATGAAGCGCGGCGCCGCCGTGCTCAACTTCGCGCGCGGCGCGGTGATCGATCAGGAGGCGCTGATGGCCGCGCTCGATGCCGGGCAAGTCGGCGCGGCGTTCCTGGACGTGACCGATCCCGAGCCCTTGCCGGCCGATCATCCGCTCTGGGGCTATGACAACGTGCAGATCACCATGCACTTGTCCGGCCGGTCGCAAGAGACGCTGTTCCACCGCGCGGCCGATCGCTTCTGCGAAAATCTCGCGCGCTATGCCAGGGGAGAGCCGCTCAGCCACGTGGTCGACCTCACCAGCGGCTACTGACCGGGCGGGCGCCCCGGTTTCACGGTGACTCGCGCCCGGCCATTTGTTACCCCTGTACGATGGGGCAGGGTGGGGGATCAGCAAATGTCCGAGCAGGGGAAGACCAAGGCTTCCGATCTTTTCATCGCCTGTCTTGAGGAAGAAGGCGTCGAATACGTTTTCGGCGTGCCGGGAGAGGAGAACCTCGACTTTCTCGATTCGCTGTCCCGCTCGGACAAGATCAGGCTGGTGCTGACCCGGCACGAGCAGGGCGCGGGCTTCATGGCCGCCACTTACGGCCGCCACACCGGCAAGACCGGCGTCTGCCTGGCGACGCTGGGGCCGGGGGCGACCAATCTGGTCACCGCCGCCGCTTATGCGACGCTGGGCGGAATGCCGATGCTGATGATCACCGGCCAGAAGCCGATCAAGAAATCGAAGCAGGGCCGCTTCCAGATCCTCGATGTCGTCTCGATGATGACGCCGATCACCAAGTACGCGCACCAGATGGCCAGTTCCGACAACATCCCCAGCCGGGTGCGCGAGGCGTTCCGGCTGGCCGAGGAGGAAAAGCCCGGCGCCACGCATATCGAGCTGCCCGAGGACATCGCCGACGAACGCACCGATTCGCATCCGCTCCAGCGCAGCCTGGTGCGCCGCCCGACCGCCGACGTGAAGTCCGTCCGTCAGGCAGTGGATGCGCTGGAAACGGCCAAATCCCCGGTTCTGGTGATCGGCGCGGGCGCCAACCGGACGATGACCGGGCGCATGTTGCGCGAATTCATCGAGAAGACGGGCATCCCGTTCCTCACCACCCAGCTCGGCAAGGGCGTGATCGATGAACGGCATCCGAAATTTCTCGGCTGCGCGGCGCTTTCCGCCGGCGATTTCGTCCACCGGGCGATCGAGGATGCCGATTGCATCGTCAACATCGGCCATGACGTGATCGAAAAGCCGCCGTTCTTCATGCGACAGGACGGACCTTGCGTGATCCACGTTTCCAGCAAGACGGCCGAGGTCGATCCGGTCTACTTCCCGCATATCGAGGTGATCGGCGATATCGCCAACGCCATCTGGCAGATCAAGGAAGCGATCACGCCTTCGTCCGACTGGGCGCTGGATCACATGCTGGCCTATCGCCAGGCCGAAGTCGCGCATACCGCCACGCTGGCGGCCGATGCCCGCTTCCCGATCTTCCCGCCGCATCTGGTGCGGCAAGTGCGCGATTGCCTGCCCGATGACAGCATCATCTGCCTGGACAACGGCATCTACAAGATCTGGTTCGCGCGCGGCTATACCGCCTATCACCCCAACACCGTGCTGCTGGACAACGCGCTGGCGACGATGGGCGCGGGCCTGCCTTCCGCGATGATGAGCGCGATGCTCTATCCCGACCGCAAGGTCATGGCGATCTGCGGCGACGGCGGGTTCATGATGAACAGCCAGGAGATGGAAACGGCGGTGCGCCTGGGCCTCAATCTCACGGTCGTGGTCCTGAACGACAGTTCCTATGGCATGATCCGCTGGAAGCAGGCCAACATGGGCTTCGAGGATTGGGGGCTGACATACGACAACCCCGATTTCGTCCTCTACGCGCAAAGCTATGGCGCGCAGGGCCACCGGGTGGAAAGCGCCGCGCATCTGGCGCAAGTGCTGGCCCATTGCCGCGATACGCCGGGGGTGCACCTGGTCGATTGCCCGGTCGATTACAGCGAGAACGACCAGATCCTGAACAAGGATATCAAGGCCCTGTCGAAAGCGCTGTGACGCAAGGCTCGCGGCGGGGCAGGTGCCCGCCGCGAGCCGCGCCGGCTTCACGCGTCGTCGAGCAGCAGCAGTTCGGCCTCCACCGTCATGCAGGGGCGGGGCCCGGCGACATGCTCCACCGCGATCACGCCCGCATCCGCGACGAGGTGGCGCGGCAGGGTGAATTCATGGTCGGGCAGGGCGGCGATGAAGGTCTCGCCAGCGGCGATCGCCTCCAGCCCGGAAAAAGCCAGCAGGATGGTGTGGCGCGCGCCGGAGAAGGTCGCGCTCGACCAGGTGCGTTCCTCGTGTCGCAGGAACTCGGCGCGTCCGCCCGCGAGCCCGAGCACTTCGCCCAGCAGGCTGAGCCACACGCCCTTGTGGCCCCTTTCGCGCAAGGCGGCGATCATCGCGCGGACGTGGCCGGAATCAATTTGCATGGTGGTGCTCCCGATAGCGGTTCATGAACAGTTCGATCCTCGCGGTCGTGGCGGGCCGCGGCACGCGTCCGTTGCGCAAGTCTTCGACGAAGCGCGGATCGCGCGCCGCGAGCCGGCCGAACTTGGTCCACGGCATGTCCGTCTCGCGCAAGAAGCGCTCGATCTGGCGAAGCAGCAAAGCCAATCTCCTGGGTGATTTGCGAATTAGTTCCTGATATGTTCCAATTGAAATCCTACTTGTCTAGGAAATGTCCTTCACATATTGATCGGTTATGGAGATGGATGAACCCCGCAGAAACCTTCTCGAACTTGCCGGACGGCAAGGTTCCAGCCTGGCCCAGCTTTCTCGAATGATTGGAAAAAATTCCAGCTATCTCCAGCAATTCGTTAGGAAAGGTAGCCCAAGAAAGCTGGAGGAGACCGACCGGGCGACCCTGGCCCGGTTCTTCGGCGTGGCCGAGGCGACATTGGGTGCGCCGAAGGATAAATCCTACAATTGGACGGCGCCGCGCCTGGAGCCGGACTGGATCGACGTGCCACGCCTCGCGCTCGATGCTTCCGCAGGTCCGGGTGCCGCCGCCGACGAGGAACTGGTCGTGGGAACGCTGCGCTTCTCCGCGCGCTGGCTGCGCGAACAGGGCCTGGAGCCGAGCGCGCTTTCGGCGATCGCGGTGCAGGGGGATTCGATGGAGCCGACCTTGCGCGATGGCGACGAGATCCTGGTCGACAGCCGGCGCCGCCCCCTGCGCGACGGCATCCATGTCGTGCGGCTGGGCGATGCGCTGCTGGTGAAGCGGCTGGAAACGGCCCGTTTCGGACGAATCGCGCTGCTCAGCGATAATCCCGCCTATCGCCCGATCGAATGCGATGTCTCGGAAGTGGAGATAATCGGCCGGGTCGTGTGGAAAGGCGGGCGAATCTGAAGGCGCGCTCGCTGGCGGAATCGCCGCTCGCGGGATTGCAATCGGCCCGCGTCCCGGCCATCTCGCCAGCATGACCGAAACCCAGCCCCCGATGCGCGTGGCCATCATTCCCGTCACGCCGCTCCAGCAGAACTGCTCGCTGATCTGGTGCA
The DNA here is from genome assembly GCF_029076845.1 of Novosphingobium album (ex Liu et al. 2023). Lineage (GTDB taxonomy): Bacteria > Pseudomonadota > Alphaproteobacteria > Sphingomonadales > Sphingomonadaceae > Novosphingobium. Next base: position 57,666 of record NZ_JARESE010000073.1, read on the forward strand.
CCCGCACGATGCGCGGCGCGCTGGTCGATCCCGGCGGCGATCTCGACCGGCTCAAGCTCGCGCTGGCCAGGGCCGGGGTGACGCTGGAGAAGATCCTCGTCACGCACGGCCATCTCGACCATTGCGGCATGGCCGGCGAACTGGCCCGGGAGATGGGCGTGCCGATCGAGGGGCCGCAGGAGGAAGACCGCTTCTGGATCGCCCAGCTCGACGAGGACGGTCCGCGCTGGAACATGGAAGCGCACAGCTTCGAGCCCGATCGCTGGCTGGCGGACGGTGATCGCGTCACGGTCGGCGATCTGGAGCTGGAGGTCTACCACTGCCCCGGCCATACGCCGGGTCATGTCGTGTTCTACCACGCGCCCTCGCGCTTCGCGATCGTGGGCGACGTGCTGTTCCGCGGCTCGATCGGCCGCACCGACTTTCCGCGCGGCGACCTGCACCAGCTGATCGCCGCGATCACCGGCAAGCTCTGGCCGCTGGGTGACGATGTGACGTTCGTGCCCGGACACGGCCCGGTCAGCACGTTCGGCGACGAGCGCCGGACGAATCCCTATGTCGGTGACGAGGCGCTGGCCTAGGCCGCCTAGATTCGCCCGAGCGCGATCAGCACCGCCACCACCGCCAGGCCCAGCATGACCAGCATGGTGGCCATTACGCCGATCATCCGCCACGGATTGGGCCCCGGATTGTCCATGCCGAACCCGTGCAGGACGCGGCCCAGCATATAGAGCGAGCCGACGATGGCCAGCCAGGTGCCGCCCTTGCCGGTCATCTCGATCGCCGCGATCAGGATCAGCACGATCGGGGTATATTCGATGAAGTTGGCCTGCGCGCGCATCCGCCGCATCAGCGCCGGGTTGCCGCCATCGCCATGCAGGATCTTTTCGGCGGCGCGCAGGCGGCCGATGCGGATCGCAAGCCACAGGTTGATCATCGCCGCGGCCGCGGCGAGGCTTAGCGTGGTTTGCAGAATCATGAAGTCCCCCTTGTGGTGCCGGATCTGTCGGCCGGGGCACCATGCGATAGCGGGTATCGGCTTGCAACTGGCGAGAAATCGGGTATAGGCGCGCCTTCGCGAAGCCGCCGGCCCGTTTCGGTCACCGGCGGCCTTTTTGACAATAACGCAGATTCAGGAACAGGTGCCGAAATGGCTGTCCCTAAGAGAAAAACCTCTCCGTCACGCCGGGGAATGCGCCGCAGCCACGATGCGCTGAAGGTGGAAGCTTATCATGAGTGCTCCAACTGTGGGGAACTCAAGCGTCCGCACAATCTTTGCAATGCTTGCGGCCACTACAACGGTCGCGAGATCGTCGCGGTCGAAATCTAAGACCCGAACAACCGGAGAATTCCGATGAGTTTGCCGCGTATCGCCGTTGACGCGATGGGCGGTGACGAAGGCGTGCGCGTCATGATAGAGGGCGCTGCCCTCGCGCGCCGCCGCCACGATCAGTTCAAGTTCCTGCTGGTGGGGGACGAGCCGCGGATCAAGGCCGCGCTGGCCGCGCACCCGAACTTGCGCGCATCGTCGGACATCCTCCACACCGACTCGGTCATCAGCGGCGAGGACAAGCCCAGCCAGGCACTGCGCCGGGCCAAGGGCACGTCGATGGGCATGGCCATCGACGCGGTCAAGCAGGGTCACGCGGGCGCCGCCGTCAGCGCCGGCAACACCGGCGCGCTGATGGCGATCGCCAAGCTCACCTTGCGCACGATGCCGGGGATAGACCGGCCCGCGCTGGCCGCGCTGCTGCCCACGCTGGGCGAAAACGACGTCATCATGCTCGATCTGGGCGCCAACACCGAATGCGATACGCGCAACCTGGTGCAGTTCGCGGTGATGGGCGCGGCCTATGCGCGCGTCGCCACCGGGCGCGAGGCGCCGCGCGTGCGCCTGCTCAACATCGGCACCGAGGAGATCAAGGGCACCGAACTGCTGCGCGATGCCGCCACCGTGCTCAAGGCCGCGGCGGATGACCTCTCGATCTCGTTCGACGGCTTCACCGAGGCCGACAAGCTGTGCCAGGGCCATGTCGACGTCGTCGTGACCGACGGGTTTTCCGGCAATATCGCGCTCAAGGCGGTGGAAGGCACGGCCCGGTTCGTCGCCGACCTGCTGCGCCGCAGCTTCTCCAGTTCGCTGCGTTCCAAGATCGGCTTCCTGATCTCGCGGCCCGCCACCGAACTGCTCAAGACGCATCTCGATCCCAACAACCACAACGGCGCCGTCTTCCTGGGACTGAACGGCATCGTCGTGAAAAGCCACGGCAGCGCGAGCGCGGCCGGTGTTGCCAATGCCGTGGCGGTGACTGCCCGGCTCCTGGAGGAAAATGTGACAGAGCGGATTACCGCGGACCTTGCCCGCGTGGACCAGGACAGCCTGCGCCCGGCGCGATCCCAGGAAGAGCGCGCCTGATGCGCCGTTCCGTGGTGATCGGTACCGGCTCCGCGCTGCCGCGCCGCGCCGTCAGCAATGCCGAGCTGACCGGGATCGTCGATACCAGCGACGAATGGATCGTCGAGCGGACGGGGATTTCCAACCGCTATATCGCCAGCGATGACGAGACCACGTCCAGCCTGGCCACCGACGCGGCCCGCCGGGCGATCGCGGCGGCCGGGATCGAGGCCCGCTCGATCGACCTGATCGTGCTCGCCACGGCGACGCCCGACCAGACGTTTCCCGCCAGCGCCACCAGGGTCCAGCACAACCTGGGCTGCAATGGCGGCATCGCCTTCGATGTCGCGGCGGTGTGCTCGGGCTTCCTCTATGCGCTGGGCGTGGCCGATTCGATGCTCCGCTCCGGCATGGCGAATCGCGCGCTGGTGATCGGCGCGGAAACCTTCAGCCGCATCCTCGACTGGGAAGATCGCACCACCTGTGTCCTGTTCGGGGACGGTGCCGGCGCGGTCGTGCTGGAAGCGCGCGAGCAGAGCGGGGACAAGCCGCGCGGCGTCCTGACCACCCGGCTCCACGCCGACGGCGCGCATAACGAGCTGCTCTTCGTCGATGGCGGCCCCTCCACCACCGGCACGGTCGGCAAGGTGCGCATGAAGGGACGCGAGGTGTTCCGCCACGCAGTCGTCAATCTGGCGGAGGTCTTGAAGGAAGTAATTGAAGAGGAAGGACTTTCGACCTCCGATATCGACTGGCTGGTGCCGCATCAGGCCAATGCCCGCATCCTTGACGCGACTGCCCGCAAGCTGTCGTTGCCGCCGGAAAAGGTGGTGATGACGGTGGGTCAGCACGCCAATACCTCGGCCGCGTCGGTGCCGCTGGCGCTGGATACCGCCGTGCGCGATGGCCGCATCCGCGAAGGCGATCTCGTCATGCTCGAAGCGATGGGCGGCGGTTTCACCTGGGGAGCCAGCCTGATTCGCATGTGACGATTTTGTTTCAAAGGTTTCCGTCAGCGGTTGCGCAGAGCATTGCTTTTCCCCCTTTTTTTCATATGATCGATATCTGGGGCGGCGCAGACAGCATTGGGGACCAGATGCGCTCTACGGAGACGCTTACGCGGGCGGCGATCGCCGAGGCTATTCATCGCAAGCTCGGACTTTCGAGAGCGGAGTCGCTTGCGATGGTCGAATCCATCCTGCAGCACATGTGCGCGGCGCTGGCCGAGGGGGAGAACGTGAAGATCTCCGGCTTCGGCACGTTCCTGCTCAGAGACAAGGGCGAACGGGTCGGGCGCAATCCCAAGACCGGGATCGAGGTGCCGATCACGCCGCGCCGGGTGCTGACTTTCCGCGCCAGCCAGATGCTCAAGGACCGCATCGCGCGGCTATGAGCGGGCAGGCGCTGTTTCCCGGATTCGACGACGGCAAGGCGCCCGACGCCCTGCGGACGATCGGCGAGGTGACGCGGGCGCTGGGGATTCGCCAGCATGTTCTGCGCTATTGGGAAGAACAGTTCCCGATGCTCAAGCCGATCAAGCGCAGCGGCGGGCGCCGCTATTACCGGCCCGAGGACGTGATGCTGGTCGCCGCGATCGACCGGCTGGTGCATCGCGAGGGCTATACCTTGCGCGGCGCGCGGCTGGCGCTGGAAGGCGCGGCGGCTGCGGGGCAGCCCGAGGCGACGCTGTCGCCCGAGGATGCCATGCGCGCGCGCCTGCGCCGGATTCGCGACGATCTGGCCGCGGCGCTCGCCGCTGCCTGAGCCGCTTCAATCCGCCGGCTGCGGGCCGAGATCGGGATCGAGATCGCGCGGCCGGATCAGGTGGACCAGCCTGGCGCAATTGTCGGCGATGTCCGACCAGCGCTCGATCGCCAGCTCCAGCACGGCATAGGCCGCCGTCGGGAACTTCTCTTCCACCACGTCGCGCAAGGGGCTGGAGCCATCGTCCGGCACCAGATCGAAGATCAGGTCTTCCAGCCCCGGATTGTGGCCGACCATGATGATCGCGGCCGGATCGCCTTCCTGTTCGCGCAGCACTTCCATCAAAGTGGCCGAATTGGCGAGGTAGATGCGCCGGTCCCAGATCACCGGCGGCGATCCGCCGGCCGATTGCGCGGAAATCTCGATCGTCTGCGTCACGCGCACGGCGGGCGATGCCAGCACGCGCTGGAAGGCGATGCCGTGTTCGCGGATATGCCGGCCCATCACGTCCGCGCCCTTGCGGCCGCGGGCGTTGAGCGGACGGTCGAAATCGCGCAGGCGCGCGTCGTTCCAGTCCGATTTGGCGTGGCGAAAGAGGCCAAGGATCTTCATGCGGAAGGCGAGACGTGATTCCCTTGAGGTGCGCCTTCCCCTGAAACATGCCCGGCGATGCGTTGCAAGGCTTCCTCCAGCAGGACGCGGCGCACCGGCGTGCCGGCGGGAAAGGCCGTGAGCAGGCGCGAAGGGAAGGCGGCGGACAGGACGACGAAGTGGCCATGGTCCGCGCGTGAGCGGATCAGCCGGCCGAATGCCTGCGCCAGCCGGGCGCGGATGATCGAATCGTCATAGGCGGAGCCGCCGCCGGCCAGCCGACGGGCCCGGTGCAGGATCGACGGGCGCGGCCAGGGCACTTGTTCCATGATGGCCAGCCGCAGCGAATGGCCCGGCACGTCCACCCCGTCGCGCAGGGCATCGGTGCCCAGCAGCGAGGCGGTGGGATCGTCGCGGAAGATATCGACCAGCGTGCCGATATCGATCGGATCGACATGCTGGGCATAGAGCGGCAACCCGGCGCGGGCCAGCCGATCGGCGATGCGGCCGTGGACCGCGCGCAGCCGCCGGATCGCGGTGAACAGGCCCAGCGCGCCGCCGCCCGATGCCTCGATCAGCCGCGCATAGGCGGCCGCGAGCGCCGGGATATCGCCGCGCGGCACATCGGTGACGATCAGCACTTCGGCCTGGCTGGCATAGTCGAACGGGCTTTCATGGGCGCACAGCCGGGGCTCGACGCCGATGTGGCGCGCGCCGCTGCGGGCGATCGCGGTGTTCCAATCCGCGCCGTCGCGCAAGGTGGCGGAAGTCATGATCACCCCGTGCGCCGGTTCGAGCACGACGCGCGCGAAGGGCTTCATCGGATCGAGCCAGTGGCGGTGGATGCCGATATCGAATTCGCGCGCGTCCGAACGATCGACCGCCAGCCAATCGACGAAATCGCCATCGGCCGGCCCGCCGAGCCGTTCGAGCAGGGCTTCCCAGGCGGCCAGCAGGTCGATCCGCCAGGCCAGCGAATGGCGCGCGCCCTCGATCCGCGCGCGGCCCGGCCCATCGAGCCAGTCGGGCGGGTCTTCCAGCAGGGCTTCGAGCCGCACGCCCAGGCGGATCAGCGGCTGGCGCAGATCGGCGATCGCGGCGCGCGCGGCCTGGGTGCGCTCGATGAACGGCCCGTCAAGCTGCGCCGCCTCGGTCTCCAGCCCATAGCCCGCTTCCTGCCCGCCGCTTTCGTCGCGGGCGTAGACCACGCCGCGCACCGCCGCGAGCAGTTCCTCGATCGGGCCGGAAGGCGCGTTTTCCACCAGCCGTTGCAGCCAGCCGTCGCCAGGCAGCGCTTCGGCTGCCGCGCGCGCGGCGGCGATCGCCCTGGCGCCGGCTTCATCGTAGCTCGCGATATCGGCCAGCCGGGCCGACAGCCCGCGCCGCCGCCCGCGCGATGCCTTTTCCGGGCCGATCACCCAGCGCCGCAGTTCGATGGTTTCCGCGCCGGTCAGCGCGGCGGCGAACGTCGAATCGGCGGCATCGAACACATGATGGCCTTCGTCGAACACGATCCGCGTCGGGCGCGAGGCGGGATCGCGGGCGCGCGCGGCATTGACCATCACAAGCGCATGGTTGCCGATCACCAGATCCGCCTGGGCACTGGCGCGCGTGGCCCGTTCAATGAAGCATTTGCGGTAATGCGGGCAGCCGGCATAGACGCATTCGCCGCGCCGGTCGGTCAGCGCGGCGATCCCGCGCTGGCGGAACAGCGTGGCGAGCCAGCCGGGCAGATCGCCGCCGATCATGTCGCCATCGCGGCTATAGGCGGCCCAGCGCGCGACAAGCTGCGCCAGGATCGCGGCGCGGCCGGCAAAGCCGCCTTGCAGCGCGTCCTCCAGATTGAGCAGGCACAAGTAGTTCTCGCGCCCCTTGCGCACCACCACCGGCTGGCTGCCGTCGGCCCGCCGTTCTGGCCAGGCGCGGCGGCTTTCCTGGCGAAGCTGGCGTTGGAGGGCTTTGGTGTAGGTGGAGACCCAGACGGTGCCGCCGGCCTGCTCGGCCCAGAGCGAGGCGGGCGCGAGATAGCCCAGCGTCTTGCCGATGCCGGTGCCCGCCTGCGCCAGCAGGACGCGCGGCTGGTCGGACCGCTCGCGCGGTTCGAAGGCATAGCCCGCTTCGGTGGCATAGGCGCGCTGGCCGGGGCGCGGTTCGGCCCCGCTGCCGGTCAGCCGTTGCAGGCGAGCGAGGATATCGGCCTGGTCCAGCGTGACTTGCCGGGGCTGGGGCAGTTCGGGCGCGTCCTCCCATTCGGGCAGGCGCGAGAACAGCCAGCGCTCGGCCTGCCGGGGCCGGGCGATGCGGCCGGCCAGCGCCGCCGCCCAGGGCCAGCGCAGGCGGGTGAGCGTTTCCAGAGTGGTCCAGGCGCCTTCGCGCTCGGTCCAGTCCGCGCTTTCGCATGTCGCCAGCAGCGCGCCCGCCGCCTGCTGGAGCAGGGCCGGCACATCCGAATCGCCCCTGGGCTCGTCGAGCGCGAGCGCATGGGCCATGCCCTTGGGCGTGGGCACGACGAAGCGCGCCGGGTGCACGAACGCGAAGAGTTCGAGCAGGTCCAGCCCGGACAGGTCGGGGTAGCCCAGCCGGGTGGCGATCAGCGGCGCGTTGAGCATGAGCAGCGGCGTATCGGCTGCGGCCATCACCGCTTCGCCCTTGGCCACGGTGCGCGTTCCGCCCCCGCCATCGCGCAGCCAGCAGCCGCCATGGCTGGCATGAAGCGCGGGGAGGGGCAGGGCGGCCATCGGGGGAGCCTAGCGAAAGCGGAACGGAGGGAAAACATCGTGGCGGCACGGCGCTGCGGAAAGATTCCGGCCTGTTACAATTTTCCACTTGTCGAAACTCGATCAAGATATATCTTAGATCCATCATGAAAACACAAGGAATGACAATGAGACGCTTCATGTTTCCCCACGATGGCGATTGCCATGGCCGCCACGGCCATGATCACGGCGGCTTCGGGCGCGGCCCGGCGTTCGGCAAGGGCGGCTTCCGCGCTGGCTTCGGCGGCTTCGGTATGCGCGGCTTTGGCCCGGACGGGTTCGAGGTGGGCGGCCATCGCGGCGGTGGCCGGCGCCGGCGCCTGTTCGATCAGGCCGAACTGCAGACGCTGCTGCTCGCGCTGATCGCCGAGGCACCGCGCCACGGCTATGACCTGATCCGCGAGATCGAAAGCCTTTCGGGCGGCAGCTATGCGCCCAGCCCCGGCGTGGTCTATCCCGCGCTGACGTACATGGAAGACCAGGGCCTGATCGCGCTGGCGCCCGACGATACCGCGCGCAAGTCCTATCAGGTGACGGAGCAGGGTCGTGAACAGCTTGAAACGCAGGCGGAAACCGTCGCGGCGCTGCGCCAGCGGCTCGCCTCGCTGGCCGAAGCGCAAGGCAAGTCCGATCCGGCGCCGCTGCGCCGCGCGGTCGCCGGCCTGTGGATGGCGGTGAAGGACCGGCTCGGCCAGGAGGGCGCGGATCGCGAACTGGTCCACCGGATCGCCGAGATCATCGACGAGGCCGCGCGCAAGATCGAACGGATCGAGCCATGACCACGATCGCGGCCAGCGTGCCCACCGCGAACGGGGGCAGATACGTCCGCCAGCTTTGCCAGCACTGGTCGCACAAGCTGGACGTGGCGTGCGACGGCGATATCGGGACCGTGCGGTTTCCCGGCGCCGTCGCCACGATGGCGGCCGGGTCCGATGCGATCGACCTCAGCATCACCGGCGAGGACCGGGAGGAGGTCGATCGCCTGAAGGACGTGGTGGCCGCCCACATCGACCGCTTCGCCTTCCGCGAGGCGCCCCTGGCTTACGACTGGTCCTGGCGGTAACAGGCCATCGCCGCCGCCGTGAGAGCCCCGGGGACTAACGCGCTTCGACGCACCGCGGCGGTGCCGGGGCGGGCGGCTCGCTGGCCGGGGCGGCGGCGATCTTCGTCTCGTCGAGCGCGCGCTTGACGGCGATGACGACTTCGCTTTTCGTCTCGCGCGCGTCCCTGGCCGCCTCGCTCCACCACTGGACCAGGAAATCGATCCCCGTCGCGGTGATCTGCTGCGCCACCACGACGATGGGCCTGGCCTTGTCGATGTGATCGAGGCGCTGCAGCGCGTCGCGGATCGCCGCCGGCGTGGCGGTGAGATCGTTGTCGCCGGTCACTGCGACGATGATCTCGTCGCGGCGGACCGGGCCGTCGGTCAGGATCTTGACCGGGTTCTTGAAGAGCATCGCATTGGGCACCACGGTCAGTTCGCCAGACGCCTGGCGGATATGGGTCTCGCGCAGCGTGATCCTTTCGATCCTGCCGGTGATGCCCTGGCATTCGATCGTATCGCCGATGCGCATCTTCTCGCGCAGCATGATGAGCACGCCCGCGAGGAAGTTCTGGAAGATGTCCTGGAAGGCGAAGCCGATCGCCACCGCGCCGATGCCCAGGCCCGCGAAGGCGCCGCCCGGCGTGAAGCTGGGGATCGCCACCGTCAGCGCGATGAGCAGGCCGATGATCCACACCGCAAGCCGGATCAGCGTGGCGAAAAGCTGGCGCAGGTCTTCGCGGATATGTGTGCCTTGCGTCAGCCGGCCGACGATCCGCACCGCGATCCCCGCGACGACCCACGTCACCAGCAGGATGGCCAGCGCGATCGCCAGCGAGGGCAGCGACTGGACGAAGCCCCGGATCATCGCGTCGATCTGGTCGCGCAGGGTCTGGATGTAGTTCACCGGCTGCCTGTCCTTCATGGCGATCGCTTGTTGCATGGCGTAAAATCGGGCAGGCCCGATGAAGTTCCCCGCAGCTTCGCCCTTGCGGCCGGCGCGGTTTCCAGCGAAGAGCGCCGGTCATGACCGACACCGCCCTGATCGAAGCCGCTCGCGTATCCAAGGCCTGGCCGTTCCAGGAGGCGCACAAGCTGCTGAAGCGCTATCCGCACGGCAAGCCGGATGGCGCGCCCATGCTGTTCGAGACGGGCTATGGCCCCTCGGGCCTGCCGCATATCGGCACGTTCCAGGAAGTGCTGCGCACCACGCTGGTGCGCCGCGCCTATGAAGTGCTGACGGGCGGCGCGCCGACGCGGCTCGTTGCCTTCAGCGACGACATGGATGGCTTGCGCAAGGTGCCGGACAACGTGCCCAACCATGGGCTGCTGGCCGCCTATATCGGCCATCCGCTCAGCCGCATTCCCGATCCGTTCGGCCGGTTCGAAAGCTTCGCCCATCATAACAACGCGATGCTGCGCGCCTTCCTCGATCGCTTCGGCTTCGACTACGAATTCGTCTCGGCGGCCGATCGCTACAATTCGGGCGCGTTCGACCCGGCGCTGGCCAATGTCCTGGCGCATTACGACGCGATTATGGAGGTGATGCTGCCGACGCTGCGCGAGGAGCGGCGCAAGACCTATTCGCCCGTGCTGCCGATCTCGCCCACCACCAACCAGGTGCTGCAAGTTCCGGTGGAAGTGGTCGATGCCGCCGCCGGCATCATCCGTTTCGAGGATCTGGGCGAGACCATCGAGCATTGCGTGTTCGGCGGCCATGCCAAGCTGCAATGGAAGGTCGACTGGGCGATGCGCTGGGTCGCGCTCGGCGTGGATTATGAGATGTGCGGCAAGGACTTGACCGACAGTGTCACGCAATCGGGCAAGATCGCGCAGATCCTCGGTGGCCGCCGCCCCGAAGGGCTGATCTACGAGCTGTTCCTTGACGAGAAGGGTGAGAAGATCTCCAAGTCGCGCGGCAATGGCCTGACGATCGAGGAATGGCTGACCTACGGCACCGAGGAGAGCCTGGGCTTCTACCTGTTTCGTGAGCCCAAGAGCGCCAAGCAACTGCACATCGGCGTGATCCCGCGCGCGGTGGACGAATACTGGCAGTTCCGCGGCAATCTGGCCGAACAGCCGCTCGACAAGCAGCTTGGCAATCCGGTCTGGCACCTGCTGCGCGCCAATGGCGACGGTTCGGGCGCGGGCGATACCCTGCCGGTGACGTTCGGCCTGCTGCTCAACCTCGTCGGCGTGCTGGGCGCGGATGCGACCGCCGGGCAGGTGTGGTCCTACCTTGGCAACTACGTCGCCGATGCCTCGCCCGTGGCGCATCCCGAACTGGACAAGCTGGTCGCGGCCGCGCTCGCCTACAACCGCGATTTCATCGCACCCACGCTGCAGAAGCGCACGCCGACGCCGAACGAGGCGGCCGCGCTGGCCGCGCTCGATGCGGAACTGGCGCGGGTCGCGCCGGGCACTTCGGCCGAGGATTTGCAGACCGTGGTCTATGAGATCGGCAAGCGCGAGGAATTCGGCTTCGAGAACCTGCGCGACTGGTTCAAGGCGCTCTACGAGACGCTGCTGGGCTCATCGCAAGGCCCGCGTATGGGCAGCTTCATCGCGCTTTACGGCATCGCGGAGACGCGCAAGCTGATTGCCCAGGCCCTGGAGGCGCACGCTCATGCTGAAGACGCCACGGACGCCTGAACAGCTCGCCGAGGATCTGCTCGGCCGCCTGTTCGAGGAACTCGACGAGGAAGAGCAGCGCGTCCTCCAGCGCATTTCCTCGGGCGTGATCATGGGCCCCGATGCGCAGGAAGAGGCCGCGCTCCATGCCACGTTCGCCGATCGTCTGGCCGACAAGGTCGCCGCCGTGGGCGGCAGCTGGGCCTTCATCATCGGCTTCGGGCTGGTCCTGCTGGTCTGGATCCTGGTCAATGGCCGCATCCTGGAAGACCTGGGGCTGCATCCCTTCGATGGCTATCCCTTCATCTTCCTCAACCTGATCCTCTCGATGCTGGCGGCGATCCAGGCGCCGGTCATCATGATGAGCCAGAACCGGCAGGCCGACAAGGATCGCATCACCGCCCGCCACGACTACGAGGTGAACTTGCGCACCCAGCTGGAAATCATCCGCGTGCACCGCCGGCTCGACCGCTTGCTGGAAAAGCTCGACGTGGTGCTGGAGCGCGATGACGACTAGGGGCTGACCTGGCGCGCGATCCACGCATCGATCTTCTCTTCCAGGATCGGCAGCGGCAGGGCGCCCGATCCCAGCACCTGATCGTGGAACGCGCGGATATCGAACTTCGCGCCCAGCTTCTCCTCGGCCTCGCGTCGCAGCCGCTGGATGGTGAGCGCGCCGATCTTGTATGACAGCGCCTGCGCCGGCATGGCGATATAGCGATCCACCTCGCCGGCCGCGTCGGTACGGCCCATGCCCGAATTGGCCAGCATGTAATCCACCGCCTGCTCGCGCGACCAGCCCATGGCGTGGATGCCGGTATCGACCACCAGCCGCATCGCCCGCAGCATCTCGTCGTCCAGCGTGCCCCAGTGCTGCATCGGATCGCGGTAAAGCCCCATCGGATAGCCCAGCGTTTCGGCATAGAGCGCCCAGCCTTCGACGAAGGCGTTGTTGCCGCCATCGCGCTGGAACGGGGGTAGCGCGGTGTTCTCCTGCGCCAGGCTGATCTGGAAATGATGCCCCGGCGCGCCTTCGTGCAGATACAGCGTGGTCATGCCGGTGAGGAAACGGCTCGGCAGGTCATAAGTGTTGAAGTGGAACAGGCCGGGGCGCCCGGTTTCGATCGAACCCTGGCTGTAGCTGCCGCCCGGCTCATAGCGTTCCTGATAGCCGGGATTGGGCGCGATGCGCAGCGGCGTCCGGGGCACTTTGGCGAAATAGCGCGGAATCCGGGTATCGACCTGCCGGGCGATCCGGGCGAAGCCATCGGCCAGCTGGGCGCGGCTGGTGGGATGGAACCGGGGATCGTCGCGCAAATGGTCGAAGAACCGGGGCAGGGTTCCGGCAAAGCCCATCTCGCGCCGCACGCCATCCATCTCGCCCCGGATGCGGGCGACTTCGACAAGGCCGAGCTGGTGGATCGCCTCCGGCTCCAGCTTGAGCGTGGTCTCCTGCGCGATCAGCTCGCGATAGAGCCCGGCTCCGCCCTGCATCGCCGACAGGCCCACTTCCTCGCGCGCGGCGGGCAGGTATTCGTCGTGCAGGAAGGCGCGCAGCCGGGCATAGGCGGGAAAGACCGTCTCGCGCAGGGCGGAAAACCAAGCCGAGCGCAATTCCCGCCGGGTCTCGGGCGGCATCGCGGCGGGAAAATGCGCCAGCGGCGTGGCGAAAGGCGATGCGGTGACGGGCTGGGCCAGCAGCGTGTCGAGCTGGTCGATCATCGCCGCGACCGTCAGGCGCGGCTCGACGACGCCGCTGGCCATGCCTTCGCGAAAGCGCAGCGTGGCGTTGTCGAGCACTTGCGGAAAGGCCACGAGGAGCGTCAGCGCGGCGCGATAATCGTCCTCGCCAGCATAGGCCAGCGGGCCGTCGCGCGCGATCAGGCCGGGAAACTCGATCGGCAGGCCAGCGAAGTGGTTGAACGGGCGCACCCCGGTCAGCGCGCGGACCTCGGGCTGGAGCGCGGCGATCTCCTCGCGCTTGTCATAGGCGAAGACCTCGCGCGAGCGGCGCTCCTCCTCGTCCAGTCCGGCGCGGTCGATTGCCTCGATCGCGGCGAGGGCCCGGCGGGCCGAGGCCAGCCGCTCCCGGTCGAGCGTGTCGGTATAGAGCCGGGTGAAGATCGCCGGATCGGGCGCCTCGCCGCGATAGAGCATCCCGAGCGGGTCCAGCTCGTCCTCGCGCGCGGCGTCCTCGGCGAACAGGCGGGTCAGCCGCACGGTGGCGTCCGTGGCTTCGGCCGCAGCCGGCGGCAGCGGCGCCATCCGTCCCGCGTCGGCCGCGCCGGGCCAGGCGATGAGCAGCGCCATGGCTCCGATCGCCGCGCCGGCCAGGCGGCGCGCGCGCCGGATCAACTCCACCGGCGCGTCCTGAACCACTTCGTGATGACGTATTTCACCCCGGCCTTCACCGGCAGGGCGGCGTGCAGCGTTTCCAGGTTGGGCGCGCCGTCGGGCGTGGCGTTGTTCCACAGGATCAGCGATCCGGCCTGCGGCGGGATGCTCACGCCGATGCGCGGGAACTCGGTCACGCCGCCATCCTCAACATCGTTGAGATAGGCCATCGCCGTCCAGCTCCGCTGGCCGCCGCGCGCCACTTCCGATGGCCAGTAGGCGGCCTCCGTATCGAACCAGTCGCAATGGGCGCGGAATTCCTGGCCGGGCAGATAGCGCTGGCCCTGCACGGTCTCGCTCCAGGCAAGGTCAATGCCGATAAGGTCGGACAGGCGCCGTTCGATGCTGCGCACGATGCCGTCGGACTGGTCGACGTCGCCAGAATAGCTGGTGCGATAGGCCTCGCGATAGGCTTCGTCGAACAGTTCGGAAGGCCGGGCGACTTCGTCGATCAGGCCGATCAGGTGCCGGCATTCGCTCTCGCTGAGAAAGCTGGCGACAGCGTGGATCTCGGCGGTAGCGACCGGCACCTTGTAAACCGAGGGATCGCCGGCAAGGCGTTCGCGCACGGCGGCGCCCAGCGTGGCAAGGGCCTTCCTGTCGGGATTGGGTGCGGGCATGGTCCGAAAAAGCGATGGCGGCAAAGGAACAGGCGGCCATGCCTAAAGCCTGCGCGCGGCAGGGCAAGGGAAAAGCCCGCCGGGCAGGCCCGATGCCCTGCCGGCGGCCCCGGATGCGAAGAACCCCCGCGCAGGGGCGACGCGGGGGCTCTCACCAGCCTTGCGGCCGAAACCGGCTTACCAGAAGAAGTCGTAGATCACATCAACCACTTCGCCGGTGTAGGTGTCAACCAGGAGGACATCGTCATAATAGCGGACCCAGCGATAGGGGCCATAGACGGCCGGCAGGCGATAGTACCAGGGATCGGAGATCCAGTAGTTCTGGCCGAAGAACAACGCGTTCAGCGTGAAGCCGATGCCCAGCCGGCGATAGGAATAGCTGCGGTAAGGCGCATGATAGCGGCCGATGTGATAGACGTTGCGATTGCGGGTGCGATAGCTCTGCCAGTCATAGCGGTTGTTGCTGCGCCAGCTGCGGTTCCACCGCTGGGTGTTGTGATTGTTCGAATAGCGGTTGTTCGTGTACCGATTGTTCGAATCACGCCGGTCGCCGCGCCAGTCGTTGCGATTGTTGTTGTTGTTGTTGTCGCGGCCATCGTGCCGGCTGTCGTTGTCGCGGCCGTCACGTCTGCCGTTCTGCTGATCGCGGCCGTCGCGCCCGTCATTGCGTCCGTTGTTGCGCCAGGTGTTCTGCTGGCTGCCCTGGCTGTTCCAGTTGCCGCGCCCGACCTGCTGCTGCGTCGTCTGCTGCTGGGCGGTCTGTTGCTGGGCATTGGCGCGGTTCCCGCCACTGCCTCGCCAGTTGCCGTTGCCGCCCGTGCGCGGCGCATCGGGCGCGCGCACCGAGGGTCTGGGCTGGACCGGCTGCGTGGCGCGATTGGGGACGCTCGGCTGCGGGTTCGACGCGCGGCTTTCCCCGCGATTGCGGAATGCGTTGTTGTCGCCCCCGCCTTGCCGGGCTCCGTTCGAGCGCTGCTGCTGCTGCCAGCCTTGCGCCGAAGCTTGCGCCGAGGCGGCCACGGGCATCGCCATGAGCGCCACGGCGGCGGTCATCGCGGCCAGCGCGCCGGCGCCAAGCGGCCTGCGAGTGTTCAGTTGATTACCTTTTGCCATGCTTTCCGGCTCCACAAAACCGGACTTGCCGCTCGGCGAAAACGACTCATCCATGCGCCCTTCTAGGCACGCCGCGCTGTCGGAAAGGTGAACCGGCCGGTACGCCTCGCGTTCAGCTTCGCCGGCGCGCCGCCCGGCTCATTCGCGGGCGAGATGGGGGATCGGGGGGATGCCGCGCACGCCGCCGCGGCGTTCGGCCAGCAACATGCGCGCGAAGCCCAGCGGATTGGTCAGCGCGTGGTGCAGCCGGCCAAAGCGCCGGGCATAGAATTCGGGATGGACCAGCGCGCGCGGCGCGTTGAGCGCTTGCAGCGCCAGTGCTTCGCCCCAGGCGCGCACCGCTTCGGGCATCGTGCCTTCGCGGAAATAGAGCAGCATGTTCTGGCGGTACCAGCTTTGCACCTCGGGCTCGTCCCATAGCGCCAGCCGCAAGGCGTCGAACGGGCGGAAGCCGTGGCCGGCCAGCTTGCGCGTCCAGTATTCGGGCCAGCGCTCGTTGACGTGGTGCTGGCCGCCCTGCAGCGGGATCGCGGCGGAAATCAGCAGCGCATCGCCTTTCGCGGCAAGGAAGGCGGCGATGGCATCGGCCCGGCCGGCGGAAAGATGCTCGACGAATTCGAGCGAGATGACCAGGTCATAGCGATCGCGCGGCAGGATCAGCCCCTCGGCGCCGCGCTCCTCGAAATTCCAGGCGGTGAATTCGCCCGGGGCCAGCGTGCGGTCGGCCGGCGCCCAGGGACCGTCGATCCCGTGCACCGCCGATGCGCCCTGCGCGCGGAACGCTTCGAGCCACACCCCCGCGCCGCAGCCGACATCGAGCACCGATGCGGGCGCGAGCAGGGGGGCAAGCGTGGCGGCGACGATCCGGGCCGAACGGCCCGATCCGCTCAGGTAGCGGCCGTAGGTATCGTGGACGTAGCCCTCGCTCATGCCCGGCCTCCGCCGCCGCGCCGCCCGGATCAGCGCGTCAGTTTCTTGTAGGCCAGGCGAGTCGGCCGGTCGGCCGCGTCGCCCAGGCGGCGGCGCTTGTCTTCCTCATAGGCCTCGAAGTTGCCTTCGAACCATTCGACGTGGCTGTTGCCTTCGAAAGCGAGGATGTGCGTGGCGAGACGATCGAGGAAGAAGCGGTCGTGGCTGATGACCACGGCGCAGCCGGCGAAATTTTCGATCGCGTCTTCCAGCGCGGCCAGCGTCTCGACGTCAAGGTCGTTGGTCGGCTCGTCCAGCAGCAGCACGTTGCCGCCTTCCTTCAGCATCTTGGCCAGGTGCACGCGGTTGCGTTCGCCGCCCGAAAGCTTGCCGACGTTCTTCTGCTGGTCCTGCCCCTTGAAATTGAACGCGCCGACGTAGGCGCGCGTCGACATGTCGTGGCCGTTGACCTTCATGTAATCGAGCCCGTCGGAGATTTCCTCCCAGACGTTCTTCGATCCGTCGAGGTGGTCGCGGCTCTGGTCGACATAGCCCAGGTGCACGGTCTCGCCGATCGAGATCTCGCCCGAATCCGGCTTTTCCTGCCCGGTGATGATCTTGAACAGCGTGGACTTGCCCGCGCCGTTCGGCCCGATCACGCCGACGATGCCGCCCGGCGGCAGCAGGAACGAGAGATCCTCGAACAGCAGCTTGTCGCCATAGGCCTTGGAGATGTTCTTGGCCTCGATCACCTTGCCGCCCAGACGCTCGGGCACCTGGATGACGATCTGGGCCTTGCCGGGGCGGCGATCGTTCTGCGCTTCCTGAAGCTGCTCGAACTTGCGGATACGCGCCTTGGACTTGGTCTGGCGCGCGGCGGGGGTCTGCCTGATCCAGTCCAGCTCTTCCTTGAGCGCTTTCTGGCGGCCCGATTCCTCGCGCTCTTCCTGCGACAGGCGCTTGGCCTTCTTTTCCAGGTAGGTCGAGTAATTGCCTTCGTACGGGAAGTATTTCCCGCGATCGAGTTCGAGGATCCAGCTCACCACGTTGTCGAGGAAATAGCGGTCGTGGGTGATCATCAGCACCGCGCCGGCATATTCCTTGAGGTGGTTTTCCAGCCATTCGACGCTTTCGGCATCGAGGTGGTTGGTCGGTTCGTCCAGCAGCAGGATCGAGGGCTTCTGGATCAGCAGGCGGGTGAGCGCGATGCGGCGCTTCTCACCGCCCGAAAGGTTGTCCACCGGCCAGTCGCCCGGCGGGCAGCGCAGCGCTTCCATCGCGATTTCGAGCTGGTTGTCGAGCGTCCAGCCATCGACCGCGTCGATCTTTTCCTGAAGCGTGCCCATTTCCTCCATCAGCGCGTCGAAATCGGCGTCTTCGGGCGGATCGGCCATCAGCATCGAGATCTCGTTGAAGCGGTCGACCAGATCGGCGGTCTCGCGCGCGCCGTCCTTGACGTTTTCCAGCACGGTCTTGCTGGTATCCAGCTCGGGCTCCTGCGCCAGATAGCCGACGGTGATGTTCTCGCCCGGCCAGGCTTCGCCGGTGAAATCGGTGTCGATCCCCGCCATGATCTTCATCAGGGTGGATTTGCCGGCGCCGTTCGGGCCGACGATGCCGATCTTGGCGCCTTGGTAGAACTGCAGGTTGATGTTCGACAGGACGGGCTTTTGCGCACCGGCAAAAGTCTTGGTCATGCCCTTCATGACGAAGGCGTATTGGGCGGCCATCGGGTTCCTCTGGGGATATAGGCGTTGGGGAAATGCGCGCGTGCTCTACAGGCGCGAAGGCCGCGCCGCAAGCGTGGCAAGTCTTGCTCCCAGGTAAGCGGGGCGGGGACAATTTCAAGCTTGCCGCGATGCGCGTCCCCCACCGCCATCGGGCCGGCGCACCTGCTCCATCGCGGAGCCATCGGCGCGGCCGCTCTGGCCTGCCGCGATCGGGCCTGCCACAAGGGCGGCCATGGTGATCGACACGATTCTCAAGCTGGTCTACTTCGCCGGGCTGGCGGTGATCCTCTATCTGGCGCTGGCGCCCAACCCGCCCGCGCCGGTCGAGGCGTCGGACAAGATCAACCACATGCTGGCCTTCCTGGCGCTGTCGCTGGGGGGCAGGGTGATCTGGCGGGGGCTTTCGGTCTGGACGCTGCTGGCGGCCATGGCTGTGCTGGGGGCGGGGATCGAGCTGCTGCAACTGGCGATGGGGCTGGGCCGCGATGCCGACGTGATGGACTGGATCGCCGACATGGTGGCCACGGTCGCCGGCCTGGCGATCGGCACGGTCGTGGTCATGATCGTCCGGCGCGCGAAGTAGGCGCGGCCGCCGCCTTGGAATCGGCCATTGGCAAGCGCGTGGGCGCGCGCTAACCCGCCGGGATGCTCTACAGGACCAGCCTTGCCGCGCTGCTCGCGGCCACCACCGCCATCGCCCCGCTCCATGCCACGCCGACCCAGGGTTCGGGCGTGGCCTGGGACATCGTCGAGGGGATCACCACCGAGATCGGGCCACGCCCCGCCGGCTCGCCCGCCGAAGCGCGCGCGCGCGCATGGGGCAAGGCCAAGCTGGAAGCGCTGGGCTTCAAAGGCGTGGCGATCGACGAGTTCAAGACATCGGCCTGGCAGCGCGGCGAGGAGCACGCGCGGCTGACCGCGCCTTACGCGCAGCCGCTGGCGATCACCGCGCTCGGCAATTCGGTGCCGACGCCGGCCCAGGGGCTTGAGGGCGAACTGGTCTATTTCCCGACGCTCGACGCGCTGCGCGCCGCGCCGGAAGGCTCGCTCAAGGGCAGGATCGCGTTCGTCGATCACGCGATGCGGCGCGCGCAGGACGGATCGGGCTATGGCCCTTATGGCGACGTGCGGCGCGAAGGGCCGGGCATCGCCTCGCAAAAGGGCGCGGCCGGTATCGTCATCCGCTCGGCCGGCACCGACAGCCATCGCAATCCGCACACCGGCGCCACCCGGTTTCCCGAGGGCATCGTGCCGATCCCTTCGGGCGCGGTGGCCAATCCCGACGCGGACCTGATCGCGCGCATCGCCGCGCGCGGCAAGCCGATGAGGATCGCCCTGACCTTGCTGGGCAAGCCCAATCCGCAAGCGCCTTCGGGCAATGTCATCGGCGAGTTGCCCGGCCGCGATCCCTCGCTGCCCAAGATCGTCGTCGCCTGCCACCTCGATAGCTGGGATCTGGGCACCGGCGCGATCGACGATGCCGCGGGATGCGCGATCGTCACCGCCGCCGCCTTGCAGGCGAGCAGGGGCGGGCAATTGCTGCGCACGGTCCGCGTGCTGTGGGCGGGCAACGAGGAAATGGGCAGCGGCGACGGCGGCGCGGACAATTATGCTCGCGTGCACGGCGCGGAAAAGCACGCGCTGGCGATGGAAAGCGACTTCGGTGCCGACCGGGTCTGGCAAGTGACGCTGCGCCTGGCCGAAGCGAACAAGCCGCTGGGCGACAGGATCAAGGCCGCGCTCTGGCCGATGGGCGTGGTGCCGCATCCGGGCATGGCCGATGGCGGCGCCGACGTGGGCCCGATCATCGCGCGGCAGAACCTGGCGGTGATCGACCTGGGGCAGGACGGCACGCACTATTTCGATCTGCACCACACGCCTGACGACACGCTCGACAAGGTCGATCCGGCCGCGCTCCAGCAGAATGTCGATGCCTGGGCCGCCGTGCTCGGGATCGTCGCCAACGAGCCGGGCGAGATCGTCCCGGTGCCCGCCTCAACGCCCGGCGAGTGACGCCAGCATCGCGCGCGCCGCGTCCACGCAGGGCGCGATGCGCGCGGCGGGCCCCGCGCCGGCCTGTGCGGCGGCGCGGCGCGGCACTTCCACGCTGATGACGACGTCCGGTGGCACCAGCGCCAGCAGCTCGGCCAGCGGCAGCTCACCCTCGCCGGGCACGAGCCGATCGTGGAACGCCTCGTCCAGATAGCTTTCGAACGGCGAGACCAGCGGCACGTCGCAAAGCTGCACATAGCCGATCGTTTCGGCCGGCAGTCCCGCCAGCGTTTCGAGCGAACTGCCGAAACGGAAGAAGTGCATCGTATCGATCAGCAGCGTGAGATTGGGGTGCGCCACCGCGTCCAGCACCGCCAGCACCCGATCCAGCGTGCGCAGCGGGCCCGTGCCGATCTCGGTGCTGACCTTGATGCCGCGCGCGGCGGCCATTTCGGTGAGCACGGCAAAGCCGGCGCCGGTGCGTTCCCGGTCACGATCCATGCTGACTAGGTTGATCCGCTCCGCGCCCAGTTCGGCCGCCAGGTCCAGATCGCGCTCCTGATCGCGCACGTCCTTGTCGGGGACGACCGCGAACCCTTCCAGCAGGGTGATCGCCACGCCGCTGTCGGCCAGGGCCGCGCGCGTCTCGCGCCGCAGCGCGGGATCATCGCGCAACGACCAGTCGGGATAGCCGTGCGGGTTGTAGGCGTTGATCGGCGTGAAACCGATGCCCACGCCCGCGCCGCCGAGCGCGGCGGCAAGGCGGATGAAGTCCACCGGCGGCATCCCGAAAACGCACAGGCGTTCGATTCCGATCCTGTTCATGCCGAGCCTGTTCATGCTTGCCTAACTCTGGTCATCGCGGGATAGTGCGCACTATCATAATCGCGGTCAACGGGAGAGAACGGCCATGACGAAGCAGTCGCCGAACAAGGCGCTGGTGGTGGGAACGGGTTTCGGCTGCCGCATCCATGTGCCCGCGCTGCGCGCCGCCGGATTCGAGGTGGTCGGGCTGGTCGGCACGCGGCCGGACAAGCTGGCGCGCAAGGCCGAGGCAAGCGGCGTGCCCGCGTGGTTCGTCGATCTTGACGCGGCGATCACGGCCACCGGCGCCGGCCTGGTGACAATCGCCACCACGCCCGCCACCCATGGCAAGCTGGCCCTCGCGGCGATCGCGCGCGGCTGCCATGTGCTGTGCGAGAAGCCCTTCGCGGCCGATGCCGCCGAAGGCCGGGCGATGGTGGCGGCGGCCGAGGCCGCGGGCGTCGCCAATCTGATCGCGCACGAATTCCGCTGGATGCCGGACCGCGCGCTGTTCGGCCGTGCCATCGCCGAAGGGCTGATCGGCGATCCGCGCTTCCTGGTGCTCGACCAGTTCATCCCGTTCTGCGCCGATCCCGAGACGCGCCTGCCGCGCTGGTGGTTCGACAAGGAGGCGGGCGGCGGCTGGCTGGGCGCGGGCGGATCGCACCTGATCGACCAGATCCGGGCCTGGCTGGGCGATTTCGCCTCGCTTTCGGCCAACCTGATGGTCGTGTCCGACCGCGGCGACGTGGCCGACGATTCCTATTCGCTGCGCTTTCGCCTGGCCAATGGCGTCGAAGGATCGATGCAGCAGAGCGCGGGCGCCTGGGGGCCGATGACGACGCTGTGGCGCTGCGCCGGCACGCACGGCACCGTCTGGGCCGATCAGGGCAAGGTCTTCGTCGCCGACAAGGCCGGAACGCGCGAATTGCCGCTGCCCGATGACTTGCGCCTGCCCCCGCCGCCGCCCGCGGCTGACCCCAATTCGGCCGATCGCCTCTCGCATCTGGAACTGGGCCCGTTCACCCGCCTGTGCGAAGCGCTGCGCGACCGGATCGAAGGGCGCGATGCGCGCGCGGCGGTCGCGGTGCCGACCTTCCGCGACGGGCTCGCCTCGATGGAAGTGATCGACGCGATTCGCGCCTCGGCCGCGCAGGGCGGCGCGCTGATGCAGGTCGGGGGGTAGAAGCTCTTTGACAGTGCGCCTCTCGGCGCATTTCGCCCCCATCAGGCCACGGCGGCGATCCGTTCGGCCACCGCGACAAGGCGCCGGGCCTGTTCGAGATGGAGCAGTTCGGCCATCCTGCCGTCCACCCGGATCGCGCCCTTGCCCTGGTTCTCAGGCGAGGCGAAAGCCGCGATCACCGCCCGCGCCCAGGCAAGGTCGGCCTCGCCGGGGGAGAACACCGCGTTGCACGGCTCGATCTGGGCCGGGTGGATCAGGCTCTTGCCGTCAAAGCCGAACAGCAGGCCTTGCCGGGCTTCGGCTTCGAACACGGCCAGATCGCGGAATTCGTTGCACACCCCGTCGAGGATGGCGAGGCCGTGTGCCCGCGCGGCGGCCACCGCCAGCGACAGGAAGGGCAGGAACGGCGTGCGCTCCGGCGTGAGCTGGGCGCGCATGTCCTTGGCCAGATCGTTGGTGCCCATGATCCACAGCGACAGCCGCGTCGATGCGGCCATGGCGGCGATGGCGTTGAGATTGGGGATCGCGGCGCAAGTCTCGATCATGGCCCACAGGCGCATGGCGGCGGGCGCATCGGCCAGCGCCACCTGATAGCGCGCGATGTCATCCGCCGAATCGACCTTGGGCACCACCACCGCGTCGGCTTGCGAGCCGGCGATGGCGGCCAGATCGGCCAGGCCCCATTCGGTGTCGACCCCGTTGGCGCGGATCGCCACTTCGCGATGGCCGAAGCCGCCCTCGGCCACGGCGGCGACCGCCGCCGCGCGGGCTTGCGCCTTCATTTCGGGCGCGACGGCATCCTCCAGGTCAAGGACCACCATGTCGCAAGGCAGGGTGCGCGCCTTGGCGATGGCCTTGGCGTTCGATGCGGGCAGGTAGAGCGCGCTGCGGCGCGGGCGTTCGCTGATATCCATGGCCGCGCTTGCTAGCCTGCCGCGGCTTCCAGCCCAAGCCCTTCCAGCATCTTTTCGCTTTCATGCCAGAGCCGCGCGGCGGCATCGTCGTCCAGCGCTTGCGGCGCGGCGGGCACTTCGGCCAGATCGTGGAAGTATCGGCCGCCATCCCGGCCCAGTTCGGCCGCCGTCGCCATCCAGACGATGGTGCGCGCGGCATGCTCGGGCGTGTGGCCTTGCAGCGTGGCGAGATAGTCCTGCATGAAGCCGTCGCCGTGGCTGGCGAAGTTCGAATGGACCACGCCCGGATGCATCGCTTGCGCGACGATGCCCTTGCCGGCAAGCTTGCGGTCCAGCTCGCGGGTGAACAGGATATTGGCGAGCTTGGCCTGGCAATAGGCGGCGCCGGTGGAGAAATCGTCCAGCATCATCAGGTCGTCCCAGCGCATACCGGGGCAGGCCTCATGCCCGCTGGAGGAGACCGCGATCACGCGCACCGTGCCCGGCGGGCTGGTTTCGGCGGCGCGTTCCAGCAGCGGCATCAGCTCGCGCGTCAGCAGGAACGGTGCGAGATGGTTCGCGGCGAAGGTCGCCTCCAGCCCTTCGCCGGTCATGTAGAGCTGATCGCGCACGCCGCCGGCATTGTTGACCAGGACGTGGACCCGATCGGTCAGCCCGGCGATCTCACCGGCGATGCGCGTCACGTCGGCCATCTCGCAGAAATCGCCGCGCAGGAAATCGATGGTGGCGCCGGGCGCTGCCACCTTGCGGATATCGGCTTCGGCCGCGTCGCAGCGTTCGGGCGTGCGGCCCGTGGCGATCACGCGCCAGCCCATGCGGGCAAAGGCTTCGGCGGCGGCCTTGCCGATGCCGGCGCTGGCGCCGGTGATGACGACGACGCGCGGGGATGCCGGGCTGGCGGGGGCGGAACTGGTCATGGTCTCTCCTCAGGTCATGGTGGCGATGGGCTTGTCGGCCGGAAGGGGGATCTCCACCCTGCCGGTGCGCCCGGTGAAATAGAAGCACAGCGCCCCCACGATGGTGAGCGCGGCGGCGAGCAGCAGGAACAGATCGAACCGCTCGGTCGCGCCGAGCGTCAGGCTGAGCGCGATCGAGCCCGCCGCCGAGGCAAGGCCCATCGAGGCGATCAGGAAGCTGTAGATCAGGCTGTAGTGGCGCATGTCGAATGTGCGCGACGTCAGATAGGCGCCGATATCGCCTTCGGCGCCTTGCGCCAGCCCGATCAGCAGCACCGCGCCTGCCAGCAGCCAGACCGAGGTGGCTGGCGAGGCGAGGATCAGGAAGCCCGCCGCTGGCAGCCCCAGCGCGGTGATCGCCACCAGTTGCGGCGTCACCCGGTCAAGCGCGATGCCGCTGGCGAAGCGGCCGCAGACGACGCCGATCGCATAGAGCGAGACGATCCAGGTGGCGAGTTGCGAGGGCGCGCCGCTTTCCAGCAGCACCAGCTTGAGCTGCGAGGAGACGACGATCTGCGGGAAATTGCAGAAGAACATGCCCGAAACCATCAGCAGGAAGGCCGGGTGGCGCGCCATCGCCACAAGCTGCGCGCGCGTGATGCGACCCGTCGCGCGAGCCTCGTGCCTGGCGGCCCCGCGCGGCTTGCGGCCACCCACCAGGACGATGGCGACAAAGCCGCCGATCGCCGAGATGACCGCGAGCAGGCGATAGCCCGCGCGCCAGCCTTCGGCTTCGATCACTTCGCCAACCACCGGCACCAGGGCCGCGCCCACCAGCGGCGCGCCGCTCATCACCACGGAAAGCGCCATGCCGCGCGCGATGTCGAACCGTTCGACGATCACCCGGCTGAACACGAGCGTGGTGGTGAGAATGCCGAACACGCTTTGCAGGATGGTGATGCCGAAGAATTCGTAGATGCTCCCGCGCATCATGCTGAACGCCAGGAAGGTGAGCGGCACGGCGCAGAAGCCCACGCTGGCGGCGACGCGCGGGCCGACGCGATCGGTGAAGCGTCCGGCGAACGGCAGCACCAGCATCGTCGCCAGGCCGAGCGTGCCGATCAGCGCGAATTGCGATCTTTTCCAGCCGAATTCCGCGATCAGCGAAGGGCCGAACAGATTGGTCATGTAATGATTGAGCGCAGCCCCCAGCGCGATGCCCAGCATGGCGCCGAGCAGGTTGGGCCAATGGGCGCGGAACTCTCCGAAATAGGTCACGCTCGCCTCTCCCGTTGCGCCGCGCCTGTTATCCGCGCGGTCTGGCTCCTTGTAGGAACAGCCTGACGGCGAAGGCAACGCGCTTGTCGACGTCCTCGGGCGCCAGCGGATTGCCCGAGGTGATGAACCTCACCGGGCCGCCCACCACCATGGCCATGAAGACGTTCGCCGCCATCAGCGGCGCGTCGATCGCCAGGCGCCCGGCGGCCGTTTCCTCGGCCAGCAGGTCGGCCAGGAACTCCACCGTCGGCCGCGCCGCAATCGTGTAGAAGGTGTTGAAGGTATCGGGGAAGCGATAGGATTCGGTGTTGATGATCCGCTGCAGGCGCAGGCCCTCGGCCGTGGCGGTCAGCTCGATGCGCAGCATGGCGATGGCGATCAGCGTCTGTTCCAGATCGCCGCCGCGCGTCGCCGTGATGCGCTCGCGCGAGATGGCATAGCGCTCGATCCCGCGCCGCACCGCCGCGCGGAACAGCGCCGCCTTGTCGGGATAGCGTGCATAGACGGTGCGCTTGGTCATGTTCACGTCGGCGGCGATCGCCTCGATCGTCGCGTGGTCGAAGCCTTTTTCCAGAAAGTGATCGAACGCGCGTTCGAGCAGCTGAGCCTGGCGCGCCTCGGCCTGCTCGCGGGTCGGGCGGCCGGCGCGCACGGGGTTCACGGGGGCAATCCGGTTCATCGCCCCTGTGGACCGGAAATGGCTTGCGTCAACAAGCGAATCCTGAGTAACGAAACGCATACGGTGCCATTAAGCGAGTCGCTCGCCGAAGGCAATGACTGGTGCGGATAAACCGGCTCGCGACGGCAGGCCGGGGAATAACGGGAAAGGATGGACCATGGGTGCCGCCGCAGACAAGCTGACCGCGCTGGTCGCCGATCCCGGGCGTTTCGCCTTTTCCGCCGAGGAGCTGCGCGAAACCCAGGTCGCCGCGCTGGACGAGCGGTTCCAGGATCGCAAGGGCCGGATCAGGCTGCTGGGCCTGCGGGCCCGCGATGCGGGGATCGATCGGATCGGCGCCATCACCGATATCGTGCCGCTGCTGTTCCCGCACACCGCCTATAAGTCCTATCCCGAAAGCTTCCTTATGGAAGAGCGCTGGGACCGCCTGACCAGGTGGCTGGGCACGATCTCGCCCTATCCGATCGAGGGGCTGGAGCTGGACGGGGTCGAGGGGATCGACGACTGGATCGAGCGGCTTTCCGCGCTGGGCCATTTCATTTCCTGTTCCAGCGGCACCACCGGCAAGTCGGCGATGCTGATCGCCTCGCAAAAGGACATGGACTGGTCGAGGATCGACACGGTGAACGTGTTCTCGTGGGGGTCGGGCGTGAAGCCGGCGCGCGACAGGCTCATCATCGGCTGCGCGCCGGTGGCGACGGTGCCGAAGAACAGGACGATCGCGCAGGCGCAATACGATGCCTTCGCCAATCCCGAGTGGCCGCGCTGGCACTATCCGGTGCCGCCGATCACGGTCGGCTCGCTCACCGCCATGGTGGTGATGCGCAAGAAGATCGCCGATGGCACCGCCCGGCCCGACGAGGTCGCCGCTTTCGAGGAAACCTCGCAGGCGCGCCAGCAGGCGATCGACGCGGCCGTGCCGGCGACCGCCGATTTCATCATCGCCAACCGGCACCGCAAGCTGCAGCTTGCCGGGCTGTGGAGCGGGCTGTGGCAGGTGGCCAGGGCCGTGCGCGAGAGGGGCTATGGCCGCGACGATTTCGATCCCGACAATTCGATCTACGTCGGCGGCGGGCTCAAGCGCGCGCAATTGCCGGCCGATTACCAGGAATTCGTGTTCGAGACGTTCAACATCCCCGCGGACCGGCATTTCCAGAACTATTCGATGCAGGAACTCAATTCGGGAATGCCCAAGTGCCGCGAGGGCGGGCGCTATCATGTGCCGCCGTGGATCGTGCCGATCCTGCTCGACAAGCCGGGCGACAGCGCGCTCGGCCACAGCCACGGCGAGTGCGAAGGGCGCGCCGCCTTCTTCGACCTCTCGCTGGACGGGCGCTGGGGCGGCGTGATCACGGGCGACCGGATCTCGCTCGATTACGGCCCCTGCGCCTGCGGCAACGCGGGCCCATCCATCCGCGACACCATCACGCGCTACGCCGATCTCGAAGGCGACGACAAGATCGGCTGCGCCGGCACGGTCGACGCCTATGTGCGCGGCGTCGCCTGAACAGCAAGAAGGAAAGCGAACCATGGGAGAACATGCCGCCGGTTTGATGCGCCACATGGGCGATGGCTCCGGCTATGACCTGGCCTGGCAGGACGTCCGCGAGGCGCAGGTCGCCGCGATGAACGAGCGGCTGCAGGAACGGATCGACGCGGTCAAGCTGGTCGGCTTCCGCGCGCGCGAAGCGGGCGTCACCAAGATCGAGCGGCTGGAGGACGTGGTGCCGCTGCTGCTGCCGCACACCGCCTACAAGTCCTATCCCGAAAGCTTCCTCAGCCAGAAGCGGTGGGACCGGCTGACCAAGTGGCTCGGCACGGTCTCGCCCTATCCGGTCGACGATGTCGACCTGGAAGGCATCGACGACATCGACGAATGGATCGAGCGGCTGGCCCAGGCCGGGCACTATGTCTCATGCTCCAGCGGCACGACCGGCAAGTCGGCGATGCTGGTCGGCTCGCTGACCGACATGGAATGGTCGAGCCGGGATGCGGTCGCCGCCTGCGCGTGGGGATCGGGCATCGCCCCGGCACGCGACCGGCTGGTCTTCGGGCTGGCGCCGGTGGCGGCCGTGCCGCGCAACCACTTCATCGGCCAGGCGCTGTTCGCCGCCTTCGGGATCGAGGGCAGCGAGCGCTTCACTTATCCGGTGCCGCCGATCACGATCGGTTCGATCACCCGCATGGTGACGCTGCGCAAGGCCATGGCCGACGGCACCGCGATGCCCGACGACCTGGCCGAGTTCGAGCGCGTCTCGGCCGAGCGCCAGGCGGCGATGGACGCGGCTTCGGGCATTGCCGCCGAAGCGCTGATCGCGGCGCGCGGCGAGAAGCTCTATGTCTCGGGCATGTGGGCCGCGCTTCATGCCGTGGCCGGGGAAGTGCGCAAGCGCGGCTACAGCGGCGCCGATTTCCACCCGGAAAACACCTGCTACATCGGCGGCGGGCTCAAGGGCGCGCAGCTTCCGGGCGATTACCGCGAATTCATCTTCGATACCTTCAACCTCAAGCCCGAGCGCAATTTCCAGATGTACGGGATGCAGGAGATCGGCACGGCCATGCCGCGCTGCCGCGAGGGCGGGCGTTATCATGTGCCGCCATGGCTGGTCTGCCTGCCGCTCGATCGCGATGGCGAAACGCTGCTGCCGATGGGGCAGGGCCCGGTCGAAGGGCGCGCCGCCTTCTTCGATCTCTCGCTCGACGGGCGCTGGGGCGGCGTGATCTCGGGCGATCACATCGAGATCGATTTCAGCCCGTGCGCCTGCGGCGCGCATTCGCCGTCGATCCGCGACAACGTCACCCGCATCAAGGATCTCGCGGGTGACGACAAGATCAGCTGCTCGGGCACGGTCGATGCCTATGTGAGAGGTGTGGCATGAACACGATGAATGGACTGAACCCGGCCAGCGATGCCGAACAGGTGGTTTCCGCGCCGTTCTTCCTGCGCGGGGAAGTGCTGTTCGGCGCCGATGTGATCCAGAAATCGCGCGATCTGGGCGTCACTTTCGCGACGCCGCGGATTCCGCTCGACAAGGTCGTGCCGCCGCGCACCGAGGTGCCGCCGCTGCTCAACGTGCCCACGGCCGAGATCATCGACTTCCTGGTCGAGACCGGGCAGCGCCTGCTGGCCCCCGACAACGACCATATGCAGGAATGCATCGAGCGGATGTGCACCACGCATATCCTGCCGCGCGCGGTGGTCGAGCATTCGACCCGCCATGCCGCCGGCTATCTCGACAAGCGCGTGCTGGAAGCGGAGCTGGAACAGAACTTCCCCGATCCGCGCGCGCTCGATACCTGGGTGCCCAAGTCCGATTTCACGGGCCGCAAAAGCTTCGTGCGTGCTTTCGCGCCGCGCCTGATCCACGTGATGCCGGGCAATTCCCCGGGCGTGGCGGTGAAATCGGTGGCGCAGGGTGCGCTGGTGAAGGCGGTGAACCTGTTCAAGATGCCCTCGGCCGACCCCTTCACCATGGTCGCGATCCTGCGCACCATGGCGGATATCGATCCGAACCACGCGATCGTCCGGTCGATGTCGGCGGTCTACTGGCGTGGCGGTGACGAGACGATCGAGCGCGTGCTCTATCGCCCGCAGTATTTCGACAAGATCGTTGCCTGGGGCGGCGGCGATGCGATCAACAACGTCGTCAGGTATCTCGGCCCCGGCTTCCAGCTCGTCTCGTTCGATCCCAAGACCTCGATCTCGATGGTCGGGCGCGAGGCGCTGGCGGATGAGGCGACGCTCGATCGCGCCGCCAGGCTGGCGGCCGACGATGTCATGATCCTCAACCAGGAGGCCTGCGTTTCCAGCCGCTACCAGTTCGTGGAAGGGCCGCAGGAGGATGTCGATCGGTTCTGTGCGCGGCTGCACCATCACATCGCCGCGCGGGCGGCCGCGTCGGGCGATGCGCGTCCTCTCGAAATGGACATGCGCGAAGCGGTCGAGATGATGGCGATGATGGATGACGAATACGGAGTCTGGGGCCGGACCGACGGCAAGGGCCTCGTCATCCGCTCCGAGGAGCCGGTCGATTTCCACCCGATCAACAAGACCGCCAATGTCGTGCGGGTGGATTCGCTGGACGACGCGGTGAAGTGGATCAACGTGGCGACGCAGACCGTGGGCTTCTTCCCGTTCGACCGCATGGCCGATTATCGCGATCGGCTGGCCGCCGGCGGCGCGCAGCGCATCGTCCATCTGGGCGAGGCGGGGCCGAGCACGATCGGCAACCCGCACGATGCGATGTATCCGCTCCACCGCTTCGTCCACTGGATGGCGCACGAGGACGGCTGCGGCGAGGACTGAGGTTCCCGCCGGCCATCGCCACCGCGAAGAATCCGCCCCGGTGCCCGCCGCCGCGTTCAAAAGCGGGCTTGCCGGCGATGCCCGCCCCCGAAAGGGGGCTTGCCAGCATCGTCCGGTGCGCTAGGCAGCTTGGGCAATCCCGGCGGGTCGGGCAGGGCGCCAGCTCCGCTCGCCCGCACGTTGACGAAGAAGGACCGGAAAGACCCATGGCTGTTGAAATCCTGCTCCCCAAGATCGGCTTCTCGATGCAAGAAGGCCAAGTGGCCGAATGGCTCGCCAAGGATGGCGATCAGGTGACCGAAGGCCAGCCGCTGTTCTCGCTGGAGGCCGACAAGTCCACCAACGAGGTCGAGGCGCCGGCATCGGGCACGCTCAAGATCATCACCCAGACGGGTGAGACTTACGAAGTCGGCACGGTGCTGGGCTATATCGAATAAGCCGACAAGCGGCTGGACAGGCCCTGCCGATCCGGCCAGACTGGCGCCATGAAACAGATCCTTGCCCCGATCGCCGCGCTGGCGCTGCTTGCTCTTCCCGGCGCCGCGCTGGCCAGCCTGCCGGTGGGCGCGAAAGCGCCCGCGTTCAGCACGCAAGGCGCCAAGGGGGGCAAGGACATCGCCTTCAACTTGCGCGCGGCGCTGCGCAAGGGGCCGGTGGTGCTCTACTTCTACCCCAAGGCCTTCACCCAGGGCTGCACGCTGGAAGCCCACGCCTTCGCCGAGGCGACCGACGAGTTCGCCCGGTACGGCGCCACGGTGCTGGGCATGTCGGCCGACGACTTGCCGACCTTGCGCAAGTTCTCGACCGAGGCCTGCCGGGACAAGTTCGCCGTCGCCGTGGCCACGCCCGCGATCATCAAGGCCTATGACGTCGCGCTCAAGCGCGAGGGGATGCCGGCCGGAAGGACCGACCGCACCAGCTATGTGATCGCGCGCGACGGCCGGATCACCATGGTCCATTCCGAGCTTGATTATCGCGATCACGTGAAGCTCACGCTGGAAGCGGTCAAGGCGCTCAAGCCCGGGCGCTGAACGCGGCGCGGGGCCGCGCCGGGCTGTCGCGCCGGGCCGGTGGGGCTGCATCGCCCCTTGTCTCACCCCATATCCTGTCTGTATGCGCACCGCTTTCGCGCGCGATCCCCCGCGCGCGGTGCTTTACAAACCCTGACGCTCCGCTAAGCGGTGCGCCCCTGAACTGGAGTCCGATACCATGCGTGCCGAAGGGCAGGCCCATATTGAGCGGATCGAGGCGGCACTCTCGCTCGTGCGCAAGTTCCTTGACTGGGATCGCGCCTTGCGCCGGCTGGACGAGCTGAACGCGCGCGTCGAGGATCCGACGCTGTGGGACAATCCCAAGGATGCCGAGGCGGTGATGCGCGAACGGCGCCGGCTGGAAGCCTCGATCGGCGCGGTGAAGGAAATCTCGCGCGAGATGGCCGACGCGGTCGAGTTCGTCGAACTGGGCGAGGCGGAAGGGGACGAGGAGACCGTCAACGAAGGTCTCGCCACGCTGGCCAAGCTGGCGGAGCGCGCCGATGCCGACAAGGTGCAGGCGCTGCTGGCGGGCGAAGCCGACGCCAACGACACCTACCTGGAAATCCACGCGGGCGCGGGCGGCACCGAAAGCCAGGACTGGGCCGAGATGCTCCAGCGCATGTACACCCGCTGGGCCGAGCGCAAGGGCTACAAGGTCGAGCTGGTGGATTACCACGCGGGCGAAGCCGCCGGGATCAAGAGCGCCACGCTGCTGATCAAGGGCGAGAACGCCTATGGCTATGCCAAGACCGAAAGCGGCGTGCACCGGCTGGTGCGGATCAGCCCCTATGACAGCTCGGCGCGGCGCCACACCAGCTTTTCGAGCGTCTGGGTCTATCCGGTGATCGACGACAATTTCCAGATCGACATCAACCCGGCCGACCTGAAGATCGACACCTACCGCGCATCGGGCGCGGGCGGCCAGCACGTCAACACCACCGATTCCGCCGTGCGCATCACCCACCAGCCTTCGGGCATCGTGGTGGCCAGCCAGATCGACCGCTCGCAGCACAAGAACCGCGAAATCGCGATGAACATGCTGAAGGCGCGGCTGTTCGAGGAAGAGATGCGCAAGCGCGAGGAAGCCGCGAGCGCCGAGCACGCCTCCAAGTCCGACATCGGCTGGGGGCACCAGATCCGCTCCTACGTGCTACAACCCTACCAGCAGGTGAAGGACTTGCGCACCGGCGTTACCAACATGTCGCCCGGCGACGTGCTCGATGGCGATCTCGACGCCTTCATGGCGGCCGCGCTTTCGGCGCGGGTCTCGGGCGAGCAGGTCGAGGTCGAGGACATCGATTGATCCGGCCCCCGGCCATCATCGTGGGCGTGCTGCTGCTGCTGTTCGCGGGCTGCCAGTCCGGCGGCAGGGCCGATGAGGACCGCGCCGAACGCGTCCGCGCGTTTCCCCGGGCGGACCGGCCGGTTTCCGGCGTCAGCGCCAGCCAGTTCTCCTCGGAGAACGAGCGCGACCGCTTCAACGAGGCGAAAGTGGTGATGGACCTGGCCGGCATCCAGCCGGGCATGAGCATCGCCGATGTCGGCGCGGGCGATGGCTATTACACCGTGCGGCTGGCCCAGCGCGTCGGCCGGACCGGCCGCGTGGTCGCGCAGGATATCGACCAGCGCGCGCTCAACCGCCTGGGCGCGCGAGTCGAGCGCGAGCGGTTCGACAATGTCTGGATCAAGCCCGGCAAGCCCGATGACCCGGAACTGCTGCCGGACAGCTTCGATCGCATCTTCCTGGTGCACATGTACCATGAAGTGGCCGAACCTTACGCGTTCCTGTGGAACCTGCGCCCGGCGCTGCGCCGCGACGGGCGCGTGATCGTGGTGGACAGCGACCGTTCGACCGACAGCCATGGCATTCCGCCGAACCTGTTGTTCTGCGAATTCGCCTCGGTGGGCTTTCGTTTGACGGCATTTGAACGTAAGCCGGAATTGCAAGGCTATTATGCACAGTTCGAGGCGGTGACGGCGCGTCCCGCCCCATCCGCGATCAAGCCCTGCCATCAGGCCGGAGCAGCGCAAACGGCGGCAAGCTGAACGCGCGCCGGTGGAAAGATTGGAAAAGATGAGTTTCAAGGGTCTCAAACCGATTGTCTACGGCGGCCGCGAAGTCTGGCCGATCATCGAAGGCGGCAAGGGCGTCGCCGCGACCAATCACGCCAGTTCCGGCGCCTGGGCCGCCGCCGGCGGCATCGGCACGGTCAGCGCGGTCAATGCCGACAGCTACGATGCCGAAGGCCGGATCATTCCCCAGATCTATGAGCAGCTCACCCGGCTGGAACGGCACGAGCAGCTTGTCCGCTATGCCATCGACGGCGCGGTGGAACAGGTGCGTCGCGCCTATGACATCGCCAGCGGCAAGGGCGCGATCAATATCAACGTGCTGTGGGAAATGGGCGGGGCGCAAGCCGTGCTCGAAGGCGTGCTGGAAAAGACGCGCGGCATGGTCACGGGCGTGACCTGCGGCGCGGGGATGCCTTACCGCCTGTCGGAAATCGCCGCGCGGTTCAACGTCAACTACCTGCCGATCGTCAGTTCGGCGCGTGCTTTCCGCGCGCTGTGGAAGCGGGCCTACCACAAGGTTTCCGAGCTGATGGCGGCGGTGGTCTATGAAGACCCGTGGCTGGCGGGCGGGCACAACGGCCTGTCGAACGCCGAAGACCCGCTCAAGCCCGAAGATCCCTATCCCCGCGTCAAGGCGCTGCGCGACACGATGCGCGGCGAGGGCATTTCGGACAGCGTGCCGATCATCATGGCCGGCGGCGTGTGGTACTTGCGCGACTGGTCGGACTGGATCGACAATCCCGAACTGGGCCAGATCGCCTTCCAGTTCGGCACGCGCCCGCTGCTGACGCACGAAAGCCCGATTCCGCAAGGCTGGAAGGACGCGTTGCGCGATCTGGAGCCGGGCGATGTCCTGCTGCACCGCTTCTCGCCCACGGGCTTCTATTCCTCGGCGGTGCGCAATCCCTTCCTGCGCAACCTGGAAGCGCGCACCGAACGGCAGATCCCCTATTCGAAGGTTGAGGCGGGCGAGCATACCGTGCGGCTGGACGTGGGCGTGCGCGGCAAGAACTTCTGGGTCACGCCCAAGGATCTTGCCCGCGCCCGTGCCTGGGCGGCCGAAGGCTTCACCGAAGGGCTGCGCACGCCCGACGACACGATCGTCTTCGTCTCGCCCGAGGAACGCGATTCGATCCGGCAGGACCAGGCCGATTGCATGGGCTGCCTGTCGCACTGCGGTTTCTCGTCATGGAAGGACCATGACGATTACACCACCGGGCGCCTGGCCGATCCGCGCAGCTTCTGCATCCAGAAGACGCTGCAGGACATCGCGCATGGCGGCCCGGTCGAGAAGAACCTGATGTTCGCCGGCCACGCCGCGTTCAAGTTCAAGCAGGACCCGTTCTATTCGAACGGCTTCACCCCCACGGTAAAGGAACTGGTCGATCGCATCCTGACCGGGGATTGATCGAGGGTCCTGACCCTAGGCATGATCTCCATGGCTGGCGACGTCGAGGCCTTCGGCCTCGGCGTCCTCGCCCACGCGCATGGGTACCAGCATGGAAACCATGATCGCCAGAATCGCGGTCACGAAGATCGACCAGACGGCAACGATGCCCACGCCGATCACTTGCGCGAGAAGCTGCGCGATCATGGTCATCCCCGTATCGTAGCCGACGCCGCCAAGGCCGGGGGACAGGAACAGGCCCAGCATGATCGAGCCGGCCGCGCCGCTGGCGCCGAACAGGGCGAAGACGTCCAGCGTATCGTCGATCGCGGTAAAGCGCCGTAGCAGCGCACGCGCGGCGCGCGCGGCCAGGGTTCCGGCCAGCCCGATGACCATCGCCGCCCCCGGCGAGACGTAGAGCGCACCCGCCAGGATCGCGGCCAGGCCGGCGAGAAGGCCCGAAGCGAAGTCGGCCGCGCCCGGCTTGCCGCCGCGCCGGAAGCGGTCGAGCGCCAGCCAGCCGAGGCCGCCGGCGCAAGCGGCCGCGTGGGTGTTGATCAGGACCGAAGCGGCATCGTCGTTCGCGGCCAGCGCCGCGCCGCCGGCCAGCCCCAGCCAGCCGATCCAGGCCAGCCCCGCGCCAAGCAGGCTGACCGAAGCGCTGAAGCCCGGCTCGGCGGTCTCCGCGCGGCGCCGGCCGACCAGCATCGCCGCGACGATGGCCGAAACGCCCGCGCACGTGGCCATGGTCAGCCCGCCGGCGAAATCGAGCGTGCCGACGCTGGCCGAAAGCCAGCCACCGCCGCGCAGCCAGTGCGCGACCGGCGCATAGGCGACGATGCTCCACAAGCTGGCGAAAGCCACCGCCCAGCCGAACCGCGCGCGGCCCGCCCAGGCGCCGCACAGCAGCGAGGCGGCAAGCCCGGCGACCAGCACCTGATAGAACGCGAAAGCGCTTTCGGGCACGTTGACTCCTTCACGCACATTGCCGAGACTGATCAGCATCCAGGCATTGCCGCTGCCCAGCCAGCCACGCGTGACGTCCCCGAACGCGACGGTATAACCGGCCGCAATCCACGCCAGCGAAACCGCCGCGACGATCGCCAGCGGCTGGAACAGCACCGACAGGACATTGCGTGCGTCGATCCGGCCGGCGTTGAACAGCGCGATGCCGGGAATCGCGGCGATCAGCACGAGCGCGGACGCGGCCAGCAGCCATGCGGTGTCGCCCGTGTCGACCACGTCGATGCGTCCGTCCTGCGCGAAGGCGGTGGCCGGAACGGCCAGCAGCATGGCGCCGGCCATCAGGCCCGGCAGTGCGCGCGGAGCGACGGTGTTGATGAATGACAAGCCGCAATCCCTTCCCAAATCCAGGAGAATGCGCGCTTTAGCCCAGATTGCTTGCGATCCGGTTGCCGAGCCTACCAGCCGGGCAGAACCTGATCCGGCGGACGGTGGCCATCGGCCCAGAAGCGGATATTGGCGATGATCCGCTCCCCCGCCGCCTCGCGCCCCTCGAACGTGGCACTGCCCAGGTGCGGCATGACGACGGCGTTGGGCAAGGTGAACAGGCGCGGGTCGATCGCCGGTTCATGACTATAGACATCGAGCCCGGCCCCGCCGAGCCGCCCTTCGGCCAGCGCCGCGATCAGCGCATCCTCGTCGATCAGCTGGCCGCGCGCGGTGTTCACCACATAGGCATCGGGCTTCATCGTGGCGATCCGGCGCGCATCGAGCAGGTTGTGCGTCTCCGGGCTGGCCGGGCAGTGGAAGGAGAGCACGTCGGCCTGCGCGATCATGCGGTCCAGATCGGGCTCGAAGCGCGCGGAAAACATGTTCTCCACCGCGCCGGGCAGCCGGTGCCGGTTGTGGTAGGCGATATCCATGCCGAACGCGCGGGCGCGGTGGGCCACGGCCTGGCCGATCCGGCCCATGCCGATGATCGCCAGCCGCTTGCCCGAAAGACTGTGGCCCAGCAGCGCCGATGGCGCCCAGCCTTTCCAGCGGCCTTCGTGGATCTCGCGCACCCCGGCGGCGAAGCGGCGCGATACCGCGATGATCAGCGCCAGCGTCAGGTCGGCGGTATCGTCGGTGAAGACGCCGGGGGTGTTGGTGACGATGATCTTGCGCGCGCGCGCCGCCGCCAGATCGATATGTTCGGTTCCCGCGCCGAAGCTGGCGATCAGGCGCAGCCGTGGACCGGCCCGGGCGATGAGTTCGGCATCAATCGTGTCGGTCACGGTCGGCACCAGCACGTCGCATTCGCGCATCGCGGCAGCGATCTGGTCACGCGTCATCGCCGTGTCGTCAAGGTTGAAGCGCGCCACGAACAGCTCGGCCATCCGCGCCTCGGTCGCGGGCAGCAGGCGCCGTGTCACCACGATATGCGGCGGGCCGTCAAGCGGCGGGGCGGATGGAGCGTCGGAGACTACGGTCATCGGTGAAGCAATCGCTATTCCCTGCGACACGCATAGGTCAAGAAGCCTTGAACGGGCCAACGCCGGGGCGCTATGCAGGCATCATGAAATGCATGAGCCTGCTGCCGGGAATCGTCGCGCTCATCGTGCTGGCCGCGCCAGCCCATGCCGAGGACGGCGACGTCCCCTACTGGGCCTCGATCAGCGCCGATATCGCCTATATGCGCGTGGGGCCGAGCAACACTTACCGGATCGACTGGGTCTACAAGCGCCGCAACCTGCCGGTGAAAGTCGTGCGGCGCGAAGGGCCCTGGCGATTCGTCGTCGATCCCGACGGGACGAAAGGCTGGATCCGCGACCTGCTGCTTTCGCGCGAACGCATGGCGATCGTCACTGGCGGGGGGCTGGCCGAAATGCACGCGCGCGGCAGCACCGGCTCGCCGCTGCTCTGGCGGCTGGAACCGGGCGTCATCGGCAAGCTGGGCGAATGCGAGAGCGGCTGGTGCGAATTCAACGTCGATGGGCACAAGGGCTTCGCGCCGCAAGAGCGTCTGTGGGGGTCGGCCGAGCCCTGAGGGGCCCGTGCTTCCAGCCCTCGCATGACCGCCATGCGAAAGGCCCCCGCCCGCAAGGGCGAGGGCCTTTGAATGCCGGCGTTAAAGCCGGAAGGGTCAGGCGAGCTCGATCGCCACCGCCGTCGCCTCGCCACCGCCGATGCACAGGCTGGCGACGCCGCGCTTGAGGCCCTTTTCCTTCAGCGCGGCGATCAGCGTCACGATGATGCGCGTGCCCGAAGCGCCGATCGGGTGGCCCAGCGCGGTGGCGCCGCCGTGGATGTTGATCTTGTCATGCGGGATGCCAAGGTCATGCATCGCGAACATCGCGACGCAGGCGAACGCCTCGTTGATCTCGAACAGGTCGACGTCCGAAAGCTGCCAGCCGGTCTTGTCCATCAGCTTGGTGATCGCACCGACCGGCGCGGTGGTGAACTTGGCGGGCTCCTGCGCATGGGCCGCAACGCCGATCACGCGGGCGACCGGCGTCAACCCCTTGGCCTTGGCGACGCTCTCACGCGTGAGGACGACGGCGGCGGCGCCGTCCGAGATCGAGCTGGAACTGGCCGCGGTGATCGTGCCGTCCTTGGCGAAAGCGGGCTTGAGCGTCGGGATCTTCTCGGGATTGCCCTTGCCCGGCTGCTCGTCGACCGCCACCACGACTTCGCCCTTGCGGGTCTTGACCGTCACCGGCACGACTTCGTCGGCGAAAGCGCCGGTGTCGATCGCCGCGCGCGCGCGGCGCAGCGATTCGATCGCGTAGGAATCCTGCGCCTCGCGAGTGAGCTGGTATTCATCCGCGGATTCCTGCGCGAACGAACCCATCGCGCGGCCCGCGTCATAGGCATCCTCCAGCCCGTCGAGGAACATGTGGTCGTAAGCCGTGTCGTGGCCGGCACGGGCGCCGGCGCGATGCTTCTTGAGGAGGTATGGCGCACCGGTCATGCTTTCCATGCCACCGGCGACAACCAGGTCGAGCGAGCCGGCCGCAAGCGCCTCGGCCCCCATGATGACCGTCTGCATCCCGGACCCGCAGACCTTGTTGACCGTGGTGGCCTGCACCGACTTGGGCAGGCCGGCCTTGATCGCGGCCTGGCGGGCAGGGGCCTGGCCAAGCCCGGCGGGCAGCACGCAGCCCATGTAGATACGCTCGATATCCTCGCCGGCCACACCCGCGCGCTCGACCGCGGCCTTGACGGCGGTGGCGCCGAGGTCGGTCGCCGAAACGTCGGCGAACACGCCTTGCAGCCCGCCCATCGGGGTGCGGGCGTAGGAAAGGATCACAATCGGATCGCTGGCGGAAATCTGGGCCATGGCTCGGCTGCCTTTCGCAATGTCATTGGACAGGGTTTGGAACTTCGCATAATGCTGCGCTGCGGCAATGGCAATCCATCCCGCGAATGCCGAGATTCGTCAGAGTTTCGGCGGTTTCGCAAGGGGATTGTCCCCGTGTCATGTAGGAAGCCCCGGCAAATGGGGCAAGCCGGGCTTGCACCGCGTCACGGGCGGGACTAGGGCGCGAGGCAACCGGTTAACGCACGAGTCTGAAGCCTTGGTCGACCTGTCACAATATCTGCCGATCCTGATCTACCTGGTGATCGCGCTCGCGCTTTCGTCGGCCTTCGTGTTCCTGCCGATGGGGGTTGCCCGCCTGACCGGCGCGCACAACCCGAACGCGGAAAAGAACAGCGAATACGAATGCGGCTTTCCCGCCTTCGAAGACCCGCGCAGCCAGTTCGACGTGCGCTTCTATCTGGTGGCGATCCTGTTCATCATCTTCGACCTGGAAGCCGCGTTCCTGTTCCCTTGGGCCGTCTCGCTCGACGTGACGGGCTGGCCGGGCTGGATCACGATGATGGTGTTCCTGGGCGAACTCGCCATCGGCCTTGCCTATGCCTGGAAGAAGGGAGCTCTGGACTGGGAATGAGCACGCCCATGACCTCTACGCTCGTTGACAGCGCCGGACAGCCGCTGGGCGCCACGCAGGCGGTCACGCCGCCCGATCCGGCGTTCTTCCAGGATCTCAACCAGGAAGTCTCGAACAAGGGCTTCCTCGTCACCTCGACCGAGGAACTGTTCCAGTGGGCCCGCACCGGCTCGCTGTGGTGGATGACCTTCGGCCTTGCCTGCTGCGCGGTCGAGATGATCCACGTGAACATGCCGCGCTATGACATGGAGCGATTCGGCGTCGCCCCGCGCGCCAGCCCGCGCCAGTCCGACGTGATGATCGTCGCCGGCACGCTGTGCAACAAGATGGCCCCGGCGCTGCGCAAGGTCTACGACCAGATGTCGGAGCCCAAGTACGTCATCTCGATGGGCTCGTGCGCCAATGGCGGCGGCTATTATCACTACAGCTATTCGGTGGTGCGCGGGTGCGACCGGATCGTGCCGGTGGACATCTATGTGCCCGGCTGCCCGCCGACCGCCGAGGCGCTGCTCTATGGCGTGATGCAATTGCAGCGCAAGATCCGCCGCGTCGGCACGGTCGAGAGGTGAGGCAGGCATGACCGTGGTTCACTCCGCTCCGAAAACCGCGTCGAACGAAGGCGTGCTCGATGCGCTGTCGGCCGCACTCGGCCCGATGCTCGTCGCCGCCAGGGAAGAGCATGGCGAGATCGTGCTGACCGTCGCGCGCGACGAGATCGAGAACGCGCTGCGCCTGCTGCGCGACGCGCACGAATACCAGCAACTGATGGAAATCGCCGGGGTCGACTATCCGTCGCGCGCGGAGCGCTTCGAAGTCGTCTACATGCTGCTTTCGCTCACCCGGAACCATCGCATCCTGGTCAAGGTGAACTCGGCCGAGGATACCCCGGTGCCGACGGTGACGACGCTCTGGCCAGTCGCCGGCTGGCTCGAACGCGAAGTGTTCGACATGTACGGCGTGATCTTCGCCGGAAACCCGGACTT
This sequence comes from Novosphingobium album (ex Liu et al. 2023), assembly GCF_029076845.1. Classification (GTDB taxonomy): domain Bacteria; phylum Pseudomonadota; class Alphaproteobacteria; order Sphingomonadales; family Sphingomonadaceae; genus Novosphingobium. The sequence goes on from NZ_JARESE010000073.1 coordinate 97,981, forward strand.
GCGCCGCATCCTCACCGACTATGGCTTCGAAGGGCACCCGTTCCGCAAGGATTTCCCGCTCTCCGGCTATGTCGAGCTGCGCTATTCCGAGGAGGACAAGCGCGTCGTCTATGAGCCGGTCAAGCTGGCGCAGGATTTCCGCTCGTTCGACTTCATGAGCCCGTGGGAAGGCGCCGACTACGTGCTGCCGGGCGACGAGAAGGCCGAGGGAGGCAAGCCATGACCATGCAGCTTGAGCAGTCGCCCACCACTGGCGACGAGGTCATCACCAACTACACGATCAACTTTGGCCCGCAGCACCCGGCGGCGCATGGCGTGCTGCGCATGGTCATGGAGCTGGACGGCGAGATCATCGAGCGGATCGATCCGCACGTCGGCCTGCTCCATCGCGGCACCGAAAAGCTGATCGAGCACAAGACCTATCTTCAGGCGCTGCCCTATTTCGACCGGCTCGACTATTGCTCGCCGCTGGGCATGGAATACAGCTACGTGCTGGCGATCGAGAAGCTGCTCAACCTCGAAGTGCCGCTGCGCGGGCAGTACCTGCGCGTGCTCTTCGCCGAGCTGACGCGCATCTGCAACCACATGCTCAACATGGGCAGCCACGTCATGGACGTCGGCGCGATGACGCCGAACCTGTGGCTGTTCGAAATCCGCGAGGACTGCCTCAACTTCTTCGAGCGCGCTTCGGGCGCGCGGATGCATTCGGCCTGGTTCCGCCCCGGCGGCGTCCACCAGGACGTGCCGCTCAAGCTGTTGGCCGACATCGCCGACTGGCTCGACACGCGCCTGCCGCGCCTGTTCGAAGACGCGATGAGCCTGGTCATCGACAATCGCATCTTCAAGCAGCGCAATGTCGATATCGCGCTGGTCTCGCGCGAGGATGCGATCCGCTGGGGCTTTTCCGGCCCGATGATCCGCGCCGCCGGCATCCCCTGGGATATCCGCAAGAGCCAGCCCTACGACGTCTACGACCGGATGGATTTCGAGATTCCGGTGGGCACCAATTCGGACTGCTACGATCGGTTCATGGTGCGGGTCGAGGAAGTGCGCCAGTCCGCCCGGATCATGAAGCAGTGCCTGACGGAAATGCCGGACGGTCCCGTCGCCTCGACCGACCGCAAGGTCGTCCCGCCCAAGCGCGGCGAGATGAAGCAGTCGATGGAAGCGCTGATCCACCACTTCAAGCTCTATACCGAGGGCTTCCACGTGCCGGCCGGCGAAGTCTATGTGGCGACCGAAAGCCCCAAGGGCGAATTCGGCGTCTATCTCGTCTCGGACGGCTCGAACAAGCCGTACCGCTGCAAGATCCGGCCCACCGCGTTCTCGCACCTTCAGGCGATGGATTTCATGTGCAAGGGCCATATGCTGCCCGATGCCACCGCCATCCTGGGCGCGATCGACGTCGTGTTCGGGGAGTGCGACAGGTAGGAATTCTTACGTAGAAATTTTCATCGGGCCGTGCGCGCGGGTGGGACACCGCCGGAACGGCTATGACAAGGGGGGCGTAGCGGGAGTAAGCGCGATGAATACGCGGATGTTCGACATGACCCGGGTCTGGGCGATGCTCACCGGGCTCCTGCTTGCGATCGGGTATTTCGCCGCGCTCTATCTTCGGGCCGCCCCTTCGGACCTGCTGCCGATGCTGGTAACGGCGATCGGCGGATTTGAACTGTTTCTTTTCGGCCAGGACGTCTGGCTGAAGCGGAAGGGAAGGCATGGCTGACCGCTACCTCGAACCCGATACGCCCGAGATCCGGGCACGTTGGGGCAATTTTGCCTGGAACCCGCACTGGGCCGAAAAGGCCCGGGCGGCGATCGCGCGCTATCCCGAGGGACGCCAGCGTTCGGCGGTCATGGCGCTGCTCGACTATGCCCAGCGGCAAGTCGGCGAGGAAACCCGGACGCAAGGCTGGCTGCCGATCCCGGTGATGGAATTCGTCGCGCGCGAGCTTGACATGCCGATCATCCGCGTGGTCGAGGTCGCGACCTTCTATACCATGTACAACCTCGTGCCGGTGGGCCGCTTCCACGTGCAGGTCTGCGGGACCACGCCGTGCATGTTGCGCGGGTCGGACGATATCCTGGCCGCTTGCCGCCAGCGCGGCATGGCGCCGGGCCACACCACCGACGATGGCCTGTGGACGCTGACCGAAGTGGAATGCATGGGCAATTGCGCGTCCGCGCCGATGGTCCAGATCAATGACGACAACTACGAAGACCTGACCGCCGAACGGCTCGATACCGTGCTCGACGCGCTGGCCCGGGGCGAGACGCCCAAGACCGGCACGCAGGAGCCCGGCCGGCACACGGTCGAGCCGCTTGGCGGGCCGACCACGCTCAAGGACATGGTCGCCGAAAACCACGACTATCGGGGAGAGTGGTGATGGCGCTCGCCGACAAGGATCGCATCTTCACCAACGTCTACGGCTACCAGCCGTGGAACCTTGCCGCCGCGCGGGCGCGTGGGGACTGGGACAACACCAGGGATATTCTCGCCAGGGGTCGCGATGCGATCATCGAGGAGATCAAGGCTTCGGGCCTGCGCGGCCGTGGCGGGGCGGGCTTTCCCACCGGCATGAAATGGTCGTTCATGCCCAAGCAGGCGCCGCTCGACCAGGCAGGCAATCCCAAGCCCAGCTTCCTCGTCATCAATGCCGACGAATCCGAGCCCGGATCGTGCAAGGATCGCGAGATCATCCGCCACGATCCGCACAAGCTGGTCGAAGGCGCGCTGGTCGCCGGCTTCGCGATGGGCGCGCGGGCAGCCTACATCTACATTCGCGGTGAATATATCCGCGAGGCCGAAACGCTGTTCGCCGCCGTGCAGGAAGCCTACGACGCGGGCCTGCTCGGCAGGAACGCGGCGGGTTCGGGCTACGATTTCGACGTCTTCGTCCATCGCGGCGCGGGGGCCTACATCTGCGGCGAAGAAACCGCGATGATCGAGAGCCTGGAAGGCAAGAAGGGCCAGCCGCGCCTGAAGCCGCCGTTCCCGGCCGGCGCCGGGCTCTATGGCTGCCCCACCACGGTCAACAACGTCGAATCGATCGCGGTCGCGCCCACGATCATGCGGCGCGGCGCCTCGTGGTTCGCCAGCTTCGGCGCGGAGAACAACAAGGGCACCAAGCTGTTCCAGATCAGCGGCCACGTCGAAAAGCCCTGCGTGGTCGAGGAAGAGATGTCGATCCCGTTCAAGGAACTGATCGAGCGTCACTGCGGCGGCATTCGCGGCGGGTGGGACAACCTGCTGGCGGTGATCCCCGGCGGATCGTCCGTGCCGCTGGTCCCGGCATCGCAGGTCATGGACATGCCGATGGATTTCGACGGCTGCAAGAAGGTCGGTTCCGGCCTCGGCACCGCCGCCGTGATCGTCATGGACAAGTCGACCGATATCGTCCGCGCCATTTCGCGGCTCAGCGCGTTCTACAAGCACGAGAGTTGCGGCCAGTGCACGCCTTGCCGCGAAGGCACGGGCTGGATGTGGCGCGTGATGGAACGCCTGCGCACCGGCGACGCGCATGTCGACGAGATCGACATGCTCCAGCAGGTGACCAAGCAGGTCGAAGGCCACACCATCTGCGCGCTCGGCGATGCGGCGGCCTGGCCGATCCAGGGCCTGATCCGCCACTTCCGCCCCGAGCTGGAACGCCGCATCGCCGAACGCCATGGCGACGTGCGGGAGGCGGCCGAGTGATGCCGCGCCTGTCCGCCTCGACGCAAACCCGGGGATGCTGAGCATGATCGCGCTTCGCCGCCTTGCCGCTCATGTGAGCCGCGCGAGCCGCGCCGCCCTTGCGGGAACGCTGGCCGTGCTGGCGTGCGGCAGCGCGCAAGCAGCGGACGCACCCGGTCCGAAGCCGTCGCCGGAAAAGTGGGAACTCGAGGCGATGTACAACTACGCGCGCTGCGTCGTCTCGCTGTCGCCTGCCGGCGCGGAAAAGGCGCTGGCGCTCGAGACCCAGAGCCCGGAATATCGCGATGCCTTGATGCGTCTGGGCAAGGGGCATGGCCAGTGCCTGGCCGGCAGTTCGGTGAGCCATTTCGAGATGGGCGGCGTGCTGTTCGCCGGAACGCTGGCCGAAGTCCTGCTGCAGCGCAAGTGGAACGAGCAGACGCTGGCGACGACGCTGCACCCGCCCGAGCCGGCCGTGGAGGCGCGTTCGGAAATCGAATATACCGGAATGTGCCTTGCCCTGGGCAATCCGCAGGGAACATCGGCGCTGGTGTTCAGCGATCCCGGTTCCGCCGCGGCGGATGAAAAGCTGAAAAGCCTTGCCCAGCAACTCGCCACTTGCGTGCACCAAGGCAAGACCCTGCGCATCAACAAGGCTGGCCTGCGCGCGATCATCGCGCTGGCCGCCTATCGCCTCGCGGGCCTCAACACCGCGACCGGAAAGAGCTGAGATATGCCCAAAGTCACCGTAGACGGACAGGAACTCGAAGTCCCGGCAGGGGCCACCGTGCTGCAGGCCTGTGAACTGGCCGGCAAGGAGATTCCGCGCTTCTGCTATCACGAGCGCCTGTCGATCGCCGGCAATTGCCGCATGTGCCTGGTCGAAGTGAAGCCGGGGCCGCCCAAGCCGCAGGCAAGCTGCGCCCTTCCCGCCGCCGAGGGCCAGGAAATCCGCACCGATTCCGAAATGGTCAAGAAGGCGCGCGAAGGGGTGATGGAGTTCCTGCTCATCAATCACCCGCTCGATTGCCCGATCTGCGACCAGGGCGGCGAGTGCGACTTGCAGGACCAGGCCATGGCTTATGGCCGGGGCGGTTCGCGCTATCACGAGAACAAGCGTGCCGTGACCGAGAAGTACATGGGCCCGCTCATCAAGACGGTGATGACGCGCTGCATCCACTGCACCCGCTGCGTGCGCTTCTCCGAGGAGATCGCCGGGGTGGACGAGATCGGCGCGCTCTATCGCGGCGAGAACATGCAGATTTCGACCTACCTCGAACATGCCGCCAGGCACGAGATGAGCGCCAATGTGATCGACCTGTGCCCGGTCGGCGCGCTGACCTCGCGCCCCTACGCGTTCGAGGCGCGGCCGTGGGAGCTGAAGAAGACGCTCGGCATCGACGTGTCCGACGCTTGCGGTGCCAATATCCGCATCGACAGCCGGGGCCGCGAAGTGCTGCGCGTGCTGCCGCGCGTCAACGACGACGTCAACGAGGAGTGGATCTCCGACAAGGCGCGCTACATGGTCGACGGCCTGACCAGGCGCCGGCTCGACAAGCCCTATCTGCGCCGCGATGGCAAGCTGGTGCCGGTGAGCTGGACCGAGGCGTTCGGCGCGATCGCCTCGCTCAATCCGGGCAGCAGGATCGCGGCGGTGGCGGGCGATCTGGTCGATTGCGAGACGATGTTCGCGGCCAAGGCGCTGCTCGGCGCGCTGGGTTCGAGCCTGCTCGAAGGCCGGCAGACCGGCATGGACTATGATACGTCGAGCCTGGCGGCGGTGAATTTCAACACGACGTTCGCCGGTATCGAGACGGCCGATGCGATCCTGATCGTCGGCTCGATGGTCCGCTGGGAAGCGCCGCTGGTGAACGTGCGGCTGCGCAAGGCGGTCAAGCGCGGGGCGAAGGTGTTCCTGGTCGGGCCGGAGTGGGAAACCACGTTCGGCGGCGTGTTCCTGGGCGAAGACCTGTCGGTGCTGGGCAACCTGCCCGAAGCCGTCACGCAGGCGTTCGGCGATGCCAGGCGCCCGGCGGTGATCGTCGGCGGCGCGGGGCTGGGCCGGGGCGGGCTGGATGCCTCGCTGGCGCTGGCCGGGCGCTTCAACCTGGTGCGCGATCTGGAAGACTGCACCAAGTGGAATGGTTTCAACGTGCTGCACATGGCCGCCGCGCGCATGGGCGGGCTGATGCTCGGCTTCGCGCAGAAGGGCGGCATCGCCGATCTGGTCGCGGCCAAGCCCAAGGTGCTGATCGCGCTGGGCGCCGATGAAGTGGACTATGCCCGATTCGCCGATTCGATGATCGTCTACGTCGGCCACCACGGCGACAAGGGCGCGCACGCGGCGGACGTGGTCCTGCCAGCAGCGGCCTATACCGAGAAGGCCGGCACTTACGTCAACACCGAAGGCCGCGTGCAGATGGCCGACAAGGCCGTGTTCGCCCCGGGCGACGCGCGCGAGGACTGGTCGATCCTGCGCGCCATGGCCGATGCCTTCGGCGTGTCGGTGGGCTTCGACAGCTTCGAGGAATTGCGCGCCGCGATGATTTCGCAGGTTCCGGCGCTTGGCATCGAGGGTCTGGCGGACTACGGGAGCGACCTGCCCGCGGGCGGCGGTTCCGCCGCGGGCGGCATCGCCTATCCGGTCAAGGATTTCTACATGACCAACCCCATCGCCCGCGCCAGCGCGGTCATGCAGCGCTGCTCGGCCGAACTGCTGCATGGCGAGGATTTCGCGGAGGCGGCGGAATGACCGCGTTCTTCGGCCAATGGCTACCCTATGAATGGGCGTGGTTCCTATCCACGATCATCGGCATCTTGCTGATCGCGCTGCCGCTGATGCTGGGCGTGGCGATGATCATTTATGCCGACCGCAAGATCTGGGCGGCGATGGCGCTGCGGCGCGGGCCCAACGTGGTCGGCCCGTTCGGCCTGCTCCAGTCGTTCGCGGATGGCCTCAAGGTCTTCCTGCAGGAAACCATCATTCCCTCGGCGGCGAACAAGGGCATCTTCCTGATCGCGCCGATCGTGACGTTCACCGTCGCGCTGATGGCCTGGGCGGTGATCCCGTTCAACTCGGGCGCCATCCTGGCCGATATCAACGTCGGCCTGCTCTATGTGCTCGCGATCAGTTCGCTGGGCGTCTACGGCACGATCATGGCCGGCTGGGCCTCGAACTCGAAATATCCGTTCTTCTCGGCGATGCGCGCCTCGGCGCAGATGATCTCCTATGAAGTCTCGATCGGCTTCATCCTGATCTGCGTGGTGCTGTGGGCGGGCACGTTCAACATGAACGACATCGTCAAGGCGCAGCAGGCGCATGTCTGGATCGTCAACGGCTTCTTCATCAACCCGCTGCTCTTCCCGATGTGGGTGATGTTCCTGATCTCCGGCATGGCCGAGACGCAACGCGCCCCGTTCGATCTGACCGAGGCCGAATCGGAGCTGGTCGCCGGCTACCAGACCGAATATTCCTCGATGGCCTTCGCGCTGTACTGGCTGGGCGAATACGCCAACGTGCTGCTGATGTGCGCGCTCAACGCCACGCTGTTCTTCGGCGGATGGCTGCCGCCGCTCGACATTCCGGTGCTCTACTACGTGCCCGGTTTCGTCTGGTTGCTGCTCAAGATCCTGTTCTTCTTTTTCGTCTTCTCCTGGGTGAAGGCGACCGTCCCGCGCTATCGCTATGACCAGCTCATGCGGCTGGGCTGGAAAGTGTTCCTGCCCGTCTCGCTCGGCTTCGTGGTGGTGGTTTCGGGCTATCTGATGTTCACGAGGTACGGGGCATGACTGTCGCACAACTCGTCAAAAGCTTCACGCTGTGGGAATTCCTCAAGGCGCACTGGCTGACCTTGCAGTATTTCTTCAAGCCCAAGGCGACGATCAACTACCCGTTCGAGAAGAACCCGCTCTCTCCGCGCTTCCGCGGCGAGCACGCGCTGCGCCGTTATCCCAACGGCGAGGAGCGCTGCATCGCCTGCAAGCTGTGCGAGGCGGTCTGCCCGGCGCAGGCGATCACCATCGAGGCCGAGCCGCGCGCCGACGGATCGCGCCGCACGACGCGCTATGACATCGACATGACCAAGTGCATCTACTGCGGCTTCTGCCAGGAAGCCTGCCCGGTGGATGCCATCGTCGAAGGGCCGAACTTCGAATACGCGACCGAAACGCGCGAGGAACTGCTCTACGACAAGGCCAAACTCTTGGCGAACGGGGACAAGTGGGAGCGGGCCATCGCCGTGAACCTTGAAGCCGACGCGCCGTATCGGTAGGGGCGCGCCCAGGGGATCGGCACTTCCATGATTCAGATTTTCGCCTTCTACCTTTTCGCGGTGATGACGATCGCCTCCGGCGCGATCACCATCCTGGCGCGCAACCCGGTGCACTCGGTGCTCTGGCTCATCCTGGCGTTCTTCAACGCCGCGGGCCTGATGGTGCTGGCCGGTGCCGAGTTCATCGCCATGCTGCTGGTCATCGTCTATGTCGGCGCGGTCGCGGTGCTGTTCCTGTTCGTGGTCATGATGCTCGACATCGATTTCGCGGAACTGCGCGCGGGCTTCATCCGCAACTTCCCGCTCGGCATGGTGCTCGCGCTGGCGCTGCTGGCGGAAATGGTGCTGGGGATCGGCGCCTACCGCGCCGGCGCGCTCAAGCTCGGCACGCCTGACGGAACCGCCACGACGGCGGCCGGAGCCTCGAATATCGAGGCGATCGGCGCGCTGCTCTACGGGCGCTATCTGTTCCTGTTCGAAGCGGCCGGCATCATCCTGCTGGTCGCGATGATCGGCGCGATCGTGCTGACCCATCGCCAGCGCGGCGATGTGCGCGGCCAGAATATCGCCAGGCAGGTCGCGCGCCGGCCGGACGAGGCGACGGTCAACCTGCGGCCGGAAGTGGGCAAGGGGGTTACGCTGTGATCGGTATCGAACACTATGTCGTCGTCAGCTCGATCCTGTTCGTGCTCGGCGTGCTCGGCATCTTTCTCAACCGCAAGAACGTGATCGTCATCCTCATGGCGATCGAGCTGATCCTGCTGGCGGTGAACATCAATCTCGTCGCATTCAGCGCGTTCCTGCATGACCTGACGGGGCAGATCTTCGCCATGTTCGTGCTCACCGTCGCCGCCGGCGAGGCGGCGATCGGACTGGCGATCCTGGTGATCTATTTCCGTGATCGCGGCACCATCGCGGTCGACGACGTGAACCGGATGAAGGGGTAAGCGCCTTGCAATCGATCCTGTTCATCGTCTTCCTGCCGCTGCTGGCCGCGATCGTCGCCGGCCTTGGCAACAAGGCGCTTGGCGCGCTGCCCGCCAAGGTGCTGACCACCGGCGCGCTGTTCATCGCCTGCGCGCTGTCGTGGCCGATCTTCATCAGCTTCCTGGCCGGCAATGCCGAAGCCACCGTCGTTCCCGTGCTCAAGTGGGTGCAATCGGGTACGCTGACGTTCGACTGGGCCTTGCGCGTCGATACGCTGACCGCGGTGATGCTCGTCGTCGTGACCAGCGTTTCCGCGCTCGTGCACCTCTATTCCTGGGGGTACATGTCGGACGAGCCGGATCAGCCGCGCTTCTTCGCCTATCTCTCGCTGTTCACCTTCGCCATGCTGATGCTGGTGACGGCCGACAATCTCGTCCAGATGTTCTTCGGCTGGGAAGGGGTGGGCCTTGCCTCCTACCTCCTCATCGGCTTCTGGTTCCGCAAGCCTTCGGCCAGCGCCGCCGCGATCAAGGCTTTCGTGGTCAACCGCGTGGGCGATCTGGGCTTCATGCTTGGCATCTTCGGCACCTTCCTGGTGTTCGGCACGGTCTCGATCCCGGAGATCCTCGCCGCCGCGCCCGGCATGGCCGGATCGACCATCGGCTTCCTCGGCCATCGCTTCGATACGATGACGGTGCTGTGCATCCTCCTGTTCATCGGCGCGATGGGCAAGTCGGCGCAGCTTGGCCTGCACACCTGGCTTCCCGACGCGATGGAAGGCCCGACGCCGGTTTCCGCGCTGATCCACGCCGCCACCATGGTCACGGCCGGCGTCTTCATGGTCTGCCGCCTCTCGCCAATGTTCGAAGCGAGCCCGACCGCGCTGAGCTTCGTCACCTTCATCGGCGCGGCCACCTGCTTCTTCGCCGCCACGATCGGCACGACGCAGTGGGACATCAAGCGCGTCATCGCCTATTCCACCTGTTCGCAGCTCGGCTACATGTTCTTCGCCGCCGGCGTGGGCGCTTATGGCGCGGCCATGTTCCATCTGTTCACGCACGCCTTCTTCAAGGCGCTGCTGTTCCTGGGCGCGGGCTCGGTGATCCACGCGATGCACCATGAGCAGGACATGCGCCATTACGGCGCGCTGCGTAAGCAGATCCCGATCACCTTCTGGGCGATGACCGCGGGCACGCTGGCCATCACCGGCGTCGGCATCGCGGGCGTCGCGGGTTTCGCCGGCTTCTATTCGAAGGACGCGATCCTGGAAGCCGCGTTCGGCAGCAACACCCAGATCGGCAGCTTCGCCTTCTGGATGGGCATCACCGCCGCGCTGATGACCAGCTTCTATTCCTGGCGCCTCGTCTTCCTGACCTTCTTCGGCAAGCCGCGCTGGGCCGGCTCGGAGCACATCCAGCACGCGGTGCACGATGCGCACGGGCATGATGGCCACGGTCACGATGCCCATGCGCATGACGATCACGGGCATGGCCACGCCGATCATGGTGACGGCACGGCGGGCTATCACCCGCACGAAAGCCCGCTGGTCATGCTGATCCCGCTCATCGTGCTTTCGCTCGGCGCGATCTTCGCCGGCATCGTGTTCAACCATGCATTCATCAGCGAAGGCACGGGCGAGTTCTGGAAAGGCAGCCTGGCGTTCTCCGAACACCTGATCCACGCGATGCACGGCGTGCCGACCTGGGTGAAATGGGCGCCGTTCACCGTCATGGCCATCGGTTTCGCGATCGCCTGGTACGGCTACATGCACAACACGAAGTTCCCGGCCATGGTGGCGGAACAGCTCGGCCCGATCTACCGCTTCGTCTACAACAAGTGGTACTTCGACGAGCTTTACCACTACGCCTTCGTCGTGCCTGCCTTCTGGCTCGGCCGCGTGTTCTGGAAACAGGGCGATATCGGCCTGATCGACCGCCTCGGCCCGGACGGCGCCGCGTGGGTCGTCGCCAAGGGCTCGACTTATGCGCAAAAGGTGCAGTCGGGATATCTCTATAGCTACGCACTGGTGATGCTGCTCGGACTTGTCGGCGCCATCAGCTGGGTGATCGCGGGATAAGACGATGAGTGGTTTTCCGATCCTCAGCCTGATGCTGCTCGTGCCGCTCGTCGCGGCGATCGCCTGCCTGTTCCTGGAGGCGAAGCCCGCGCGCGCGCTGGCGCTTGCCGCGACGCTGGTCGATTTCATGCTCGGCGTGGTGCTCTGGGCGAATTACGATATCGGCGGCGCGCAGTGGCAGTTCACCGAACGCACCGCGTTGTTCGCCGGCTTCTCCTATGCGCTGGGCATCGATGGCATCGCGCTGATGCTGATCATGCTCTCGGTCTTCCTCATGCCGATCTGCATCGGCGCGAGCTGGACCTCGATCGAAAAGCGCGTCGGCGAATACATGGCCGCCTTCCTGCTGATGGAAACGCTGATGATCGGCGTGTTCGCGGCGCAGGATCTCTACCTGTTCTACATTTTCTTCGAAGCCGGCCTGATCCCGATGTACCTGATCATCGGCATCTGGGGCGGGCAGGACCGGATCTACGCCAGCTACAAGTTCTTCCTCTACACGCTGCTCGGATCGGTGCTGATGCTGATCGCGATGTTGTGGATGGTGAACGAGGCGGGCACCACCGATATCCCCACGCTGATGGCCTATGACTTCCCGGCGAAGGCGCAGACCTGGCTGTGGCTGGCCTTCTTCGCCAGCTTCGCGGTGAAGATGCCGATGTGGCCGGTCCACACCTGGCTGCCCGACGCGCACGTGCAGGCGCCCACTGCCGGATCGGTGATCTTGGCCGGCGTGCTGCTGAAGATGGGCGGCTACGGCTTCATCCGTTTCTCGCTGCCGATGTTCCCCGAAGCTTCGGCCCAGTTCGCCTGGCTGGTCTTCGCGCTGTCGATGATCGCGGTGGTCTACACGTCGCTCGTCGCGCTGGTGCAGCACGACATGAAGAAGCTGATCGCCTATTCCTCGGTGGCGCACATGGCGATCGTGACGATCGGCCTGTTCGCCTTCAACACGCAGGGCCTCGAAGGCTCGATGATCGTGATGCTCAGCCACGGCCTGGTCTCGGGCGCGCTGTTCCTCGCGGTCGGCGTGATCTATGACCGGCTGCACACCCGCGAGATCGACCGCTACGGCGGCCTGTCGATCAACATGCCGCATTACGCGCTGTTCTTCATGCTCTTCACCATGGCCTCGATCGGCCTGCCGGGTACGAGCGGCTTCGTCGGCGAGTTCCTCAGCCTTGGCGGCATCTATCAGGTGTCGAGCTGGGTCGCGCTGGTCTGCACCACCGGCATCATCCTGGGCGCGGCCTACATGCTCTACCTCTATCGCCGCGTCGCCTTTGGCGAGCAGAAGCACGCCGATGCCGCCGCGATGCCCGACCTTTCGTTGCGCGAGTATCTGATGATGATCCCGCTGGGCCTCGCGGTGCTGTGGATGGGCGTTTATCCCGAAAGTTTCCTGGCGCCGATGCGCGCGGACATCGCCGCGCTCGACGCCCGCGTCGCACGCGCCAGGCCGGAGGGCGATGCAAAGCTCGCCATGGGCAAGGGCAAGCCCGCGCACGAAGCCGAAGCCGCGCATGAGGGGGCACACTGATGGACTGGTTGCAGTCGCTGCGCCTGATCGCGCCGGAAGAAACGCTGAGCATTGCCGGCCTCGTGCTGCTGCTGGTCGCCGCCTGGGGCGGGGACAAGGCCGCGCGGCTGATCAGCGTGGCCTCGGTCGCCGCGCTGGTGGGCGCCGCATTCCTCGTCATGCCCGCGCTGTGCGGCGGCGCGATGGGCCCTGACGCGCAGGCGTTCGGGGACCAGTATCGCGCCGATGCCTTCGCCAGCTTCGCCAAGCTGCTGATCTATGGCGCGGCCGCCGCCTCGCTGGTGATCGCGCCCGCTTTCTTCGACCGGCTGCGGGCGATGCGCGCGGAATATCCGCTGCTCATCCTGTTCGCCGCGCTGGGCATGGGCATGATGGTCTCGGCCAGCAACCTGCTGACGCTCTACATCGGCCTCGAACTCAATTCGCTTGCCTCCTACGTGCTGGCCGCCTTCCTGCGGTCCGACGACCGCTCGGCCGAGGCGGGGCTCAAGTATTTCGTGCTGGGCTCGCTGGCGAGCGGCATCCTGCTTTTCGGCATCAGCCTGACTTATGGCTTCACCGGCACGACCTCGTTCGAAGGCATCCGCGTGGCGCTCGAAGGCGGGCTGTCGCACGGCGCGCTGTTCGGCATCGTCTTCATGCTGGCTGGCCTGGCCTTCAAGATCAGCGCGGTGCCGTTCCACATGTGGACGCCCGACGTCTATGAAGGCGCGCCCACGCCGGTGACGACCTTCTTCGCCACCGCGCCCAAGGTCGCCGCGCTGGCGCTGACCATGCGCGTCGCGCTCGATGCCTTCGGGCCGCAGTCGGACGCATGGCGCCAGATCGTGATCTTCGCCTCGCTCGCCTCGATCGTGGTCGGCGCGCTCGGCGCCATCGGCCAGGCCAATATCAAGCGGCTGATGGCCTATTCCTCGATCAACAACGTCGGCTTCATGCTGATCGGCCTTGCCGCCGCGACGCCGGCCGGCGCATCGGCCATGCTGGTCTACCTGACGATTTACGTCGCCATGTCTCTGGGCGGTTTCATCGCGATCCTGATGCTCAAGGACGAGGCGGGCGAGCCGGTCGAGGCGATCGCGCAGATCGCCGGCCTGTCACGCACGCGGCCCGGCCTTGCCGCCGCGCTGGCGATGGTCATGTTCAGCCTGGCCGGCATCCCGCCGCTGTTCGGTTTCTGGGGCAAGTTCGTCGTCTTCCAGGCGGCGGTGCAGGCCGGGCTGGTTCCGCTGGCGGCGATCGGTATCGCGGCTTCGGTGATTGGCGCGTTCTACTACCTCAAGGTCGTCAAGATCATGTATTTCGACGAGCCGGCCGACGTGGTGAAGGGCCGCAGCGACTGGGCCCACCAGGCGCTGCTGGTATTGGCCACCGTGTTCATCTCGCCGCTGGGCTACCTGCTGACCAAGTGGCTCGGCGGTCTGGCCGACGTGGCCGCAAGCGCGCTTTTCCTTGCCGCATAATAGCGACGGCCCGATCCGGTTCGTTGCGGAGACCGGATCGACCAATGCCGATCTTGCCGCGCGGATCGCGGCGGGTGATTATCTTGCCGAAGGCGATTGGCTGGTCGCCGATCGCCAGCGCGCCGGCCGGGGGCGCCGGGGCCGCGAATGGCATGACGGCGCGGGCAATTTCATGGGGTCGACCGTGGTGCGGCTCGGCCATGGCGATCCGGCCGCAGCGACACTGGCGCTGATGACGGGCCTTGCGGTTCGCGAAGCTGTCGCGCCGCACTTGCCCGATCGGGACATGGCGCGGCTGAAGTGGCCCAATGACCTGATGCTGGGCGCCGCCAAGCTGGCCGGCGTCCTGCTCGAACGCGTGGGCGACACGGTGATCATCGGCATCGGCGTGAACCTCGTCTCGGCGCCGGCGCTGCCCGATCGGCCCGCCGCCGCGCTGGCCGATTTCGCGCCCGCGCCCGATCGGGATTCCTTCGCGCACGATCTGGCCCGCGCTTTCGCGGCCGAGCTCGAACGCTGGCGCGCCGCCGGCATCGCGCCGCTGCTGCGCCGCTGGCAGGCCGCCGCGCACCCCGAGGGCACGCCGCTGGCGGTGCAGCCGCCGGGCGAGCCGGCGCTTTCGGGGGGCTTTGCCGGGCTCGATGCCGAAGGTAACTTGCGACTGCGCCTTCCCGACGGCGGCCTGCGCGCCATCAGCGCGGGCGATGTGCTGCTCGCCGAAAGCCGATAAGAGAAAGAGGATTGCCACGCCATGCTGCTCGCCATCGATGCCGGCAACACCAATGTCGTCTTCGCGCTGTTCGAAGGACGCACCATCAAGGGGCGATGGCGCATTGCCACCGATCCGCGCCGCACGGGAGACGAATATGCGGTGTGGCTGATGCAGCTCCTAACGATCCGCGGGATCGAACGGCAGCGGATCGGCCAGATCATCATTTCCACCGTGGTCCCGCGCGCCTTGCACAATCTGGAAGTGCTGGCCCGCAACTATTTCGGGGTTGAGCCGCTGATCGCCGGCAATCCGCCGGTCGATTACGCGATCGATATCGACGTGGACGAGCCGCGCTCGCTCGGCTCGGATCGGGCGGTGAACGCCGTGGCCGCGCACGCCAAGTATCCGGGCGATGTCATCATCATCGATTTCGGCACCGCGACGACGTTCGACGCGATCGATTTCAACGGTGCCTACAAGGGCGGGATCATCGCGCCGGGCCTCAACCTTTCGCTCGATGCGCTGGTGGGCAACACCGCCAAGCTGCCGCGCATCGCCGTCGAAGTGCCCGCCACGCCCAGCGTGATCGGCCGCAACACCGAGGATCAGATGCTGATCGGCGTGTTCTGGGGCTATGTCGCGATGATGGAGGGGTTGATCGCGCGGATGCGCGCCGAGATCGGCCGGCCGGCCAAAGTCATCGCCACGGGCGGCCTGGCCGTGCTGTTCGGCGAGGCCACCGACATCTTCGACGTGATCGACCCCGATCTGACCCTCGAAGGACTGGCCATTCTGGCGGAAAGGGCTCCCGCCTCGTGAATTCCGGTAACATGAAGCCCGGCATCATGAAGCCCGGGAAGGAATTGCTGTTTTGCGCGCTCGGCGGCTCGGGCGAGATCGGGATGAACGTCAACCTCTATGGCTGCGATGGCCAGTGGCTGATGGTCGATCTGGGCATGACCTTCTCCGGCACCGAATATCCGGGCGTCGAGCTGGTCTTCGCCGATCTCGATTTCATCGAGGAGCGGCGCAAGAATCTCATCGCCGTCGTGCTCACCCATGCGCATGAGGATCATATCGGCGCGGTGCCCTATTTCGCGCGCGAGCTGGGCGTTCCGCTCTATGCAACGCCGTTCACCGCGCGGCTGGTGGCAAGCAAGCTGGAGGAAGCGGGGATTCTCGATGAGGTCGAGCTGATCGTCGTCGATGATCTGGAGCGGTTCCAGCTCGGGCCCTTCGGCATCCGCTACGTTCCGCTGGCCCATTCGATCGCGGAAGGCAACGCCCTGCTGATCGACACGCCCTATGGCCGGATCTTCCATACCGGCGACTGGAAGCTGGATGACGAGCCGCAGGTCGGCGTGCCGACAACTGCCGAGGAATTGACCGCGATCGGCGATCAGGGCGTGCTCGCGCTGGTCTGCGATTCGACCAACGTGTTCAACCCGGAAGCTTCCGGTTCCGAAGGCGCGGTCTATCGCGGGCTGCTGGCCGAAGTGGGCAAGCACAAGGGGCGGCGCGTGCTCGTCACCACGTTCGCTTCGAACGTGGCGCGGTTGCAGACGCTGGGCGCGGTCGCGCGCGCGACCGGGCGGCGGCTCTGCGTGGCCGGGCGCTCGCTCGACCGGATCATCGAGACAGGGCAGGCCAGCGGCTATCTGCGGGATTTGCCCGAAACGGTCGATTTCGAGACCGCGATGGACTTGCCGCATGGCGAACTGCTGATCATCGCCACGGGCGGGCAGGGGGAACCGCGCGCCGCGCTGGCGCGCATCACCGAGGACAACCACCAGATCAAGCTCGATGCGGGCGACGTGGTGCTGTTCTCCAGCCGCCAGATCCCCGGCAACGAGATCGCCATCGGCCGCATCCAGAACCGGCTGGCCGAACGCGGCATCGTGCTGGTCACCG
This sequence comes from Novosphingobium album (ex Liu et al. 2023), assembly GCF_029076845.1. Classification (GTDB taxonomy): domain Bacteria; phylum Pseudomonadota; class Alphaproteobacteria; order Sphingomonadales; family Sphingomonadaceae; genus Novosphingobium. The sequence continues at coordinate 114,558 of NZ_JARESE010000073.1, forward strand.
ACCGGCAGAGCCCGATCCACGTTTCCGGCCACCCCGGCCGGCCCGAACTGCAGGCGCTCTATGGCTGGATCAGGCCCGAGATCCTCCTGCCGGTGCATGGCGAGATCCGCCACATGCGCGAACAGACGCGATTGGGGCTGGCCAGCGGCATCCCCAAGGCGGTGTTCCAGAAGAACGGCGATCTGGTGCGGCTGGCGCCGGGCGCGCCGGGCAAGTTCGACGAAGTGCGGGCAGGGCGGCTCGTGCTTGATGGCGACATCATCGCGCCGGCCGATGGCGAGGCGATGGTCATGCGGCGGCGCCTCGCCTTTGCCGGGGTGGTTTCGGTGGCGGTGGACCGCAAGGGCCATGTCGAGGTTTCCGCGCTCGGCCTGCCGCTCGACGAGGATTACGAGGCTTTCGTGGCCGAGGCGCGCCGCGATGTCGCGGATGCGCTGAAGCGCGTGCGCCGGGGCGAGCGGGCCGACCGCATCGAGGCGGCGCGGCTGGCCGCCCGCCGCGCGGCGGCGCGCTGGTCGGGCAAGAAGCCGCAAGTCCAGGTTCTGCTGCTAGAGGATTGATCGGAGCTGCCCCATGCAATGGACATCGATCATCGCGATCTATTCGCTGTTCTGGGTGCTTTGCGCGTTCCTGGTGATGCCTTTCGGCCTGCGCACGCCCGATGAGGTGCCGGGGCATCGGGTGGAGCGCGGCCATGCCGATAGCGCCCCGGTCAATTTCCGGCCGCGCCGCATCGCGCTGCGCGCCACGGCGCTGTCCGTGGCGATGTTCGGGCTGTTCTACCTGAACTATGTCTATGGCTGGATCAGCGTCGATGATCTCAACGTCTTCGGCAGCCCGCCCGACACCTCGAAGTACGATTACTGATCCGGGCCGATAGCGGCGCTGGCAGGATGCAAAACTTGTGCTCCTAGCTGCGCAGCCGCTCGATGCCCTGCGCCAGCGCGACGTAGAGCTTGCCCATGTCCGACGACAGCAGCGTCACGCCCAGCGCATTGCCGTCGCGGGTCGAAAGCACTTGCCGCAGGATCGCTTCGAAATCATGGATATAGCGGCTGACGTGGGCGCGGAACTCGTCGTCGCTCTCATAAATCTGCTGGATCGCGCGGGCATCGTTGTTGTCGATGAGGCTGACCGCGCGGCGCGTGAAGATGCCCCGGTCGCCGCGCAGATAGGCCGCCCAGGCCGTGTCCGACACTTCGGTCGAAAGCGCCTTGGCGATGTCGATCGCGTTGGAATTGAGCGATTCGGTGATCAGCGCGACGCGGCGCGAGAAATCGTTGTCGACCTGCTCCTCGGCGCGCTGGCGGGCATGGGCGACCCGGCTTTCGAGATTGGCGACAAGCTCGTTCACCTTGGCGAGCTGGTCGCGCAGCTGGATCGCCGCCTCGCGCCCCACGCCAGAGGCGTGCGCGGCGGCCAGCTCGATCTGCCCCGAAGCTTCGGCCGCGCGCATCCGCATGGCCTTGTCCAGCGCCTGGCCGCTTTCCGCGCCCAGCTTGTCGGCAATGGCGGTCACGCGGGCCGCGCCCTCGTGCTCTATGGCGGCGACGGCGTCGCGCGCGGCGGTGGACAGGCGCTCGATCGCGCCGGTCAGTTCCTCGCGCGCGCGGCCCGCGACGCGTTCTGCCTGCTGCTCGATATCGCCCAGGCTGGCGCGCAGCCCGGCGAGAGTCTCGGCATGGCGCGAACCGTGCGCGGCCGTGGTCGCCTGCATCGCATCCAGCTCGGCCCCCAGGTCGCGCAGGCTGGCGCCCGTGGTCTGCACCTGATCGGCCAGCTGGCCGCTGCCCGCGCCGGCATCGGCGATCGCGGTGGCCATGGACCGGATCGAGGCATCCATGCGGCCAAGCCGGTCCTCGGAAATCGCCAGCGCTTCGGGCAGGTTGCCGGCGCACTGGCTGGCGCTGGCCTGGATCAGCTCAAGCAGCCGCACGCTCATCTCGGTCAGCTTGTCGACTTCGCTGTCGGTGGCCGCGAGCGAGGCCCGCGCGGCCGTCAGCTTGTCGGTCAGCAGCGCCAGGCTGGCGCCGATCCGCGCTTCGGTCTCGCCGCTTTGCTCGGCGATGCCGGCCATGCGCAGTTCATAGACTTCGAGCCGATCGGTCAGCTTGCGGGCCTGTTCGGAAAGGTTGGCGGTATGCTGCTGCTGGCCCGCGAGGCGGGCGACGACATCGGCATCGACCGAGCGGATCATGCCGGATAGCCGCGCCATCGCGGCTTCCTCCTCGGCGATATAGCGCGCGCGCCGTTCCTCGAACTCTTCCGCAAGGCGGCGCACGCGCCGGCCGATCTCGCCATCGAGCAATTCATATTGCGCGCGCAGATCCTCGGCCAGCTGGGCCTGCTCGTGGTGATGCTCCTCGCGCTGGGCGGCGATGCGCGTGCCGATCGTCTCGATCTTGCCCGAAAGGTCGGCGATGGCGCGTTCCTGCACCTCCTGCAGCGATCGCGCGACGACGTCGGCTTCGTCGCGCAGGGCATTGAGCCGGGCGCGCAGCGAAGTGAGGCTTTCCGCCTCGTGATCGTCAAGCCGCCCGCGCGTGACCTCGATCTCGCCGGTCAGCGCGGCGGCGCGGCTGCGGATGGCGGCCAGCGCCTCGATCTCATGCGCGTCAAGCTGGGTGCGGAATTCGGCGCCGCGCGCGGCCAGCGCGGCAAAGCGCTGTTCGGCCAGGACATCGAGCTGCTCGCACTGGCGGGCGAACTCGATCAGCGCAGCGTCCACCGCGCGCCGCAGGATCTCGACTTGCCGCTCGCTTGCCTGCCCGAACTCGTTGAGCCGGTTGAAGCCGTTGATCAGATCCTCAAGCTGGGTATGCGCGGCGCGCCCGGCCGTGCCGATGTTGTTGGTGACATCCTTGGCCGAACTGGCGATCACCGGCAGCTGCCCGCGCAGCTTCTCCATGTTGTCGAGCGCGGCCTGGCTGACCGTGCCGATCGTTTCGACCCGCACGCCATTGTCGCGGATCAGGTGTTCGAGCCGGTCGGCGTTCTGCGTCAGCCGTTCGGCCGCGATCCGGCTCAGCGCTTCCAGATCGCGCGATTGCGCGGCGAGGAATTCGCGCGCCAGGCTCAGCTCGCGATTGACCGTGGTGAGCCGCGCTTCAAGCTGCGCCGATTCGCTGGAAAGCAGCCGCGCGGCATCGCCGAATCGCGCCGCCTCGCGCTTGCTGGTGCGCATCGCCAGCAGCCAGGCGGTGCCCACCAGCAAGGTCGGCCCGGCCCAGTCCGCGATCAGTGTGGCCCACATGCGCGGCGGCAGCCCGGCGCGCAGATCGGCCAGATGAGCCCAGGCGAAAAAGCCGGTCCAGCCCGCCACCGCGAGCAGGGCGAGCGCTGGCGCCAGCACCGCCGGCAGCGAACGCGGCGGCGCGGCCGGCTCCGCCATTTCGGGCAGTGCCATTTCGGGCAGTGCCGTTTCGATGGGCAGTGCCGTTTCGATCGCGGTGTCCCTTTCGAGCCCGCCGTCAGGCGCGGCGACGATCGCGTCGCTTTCGCCTTCGTTTCCGTTCGCGCCGAACGCGATGATCCGTGATCCCCCATTCATGGGCCGATCCTATCATGCCACGGGGATCTATAAACCCCGGTTTAACCTTCCTTCCCCTAGATAGGCCCGATGGCTTACGAAGCAGGTGCCCTGGAAGCGACACTCGCGGCTGCCGCGGGGGAAGACCCGGAGCTGTTCGCGGAATTGCGCGCGGCCTTTCTGGAAAGCGTCACCCGGCAGATCGATCTGCTGGCCCGCGCGCGCTGCGACGGCAACTGGCATGTCGCGGCGATGCGCCTCAGGGGCCTTGCCGCCAGCTTCCAGGCCGATCACCTGCTGGCCATCGCCGAGCAGGTGCTGGAAGCCGCGCCGGGCGAGCCCACCGTGATCCGCCGGCTCAAGACCTGGCTCGACGAGTTTTCCGCCGCCTGAATCGTCCGCGCCGCTTGGCACCCATGGGGCCAGCGCCTAAAGAGGCCCCCAGGCTGCTGGGAGGCGCAAGCTGCGCATCGCTATTCTCACGATGGTTGAGCCCGCCGGCGCGGGGCAGCCGATCCCACGGGCGTTCCTGCGCGTGGCGGGGTCCACGCTTGCCCAGCACCAGCTTGGCCTGACGATCGCGCTCGATTGCCAGCGCGTGATCTGCATCGCGCGCGGCACTTCGCCCGAACTGCTGGCCGTGCAGCACCGCGCGGAAGACGCGGGCCAGCAGTTCCACATCGTCACCGCGCCCGCGCAACTGGCCGCGCTCGTCACCGCGGCGGATGACCTGATCGTGCTGTCCGAAGGACTGCTGCCCGATCCGGCCCATGCCGTGCCGCTGCTGGAAAGCGGGCCGGCGGTGCTGACGCAGCCGGTGGAAGGGGCGCTGGCCGAAGGGTTCGAACGGATCGATATCAACAATGCCGCCGCCGGCGCCGCGCGCCTGCCGGGCCGGCTGGTCGAGCAGCTTCACGAATTGCCGGGCGATTGGGACGTCCCCTCGGCGCTTACCCGCATCGCGCTGCAATCGGGCATTCCCATGCGCGAAGTGCCATCGGCCGCACGGCTGGGCGTGGGCTGGAAGATGATTCGCACCGAGACCGAGGCCCTGGGCGTGGAGCATGAATGGCTGCGCGCGCGCATCGGCGTGTCGCGGCCCGGTTCGCCGGGGAGGAGCCTGGCGCGCATCGGCGTGCTTTCGTTCGGTCCCTCGCTGCTGCATGCCGGCAATGCCAGCACGGCACTGGCGGCCGGCGCACTGCTCGTGCTGGCGATCGCGGCCGGCGCGGCCTGGTTCGATCTGGTGGCGGTGGGCTTCCTCGCCTGCGCGATCGCCTGGCTGCTGGCACAGGCGGCGGGGATGCTGCGCGCAGCCGAACGCCATGCCGAAGCGATTGCGCCGCCCGCCATTCCGCGCGCGGACGCGCTGGGATGGGCGGTGGACGCGGCTTTCATGCTGCTGGCCATCTGGGGCACGCAGCGCGGGCCGGGCGATCTTGCCGCCAGCACCGCGTTTGCGCCGGTGATGCTGCTTCTGCTGCTCCATCTCGTCGCCCGGCTGTTCGAGGAACGGCTGGCCGCGCTGGTCGCCGATCGCGCGCTGCTGGCGCTGGTGCTGTGCGCGGGGGCGACGATCGGATACCTTGCGCCGCTGATCCAGATCCTGTGCGTGGGGCTGGCGCTGGCCGGAATCGTGCTGCCGGCACGCCGCCACGGCTAATACGGCCTTAACCAAGGCGTGGTAAGGCACGGGGCATGATCGAGCGAGCTGTCCCTCCCGCGCAACCGGATTCGGTCGAGGCGGTGCTGCGCGAGGAACTCGCGCGCGGGGATGCGATGGCCGAAACCGTGCTGCCGATCCTGCGGCACCTGATCGCCAACAAGGACAATTCGGTCTTCAGCGACGAAATTCTGGCCCGCGTGCGCGGCATGATCGGCGCGATCGCCGCCGAACTGCTCGATGCCCGGCTTGCGGCCAGCGGCGACGGCGAAGGCCCGGCGCGCGATCCCGCAGCGCTGCAGGCGCTGTTCGACGCACTGATCGACAATCCCGCGCTGCTTTCGCACACCCATGCCCTCGCGCTCGAATGGCAGCTTACCGAGCGATTGCAGGCTCGGCTCGCGCTCGATCCGGTCGTGCCGCCGCTGCTGCAGGCGCTGGTCGCCTCGCCCGAACCGGGCACGCAGGAAATGGCGATGCGGCTGCTCGCGGCGCAATCGCGCTTCTGCCAGAACCAGCGCCGCATGATGCTGCCGCTGTGCGAATTGCCGGGCGATCTGCTGCACGCCGCGCTGGTTGCGGCGCGCGCGCAGGCCGGCCCCGCAGCCGACGCGGATGAGCGCGTGGCCCTTGCCGAAAGTCGGCTGCGCGCGCGGTATGACGAAGGCGCCAGCCGCCTCGGGCTGATCTCACAACTGGTGCTGGGCATGGGCGGCGGCATGATCGCGGCGCTTTCGGTGACGCACGCGGGCGTGGCGATCTTCCTTTCGGCCATGGCGATCGGATCGGGGCAGGGGCGCGACGCGGCCATCCTGGCGACGCATGACGCGCAATGGGCGCGGCTGGCGCTGGCGCTGCGTTCGGCCGGGCTCAAGCCAGCCGGCGTCGCCGAGCAGATCCTGGCGCTGCATCCGCAAGCGAGCTTGCCCGACGAATTCGCCAGCCTAAGCGCGGAACGCGCGGCGACGATCCTGGCCGCAGGCCCCTTTCGCGAGCCGCAGGGATGACTGGCAGCGGGATCACGATGGCCCAGGCCATGAGCGATGCCGAGGATCGCCTGCTGTGCGCCGACGAGCCGATCGCCGGCCTGCAACGGCGCTGCGGCGGCGATCTGCCGGGCACGATCGCGGTGCCCGAACTGCTCGAACTGGTACGCAAGGCGCGCCGTTACGGCTTCAAGCTGGCCCGCGCGATCGCCGCTCATGATGGCGACGAGGCGATCACTGCCTGGATCGAAGTGCAGCCCCGGCCCGATGGCGAGCCCGGCTGCGAGATCGTGCTGCGCAACTGGCGCGCCGCGCCGTTGCCGGCGGAGGACGAGGCCGAGGCGCAGGCCCGCCGCACGGCGATAGACCACCATGTCGCGGAACTTTCCGCCCGGCTCGACGCGGGCCAACGCCTGCTGGCGGTGACGTGCGAATCCGCCGAACTGGCCTCACTCGCCACGGCAATGGAAGCGGGGCTGGGCCATGTCTGGACCGATTTCCTGCCGCTGGCCGACACGACGCATCATCAGCCGCTGCACTGGCGCCTGCTCGATGGCGCGCGCGTCGCCATCGAAGGATCGGCGCGGGACTGGCGTGTGGCGCTGATCCCGCAAGGCCATCCGGGGTTCGATCCGGCCGGTTTCGAACTGCTGCTGCTTTCGGACGCGCCGGCATCGGCCATCGCCGCGCAGCCGGCGCCCGCGCGCGATCCCGATCTGGACCAGCGCCTTGTCGGGCAGGATCTGGCGCCGATCCTGCGGCAGCCGATCGCGCGGATCATCGCCAACGCCGAAACCATCCGCACCCGGCTTGCCGGGCCGCTCAACGATGCATACGCCGAATATGCCGGCGAGATCGCCAATGCCGGCAAGCTGCTGCTCGATCTGCTGGATGACCTTTCCGACCTCGAAGTCGTCGAATCCGCGCATTTCCACACCGCGCCCGATCGCATCGACCTGGCCGACGTGGCGCGGCAGGCGGCGGGCATCCTGGGCGTGCGTGCGCGCGAAAAGGCGATCCGCATCGAAGCACCGCAGCCGGACGAAACCTTGCCGGCTATCGCCGAATTCCGCCGCGTCCTGCAAATCCTGCTCAACCTTGTGGGCAATGCCATCCGCTATGCGCCGGAAGGTTCCCGCATCTGGGTCCGGCTGGAAGGCGCGGGCGATCGCGCGCGCGTGATCGTCGCCGATCAGGGGCCTGGCCTGAGCGAAGCGGAACAGGCGATGGTATTCGAGAAGTTCGAACGGCTTGGCCGCAGCGGCGACGGCGGCTCGGGCCTGGGCCTTTACATCTCGCGCAGTCTGGCGCGCGCCATGGGCGGCGATCTTACCGTGGAAAGCGCCAAGGGGCATGGCGCCCGCTTCATCCTGGATGTGCCCGCCGATCGGGCGGACTGAACCGCCGTGAAGCGCAAACGGTCAGGTCAGCGTTGCCTGCTGCACCGGACCAGCCAGATCACGACCGCGCCCACCGCAGCCAGCACCGCGCCGTTGACCGCCCACTTCCGGTCGGCGAGCATGAAGCTTTCGGCCGGCCACATGACCAGCCCGGTCCCTTGCCCGACCCAGAGCAGGCCCATCAGGACCGCGAGAATCCCGATAATGAGCAGCACAACCCGGACAACCTTCATTACCACCGCGCCAATCCCTCCACACTGCCAGCAGAGTGCAGTGTGATCGTCCCGGCCGGCACATTCAAGCGCCGCGATTGATGAGCGAGGGGAAGGCGAGTCCATGATCCTGCCGGGCGGATTTTGCCAACCCGCCTGGCGGTTTCCGCGACCGCCCAAGAAAAAAGCCCCCGCTTGCGCGAGGGCCTTTTCCGGTTTTGCGATGGCCTGCGGCTTCAGCGCTGCTCGATCGGCACGTAGTCGCGCTGCGTCGGGCCGGTGTAGAGCTGGCGCGGGCGGCCGATCTTCTGGCCGGGATCGGAGATCATCTCGTTCCACTGCGCCACCCAGCCCACGGTGCGGGCCAGCGCGAAGAGGACGGTGAACATCGTCGTCGGGAAGCCGATGGCCGAAAGGATGATGCCCGAATAGAAATCGACGTTCGGGAACAGCTTCTTCTCGACGAAGTAAGGGTCCGAAAGCGCGATCTCCTCAAGTCGCAGCGCGGTTTCGAACAGCGGGTCCGTAACCTTCAGCGCGTCGAACACTTCGCGCACGGTCTTCTGCATCACGGTCGCGCGCGGATCGTAGTTCTTGTAGACGCGATGGCCGAAGCCCATCAGGCGGAACGGATCGTTCTTGTCCTTGGCGCGCTCGATATAGTGCGGGATCTTGTCGGGCGTGCCGATTTCCTTGAGCATGTTGAGCGCCGCTTCGTTGGCGCCGCCATGCGCCGGGCCCCACAGGCAGGCGATGCCGGCCGCGATGCACGCGAAGGGATTGGCGCCCGAGGAACCGGCAAGCCGCACGGTCGAGGTCGAGGCGTTCTGCTCGTGATCGGCGTGCAAGATGAAAATGCGGTCCATCGCCTTTTCCACCGCCGGGATCACTTCGTATTCCTCGGCCGGGACACCGAAGGTCATGCGCAGGAAGTTGCCGGTGTAGGACAGGGTGTTGTCCGGGTACATGAAGGGCTGGCCGACCGAATACTTGTACGCCGCCGCCGCGATCGTCGGCATCTTGGCGATCAGCCGGTGCGACGAGATCTTGCGGTGGTTCGGATCGGAAATGTCGGTGGAATCGTGGTAGAAGGCCGAAAGCGCGCCGACCACGCCGCACATGATCGCCATCGGATGGGCATCGCGCCGGAAGCCGCTGTAGAACGAATTGAGCTGTTCGTGCAGCATGGTGTGGCGGCTGATCGTGGTCGAGAACTTGGTCAGCTCGTCCGCGCCCGGCAGCTCGCCGTTGAGCAGCAGGTAGCACACTTCCATGAAGCTGGAATGTTCGGCAAGCTGGCCGATCGGATAGCCGCGATGGAGCAGCACGCCTTCATCGCCATCGATATAGGTCAGCGCGCTTTCGCAGCTGGCGGTGGACGTGAAGCCCGGATCGAACGTGAACAGGCCCGTCTGGCCGTAAAGCTTGCGGATATCGACGACGTCCGGTCCAACGCTGCCCTTCAGGACAGGGAAATCGTAATCGGCGCCTGCGGCGCTCAGCTTCGCTACGTCACCCACCTGCATTCACTCCTATGCTTGTGACCCGGCGGGAGCCCCGGCCTGTGCCGCGATGCGCGCAAGGCTCTCGTCCCGTCCGAGCAAGACCAATACATCGAAAATTCCCGGCGAAGTCGTTTGACCCGTCAGGGCCGCCCGCAAGGGCTGCGCGAGCTTGCCAAGGCCCACCCCCTGATCCTCGGCCATTGCTTTCAGACTGGCTTCGAGATTTTCCAAAGTCCAGTCGGATTCATCGGCCAGGCGGTGTTGTATCGCAGCGAGACGATCGCGCGCTTCCTCCGTCAAGAGGGCCTGCGCCTTATCGCTCATTTCGAGGGGGCGGACGGCGAAAAGGAACGCCGCGCCATCGGCCAGCTCGTCAAGATCCTTGGCCCGCACTTTCAGCACCGGCATCGCCCGCGCCAGCAGATCGAGATTGGCGACGCCGCCCATGCGCTGCGCCACCAGGCTGGCGAGCCGGGCATCGTCCGCCTCGCGCAGATAATGCCCGTTGAGGCTGTGCAGCTTGGCCAGATCGAAGCGCGACGGCGATTTTCCGACCCCCGCGATATCGAACCAGGCGACCGCCTGCTCGCGCGAGATGATCTCCTCGTCGCCGTGGCCCCAGCCCAGGCGCAGCAGATAGTTGAACAGCGCTTCGGGCAGGATGCCCAGCTCGTCGCGATAGGCATCGACGCCGAGCGCGCCGTGCCGCTTGGACAGCTTGGCGCCGTCCGGCCCGTGGATCAGCGGCACATGGCCATAGGCCGGCTCGTCCCAGCCCATGCCCTGGATAATCGCGAGCTGGCGGAAGGCGTTGTTGAGGTGGTCGTCGCCCCGGATCACGTGCGTCACGCCCATGTCATGATCGTCCACGACAACCGCGAGCATGTAAGTGGGCGTACCGTCGGACCGCAGGAGGACGAAATCGTCGATCTCCTCGTTGCGCACGGTCACGCGGCCCTGCACCAGATCGTCGATCACCGTCTCGCCTTCGCGCGGGGCCTTGATCCGCACCACGAAGGGCTGGCCGGCCGGCGCCGTGGCGGGATCGGCATCGCGCCATTCGCTTTCGATGCGGAACGGGCGACGCTCATCCTGCGCTTTCTGGCGGCGCTCGGCCAGTTCCTCGGGCGTGAGGTAGCAGCGATAGGCATGGCCGGCATCGAGCAGCGTGCGCGCCACTTCGGCATGACGATCGGACCGGGCGAACTGGAACACCGCTTCCTCGTCGCCCTCAAGCCCCAGCCACGACAGGCCATCGAAGATCGCGCCGATCGCCGCCTCGGTCGACCGCGCGCGATCGGTATCCTCGATCCGCAGCAGGTAGCGGCCGCCATGGTGGCGCGCGAACAGCCAGTTGAACAGCGCGGTGCGTGCGCCGCCGATGTGGAGAAATCCCGTGGGCGAGGGGGCAAAGCGCGTGACGACGGTCTTTCCGTCCGTCGAACCGCCCATTGCGCTGCCACTTGCCATTACCTGTCCCATCCTGTCCAATAACGTGCATGGCCAGCCCAGCCACGCACACTGAAGCGCCGCCACCGGGTGAAGCGGGGGGCGCTGCACTGCAACATCGGCCATGGAACAGCAAGCGCAACTTGTCGAGGGTTTTGGCCGCGATCGAGCAATTTCTTGGCAGTGCCGGCTTCGCCCGCGCGCCCTGGCTTGCCGTGGCTTTCGGCGGCGGGATCGCGGCCTGGTTCGCGCTGCCTACGGCATGGGACTGGACGGCTTTCCTGGCGCTGTGCCTGGGGATCGCGCTGGCCGCATGGGCCCTGCTGCCGGTTGACGGAGCATGGCCGTTCCTGCGGCGCGCGCTGGTGGTCGTGCCGCTGATCGCCGGGGCGGGATGCGTGACGATCTGGGCCAAATCCGCCCTCACCGGCGCGCCGCCAATCGCGCGGCCGCAAGTCGCGATGATCGCCGCGCGCGTGCTGGTCCGCGAGGAGCAGCCGGCGCGCGAACGCGTCCGACTCGTCGTGGCGACGCGCGATCCGGCAACGGGCCGGGCAATCCGGGCGCGGATCAACCTGCCGCAAGCATCGGACGCGCCGATGATCGCGCCCGGCGCGCGGATACGCCTGAAAGCGCGACTCATGCCGCCCGCGCAGCCGATGCTGCCGGGCGCTTACGACTTCGCGCGCACCGCATGGTTTTCCGGCCTTGCCGCCACCGGCAGCGCGATCGGCCCGGTCGAAGTGCTGGACGCGGGCGACGGCGGCGGCCGGCTTGCTGCCTTCCGCGCGTGGCTGGGCAATCACGTGCGCGCGCAACTGGGCGGGGCCGAAGGCGGCATCGCCGCGGCCTTCGCTTCGGGAGACCGCGGCGGCATTCCCGAAAGCGACGCGCAGGCGATGCGCGATTCGGGGCTGGCCCATCTGCTTTCGATCAGCGGCCTGCATGTCAGCGCGGTGATCGGCGCGGCCTATCTGCTGGCCTTGCGCCTGCTGGCGCTGTTCCCGTGGCTGGCGCTGCGCGTGCGCTTGCCGATCCTGGCGGCGGCGGCGGGCGCGCTGGCGGGAATCGGCTATACCGTGCTGACCGGCGCCGAAGTGCCGACGGTCCGCTCGTGCGTCGGCGCGCTGCTGGTGCTGCTGGCGCTGGCATTGGGGCGCGAGGCCCTGTCGCTGCGGATGCTCGCGGCGGCGGCGTTCATCGTCCTGCTGTTCTGGCCAGAATCGATCGTTGGCCCGAGCTTCCAGCTGAGCTTCACCGCCGTTCTGGCGATCATCGCGCTGAGCGGCGCGGCGCCCGTGCGGCGCTTCCTGGCCCCGCGCGAGGAGGGCTGGGCGGCGCGTCTCACGCGTCATCTGGCGATGCTGCTGCTGACCGGCGTGGTGATCGAGATCGCGCTGATGCCGATCGGGCTATACCATTTCCACCGCGCTGGCGCTTATGGCGCGCTGGCCAATGTCATCGCCATTCCGCTGACCACGCTGGTGGTGATGCCGCTGGAAGCGCTGGCGCTGCTGCTCGATCTGGGCGGCGCGGGGGCGCCGGCCTGGTGGCTGGCCGGCAAGGCGCTGACCGTGCTGCTCGGCCTGGCGCACTGGGTGGCGAGCCGGCCCGGCGCGGTCACGGTGATGCCGGGGATGAGCGGAGGCAGCTTCGCGCTGTTCATCGCCGGCGGGCTCTGGCTGGCGCTGTGGAGCGGACGGGTCCGGCTGCTCGGCCTGATCCCCGCCGCGATCGGCGCGTTGAGCCTCGCCACGCTGCGCCCACCCGACATCTTCGTTTCGGGCGATGGGCGCCATGTCGGTATCACCGGCGTAGCGGAAGGCGAATTGCTGGTCCTGCGCGAAAGCCGCAGCGATTTCGTTCGCGAGAACATGACCGAGATGGCCGGCATGGACGGTACCGTCCGCCAGCTTTCGACCTGGCCCGGCGCACGCTGCAATCGCGATTTCTGCAGCGTTTCCCTGCCGCGCGGCGGCCGTGAGTGGCACTTGCTGATCGCGCTGGGCCAAGACGCGGTGCCCGAGCGCTCGCTTGCGGCGGCTTGCGCGCTGGCCGATATCGTCATCGCCGACCGGCGCTTGCCGCGCAGTTGCCGGCCGCGCTGGCTCAAGGCCGATCGAGCCCTGCTGGCGCGCACGGGCGGCCTGGCGATCGACCTGGCCGATGGCGAGATCGCCACCGTCGCCCGGACGCAGGGCCAGCATGGCTGGTGGCGCGAGGGCCGGTGAACCTCAGTTGTAGCGGCGCAGCAGCCCGGCAAGCTTGCCCTGCACCACCACTTCGCGCGGATCGTAGATCTGCGGCTCGTAAGCCGCGTTCGCCGGATCGAGCCGGATGCGCCCGTTCTCGCGCCGCAAGTACTTGAGCGTCGCTTCCTCGCCACGCACCAGCGCCACGACGATTTCGCCATCGCGCGCGGTCTCGGTGCGTTTCACCAGCGCGAAATCGCCATCGAGAATGCCGGCCTCGATCATCGAATCGCCCGAGACCTCCAGCGCATAGTGCTCGCCCGCGCCCAGCAGGGCGGCGGGCACGGGCAGGGTGCTCTGCCCTTCCAGCGCCTCGATCGGCACACCGGCCGCGATCCGGCCATGCAGCGGGATCTCGATCACGTCGTTGGCGGCCACCGGCGGGGCGGCCATTGGCGGCCGGGTCGCCGCACTCGGCATCTGGAGCGCGAGGTCGCTGGCGTTCGCGGCGGGCCGCGCGGCGAGCGCCGGCGTCGCGTCCTCGGGCTGGCGCAGCACTTCGAGCGCGCGGGCCCGGTTGGGCAGGCGACGGATGAAGCCGCGTTCCTCCAGCGCCGAAATCAGGCGGTGCACGCCCGACTTCGATTTGAGATCGAGCGCTTCCTTCATTTCCTCGAAGCTCGGCGAAATGCCGGTTTGCTCAAGCCGGGCCTGGATGAACCGGAGCAGTTCGTGCTGTTTGCGCGTCAACATCTTCGCCGCCTCATGTCCTCTACGTATCGGGTGCCCCGGCGGGGCGTTCCATTCGTGAACAATTGAGGAACAATTAAGCAACAAATTTCATAACGTCAAGCAAGACCACCATTTTCCAACAGGAAGGCGTGAACCTCCTCGCCAGCCTCGGCGCGGGGGGCGTGGGCCGGGCGATCGATCAGCACATTGCTGGCCGAAAGCGCCGCCAGCGCGGCGCTGTCCTGCAGGCTGTGCGGCAGCACCGCTTCGCCGTCCCATGTCCCGCGCGGAAACTCACGCCGCGCGCCGTTCGCCTTGATCGGCGCGGCAAGCCGGACGCGAAAGCGCAGCGGCAGCGGGCGCGCCGCACCCAGCAGCGTGCGCAGCAGCGGCAGCATGAAGAAATAGGCGGTGACGTGGCTGGAAACCGGATTGCCGGGCAGGCCCAGGACGATCTGCCGCCGCCCCGCTTGCTCGCGCGTCGCGACCAGGATCGGCTTGCCCGGCTTGATCGCCACGCGCCAGAAATCGATCTCGGCCCCCCATGCGGCCAGCGCCGGCTTGATCAGGTCATGATCGCCGACCGAGGCACCGCCGCTGGTGACGACCACGTCGGCATCGCGTGCGGCGTCCAGCGCGGCGGCGAGCGCCTCCATCGTATCGGCGACGGGGCCGATCCGCGTCACCCGGCAAGGCAGGGTGCGGGCCATCGCCGCCAGCATCGCGCCATTGCTGGCGGGGATCTGGTGCGGCGCGCAGCAGTCGGGCTCGGCCGCCAGTTCGTCACCGCTGTCGATCACCGCCACTTTGGGCATGGCCCGCACCGGCACGTGCTTGTGGCCGGCCGAGATCGCCAGCGCGCCTTGCGCCGGACCCAGCTTCACGCCGGCCGCCAGCACCTGGCCGCCGACCGCGAAATCGACGCCCATCGGGCGGATGTGCTTGTGCGGCGGCACGGGCGGATCGCCCGTGAGGCGCAGGCTGTCACCCTGGCGCGCGATGTCTTCCTGAAGGATGATGGCCTGGGCATCGGCCGGCACGATCGCCCCGGTGGCGATCCGCACCGCCTGTCCCGCCGCCAGCCGGCCGCCAAAGGGATGCCCGGCCGCGCTTTCGCCGACCACTTGCCACGGCCCGGCCAGATCGTCCGCCGCCACGGCATAGCCATCCATCGCCGAAAGATCGGCGGCGGGCTGGGTGCGCCGCGCGGCAATCGGCTCGGCCAGGTAGCGCCCGATCGCGCCTTCGACATCGACGCGTTCGACCGGCAGCGGCCCGGCAAGCTGGAGCAGGCGCGCCTGCGCGTCTTCCAGCGGGATCGGCACGGGCTTGCTCATGCCGAAAGGTCCGGCGCGCGCCAGTGGCCCGATTTGCCGCCGCGCTTCTCGATCAGCCGCACGTCCTCGATGACCATCGCCTTGTCGAGCGCCTTGGCCATGTCATAGACCGTGAGCAGCGCGATCGACACCGCCGTGACCGCTTCCATTTCCACCCCGGTCCTGCCGGTGAGCGAAGCCGTCGCGGTGGCGCGCACGGCATCCTCCTCGAAGGCGAAATCAACGTTCACCGCATCGAGCGCGAGCGGGTGGCACATCGGGATGAGATCGGCGGTCTTCTTCGCAGCCATGATCCCGGCGATGCGCGCGGTGCCAAGCACGTCACCCTTGGGTGCGTTGCCCGCGCGGATCGCCGCCAGCGCCCCGGCGCTCATGCGGATGCGGCCCGAGGCGACGGCCAGGCGCTGCGTCTGCGCCTTGGCGCCGACATCGACCATGCGCGCGGTGCCTTCGGCATCGATGTGGGTGAGGCTCTTGCTCATGCGGAGGGACCCGAAGCGGGATGGCGGAACACGATCATGGCCACCGCATGGCAGAGTTTCCGGCCACGCGAAACCCGCTCAGCCCAGCAGCGCGCGCGTCGCCGCCTCGACATCGGGCTGGCGCATCAGGCTCTCGCCGACCAGGAAGGCGCGCGCGCCGCAAGCGGACAGGCGCACGAGATCGGCATGGGTCTCGATCCCGCTTTCGCTCACCAGCAAGGTGCCTTCGGGCGCGAGCGGGGCGAGCCGCTCGGTGATCGCGATGTCGGTGACGAAACGCTTGAGATCGCGATTGTTGACGCCGATCAGCCGCGAATGCAGCCGCGCGGCGCGTTCCATCTCGGCCGCGTCATGCACTTCGACCAGCACGTCCATGCCGCGTTCGCGCGCCGCCGCCTCGATCTCGGCCATCTGCCCGTCGTCCAGCGCGGCGACGATGATCAGGATCGCATCGGCGCCGATCGCGCGCGCTTCGGCCACTTGCCAGGGATCGACCGTGAAATCCTTGCGCAGCACCGGCAAGGCGCACGCCGCGCGCGCTTCGATCAGGAAATCCTCATGGCCCTGGAAATAGGGCTGGTCGGTCAGCACCGAAAGGCAGGCGGCCCCGCCGTGCTGGTAAGCCACGGCGTGTTCGGCCGGACGGAAATCGGCACGAATCAGGCCCTTGGAGGGCGAGGCTTTCTTGATCTCGGCGATCAGCGCGAAGCCGGTGGCGACCCTGGCCTCCAGCGCCCGGCGAAAGCCGCGCGGCGCGCTCTGCCCGGCGGCGAGCGCGTCAAGATCGTCCAGCGTCGCCAGCGTCTTGCGATCGGCGACTTCCTCGCGCTTGGTGGCGCAGATCTCGGCAAGCTTGTCGGACATGGCGCGGGCCTTAACGGCAGGGATGGGGGAAAGTCGAGATGGATTGTGCGCCGGCGCCCGCGCGCTACCGCGCGAAACGCCTAACCCGAAGTCGTCGCGATCCAGCAATCGAGCAAGCCTTTGGCCAGCCCCTTGTCGATCACTTCGGCGGCTTCCTCCACGCCGTCGCGCCAGTCGCCAGCGGCACCCGCGAGCATCAGCGCGGCGGCGGCGTTGAACAGCACCGCGTCGCGATAGGGCCCGTGCTCGCCTTCGAGCAGGCGCTTGAGCGCGGCGGCGTTGTAGCGCGCATCACCGCCGTGGAGCGCGCTCACCGGCGCTGCCGGCAACCCGGCATCGGCCGGGCCGACGCGGCCCATGCGCACGCCTTCGGGGCCCACGCGGGCCAGTTCGTTGCCGCCAGCCAGGCTCAGCTCGTCCAGCCCCTCGTCGCCCGAGACCACCATCGCGCCCGCCGTGCCCAGGCGCGCCAGCGCTTCGGCATAGATCGGCACATAGGCCGGGCGGGCAATGCCGACGAGCTGGCGCGTGACCATGGCCGGGTTGGCGAGCGGGCCCATCAGGTTGAAGATCGTGCGCCGGCCGATCGCCTTGCGGATCGGCATGATCCGGCCCATCGCCGGATGGTGGCGCGCGGCGAAGAGGAAGCAGATGCCAAGGTCGGCCAGCGTATCCTCGGCCGTTTCCATCGCGCGGTCGAGATCGAGGCCCAGCGCTTCGAGCGTGTCGGCCGCGCCCGCCTTCGACGAGGCGGCGCGGTTGCCGTGCTTGGCCACCGGCACCCCGGCGGCCGCGACCACCAGCGCGACGGCGGTCGAGACGTTGAGCGTGTGGTGCCCGTCGCCGCCCGTGCCGCACACGTCGATGGCATTGGCCGGCGCTTTCACCCGGATCATCCGCTGGCGCATCGCGCGCGCGGCGCCGGCGATCTCGCTGGCCGTCTCCCCCCGGTCGGACAGGGCGATGAGGAAGCGGGCGATCTCATCGTCGGGCGCCGCGCCATCGAGGATCGCGCCGAACGCGGCCTCGGCCTCGGCTTCGTCCAGCGGCGTGGCGACAGGAGGCAGCACGCTCATGCCGGCAGGCGGGTCTCGATCCCGCAAAACCCGAGGAAGTTCGCCAGCAGCGCGTGGCCGTGTTCGGTGGCGATCGATTCGGGATGGAACTGCACGCCGTGGATCGGCAGGTGGCGATGGCGAAAGCCCATGACATGGGTGTCGTCCGACGTCGCGTTGACCGCCAGCACCTCGGGAATGTCCTCCACCACCAGCGAGTGATAGCGCGTGGCGATGAAAGGCGAGGGCAGGCCGGCGAACACGCCGGTGCCGTCATGCGTGACGGGCGAGGTCTTGCCGTGCATCAGCCCGCCGCGCACCACCTTGCCGCCGAAATACTGGCCGATCGACTGGTGGCCCAGGCACACGCCCAGCAACGGCTTGCCGGCATCGGCGGCGGCGCCCACCAGATCAAGGCTGATCCCCGCTTCGTTGGGCGTGCAGGGACCGGGCGAGATGAGGAAGCCCTGCGCCCCGCTCGAAATCGCCTGCCCGGCCGAAAGCGCATCGTTGCGCACCACTTCCACTTCGGCGCCCAGTTCCATCAGATAGTGGACGAGGTTCCAGGTAAAGCTGTCGTAATTGTCGATGACGAGGATCATGGCGCGTCCTTTGCTGCAGCGCCCTTCGCCCGTTTCTCCACGACGATCAAGGGGCCGAGCGGGGGGCCGCCGTCGATCCGGCCCAGTTCGGGGTTCCACAGCGAGGAGACGCTGCCATCGAGGAACAGCGCGTTGGGTGTTTTCAGCTCGTCACGGAAATAGCGGGCGAGCTTGCCGAACGAGACCGGCGCATCGCTGATGACGAAGTGGGCGCGGCCCTGCCGGTCCACGCCCACGCCATTGCGCAGCTTGAGCGAGGCGCCGTCCGGGTCGATCTTCGGATGCAGCTTGCCGGCGATCACCAGCATCGGGCCGGACTGGGTGCCGAATTCGGGCCGCCTGAAGACATGCGCGGCGAAATCCCCGGCCGTGCGCACGGCCCATTGGCCGCCGGTGCCATAGAACACGCCGTTGGGCAGCAAATGGAAATTGCCCGCGCCTTCATTGCGGTTGAGCTTGTGCAGCCGCTTGCCGTTCTCGACGTAATAGCCGATCGGCTGGCCCGCCTCGTCGAACATGCCGCCGTTCATCGCGAAAGCAACGGGCGGCGCCCCGCTCGGACGGCCGACCGCGAGTTCGGACAAGCTGCGATAAGGCGCGCCGCCCCTGGGCCCGAGCACCAGGGTGATCCGGTGCCGCGCCGGATCGGCGATGCAATGGGTCAGCGGCACGCCTTCGAAGCTGGCGCTTTCGCAAGGCGGCGGGGGCGGGGCCGGAGCGGCGGCGGTCTCCCGCGAGGCGGCATCGCCGCTGTCTCCGCAGGCCGCGAGCGCCAGCGCGCCCAGCGCCGCGAGCGGCCATTTCACTGGCCAAAGCCCGGCTCGCCCGCAATCCTCACCGCTTCGCGCGCAGCGGCGAAAAGCGCGCCCGCCTTCGCCTCGCACTCGCGCTGTTCATAGGCCGGATCGGAATCGGCGACGATGCCCGCGCCGGCCTGCACGTGCATCACCCCGTCCTTCACCACCGCGGTGCGCAGGACGATGCAGGAATCGACCGATCCATCAGGCGCGAAATAGCCGACCCCGCCCGCATAGGCGCCGCGCGTTTCCGGCTCCAGTTCGGCGATCACCTGGCAAGCGCGCACCTTGGGCGCGCCACTGACCGTGCCGGCCGGAAAGCCGGCGAAAACCGCGTCGATGGCATCGTGCTTTGCCGTATCGAGCCGGCCGACCACGTTCGAGACGATGTGCATGACATGGCTGTAGCGTTCGATCGTGTAGCTGTCGGTCACTTCGACGGTGCCCGCGCGCGCCACCCGGCCGACATCGTTGCGGCCAAGGTCGAGCAGCATGAGGTGCTCGGCGCGTTCCTTGGGATCGGCCAGCAGGCTTGCCTCGTTGGCCTTGTCCTCGGCTGGCGTCCTGCCACGCGGGCGGGTGCCGGCGATCGGCCGGATCGTCACTTCGCCATCGCGCACGCGCACCAGGATCTCGGGGCTCGATCCGATCAGCGCGAAGCCGGGGAGATCGAGGAAATAGAGGAACGGCGAGGGATTCACGCGGCGCAACGCGCGGTAAAGCGCGATCGGCGGCAGCGTGAAGGGCGAGGTGAAGCGCTGCGCCAGCACCACCTGGAAGATGTCGCCCGCCTCGATGTAGTCCTTGGCGCGCAGCACCATGGACGTGTAATCGGCGGCCGGCATCGTCGGCGTGAGCGCGGGCTCGGGCAGGTCGGTGACGGGATCGGGCAGGGCGATCGGCTGCGCGAGGCGGCGCATCGCCTCGTCGATCCGCTCACGCGCGGCCTCGACCGCCTGCTCGGGCGCGGCTTCGGACGGCCAGAGCGGCGCGACGCAGAACAGTTCGTCGCCCAGCCGGTCGAACACCAGGATCAGCGAAGGGCGCACGAACAGCATGTCGGGCAGGTCGAGCGGGCTTTCCGGCGCGCGCGGCAGCTTTTCAACCAGGCCGATCGTCTCATAGCCGAAATAGCCGACCAGGCAGGCCAGCGCGCGCGGCAGTTCGGGCGGCACATCGATGCGGCAGGCTTCCACCAGCGCGCGCAGCTCGGCCAGGCTGCCGCCGGGCAGCGGCGCGAACGCCTCGCGCTCGGCGCACCAGTGGCGGTTGATCTCGCAGGCATCGCCGCGCGCGCGGAACACCAGATCGGGATCGAGCCCGAGCAGGCTGTACCGCGCGCGGGTTTCGCCGCCTTCCACCGATTCGAGCACGAAATCGCCCCGGCCCGGCTCGAACAGCTTCAGCGCGGCGGCCACCGGCGTTTCGGTATCGGCCACCAGCCGGCGCCATAGCAGCGCCGGCTTGCCCTGGCCGAGCAGGCCCAGTGCCTCGGCGCGATTCGCCGCTGTTTCACCCGCCGTCATGCGCGCCGCTCAGTTGCCGGCGCTGCCGGCGCCGGTGAGCTGGTCACGAACCGCGCGGATGCCGGTTTCGTGGCGCGTGCTCCCCACTTCCTTGACGATCGCCTTGCGCAGCGCCGCGGCATATTCGTTGCCGGCAACCTGACCCAGCTCGCGCTGGGCGGAAGGGATCAGCGGATTGTTGCCTTCCACCTTGCCCGGCACGATCTCGCGCAGCGAAACCACGAACCAGCCCCGCTTCTGCGGCGCGGCCTGCACCTTGATCGTGCCCTTGGCCATGCCGAAGATCAGCTTCACCGGCGGCGGGATCTCCTTGCCGGCCTGCTGCGCGCGCGACAGGTCGGGCCGGGACATGGCGATCTGCTGCACCGGCGGCAATTGCCGGCCGGACCCGGCCATCGCCTGTTCCAGCGGCACGCCCTTGCGCAGCGCCTGCTGCACCTTGATCGCGGCCGCCCTGGCCGCCTCGTAGCCCTTGGTGATCGCGTAGGACAGCTTCACGTCCGGCTTGATCTGGTCATAAGGCGCAGGCGCGGAAGCGGCGATCTCGGGAACGTCATAGATCACGAACGTCTTGCCGCGTTCCACTTCGGCGACTTGCGGGTCTTCCTGCTCCATGGCGAAGGCGGTCGCCAGCACCGGGCGCAGTTGCGGCGGCATCGTCTCGCCCGGCTTGAGATAGACATTGCCATCGGCCAGCAGCGGCGGGGTGGTTTCCACCTTGAGGCCGAGCTTGCCGGCCACGTCCACCAGGCTGGAGCCCTGATCGAATTCGCTTTCGACGTTTTCCAGCATGGAGGTGAGCGCGGCCCGGCGCTTTTCGGCGGCGATGATGGTGGCGATCTCGGGCTTCACCTGGTCCAGCGTGCGGGCCGGACGGTCGTCGATCTGCTCCACGCGGATGATGTGCCAGCCCAGCGGGCTGCGCGCCGGCGCCGTCAGCTTGCCGGCGGGCGCGGCGAACACGGCATTGGCGATCGCGGGCGAGAACTGGCTGGAAAGCTGCTCTTTCGTGAAGAAATCGAGCGGCGCGGCGCTCAGGCCCTTTTCGCGCGCCACCACTTCCAGCGTCTTGCCCTTCGCGACTTCGGCGATCACCGCCTTGGCGGCCGGCTCGGTCGGCACGATGAGCTGGGTGATGCGGCGCTTTTCCTGCGCTGCATACTGCGCCTTGCTGGCCTTGTAGCGCGCGGCGATCTCGGCATCGCTGGGGGCGGGCACGTTCCTGACCACGTCGTCGCCGAACTGGGCGTAGCGGATCACACGGCGTTCGGGGCGGATGAATTCGCTGGCGTGCGCCTTGTAGAAGGCCCGCAGCTCGGCATCGGAAGGCTCCTTCTGCGGCGCGAACAACAGCGAGGGCAGCACCACGACCGAGCCTTCGC
Source organism: Novosphingobium album (ex Liu et al. 2023) (assembly GCF_029076845.1). Taxonomy (GTDB): domain Bacteria; phylum Pseudomonadota; class Alphaproteobacteria; order Sphingomonadales; family Sphingomonadaceae; genus Novosphingobium. Next base: position 136,271 of record NZ_JARESE010000073.1, read on the forward strand.
GCCGCTCCGTCAGCAAGGCGGCATAGCGCGTGGCCAGATCGCGCGGCATGATCGCGCCGAAGCTGGCCGGAACCAGCAGCTGGCGCGCGATCAGGCCCTGGCGCAGATCGTTGCGCAGCAGCGCCTCGGAAACGCCGCGCTGCTGGATCGCCTGGCGGAAGGTGACTTCGTTGAACTTGCCGTCAGGCCCCTGGAACGCCTGCATCCCGGCGATCTCGCTGTCGATCAGGCGATCGCCGGCGACCACGCCGTTGTCCTTGCCGAACACGGCCATCGCGGTGCGGTCGATCAGGTCTTCCAGCACCTTTTCCAGCCCGCCCGCGCTGACGAAGGCCTTCATCGACATGGTCGGCTGGTCCTGCTTGAACCGTTCCAGCGCCGCGCTCGCCGATTCGCTCAGCATCGCGTTGTCGATCTTCTCGCCGCCCACGGTGGCGACGCTGGTGCCGCCGCCGATCCCGCCGAAGCCCCCGTTGTTGGCGACGTCACTACTGGCGAAGGCCAGCGCGATCAGCACGAGCAGCGCGACGGCAACGCCGGCGCCGATCTTGGATTTGAGCATGGAACGGAAAAATTGAAGCATGGACCGGCCAATCAGCGAGTTTTCTGTCGGAAACCGGGTTTCCGCGTTGACGCGGCGAGGCTTTAGGAGGCTAAGCCGTTTCCTGCAATGGCAAGCCGCCAAGTTATGGCACGCCGGCCACTGCGCTTTGACAAGCGGGGCGAGGGTGGCCTAGCTGCGCCGCGAAGAGGCCGGGCGGGGATTCGGCCGTTTTTAAGCAGGGATGGAAATGGCAAGTCTGCCTTACATTGTCGGCAACTGGAAAATGAACGGGACGCGCGCGATGCTTCCCGAAGCGCGCGCGATCGATCGGGCGGCAGCGCGTTTTCCCAAGGTGCAGGTGGCGGTCGCTCCGCCCGCGACGCTGATCTATCGCACGCGCGAAGCGGCCGAGCTGATCGGCGTCGGCGGGCAGGATTGCCACACCCAGGAAAGCGGCGCCTATACCGGCGACATCTCGGCGGTGATGCTCAAGGACGCGGGCGCCGATTTCACCATCGTCGGCCATTCGGAACGGCGCGCGATGCACGGCGAGACCGACGGTGTGGTCCAGGCGAAGGCCCAGGCGGCGCTGGCCGCCGGCCTCGCGGTGATCGTCTGCGTCGGCGAGACCGAGGCGGAGCGTGACGCGGGCCAGGCCGTGGCGGTGGTTTCCGGCCAGATCGAAGGCTCGCTGCCGCGCGGCGATGGCGTGGTCGAGAAAGTCTCGGTCGCTTACGAGCCGGTCTGGGCGATTGGCACCGGGCGCGTCCCTTCGATCGAGGATGTCGCCGCGATGCACGCGGCAATCCGCGAGCAGCTGATCGCGATCTATGGCGCGGATGGCGCGGGCGTGCGTATTCTCTACGGCGGCTCGGTCAAGGCCGAGAACGCCGCCGAGTTGCTCGCGGTCGCGAACGTGGGCGGCGCGCTGGTCGGCGGGGCCAGCCTGACGGCGGAAAGCTTCCTGGCCATCGTCGGCGCTGCGGCGGCGCTCGAAGCGGGCTGAGGCCGCCGGAACGCGCGCTCGCGCACGAACCGGGCGGGTTGCGCACCGGGCCGCGAGCGCCTATCTGCGCGGTTTGAACATTACCAGGGCCGCAAGGCCCTTGCAGAGACCGAGAACGGGATGTCGCTCTTCATTTTCCTCACCGTGGTCCAGGCGCTGGTCGCAGCGATGCTGGTCGGCGTGATCCTCATGCAGAAGTCCGAAGGCGGCGGCCTGGGCGTCGGCGGCAGCCCTTCGGGGCTGATGTCGGCACGCGGCGCGGCGGATTTCCTCACCCGGTCGACCGCGGTTCTGGCAACGCTCTTCGTGGTTCTCAGCATCATCCTGGCGGCCTTGGCGGTCGACGTGACGACCGGGCGCGAGATCGACACCTCGCTCCAGCGCAACGCTCCGGCGGCGCTGCCGCAGCCGCCGGCCGATCCGCTGGCCGGCGCGGCGAATCAGCCCGCTCCGGCGCAAGGCGCTCCTGGTGCTCCGGCGGCGCCCGCGCCCGCCGACGATCCGCTCGCGGGTGCTGCCAGGCAATAGCTTGACCGGGGCGTGACCGCCGCCTGACGGCAGCCCCGAAAAACCGCACATTCGACCTGTGGATTCCCCGCCAGGGCGCTTGCCCTGTGGGCTCCGTTCATTCTAAGGCTCCACTCCCATGGCGCGGCATATTTTCATAACCGGCGGCGTGGTGTCCTCGCTCGGCAAGGGTCTCATGGCGGCCAGTCTCGCGGCGCTGTTGCAGGCGCGCGGGTTCAAGGTGCGCATCCGCAAGTTCGACCCCTATCTCAACGTCGATCCGGGGACGATGAGCCCTTACCAGCACGGCGAGGTCTACGTTACCGACGACGGCGCCGAGACCGACCTGGACCTGGGCCATTACGAGCGCTTCACCGGCGTGTCCGCCCGCCAGTCCGACAACATCACCTCGGGCCGGATCTATCGCGACATCATCACGCGCGAACGACGCGGCGATTACCTGGGCGCCACGGTGCAGGTGATCCCGCACGTGACCGACGCGATCAAGCAGTTCGCCATGGCCGATACCGAGGATCTCGATTTCGTCCTGTGCGAGATCGGCGGCACCGTCGGCGATATCGAGGGCCTGCCGTTTGTTGAGGCCATGCGCCAGCTCAGGAACGAACTGGGCCGCGAGCAGTCCTGCTTCGTCCACGTCACGCTGGTGCCCTATATCGCCGCCGCAGGCGAACTGAAGACCAAGCCGACGCAGCACTCGGTGCGCGAGCTGACCGGGCTGGGCATCCAGCCCGACATCCTGCTGTGCCGCTGCGACCGGCCGCTGCCCGAGGGCGAGCGCGCCAAGATCGCGCTGTTCTGCAACGTGCGGCGCGAGGCGGTGATCCCCGCGCTTGATGCGCCCAACATCTATGCGGTGCCGCTGCAATACCATGCCGAAGGGCTCGATGCCGAAGTGCTGCACCACTTCCGCCTGTCCTCGCCCGCGCCCGAGCTTTCGCGCTGGAACGACATTGTCGATCGCTACCAGAACCCCGAAGGTGAAGTGACGATCGGCGTGGTCGGCAAGTATGTCGGCCTGCCCGATGCCTACAAGTCGCTGAACGAGGCGCTGGTCCACGGCGGCATGGCCAACCGCGTCAAGGTCAACATCAACTGGATCGACGCCGAGATCTTCGAGCGCGAGGCGGGCGAGATCGCCGCGCTGCTCGAACCGATGCACGGCATCCTCGTCCCCGGCGGCTTCGGCGAGCGGGGGACCGAGGGCAAGATCGCCAGCGTGCGCTTCGCGCGCGAACGCGCGGTGCCCTTCTTCGGCATTTGCCTGGGGATGCAGATGGCCTGCATCGAAGGCGCGCGCGCCGCCGGCATCGAGAATGCATCCTCCACCGAATTCGGCGAGACCAGCGAGCCGGTGGTCGGCATCATCACCGAATGGATGAGCAAGGACGGCTTGCAGAAGCGCGCCGAAGGCGGCGATCTGGGCGGCACCATGCGGCTGGGCGCCTATCCGGCGGTGCTGTCCAGCAACAGCCATGTCGCCGCGATCTATGGCGACACCCGCATTTCGGAGCGCCACCGTCACCGCTATGAAGTCAACGCCTCGTACCGCGAGGCGCTGGAAGGCAACGGGCTGATCTTTTCCGGCATGTCGCCCGACGGGCTGCTGCCCGAAATCGTCGAGCGGCCCGATCATCCCTGGTTCGTCGGCGTCCAGTTCCATCCCGAGCTGAAGAGCAAGCCGTTCGATCCGCATCCGCTGTTCGCCGGGTTTATCGAAGCGGCCGTGCGGCAAGCGCGCCTGTTCTGAGCGCGCCTGTTCCGAGCGCGATGGCCCGCAAAGGCGGGCAGGGCGCGCAAAAACGCGATTTCCCGCCGGATTGAACTGGCTTGCGGCGCAAACTTCACTTGTATTCGCAGCAACACTGCGCTTAGCTACTGATGTTGTTGCGAATCATTATCGACACTTCGGAAAGCGTCGCCCTAAGCCGACCATTCGGCAGGCATACCGCGACACAGGACAAGAGAGCTCGCCGAACGCGATCGTCGTAAGCGACCCGGACGATCGCATGGGAGGCAGGCGGCGCCTATGCGTCGCGGGGGTGGGCCGTCCGCGGCTCACCCCCAAGGGTCGAAAGCCCGGCAAAAAGGGCGGCCCGGTATGCCCGGACCGCCCCACGTTCCATCAACCCTGGCGGGACAAAGCTTACGCGGCGGCGCTCGCTTCGGTCTCGCCACCTTCGACCACGGTCAGGCGGTTGCCGCCGATCGCGATCTTCTTCGGCTTCATCGCCTCGGGCACTTCACGCACGAGGTCGATCACGAGAAGCCCGTCCTCAAGCTCAGCGCTGTCGACCCGCACATAGTCGGCGAGTTCGAAACGGCGCTCGAAGCCGCGCTGGGCGATGCCGACGTGCAGGAACTGCCCATCGGTCGTCTCTTCGCCCTTGCTGCCCTTGACCACCAGCAGGTTGGCCTGCGCGGTGATGTCGATGTCCGACGGCTTGAAGCCGGCGACGGCCAGCGTGATGCGATAAGCATCGTTGCCGCGCTTCTCGATGTTGAAGGGGGGATACTTGTCGCCGGACTGGGCCCGACCCTGGTTTTCCAGGATATCGAACAGACGGTCAAAACCGACCATCGACCGGCGATAGGGGGAGAAATCGAAACGGTTCATGACAAAAATCCTCCAATGAGCAATCTTCGTTTGGTTGAAGCCCGGCGATCCGGCGCTCCACGCGATGTGCCATCCCCGAGCGGGCCATGACACATCAGGTTAGATATGGTAGCGCCCCACGCTTTCAAGTGCTTCGGAGACTGTCGGACATGACCGCACCCAGGGTCGAGATCTATACCAAGTGGGGATGTCCCTATTGCGTGGCGGCAAAATCGCTGCTGGAAAAGAAGGGCGTGGCCTTCAGCGAATACGATATCACCATGGGCGGGCCCAGGCGCGAGGAGATGCTGCGGCGCGTGCCCGGCGCGCGCACCGTGCCGCAAGTGCTGGTGGATGACCGGGCGCTGGGCGGCTTCGACGATATCAGCGCGCTCGACCATGAAGGCAGGCTCGATCCGATCCTGGGGCTCTGAGCGATGCCGCGCGCCGCGCTGTTCCAGATGACCGCCGGGATCGACCCGCGGGCCAATGCCGCCGCGCTGGTCGCGGCGGTCGGCGAGGCGCGCGCGGGCGGGGCGGCGATGCTGTTCACGCCCGAAATGTCCGGCCTGCTCGATCGCAAGCGCCCGCGCGCCGCGCAAAACATCGTGCCTGAGGGGCAGGACCGCGTGCTGGCGGCGGTGCGCGAGGCGGCGGCGAAAGCCGGGCTATGGGTCGCGCTGGGTTCGCTCGCGGTGGAACGCGAGGATGGCCGCTGGGCCAACCGTGCCTTCGTGATCGACCCGGCGGGCGCAATCGCCGCGCGATACGACAAGATCCACATGTTCGACGTCGATCTGGCGACGGGCGAGAGCTGGCGCGAATCCGGCGCCTATGCCGCCGGCGACCAGGCGGTGACGGTGGAGACCCCGCTTGGCCGGCTGGGCCTGACGATCTGCTATGACATTCGCTTCCCCGCGCTGTTCGAGGCGCTGGGCGCCGCGCGCTGCGATGTGATCGCCATTCCCGCCGCCTTCACCGTGCCCACCGGGCAGGCGCACTGGCACTTGCTCCAGCGCGCGCGGGCGGTGGAAGCGAGCGCCTATGTGCTGGCCGCCGCGCAAGTCGGCCGGCACGAGGACGGGCGCGAGACTTATGGCCACAGCCTGGCGGTCGATCCCTGGGGCGAAGTGCTGCTCGACATGGGAGGCGAGCGGCCGGGGTTGGGCTTTGCCGAGATCGATCCTGCGCGCATCGCCGAAGTTCGCGGGCAATTGCCCAGCCTTGCCAATCGCCGCGAAATTCCCAACTAGGCCAATGTCATGATTGTATTCGATCTCGAATGTCACGGCGGTGGCCACCGTTTCGAAGGCTGGTTCGGCTCCTCGCAGGATTTCGCGCGCCAGCAGGAGCGCGGGCTGGTGGTCTGCCCGCAATGCGGCTCGCCCGATGTCGGCAAGGCGGTGATGGCCCCGCGCGTCGCGCGCAAGGGCAACCAGTTGCCCGCCCCGGCCGCGCCCGGCAAGCGGCCTGACCTGCCTGTCCCGGCGGCGAGCAGCCCGGTCGCCAACAGCCCGCTGCCGCCCGAAGCGGTGGCGATGATGCACAAGCTCGCCCGGATGCAGGCCGAAGCGCTCAAACAGTCGCGCTACGTGGGCGAGAATTTCGCCGAGGACGCGCGCGCGATGCATTATGGCGAGTGCGATGCCGAAAGCATCCACGGCCAGACCACGATCGAGGAAGCGCGCGACCTGATCGAGGAAGGCATCCCCATCGCGCCGCTGCCGTTCCCGGTGACACCGCCCGACAAGGCCAATTGAACAGGTGCGGGCAGGGCGAACCGATTGCCAACCGCCGCCCCGCCCCGTAAGACGCGATCCGAGTGCGCCCGTAGCTCAGCAGGATAGAGCATCAGATTCCTAATCTGGGGGCCACAGGTTCGAATCCTGTCGGGCGCACCATTCCCTCACCTCCCCCCGCCGCGCTGGATAAAAGCGTGAAAGGTGAGGAGGTTAGCGCGGTTCTAAACCCGCTATTTCGCAGATATTGCAGCCTGTCCGCAAAGGCCAGTTTCAAGACCCTCCGCTTCTGCTCGAAGGTGCCGGAAACCCATATTTTATAAGGGTTTGCGAGGAACGTCATGGCGGTTCTAAATGCCGTGTCGAATGCCTTGGGATTTCGGCCCGATCGAGCGATTCGTTCCTTCAGTTCGGCCTTGTGCGCGGCGACAACTACGATGGCCGGTTGAGCGGCGACTATGATGGCCGGTAGGATCGGTTGT
>NZ_JARESE010000074.1 GCF_029076845.1 Novosphingobium album (ex Liu et al. 2023)
TGAATCACAAATCAGCCCGCAAGGGAATCCCTCATCGATTCAAAGCGGTCGAAAACCGCTCTAATATGCATCGGTTAGCACCACCCAATCCAACGGAATTGACGTTGGCGAAGGCGCAGCATGAGATGACCACATAAAATGAAAATGGCGCCTTGCCCGCAATGTAGTGGCATTGGACGTTCAACCAAAAGCGAGGCCCTTTGTACGCTTTGTTACGGAACAGGGCGTGTTGAGAGTCCGGAAAGGTATGAAAACTCGCCGTTTCCATTGGTGCCATCAATATTTGACTATTTTTCTTCGAATACTGTATACTTATCTTGGAGGCTGTACAATACATTTAGAAGGATTATTCGCATTTTAAGTTCAAAGCCAGAAGTATCATTTGAACAATTCATTGATTCAGCTAGTTATGGTGACGCCGTTGTTGTGGAGAGATATATATCCTCAAATGGTGACGTGAACAGGCAGGTTGACGATGACATCGGCCTAACTGCTCTGCACCATGCCATCGGAAGCCGAGCCTATCAGGTCGTGGAGCTTCTCCTGTCTCACCCGCAAATTGACTTAACGATCAGAGACCGTTTGGGTCGGTTACCTAGCGATGTTGCATTCAAGGTCGCTCAAGATGGGGCTCTTGGAGATCGGTTGATTGAACTTGAGGCCGAACAGCGGCACGTTCGCGGCATTCCTTTTCGCCCTGATCTCCAGCCATAGACCCAATCCATGAGTTTTGTGTGAGCTTTTCTCGGCGTGGTTCGTGCGACTGCTGCTGCGTCGGAAGAATTTGGAAGCTTCCACCAGTCCAAGGGCCCCAACAGGACTGAACTTGCAGCGCTGCTCTTCCGCCAGTCTCTGGAGAAGGGCTATGAATACGCAGAAATCTTTTTGTTCGCGATGTGCCTATCGTCAGCTAAAGTCGATGGCGATCGGCCCGGTGTACCACAGCAGGACTAGCGTCTATCTGCCGTGTGATTGCGAGATTGACAACACTTCCTACGTCACGCGGACTGGCAAAGCCATCGTGGCGCTGGACATGCCGCGTAGACAGATTGCCGATTGGGCATGCGACACGATCGAACGGTTCGACCGTCGGGACGGGAATGCCTATTACCGTGACGGGACGCCTTACGATCTGGCGAGTCTCCCGGACTTCGGCGAGGCTTTCGGGGAAGATGCAGCGGCGAGCAATATTCGTGACTTGATGGGATACGCGGTGCGCGAGCCGAGCCGTCTGCGGCAGGAATGCCGCGATCGAGTAAGGCTGCTCACGACGGCGATGGCCATCACAATGCCAAGCCTTATGTACAATTTCGATCTTTGATCGAGAGGGGGAGGCCTACGCGGCCTCCCTCATTTGGTTCGTGAGGCGGCGACTGGCGGTTTGGTGATCAGCAACAGCGAGTTCGATACTGTCCCCCGTCAGCGCCAATGGCACAGAATTGAGGTTGTGAATTGAGGCGGGTTTGGGCTTCGTCGCAGTGACGAAGGAACGAAGATGAAGCCCAAACCCGCCTTCTTCCATGCCGCTGAATAGGCCGCAATGCTGTTCCAGCCGTAGGAGCTAACGGCGAAGCTATTGTTGGTGGGGAGGCCTAAGCAGCCTTCCTCATTTCGTATGCGAGCCGATCGCTAGCAGTGCGGTGATGCTGAGCATCAAGCTCGATGCCTAGCCAGTCGCGGCCTTGCTGCCGGGCTGCGACCAACGAACTTCCCGACCCGCAGAACGGATCGAGCACCAGCCCGCGTTGCGGACAGAAGCTCTCAATCAGCGGGGTGAGTGCCGAGACCGGTTTCTGCGTCGGGTGATACCTGTTCCCGATGTGTTCGAAGTCGATCACATCGGGGATTACCCAATCCGGTATGCTGACGTGACCTTTGGCCAGCAGGTATGCGCTCTCGTGATGCCTGGTGAGATAGCGCTGTGACGAGGCGTAGCGCTTGCGGAACACGATGTGCCCGACGACGCGAAACCCTGCCTTGGCCCAGGCGGACGAGAACTGCTGGATACTATTGAAGCCATAGAAGCTGACACAGTAGGTCCCGAACTTCATCAGCCTGAAGATTTCTGCAAAGGCCGGTTCGATCCAGGCGGCATTGTCGTCGTTGAGAACCTGCCTGCCGGTACGATCGCGATAGCGCGTGACGTAAGGCGGGTCCGTGAGAACAAAATCGACGCTGTTGCCGGGCATGGTGCGCATCACTTTGATGCAGTCGGACACCCTGATTTACCCGTTTCGGTGACGCGATGAGCGTGAGGCGGGCAGGTATGGAGCAGA
>NZ_JARESE010000075.1 GCF_029076845.1 Novosphingobium album (ex Liu et al. 2023)
CACCTCGGAATCCCGCGCGCCATCAAATCGGAACACCGCGCGCGATCACCTCGGAATCCGCAATCATTATCCGGATGTCCTGGTGCTCCACCGGTTTGATGAAAACATGGGGACCGAAGGACTGCGCCAGTCGGCCAAGCTCAGCGAGACCTTTGGCATCATTCGCATCTGTCTTTTGACGTCGGATCGCCAGGAATTTGCTTGATTTGCGAACGTCGGCGACTTGAACGGGAAAACCGAACGAACGGAGATCCCGAACCATCTGAGTGCCGACACCGGCCTCGATCGTAATAGACTGGACAGGCTCAACGCCGAACCGGCGAAGGATATCCCTTATCGGAGCAGCGCGGGTCTCAGTCATTGCCTCGAAGAAAACGTTTCCTTCGGCATCGACGAGGCAGACCGCAGTCTCCAAGTGGCCGGCGTCGAGGCCGACCCAGTAGCGTAGGTGCCGTGGCATTGTGCTCCCGTACGACGTTTGTTTCTTTCGCTTGCCCTACTGACCTTGTCGGGGCTGTCCGACTAGGATTATTCCTCCGGCGTGTGATAGAGAGGTAGGAAGTCGAAGGAGACGATAGGATGGAGCCGCGGGAGGCGTTGGATGGCCTAATCAGCGAGCGAGGAGAGACCTACGCATCGATTTCGCGCCTCCTCGGGCGAAACTCGGCATACATCCAGCAGTTCATTAAACGAGGTTCTCCAGCCCGCCTTGACCAAAGCGATATAGCGCTGCTGGCATTGCATTTTGACGTGCCCGTAGAGATGCTCGGTGGAAAGGAGGGGCCGACTGCGCGGCGACAACTACGATGGCCGGTTGAGCGGCGACTATGATGGCCGGTAGGATCGGTTGTCT
>NZ_JARESE010000076.1 GCF_029076845.1 Novosphingobium album (ex Liu et al. 2023)
CACCTCGGAATCCCGCGCGCCATCAAATCGGAACACCGCGCGCGATCACCTCGGAATCCGCAATCGACACTGCCGCCGTCGAAAAGCATCCCAAGGTCGATGCACCAGCTGCCGAGCGACTGGCCGACGCATTGCTGCAACTGAAGAGCGGCCTGGCTCCTGACGGCACCTACAAGCCGGAATCGGCCAACATGACGATGGGCAAACTGGCGTTCAGCAAGCTGCGGGGCTGCGTCGCCTGTCATCAGGACGTGCAGGGCCAAGGCGGTCTTTCAGGGCCGGAGCTCTACGACGCCGGCAGACGCCTGCGTCCCGACTATGTCATAGCCTACGCCAAGAACCCCCAGCAGTTCGATCCTCATGTCTGGATGCCGACCCAGACGCTGTCGGAGCCCGATCTCCAGCGTCTCACGGGCTATATCGCCTCACTGGGCAAGGAGAACAAATGATGCTGCGCTACGCGCTAGCCGCACTCGGCCTGGCCATTCTCGGCGCTGGGATCACCCTGCACCAACCGGCGACTGCAGGAACCGAAAGTCCGAAGATCCAGGCCACCGCCCACCTCTATGACACCTATTGCGCACAGTGCCACGGGGTCCAGCGAAACGGGAAGGGCGTCAACACCATCGGCCTGTCCGTCCAGCCGAGGGACCACAGTGACACTGTCGCGATGTCCTCGCTGCCGCGCGAACAGATGATCAAGGCGATCACCGATGGCGGCGCTTCGGTCAACAAATCGGCTCTCATGCCCTCCTGGTCCGGCGTTCTTACGAAGGATCAGATCGAGGATATGGCCGACTACCTGATCTACGTCTGCAAATGTGACCAGAAAAAGTGACCATAATCAGCAAGCAGGGGTGAAATCATGCGAAAGTCTCTACTCGTAGCCGCGTCGGCACTCATGGGCCTGGTCTCCCAGCCCGCGCTCGCCAAGGATGTCCAACTCCGCCTCACCGCGAAGGAAGTGTCCCTGCCGGTCGACAACAAGGGGACGATGCAGGCGTCCTGGACCTATGAAGGACAGGTTCCCGGCCCGGTCCTTCGTGTCACCGAAGGCGACCGCGTTACTATCGTGCTGACCAACGACGCTGCCAACAAGAACTCGCACTCGATCGATCTGCACGCCGCGCGTGTCGACGTGGTCAAGGATTTCGAGGCGATCAAGCCGGGTGAGACGAAGACATTCAGCTTCACGGCGACCTATCCCGGCGCATTCTACTATCATTGCGGTTCCGACCCGATGTATCAGCACATCGCACGCGGAATGTTCGGTGTTATCCTGGTCGACCCGAAGGATGCCAAGGCACTGCCACCAGCCGATCGCGAATATATTCTCGTGCAATCTGAGGTCTATTCGAATCCGGATGACCTCCACTCGATCATGAAGAGTGATTGGCAGCACGTTGTTTTCAATGGCGTAGCGTTCAAGTACGATCCGGTTCACGATCCGGCTTCGACGAAGATGCTCGTCGCCAAACCCGGCGAACGTGTGCGGGTCTATTTTGTGAACGCTGGCCCCAACGAATATTCGACGCTCCATCCGATCGCCGGCATCTGGGATGCCGTCTATCCGAGCGGCAACCCCAAGAACAAGAAGGTCGGTATGCAGAGCCTGGTTGTTGGTCCGGGCGATGGAGCGACCTTTGATCTCATCTCACCTGTCGAAGGCGCCAACGTGATCGTCGACCACTCCATGTCTCACGCCCACACCGGCGCCATGGCCGTGGTGATGTTCTCAAACGATGCCGACCCCAAGATGGGGCGAGGAAATCTCATCCTCGTGCCCTGAGGCTGATCCCATTTCCGTAGCTCCGGGCGCCATGCGCGCCCAGCGCCGCGGCCTTGCCAAGAACCTTGCCGGCCACCTAGCGCCCCAAACGGCCGGGTCCTCGCGCGAAGCCGCGGCGCACCTCCATGCAGGTCTGACGTGTCCAAATGTGCTCCCAATTCCAGCCAGAGCTCGACCGATGCACGCACCCCTCGGGCTCGTGCCAGGCGAACCTACAATCTGGGACTTGTGCTAACGTTCTGTTTGATTCTGCCGGCACCGGCTCTTGCACAAACTGCCAGAATACCGGCAACAGACGAGGGTGTCACCATCATCGTGATTGGCCGGCTTGCCGCGAATGACGCCGAGCGCCGGGTTCAGGCTACGCCTGGCGGTGCCGATGTCGTGACTTACGAGGACTATGCGGACAAATCGCTTGTCTCGCTTCGAGATACCTTGGCCTACTCGCCGGGGGTCTACACGCAGCCGCGTTTTGGCCAGGAAATCCGGATATCCATTCGCGGCTCCGGTGTGTCGCGCGGCTACCATATGCGTGGGCTGACACTGCTGCAGGATGGCGTTCCGATCAATCTTGCCGATGACAACGGGGACTTCCAGGAACTCGAACCGACCTTCTTCGATCATCTTGAGGTTTACCGCGGAGCCAACGCTCTGCGCATGGGGTCGGGCACGCTTGGCGGCGCGATCAACGGTGTCACGCCGAGCGGCGATCGCGCTCATGGGCTCTATGCCCGGCTTGATTTCGGCTCGTTCGACATGATCCGGGGTCTAGCGTCGTTTGGTTTCGGAGACAGCGACACGAACGGGTGGCTGGCGGCGAGTGCCGACACACAGCGCGGCGATCGCAATCACGCGAAGCGGCATTCCCTGCGTCTCCACGGCAATGCCGCTTTTCATATTGCCGACGGCGCTCAAACCCGCTTCTACATCGGCGCCAACAGCATCGACCAGCAGCTGCCTGGCGCACTGACCCAGGTGAAGGCACTTACCGCGCCGCGGACCGGCAATTTTGTTGGGAATCAGGCCCGCGATATAGATTCCCTCCGTCTCCAGAACCGGACCACGCTCGAGTTGGGCAGCGCGATGCTCAACATCGGTGCCTTCCTCAATCTCAAACAGCTTTTTCACCCCATCTATCAGGTGATCGATCAGAACTCGGCCGATCGGGGTGTTTTTGCACGCTTCGATTATGTAGCGGGTCCGTTCGAAATGACGCTCGGTGGTGAATCGCGCTGGGGTACAATCAAGGCGAAGCGCTTTCTCAACGTCCAGGGACAGCGCGGCGCACTTACTTTCGATGCTCGCCAGACGGCCCGTACCAGCACGCTCTATACCGAACTCAGGTTCCGGCCCGTCCCCGAGGTTCAACTCCTTGTCGGCGCAATTTATGCCGAAGGCTACCGACGACAGGAGCAGTCGGTGCCTGCCCCTGTCGTAGGCAGCGCTGCCTACGACAGCTTCTCGCCCCGCGTCGGTCTCCTGTGGGAGCCAGCACATTCGATCCAAGTCTACGCCAATTTCAGTCGTTCGGCCGAGTTTCCGACCTTCGTCGAACTCGCGCAAGTGGCCGCCTTTGTTCCAGTGCGAGAACAGCATGCCTGGACTGCCGAGATCGGGACGCGCGGCAAAAGGGGCTGGATGAGCTGGGACATATCGCTCTACCGGGCTCAGGTGCGCGGGGAGATGCTGCAGTTCACCGTTGGCCCGGACATTCCAGCCCCGACCTTCAACGCCGGCCGAACATTGCATCAGGGCATAGAGGCTGGTCTGAGCCTCGAGCCGACCGACTGGCTCCGTCTCCGGCAGATCTGGCAATATTCTGATTTTCGCTTCCAAGACGATGCCCAGTTTGGGAATAACCGCCTGCCTGTCGTCCCGCGCCACGTCCTGCGAACCGAAATCCGGCTCGGAACGGAAGCCCTGCACATCGCGCCCAACGTCGAATGGGTGCCTGAAGGCGCCTGGGCCGACTATGCCAACACGGTTCGGGTACCAGGTTATGCGCTGATCGGGCTCACCGCCGGCGCCACGCTTACGAATGGCATCGACGTTTTTCTCGATGCCCGCAACCTGTTAGGCAAGAAGGCGATCGGCGACATATCCGCCGCGATCAAGGCCTTGCCGACCTCGGAAATCTATTATCCGATAGAGCAGAGGGCGGTCTACGCGGGCATTCGCGCACGTTTCTAGAGCAGGCCGCACAATACCCGCATAGCGCGGTGTGCTCCGAGTTTTTTCCGCATCGCCACCTCGGACGATCGGTACGCGCCTTCCAGCGCGATGCCGGGGCTTATCAGGCCCACGACACGCCTCAGCCAGGCTGGCCATCGATCCTTGGCGTGGCGTAGATCCACGCAGCCCAGAGGACCCAGGGCAGAAAAGCGATGAGCCATCCAATGGCTGCTGCAGCCTGCCATCCCAGCCAATCGTCTGCGAGCTCAGCCCAGATTCGCGCCACGCAGACAAGCTGTATTGCTGCGAAGGCATAGCCGGCGACAGGTGGGAGGAGGAGAGGGCGCCCGGAGTGCCCCTGGGTAACGCGCGTCACCATCGCGACCAGGATGCTGCCGAAGAAGCCGATAAACAGAGCATGGGCGGGCGCCTTGCCGAGGATCGCCGCGCCATCCAGCGCGAAGGCAATATCCTGCACTGTGAAAAGGGCCAAGGCGATCGGGAGCCAAGCGAGACCGCCATAGAGAACCAGCAGCAAAGGCGGCATCCGCCGCCGTGGAACCCAGCGAAAGAAGACCAGCAGTGAGAGGAGGAACAGCGGCAGATCGGAGAGCCAGAGGCCGTCTGCCGGCAAGCCCAGACGAAGCACAAGCAGAGCCCAGCCCAAGGCGAGAACCCATAGCGGCCGCCATGGCTCATATCCGGGCAGTGCGCTCGCGGAGAAGAACGGGATCATCCTGTGGGCGACGGTAAAATAGACCGGCGCGAGCAATCCGAACGTGCCAATCCGGGCCACGACGTTGGCTAGCGCTTCATCGCCGGTCAGGAGATAGCCGAGCCAGAGCAAGAGGCCGATCGCCCCCAGACAAAGCGCCGCGAAACATCCCGCCGCATGCCAGGTCTTGCCGGCATCGTGCCAGACAAGGCGTGCGAGCGGCAGCAGCCCGAGGATCCAGCCGGCCAACGCCGCCGCCGTTCCGAGGATGAGGCCGGGCGACCAGCCGATCGCGCCGACGAGCGTCAGGATCTGGCCGCCCAGAAGGCCCGCCGCCACCGGCCAGGCCTTGCGCCGGTCGAGATCCGGCTCACCGATCCAGCGGGGAAAGACAGTCAGCAGGAAACCGAAGAAGAAGCTTGGCAGGACCTGATACTGCATCAGGAACGCGTGAAGACGGCCCGCATAGGGTTCGGGCTGCGGCATGACGAAGAGATTCCACCGCGCGGAAGCCAGCCAGCACGCCCACCAGGCCATCGCGAGCAGGAGATTGAGCCCGCCCACGAAGAACATCAGCCGGTGCGGCGCCCTTCCCAAATTCGTGGCGGACAGCGAGGACATGACGCGAGCTACTCCTTCCAATCCGTCTGCTTGCCAGCGCCGCGCCCCGCTCAGAGCGGCTGATCCTCGTCGTCCAGGATGCGCTCCGCCGCGCCGGCGACATCGTCATATTGCCCGCTCTTCAGTGCCCAGAAGAACAGGCCCAGGCCCAACCCACCCAATGCGAGCGAAATCGGGATCAGATACCAAAGCACGTTCATGGCGCCCGGGCCCGATTACGACGCGCGCAGAAAACGCGGGCTCAGCCGCAGGGCGTTGGCGACGACAAGGATCGACGACCCCGACATCGCCAGCGCCGCGATCAGCGGCGTTACAAAGCCCGCGATGGCGACCGGCAGGGCCACCAGATTGTACAGGGCGGCAAATGCGAAATTCTGCCGGATCAGCCGATCTGCAACCCGGGCGATGGCCATTGCATATGGCACGCTCTCCAGATTGGCGTGCAGGAATACGAAATCCGCGGCCTGCCGCCCGACATCCGCGGCGCTGCCCGGCGCGATCGAGACATGCGCCGCAACGAGCGCGGGTGCGTCGTTGAGACCGTCGCCGACCATCAGCGTCTTGCGCCCGGCTCTGGCCAGTGCCGCGAGGTGTGCAGTCTTCTCCGCAGGCAGCAGTCCCGCCTGGACCGCTGCAATCCCGAGTTCCGCCGCGACCGGCACGACCGCTGCCCGGGTGTCTCCGGACATGATCTCGAGCGTGTAGCCACGAGCACGCAGCGCGGTGACGGCCGCCGCTGCTCCGGGACGCATCTCGTCCTCGAAGGCAAAGGCCTGGACCAGCTTTCCGTTGCAGGCCAGCACGGTACCACCGGCCTCGACGAGCACGCTCTCGCCCAGCGCCCATTCACGGCGACCGAGCCGCCAGACATCATCACCAATCCGGGCCTCAAGACCGAGCCCGGGACGTTCGGCAATATGATCGAACGCGATATCCGCGGGCAGGGCCGCCGCCGCAAGGGCCTGGGCATAGGGATGGTGCGAACTGGAGCCGATCCGGGCCGCGATGGCGAGGTGAGCGGGATCGATCGCGCCGTCGCGCCGCAGCGCCGGACGCCCCAGGGTCAGCGTGCCGGTCTTGTCGAGCACCACCGTATCGACCTCGACGAGCCGTTCCATGGCGGAGCCATCCTTGACCATGATGCCATGGTCGAACAGCGCCCGCGCCGCGACGACCTGCACCATCGGCACGGCAAGCCCAAGAGCGCAGGGGCAAGTGACGATCAATACTGCCACGGCAATGGTCAGCGAACGATGCCAGTCGCCGGTCGCGATCACCCACCCCAGGAAGCTGAGCAGCGCCGCGCTGTGGACGACGGGGACATAGAGACGGGCTGCGCGGTCGGCGATGCGCCGGAACTGCGAGCGTCCGCCCTCCGCCGCCTCCATGAGCCGCATCATCTCGGCAAGGAAGCTGTCCTTTGGCGCGGCCGTGGCGCGAATGGTAAGCGGTCCCGTGAGGTTGAGCGTTCCGGCGCGAAGTGCGCTTCCCGGTGCTACCTGCTCCGGCAGGCTCTCGCCGGTCGCCAGTGCGGCATCGATCTCTGAGCTGCCTTCGAGCACGACCGCATCAACCGGAATACGATCGCCCGGACGAAGGGTTATGGTCATGCCGGGTTCGAGCTCTTCGGTCGCAAGATAGGTTCGGCCGCCATCCTCCGCCACCACGGTCGCCCCGTAGGCGGCGAGGCGGCCAAGGCCTTTCACGGCGGTCCGCGCCTTGTCGCGCATGACATAGTCGAGCGTTCGGCCGATCAGCAGAAAGAACAGGAGCGAGACCGAGGCATCGAAATAGGCATGGGGCTGGCGATGGATCGTATCGTAGAGGCTCATCGCGAAAGCGAGCAGCACGCCGAGCGAGATCGGCACGTCCATGTTGGTCTGACCCCGCCGCAGCGCCCGCCAGGCCGACTGGAAAAATACCCGCCCGGAATAGGCCAGCGTCGGCAACGCGATCGCCGCTGATAGCCAATGGAACAGGTCGCGGGTCTCGCCGGCGGCACCCGACCATATCGAGATCGAGAGGCCCATGATGTTCATCGAGGCGAAACCGGCCACGGCCAGCGCGCGCACCATCCGGCCGAGCTCTGGATCCTTCGCGTCCTCGTAGGCTTCGTGAAGATGGACCTCGTACCCGAGCCCGGTGAGCGCTTCTCCGAGCGGCGGCGGTCCCTCGCTTTCCCGCCAATCGACACCCACGCGCCGGGTCGAGAGATTGACGCGCGCCCGGGTCACGCCGGGCAGGCGCACGAGTGCATCCTCGATCTTGCGGATGCAGCCGCCACAACTGATCCCGGGAACGGAAAGATCGGTGTGCCGCAGACCCGCATCGACCTGCCGGCTCGCAAGCAGGAGCTCGTCGGCCGAGAGCCGGGTGAGGGCGGATGCCTGCGTCACCGCATTACCGCACCGCTCGATAGGCGTGCCAGGTGGCATGGCCGAGCCAGGGGAAAACGACGATCAGCGCCACGAAGCCGGTTGCGACCGAGAGCAGAAAAAGGGCGAGGACAAGCGCCCCCCAGACGAGCATGGCGCCCAGGTTGTTCCAGACCAGCGCCCAGCTCGTGCCCATCGCGGTCAGGGTATCGACGCGCTGGTCGAGCATCATCGGAATGGAGAAGGCCGAGATCGCGAAGGAGAAGGCCGCGAATAACCCGCCGATCAGCGTCCCGACGATCAGCATCGCGATGCCCGTCGACGTGGTGAACAGCATCGGAGCGATGTGATCGAGACCGGGAAAGGGGCGAACGCCGAAGAACAGCGCGTAGATGATCACGGCTGCGCGCATCCACAGCAGCATGACGCCGCACAGCAGCGCCCCGGTGAACAGCACCTGGCCGCCGGCACGCGCATGGGGCAGCAGCATGTGCCGCAGCGAGACCGGCTCATCCTGTTCGAGCGCGCGGCTCTTGTCATAGAGGCCAACCGCGAGCGCCGGCGCGAAGACGAGGAAGCCCGCGATGGCAGGAAAGAGCGCATAGTCCCAGGCAAGCCAGATCAACCCGGCGACGATGCCGGCCGAAAGCAGAAAGACGAACAGGCCGTAGAGCAGGCTCGGACCCGGATTGGTGACGAGGTCACGCCATCCGTCGCGCAGCCAACCAAAGGCGGCTGCCGGGGCAAGGTTGCGAGCATATGGTTGCTCGGTCGCAAGGGGCGGAACGACTGGCGGGATCGTGGTCATCGTCTTCTCCCGATCATCTCAGCATGACGACTTGGCGGCGCCGAATACGCCGGGAGCCTTCGCCGTGCCATCAGCCCTGTTATGCTCGACGCACCTGGGTTGCGACATCGAGGCGACATAGACCAGATGGGCATTGGCGAGCAGGATCGCACCCAGCGCCGCGATCGCCAGCGTCACATAGAAGCCGCGCGATCGGGGGAGCCTCATGGCTTGCCACCCTTGTCGAGCAGGAAGACGGTCAGGATCTTCCGGTCGACCGGATCAAGACGATGTTCCCACGCCGGCATCTCGCCCTGCCGGCCGGTGTAGATCGTCGTGTAGATCGCGTCGATATCGCCCCCATAGAGCCAGGTCCTGTCGGTCAGATCGGGCGCACCAACCTGTGGGTTGCCGCGCCCCTGGTCGCCATGACAGACGGCGCAATTTGCCGCGAAGACCTCACGGCCCTTGGCGACGGATGCAGCCTTGCCCTTGGCCCAGGAAGGTTCGGACAAGGTTTTCACATAGTCGGCGACGGCAAGGACCGCATCGTTGTCGAGAATGCCATCCTTGCCGAACGCCATCATCTGGCTGACGCGGGTGTCCTTGCTCGCCGGGCTGTTGACGCCGACCGCGATCGTGTGGGCGATGGCCTCGGGTGTTCCGCCCCACAGCCAGTCTCGATCGGTGAGGTTGGGGAATCCGGCATTGCCCGTCGCGTTCATGCCATGGCAGGCCGCGCAATTGTCTCCGAACAGGCGATGGCCGTCCTCGCGCACATAGGCCATGAGCGCGGGATCGGCGCGGATCTGGTCGTAGCTCATCGCCGCGATCCGCTGGGTCCAGGCCGATCGGCCTTGTGCAGCGGCACTCACCCGCTTCGCGACGATTTCCTTCTGATCGTTGTCGAGCAGGCCGCGTGTATAGGTCCTGCCCAGCGGCCATGCCGGCATGAGGAGCCAGTAGCCGATCGAAAAGATGACGGTGACGATGAGAAAGAGCCAGACTGCCTTGGGAACCGGCGTGTTGAGCTCCTTGATGCCGTTCCACTCATGGCCGGTCGTCATGTGCCCGCTATGGGGATCGCGCTCGCCTATCGCCACGGCTTGTCCTCGTCTTCGATGATGTCGCGTGCCGCCTTGTCGAACCGGCTCCTGTTCCCCGGCCAGCAGGCATAGAGAAGGGCCACAGCCGCCATGGCGAGCAGATAGAAGAGCCCGAACGACTTGGCGAAAGCGACCAGCGTATGATGCGCGATATCCATGCCGGCGCTACTTCGTCGGCGCCGGGGGCTGATGCGCGGCGTCGCTGAGCTTGCCGAGAACCTGGAGATAGGCGACGAGCGCATCCATTTCCGAGACCGTACCCTTGTCGCCGTCGAACGATCGGATCTGCGTCGCCTCGCCGTAGCGCTTCACGAGACCGGCGGTGTCGTCATCGGGCGAGGCCTGTGCGACCGCGTCGGCGGTCGCGTTCTCGATCATCGCATCGGTATAGGGTACGCCCACGGCGCGCAGCGCGCGCAGATCGTCGCCCAGATATTTGGTCTGCAGCTGGCTCTCGCTCAACCAATTGTAGCGCGGCATGATCGACTGGGGGACGACGTCGCGCGGATTTTTGAGATGCGCCGTGTGCCATTGGTCGGAATATTTGCCGCCGAGCCGTGCGAGGTCCGGACCCGTTCGCTTGGAGCCCCAAAGCATCGGATGGTCGTATTTGGATTCGACCGCGAGCGAATAGGGGCCATAGCGCTCGACCTCGTCCTGCAGCGTGCGGATCATCTGCGAATGACAGGCATAGCAACCTTCACGGATGTAGATATTCCGGCCCGCAAGCTCGAGGGGGGTATAGACCCGCATCTTGGGATCGCTCTCGACCGTGTCGTCGATCGTGAACAGCGGCGCGATCTCGATCAGCCCGCCGATACTCGCGACGACCATGATCGCCACCGCCAGCATGATGGACTTGCGCTCGATGCGGTAATGGGTTCCAAACATCGGCGCTTATTCCGCTGGCTGGAGGTTGGCGGGGAGGAGGGCGTCGTCGGTGAGAGCGGACGCGCCCGATGGCCGGCGGATCGTCATCCAGATATTGTAGCAGCCGACGATCGCGCCGATCAGGAAGAGCAGCCCGCCGATCGCGCGCGCGACATAATAGGGATGCATCGCGACCATGCTGTCGAGGAACGAGTAGGTCAGCGTGCCGCTATCATTGTAGGTCCGCCACATCAGGCCCTGGATGATGCCCGAGTTCCACATCGCGAAGACGTAAATGAGCGTTCCGGCCAGCGCGAGCCAGAAGTGGGCCTCAACGAGGACAGGCGAGTACATGCGCTCGCGCTTCCACAGCCAGGGCACGACGGCGTAGATCGACCCGAAGGTAATGAGCGCGACCCAGCCCATCGCGCCGGCATGGACGTGCCCGATCGTCCAGTCGGTGTAATGCGACAGCGCGTTGACCGAACGGATCGCCATGAACGAACCCTCGAACGTGGAGAGGCCGTAGAAGATCGCGGCCATCATCATGAAGCGCAGCGTCGCGTCGTCGCGGACCTTGTCCCAGGCACCGTTGAGCGTGAGCAGCGCATTGGCGGCGGCAATCCAGGACGGCACGAGCAGCATCACCGAGAAGGTCATGCCCAGCGTTTGCACCCATTGCGGCAGCGCCGTGTAGTGGAGGTGGTGCGAGCCCGCCCACATGTAGAAGAAGGTGATGCCCCAGAAGCCGATGATCGACATCCGATAGGAGTAGATCGGGCGGCCGGCACGCTTGGGCAGATAATAGTACATCATGCCCAGAAAGCCCGCGGTCAGGAAGAACGCGACCGCATTGTGCCCATACCACCACTGCGTCATCGCATCCTGTACACCCGAGAACAGCGAATAGCTCTTCGCGCCGGCGAACGAGGCCGGGACCGCGAGGTTGTTCACAACATGCAGGATCGCCACCACCAGGATGAAGGCTAGGTAATACCAGTTGGCGACATAGATATGGGGCTCCTTGCGCCGCGCGAGCGTGCGCAGATAGAGCACCAGATAGGTCACCCAGACGATAACGAGCCAGATATCGGCGTACCATTCGGGCTCGGCATATTCCTTGGACTGCGTGATCCCCAGGAAATAGCCCGAGACCGCCAGGAGGCAGAACAGGTTGTAGCCGATGAGCACGAACCAGGGACTGAACTGGTCCGGCAAGCGTGCCCGGGATGTCCGCTGCATCACGTGGAAAGACGTGGCAATGAGAGCATTGCCGCCGAAGCCGAAGATCACGCCCGTGGTGTGCGCGGGACGCAGCCGTCCGAAGCTCGACCAGGCGGCATCGAAAGTCATGTCCGGAAAGGCGAGGAGCCAGGCGACCCAGTCGCCGATAAACATGCCGAAGACCGCCCACAGCATGGCGATGACGATGCCTGCCTTGCTGGGATCGTCGTAATAGCTGGTCAACCTGGTCGCGGACGGCTCCGGTTCGAAATAGCCGTTCAGCACGAAGCACAGCACGCCGAGGCTGAACAGCAGCACGAGAAAACCGTGCGCCTGCATGGGATCCGCGCGGTTCGCGCCCGCCGCCGCCATCACCAGACCGATGACGGCAAGCACGATCAGCACCGCCATGCTCCGCTGACGCTCGCTTATGGTGAGTCCTGAAACCACGCCCGATTCCCTCCCTGCGGCAGGCGGCCCCTCCTAGCATGAAGCAAGTATTGTTTATACCTCTATTAGACCAGCCAAAGCGGACACTGTTGTGGATGTTTGCAACACTCGGACCCGTCGCACGAACGCTTATCAACGGGCGACCATACATCCTACCAGCGCATAGCCGTCCCGGCGCAGCGAACGCGCAGCCTCCTCGCTGTCAAATTCCACGCGGCTCTCCCCGGCGACAAGATCGATCGGCCGTATGAAAACCCACGCCGAGACCTCCGGGGAACCCCGCGGCAAGGATCGCCCTTTCGCGTCGCTTGAAAGCCCATATTGGCGGCTTTCCGCCAGCCGAAAGAGGAAGGCATGAAGCACGTCTTCTTCTTGCGCCCCGTCGAATGCGGAACGTTCCGATCCGCGGGTCTGCCGGTGGGTGATATCGCTCATGACAACAGCCTCAATGGGAGAGAAACAAGGCTGCGCCAGATTGGTTCTCCAGCAGATATTGCGTCGTACCGCCAAAAATGAACCTTTGCAGCCGTGGATGGCCAAAGGCGCCAGCGACCAGGAGATCGACGCCGACCTCCCGTATGGCGTCGAGGATCGCTGGGCCGGCGTCGCCAGTCGTGTGGAGAATCTTCGCCTCGGCCTTGATCCCGCGATCCGCCAGATAGTCGATCGCCAGCGAACCGTCGCAAGGATGGGCCATGGCGTGGGGGACGCTGAAGATGATTATCCTTGCGGCATCGCGTAGCAACGGGACCGCGCGTCGGAGCGCACGCGAGGCCTCGCGGCCGCCATCCCAGGCGATGCCGACAGTCCCACCCGGTGAAAGCGGCTTGTCGGCGATAAAGGCCGGGCGGCGTTCGTCGAGCAGGATTTGTTGAAATGCACTGGCAAAGAAGCCGTGGCCGCGCGTCACGGACCGCTCCCAAATCACGACATCGGCGAGCCTCGTTGCGAAGCGCAAGCCGGTCCAATCATCTGCGGTGACGGCCAGGAACCTGGTTTTCGCATAGCCGATGTCCGCAAGAAGCTCACGGCAGCGCGCTTGCCCTCTTTCGGTGCTCTTCTGCAGGGTCGCGATGGCGATATCGGTCGGGCCGAAGCTCCCTTCGCCGCCCCAGTTGAAGAGGCTGACTGCCGACGGTGAGCCGTAAACCGCGGTGATCGCTGCATCGAACGGTTCGGCGAGGGCTTTGGCGATGGTCAAGATCTGCGCGTCTTTGTCGCCGCCCAGCACCGGGACTAGAATATTGGTCCAAACCATCACACCGCGCTCCCAAGCTAGAGGTCCGGCATTCGACTACGTCGGCATCCCGCACAGTCGGATAACCAGGGCACCTCAAGGACGTAGGTCTATAATGGCGCCATATTGAGCGCAGACAAACGAATGCTATTGTCATTTGACTTCAACATTTTTGCAGAATGCGGCAATGTCGATCGCTACGGCCGGTGGCTGGTGCGGCCTTTCGAGCGACATCGGTGTTCCGATGGGCAAAGGCCTGCTGGCCCCAGCCTCATATATTCCGCGCAGGCCACTGAAACCTTCGGTCAACTTGCTGAAGATCGAACCTGAGAGCGGCGGGCAGAACCTACGTCCTTGTGCACCGAACAGCGAGGATTGCCCAAGCCTACGTTTCCGACGTGGGCTTATCGTCAGTCCTGGGAAGGAACCGGCTCCAATCAATTTGCATGAGGGGAATCAGAAGGAGGATCATCCCGATCTGAAGGGCGATGCCCCATGGGCTTTTCAGCGTGTCCGCAAAGGCGTCGCCGAGGCTCGTTCCACGCAGCCCCTTGGCGCTCGCCGCGTAGAGGGAATAGGAGACGAGGCGTCCCGCAAAGAAGGCTGCGGTAAAATGCAGCAGGCGCACACGCGCCAGCCCCGCCGCAGCAAACAATTGCGCAGAAGGCAGCGGCGAAAGTGCGAACAGTCCCAGACCAAGGATCACGTTGCTCTGCCGCGCCTCCAGAGCCTCGCCCGCAGCGGCAAGATTGCGCTTTTGCTTCTCGGGTAACCACCGCCCGAGAAACCGGAACCCGTAAGCGAGTAGCAAGCGTCCGGCTGCTGCGGCAAACGCGCTGACGACGACGATCAAGGCTAAGGGCAGATCGCTGTTGAGGCCATAAAAGACGATGATCGACCAGGTCGGAGGGCCGAACGCGGGCAAGAGATTGATACCCAGAACAACCAGAAACAGGATGAGGCAGGACGTCATAATCATCCAAATTGACAAATAGCTGAGCGATATAGGCGGAGATTTGTAAGAGCGATGCAATATATTCGTCGTCAGGGTCTTGTCAGCAAAGGCTGGTGCGCTTGCTGCTTTCCATGAGGGGCATATGAGCCGATTGAGAGCCCATCCCGAGCGCCATGCGGTCTCTCGCATCGGCTGGCTGCGCGCGGCGGTGCTGGGCGCCAATGACGGGATCGTCTCGACCGCGAGCCTGATCGTCGGCGTCGCGGCTTCCGGGGCCGACAAGACCAGCATCTATGTCGCTGGCGCTGCGGCGCTGGTCGCAGGGGCCATGTCGATGGCCGCCGGCGAATATGTCTCGGTCAGCTCTCAGGCCGACACGGAAAAAGCCGATATCGCGCGGGAGACGGGTGAACTTGCTGGTCAGCCCGATTTCGAGCGGCAGGAGCTGGCCGACATCTATATCGCGCGCGGACTGGACGAACATCTGGCCGGGCAGGTTGCGGATCAACTCATGGCCCACGACGCGCTGGGTGCGCACGCGCGCGATGAGCTGGGCATTTCCGAAGTGGTGAGCGCTCGCCCGCTCCAGGCCGCCTTGACCTCGGCGCTGACCTTCAGCGCCGGCGCGCTCATGCCGCTGCTTCTCGTCACCATCGCGCCGTCAGCCAGCCTTGTACCGATCGAGGTTGCAGCCACATTGCTGTTTCTGGCCATTCTTGGCGCGCTTGGGGCCTGGGCCGGTGGTGCCCCGCCTGTGCGATCAGTGCTGCGGGTCACCTTCTGGGGTGCGCTGGCGCTGGCGGCGACCGCGGGGATCGGGCGGCTGTTCGGAACGGTGGTTTAGGGATCGCACCGGATTTCGTCAGGTTTCGGTCAGCCTATGTTCCTAGCCCTTCGCCTGGAAAGGCGAACATCATGGCACATCCTGATCGCGCAGAGACATTCAAGGTTTGGGACGCGCCGTTGCGGCTGTTCCATTGGCTGCTGGTTGCGGCGATCACGATCGCCTTCCTGTCGTCCGAAGGCGATAGCCCGATCGCCACCTGGCACATGGTCGCGGGATGGAGCGCGGCCGTGCTGATCGCGTTTCGCCTGGTCTGGGGATTGATCGGCGGCGAGCATGCCCGCTTCGCGGACTTCGTCAGGCCCTCGGCAATCGCCTCGCACCTCCGCGAACTGCTGGTGGGCCGAACCGAGCGAGCCATCGGGCATAATCCCTTGGGCGGGATCGCGGTGATCGCTCTCCTTGGGCTTACCGGGGTCGTTCTGTGGAGCGGGATCACCGTCGCGGCAGACCGCATGGATGAGGATCTCCACGAGGTCCTTGCCTATGGCCTGCTCGTCCTCATCGGCATCCATGTTGGCGCGGTGCTGCTCATGTCGCTGCTTACCCGCGAAAACCTGGTTCGCGCCATGATCGGTGGTCGCAAGAAACGCGACCTCCATCCCGGCGCACGGGATGCGCGAGCACCGGGCGTCTTCGCAATGCTGCTCGGCCTCGTGGCGATCGTCCTGACAAGTCTTGCGATCCTTCGGGCAGAGCCGACCGCATTCTCACACCAGCACCGCGAGGCGCATCACGGCGCCCATGACGAACGGGACTAACGACTTATGGTCATGACTTGATAGAAGACGTCATGCCTGATCCTGATCATCCGTCCTTGAAAGCCCGCAAAAGACATGCGCCTTCTCGTCGTCGAAGATAATGACCGGATGGCGGCGCTGATCGCCGATGGCCTCCAGCGCCGGGGCTTCGTCTGCGATGTGGCATTGAACCTTGCACAAGCTGACGATGCCATGGCCGGCGCGCAATATGACGCGATCGTGCTCGATCTCGGTCTGCCCGATGGTGACGGGATCGACTGGCTCGCCGATCACCGCAAATATCACCAGATGCCACCCGCCATCATCCAGACGGCACGCGGGGCATTGGAAGATCGTATCACCGGGCTTGATGCGGGCGCGGACGATTATGTCGTCAAACCGGTCGAGGTCGACGAACTCGCCGCGCGCATCCGCGCCCTGCTGCGGCGCCCCGGCGTCCGGACGCAGCCGATCATCGAGGTGGGCACGCTTCGCTTCGACACGGCGAACCGATCCGCGAGCATCGCGGATCGTAACGTCGACCTCTCCCGCCGTGAGGCCGATCTGCTGGAACTGTTGATGCGCCGGGCGGGAACAGTGGTCCACCGCGACGTCATTGAAAACGCCCTCTACAGCTTCAACGATCCCGTCACCCCCAACGCGGTGGAAGCTGCGATTTCGCGGCTGCGCCGCAAGCTGGACGAGGCGGCGCTGCCCGATATGCTCCATACCGTCCGCGGCGTCGGCTATATGCTGAAGGACATTCCGGCATGACGCAGCGCCGATCGGTTTCCCGGCGTTTGCGGCGCGGACTGGGCATCATAGGCCTGATCGGCACCGTCCTGTTGCTGGCGGCGGTCGCCTTCTTCTACAGCTTCACCTTCACCCATCTCGATCCGCAAGCCGCGATGATGCGGGCGATCAAGGAGATGCTGGAGCATGTCGCGCTGCCGCTGATCGTGTTGCTGGTGCCGGTGACGATCATGGTGCTGCGGGTGATCCGTCAGGCTTTCGTGCCACTGGCAGAAGCCGCCGCCGAGATCGAGGCGGCACGCGGACACGAACGGGGCTTTCGCATCGACGCCTCGCAGATGCCCGCTGAGGCAGTGCCCTTCACCGAAGCGGTCAACGACCTGCTCACCCGTCTCGATGAGTCCGCAATGCGGCAGGAGGCGTTCGCGGCCGATGTCGCGCACGAACTACGCACGCCACTTGCGCTCTTGTCACTCGAACTCGACCGGCTCGATCATGACGATGCCGTCCGGCTCAAGAAAGATGTCGCCGCGATGCGCCGACTGATCGACCAACTCATGCTGCTGGCGCAAATCGACGCCGATGCGGCGGCACAGATTGCGCCAGAGCCGACATCGCTTGCCGATGTGGCGAGCGACGTGGTCGGCTCGATCGCACCGGTGATCATCGCGGAGGGAAAGATGATCTCGCTCGATACCGATGAGCCCGCGCTGATCGTGAATGCCCGGCGTGAGGCGGTCGCGGCAGCGCTGCGCAACCTCATCGAAAATGCGACGCGCGTCACCCCCGTCGGCGGGACGATCCAGGTCCGGGTCGGCCCGGACGCAACTTTGGCGGTGCGCGACGAAGGACCGGGGCTGACGCCGGACCGGCTACGCGACCTGGTGCAACGTCACCGCCGCGCCGACCATGCGAGCAAGACCGGCGCGGGCCTTGGCCTTGCCATCGTCGAGCGGATCATGGCCGCCCACGGCGGCAGGCTCACAACAGATCCGGCCACCCGCGAACTCGCTCTACGCTTCCCCGAACCCTGATCTTCCGGTCGGCATGTCGTCAGGCTTTGGTCAGGGACGCACCCTAGCCGGACGTCATGTCCAGACGAACTATGCTGTTTTCGGGCGCCGCCGCGCTTGTCTTGCTCCTCGCCGGTTTGTGGTGGCTTTCCGCGCCGCCGGGCGGATCCAGCATTCCGGCGGCACAGGGCGCTGCGGGACCGGAAAGCGGGGTTCTGGCGGTAGATGCTCGCCGTGCGGCGCAAATGGGCATCCGTCTCGCACCAGCGGGAGCGGCTGAGGAAGCGCCGCTTGCTACTATCCCCGCGATGATACAGCCTCCCGCCAATGCCCGCGTGGCGGTGGCGGCGACGTTTCCCGGCACGGTCTTGCGGACCCTGGTGGTTGAAGGCGACAGCGTGCGGCGCGGTCAGCCGCTGGCTGTCATCGCGAGCCGTGACGTGCTGACGATCGGCGCCGATCTCAGCCGCGCACATGCGCGCAGCGGGGTGGCGCAGGCCAATGCGGCGCGATTATCACAGCTCAGCCGGGAAGGCATTATCGCCGGCGCGCGTGCGGATGAAGCGAACGCGATCGCCGCCGAAGCGCGCGCCGACGTCTCCGAGAAATCCCGCATTTTGGCGATGGTCAATGGCCATGGCGGCAGCGGCTCCTACAAGCTCACCGCTCCCATCGCCGGCCGGATCACCAGCGCTGCGATCCAGGCGGGCAATCCGGTCGACGGCACCACCGCGCCTTACGTGATCGACGCAGCGGATCGCTATGAAGTGGTCGGGCAATTGCCCGAGCGGCTGATCGGCCAGGTCCGCCCCGGCATGAGCGTGCGGCTCCTTCCCGATCTTACAGGACGCATCGTTGCGGTAGGCTCTACCATCGACCCGGCGACCCGCTCGGCGAGCCTGAAGGCGGAGATCCCCGCCGGTCCAGGCGTCGTTGCGGGCCGCGCCACCAGCATCGTGATCGCCGGCCCGGCGCCAGCGGGTGCGGTGAGCGTGCCCGATGCGGCCATCACCATGATCGACGGCAAGTCCATGATATTTGTCGCCGAGCGCGGCGGCTTCGCGATCCGGCCCGTTACCAGCGGCGGGACCAGCAATGGTCGCACCGTACTGCTCTCCGGCGTCAGGCCGGGCGAACAGATCGTCGTTTCCGGCACGAGCGCGCTGAAAGCGCTCGCCACCGCGCAATAGGTCCGCCCCATGCTGCGTTCGCTCGTCGCCACGGCGCTTTCCTACCGCCTGCTTGTTCTCGTGCTCGCTACAATCACGGCGGGGCTTGGCGTCTGGGCCTTCACCACCTTGCCCGTCGATGCCTATCCCAACATCGCGCAGACGCAGGTGAAGCTGATCCTCAAGGCCCCCGGCATGACGCCCGAGGAGGTCGAAAGCCGCGTCATCACACCGATCGAGACGGAGATGCTCGGCATCCCCCACCAGGCAATCCTGCGCTCGACCGCCAAATATGCCATCGCCGACATCACGATCGACTTCACCGACGGTACCGACATCTATTGGGCGCGCCAGCAGGTCACCGAACGCCTCTCGGGCGTCAT
This sequence comes from Novosphingobium album (ex Liu et al. 2023), assembly GCF_029076845.1. Lineage (GTDB taxonomy): Bacteria > Pseudomonadota > Alphaproteobacteria > Sphingomonadales > Sphingomonadaceae > Novosphingobium. The sequence continues at coordinate 19,204 of NZ_JARESE010000076.1, forward strand.
GGACGATCTGCCGGTATCGGTGAGCGGCGGCCTCGCCCCGATCTCGACACCGCTCTCCGACGTTTACATGTTCACCATCGAAGGGCCGCTATCGCTCCAGCAGAAGCGCGAACTGCTCGACTGGACGATCCGGCCCGCGCTGCGCACGGTGCCCGGCGTCGCCGATGTCAACGCGCTGGGCGGCTATGTCCGCACGTTCGAGGTCAGGCCCGATCCGGTCGCGCTGGCGAGCGCGAAACTCTCCGTGGCCGACCTGAGCGCCGCAATCGAAAGCGGCAACCGCAATGACGGCGCGGGCCGCCTCGCGAGCGGCGAGGAAGCCCTGATCGTCCGCGCGGTGGGCGCGATCCGCACCGTCGAGGATCTGGGGTCGCTCGTCATCGCCAGCCGCGACGGACGGATCGTCCGGCTCGGCGATGTCGCCACCGTCGGCACAGGCAGTCTCACCCGCTATGGCGCGGTCACGCGCGGCGGCAAGGCCGAAGCCGTGCAGGGCCTCGTCATCGCGCTGCGCGGCGCGGATGCCCGCCAGGTGGTCGATGGCGTGCGGGCACGGCTCGCCGAGATGCAGAGTGGCCTGCCCGAAGGCACAGAAATCCACGTTTTCTACGATCGCTCCGATCTGATCGAGCGCGCGGTCGGCACGGTCGAGAAGGCGTTGCTGGAGGCGACCGTGCTGGTCGTCGTGCTGCTGATCCTGTTCCTCGGCGACTGGCGCGCCGCCGCGATCGTCGCGGTGACCTTGCCGATGGCGGCGCTCATCACCTTCCTGTTCATGCGCGGCATGGGGCTGTCCGCCAATCTGATGAGCCTGGGCGGCCTCGCCATCGCGATCGGCCTGCTGGTCGATGGCGCGGTGGTCGTGGTCGAGAATGTCGTCGAGCGGCTGGGGCACGCGCATGGCGAGGATACGCCCCGGCTGCACCTTGTGTTCCGCGCGACCAGCGAGGTGATCGTGCCGGTGTCGGCGGGCATCGTGATCATCGCGCTGGTGTTCCTGCCGCTGCTGTCGTTGCAGGGGCTGGAGGGCAAGCTGTTCGCGCCGGTCGCGCTCACTATCGTCTTTGCCCTGCTCGGCTCTTTGCTGCTCGCGCTGACGCTTGTGCCGGTGCTCGCCACTTTCGGCCTCAGGAGCGGCCATCATGGCAATCCGTGGATCATGCGCCAGCTTGGCCCGCGCTATCGCGCGCTGCTGGACGGCGCGTTTGCGCGCAAGCGTCTGGTCTATGGCCTGTCCGCCGCCGGGCTGGTGCTGGCGGGTCTGGCTTATGGCGCGGTCGGCAAGACGTTCATGCCGACGATGGACGAGGGTTCGGTGATCGTCCAGCTCACCAAGCTGCCGTCGATCAACCTCGATCGGTCGGTCGCCGGTGACATGGCCGTGCAGCGCGCGCTCCTCACCGTGCCGGAAGTCGAGGATGTGATCGCCCGCGTTGGTTCCGACGAGATCGGTCTCGACCCCATGGGCCTTAATGAGACCGACAGCTTCGTCCAGTTGAAGCCGCGATCTGAGTGGCGGGGCAACAAGGACTTCGTAGTCGAGGAAATCCGTAAGGCGCTCGAGGGATTGCCCGGCATCGAGGCCAGCTTCACCCAACCGATCGAAATGCGCGTCTCGGAGATGCTGACCGGCGCGCGCGGCGATCTCGCGGTGAAGATATTTGGTCCCGATTCGCAGATGCTCGCCGATCTGGCGGGCCAGGTCCAGCACACGCTGTCCGGCATCCAGGGCGCATCGGAAGTGCTGACGGTCGCCAATGACAGCGTGGATTATCTCCAGCTCGAAATCGATCGCGCGGCGGCGGGACGGTTCGGAATGCCGGTCGACCAGATGCAGGATGCGCTGCGTGCGCAGGTCGAGGGTGTTCACGCAGGGATCGTCGCCGATGGGCAGAAGCGCGTGCCTATCGTGATCCGCGGCGATGACAGCATCCGCAATGACCCGGCCCGCTTCGCCGATCTGCAACTGCGCACGCCGGGCGGCACGCTGGCGCGCGTCAGTGACATGGCGCGGGTGGAGCGGACGCAGGGGCCGGTGAAACTCGACCATGAGAACGGCTCGCGCTTCGCTCTGGTGCAGGCGTTCGTCTCGGGACGCGACCTGGTCGGCTATGTCGATGAGGCGAAGGCGGCCGTCGCCGCCAAGGTCAGGCTCCCGGCGGGTTACAGCATCGTCTGGGGCGGCCAGTTCGAGAACCAGCAGCGCGCGTCGGCGCGGCTGATGCTGGTGATCCCGATCGCGTTGGCGCTGATCTTCCTCGTCCTGCTGGCAACGCTCCGCTCGCTCAGGGCATCGCTCCTGATCCTCGCGAATATCCCGTTCGCGATGGTCGGCGGGCTGCTCTCGCTCTGGCTGTCGGGTCAATATCTCTCCGTTCCCGCATCGGTGGGGTTCATCGCGCTGCTCGGCATCGCCGTGCTCAACGGGCTGGTGCTGGTCTCTTATTTTCGTCAGCTCCGCGCCGAAGGGCTGAGCATGGCCGAGACGGTAAGGCTGGGTGCGCAGCGGCGGCTGCGGCCCGTGCTGATGACCGCGAGCATCACGGCTTTCGGCCTCGTACCCTTGCTGTTCGCCAGCGGACCGGGATCCGAAATTCAGCAGCCGCTGGCGATCGTGGTGATCGGCGGCCTCATCACCTCCACTTTGCTGACGCTGATCCTGCTGCCGATCCTGTTCGAGCGCTTCGGCGAAAGCGCTGAGGAAATCGCAAATGTCTGACCTTCTGTTCACCCTCCATTGCGCCGTCCGCGACACCGAAGCGTTGCTGGGCGCAATCCGCACCATATCCCCGGCACCCATCCACATCCGCGCGGAATCGGTCCGCGGCCAGGACTATGGCGATGCCGGAACGGCGGAAAAAGTGTCCGGCGAGCTCAAGCGGACTACGCTCGAACTGATCGTCGGCGCGGACAGGATGCCCGATCTTCTTCAGGCCGTGGAGGAAGCCCGGCGCGACCTGCCGGTCCGCTGGCGAACCACCTGCCTGCTCGATCATGGAAGGATCGCCTGATGCGGGCCATGCTCCTCGCCTGCGGCCTGCTGCTCGCCGCATCGCCAGCCCTGGCACAGCGCAGCGATCTGCCGCCCTCCGACAGGGTGAACGAGGCGTTGGACAATCATCCCAGCGTTGCCGCAGCCGCCGCCCGCGTCGAGGCCGCGCGGGCACGGGGCGACATGCTGCGCAGAGGACCGCATGAGGTGACTGTCAGCGGCAGCTATGTTCGCCGCACCGTCGATCGCGAAGGCGCGTTCAATGAGTTCGACACGACGATCAGCCGTCCCTTCCGCCTGCCCGGCAAGGCGGCGCTCGATCGTGAGGCGGGCGCGCTGGGCGTTGAGGTGGCCCAGAACCAGATGGAGGATGTCCGCCACCAGACGGCGCTCATCCTGTCCGCCCTGTGGCATGACTGGCTGACCGCCGGGGGCCATTATCGCAACGATCTCGATACCATCCGGGGGCTGGAGGCATCGGTGGCGGCCATAGCGCGGCGCGTAGCGCTGCGGGATGCCGCGCAGCTTGACCTCGATCAGGCTGCCGCCGCGCTTGCACAGGCACGCGCGCAGGCGGCCTCGTCGCTTGCCTCACGCGAACAGGCGCGCTTGACGCTGGCTGCGACCTTTCCGGACATTCCACTTCCGCCCGAGCCGCCGGAACTCGCGATACCCCTGCTGCCTGCCGATGGGCTGGAAGCCATGCGCGATCTGGTGATCGAACGCAGCCACGAAATCGGCGCCGCCGATAAGGAGGCGCAACGCCTGGATGTCACCGCACACCGGGTCCGCGCCGACCGTGTCGCCGATCCTTCCTTCGGCGTCCGCCTGTTCAGCGAACGCGGTGGTACGGAAACAGGGGCGGGGGTCGTCGCCTCGATCCCGTTGGGCGGCGGCTATCGCCGTGCGGCGGCCGATCAGGCCTCGGCCGAGGCCAATGCCGCGCGCATGGAACTGGCGACCGTGACACGCACCGTCGAGGCGATGGCCAATGCTGGTCTTTCCAACGCACGCACCCGGTTCAATGCCTGGTCCAACGCCGAAGCGTCCGCCCGCAGCGCCGGCGATGCCGCCGCAAGGACCGCTCGCGGCTATCAACTTGGCCAGATCGATCTGGCCGATCTCCTTTATGCGCAGCGGCAGACCAATGACGCGCGCCGCATGGAGATCGATGCCCGCTCCGAAGCGAACCGGGCGTTACTCAGGCTCGAAATCGACTCGCACAGCATCTGGGCGGCCGACGAGGAGAAAACACCGTGATGATGTTCACCGCTCACCGAGTTAGCCCAACCCATGATTGGCGAGGGCACCGGTGACGATCTAGTCATGACACTCAAAACCGGGCCTCGTTCAGGCGTAGTAGAGCCAAGATTCATGCACGCATTGGCAAAAGCCGATACGCATATCGATATGCTGCATTTTCGATGAAGGATGATTTCGATGGCTTCCAGAACGCTGAGGCTGAACATGCCGCAATGGCAGGGTGGTGACGAACCCGCCTATCGCTTTGGCGCCGAATTGCTACGCTGGCTGGCCCCGGAACACGATGGCCCGGAAGAAACGGTCTTCGTTCCCGAACCGAACGGTCGCGCACCAGAGATTGACCATGGTATCAAGGCACGGACTGTTCTGCTGTCGCAGGCGCGTGCAGCACGCGCGGCCATCGAACGCCACGATCCTGACCGTATCGTCACGCTTGGCGGTGATTGCCTGGTTGATCTGGCCCCCATGGCCTATCTCAATCGTAAATATCCCGCGCTGGGCGTGCTCTGGATCGACGCGCATCCCGATGTGATGAGCGCTGCGGAGTTTTCGCATGCCCATGCCCATGTGCTTGGGATGTTGCTGGGTCGGGGCGACGAAGCGTTCACGGCCGAAGTACCGAAAAAGCTGACCGTCTCACGAGTAATGATCGCCGGGATGAGCGCATGGACCGACGCCGAAGGCGCAATTCTGAAGGGCCTGGGCCTCCGGCATGTGCCTGCCGCTGATCTCGCCCGCGACAGCCAGCCCATCCTCGACTGGATCGAAACGGAGGGGATTACGCATCTTGCCGTGCATTTTGATCTCGACGTTCTCGATCCGGCGCATTTTTCACCGCTGCTGTTCAACAGGCCGGATGTGCCAGCGGGGAGTTTCGACGGGATCGTGCAGGGTACGATGCGGCTTGAGCAGGTCGTTCGGCTGTTGAACGACGCAGGCGCTGCGGCGGATATGGTTGGCCTGGCCATCGCCGAGCATTTGCCGTGGGACATGCTGCGCCTGAAACAGGCTCTCGCCGATCTGCCCGTCATGAAATCATGACCCTCCGACGTTGCTCACCTGCCGCGACGGGTTTGCATCCGATATATCTCGAAGCTGGGCACCTCCATCAACTTGGTGGACTCAGCGATTTGCGGCAGCCAGCGGCGTCGAGGGCCTGAAGGCCGGCGGTGGCTATGCGGCTATCGCCGTATTTCATTCGTTTTCCTGAGTGCCGGGCACAGCTATCCTGTCGCGCCCCGTCGTTCGTGGAAGATCAGGCGGTTCATGTTGTAGGCCAGATTGGCCAGCGTGATCTTGGCCTCGGCGCGTTTGATGCCGATCGTGCGGCTGACCCGCCCCTGCGCCTTGAGCTACTTCTCGTTGGCCTGGCCGCGGTATGGGCGCCCAAAATTCCCTATGCTGGCGTTTCAGGATCACGAACCGGGGGTAGCGAAAGCTGTATCGGCCAGGTTCCAACCCCCTCCGATCGCCTTGTATAACGCGACCATTTGCACAGCGGCTGTCGTCCGCGCGCGCAGATCTGCGGTTTCGGCCTCGTGCAGGAGGCGCTGGGCCGCAAGCAGCTCAATTCGCGTGATATCGCCTGCGGCAAAGCGCGCTTCAGCATGGCCAAAGCTGCGACGCGAGGCATCCAGCGCCGCTTGACGACGTGTCAGTGTATCCAAGCCTGCATTATAATCGCCCAAGGCGCGCTCTGCATCTCCCAGTGCCGCCAGCACGGCCTGTTCATAACCCAGCGCGGCCTGCTGCTGGGCAGCCTCCCGGGCACGTATCTCCGCGCGCACACGGCCGCCGTCGAACAATCGCCAAGAGATGAGCGGCAGGATGGAGTAGCGGGTGCTGGACGAATCGAACCAGTCGCCCGGGCTGAGCGCCTGGAAGCCGCCGCCGGCACCAATGGACAGCTTGGGAAACAGCTCCGCGGTGGCGACGCCGATATCGGCGGTGCTGGCAGCGAGGCGCCGTTCAGCAGCCAGAACATCGGGGCGGCGACGCAATATGTCGGCGCGTTCCCCTACGGGCAGTGCCGGCAGGACGCGCGTCGGCGCGGCGGTATCGAGCAGCTTCAGTTCCCGTTCCGGGGGTGCGCCGAGCAGGACGCCAAGACCGAGCACGGCTCCGCGCTGACGCGCCGCAATGCCCGGTAGCATGGCATTGGCGGCAGCCCACCGCTCATAGGCTGCGTCCACATCGGCGCGGGAAACATCGCCGAGAACGGCACGGCTGCGCATGAGGTCCAGCGTCTGTTGCAACGTCGCGACCATCGCCTGCTGCGTAAGCAATTCTTCCCTGGCACCCGTTGCCTCGAACCATGTGCGGGCGACCTCCGCCGCGATCCGCATGCGTACGCCCTGCACTTCGGCTTGCGTCGCCTGCAACCGCGCGCCGGCGCCTTCCAGCGCCCGGCGATTGGCGCCAAACAGGTCGACTTCCCAGGCTGCGTCGAAGCCGGCATCGTAGATTGTTTGAGAGGCTTCTAGTCCGGGCATGGAGCGGATCGGCAGCGGGCCATTCTCGCTTTGCCGACGACGGTTCACGCTGGCGCCTGCGGAAACAGCGGGCAGTTGCTGACCAGCGGCCCGATCGCGCAGAGCGCGCGCTTCATCGATCCGCGCCGCTGCCTGACGGATATCGAGATTCTGCGCCAGTGCAGTATCGACCAGTCTCTCCAGTTCAGGGTCGCCCAGCGTTGACCACCAGCGGACAAGGTCGGCAGGGGCGGACGCCCCCGCCGCTGCCTGGGTCCAGCCGCTGCCCGTGTCCACGGAAGGCGGCGCGTGATAGTAGGGGCCGACGACACAGGCGGTCAACGAAATGCAGCTGAATAGCACCACCGCAAGACGCAACTGTCGATGAGGGGGAAATATCATTGCAGACGTCCTCGAACGAAGATGGTGGCCGTGGTGAGCGACACCAGGGCGATCAGCGCCAATGGCCAAAGGCTCGCAATAATATCGCCGGGCGACATTGCTTTCAGAAAGCTGCCTTCCACGATGATCAGAAAATGGGTGAGGGGGATCGCCTGAGCCAGCCATTGCAGAAGCGTGGGCATATTCTCGACCGGGGTAGCGAAGCCCGACATCAGAACGGATGGCACGCCGATGGCGAAGGCGCCAAGGATGGCCTGCTGCTGGGTCGCGCTGATCGCGGATATCATCAGGCCGATGCCCACCACCGACAGGATGAACAGAACCAGGCTGACGAACAGCAGCCCAAACGAGCCGTTGAACGGAATCTGGAACGGTCCCGCGGCGGCCGCCATCATCAGAAGGCCGAGCGTGGTGCCGATGACCAGAGCGGGCAGGGATTTGGATATAATGATTTCCGGCGTGGAGGTTGGTGACACCAGCAACTGGTCGAATGTTCCCAGTTCGCGCTCCCGCGCGATCGACAGCGAGGTGATGAGCAGGGCACTGAAGAACGCCAGGATACCGGAGAGGCCGGGCACGATGAACCAGCGATAGGTCAGGTTGGGATTGAACCAGTTGCGCACCGCCACCGCCGCTGCGGGCGCACTGCCGGCGTTTGCTTCCGCGCCAACCTCGGTAGCGATGGCGGAGAGATAAGAAGCGGTGATCTGCCCTGAATTGCTGCGCCGGCCATCGATCAGCATCTGAACGCGACCATTGTCGCCGGCGGCGATGGTGCGCGAAAAGTCCGGCTGGATATCGAGCGCCGCGATCACCTTGCCCTGGTCGATAAGATCGCGCATTTCCTGGCCGTCGTTCACGCGATAGACCTGCGTAATGAAGTCGGCCCGGTCGAGCCGCGTGATCAGTTCATAGGACCAGCGCCCCGAATCCTGATTGTGAACGGCGATATCGACATTGCGCACTTCCAGCGTCGCGGCGAAGGCGAACACCAGCAGTTGCAATAGCGGCGGCACAAGCACCACCATGCGGCTGCGCGGGTCGCGCAGGATGCTCAGCACTTCCTTGATGAACTGCGCTCGCAGTCGGGTGAAAGCGAAATGGCTATTGTGCTGCGCCATGGCTCCTCACTCCAGATTCTTGCGCGTGGCGCGTTTCGCCAGGACGAAAAACAGGATTCCGATCCCGGCCATCGCCAGCAGGTTCGGCACAAAGACCGCCCAGATGTCCCCGGCCAGAAACACGGTCTTCAAGGAAGAAACGAAATAGCGCGCCGGGATAAACCAGGTGATGGCCCGGATCGGCGCCGGCATGGCGTCGATTTCATACAGAAAGCCCGACAGCATGAATGCGGGCAGAAAGCCTGAGAACAAGGCAATCTGCGCGGCCAGAAACTGATTGCGGGTGACAGAGGAAATCAGCAGTCCCTGACCCAGCGCAGGCACCATGAAGGTGGCCGAAAGCAGCAGGAGCGCGGCCAGCGACCCGCGCAGCGGCACGTCGAATATAAAAACCGCCAGCGCCGTGGCCCCGAGCGTGGCCAGCATCCCGAGCGCGAAATAGGGCAGAAGCTTGCCGATCAGGATTTCCGCGACCGATGCGGGCGTGGAGAGCACCGCCTCCATCGTGCCGCGTTCCCATTCGCGCGCGACGACCAGCGCGGTCAGCATGGTGCCGATGATGGTCATGACGATGGCGATGGCGCCCGGGACGAGCGAACGGCGGCTCTCCAGTTCGGCGTTGAACCAGTATCGCGGCTCCAGTGTCACGCCGGCCGGGGATGCTTCGATACCGAGGCCGCCCCGCCAGGTCTGGACGACGCCCTGTGCGTAGTTGGTGACATAGTTGGCGGTATTGGGCTGCGAGCCATCGGCGATGATCTGCACGAGAGGCCGCGCGCCGCGATCGGCCAGACGCTGCTCGAAATCCTGCGGGATGACCACAAATCCGCGCAATTCGCCTGAAACAACCCGCTCGGACACCTCGCGCCGATCATGGGCGAAAGTGACATTCAGATAGCGGGTGCCGGCGAATGCGGCGGCCAGTGACTGCGCCGAGGCGGATTCGGATTCCTGCACGACGCCGATGCGCACCGCGCGCACGTCCAGCGACACCGCATAGGAAAACAGAAGCAGCAGGACCACCGGAAGGACAAAGGCGATCAGCAGCGTGGACGGATCGCGGACCGCTTGCAGGCTTTCCTTGACCACCAGCGCCCAAAGGCGTTTCGGGTCGAAGCGGCGCATGGCCTCCGGCGGCATCCGGCGTGATCCATCCGCGCCGTTCATGCGGCGGCCTTGCTACGGGCTTCGTCGGCGAGATCTTCGGCTTCGACCAGATGAATGAAAGCGTCTTCCATGGTCGGGTCCGGCCGCGCATCGCTGGCGGCACCGCGTTTGAGAGCGTCCGGCGTGTCCAGCGCGATCAGCCGGGCGCGATAGAGCATCGCCACCCGGTCGCAATATTCCGCCTCGTCCATGAAATGGGTGGTGACCATCACCGTCACGCCCTTGCGGGCAAGGCCGTTGATGTGGGTCCAGAATTCGCGCCTTGTGATGGGGTCGACACCCGAAGTCGGCTCATCCAGAAACAGGACAGGCGGGCGATGCATCACCGCGCAGGCCAGCGCCAGACGTTGCTTGTACCCCAGCGGCAGGGAGTCCGGCGCGGCCGACAGCCAGGGCTGCAAGCCGAAGATTTCGACCATTTCCTCGATCCGCGCCCGCCGCACAGAGCCTTCCAGGCCATAGACGCCAGCGGAGAACTCCAGATTCTGCCGCACAGACAGCAAACCATAGAGCGAGAATTTCTGCGCCATATAGCCAAGCTGGCCTTTGACCGCGCCGGTCGCGCGGCGCAGATCAAGCCCCACCACATGCGCTTCGCCGCTGGTGGGTTTGAGCAGGCCGCACAGCATCTTGAAGGTCGTTGATTTACCGGCGCCGTTCGGGCCGAGCAGGCCGAAAATTTCGCCCTTGCGTACCTCGAAGCTGACATTGTCGGTGGCCGTGAAATCGCCGAAGCGTTTGGTCAGATCCCGGCAGGAAACGGCGATGTCCGACTCAAGCTGGACAGGCGGGAGCCCCTCGGCGAGGGCCGATGTTCCGCCCGGGCCGCCGCCAAGCAGATCGATGAAAGCGTCCTCGAAACGGGCGGGCGCCGCCCTTAGCTGCGCATCGACCCGATCGGCGAGGGCGCTTATCTGTTCGGTTCCCGCGTGGGGGCGCAACACCATGCGGACACCGGCGCCCTGGATCACGCCATCGCCGACACTGTCCAGATCCAGCGCCTCGGCCAGCACGGCCCGGCGCTGATCGCCAACCTGTTCCAGACGGAAGCTCCGGCCCGTGAGACGTCCCGTCAGTTCTCCGGGCGGTCCGTCATAGGCAAGCTGCCCCTCGTTAAGCAGCAACACGCTGTCGCAGCGCTCGGCCTCATCGAGATAGGCGGTCGACCAGACCACGGCCATGCCTTCGTCGGTCAACGCCTGCACCATGCGCCACAAATCCTGACGGCTGACGGGATCGACGCCGACACTTGGCTCATCCAGGAGCAGGACGGCAGGCCGCGCCATCAGGGCGCAGGCCAGACCCAGTTTCTGTTTCATGCCGCCGGACAGCTTGCCCGCCAGACGCCCGGTAAAGGGCGCAAGGCGCGTGAAGTCGAGCAATTCCGCAAACAATTCGGCGTTCCGGTCTGCATCCATGCCGCGCAATTGCGCATAGAGCCGCATATTCTCCATGACCGACAAGTCTTCGTAGAGGCCAAAGCGCTGCGGCATGTAGCCTGTCGCGGCATGGATGGCGTCATTGTCGTCCACCACGTCAAAGCCCGCCACCGTGGCGTGGCCGCTGTTCGGCGCCAGCAGACCTGTCAGAATGCGCATCAGGGTGGTCTTGCCCGCGCCGTCCGGTCCAACCAGCCCGGTCAGGCGGCCGAACCGGATCTGCGCGTTCAGGCCCTGCAATGCCTGCACGCTGCCGAAATGCTTGCTCACCCCGTTGATGACGACCGCGACATCATTGTTCGGGTGATTTGGCGGGTCCGATGTTGCGCTACCGGACGCCATGTCAGCGGCCTTTGGCCTGCGCGCTGGACACTTGCCCGGCATCGACGTCGATGGTCACCGGCATGCCCTGACGCAGCGCGGCATCCGCATTGGTGACCACGATCCGCAGGCGATAGACCAGATCCGTCCGCAGATCCGTGGTCTCTACCGTTTTTGGCGTGAACTCGGCGCGCGGTGAAATGAACCCGATCTGGCCTTGATAGGCCTTGTCGGATGAGTCGCTATGGACGCGTACCCGCATCCCGGGCGCGATGCGCCCCAGATCCGGTTCACCGATGTAGGCGCGCACATAAACCGGGGTATCAAGGCTGACACTATAGATCGGGCTCTGGCTGACAACCATGCTGCCGGGTTCGCGCACCCGTGCAATCACCGTGCCGGTGCCTGGCGCAAGCAGCACTGTATCGGCAAGAGCAGTGGCGGCTTGTGCTCGTGCCGCCTGTGCGGCGGCGAAGCGGGCTTGCCCCGCCGCGACATCTTCCTTGCGGAAACCTTCTGTGGCTTGTGAATAGGCGGCCCGGGCCGCATTGGCGCCGGCGACGGCCTGGTCACGCGCGGCGCGGGCCGCATCGACCGTTTTTTGACTGGCGGCGCCTGAGGCGAGCAACTGGCTCTGACGATCGAAATTGCGCTCCGCATCTCTGGCGACAGCCGAAGCCTGATTGAGTGCCTCGCGCGCCTGGACGATCTCCTGCGGGCGCAGGCCGCGGAGCAATTTGTCGAGGTCCGCCTGAGCAACACCCACGGACGCATCGGCCGCAGCAAGACCTTCCTCGAACGGCTGCGCGTCGAGGATAGCCATGCGCGCACCCGCTTCGACGTGATCTCCTTCATCGAAGTGCATCTGTGCCACACGACCGGGTTGCCGGAAGGCCAGTTGAACCTCCCGAATGTCGACATTGCCATACAGGCGCAGTGCTTCGCCGTCGTGGCCGCCGCGTTGCATCCAGATCCACCCGACCCCGATTATCGCGACGACAGCGACAACAATGAAGACCCGCTTGGGAATGCCGGGCAGGCGGATGCGCTTCATTGCACTGCTCCGATTCCGCGCAGATAGATCGCGAACACGCCGGGAGCATCGCGACGAATATGGGTTACATCGCCCGCCAGCATCGATTGCATGACGAGCCCCTGGATCGTGCCGATAAACAGGGTGGTCGCGGCATCCGGATCGAGGTCAACACGCAACTCGCCTCGCGCCTTTCCCGCCTCAAGCAAGCCACGAAGCCGCACTCCATAGTGCCGGATCAGCGTCTGGGCCATGCGCTTTGGAAGAGTCTCACCCGGCCGCTGCATCTCCCCGAAAAGCATTCGCGGGACACCGGGGTGATCCGACACGAAATCGATATGCGTCATGAAGACCGCTTCAAGGGCGGCCTTCGGAGACGCGGCCCCTTCCGCGGCCTTGTCGACGCGGGCGAGCAAGCGGTCGGTCACCCAGGCCATCACCGCCTCCAGGATGGCGTCTTTCGTCGGGAAATGGCGGAACAGCGCCCCCTGGGTCAGGCCCATTTTCTGCGCGATGGCCGTCGTTGTGATGTCACTTGGGTTCTGTTCCGCGGCCAGATCGACCACCGCCTCCACGGTTGCCGCGCGTCGCTCGTCAGCGGGAAGATGTTTGGGATGCCCACTCATAGCCGCACTCGCAAAAGAAAGTAATCTATTACTATCTATCTGGAGTGCGCACTAACCGCAAGGTGGAAGCGCGGTGCATTCGTTTGTCCGATTTGATCTGTCGTGATCAGTTCAGGGTATCGGCGGCGGACCGCTTAATCTTCGGGTCCGCCGTTTTCCGCATCGCCCAGATCGCGCGGAACATCCTGTGCTCCCTCGCTGCGGTCGCGGTATAGGGCGGCCCGCGCCAGCAGCATCAACGTGATCGGGGTCGTTATTGTGACGAAAACCGCGATAAGCACCTCATGCATGACAGGCCGGGACTGCATCACCGAAAAGCAGATGATCGAGGCGATGAGGATGAAACCGGTGCCAAGGGTCATCCCGAGCGTCGGTGGATGGACGCGCTCGTAGAAACTTTCCATGCGAATGAGCCCAACGGCCCCGACAAGTGTGATCGCAGCGCCGAGCAGGACGAAGAGCCCGACGATGAGCGCGGCCCAGAGCGGCAAATCGGGCGCCTGAATCATTCGATCACCTCGCCGCGCATGAGAAACTTGGCCAGCGCAACGGTTCCCGCGAACCCCAGCACGGCGATGATGAGGGCGGCTTCGAAGAAGATCGTCCGACCCGTCTGGATGCCGTAGGTCAGGAGAAGCAGCATCCCCGCAAGATAAAGAGCATCGAGGCCGAGGACCCTGTCCTGCGCGCGGGGGCCGCGCAGCGCCCGATAGGCAGCGCAGCCCAACGCCAACCCCAGCAGGATCTGCGCCGTGGTGATCGCCAGCGCGAGGACAAGCATGGTCATTCGAAGATGTCCATCAGCAATCTCTCGTAACGGTCCTTGATGAGCGCGATCCATGCGTCCTCATCGACGAGATCGAGAACATGGATGAGGATGATATGCCGGCGGGCATCGTGCTGGAGCCACAGCGTTCCCGGCGTCGCGGTAATGATCACCGCCAGGACCGCGAGCGCATAGCGGCTTTCGAGCTCGACCGGTAGGCGGATGAAGCCCGAGCGCCGGTTGGCCGGTCTGAACAGGACGATCCTGGCGACGGCGATGTTGGATCGCACGATATCGGCGAGCACGAGGCCCACGAGCTTCAGCATCGACCACCCGATGCGGATCCGCGGCTTCTCGACGTCCAGCACCAGCATGACACGCGGAACGATCAGGGCGACAAGCCCGGCCAGGACGACATGCCCGGGCGAAAAACCGGTCAACAGCACCCACATTGCGAAAAGTACGGCCGACATGAGCGGAAAGGGGAAGAGCCGCGTCATGGCCGCGCCTCACCAGCCCGGGATACGCTGCGAACCGCCTCGATGTAGACCGATCGATCGGATAGCGCCGCGGCTGTGCCTTCCATGTAGACATAGGCCGGACCTGCGAAGATCATCAATGCGAGACAGGCGGCCAGGAGCAAGCCAATCGGCGCGACCTCGATCACGCTGAGGCTTGGCGGCGAATCCTCGCTCGGGGTCCAGAGCAGATCGATCCCCGCGCGCGTCATGGAAATCAATGTCGCAAGTCCTGAAAGGATGATCAGCGCGATCAATATCCAGGCGGCCGGCGTGATCGCCTCGCCGCCGAACAGCGCATCGATGATCGCGAATTTGGCGATGAAGCCGGACAAGGGCGGCAGGCCGGCCAGGAGCAGACTGCAGAAGATGAAACCGCCGCCCAGAACCGCAATGGTGCCCGGAATGACGACCCCAGTCTCGTTCTCCTCTTCCGCGAGGGCGCCAGTATATTCGTCGTCGAACACGGGCTCTGCGATGCCGGCGATCATGTCGTCCTCGCCGGCGTTGCGCTCGACGGGTTCGATGATGAGGTAGAGGGCTCCGACCGCAAGCGTCGAGCTCGCGAGGTAGAAGAGCAGCGCCGCCGTGAGGGACCCGCCGCCCATCCCGATCGCAGCGAGCAGTGTGCCCGACGAGACCATCACATAATGGCCGGCAACTCCCGTCAGCTTGCGCGTCGCAAGGATCCCGAGCGTGCCATAGGCCATTGTCGCGAAGCCCGACCAGATCAGCCAGTTGTTCGCAAAACCGGCCGCCTCCCCAGAATTCGCACCGAAAAGAAGCGAGGACAACCTGAGGATGACGTAGACGCCGACCTTTGTCATGATCGCGAAGACTGCGCCGACGGGGGGCGCAGCGGCGGCGTAAGTTCTTGGCAGCCAAAAGCTGAGCGGCCAGATTCCCGCTTTCACGAGGAAGGCAATCCCCAGGATGGCGGCGCCTGCCTCCAGCAGCATCAGATCCTCCTGAGGCACCCGGGAGACCCGCGTCGCCAGATCCGCCATATTGAGCGTACCCGTCACCGCGTAGATCATCGCCACGCCGATCAGGAACAGCAGCGAGGTCGCGATGTTGATCGTGATGTATTGCAGGCTCGCCTTGGTCCGCTCCTCGCCCGCGCCGTGCAGGATCAACCCGTAGGACGCAGCGAGCAGCACCTCGAAGAAAACGAACAGGTTGAAGACGTCGCCGGTGAGGAACGCGCCGTTGACGCCGGCCAGGAGAAGCAGGAAGAGCACGTGGAAACGCGGTCCAGAGCGATCCCACCGGGCAATCGCGTAGAAGAGCGCCGTGAAGCCGAGCACGCTCGAGAGAAGCACCATCAGGATCGAGAGACGGTCGGCGACGAGCACGATCCCGAACGGTGCTGGCCAATTGCCCAGCAGGTAGACGTGCGGCGTGCCGGGCAATGTTTGCCGGCCGCTATCGACCTCCCAGATGAGCGCGACGGATATGGCGACAAGCGCCGCCGCCGTCCCGAGGCTCAGAACGCGCTTCAGCGTCCGCCGCCGCTCGTTGAACGCCAGCAGCACCGCGCAGACCATCATCGGCAGGACGATCGGCGCTATGACCAGATGGTGGATCCAGCCGTTCACTGATCGTCCTCCTCGCCGTCGACATGATCGGTTCCGGTCAGCCCGCGCGACGCGAGGAGCACGACCAGGAGGAGCGCCGTGGTTGCAAAGGAGATGACGATGGCGGTCAGGACGAGGGCCTGCGGCACCGGATCGACATATTGGGCCGGGTCGACCGCCACCTTGCCGACGATCGGCGGGGCGTCGGTGCGCAAGCGGCCGGCGGCGACGATGAAGAGGTTGACCGCATAGGATAGAAGGCACAGGCCCAGCACGACCTGAAAGGTTCGTGGGCGGAACAACAGCCACAGACCTGACGCGGTCAATGTGCCGATCGCCAGCGCCAGGACCGCCTCCATCAGCCCTCCCCCTCGCTGGCCGCCGCCTCGGACGCGTCGAGCTCTCCCGAACGGCTCGCCCGGGGAGTCCGGATCGATTGATGGGCCAATGCGATGAGGATGAGCACCGTCGTCCCGACCACCACGGCAAAGACGCCGATATCGAACAGCAGCGCGCTGGCGATCGGAACCGGGCCGATCAGCGGAACGTCGAGATAGCTGAAATGGCTCGAGAGGAAGGGATACCCGAAGAACCAGGCAGCCCCGCCGGTCGCCGTCGCGCACAAAAGCCCCGCACTGATCCACCGGACCGGCTGAACATGCAGGCGTGCCTCGACGGCTTTGGTGCCGTTCGCCATGTAGAGGAGTATGATCCCGATCGAGGCGGTCAGCCCCGCCGCGAAGCCGCCGCCAGGCAGATCATGGCCGCGAACCAGCAGGTAGAGTGCCAGGGTCAACACAACCGGGAACAACCATTCCATGGTTACCCGTGGCACCAGGAGATAGTGCCGCGCGGTATCGCCGCGCTTGCTGCCCTCGCGGGCATCGTCGAAAGCGTTCTGGGTCCGCTGTTGCTCGGGCATCTCAACGCTCTCCGCCGCCGGGCGGAAGCGCCGCAGCAGCGTGAACACCGTCAGGGCGACGATCGAGAGGACGGTGATCTCGCCGAGCGTATCGAAGCCGCGGAAATCGACGAGAATGACATTGACGACATTCGTGCCGCCGCCGCCGGGATATGCCTGCTCCATGAAGTAGCGCGAGATCCCTTCCGGCGCCGGCCGGGTCATGATCGCGTAGGCAAAGGCGGCAACGCCCGCCCCGCCGACGAGCGCGATCAGCAGGTCCGCACCGCGCCTGTAGCGCACCGAGAGCGGCGTGCCGGAGCCAGGCCAGAAGTCCGGACGACGCTGGGGCAGCCAGCGCAATCCCAGCAAAAGGAGCACCAGCGTCACAGTCTCCACGAGCAGCTGGGTGAGGCCGAGGTCCGGCGCCGAGAGCCAGATGAAGCTGATGCACGTCGACAGTCCCGCCACGCCCACCATGACCAGCGCGGCCAGGCGGTGGTACTTGGCCTGCCAGGCCGCGGTGATCGCGCTCACCGCGCCAACGATCCAGAGGATCGCGAACACCGGATCGATCAGCGTTCGCGCCGAAGGGCCGGCGGCATAGCCAAGCCTCGCCAGCGGCAGGCCCGCGGCAAGGAACGTGGTCAGCACCAGCAGACGAAGCTGCACCTGCTGCCGCCTTGTTCCGACGAGCCGGCGCAGCCCTCTGGCTCCATCGATGATCGCGGACAGCACCAGTTCAAACGTGCGCCGCCCTTTCAGTCGTCCAATCACCGGCGAACTCTTCATGGCGTTCAGCCGGTCGCCGAAAATCAGGTAGAGCAGCACGCCGCCGACGAGCGCGATGGCGCTCATCAGGAGCGGAAGGTTGAAGCCGTGCCAGATGGCGAGACTGTAGGCAGGCGTCCGCTCGCCCAGGACCGAACTGACCGCGGTCGCCAGCAGCGGCCCGATCGTCAGGGCCGGAATGATCCCCACCAGCAGGCATAGCAGGACCAGGATCTCGATCGGCAGCCGCATCCAGTGCGGCGCTTCGTGTGGCTCGCGCGGCAATCCGACCGGCGGTGGCCCGAAGAACGCCTGGTGGATGAAGCGAAGCGAATAGAGCACGCTGAACGTGCTGGCCACGGTCGCCAGCACGGGCAGGATGCGATCGAGGACGGTGCCGCTGTGCGCCTCGAGCGCTTCGGCGAGGAACATTTCCTTCGAGAGGAAGCCGTTGAGGAGGGGAACCCCGGCCATCGCGGCGGCCGCGACCATGGCCAGGGTAGCCGTGATCGGCATGAAACGAGCGAGGCCGCTCAGCTTGCGCAGGTCGCGCGTGCCGGTCTCGTGGTCGATGATGCCCGCCGCCATGAACAGCGAGGCCTTGAACGTCGCGTGGTTCACCGTGTGGAATATGGCGGCAACCGCGGCCAGCGGACTGCCAAGTCCCAGCAGCAAGGTGATCAGTCCGAGATGGCTGATCGTCGAATAGGCGAGAAGCCCCTTCAGATCCTGTTGGAAGATCGCCGCCCAGGCGCCGATCAGCAATGTTGCAAGGCCCGCCGTCGAGACGATCAGATACCAGCTCTCAGTGCCCGAAAGGGCCGGCCAGAGCAGGATCAGGACGTAGATCCCCGCCTTCACCATGGTCGCGGAATGGAGGTAGGCCGAAACCGGGGTCGGCGCCGCCATCGCGTGCGGCAGCCAGAAATGAAACGGGAATTGCGCGCTCTTGGTGAAGGCTCCGATCAGGACCAGGATCAGCGCGGGAAGATAGAGGGGATCGGCGCGGATCGCGGCCCCGGCCGCCAGCACGCGATCGACATCGTAGCTGCCGGCGATGTGGCCGATCAGGAGGAACCCGATCAGCAGGCATACGCCGCCCGACGCGGTTATGATCAGCGCCATTCGCGCGCCGTCGCGGGCGCTCTGATTATGATGCCAGTAGCCGATCAGGAGGAAGGAAAAGAGACTGGTCAGCTCCCAGAAGAAGGCGATCTGGACGAGGTTGCCCGACAGGACGAGGCCGAGCATCGACCCCATGAACGCGAGGAGGAAGCTGAAGAAGCGCGGTACCGGATCCTCGGCCGACATGTAGTAGCGCGCGTAAAGCACGACCAGCGCACCGATGCCCAGGATGAGCAACGAAAAGAGCCAGGAGAAGCCGTTGAGGCGAAGGGACAGATCGAGACCAAGCGACGGCAGCCAGGGTGCCGTGTGGCGCACGGCCGCGCCATCGCCGAGCGCGGAATAGAAGCGGACGAGCAGGCCAGCCGCGGCGAGGGTCACTCCACCGGAAAGCGCGGCAGCCAAGGTCCTGGCCCGGGTCGGCAGGAACGCCGAAACGAAACTGCCCAGGAAGGGAAGCGCAAGAATGATGAGAAGGTAGCGCGCCTCCAACATCGGCGGTGATCAGCTCCTGCTTGATGAAAGGCTCTTGAGGATTTTCAGCCTTTATGGTTGAAATTGAGCAGCAGGTGCAAGGACTATCGATGCGTTTGTTGTCGTCACAGTGCCGCGCGGCGCGCGGCTTGCTCAACTGGCGGCAGGAAGATCTCGCCAATCGCGCCGCGGTCTCCCGCAGCACCATCCGCGATTTCGAAGGTGAGATCCATTCGCTGCAGCGCACCACCGAGGAACGCCTGCTCGCCGCCTTCGACGCGGCCGGAATCGAACTAATCGGCGATGCCTCGGCCGGTGCCGGCGTCCGATTCCGTCCCGGGCAACCCGCACCCATACGGCATCCGTCCTGAAGCGTATCGAAGCGCTGCTCGCCAGCCCTGCTAGGCGCACAGCATCCGGTGAAGCCCGTTCGCCACGCAGATCGACGGCGCTTCGGCAACCTTGACCTCAAGACCCGTCGCATCGGCGATCATGCTGCCCATCAAGGGCATCAGAGCGCCGCCACCCGTGAGAGTCACCCCGCGGTCATGAATATCCTGGCTCAGTTCCGGGGCCGTCCGTCCGAGCACGTCGCGGACCACCTGCACGATCTGCTCGACATGTTTCTCGACGACCTGGTCCACGTCCCGGATCGCGACGTCCATGGATTTAGGCAGGCCTTCCCTGAGGCAGCGCCCCCGGACCGCGATGACGTCCGACCGCTCACCGTTCCCGTCTTGCCGCCTTGCGACATATTCCAGCTTCAGGCGTTCGGCGGAAAGCTCGCCGACGAGGAATTTATGGCGCAGGTGCAGCTGGTCGGCGATCGCCTTGTCGAGCGCCACCCCGCCGATGCGGACAGTTCCCGTCGCGCATATCCCGCCAAGCGAGAAGACCGCGACCTCGGTCGTTCCGGCTCCGCATTCGATGACCATCGACCCTGCCGCCTGCTCGACCGGGAGACCCGCGCCAAAGGCCGCGGCCAGGGGTTCGGAGACAAGGGTCACATGGCCGAACCCAGCATCGTTGGCGGCCGTCAGCATTGCACTGCGCTCGGCTTGGGTGGCATCGGCCGGGACGCCGATCAGCGCATTGGGCGCGCGCATCCGTTTGCCCCCGATCGACCGCGACAAGGCGTAGCGCAGGAGACCGGTGGCAGCATCGATATCCTGCAGAACGCCCCGGCACAGCGGGCGTTTGACACTGAGGTTGGCCGGCGTGCGATCGATCATCGCGTGTGCTTCGGTGCCCACCGCGACGAGATCCGACATGCCATCGCGCCGGGAAAAGCAGCACAGCGATGGCTCGTCGAAGACGATACCTTCCTCACGCCGCATGACGCGCACATTCGCGGTTCCGAAATCAATCGCGATTTCGGGCCGCTTCCAGGACAAGATCGAAGCCACGGGCGGCCATTAACAGACGCAGTGGTTTTTGTCTCTCTTTGTCATGCCGCACCGGACGGGCGCGGCCGCTCCCGGGGCTTCCCGATCGCGAGGCTATGGCGCCCGTGGCCGCGCAGGCGGCGGGATCCGTGCAGGACCTGTCAGGCGATCACGGGAAGCGTCTCGAACTGATGATAGGGTGGGGGGCTCGAGAGCGTCCATTCAAGCGTCTTGGCGCCTTCGCCCCAGGGATTGTCGGCGGCACGCTCGCCCCAGATGAAAGACCAGACGATATTGACGAAGAAAAAAACCATGCCGATGGCCATCACGATATAGCCGATCGACGCGATATGGTTCCAATAGGCGAAGGCGTCGGGATAGTCGGGATATCGCCGCGGCATCCCCTCGAGCCCCAGGAAATGCATGGGGAAGAACAGGATATTGACGCCGATGAAGAATATCCAGAAGTGCAGCTTGCCCAGCACTTCGCTGTACATCCGTCCGGTCATCTTAGGGAACCAGTAATAGAAGCCGGCAAACAGCGAGAAGACGGCGCCCAGTGACAGAACATAATGAAAATGGGCGATGACATAATAGGTGTCCTGCAGCACATCGTCGATGCCGCCATTGGCCAGCACCACCCCCGTGACCCCGCCGATGGTGAACATGAAGATGAAGCCCAGCGCCCAGAGCAGCGGCGTTTGGAACGTTAGCGATCCGCCCCACAGCGTCGCCAGCCATGAGAAGACCTTGATCCCCGTCGGCACGGCGATGACCATCGATGCCGCCGTAAAATACATCTTCACGTTGACCGACAGACCGACAGTGAACATGTGGTGGGCCCAGACGACGAAACCGATGATCGCGATCGCGACCATCGCATAGGCCATGCCGAGATAGCCGAAGACCGGTTTGCGGCTGAAGGTCGACGTGACCTGGCTGATGATGCCGAACCCCGGAATGATCATGATGTAGACCTCCGGGTGTCCGAAAAACCAGAACAGATGCTGGTAGAGCAGCGGATCGCCCCCGCCGGCCGGATCGAAGAATGTCGTGCCGAAATTGCGGTCGGTCAGCAGCATCGTGATCGCGGAAGCGAGGACGGGCAGGGCGAAAAGCAGCATGAACGCCGTTACCAGCATCGCCCAGCAGAAGAGGGGCATCTTGTGCAGCGTCATGCCCGGCGCGCGCATGTTGAAGATGGTCGTGATGAAATTGATCGCGCCGAGGATCGAGGAAATGCCCGCCAGATGCATCGAGAAAATGACCATGTCGACGGCCGGTCCGGGAGATCCGCTGGTCGCGAGCGGCGCATAGAGCGTCCAGCCGGTTCCCGCGCCATTGCCTGAGCCGCCGGGAACGAAGGCCGAGGCGAGAAAAAGCGGGAAGGCCGCGGCCAGAAGCCAGAAACTGACATTGTTCATCCGCGGAAAGGCCATGTCGGGCGCGCCGATCATCAGCGGCACGAACCAGTTTCCGAACCCGCCCACCATCGCCGGCATGATGACGAAGAAGATCATGATGAGCCCATGGGCCGTGACCAGCACGTTCCAAAGATGCAGCGCCTGTGAAAAGTCGCCGCTTCCGAGCCAGAGAGGCAGATATTGGATGCCCGGCGCGGCCAGCTCGAGGCGCATCAATCCGGAGATCGCCCCACCCAGAATGCCCGCGACGATCGAAAAGATCAGGTAAAGAGTCCCGATGTCCTTGTGATTGGTGGACATGAACCAGCGCTGGAAGAAAGCCGGCTTGTCATCGTGCCGATCGTGCGCCGCTTGAGCTGGCCCACGGAACTCGCTTGCTGCGGCGGCACCAGCCATCGTCGTCTCCTCGCACGATGCGGAGACGATGCAGATCAGGGAACCGTAGCGGATGCAACTACCCGCGCCGATACGACCAAGCCCCCACGGCCTTTCGTCACGACAAGGCGGCGGATCGTCTCTTCCAGGACCGGCCTATCATTCCCACTGCCAGCAACAAAGATCATCTTTTCTCTGGATTGCAGCAAGATTATTGGAGGAATTCAGCGGCAATCATCATCGCGAATATCCTGAAGCACGTCGATCAGGGCGGCTTCGGTCGGCCTTGCGGCGATCGTCACGCGCCCGTAGCCGAGATCGTGGAACGGCTTGGCCGCCGCCGGCGATATGCAGACAACGTTGCCGTTCCAGCCAATCCGCTGCTGGGAAAGCCAGCCCGCAATATGCCGACCTGCCCGTGGCGAGTGGACAAGGATCGCATCGACCTCGACGAGGCTTCCCGCGACCCATTCAAGGTCCAGGGGATTGGCTTCGATCGCCTCGTAAACGCAGAGCCGGCGCGCGGCGAAACCATCGGTCCGCAATATCGCGAGCAGGTCTCCTGCCGGCTGCGCCGCGCTCAGATGGAGGATGTCCGAGCCCGGCCGCATGGTCTGCCCTATCAACTTGCGAGGATCATGCACGTTCCCTGCTGCCGAATACACGTCTCGATAGCCGCGCAGCCGCGCAAAACGGGCGGTGTGGTCACCCACCGCAAAAACCGGAAGCGATGCAAGGGACGGGAAAAACCGATGCACCCTGACCCCATGCAAGCTCGTGAACACCAAGGCATCCGGAACGGCAACGGGTTTTGCCACCGCAGCCGGAACTATCCGCAACGCAGGCTCCAGCAGCGGACTATAGCCCGCGCTGCGGACATGTCGCCCCGTCATCCTGTTATAGGGAGCAGTCCGGGTTACCCAGACGAGCTTGCCGCTAGGCGGGCAGGCTTCGAACCGCACGCCAGTAACCGTCCACGGACCGGGAAAGGAAAGACGGGTCGGCCGCTTCGCCCATGACGTCCCGCAGGATGGGGGTCAGGCCGTCCCCGAACTGCGCGTAGTAGGGCCGCGAGACCGGATGAGCCGCCAGGAGCTTGGCCGCCGCGTCGGGATCGCTGAACGACGCGATCATGGCATCGACCAGCGAGTTGGCAGCCTGGTTGTCCTCGGCCGATGGCTCGATTGCATCCGGCTCCGCGAGATATCGTGCCATGGCCGCCGCTATGTCCTGCCGGCGCGCGCGCAGCAGTTCGGTGGAAACGTCGCTTAGGGAGGAAGTGTTCATTCTAACTCTCCGGGGCCGCAGAAAGCATGAGCATCGCTGCCGAACGGCCTGCCAGCAAGGAATTGGGAGGGCCAGGGTTCATCCTGGTCCGGTGATCATCCTCGGCTGCGATGCGGGATCCCGGATTGGCGGGCGCGTCGCTCCGAGGGATTCAGGCGTGTCATCAGGCAACCGCCATGGAGCTGGTAGCGCCGAAAAGCCGGAAGCCGGTTCATGAAGCGATGCATATCATCATCTCACTCTGAGCGAAACGCACATGTCCGCCCTGGGATACGAGCTTAACGGCCGCCGGCGTGCAGGTCTCTAGGGATATCACCGGATTGCCATTTACCCCACCTCTCCCGGTACATTGCGGCGCCTGCTGATCGAACAGGGGGGTATAGGAGCGCAAGCGCATGACGCGCATATCCTCCAGCCTGCTTCGACCGGGGACGCACCCCTAGCTCCAGCCCGTGCGACCGCCATGCGAGATTTCCCATAGCGAGCAGGCGAGGCACGGGTCTGGCCTGCGCAATTTAAGTTCAATATATTTGCGCTGAAATAACAATAATAGTCGTTTGTCTTATGGATCGAGAACCCGCAATTTCGGCGCCTGAGTGAAAGATGCTTCATCACAGCGGTGCCCGGGAGAGAGGATCCTGATCATTCAGGCCGGAGCACGGGAAGGAGCTGGACGCCGAGGACGAAACGCATGATTGCACCGGAACTCCCAGGGAACCCCCTGACCCTGGACCAGTGGCGACAGGTCGAAGGACTGACCCGGTCGCTCGATCCGATGCAGGTGCGCTGGCTCAGCGGCTATTTTGCCGGCCTGGACGCCGGTTTGCGACAGCCCCAGTCGCAGCCGGCGTCGCTTGTTGCGGCGCGCCGCCTGACCATTCTCTATGGCACCGAGACAGGCAACGCCGCCGAACTCGCCCGGACGCTCGCGACAGCCCTCGCGGACAAAGGGTTGACCGCCACCCTGTACGATATGGCCGACTACAAGGTCCGTCAGCTGGGCCAGGAACAGGATGTGCTGATCATTGTCAGCACCTATGGCGAAGGCGATCCACCGCAACCCGCCACCGGCTTCTTTGAATTTACCGAGAGCCGCAAGGCCCCGAAGCTCGCCGGCACGCGCTTCGCCGTGCTCGCGCTAGGGGATTCCACTTACGAATATTATTGCCAGGCCGGCAAGCGCCTCGACCAGCGCCTCGAGGAACTCGGGGGGCAACGCCTCGCCGATCGGGTCGATTGCGATGTCGACTATGAGGATCCCGCCGCGGCCTGGACCGCCGCTATCTCCGACCAGCTCGCGAGCGAGGCACCGGCTGTGCGGCCTTCCGGCACTGTCCAGCACGCCGCATTGGCCGCACCCCAATCCGCATATGACAAACGCAATCCCTTCCCGGCGCCCATCATCGAGAACATCGCGATCGTCGGGCGCGGATCCAGCAAAGAAACCCGCCACATCGAATTCTCGCTCGCGGGCTCGGGCCTTGTCTACGAGCCGGGCGATGCGCTCGGGATCGCTGCATCGAACGATCCCACGGTCGTCAGTGACCTGCTGTCAGCGCTGGACCTGGCGCCGGAGGCGACATTCGAGCTCAAGGGCCAGACCTCCACGATCGGCGAGGCCCTGGCGCACCGCTTCGAGATCACCGCCGCCACGCCGCGCTTCCTCGATTACTGGGCGCTGCTCAGCGAAGCAGCTCTCCTCAGGCAATTGCAGGAGGAGGACCGCGCCGGCGAACGCTCGGTCTTCCTGCGCACCCACCACATCGTCGACATCGTGCGCCGTTTCCCCGTGCAAAACGTGATGCCCCAGGGTTTCATCTCGGCGCTGCGGCCGCTCCAGCCGCGCCTCTATTCGCTGGCCTCGAGCCTGTCAGCGACGCCGGGCGAAGCCCATCTCACGGTCGCCCCGGTGCGCTACAGCCTCCACGGTGCCCCGCGCAGCGGGGTCGCCTCGGGCCTCCTCGCCGACCGCGCGGAAATCGACACGGTTCTGCCGGTCTATGTCCAGAGCAACCAGCACTTCAGGCTGCCCGCCACCGATGCCCCCATCCTGATGATCGGCGCCGGGACCGGGATCGCACCCTATCGCGCGTTTCTGCAAGAACGCGAGGCGAGAGGCATTTCGGCCAGGAGCTGGCTGTTCTTCGGCGAACGCAACTTCCGCACCGATTTCCTCTACCAGACCGAATGGCAAAGCTGGCTCAAAGACGGCACGCTCACGCGCATGGATGTCGCCTTTTCGCGGGACCGGGCCGACAAGATCTACGTCCAGCACCGTATGAAGGAGCAGGCGCGCGACATCTTCGCCTGGCTGGAGGAGGGCGCGCATGTCTATGTCTGCGGCGACGCGGCCAATCTGGCGCCCGATGTCCACGAGGCGCTGATCGATATCGTTGCCCACGAAGCCCGAACCGGCCGCGAGGCGGCGGAGGACTATGTCCGCTCGCTCCAGGCCGACCACCGCTATCAGCGCGATGTCTATTGAAGGGGCATGACATGACCGAAACCACTGTTCTCGATCGGAGCCGGGATCTGTCGCAGCCGCTCGACCGGCTCGGTCCTGATGAAAGCATGAAGGATCGCAGCGACTATCTGCGCGGCACGATCTCCGAAGGGCTGCTTGACCGGATCACGGGGGCCGTTCCGGACCAGGACGACGTGAAGCTCATGAAATTTCACGGCATCTACCAACAGGACGACCGTGACCTGCGCGATGAACGCCGGCGCCAGAAGCTGGAGCCTGCATATCAGTTCATGATCCGGGTACGCCTGCCCGGCGGCGTCTGCACGCCCGCCCAGTGGTTGAAACTCGACGAGCTGGCACGCGCGCATGGCGGCGAAACGCTGCGGATCACCACGCGCCAGACCTTCCAGTTCCACTGGGTGCTCAAGGACAGTCTGCGTCCCATCATCCAGGGACTGCACGACACGCTGCTCGACACGGTGGCGGCTTGCGGTGACGACAGCCGCGGCGTGATGTGCACCGTCGACCCGCAGAGCTCGCGTTTCCATGCCGAAGTCGCCGCCATGGCGAAGCGGGTCAGCGACCACGTGATCCCGAAGACCCGCGCCTATCATGAGATCTGGTACGGCAGCGAACGGGTTGGCGGCTCCGAGCCTGAAGAGCCCTTCTATGGCCGCACCTACATGCCGCGAAAATTCAAGATCGGCTTCGCACTGCCGCCATCGAACGACATCGATGTCTACGCCCAGGACCTCGGCTTCATCGCGATCGGCGAGGAGGGTGGCCTCGAGGGATTCAACGTCGTGATCGGCGGCGGCATGGGCCGCACCGACCAGGCCCCCGAAACCTATCCGCGCCTCGCCAGCCTCATCGGTTTCGTGCCTGTCGATCGGGTGATCGCGTGCGCCGAAGCGGTGATGGCGGTCCAGCGCGACTATGGCGATCGCAAGGACCGCCAGCACGCGCGCTTCAAATACACGATCGACGACAAGGGCCTCGACTGGATCAAGGCCGAGATCGAGCGGCGGATGGGGGGGCCCCTCGGTGAGGCAAGGCCGTTCGCCTTCACGTCCAATGGCGACAGCTATGGCTGGAATACCACGCCCGATGGCCGCCACCACCGCACCCTCATCATCGAGAACGGGCGCCTCGATCTCAAGCTGCTCGATGCCCTGCGCGACCTCGCCCGCGTCCACCGGGGTGCTTTCAGGCTGACAGCCAATCAGAACCTGATCGTCGCCGGCGTCCGGACGGAGGATCGGCCGGCGATCGACGCGATCCTCGCCGAGCATTTCCCGGACATCGACCACTTCTCCATCCTGCGGCGCAACGCGATCGCCTGCGTCGCCTTGCCGACGTGCGGCCTCGCCATGGCGGAGAGCGAACGCTATCTGCCCACGCTGCTCGACAGGATCGAGGCGATCCTGGCCGAAAACGGTCTTTCCGAAGAGCCGATCACGGTCAGGATGAGCGGTTGCCCGAATGGCTGCTCACGCCCCTATATCGCCGAAATCGGACTGACGGGGCGCGCACCGGGCAAATATAATCTCTATCTTGGGGGCGGCTTTCACGGCGAGCGCCTGAACCGCATGATCAGGGAGAATGTCGGCGAAGCCGTGATTCTCGAGATCCTGGCGGACACTCTCGGCCGCTATGCGCGCGAACGGGAACCTGGCGAGCATTTCGGGGACTTTACAATTCGCGCCGGCATCGTGCGCGAAGTGACCGAAGGGCGTTTGTTCAATGACTGATCCACGCGATGATCTGCCGCGGCCACAGACGATCACGGCCGCTTACGGGGTTGCCAGCGATCCGGCTTTCGGGGCGGTCGCGCCGCCGCTTTACCTGTCGAGCACCTACGAGTTCGCCGGTTTCGACGAACCGCGGATCTATGACTATGGCCGGGCGGGCAATCCGACCCGGGAACTGCTCGCCGATGCCCTGGCGAAACTCGAGCGCGGCGCAGGAGGGGTCATCACGTCGAGCGGAATGGCCGCCCTCGACCTCCTCGTCAGCCGGCTCCGCCCGGACGATCTCATCCTCGCGCCGCACGACTGCTACGGCGGGACCATGCGTCTCTTGAAGGCGCGCGCCGAGCGCGGGCATTGCAGCGTGCGGTTCGTCGACCAATCGAGCGGGCCGGCGTTCGCAGCGGCGCTCGAGGACCAGCCCTCGCTCGTCCTGGTCGAGACACCGAGCAACCCTTTGATGCGGGTCGTCGATATCGCCGCACTCGCCGCGCAGGCGCGAGCCGCAAGCGCCGCCGTCGCGGTCGACAACACCTTCCTGTCGCCCGCGATCCAGCGGCCGATCGAACTCGGCGCCGACTATGTCGTCCATTCGACCACCAAATATCTCAACGGCCATTCCGATGTTATCGGCGGCGCTGTCGTCGCGGCCGACCCCGCTCAAGTCGAGGAACTGCGCCACTGGGCAAACGTCGTCGGGAGCGCCGGGGCTCCGTTCGATTCCTGGCTGACCTTGCGCGGACTGCGCACGCTGTTCCCGCGCATGGAGCAACAGCAGATCAACGCCATGCGCGTCGCCCAATTTCTCGATAGTCATCCCGCCGTGGCGAAAGTCCACTACCCGGGGCTGTCGTCACATCCCGGCCACGCCATCGCAGCGCGGCAGCAGCGCGGCTTTGGCGCCATGCTCAGCTTCGAGCTTCTCGGCGGCGTTGACGCCGTCCGCCAATTCATCGGCGCGGTGCGCTTCTTCACCTTGGCCGAATCGCTCGGCGGTGTCGAAAGCCTGGTCGCGCATCCAGCGACGATGACCCATGCCGACATGGGCGAGGAGGCCCGCGCCGCGGCGGGCATCAGGGACAGTCTGCTACGGCTCTCGGTGGGCCTCGAGGCGGAACAGGATCTGATCGCCGGTCTCGAAGAAGGGCTCGCGGCATGCCGCAGCTGATCGAGCAGGGCCGACCGACCAGTAGAGGAGCGAACGCATGCCAGGATATGTGCTGATCGCCGATGTCTTCGCCGCGATCCTCGCCTTCGCAGGGTTCACCATGGCGTTTCGCCAATCGACGGTTCGACGCCTGATCGGACGGTCGCCGCCTGTTTCCTCGATCGCGCCCGCGGACGGTGAAGTCGATCCCATCACCTATATCCTGCGCATCGCCGGCGTCATGCTGATGGTATTCGGTATTGCCATTGGCGGAATGTTCACGCTGTTCCACGCTGCCTAGAGGATGATCGTTCACCGCCGAAGGAGGTGTCAGAATGGATGGAACCACCGCCTCTCCCGCACCCGACTGGCACGTCGAGCGGTGGTTCAACGCCGATACCCCGCCAACCCTGCAGGCCCTGCGCGGCAAGGTCGTCGCCCTTCACGCCTTCCAGATGCTCTGTCCGGGCTGCGTCGCGAGCGGCCTCCCCCAGGCACAGCGGATCGCGCGCGCCTTCGATCCGAAACACCTCGCCGTCATCGGGCTTCACACGGTGTTCGAGCATCATGAGGTGATGCCTCCGGAGGCTCTCGCGGTCTTTATTCGCGAGTATCGCCTGACCTTTCCGATCGGCGTGGATCGCCCAGGCACTCCCGGCCCCATCCCCCAGACCATGGCGGCCTATGCGATGCAGGGGACGCCCTCGCTCATCCTGATCGACCGTCATGGGCGACTGCGCAAACAGGCGTTCGGAACCGAGGACGATCTGCGTGTCGGCGCCGATATCGCCTTTCTCCTGACAGAACCGGAGCCGTCTCATGACCCATGACTATGACGATCGCATCGATCCGGAGCAGCTCCTCGATACGGTGCGCTCCATCGCCCGGCGCCTCCACGCGGACGACCGCCCGCTCGAAGATCTTGTCGGCGAGGTCGTCGATCAGCGCTTCTCGAGTTGCCTGGCAGAAGGAGACCCGGGCCGCCTGGACGGCGCGATCCGTTCCAGCCTCATTCTCGAAATCTGTCGGCAGGTGCGGATAGAGATCGCCAGCGGCGACCTCATCGACAAGATCGACGAAGCCTCGATCGAATCCTTTCCGGCGAGCGATCCACCGGCCTGGATCGGCGGCAGAATTGGAGACGGCAGATGAAGGGCGCTCTTCGCATCAAGCGGATCTATGAGCCTCCCGCCAGGAATGACGGCCAGCGTGTTCTGGTCGACAGGATCTGGCCCAGGGGCGTGACCCGCGAAGCCGCCGCGCTCGATCTCTGGCTCAAGGAGATCGCGCCCTCCACCGAGCTGCGGAAATGGTTCGGTCACGATCCGTCCCGTTATGCCGAGTTTCGAGATCGCTACCGCCGGGAGCTTGAAGCACAGCCGGACGCGGTAGCCGAAATTTGCGCGCTGGCTGGAAAAGGCGATGTGACGCTGCTCTACGGCGCCCATGACGAGCACGCCAATCAAGCAGTGGTCCTTGCCGAATATCTCGCCGAACGAGGATATCGTTTCCAGCGCGCTGGCTGATCACGCGAAGCGGCGGCCGCGCCGGTATTCGCTTTCTGACGCCCGCATGGCGATTTGGGATATTGCGGATAGACCAGATGGGTGTTGCAGCCGCTCAATGGCGCCATGACGAATATCGCAACCCTGACCCTGAACCCAACGCTCGATGTCGCCTACGAGGTCGAGCGCCTGTACCACACGCGCAAGATGCGCACGAAATCCGAATTCTACAGCCCAGGCGGCGGCGGTATCAACGTTGCCCGGGTCTTCGTTCGTCTCGGCGGCAACGCGCGCAGCTATTATCTCGCAGGCGGTGCTACCGGCGATGCGCTCGACGGGCTGCTTGACCTTCACCAACTCGTCCGTAACCGGATCCCGATCGAGGGCCACACCCGCGTCGCATCCGCCGTGCTCGATCTGGAAACCGGTAAAGAGTACCGCTTCACCCCGCCCGGACCGACGATCAAACCGGCCGAATGGCAGGCCTGCCTCGACCAACTCGAACATGTGCAATGCAAATTCCTGGTCCTCAGCGGTTCGCTGCCGCCGGGCATGCCCGGCGACTTCTACGGTCGGGTCGTGGCCTTGATGCGGCGCAGGGGGATTCCGGTCGTTCTCGACAGCTCGGGCCCCGGCCTGAACGGCGGTCTCGGCGAGGGCGGAGTATTCCTCGTCAAACCGAGCATCGGCGAACTGCGTCAGTTCACCGGACTGGGCCTCACCGACCCCGACGAGATCGCCGACGCCGCGATGGCCATCGTCCAGTCAGGGCAAGCCGCCCATGTCGCGGTAACCATGGGGCATGACGGGGCGCTCCTCGCCAATTCCGCGGGACAGTATTTTCTGCCGGCCGCCCCCATCGAGGCGAGGAGCGCGGTTGGTGCCGGTGACAGCTTCCTCTCGGCCATGCTCTTTGCGATCACGATTGGCTGGGATCTGTCCGAAGCGTTCCGTTTCGGAATTGCCGCCGGTGCCGCTGCCGTCATCGGCCCGGGACACGATCTCGCCAGGCCAAGCGACATCCAGCGGCTCTATCAGCAGGTTGCGCAAATCCCCTGAATATCGCAGCGAACCGATGACAATGGGATATCAGAGGAATTGATCACCGGCATGATCATCGAACATCGCCGCGTCCCGCACATAGTCGGCGACGGTGTCGAGCGATTTGTGCCGCGAATGATCTTTCATCTTGAACAGGTTCGCCCGCTTCGACGCCGCCTCGGTGAGGAACCCGGCGCGGAGCGAATGGCCCGAATAGACCGATGGGTCTAGGCCTGCCGCGGCCGCGCAGGCCTTCACCAGACGCACCACCGTCTTGTCGGTGATCGGATCGTCGGTCACGGCATCGCCGCGCGTCAGACGGCGGAACACCGGGCCTTGGCGGGCTTTGCCGGTCAGCGGATCCGGCCCGCTCAGATCGGCGGCCGCGAGCCAGTCGTTCAGCAGGGTCACGGGTCGGATGAACCGCCCCTCGGGGATGACGATAGTCTGACCTTCCGCGTTCTGATCGCGCTTGGACTTGGGAACGGTGATCCGCACACCGTTTGCCACGAATAGGAGGTCCGGCAGCCGCATGCCGGCGATCTCCGATCGGCGAAACGCTCCGGCCATCCCAATCGCCAGGATTGCCCGGTCGCGCCTGGCGCGCAGGCCCGAGCCTGCAATCGTCGCCAGCATCGCCTTGAGAACCTCTGCTTGCGCCGGGGCCTTCTGCTCCTTCTGCCGTGCATATTTGCGGCGAACCCCTGCCAGCATCTGCGCAATGACGCCGGCGCCGTCGCGCGCGGTGGGGCACGCGAGGCCAGCTTCCCTGTGATGGTGATTGATGGCTGCCACACGGCGCCCGATCGTCACCGGCGCGATACCCGTCTCGGCCTCGATGTGAGCGAACAGCGCCACGATGTCCGGATGCGCGGGGAGGGCCTCGATATTGCGCGCGTCGCAGAAGTCGCAGAAGCGATCCCAGTCCGATTGATAGGCTTTGCGTGTCGAAGCGGCCTTGGCGGCCGCCAGCGTATCGCGAGCGCTTTCGATCTCGGCGAGAAGATCGGCGGGCAGATCGGTCGAAACCGCAAGCCGTCCACCGCCCATCAGCCGTCCTTTCCTGCAGCATCTCGGGGGCGGTCGGCCTTGCCCGCCCTGTTGCCGGCACGCGGCGCGGTGCTTGGGCCGGCAAGGGCGGTGCGCGCAGACGTCATTGCGCCGCGCCCTTGGCGAGTTGGTCGAGCTTGGCGCCGAAGAAACGTTCGCTCCACAGGCTGAGCGACTTCGCCTCGGCCGGTCGCAGGAAGCGGCTCACATCGGCGGCGGCCGCGTTCCAGTCGATGGCCGCGATCTTCGCGTGCAGCGCGGCGATCAGCCACGCGCCGTCGACCTGCAACTCGCGCTGGCCTTGCCATGGACCCGTCTGCAGCAGCGCTGCGGCAAGGAGCTCAAGGTTGGGATAGGCGCCATTGGCAACGTACCAGGAGAAGTCGAACCAGTCGCGGCCTTTCAGATAGGGTCGGCAAAGCAAGGCATGGATCTTGAGCGCGAAATTGGACGCGAGATCCTGGTGACGCACCTCGTAGTCGGCGGGGAAGTCGAGGAAGGTCGTCGCTTCACCGGAGCCCGCCGGCGGGTTGGTGTCGATCTCGAGCTTGATTCTGATCGTCCTGGCCCGGCCTGACCCCGCGAAACTGAGGTTGAGCTGGTTCGCAATCGAGTCGTCCTTTAGGATCGCTTCGCGGATGACCCGGTCCATCTTGTCTTTGGGCTGGGCATCGAGCTTCAACCCGAACTGGCCGAAGATGTCGACGAGCGCGGCAAGGTAGCGCGCCCATTGGAAATCAGGATCGGGCACGCGCAACAAAAAGTCGAGATCCTCGGAGAACCGGGGAAGGGCATGCAGGATGCGCAGGCTCGTGCCGCCCTGGAACAGGGCGACCTCGAAGAAATCCGCGCGCCAGAGCGCATAGAGCGCGATCTCCTGAAGGATCTCCTTGATTGCGTTCTCCTCCTCGAGCGCATTGGTCGCGCCATAGTCGCGGAGCTTCTTCTGGAGCATGTCAATCATCGGACCGACCCGCGGGCGAGGGCGATCCGCCTGCCTGCACGGCAAGCTCGAGCGCGCGAAGGAAGTCACCGGCCAGCTTGTGCTTGTAGACGGGTTTCATCTTCGCCAGCGCCTTGCGCTTGAGCGAGACAAGATGATGCTCGTCGATACGCAGCCCGTGCGTGAGCCAGTCAAGCCCCGTCCAGCGCTGCTTGCGCAGCGCGGCCAGATCGAGAAGCGCGCGCAATGGGCTCGCGACGAAGGCGGTGAGGGCGCCGAACCTTTGCCGCTCGACGCCAACCAGGAATTGATAGTCGTGGATGGCGAGCGGATGGAAGGTGAACCGGCCCATGACCGGCGTGTCGAACTCCAGCGACTTGCGCCCCGGTGTCACGCTCGCGGTGGTATAGACCGCCTCGGGGATCCAGCCATGATGGGCGAGGGCGGTCTCGAACGAGACATAGCTGCCGGGAACGAGAGTCTGCGCCACGGCGAAAGGATGGATCGCCTCCGCTCGCGAGGGCTGGGCGAGGAGATAGGTTCCGCGCTTCAGCCGTACGAGCGAACCATCCTTGAGCGCGCGGTTGACGAGCGCATAGCGGCGCGCGGCGCCGCCGCCGACCGCTTCGCCAAGCTGGCGTTCATCGAACACGCGGCCGGCGAGCTTTCCATCGGACAGGGCAGAGGCGAGGGCGCTCATAAAATTCCCGATACTTCCAAAGAATGAAAGTTTCAAGAATTTTATGCCGGGAGAGGAGGGTAGGGGCGACCAGCTTCCGCTTCAGCTGATCACCGAAACCGCAGGACCTACGAACGAATAGGAACAGGGCTGGTCATCATGGTTTAGCGTGCAAGTTCGATGGCGATCGGTACTTTCAACTTTTCCCAGGCGCGATCCGTGGTGAGCGCCGTGGCGTTGCTCTCGGCCGCAAGCGCCAGGCAGGCCCGGTCACCGAGCGACAATCCCGCGTCGCGCGTCGCCGTGCGTAGCTTTCCCGCCGCGATTGCAGCCTGCTCATCGAAAGAGTGGACGTCGAGCACGAGCAGTTGCAGGACTTCGTCGATCTCGGCGTCGCTGAAATTGCGCTCCTGGAGCTTGCTGACGATTTCGGCGAGATTGACCGCGCTGATTATCCCTGTTCGTAGATGCGGTTCGACCCGATCAGAGCCTGGCTCTTCCTGAATGACCGCCAGCACGGCTGAAGCGTCGAGGACATAGTCAGTCACGCGCGGCTTCCGCGCGACGATCGGCAATCAGTTCCTTGGCCAGGCTGACACCCGGCGGCACATGCTCGCGAACCATCGCCCGGATGCGCGTGAGCGCAGACTTCAATGAACGCACTCGCAGTTCACCGTCGACCACCTCCAGCCGGACATCATCACCATCGGCCAGGCCGAGTTCCTTGCGGACGTCGGCGGGGATCTGCAGCCGGCCCCCTGAAACAACACGGCCTTTATATGCGGTCATGACACGCTCCCGGATTGATGTCGAGATTGATATAGCATGTCGCTTTAGACACTTCCATACACATCTGTGGTGACATGTATATTATGTCCGAGAATCGCATTTATCGGACGCAGCTATGGGGGCGAAACGGTATCGGCGCTGACGCTGCCGGAGTTCACTCGGGCGCAGGTTCGATGCGATCGAGGTAGTATCGTCCATCCCGGTCGCGCTTCACCCCCAGTGCTTCGCTGTTGGCGTACTTGGCCTTGTCGAAGTGGACTTCCTCGCCGGCGACCTCGATCCGGACAAAGGTATCGCTCGGCCGCCTTTCTTCGGGATCGAAGCAAATCGCTCGCTGGGGCAATTGCAGGCTGCCGTTCGAAAGGCGTTCAGCTGACCCTTCGCATACCGCATAGGCCTTGGGACAATCGCGATATCGTTCCTCGGCGGAGAAGAATGAGATCCGGTACGGGACCCGCACTCCGTTGGTCAGCTCGAATGTCCGCGGCAGCATCCTATAGGCGTAGGCGCCAGAGCCGTGATGACTTTTCCCTGGAACGCGCGTGAACCCGATGCTCTCCCAGAAGGGCTGCGCGGTCATAGGGGCGATACCGATTTCGATGACCGAGCCGCCCTCGCTGATTGTGGAAGCGATCATGTGCTCGGCGAGGATGCGCCCATACCCCTTGCGGCGCAGGTCGGGCCGTATTTCGAACAGTCCTTGCCCCTGAAATCCGACGGCTTCGCCGCCGACGATCAGAATGGCCACCGGTGCTTCGTCGTCCCGCCAGCGGCGCTTCGTTTCGTCCCAATTACAGCGGAAACCGCGTTGCGGGACCTCGACGGAATAATCGCTTTCCCAGGCCTTATTCGCGGCGACGTGAGCGGCCTCCTCGGCATCGAGCCATGCTTCGACCTCGGCCATCGTCGCCTCGGTCGCCGGTACGATTTCGATCGTCAATTTTCGCCCCCTGCAACAGCCATCGTGCATGATCGAGATGGATTATTTAGGATATCGTGCTATATCCATATCCAACATATCTGATTGGATCGACTCATGGCAACGACTTATCCCGACGAGGCAGGCGCGGTCGCGTTCGAAACCCTCTCTGGCACGGCCGCCGAGGTGCGCAAGAAGCTTGGGTCGGCTGGCGATGACCAGGTTGTCGCGCTCACTCTGGAACACGGCACTCCAAAGCTCCGGCAGGCGCTCGCTCAGGCCGTCACGCTTATCACCCCGCTCATTCTCGCGCGGCTCGTCCGACGCGACCAGGAGACGCTCGACAAGCTCATCGATGCGCTCGTGCCACAGGTGCCGCCTCCCCAGCATGTTGTCGCTGAGGCGCGGATGAATGCCGAGGCACGGACCGAGGTGCTCAGTTCGGCCGAATGGCTGACCGCCGCGCAGCTTTCGGAACTTGCTGGCTTCAGCGGTCGAAATGCGAGCGCACAGCCCAACAAGTGGAAGCGCGAGGGTAAAATCTTCGCCTTTCGCCAGCAGGGCGTCGACTATTATCCAGGATACGCCCTTGACGCCGACGCGGGATACCGGCCGCTGAAGGGGCTCGCGCCCGTTCTCAACCGGTTTCGAAACGATCTCGAGGACTGGGACATCGCGATCTGGTTCGCCTCGGTGAACAGCTTCCTGGGCGGCGTGCGACCGATGGACCTGCTCAAACGAGATCCCGAGCGCGTGCTGGCCGCCGCTGAAGACGAGATCGACGGCGTGCTGCATGGCTAGGAAGAAGGGCATCGCTACCCCGACGCCTGGCCATGCCCCACCCACCACCGCGGGGACGGCAATCGTCATACCGACGCCACCGGCCGACCTGGCCAGGCTGGTACGCACGATCGCCTGGCCGAAAGCCCGGGTTATCCACCGCATCCATCAGGACCAATTCCGGAGCGACGAGTTCAATCCCGGTCCGAAGGGCAACGCGCGCTTCAGCCCCATTTGCGACGCGAAGGGCAACGCGATCCCGACCATCTATGGCGGCGAAACCTTCGATTGTGCGGCGATGGAATCGGTCTTTCATGACGTGCCGTTCGTGCCCGGACTGAAGTCCCTCGCGAAGCGCAAGCTCAAAAAACACCATTATTCGAAGGTGCTCTCGACGACCAACCTCATGCTCGTCGATCTCAGCGCCACCGCGCTGCGTAACCTCGGGATCAAGCGCGGCGAACTGATCGAGAGCGAAAAAGACATCTATCCGCAGACCCGAAAATGGGCCGAGGCAATCCACGCACAATGCGCCGATGTGCAGGGTTTGTGCTGGGTGTCGCGCCAGGACGACCGATCACTGGCGATCGTGCTGTTCGGGGATCGGGTCGGAAAGCCGCCGCTAACCGCGCATGCACCTGCAGTAGATATCGTGAACGACGCCGCGACCTACGCCGACATTGTCACGCTGGCGGGGCGCATCGGCGTAAAGCTCACCGGCAAATAGTTCGCTTCAGGCCATAGAGCACGTAATACGCGTTCCTGATGGATTGGCTTCTGATCAAAAGCTTATCCAGTGAATTCGGCCAGTTCGACGATCATTCGCCCATCGCGCGGTATTTCGCCTCGAGACAATCGAACACAGTCTCCGCCGGTTCTCGGAAGACAGGCAAACCCGATTTTCCGGTTCGGTATCTGTTCTGGCGCGCCCTATGCCCCCAAAAGACCGACCAACGTCTCGCGCCGCGCTGTCAACCTGTCCGCCAGACCCCGGAGGAGGAGCCCCTGATAGGACGTCCCGCCCGATACAAAACCTGCCGGCAACTCACTTTCTTGGATAATGCGGCCGATTTCGCCATAGATTCGCGGATCCGTTTGCGGAAACTGCTGAAGGGCGCGCAACTGGAGACGCAGACCCTCAATGGCGTCCTTCTGGGAAACCAATCCATCGGCACGGCCTCCGCCGACGTCAACCACACGAGCACCGGGCGCCGCCTCCGCCTCGATGGCCGCCGTCAGGCGGATGACCTCGGACACGAGCTGGGCCTTTCGTTCATGCTCCTCGTTCCTCGCGAGTTGCCGCAGC
This sequence comes from Novosphingobium album (ex Liu et al. 2023), assembly GCF_029076845.1. Lineage (GTDB taxonomy): Bacteria > Pseudomonadota > Alphaproteobacteria > Sphingomonadales > Sphingomonadaceae > Novosphingobium. The sequence continues at coordinate 57,013 of NZ_JARESE010000076.1, forward strand.
TTGCGCGCATTGCGCTCCTGCCCGAACGCGATCCAGAGCGCTGCGAAGACCGCACCGGCACTGGCGACCGCCGATGCCCAGTCCGCAGCGTTTCCCCAATCAATCGACAACGGACAGAATGTCACCTTTCCCCCTCGACAACAGATTCCCACGCACGCCCCGTCTCGCCGGGAAAGAGATCCTCGACAGGCGTCATCGCATAGCTGAATCCAGACCCGCCATGCTCAAAATCCGACGCCTGGATCCCCACCCAGAGCAACGCAAGATTTTTGTCGGCGGTGCAAAGCTGGATCGCTTCGTCCGGGAACAGAGCGAGCAGCGACACGAAAATCTCGATCGCGCGAAGGTCCGCCAGCGCATTATAGGCATCTCCCGCGGTATAGCCGTTGCGAAACTTGAGCAGCCGCCTGGCCGGGCTTCGGCCATTGGGAACGGCCACCGCACTCAGCGCAGCCAGCACGACCAGCGAGTTGCGCCGCACGCCAAAAAGATCGGCGGCCGATACCACCTCGCGCCAGCGTTCCTCGACGGCCCCTCTTGCCACAGGCGACGTCAGTGCAGGCGCAATGTGCCGCAGGAATATTTGCTTGCCCTCCATCGCGCCGCGCGAATCGTCGAGCAGGCCCAGGATTCCCTTGAGGCTATCGGGACCCACGGCAATCTCGGCATGCGGGAGAGCCGACCGCAGTTTGGATTCGACCTCCAGCAGTTGGGCCTGCGCCTCGTCCTTCGTCGGGATCGTCCTGCCATTTCCTTCCATCGCATAGAGCAACGGGTTGATGCGGATCGGCTGATCGGCGAACAGATCCAGAAAATCCCTGTCACTACGCCGCGCCTGCCCGTTCTCGAAACGTCCAACGATCTGCGTCACGACATTACGATCGACCAGGACTGTGGTGTTCTGGTGCGCAACGGCAAATGCCGACGGCAACCACCCGCCTTTCACCAGACCGATGGCATGGGACGTAAACGGACTTTCGAGCGTCGCCGAAGCGCTGACGCGCTTGCCAGGATCGATGCCCTCGATCGTCGTATCGACCACCTGACCGTTCCGACACACGAAGGGGATAGCGAGCGGCCGGTGCAACCGTGCATCGCGCAGCGCGCCATAATCCAGAGGTTGAACCTCGGCATTGGCAAAGCTGAGCGTGCGGGGCTCCGTACCGTCGTCTGGCCCCGCCAATTCGGCGAAGATGAACATCGGATCGCCATCACGCGGCTTCTTACCTTCCACTTTGCTCCGCTCCGTCATCCATCTGGCTCACGCTGCCTTACTTCAGGGATTTGGGTTTCACAGACAACTTGAGATGCGACGCGTCGTTCGCTTCCAAGGCCGGCGACAGGCGATGGCGTCGGCTTGCGGATATGCAGCGGCGTGCGTGGCGAGAGCGTTCGGTTCGGCGACAAGCCTCCTTTTCCTTGTGCGGGTGTTCACCTGATCAAGAAGTCGGCACCGTATTCATTCCGACCCCTTCCAATCGCCTTGACGATGGCCGACAGAGCATCGATGGAAGACGTTCGATACGTATAGTCCCCAATTTCAGGTGCGAGTCCGGCCAAATAACGACGACAAACACCTTGCCACAATCAAACTGGGCCCAGGATTCATCGTGACGATCATTTCTACCCTGTCTCCCTTCGCCGCGCTCGCCCTGTTTCTGGCATCGCCGGCGCTGGCCTCCGCTCCGGCCGCAGAGACCGCCGCAGCTTCAGCGGAGAACCCTGACGGGTTCGCTCTGGCCCCGGACGGGACGACGCTTGTCCATCTCGCGAGCGGCCTTCGGTTTCCAGCGGAATTCGCCGGTTTCAAACGGCTGCACGAACGCGCATTCGACCCTAGCGGCGAATATGTCGCGATCGGCTATGACCGGCCGCTCGGAACAGGCGAGGACCGCATCGTCGTGAGGATCGCGATCGTCCACATCGACAAGATGTCGGCACGTGACCATTTTTCGATCATGCGCCAAAGGTCCATGTCCTTCTTCTCGGCGCCGACCCTCCTTTCCGAGGGGCCGACCAAAATCCCGACGCAGCCGCGGCTCGAAGCCTATCGCGGCACGTTTACCGGCATGCGAGATGGCCAACCATGGCATTTCAGCCTGACGACAGTCGACTATGGCTACTGGAGCGGCAGGATGACCGCCGCCTATCCCGAAAGCCGGGCGGCTGAGGCGGAAAGACATCTCAGCACGCTGCTCGCCGAAATTCGCCTCCAGCGTCCCCAGCGCCCCAAGCGCTGAACGCGGCGCATTCGCGCTCACTCAAGCGGAGCGACCTCGAGGCAGGCCGGGCCTGCCTCGCACCGTTCTGCGCCCGGCGGTGATGGACCGATCGGACCCGGCCGATCGCCCAGCATCCGGTGCATTACGTAGCGCATCCACCGCTCCCTATCGGTAGTGAAATGAAGCGGCATCGCCTTGCCGGAGAAGGAGAACCGACGTGAGCGCACTCGACGATCTGAAAAGGGACCTCACCAAACTGCGGGACGAAGCCAAGGTCCAGGTCCACCTCGGAACCATGGAAGCGAAGCAGGAGTGGGAAGACGTCGAGACCAAGTGGAAGCACTTCGTGACGCAAGTCGGCCTTCACAGGAGCGGCGCGGACATCACGGCAGCCTTGCAGAATCTCGGCAATGAGCTGCGCCATGCATATCAGCGCTTGAAGAAAGCCCTCTAGCCGGCCCGTCCCTATCCGCCGACGCACCGACAGACGCGCCCACGGTGTGCGCTCGCCCAGATAAAGGAAGCACCCAATGACCGACAGCGCCGCCGTCCGAGCACGGCTCGAAGAACGGCTTGCCGAGCTTCGCGGCAGACAGGGCCGGATCGAGACCGATCTTGCGGAACCGCTGAACGCCGACTCCTCCGAGCAAGCCGTGGAAATGGAAGACGATGCCGCGCTCGAGGGTCAGGCCGCCCTCGTTGACCGCGAGATCGCATCGGTGAGCCGGGCGCTCGACCGGATCGAGAAGGGCACCTACGGCGAATGCGTCCGTTGCGGCACCGATATTGCGCCAGCTCGCCTTGAGGCCCGCCCGGAAGCCGCGCTATGCATCGAATGCGCCCGGAGCGAGCAGTAGAACTCCTTCATCAGCGAACTGCCCCCCTGTGGCTGGCAGGCTGAGAACCGACGTCTTGCCTTCGCGCTTTCAGCATGCCACGGCGGGGAACTTGACCGACCAGCGATCGTCAGCGCCAATTTCGCACCGCCGGCGGTTCCCGCTGTCGCACGACGACGTCCCTCCCCTACCTGGAATGCCCGGCAACTCTTCGGTGACGGGCCTCGCGGGGTTGCTCGCATGCCTGATCGAAGCCGCTCGCGGCCACATCATCCCGGCGCCTGCGGCCTTTCCCGGCTATCCTTCGATCACCGACGCGATGGATGACCTGTTCGCCGCCGCGCGGGATTTCGAGGTGATCCCCACCATCAGCCTGGCCGACCATCTGTGGACGCACGCCACGCCCCTCCACTCCGGCGCCGTCTCGTCAAGCCTGCGCCGCCTCCGCGCCGCTGGCCATATTGGCCCGGGCTTTCTTCTGCTGTACGCGGCCGATATCCGCTCGCCTCTCCTCTATCTGCCGCAACGGCAGCCGCTGCGCGTCCGCGATGGAATCGAGATGGCGGGCCAAACCAGTGGCGGCCCCTTCCTGGCGCTCGTCCTGTGCGATGTCGCGCCTGATGGCCGGCCGCAGGCCGTGAAGGCCTGTGCCATACCCATATATCACGCCCGTCGGCTCGTGCCCGTCGGTTCAGACCTCGACCGTGACGTGCTCCGCGCTCTCGAGCATCTCCAGGAAACCCTCGACGCCTACGGTATCGACTGTACGATCCGGCGCGTAGAACCGTTCTCCGGTCAGGCGCCGAGCCGGTTCACGCTCAGCCTTCCAGCACTGGGTCGGTCCATACCCACCATCCATCTGGCGATCGCCGACGAGACACACGCCTCTCATGCCGCCACCGGCGGACCCACAGATTTTATAGTGACCGCAGCGAACTGGAGGGACGGTACCTTGATCCGCTGGCTCGAAAAGACCCTGCTGCAATCCTGATCGCGCGCCGCTGCGCAATATGTCCATGATGGTGTCGGGATCACGGCTCAGATCCACCCGACGCTCACGGATCGGACGCGCGCAGATGATGCGGGTCGGTGTACATGTGTTGCACCGCCGCCGCGATTTCATCGTCGCTGGCGGGCAGCGGCACGGCATTCCTCTGCGATTTGCTCATCTTCGCCTTGCCGTCGCTCCCCGGAAGGCGGCTCATGTGCGGGATGAGTGCCTTGGCTTCAAACAACACAGCGCGCCCGATCTGCCGGTTGAGGCGGCGAACAAGTTCGTTGACCTGCTCGATGAGGTCACTGGCACGATCAGGGTGAGAATGCACAGCAGGCGCTACAACACCAGAATCCACGCGAACTTGAGCTAGCGCGAACGGGTTTTTGAGTTCTCGTAGGGGGCCTGGCTGCGGCACCGAAACCATGTGTCCTCAGGCGAGCAGTTCGGTACCGATCTGGTACTTCGCCTGTCCGGTCGCCTCAAAGGTCGAGATGTTCCTTATCGTCGTTTCGGCGATCGCACTGAGGGCCTCACGGGTAAAGAACGCCTGGTGCCCGGTGATAAGCACGTTCGGGAAGGTAAGAAGCCGGGCGAAGACATCGTCCTGCAGCATTTCGTCGGAGAGGTCACGAAAGAATAGGTCCCCTTCCTCTTCGTAGACGTCGAGCCCCAATGACCCAATCTTACCCGATTTGAGGCCTTCAATAACCGCTTTTGTATCGACCACGGCTCCGCGGCTTGTATTGATTAGCATCGCGCCCGGCCGAATAGACTGCAACGCTCGCCCATCGATCAAATGATGGGTTTGCGGCGTAAGCGGGCAGTGGATGGAAATGATGTCAGCCTGCTGCAGAAGCTCTGGGAATGTGACATACTCAACGCCGGAAGCGATGAGGTCGACATCGGGCAAGGGGTCGAAAGCGAGAATCCGGCATCCGAAGCCGCTGAGGATACGCGTCACGGTCGCGCCGATCTTGCCGGTCCCGACAATCCCGACTGTGCGCTTGCCCAGATCGAAGCCGAGCAGACCGTCCAGAGCGAAATTCCCCTCGCGCACCCGAACATAGGCCCGGTGAAGCTTTCGGTTGAGCGACAGGATCAGCGCGATCGTATGTTCAGCGATCGCTTCGGGCGAATAGGATGGCACCCGCGCGATCGCTATTCCAAGTGCTTCGGCGGCTTCCAGGTCGACATGGTTGAAACCAGCGCTTCGCAGTGCAACCAGTCTCGTGCCCTGCTCACGAAGCGATGCCAGCACCGCTCGATCGAGACAGTCGTTCACGAAGACACAGATCGCTGTCGCTCCGTTCGCCAGCGCGACGGTCTGCTCAGACAGGACCGCTTCAATAAAGTGCAGTACATGCGGCGTCCCGGCAGCCGAATTGGCTATGCCGAGGAACTCGCGGTCGTAGCCGCGTGTGCTGAAAACCGTCACATCCACAGCGCACTTCTCCCTATCCTCGCGAGCGCCGTCACTAAGTAACATCCCGCAAGGACGGGCGGACAGATTCGCGACAAAAAGCGACATCAACGACCAGGTCAGCTAGGGATGCCACCGTGAAGGGCTTTATCGGAGATAAAGGAACCGCAATTTCCGTCGGGTGCTCTATACAGGCCGCGATCGCCTCCTTTCATGCCACGGCCAAAGCTGATCGAACCCGATCGACGATGACCCCACGGTCGCTTTCGGCGCTTATCCGCTGCCAATCCATTGCACCCAGATCGTAGTGGGCCTGCAAGTCGGCAACAGCCACATCTGCGTCCGACGCGTCGACCACCCGTGCAGCAATCCGCGCTCTTAACACCTCGGGCGCGGCATCGAGCCAAATACCGGCGAATGGAACGTCCTTGTGAGCAGCGACCTGAGCAATCGCCCGTCGTTCGTCAGGTCTCGCATAGACAGCATCGACGATCAGCGATCGTCCTTCGTTCACCGCCAGCTGTGCTAACCTCTCCAATTCGGCGTAGACCGTCGCGCTCGCAGAGGTTGAATAGGCATCCTTGGAAAGCGGAGTCTCCGGAGGAAGACCTGCCAACCGTTTGCGCAAGACGTCGGACCGTAGGACCCGCGCCCCCGGCGCACTCCCGACACCATGGGCAACGAGCCTGGCGATCGTTGATTTTCCTGTCCCGGATAGCCCCCCTATTGCGACGAGGCGGTTCGGAATGGGTGCGAGCAATTCGTGGGCGAGACTCAGATATTGCTCGGCCTTTTTGCGAAGGGCGTTCGATGGGTCGCCATTTGCCTGTGCTGCCGTCACATGGGCCCGAACGGTGGCGCGGATGGAAAGGAACAGGGGGATGAGGGCCACTGCTTCTTCATCCTCTGGTGAGACGTCGAGGTAGCGGTTGAAGAGCATATTGGCCTGGACCCGGTAACCTTTCCTCCATAGGTCCATCAAGAGGAACGCCAGGTCGTACAGGACGTCGATCGTCGCGAGAGCGGCACTGAATTCGAGGCAATCGAACAGGACAGGCTCGTCATTGATTATAGCAATGTTGGCGAGATGCAGATCGCCGTGGCCATGCCTGACGCGACCCGCCGCGGCGCGCGTATCGAGCAAGCGGGCGTGCCGTTCGGCCAAGGCCCGTTGCCGCCTGATCAAACTGCCTACGCTATCCGAACGCAAGATCTCAGGAAAGGCGTCCATGCTCTCCTGGTTTCCCGCGATAACGGCTTCAATACCCGCGCGGCCCAAGCTTGATCGGACCTGTTCGGCACTATCGTGAAACGACTTTATCTTGTCCGCCAGACGCAGAACCAGAGGTTCCGTGAGTGCGCCGCGCGCGGCCACCTGCTCAAGCAGCGCATCATCGGGAAAGCGGCGCATTTCCAGCAGCCAATCGATCGGTTCTCCGTCATCGCAGAAGCTCAATATACCATCACCATTTCGCCGAATCGGACGGACTGCGAGATATAGGCTTGGTGCGGTCCGGCGATTGAGCAAAAGCTCTGTCTCCAGTGCAAGGCGACGCTTTTCGGGGCTCGAAAAATCGAGATAACCAAATCTGACGGACCGCTTGAGCTTCCAGGCGCGATCGCCAGCGAGGAAGATGCGAGCGGCATGTGTATCGATCCGGCGAAGTTCGTCGTCGGGGCACAGCGTCCCAGGCGCCTCGAGATATGCAATCACTTCGGCTTGAGGGTCATTCGAAGCGCTTGGCGCGGACGAGGTCATCATCTGGGTCATTCCGTTCATGATGGTACCGGCTTGACTCATTAGGCCCGAGGTGCCGCACGCCTGGTACCTTGGTGCCAGCATCCGGCCTAGGCAACGATCGCCGGTCTCTTCGGAAACGACCCGAGGGCCAGATCGCTGGTTGGGGTGGGAGTGATCAACGTCTTGAATGACGTTTCTGTATTCGGCCCTCGAGCGCATCGAGAGTTAGGCACTCATCCATGTCGCCTCTATCCGGAAATATACGAAGGTTGCGGCATAGTGTAGACTCAACGCGCTCCTGTAACCCGCTACGTAACTTTCCCAATTCACTAGAGCTTGCTCGCCGCGACAGAATAGCACTTGTGGGGGACTGCATGCTCGAAGCCGGTCCGCAGATTTCGGCGCGCGCCACTCTGCCTTCCAAGGAAATCCCGATGGTTCGTATGTTCGACCTCAACCAGCATCTCAGGACGTTGAAATCGCTCCTCGACGCCCAAGCCGGTGATCGGGCGGAGGTTGCGTTAAAAGTTTCGGCGGAGAAGTCTCCGGTCAAGCTTGATGATGCGGCCCTTGACGCCGCGCTCTTCGAACTTGTCGCCAATGGACGCACAGCCCTCACAACTGCGAGGCGCGTCATCGTGCGGACCAAGCGCGTCGGTCGCCGGCTGTGGCTTACCGTTGCCGATACGGGAATGAGCCGGGAGGAACCCGCAGCCGTTCTGGAGGACGCGGGCCCGACCGGCTCACACAGCGCTAGCCTCGTCCGGGTTCACCAATTCGCGCAATCCTGTCATGCCAGATTTCGGCTTCGCCGCACTGCCCGCCGAGGTAGCGTTGCCGTAATCACGATACCGCTCGTCCTCAACGTCGGCTTCACCCGTCGGGTGGAATTGCCGCCGCCGACAGGAATGCTGTCTTTGGCAAGGTTCCGGCGTGGGCGGCCGAGCGAGAGCAGCCCCCGCATGGATACCCGGCGGGTTGAGCCCAAGCCCGATATAACCGAACCTTTGGCCCCGCCCGAGGCGCCCGTGCCCAATGAGCCTAGCGAAACACCTATGCCGAGTATCCCGGAAATCACCCCAAGCCAGCCTGATTTCGTGCCAAATGCACCGCCGGAGGAATATCCCGCCGTTGTCTAGCGCTACCTGCGCCAGAGGCCAGCACCAACTCGAACAAAGATCTGGATGCCTTCCAGACCTGTTAGCGAGGCCCAGCGATCCCCAGCGCCAGAACGCCCTTGAATGCCGTGCTCGCAAGAACCGGAAAGGCTCGCGCGAGCCAGACCGTGTTCCCGTCGAGAATGTCCCCGGGGCATCCCCGCAAGGGTGAGAATCGCTGCATCACCATCCCACATGCCAGTCAGACCCAACTCTACGATGACATCTTGATCGCCGAACTACGCTAGCGCCCTGCGTGCCGGTATAGCCATCACCGCCACCAGTCCCTCGTTCTGCGTGCTCGAAACACCAGCAACGTCGTCAATCCGCCGACAATGAACGCGGGGACTATGTCCAGGGCCAGTAACGCGGCCTTATAGGGGATAAGCGTAATCGCCAGAAGTTGGGCACGGTCCTGATCAAACCGACGACCACGTGGGTCAATGTCGCGCGGCTCATCGCTGTGATTGTAGAACGGCAAGCGTGTGGTCGGCAATCATCCGCTCCTCATCGGTCGGAATAACCAGGACTTTCACACGACTGCCGGTCGCGGAGATATCTGGGGCATTGGCGGCATTCGCCTCGGCATCGATCGAGAGACCTAGCCAGCTGAGCCGCTCGCACATGCGCTTACGAACTTCCGCATGGTTCTCGCCGATTCCGGCCGTGAAGACGAGGCCATCAACACCCCCGAGCGAGGCCGTGAGCGCACCAAATTCGCGGGCCGCACGCCAGATGAAAAGCTCGACGGCCTCCTGTGCTTCCGGGCTCGTGTGAGCCACCAGGGTCCGCATGTCGCTGGATATTCCCGAAACACCGAGCAGGCCGGATTTCCGGTAAAGCAAGTCGTCGACCTCGTCCGGACTCATGCCCAATTGCGTCTGGAGATGAAGCACGACGCCCGGGTCGAGTGTTCCGCAGCGCGTCCCCATCATCAGGCCATCGAGGGCCGTGAAACCCATGGTGGTGTCGACACTCTTGCCGCCCTGCATTGCGCACAAGCTCGCGCCGTTGCCGAGATGCGCCGCAATCACCCGTCCGCCGGCAAGCTCGCCGTCGATGGCCTGCAACTGCCTGGCAATGTACTCGTACGACAGCCCGTGAAACCCGTAGCGGCGGATCCCCTGGTCATGCAGCGCGCGTGGGAGTGCTAGCCGCCCGGCGACCTCGGGCTTGTCATGGTGAAAGGCGGTATCGAAGCAGGCGACCTGGGGCAAATCCGGCGCTAGGGCGGCTACCGCCTGGATCGCCGCCAGATTGTGCGGCTGATGAAGCGGGGCGAGCGGACAGAGCGCATCAAGCTCAGCAAGAACATCGGCGTCGATGAGCCGCGGTGATGCGAAGCGCATCCCGCCGTGTACCACACGGTGGCCGATCGCCATGACTTCCCGGCCTTCGAGATGCTCGATGGCCCAGTCGAAAAGATCCTTGAGAAGTTGCGCATGCGTCAGGTCAGCGCCGTCCTTCCATGTGCGCTCGACAAGAGCGCTCCCATCCGCCCGCCGCGCCGCCAATGACGGCTCAATTCCGATCTTCTCGATCTTGCCGCCAGCGGAATGCACTAGATTACCCGCGTCATCCAGAGTGAAGAGCGCGAACTTAATGCTAGAGGAACCCGAATTGAGGCTGACGACCGCCTTCATACCGAAGCCTGAGGAAGCCCTGGTGCGGCCTTCGGCGCGGCGCGAGAGAGCAGCGCCGCGATCGCGCATGACGCAAGACGCGTCCGCTCGCTATCTGCGCGACTAGTGAGGATGATGGGCACCCGCGCGCCGAGGACGACGCCGGCGGCATCCGCGTTGCCCAGGAAAGTGAGCTGTTTGGCGAGCATGTTCCCGGCTTCCAGATTAGGAACGACCAGAACTTCCGCTTTCCCGGCAACCAGTGAGACAATCCCTTTCTCGCGTGCCGCAGCCTCGCTGATCGCGTTGTCGAAGGCGAGCGGACCGTCGAGGATGCCTCCGCTGATCTGGCCCCGATCGGCCATCTTGCAAAGCGCGGCCGCATCGAGCGTCGAGGGCAGGTCAGGGTTGACTGTCTCGACCGCCGACAGAATGGCGACCCTGGGCAAGGCGATGCCGATGACATGGGCAAGATCGATCGCATTGCGGATGATGTCGGCCTTTTCCTTAAGGGACGGGGCGATGTTGATCGCCGCATCTGTGATAATGAGAGGCGTCGGGTGCTCCGGCACGTCCATCACATAGGCGTGGCTGATCCGGCGTTCGGTCCTGAGGCCGGTTGTGGCTGACAAGACTGCGGACATGAGCTCGTCAGTGTGGAGCGACCCCTTCATCAGCAGTTTCGCATCGCCGCTGCGCACCAGCGCCACGGCCTTTGCAGCTGCATCGTGGCTGTGATCGGCGGGGACGAGAGGAAAGGCCGAAATATCCTTTCCCGCTTCGGCAGCGGCGGCCCGAATCCGCTTTTCCGGACCGACGAGAATGGGTGCGATCAGCCGCGCTTGGGCGGCGTCCACCACCGCTGCGAGCGCCGCGGCGGTGCAGGGGTGCGCGACTGCAGTGGAGATGGGCTCTCCGTCCTGCGTTTGTTCAATCAATCGTCTGTAGCCGTCATGCGTGGTTACTCGCACCTCGGGAAGCGCAAGACGCGGGCGGCGAACTTTCTCGCAGGGCGCGCGAACCTCGGCCAGCCCGGTGATGACGGTCTCGCCATCTTGGTTCACGCAGTGGCAGTCGAGAACCAGCGCGCAGCTTTCGGGCTTTTTTTCCGTCACCCTAACGGAGGTGGTGATGATGTCGCCGACACCGACCGGTCGGGTAAAGCGCAGCGATTGGCCGAGATAGATGGTTCCAGGGCCGGGGAGTTCAGTGCCAAGTACTGCCGAGATAAGACCGCCGCCCCACATACCATGGGCGATGATCCGCTTAGAGAAATCGGCTTGTACAAAGTCGGCATCGAGATGCGCCGGGTTCACGTCACCTGAGACCAGCGCGAATAGCTGGATATCGTTCTCGGACAATGTGCGGGACAGGCTTGCCGTATCACCGATCTGGATCTCGTCAAATGTTCGGTTCTCGATAAATCCGCTGTCTGCCATGCCCTCTTTTCTCCGGAATACAGTGCCGCGCAGGATGGCGCGAGGTCGGAAATCTTCGCCCTGCGCGGGAGGATGATTGTCGCCGGCCCGCCGTGCCCATCGCAGTGCGCCCGACCAAGGCCGCCGAGTGGTTCGACGACAGCGCGTTGCGATCGTTCATCCTCCACCTGCCGTGCGGCGACCATTGATGACACCTATTCGATCGGCGGCGGCAGGCCGATACGTATACATCCCAATTCCCATCCTCGGACCAACTGGGAAATGTATATCTATGTTTCGTAGGTGAGGACCTCCTTTAGGATCGCAACGACGGTTGCGGCTCGGCGACAGGCCGCCATTTACCATTGATCAGGCAAAGGATCCGACGATGACATTTTCATTCGAGCAGGCCATTGCCAAGCCAATCGCCAAATCGCGCTGAAGTGCTTCGACATCGCCTGCACGACTGGGTTCGCAGGTCGCGATCGGGGCCATGCGCTGGACACCTTCTTCGAATCTGGAAAATCTCTGACGGTGCCGCGGAGGCAGAGCAAGCCTTCGGGTTCTCGAAAACCTAAAGACCTGCAAGATGGAAGGAATCATGGTCATGAAGGCAAGCGACATCATGACACTTGGGGCGGCCACAGTCACCCCGGAGAGTTCCTTGGCTGAGGCAATTCGATGCATGGCTGATCATCGGATCAGCGCACTGCCGGTAGTGGAGCGGGACGGTGAGCTTCGTGGCATCATCTCTGAAGGAGACTTCTTCCGCAAAGCGAGGGGCTCGTTTCGGCTGGAGGCGATATGTGATGCGGACCAGGAGGTGCGAACGAAGATTCTGGGTTCAGCGCGGGTTGCGGACCTCATGTCGACCGAACTCGTGACGGTTGATGGCGATGATTTGCTCGCCGATACGGTCGGCCTCATGGAGCGGCATGGCGTCAAGCGGCTGCCAGTGATTTCGCACGGCAAACTGATCGGATTGATCAGTCGTGCCGACATTCTCCGCGCCGTGCTGGGGGTGTGACGGCCAGATTGCGGCCATGCTCGACGTCGACCACAAACATCAAGGATTGGTCGGGACGCTGCGCAACCTTGCCGCAGCCTATGCGAAGGCGTGGGGTATCCGCGCTCTTGTGGCCGCGCCGAAGTTGAGCCCGTGCGGCCCACAAGGCTCGGCCCGTCATCTGCACTGGCATTCATAAAAGCGACATCCCCGCGTTCCAGAGCCAGATCGAGTTGGTCGTCGAACCAATGCCGGCGTTGCCTCGGGGCGTCGGGACGGTCTTGCCCGATTGCATGCCCGGTCTTTTTCCCGCGTGATCCCGTGGCGCACGAAGAAACGAGGTAGCGTACCGATCCCGACCGAAGCGCCGCGATCAATCGCGCCTGGATTTCGACCAGGGTCGTGTCGCTCTGCTCAACAACGAACTCCCTGATGAGGTCGCCATGCGTTTCGATCCGGCCAGAATGCCGGCCTCCTGCCACCAGCAGAAAGCTGAGGCACATCAGAGCCGCGAAGGGATCCCATGCCGATCCAGGTCGTGTGGAAACCGCTCTGATGAACGGACGGCGACAAACCTTGTCTTCGTGCCAAAGGCTGGGCCGACCAGACCTGCATCTCTACGGATATAACCGGATTGCGATCGACCCAGCTTCTTCAGTTAGTTGATCCCGAATTCGATGGCATTTGGGGGATGTAGAAGGCCAGATCTGGAACAGAAATGAACGGCGCTCACTCTGCGCTTTTCCGTACAATTCCCATGATCCCATTCATCTGAAGGAGGCTTGATGTCGGCGCCTGTCGATTTGGAACAAGTGCGCTGGCATGCGCTACCGAGCAGCGAGATCGCCCGGATCTTCGATGTGGAGCTTGCAGGTCTCTCGCCTGAGGATGTCGACCGGCAAACGGCTCGTTTCGGCCTCAACGTCCTGCCCCGAGCGTCTCGGCGCAGCCCGTGGCTGCGCTTCCTGGCCCAGTTCAACAATACGCTGATCTACGTCCTACTTGCCGGCGCGCTGGCAGCCGCTTTGCTCGACCATATGATCGATGCAGCGGTCATCATCGCAGTCGTAATCGTGAATGCGATCATCGGCTATATCCAGGAGGGGAAGGCTGAACAAGCGCTCGAGGCGATCCAGCAGATGATCGCTCCGAAAGCGAGCGTTGTTCGCAGCGGAAGCCGACAGACGATCCCGGTCTCCGAAATCGTCCCGGGCGATCTGGTCATCATCGAAGCCGGCGATCGCATTCCTGCGGATTTGAGGCTGCTCCATGCCCGCCGTCTCCTGATCGACGAAGCGATCCTGACCGGCGAATCGGTAGCCGCGGAAAAGCAGGAAACGGTCCTTCCTGCCGAGACCGACCTGGCGGACCGACAGAACATGGCGTTCTCCGGAACTTTGGTCGCGGCCGGTCAGGCCAACGGGATCGTCGTTGCGACCGGTGCCCATACGCAGATTGGACAAATCAGCTCGTTGATCCAGTCGGTTGAAGCGATAGCGACGCCGCTTCTTAAGCAGATCGACCAGTTCGCGCGTCGCTTTACCTGGTTTGTACTGGCCGGCGGCATCGCGCTGTTCGCGTTCGCCGTCTTCGCCCGGAGCTACGATTGGGTCGATGCTCTGATCGCGGTCGTCGCCCTTGCCGTGGGCATCGTGCCCGAAGGGTTGCCTGCCGTGATCACCATCACGCTCGCCATCGGCGTGCGTCGCATGGCTGCCCGCAATGCCGTCATCCGCAAGCTCCCCGCCGTCGAGACTCTCGGCGCGACCTCGGTGATCTGCTCGGACAAGACAGGCACGCTGACGCGCAACGAGATGACGGCACGTCGGATCGTCACTGCCCGGCACACCATGCTCGCCGACGGATCGGGTTATGTCCCGGAAGGTCATGTCACCATTGTCGGTCCCGGCGATCAGGCCGAAGCCTTGGTGGCTTCCATGCCGCTGATCCGCTGCGGCCTCCTGTGTAACGATGCCTCGCTGCGTAACGACGGAAAGGGATGGCGCGTCGAGGGCGATCCGATGGAAGGCGCGCTGTTTGCCCTGGCCATGAAGGTGGCCGTCGATCCCGAGATTGAGCGCTCCGAATGGAAACGGCTCGACGAGATTCCGTTCGATGCCGCGCACCGCTTCATGGCCACGCTTTGCCGGGGACCGGACGGTGCGTCCATCCTCTTCGTCAAGGGGGCGCCCGAGGCCGTCTTCGCGATGACCTTTCCCGGCAACATCGGGTACTGGGAAAACGCCATCATCCAGGCCGGAAACGAGGGCGAACGTGTCCTTGCGTTCGGGGCAAAGCAAATGCCGGCCAACGCGGAGCGGATTACTTTCGATGATGTCATGACGGGCGTCGAGTTGCTCGGTATTGTCGGCTTCATCGATCCACCGCGCTTCGAGGCGAAGGCAGCGATCGCCGAATGCCGTTCGGCCGGGATCGACGTCAAGATGATCACCGGCGACCATGGCGCAACCGCGCTGGCGATAGCCCGACAGCTCGATCTTGCCGACGATCCACAGGTGATGACTGGCCTGGATGTCGAGAAACTCTCGGAAGAGGGTCTCGAAGAGGTCGTCAATCGCGTCTCTGTCTTCGCCCGAACCAGCCCGGAGCACAAGCTCCGCATCGTTCGCGCGCTGCAGGCCCAAGGCCATATTGTCGCCATGACCGGCGATGGCGTCAACGATGCTCCGTCGCTCAAGCAGGCAGACGTCGGCGTGGCCATGGGCATCAAAGGCACGGAGGCATCGAAGGAAGCCGCCTCCATGGTGCTCCTCGATGATAACTTCGCATCGATCGTCAGCGCGGTGCGCGAAGGCAGGACCGTCTACGACAATATCCGAAAGGTCATATCCTGGGAGATCCCCACCAACGGCGGCGAGACTCTGGCGGTCGTTCTGGCAATCCTGTTCGGATTTGCCCTGCCGATGTCTGCAACCCAGATCCTGTGGGTCAATCTCATCCTCGCCGCGACCCTTGGCCTCGTGCTCGCCTTCGAGCCCACCGAGCCGGGAGCGATGCGGCGGCGTCCGCGCGAGCGCGGCGCACCCCTGCTTTCGCCCTTTCTTCTTTGGCGCGTGATGCTGGTGTCGGCGCTATTCTCCGCGGTCACCCTGGGCATCTTCTTCTACACACTCAACCAGGGACGCAGCCTTGAAGTAGCCCGCACGATGGTCGTCAACATGTTTATCGTCGCGGAGATATTCTATCTCTTCAACGTCCGCTACCTGCACACGACCTCCCTGACGTGGCGCGGTGCCGTCGGCACCCCGGCCGTGCTGATTGCGATCGGCATCCTGATCGTTAGCCAGGCGCTCTTCACCTATGCGCCGTTCATGAACGCGATCTTCCAGTCGCGCCCGCTCACTTTGCCCGATCTTGCACTGCTCGTGCTGACCGGTGCGGCGCTCATGATCCTGCTCGAGGGCGAAAAGCATCTTATGCGCCGCCTGGGCTGGTTTCGGGAACTCAACGATTAGGAGGATGACAGATATGAGCCAGACCACCTTTCCCCAGCGCATCGCCCTGGCCACCGACCTCAGTCATCGTTGCGATCGCGCGCTCGATCGCGCGCTCCTCGTCGCCAAGGCCTGGCAAGCCGAACTCACCGTCATTCACGCGGTTGCTCCCCCTGAGGACGTTACCCTGTTCGGAAGCCTGCGGGATCTTCCGTCCTGGCACCGCCCCCCCGACCCGGTTCGGAAGGTGCGTGATCGCATCTATCGGGATCTGGTTCGTGAGGATCCTGACGTGGACATCGCCCTCCATGTCAAGATCGGGACGCCATCGGAAGTGGTGCTGGAAGTAGCGGGACAATCCCATGCGGAGATGATCGTCACCGGCGTCGCCCGCGACGAACTGTTGGCGCGCATGTTCCTGGGCGATACGGTGGATCGATTGATCCGTAAGTCGCCAGTCCCGATCCTCATCGTCCGCGACAGGGCCTTTGAACCCTATCACTCCATGGTGGTCGCAACCGATTTCTCGAAAAGCGCCCGCATTGCGTTCGAGACCGCTCTCAGGTTCTTCCCGCAGACGGGTATTTCGCTTTTCCATGCCTATGACGTGCCGTTTGCCGGCTATCTTGGTCGGTCCGAGGTCGCGAAGCAGTTCGAGGACTATGGGCGGGACGCAGCCGACAAGTTCCTGGCCGAAGCCGGCGTCGCGCCCGAGGCGACCCGCAAGGTGAGCCGTATGATCGAGCATGGCGTGCCGGAAGCGCTTCTGCGGGACTATGCCGAAAATTCGCGGCGCCATCTCACGGTGGTGGGGACTCATGGGGGCGGCATGGTCTATGAAACGCTGATCGGAAGCACCGCGCGCAAAATCATCGACTCCGTTCCTGGCGATGTCCTCCTCGTTCCCGATCCGGACAGGCGCAACGCAGGCTAAACTTATCATGACGCTTGCGATCGTCTGGATCTGCGCCGGACTTGCGGCCTTGATCACCGGCGCCGAACTGCTCGTGCGAAGCGGATCGGCGCTGGCCGCGCGGATGGGCATATCGCCCTTGCTCATCGGGCTTACCGTGGTAGCGCTTGGCACGAGCACACCGGAACTCGCGGTCGGGGTCGATGCCGCAATTCAAGGCAACGGCTCGCTCGCGGTCGGAAACATCGCTGGCACCAATACCGTCAACATCCTGCTGATTCTCGGGCTAAGTGCGGCGCTCAAACCGCTGGCGATCCAGTTGCAGACCCTGCGTCTGGAATTACCCGTTATCGTCATCGCCTCGGCGACCCTGCTCGCTCTCGCATGGGACGGCGTGCTCTCGCGGCAGGAGGGTCTTTTGCTGGTCACCATGGGCGCTGCCTTCACCTTGGCAGTCATCCGTATTGCCAGGCGAGAGAGCATCAAGGTCAAGCTGGAATTTGCCCGTGAGTTTGGCCCCCGACGACTGGCTAACCGTCAGGCGGCCACCGAGATGCTGATGCTTGCAACGGGCTTGGTGATTATCGTTTACGGCGCCGACTGGCTCGTGGAAAGTTCTGTTGATCTTGCACGTCTCTGGAAGGTGTCGGATGCCTTTATCGGCCTGACCATCGTGGCGATCGGCACATCGGCACCTGAACTTGTGACAACGATCATATCCACGATCCGCGGCGAGCGCGACATAGCAATCGGCAACCTGATCGGCAGCAGCGTTTACAATATCCTCGTAATCCTGGGCGTGACCTGCCTCATTCCGGCCGCTGGAATTGAGGTCAGCAGCCATTTGATCCGCATAGATATCCCGATCATGCTGGGCGTAGCGCTGCTCTGCATTCCGGTCTTCGTCAGCGGACGCCGGATTTCTCGGATCGAGGGCGTCCTCTTCGTGAGCGCTTACGTGGCCTATCTCAGCTATCTGATCGTCCAGCGCACGTAATGCGCCACGAACGGGCTAGAATTTTTGGTCAACCAGAACAGGAAAAGACTATGCTGAAAGATTCGGTCGCAATCGTGGACAATGGGTAAGCGGAGCTTGAGCCCCACCTTGCGGCGGTGATCCGCAGCGCCGAGTCTTGCCGCCCTTGG
>NZ_JARESE010000077.1 GCF_029076845.1 Novosphingobium album (ex Liu et al. 2023)
CACCAAATCGCAGAAATTCAAGACCCCACGACGCCATGCGGCATAATCCGGGTTGCGGCATTATGTGACAGTTCGTGGGCGAGCGTGGCGTAATATTGATCGAAGCCGTCGAACAGGCTGGCAGGCGGCATCGTGACGCGATCCGCAGTCGGTTCATAATAGGCCTCGCAGCCCTGATGACGCAGATTGACGGGGATAGCGGCGAAGAAGGCGTCGAGTTCCGCTTCCCGCCCTTTAGGCTCGACCAGTTCGAGCGTTGCGGCCGGATGAAAGCGTTCCGGCAGACCTTCCACCTGATCGGCGTTGAAGACCGGGTAGGCTTTCAGCACCCGGCGAGCTTCGTCGGTCTTTTCGCCGGTATCGGGCGTTTCAACCTCCTTGGTGTAGCTCTTGTAGAAGATCGCGATGGTCGACTTCTCGCCCTTGCGGACCTGGGCGCCGAGCGATTTAGCCTGGTTGTAGGTCATCCAGAACGGCGAGGCGTAGCCGCACATGTCGGCGACGATCCAGAGCCAGAAGACATTCATGCCGCGGTACGGAATCCCGCAGGCCCGCAAGGGCCGGGAGACCGGGACACCGCGCCACGGCTTGATCCATGGCTTCGTGCCTGCTTCCAGACGAGCGATGATTTCCTCAGTGATGCGGGTGGCGGGCGACAAGCCGCCGCCCTGCCCCTTGCGATAGGCCATGATGGTTCTCCTGATTGCGGCATCCGGACAGTCGGCGACGGGTTCGCCGGTCAGTGCCACAGGTTCCCGAGCCCCCTCTGCTCTGCTTCCAAAAAGGAAGCGGCCCTCCGGCGTAAGCCGAAGGACCGCTTCTCGAGGTACGAGTGGCCTTGCCTGTCAGGAGGAGGTCAGGCGGCCAGCTCGCGGGGGGTATGAATTTCGCCGTCGACACCAGGCTCAGCGTCGCTTGCATCGATCTCGGCTTCGCCAGCCTCCGGGGCAGCGGAAGCAAACCGCATGACCTCAGGCACCCAGGCCAGGGCCTTTTCGCGGACCTCGACCTCGGTGATGTAGGTGCCGGCGAAGACGCGCTCGGCGCTCATCGCGAGGTCACTCTTCTTGACCGAGGCGAAGCGCGAAGAGAGCTCGAGACCGCCAACATCGGTCAGCGCGTCGAGGATCACCTGCTTCGACACCCGGTCGAAGTAGTTGGCTGCTGTCGGGCGCCACCATTGCGCCATATCGATGCCGATCAGGCTACCAAGGTGATCCTGGAATGGTAGCAGACGCTCGCCCGTCATGTTGAGGCTTGCCTCGAGCGACCGGGCTACGACATAGCCCAGCCAGGCAGCCCGGCTCTCATCGGGCAGCGCGCGAAACAGGTCAAAGCGGGCAGTCGCATCGGTGCCCGCACGCCACCTTTCGTCGAGACCAGACCTGAGCTCGGCAAGCGCGCTGCTCGCCGGCGCATCCTTGGCTTCGAAGCCGATGATCGGGCCTGCCGGAACAGGCGCGCGCAGCGTTGTCGCAGGCCGCGCCCGCCAGTCGTGGGTCTCAGCATCGGCCAGCGTGAACACCATGATGTCGAGCGCGAGACCGGGGTCGGATGCTACGTGCAATGCCAGAACATCGCGGCGCTGCATGGCGAGCTCGTCGACCAGGCGCTTGGACAAGGTGGTCCGGCGCCTGTCCGAACCTTCTTCGCCTGCAACGACTTCGATCCCGTCGTCGGCTTCGGCGGGTTCAGCCTGACGCTCGCCGTAGAACACCGGCTGGAGAACCGGCGTGCCATCGCGGGAGAGCACCAGCACCATTCCTGCCTCGGCCTTGAGCTCCGGCGCGATAACCGGCGGTCGGGCACGGATTTCCTGGCATTCGCGTTCGATGGCCTGGATAGCAGTTTCGGCTGCAGCCACGGCATCCTCCGCGCTGTCCTCGTTTTCAAGGATCGCCGCGTGCTCGTCATAGGAGGCATCGAGTTCGTCGAGCCTCGCCAATTCTGCGTCGGTCAATGGCGCCGGTTCGGCCGGAAGCCGGACTAGCCCTTCGACCAGATCATGGCTGGCATAAGGATCGAGCGTCGGCTTGACCCAGGCAAGACCCTGCTCGGCGGCGAGGGCTTTGGCCTGCTCTTCCATCTTCGTGGCGGCAAGGCTTTCAAGCAAAGCAACATCGACCCAGGACTCGCTGTCGTCGTTGTCGAACAGTTCGCGCTCAATGCGGCCGCCCGCAGCGATGTAGGCGTCGCGGCCAACGAGACGGGCGCGCGGATCGCTGCCTCGTACCGTCCCGGACAGGACCATACGCCGGACACTGTCGGGGTTAGGCGCATAATAGCCCGAGGACACCTGCTCGAATACGCGGGTCTGGATTTCCTGGTCGGAAGTCGCGCCGAAGGCCTTGGCAATGTCGAGAGTGATTTGGCCGGATGCCAGTGCCTCGAACACGACGGGCGCAAGCGTCGCGAGCCGCAGACGGCCCTCGACGAAGCGGACGGTCAGACCGAAGCGGCGCGCAACGTCCTCGACAGTCGCACCGCCTGTCGCGAGCGCCGCAAAAGCCTGGGCTTCGTCGGCCGGGTTCATGGCGAGGCGGTGGAAGTTTTCCGCAAGGCTGGTCTCGACCGCGGCTTCGGCACTGTCTTCGAGCACGAGGCACGTGACTTCGTGATCGTGGGCGAGGCGCTTTTCGTCCGCGAGCGCCAGCATCGCGCGGCGGCGGCGTTCGCCGGCTTCGACCTCGAACTTGCCCTTCGCGGCAGGCCGGACAATGAGATTCTGCAATAGTCCATGGGCTGCGATGCTGGCCTTGAGCTCGGCATCGGCAGCTGGATCACTGTGACGGCGGACATTGCGGGGGGACTGAACGAGCTTGTTCAGCGGGATCGATTTGATCATGGGACACACTCCTGATTGTGAGCCCGGTGCATCGACCTTCGACGCCCAAATGGCTCAATCAGGGCAAAGCCAACTCCCCTCTGGGGCGTTCGCAGCAAATCTCCCGATAGCAACGGGCTATGACGAATGACCATGGTTGGACAAAGCCGCCGTTCCCCAAGCGGCATGCCGAATGACTGCTATCGCCAAAAGCAGAACAGCAACCGATTGAGACGGAGGTGACGGCGATGCGATGTTCGCTCCCGCAGTCCTGAAAATCAGGATGCAGCCCCGTTCCCACCTCTAACCGCTCAGTTCGACTACCCGCACTCACTCCCCGCCGAACCGCAGCCTGACGCCGGCATTGAAGATGAACCCTTCGAGCGGCGCCCAGGCGTCCACCGTCCATCGCCCGTCCGGCGCACGCTGGGGGAGGAGGAGCGGGTCGTAGCGTGACTGGCGGATGTTGAGCAGGTTCTCGGCATTCGCGAACAGGCTGACCTTGCCGAGCACGATCTCGCCGAGCACGCCGAGGTGCACGTAGGGGCGCGAGCGGGTGCGGAAGGGGTTGTCTTCGAGCAGCTGGCGGCCGGTGTAATAGGCTTCGATCCCGATCCTGCCCTTGCCGTGCTCCTCCCACATGCCGACAAGGCCCGCGGTGTGCTTCGGGGTCAGCGGCTGTTGCCTGCGTCCCAGCCCGGAAGGGTCAGACTCGGAGGAATCGACGAACACGTAGCTGCCGGTCACCGTGAACCCGTCGCGGCGGAAGCGCAGCAGCATCTCGCTGCCGCGCAGGCGGGTGGTGCCGTCGATGTTGACGAGACGCACGCGGGTCGGCGCGACCGGATCGAGCCGGGTGGCATTGTCGATGTCTGAGCCGAACAGGGTGAGGTTCGCCTCCCACGACCCCTTGGCCCAACCGATGTCGAGCGAGGCGGTGGTCGCCGTCTCGGCCTTGAGATCGGCGAGCGGTTCGAGCCGAGAAAGCCCCGCCGCATCGATCTCGTCCACAAAGGGCGTGGGCGCGAAGTATCCGCGGCCGAGCGAGGCGCGGATCGTCCAGCGGCCCGGGCGATAGAGCGCGGACACGCGCGGGCTGAACTGCGTGCCGAAGGTGTCGTGGAAATCGACGCGGCCGCTCGCGGCAAGCGTGAGGTCCGGCCCCGCCTCCTGCTCGATCTGGCCGAACAGGCCGGGCACATCATAGGTGTAGTCGAAAGCGGGGAAGGTTTGCGAGCGGAAGCCGTCGGACTGGAACGCCGCGCCCGCCACCCATGCGGTCCCGCCGCTCTCGCCGGCGAGCGTCGCTTCGGCGAAGAGGCTGGTGTGGCGATCATCCTCGGTCACGGCGCCGAAGCGGTGGAGATGGTTCTCCCGCATCGCCGAGGCGCGAAGGCCAAGCGTGCCTGTCGCTCCGAGCGGCTTCGATGCGACGATGCCCGCGTCATAGCGGTCGGTATCCTGCGCCTGCACGAAGGGCGTGCCGTCGGGCACGGTGCGGCCCGGCAGGGTGCCGCCGGTGCGTTCCTCGGTCATCACGCCCGCCGTGACGTAGATTGAGGCGCCGTCATCCCCGTTCCACTGGAAGCGCGGGCGGGCGGTGAGGCGCTCATAGGCGGCCATGTCGAGCCACCCGTCGCCGTCGAGGTCCTGCCCGCTCTGCCGGTGCGCTCCGGTAGTGAGCGAGACCCCCGCGCTCCCGCTCACGGGGCCGGCCAGATAGGCGGTGAGATCCTGCCCGCCCCGGGTGGTGGCATTGGCGAGGATGTCCGCCTCGAAGGCATCACCGGGCCGCTTGGATATGAGGTTGATCACCCCGCCCAATGCCGATCCGCCATAGAGCGCCGAGACGGAGCCCTTGATCACCTCGACCTGCCCGAGATCGGTCGGGGCCACCTGCAAGAGGCCGAGCGATGCGGCCTGTCCGCCATAGAGCGGGAGGTTGTCGGCGAGCAGCTGGGTGTAGCGCCCCTCAAGCCCCTGCATGCGGACATTCGCACCGCCGAGCGCGGGCGAGGTGACCTGCACGCGCACCCCGCCGATCTCGTTCACCAGCATGGCGATGTTGCCGGGGCGCATCAGCGCCTTCTCCTCGACCTCCTCGCCCGCGATCACCTCGACCCGGAGCGGCTCGTCCTGCAAGCGGCGGCCGAGCCGGGTGCCCTGAACGATGATCGCGCTTTCTTCCTCGGCTTCATCGTGGGCGTGTTCGCCTTGCTCATCGGTGTGCTCGGGGTCAGCGGCGGTGTCCTGCGCATGGGCTGCGAGGGGGGCGGCAAGGATCGAGACGGCGCCAAGCAGCAGTGCGGCGCGGGTGCGGTGGATCACGGTTGGTCTTTCTTAATGTCGTCAGGGGGGATGGTGGGGTTGCGGTCGCTCAGGCGGCTCTGCGCTCGAGGATCGCTTCAAGGTCTGGCGGAATGTCCATCGGCGCGAAGGCGCTGACGGTGCTGCGCCCGGTGTTGCCGATCGGCAGGCGGCCGGTGAGATTGCCGAGCGGGGCAAGCGCGAGGCGGACGAGCTGCCCCGCCGCCTCGCGTCCGTCGCGCTCGGCAAGGGCAAGCCTCAACATCCTCCAGTGCGAGACGATGTGCGGAACGAAGGCAGTCTGGGCGAGGATGTGCGCCCGCTCCAGATGGTGCCATGTGATGTCAGTCGCGCCTTCATCGGTGGCGGCTTTCGCAGCGGCATATTCCCGCGCGAGCGCGGCGGCGATTGCGTCACGCATGGGCAAGCTCCCGCCGCGCCTGGACGAACACCTCGGCGCTGCCCCAGATCGCGAGGCCCGCCATGATCGCCGCCACCAGCAGGTCGGGCCACGCCTGCCCGGTGCCGAACACGCCGAGCGCCGCAGCGAGCACCGCGAGGTTGCCGATCGCGTCGTTGCGCGAGCAGATCCACACCGAGCGCCGGTTGGCATCGCCCTCGCGAAAGCGGAACAGCATCAGCGCGACCGCGACATTGACGACGAGCGCGAGCGTGCCGACCAGCCCCATCGTCTCCGGCTCGGGAGTGGCGCCGGCCAGCAGGCCGTAAACCGCATAGCCGAGCACCCACAGGCCGAACCCCAGCATCGAAGCCGCCTTGACCAGCGCGGCGCGCGCCCGCCATGTGATCGCCATACCTGCGACGCCGAGGCTGATCGCGTAATTGGCCGCATCGCCGAGGAAGTCCAATGCGTCCGCCTGAAGCGCGCGCGAGTCCGCCGCGATCCCTGCGCCAATCTCCACCGCGAACATCGCCGCATTGGCGGCCAGCGCCAGCCATAGCACCCGCCGCCAGCGCGGATCATTGGCCTCGCGATCGTCTTGTTCGTTCGTCTCGCAGCAGGATTTGCCCATGCCGCTCTCCTTGCAACCGTCGAGTCGCAGAGGCATATGCACCTTGTAGCCACTACAGGGTCAAGCGAATGCGTATCGGCGAACTGGCACGGGCCACCGGCACCAAAGCGGAGACCATCCGCTACTATGAACGCGAGGGCATTCTGCCGCTCGCGGACCGCACCGACGGCAATTACCGCGACTATTCGCCGGAGCATCTCGCCACGCTGACCTTCATCCGCCGCGCGCGCGAGCTGGGCTTCGGGATGGAACAGGTGCGGCTGTTGCTTGACCTATCCGACCGGGCGGACAAGCCGTGCGAGGAGGTCGATCTGATGGTCGAGGGCCAGCTTGCCGAGGTTGACCGCAAGATCGCCGACCTCACCCGGCTGCGCGAGGAACTCTCGCGGATGCTGCGCTCCTGCCAGGCCGATCGCATCGGGGAGTGCCGCGTTGTCGAAAGCCTGAGCGGACGGCGCTAGATCCGGCTCACGCCGCGCGCGGGGCCCACAGGATGATGCTCGCGCCCGCCACGCAGACGGCGACGCCGAGCATGTCCCAGCGATCGGGCCGCACGCCTTCGACCAGCCACATCCATCCCATCGCAGCGAGAATGTAGATGCCGCCATAAGCCGCAAAGGCCCGGCCGGCATGCTCGACCTCCACCCGCGTCAGCAGCCAGGCGAACAGGCACAGCGCAGCAATCCCCGGCACGAGCCAGAGCGCCGAGCGGTCGAGGCGCAACCACGTCCAGAAGGCGAAGCAGCCCGCGATCTCGGCAAGCGCGGCGGCGAGGTAGATGAGGTAGGTCATCGTGCCGAGTGCTTCGCACGCCATAGAAGAGGAGGCAATTGGGGCGCCGCTTCGCCGAAGGGCCTTGAGGGCAATTGCGGGATCTGACCACTCCCGCGCTGGCGTCCATCCGACCGATTCCCGATTCCGAAAGCGGCACGGCAGCTTTCAGCGCAAGCCGACGCTCGATCTGATGATCACGAACGACCGTGTCTGGGTCGACTATCACATTCCGACAGCGCGACAGGTAGCGTCAATGGACTCGCTGAGCAGCGAACACTATCCTTGGCCGCAATGCTCCACCTCCATTGCACCAAGAAGCTCCTGGATCGGATCAAACCCGAGATCGCTAAGCCCGGACAAAGCGACACGGCGCTGGGCAACTGGTATGCCACAGTTCTATTCTGGAAGCCGCAAGTGGCTTTGCTGGTTTCTGAGACCACACTGCTTCCCGTGTTAATGCCGCTGGCCCCAGCAGCCACGCTCGCTCGAAGATTCCCTTCACAATTGGCGCTGGTTCTGAGGGAGCACGGCGTCCCTTCTGAATTCATCGCACAGGAAGTCTGGCGAATGGACAAGGTCCAGTACGCGAAAACTGCGAACCGGAGCGTCGTAGGCATCCTCAATGAGTTCGTTAAGCAGGCCGAGTTCTGGCTGGCCGCCTATGCCTATGAGAAGGGTGATGATGACGACCTCCTGGCGATTTCCGCCAAGTTAGCGGAGACACCATGTAGCCCGCTGTACAAGGGCCCGGTGTCGCCGGACACAGCCCTTCATGAACTCGTGAAGGCTGGTTCGCAGGCATGAGCCTGCTTGCCGTCCACTGCGCTCGGAGATCCTACCGCACTCAGCCGGAAACCCAGCTGGTTCGGTCAGGCGGGATCGGGCGGCAAATCGACAATCCGGAAGACAGCGCCCGACCCCACATCACGAACCAGATCAACTTGCGCGCCATCCCAGTGATAGTCGAGGTGCCGCCCCTGAAGCGGATTTGATGCGCAGTCCGGGTAGAATAGCGCGACGCATTCCCCGCCGGGGTGCCGGATGCTCGGGTAAGCAATCCCGTTCGATCCCGCGCCCCTGAGGTGCCGCGCGAGCGCTTGAGATGCAGCATAGCTGTCAGGATCGAGCGCCGAATCCGGCTTCACCGCCAGAGCTCGGAGATCATGTAAGTCTACATCGACCGACATGATGATTTCGCGGAACTGCGAGGTCCATCCTGGCGCTTCCCGGGTTCGTGCCATGAAGCGGGCATGGTGGTGGATCGTCTCGAACAGTGCGGTTTCAAAACGGTCCCCAACATAGAGCACGCCGTAGCTGCCATCGGTAAAGCGGCTCGGTCGATCGGTGCTAACGTGGGTGAATGGCGCCATGAGGTAGGACGCACCATTGCCGCCGACGCGGCGGTCAACCGGAACGAGGTCGAGGTTACCAATAGTCGCCATGATGCGAGGATTGGTCTTCTGCTCTGCCGAAATCAGCAGCGGCCAGTCCGCGGGATCGGCGATGTCCTCGAACAGGTCGATCGGCGGAAAGGCGCTGCGGATGATCCTGACAGCGCCCTTCCACTCAACTCGAGAAACGGGGATATCCGCCGCTTCGCTCACCAGCCACCACGTTCGGCGTCGAGGTAGCGCCGTACCCGCATGATGTCGGTGAGCTCACCTCCCAGCATCACGTCGAGCGCACTGGCTCCGCCGAACACATGATTAGCCGCCCTGATCCAGGCATACCCGCGGGCAGCCTCCGTGAAGATGATCCGGAGCGCCTTGTGGATCCCCATGAGGTTGGAGAGACGCGCGCGCCCATCGCGCGAAACGCGCCCGGGGCCTTCCGCCTTCCATCGCCGATACGAGCGCACCGGCATGTCGAGCAAAGTGGCAGCCTGCTCATCGGTCAGTTCCCATTTGCCGAACAGATTGAGGACTGCCCGGAACATGGCAGCTGCCTCGTCCTGGGTGATCGGATCGGGCCGAAAGGCGGTAACAGCAGTATCAACGGGTTGCAGAGCCAGCATGGCAGTTCTCCATATGGCATCATATACGATTACTAATGCCATTTGGCAAGTAACTATGCCGATGATGCCAGTCTAGCAATCACGCTCGCTGCGCCTTCGATCGGCACGAAAAGCCGGGTCTGGTAGCGGATGATCTCGGTGAAGCAGCCTTGGGCCTTGTACCAGTCGAGGCGGGCTACGCTCCAACCGGTGAGCTCAATTCGCTGTGAGCCATTTACCAGGCTGCGCTTGACCATGAGCTGCTCGCGGCCGGCGAATTCCATGGCCCGGCCCGTTGCCACGACGGTCTGAACAATATCATCGGCGGAAAGCGTTTGCTCGCGTTCCAGACCCAGCGCCCGGCACAGGTCCGGAACACAATGGAGAGGAACCTCCCGGCCAAGGAGCGACCGGCCATCCGCAGCCGAGATGCGGCTCACCCTCACGAAATCCAAAGGGAGCTTGTCCCAGACCGGCAACAGGAGGCCCGTCGCAAGATAGAGGCGCTCGCGCTTGTGGCTGGTTTGGGCCTCCGCGACCTCAGCTGACCAGGCATCGCGGAATGCGTCGATGGCAATATCGTCCCAGCTGCTCTCCGCCAACTGATCCTCGGTGATGTGACTGCGCTTGAGCGGGCGCAGCAATTCGAAGCGGGCCACCCGCGTACCGTCATCGGAGAGAATACTGCGGGCGGGCACAATCAGTGCGACCCGACCTGAGCGGGTGTTCCGAACCGGCCGCTGCCGCTGCCCAGCAAGGCCGTGAAGCTCCTCGAGCCGCTTCAGCGTGAGCGGCTTCAGGGCTCTGGCGATTTCCAGTTCCAGCAGATGGGTCGTCGCACCTGAGGCCGGATCGGTGCGCAGCAGCGTGTCCGACAGGACCGTGAAGTCCTCGACCGCGATGGTCTCGAGGCCGAGGTCGAGTGTGCCGGCCTGCCTGGCGGCATCGATGCGCGCCTCGACCAGCCCAATGAACTCGTCGAAGATCGCGTTCTGCAGGGCGATAGGCAGCGCGAGGATACGATTGAGCCACCGCTGGATCGACGGTAGGTCATCGACCATCGAACCATCAGGCGCTTCGATCCGCAGGCCTGTCAGCTCTTGAAAGCGTCCGAGGCTTACCGCTTCGAGCTTGCCGGTGAACAAAAGTCCGAACCAGCGGTGGAGCGCCTCCTTGGCGTAGATGCTTTCGAGATTGTCGGCCGGGTCGAACAGGTTCTGTCCGCCGGTCTGGCGCTGCCCGCGCGTCAGAGCTCCGAGGCTGTCGAGCCGCCGAGCAATCGTCGAGATGAACCGGCGCTCACCGCGCACATCGGTCGTCACTGGCCTGAACAGCGGGGCTGATGCCTGATTGGTACGATTGGTCCGCCCTAACCCCTGGATTGCGGCGTCAGCGCGCCAGCCCGGTTCGAGCAGGAAGTGAACGCGGCGAGCCTGGTTCTTGGCGGCCAGATCGGCATGGTAGCTGCGTCCGGTTCCTCCGGCATCGGAAAAGACGAGGATGCGTTTGTTGCCGTCCATGAAGGCCTGGGTTTCAGCGACATTGGCGCGCGGCGACCGGGATTGGAGTTTCTGATGGCCATCGCGGCCAACGATGAGCCGGCGTGTCCGGCCGGTCACTTCCGCCACCTGTTCCACGCCGAAGCGTTCGATGATGGCATCCAGCGCGGTCGCGATCGGCGGCAAGGCGCAGAGTTGCTCGATCATCCGGTCGCGCGCGGCGAGTGCCGATCGGCAAAGTACCGGCGCGCCTTGTTCGTCGCTCATCGGTTCTGAGCGAGGATTGCCGTTTTCGTCGGTGAAGACCGCCATCAGCCGGACAGGAAAGCTCTTGGCCAGGTAATCGATCACATATTCCCGCGGGGACAGATCGATCTCCAGCGCTTCGCGTTCTTCGTCCGAGAGGTCGGCAAGCCGACGATTAAGCATGGCTTCTGCGGTCGAGACGAGCTGGACGACAACGGTGTTCCCCCCGGCAATCGCTGCGTCGATGGCTGGTAACAGGCTGGGCAGCTTCATCGACAGAAGCAGCTGCGCGAAGAAGCGCTGCTTGGTTCCCTCGAAGATCGACAGCGCCGCCGACTTGGCACCGGAGTTGAGCGTCCCCCCGGTCTCGTTGTCAACGATCCGCGTGGCTTCTAGCGCTTCGCGCAGGTTGGCGTGGATGATCGCTTATCGCGAGGTGGCGATAATGCGAAGGAACG
Source organism: Novosphingobium album (ex Liu et al. 2023) (assembly GCF_029076845.1). Classification (GTDB taxonomy): domain Bacteria; phylum Pseudomonadota; class Alphaproteobacteria; order Sphingomonadales; family Sphingomonadaceae; genus Novosphingobium. The sequence goes on from NZ_JARESE010000077.1 coordinate 11,136, forward strand.
CGGCGTAGGCGCGCAATGCCGGGAGACTGACCACCACGTCCTTCGCATTATTTCACAGGGTGTCGAGCCACTCCATCAGACTGGCATCTCGCTTCCACGAAGGTGGAACGTTGCTCGCCGACGGCGCACCCACCAGCTCCAAGGCCTTTCGTTTGGTCTCCAGATTGGCCTGTGCGTAGTGGTTGGTCGTGTCGAGGCTGACGTGTCCCAGCCAACTGCGTATGACGGTGATGTCGACCCCGGCAGCGACAAGGTGAACGGCTGTCGCGTGCCGGAAGCTGTGCGGCGTCACATGTTTTGACCGAAGCGTTGGTACCGACTTGGCCGCTTCCTCTACGTAGGCGGCAAGCTTGAACCGCACTCCCGAGGCGCCCAGAGGCTCACCGTATCTATTGACGAAGATCCGCTGATCTGACGCGCGCGGGTGACGTTCCAACAACTTCCTGAGCAACATCACGGTTTCCGGCCAGAGTGGACAGACCCGTTCCTTGCGCCCCTTGCCATAGAGGCGAGCGTAGTGCGGCGCATCGAACCGGACCGCGTTGGAACACAGGTCGAGAGCTTCCTGGATGCGCGCGCCGCTGTTGTACAGGAACGAGAGCAGCACATGGTCGCGCATCCCCTCGATAGTCGACCGGTCGGGCTGAGCGAGGATCGCTTCGACCTCCTCCGGCTCAAGATAGCAGGGTGCAGCGGTGGGCTCCCGCTTGAGCGGGACAGTCAGGACCTCGGCGCATTGCGCGATGTATTCGGGATCCTTGTCAGCCACGAAGCTGAAGAAGCTGCGGATCGCGGCAAGCCGGCAGTTGCGTGTACCGATCGTGCTTTTGCGCCCATGCTCGGTATGGTGGAGGAACGCGCGAACCTCTCCGGCCGAGACATCGGCCAGTGTGATCCGCGCAACCCCGCCACCATTTCGCTCGGCGATAAACCGAAGCAACAGCCGCCAGGTGTCGCGATAGGACCGGATCGTATGGACAGAAGCACTGCGTTGCTCGGCCAACCATTCCTGGAAGAACGCCCGCAACAACGCGGGGAACGGATTGCCCTTCGTCATGACCGCGCCTCCATGGTGAGGCATCGGGCACCGACGGTACGGAACCGCTCGCTTGCTTCCTGCAGCAGGTCCTGCGTGACAGTGATGTAGACCAGCGTGGAGTTGATGTCCCGGTGACCCATATAGGTGGAGAGGAAGCGCAGTTTGTCCTGCGGATTAACGCCGGATCGATACCATTGAAGGATTCGGTTCACGACCATCGAGTGGCGCAGGTCATGAACGCGTGGTCCCGCCCGCCCCGTCGTGGGCTTGAACCCGGCGCGGCGCATGACGTTGGTAATCATCGTTGAGACCGTCACGGGGGTATAGCGATCATTGAAGTGCTCGTGCCAGAAGAGCCCGGACCGCGGATCCTGCGGGGCGCTGGCGCGCCGCCTTGCATCGATATAGGCCCGTAATTCGGCCATGACGCTGCCGGTTAGCGGCAAGATCCTGGTCTTGTAGAACTTCGTTTCCCGGATCGTGATCGTGTCCGATTGAAGGTCCACGTCACCCAGATCGAGCCCGGCGAGTTCACTGCGGCGCAGTCCGGCACAGTAGGCCAGAACCACCATCGTGTAGAGGACCATTGGCCGCAGCGGAGCATCCGGCGACGGATACGAGCGGGCAACATCGAGCAACCGCCGAACGTCGGCCGGACTGAAGATATGCGGCCGTCGATGCTCGCGCGCCACTTCCCGCTCCGGCCGGGCGTTGAAGCGTTTTGGCGGGATGCTGGGATCAAGGCGATACCGCGCCTTGGTCAGGATGCGCCCCAGCTTCTGACATTCAGCCGCGTGATTGCGGGTCGGCTTGGCAGTTGCCCAGCGCGCCAGCATTGTCTCAAGCGATGCCCGGGCAAGTTCGGGGTTCGCCTGGAGGAACCGATCGAACCGTAATAGCCAGTGAGCCTGAGTCTCATACTGATAGCCCCGGCTGCGCATCAACGCGACATGCTCACGCATAAAGTCCCCCAGCGCGCTGCCGAAGGGAGCAGGGCGTCGTAACGCGGCCAGGGCTTCGTCGGGATTGGGGGAAGACAACGCTCGCCAGATCGGCTTGCTTTGTTTTACGTTGTACCGGTGGCGAAGCACGGCAACGGGATTATCGGCGATCAGCCCGATTTCGACGAGGTGGTCGAGGAAGCGATCGACAATGCAGACCTGATTGAGCAGCGTCGGCATTCGCCAACGTTTTTCCATTTCCTTCAGCCAGACGTCGAGCATCGGCCGGTCAACCGCCGGATGACGTCGGGCTACATTCTCGAAGCTGCGAAGGAACCAGCGATAAGTCGGCCTGCTTCCCGGCCGGAACTGCGATTTTTCCAGGAAGGCGTCAACAACGGTGCAATCGGGATCGTGCCAGGCGCTCATGACAGCACCTCCAGGCCAGGTACATCAAGCGCCACGGCTCGGAGATCATCTGTCGCCAGCTTGAGATAGGCATTGGTGGATTCGGTGGATCGATGCCCGAGCACGTCGCCGATGATCTTTTGCGGGACCGACGCCCGCAGCATTTCGACCGCGCGCGCGTGGCGGAAGACATGTGCCCCTCGCTTTCCCGGCGGCTCGACGCCTGCGGCTGCTAACCGCCCGCGGATCATGCCGTACAGGTTTGTCATTGCGATGTAGGGCGCGCAGGACCGGATAAAGATTTCTCGCCCCTCGACCTGAGGGCGCCCATGACGCAGATAGTCGAGCAGCGCTTCACCAACCGGCGCCAATAGCGGCATGTAGGAGTACGCATTGGTCTTGGTGTGACGGATACGCAGGGATTCTCCGCGCCAGTTCACGTCCTCAAGCCGAAGGCGGCAAACCTCCCCTTCGCGCAACCCATATGTGGCAAGCAGCTGAAGGACCGCAAAATCGCGCATTCCTCGCGGCGATCCGTCCTTCTTCGTCGTCGCCAACACCGCGGCGATTTGGCTCTTGTCCAACGTCGAGGGCACGTCTTCATAGGCGTAGAGCATGGGGCCGATGATGTGCGGCGTGAGATCAGTCGGGATGCGCCTCGTCCGATGCAGATAGCGCACCGCCGACCGGAGCCGCTCAGCGACATCGGCCAATGATTTGCGCCTTAATCCAGGCGCGCGCATGTCCATGTAGAGATCGACTTCCACGATGCTCAACGTGTCGAGGCTGGCAGCACCGCTCCGTTCGAACTGCCATCGCAGGAAGTTCCGTGCCTCCCACATAAGCGCCGCGATGGTAGCGCTTGCCAGACCGCGCTCGTCGCGCAGCCATGCCTCGTATTCGCAGCAGATCGCCTGCCGGTACACAGTTTCCGGTTCGATTATCTCCGGCTCGGGCGGCCATTTGCCTTGAGCAAGCCGGAGCAGCTTGTTGATCGACGTGCGAGGCAACATCGGCCAGCGCGCACAGGGAGGCCGACCGTACCGGGCTTCGAAATCCTGGATTGCATAGGCAAAATACTGATCGACCTGCGCCGGCGTCACAGCTTCCACCTGCATGTCGCACTCGGCCAGATAATCGAGAAACGCGCGAGCGTAGTGGCGATGGTTCGCTACGACCACCGGGTTGTAATTCTGCGTCGTGAGCAAATTCGAGAGTTCGGCGATCAACTCGTCGTGCAATTTCAACATGCTTTTATCCTCAGCTGGTCCAGAGACCACCGAGGTTCGCAGCCAAAATAATGCGCAGCAACATCGCCACGCCTTACGGAAATTGCGCGCCTACGCCGCGTTCCTTCGCATTATCGCCACCTCGCGATAAGCCGTCTTATGCGCAGCTGCGCATAAGATCGTCCAGGCCTCAGCATAGGCATCGTAGACCGCGATCTGATCCTCGGTCAGGCAATGCTCGAGGATCTCATACTCGACACCGGCGAACGAAAGGGCCCGGGCCGTGTAGAGGCCGAGCGATTTGAGATCGCGCGCGACCAGTTCCATGGCTGCAATTCCGCCATCGCGAATATCGGCAACGAAGGCCTCACGATTGGCAAACGCGGTCTCCGGACCCCAGAGCCCAAGGCGCGTGGCATAGGCCAGGTTGTTGACGTCGGATGCGCCGGTGGCCGAGGCGTAGAGCACGCGTGCGCGAGGCAGGAGGTTCTGTAGGCGCACCCCGGCGATACCCTGCTCCGAGCCCTTGACCTTACCCCGTGATCCTTCGCCGCCAGCGGCATTTGCCATGGCGTGCGCTTCGTCGAACACGATAACGCCGTCGAAATCTTCACCGGCCCAGGCGAGGATTTGGTCAAGCCGCGTTGCGTCGCTTCGGCCCGAACGCAGCGTCGGATAGGTCACGAAGAGGATTCCGTCGCGCATGGCGATGGGGGTGCCGAGTTTCCAGGACGCCAGCGGCTGGATATCGATCGGGAGGCCGCCAAGCGCAGCCCAGTCGCGCCTGGCATCTTCGAGCAACGCCTCGTTCTTCGAAATCCAGATATGGCGGCATTCCCCGCGCACCCAGCGGTCGAGAATGACGCTCGCGACCTGGCGGCCTTTACCAGCGCCGGTGCCGTCCCCAAGGAAATAGCCCTGCCGGTAGATATGACCCTCAGCCGAGGCCTTGAGGGAACAGCCCTTGTCCTCTGGTTCGAACCGGCCGGGAAGATCGCGGCCGTGAGCGCTGGCGGCGTAGATCAGGGTCTCTGCCTGGGCAGTCGACAGCAACCCCTTGGCGATAAGTCCGTCGGGCAGCTGCGGCACCGCGTCCGGCTTGGGTGCCGAGATCGACCCCATGGCGACGGACTCGACGAGCGGCGTTGGATGCTCGGCCGCGCCATCGATCACGATCCGGCTGGGGCGATAGGGCAGATAGTGGCCGACCTGAGGGGCGACCGGCGCAGGGGTTTCAAGCGACTGGTAGGTAAGCGACCCGATGGCGGAGGCTGAAGGAGTGATCCTCGCTGGTGTAGGCAACGGCCTGCGCGGCACCGCCACAAGGCGAAACGGCGCACGAGCCGGAAGGCTCGATTGCTCAGTAACAGCCTCCAAGCTGGCGCGAGCCGGCAAAGCATCAACAAGATCGACCAGCTGGCGAAAGTCGTTTGTGCGGATAGCGACAGGCTCATGGGAGCCTTCCACCTTGTCGAAGACCAACAGCCGCGTGGTGATGCCGGTGCCCTGCCTGACGAACGCGCGTTCGACGTCGGCAATGAGCCGCAGCGAGATCGGTCCCTTCAACCCCGCCAAGAACTTCGCACAGTCGAACCATTCAGGCATGATCGCGACAAGCCGCCCCCCGGACGCCAGACGGTTCCAGGCCGACCGCAGATGGCGCGAGCCAGTGTGACTATCGTGCCCTCGCTCAATGCCGTGGGAATAGGGAGGGTTCATCAGCACGACGCTCGGGATGATGGCTGGATCGAGCAGTTCGTCGATCAGCTCAGCGTCATAGCCGGTCACTAGGGCCGCAGGGAACAAGGCGCTCAGGCAGTCGCGGCGAAGCAGCGAGATTTCGTTGAGGGCAAGGCGCGAGCTGGCCTTGGCGGTCCAGACCGCGAGCATCCCCGTTCCGGCCGATGGTTCGAGCACAAGTTCGCCAGTGGCCAGCGCGCAGGCCCGAGCAGCAAGCCAGGCAAGGCGCGGCGGCGTTGCAAACTGCTGCCATTCGATCTGCTCGTAGCTGCGATTGCTCTGGGTCGGAACTCGGGCATCGAGGCCGCAGAAGAACTGTTCCGCCTCGTCGATCGTGCTCGTGGGCTGGACTTGATCTGATGCTTGCAGGTGTTGAACCTGCGCCAGCTCGAGCGCAGCGTGAGCATCACGGACTGACCATGCCCCGAGTGCATCGGTTCCACCGAAGTGGTCCGTCATGATGCGGTTGATGTCGCTGCGCGAAAGTGCGCTGCCTGCTGCCAATTGCAACGCCATTGCTTTGGCTGCCGTCACGACAAGCGGCGGAGATGGTGGATCGAATGCGAAAGCGAGGGAAGAGTCGGGCATGGGAAACCTCCTGACGAGGTCCTGCGTCTCGCAGGCCTCAATCAGCCGAAGGCTCCCTCCCCTCTGGCTCGCTGATCAGGTTTTCCGAGCAAGCCTCGCCGTAAGTTCATCGTTCCAGTCGAAACCGGTCGATGCTGGCACTCGCAAGCGGATCACACGGCCTGATGCAGAAAAGGCCTTTCGCGCGCGCTGATCCGCGAGTTCGCCTCCTGGATCATTGTCGATGAACAAGTGGAGCTCGCGCACACTCTCTGGAATCGCGACGAGGCCGAACCGCTCGTTACCAAGCGTTGCCCAGCAAGGGACGCCAAACATCTGCATGGCTGACAGCGCACTTTCGATACCTTCGGCAAGGCCCAACCGGCCCGCTGCTGGCGGGGCCAGTCTGACAGCACCACAGCCAAGGCTGCCAAGCGCACGCTTTGGCCGATCGAAACCGGCGAGCTTTGCGTTCGGCGCGTCGAGAAATGTCCTGTGTATCGCGATTATGCCGATGTCGGTTGTGACTGCCGCCAACATTGCAGGGAGGAACTGGACCGCACCACGTGGTCCGAGCGGCGTGCGCTCGAGATAACGGAGCTGATCAGAGGCACGCAGGATCCCGCGCTTCGCAAGGTATCCTTCGGCAGGGCTGTCGGAGATCGCCGTCGCCGAGTGCCACAAACGCCGCGCGTTGGCATTGAAGGCGCTTTTTTCCGGTCGATCAGCGGCCACGGCACCAGAGCCATCGAACAGGTCACGGCTGCGAACACCCTGGCGGTCCAGTGCCGCAATGACCTCCTCGTTCGAGCATCCTGCGAAGCAATGAAACAGGATCGCCTTTCTTCCCAGCGTCACGCTTAGTGAGGGAGTTCGGTCATCATGCGCCGGGCAGCAGCACATGCCTTTGCCCCGACTCCATATCCCCTGAAGGCTTTCGACGATGGCGCGCGCGCGGGGTTCGAGTTGATGAGCATTGTCTAACGGGGGCATCGACCTTCTCCGGTTGAGGTGCCCTCCCCGCGCAGCCTCCGCTCTGCACCAGCGCCAAACCATTTTCCTACTTCATATGTTCTTTATATGTTCTCACTCGATTCGGCTATAGAAGGATCGAGAAATGACAATGAAAGCTATCTTGGTCGCAGGCTTCGCGATCACCTCTGCTACCTCCGCCAGAGCCCAGGATTTGTCCGCGCCAGCCACAATCGAAGCCCCCGCCAGTCACTCCGAAGGCATCCGGATTGCTGAAACATCGAACGGCTTCCATCTGGTCGAGCATGGGCTGTGGTCATCCCGTCAGGCGGGCCCGGCATCGGGTTTCATTGTACCACAAAATGGCCGGGTGAACCTGCCATACAGATACGAACCCAAGGCCAAACCTGGCCCCTCCGACTTCAGGCGAGCAAGCTACCTTCCCCACATCTATGCGGCGGAAGCGAAGTACTCATTGCCCGCGGGCCTGCTCGATGCGCTCGTATGGACAGAATCTCGATATAACCCCTTCGCCGTCAGCCCTGCAGGCGCAGCAGGTCTTGGACAGCTGATGCCAGCCACGGCAAAAGAACTCGGGGTCTTCAATCGCTTCGATCCTATGGCCAACATCTTCGGCGCGGCGCGGTATCTGCGGCAGATGCTCGACAGGTTCGGCGTGGTTCACCTCGCTGTGGCTGCCTACAATGCGGGCCCCGGCGCAGTGGAACGCGCAGGCGGCATTCCCCGGAATGGCGAGACGCCCGGATATGTCCAAGAGGTCCTTCGACAATGGCGTTTCTAAAGATCGACCCACGATGGCCATAGCACGGCCCATCATCCTGCGGTTTCTAGCTGGGCGGATTTGTAGCGGTTGCGTACCCCAGTGAGATTAGCCGTCTTTGACTTCGACTGGGTACTTAGCTGCAATCTGCATTACCTCCTTACCCCACAGCGCCAACGCCTCCCGTTTCTCGTTGGTATACTGGTGACGGTGATAGACCCCAGCGACGCCAGCCATAGCTGATCCTGACTGGTGATTGAGGACCGCCTCAGAAACCACCAACGGTATGCCAAGACGCTGGAGGCCGGTCGCTACCGTCCGTCGAATATCATGCATGGTGAAGTGTCCGGCCTCGTAGCCGAGCTTCTCGTCCACGCTTGCTCTGATCCGTTTCCAGGCCTTGGATAGTCCGCTGACACTGTTCGTATTGGTGACCTTCGAAGCCAACAGGATCTGGGATTGCTTGTGAGCGTCATCGGGGTCAATCCCAGCCGCCATGAATATCTCGGTGATGACTGCCAGGGCCTGGGCGGATAGCGGCACCACATTCGCTTTGCCGTTTTTCGCTCGATCGCCCGGAACTGTCCAGACTTTCGCCTTAAAGTCGAACTCATCGCACGCCGCATCAAGCACTTCACCTCTGCGTTGAGCCGTAAGAATAAGCATCTGCACGAGATGGCCGAACGGATAGCCATCCTCAACAGCAGATTGCCACAGCGCAGCAAGCTCACGGTCGCTGAGTACACGGTCGCGAGGCTCATTCCGCTTCGGGCGCCACGCATCCCGGCAGGGGTTGGCTGGCATATGCTCAAGTCTGGTGAGCGCCCACGTGTAGAAGGTCGAAAGATGGCGATACACGATGCGCGCCATCGTCAGGGTTTCCTTGCCCCGCTCGAACGCAATTTTCTCAACGAAGCGGCTCACGTCACTTCGGGTAATGGAGTCCGCGAGCCGGTCTCCAATCTCGGGCTCGATGTATTTTCGGAACACTCGATCGAACTCCCTCGCGCTCCGCTTTTTGCCCTCGATCTGCTGAGCAAGGTACGTCTCGTAGAGCTCCGCGACTGTCCCGACCCCTTTTGATCCCTTTCTCTTTGCCCCCGCCTTTCTGGCGATGCTCTTGCCCTGCTCGACATCGACAAGCAGATCGCGCGCCTTCTTTCGGGCATGGGCCAGTGTAAAGCTTGGCCCATGGCGTCCGATTGTCACATTCAACCATTTGCCCTGAACCCGCTTGCGCAGAATGTACGTCTTGATACCACTGGCACCCATGCGGAGCCTGAGGCCGGGTACGATACCATCGGCGAGCTCAACCTGCCCCGCAGTCGGCGCCTTCAGCCCTGCGATCTTCGCATCCGTCAAACCTACTTTGTTCGCCATATGTACCTGCTACCTTAGGTAGCTTTTTGTAGTGGATACTGGCGAACATTTCAAGAACAATGCGGACTATGAATCGCAGATTTCCGCCATTCTTGGACCCATGCGGACGCGCTAGGACCCTCTGATCATGGCTCTTAATCAGCGGGTCCTTGGTTCGAGCCCAAGTGCGTCCACCATTTTTTTTCAATAACTTAGAGGCAAGATGGCGACGGTGTTCCGGCGCGGGGCATCAATGGGTATCAGACCCAATTAAGGACCTCGGCTTGTTAGCGTCCGCGGTCGTGGTGTAATTTCCGGTGTAGATTGAGGTGCCGCAGGTGGTGGGGCATG
>NZ_JARESE010000078.1 GCF_029076845.1 Novosphingobium album (ex Liu et al. 2023)
CGCTATCTTCGCCTGCGCCTCGCGCAGGTGCTGCTCAAGCTCGCCCAACGCCTGATCTCCTGAGACGCAGGGAGAGGTCGGGAGCGGCCCGTTCAGGCATCCCTTCCCCGCGCTCCCGGTCTATCATTTTTCCCGCCCCGCCTTTCGGTTTGTCGGTTTGGACCCAAGCTCCGAAAACCCAACCCCTTGTCGTGAACAGTTGGGGATCGCGCGTTTGTCGCGATCGAACGGACCAGCGTCATGATCGCTGCCTTTTCCTTCGGCTCAATTGACCGAAACAGCCCCAGTAACTCCACCTCATCACTCGTTAATGGATGATCGTCACGAAGTGGAGTCTCTGAGTTGCCGACCTTACCGACATCACCCGCCTCACGGAGAGGCAGAAATTCGTCCTGCGGCGTCTCGGTGCCAGCGCGCTTCCGCTGGTTTTGGAAGAAGCGCCTCGAAGTAGTCGGTATTTTCAGATACCAAACACGGCCGTCTACTAGCTCTCGCGCTTGCATTTCCTTGATTATCGCAATTTGAGCGTATCCCAGCCAGCGCGGGTTAGATTTGTGCTGGCCATTTTCAAACGCTGATACAGTTTGCTGGGAGAGTTCAACCTTGTCATCCAGCTCAGCTGCAATGGTTCGAATCGCGCGAGCGACTTGACCCGTGGACCATCCGAGAAGATCTCGCATTGCCCGCAGCCATGCCGCGTTGTGCGCTATGTCCTCAGGCGTATCCACGACTAGGCAAGCTAGGCGACAAATGGCAACCAAGGATAACTAATTACTGGTTGTTACTGGTAGATCGATGTGCCATGTTCAGCGCATGGATCACGTCGAACTACAGTTGGCGATGAAGGCCTTTCGTCGCGCGGTGGCATGGTGCGGCAGCGGCGCAGCTTTCGCGCGACGGTTCGGCATGAAGCAACAGACCGTGTCGTACCGACTGAAGAACGACATTCCACTTCAGTCGGCGGAAGAGGTCCTATCGGTCGAGTTCGCCACCGGCATTTCGCGTCACGAGCTGCGGCCCGACATCTACCCGATCGAGACCCCCCCGTCGTCCGGCACCCCGCCGGGCGATGCGTCGGCGGCGGCGAATCCCCGAACGGCCGCCGCCGGCG
>NZ_JARESE010000079.1 GCF_029076845.1 Novosphingobium album (ex Liu et al. 2023)
ACCAAATCGCAGAAATTCAAGACCCCACGACGCCATGCGGCATAATCCGGGTTGCGGCATTATGCCCCAGTTCATGAAAGGCCGTGCGGTGCCAGTTGATCGGCTCGGGGAAGGCCTCGGGGCGCGGAATCTGGATGTAGTCGCGCGAAGGCACGTAGAAGGCCTCACCGCCCACGATGCGAATATCGGCGCCGGTGGCGCGGATCAGGGCGTCAGCCTCTGGCAGGATCAGCGAGCGGTCGACCGGCGCGACTGGCGCGCTCAAGTCCTCGGGCAGGCCTTCGCACTGGTCGGTCGAAAAGACCGTGTAGCGCTTCAGAAACGGGATCGTGCCGGGAGCCCGGTCTTCCTCGCGGGCCCGTTCGCGCTCCTGCTGCGGGGTGTAGCGATGGGCATAGACCACGGTCATGCCCCGCTCGCCCTTGCGGACATTGCCGCCCAGTTCGAGTGCCTGCCGGAAGGTGAGGAAGCGGTTGGTGGTGAAGCCGCGTTCGATCATCGCGCTCCACAGGATCAGGATGTTGATCCCGCTGTAGCGCGCGCGGGTGCTGGCATTGACCGGCAGGTCGAGGGCGGCGGCTGCCGAATCCCACGGCTGGACCCAGGGTACGCGCCCCTGTTCGAGCTGGATGATGATACGGTCAGTGATGCCCTGATAGAGGTCGGTCCGCTCGATTGCGGAAGCGCGGCGTGCGCGGAAAGATGCCATGGCCTGTCTCCTCGGACGGGCCGGCCAAGGGGCCACTCCCTCTGGCTTCGGCACCGTCACGGACGGAGCCGCCAGGCTCTCACTCTCCAACACCGTTTCCGCCGGTCGCGCGAGCGGTCAGCGAGATGACCCTGATAGATAAGACGCACCCTGACAGAGGCGGCAAATGGCTTGCCAGGTGCCTGGCAGGCCGAAAGGCGGGGCATGTCGTCTTTCGCAGGCTGCCCTTGCGATCTTTACCGCCGGGTCAGAGTGCGCGCGGGGCCCGATGGTGAAGTTGCCGCGCCCTCAGGAGCAGGTCCGACAGGATGTGCGGGATAGAGCGCGTCACCAGCTCCGCTCCGAATCAAAGGGGCGTTGCGGGGCAGGCTGTGCAAAAACTCATTCGTCTAATCCGCCGCCGCCAGCACCGCGACGCGCGTCTCACCCCGCTGGCGTCAGTCGCTCGGCACCGAAGGCATTTACTGCATGGAGGATGTTGAAGGCGACAATCGAGAGAGCCGCTTCGGCCTTTACCGCTCTGAGACCTCGCGTGAGGAACCTTCCGCCGCCGGACATCCGTTTAATCGTGCCGAAGGGGTGCTCTACAGTACATCGGCGGGTCACCATCAAGCTCGGATCCGCGTAGATTCTGGCCTCCATACGATCCAGCGCCGCCTGATCGAACAACCGATGGATGGTCCGTTGGGCGCCGGACGTGCATCGGCTCTTCAGCCGACAGTCTTTGCATGCGGGCGTTCTATATCGGATCGCACGGTTGCGGGTATGTTTGCCGGATGGTCTCAACGTCTTGCCGGCGGGGCACCGGATTGTGTCGGTCTCCTCATCATACACGAACTGCGCTGGCCGGAAAAAGTCGGTGCTCATGGCGCCGCGTTTGATCGGCGCCGCGACCTCAATATGGTCGCGCTCGCATTGCGCGACCGCCTGGGCGTTGGAGTAACCGCCGTCGGCCAGGACTTTGAGCTCGTCAACCTCAAGCACCTCCATCGTCGCCATCGACATTGGATGCAGGAGCTGGCTGTCGTTTGCCTCGTTGGTCACGTCGTGATGTATGATCAGGCCGCTATCTACATCGACCACGCTTTGCATGTTGTAGCAGGGTGTCTTGGGAGAACGTCCATAGCCCATCGGCCGCGCGTCGGACTCGCCAAAGACCAAAGCCGTCTCGTCGCGATCCTTCAGGATGTCCTGCCGGCGCACGAGCCTGTCTTTGCGGCGCCCGAGGGTCTCCATCGCAGTGGTGAACGCCTCCCGATGTTTGGGCTGATCGTCGAACCCCTGGGCCACTGCCTCATCTATGATGTCGAGCCGTTCAAGGTAGTAGGCGATCTCCTTTTCGGTGTGCGCAACGTCACGGGCCAGCCGGTCGGCGCCAGCGATGTTCTTTGGGCTCGCGACCGCGCGCATCTTCGTCCCGTCCAGCGCGACCAATCGACCGCTGATCAAGCCGGTTTCGCGGCAGAACTGGATGAATGCAGCGCTGGCGCTGACAATGGCTTCCGGATTGTCATGACGAAAGGAGGCGATCGTTCGGTAATCCGGGGCGAGCCGGCGCATTAGCCAAAGCGCTTCGAGGTCGCGGACACACGCTCGTTCCAATTGGCGTGAGGACCGTACCTGGTTGAGGTAGCCCCAGATGTACAGCCGGAGCATATCGCCTGGATGGTATCCAGGGCGGCCGGTGACCGCAGCGATAGCGCGACCGAAGCCAAGCTCAGCCAAGTTCAAGCTGGTAACAAAAGCATCGACGACTCGGACCAATGCGTCCGGGGAAACATAGTCATCAACACAAGGAGGAAGCAGGTTGACCTGATCTCGCGCGAGTCCCTCAATAAAACTCATGCACACCCCGGCGCGGAAGATGGGAAGATAATTGGATTCTACACTGACAGGTTCATTAGTAAAAGCTTGTTCTTGGCTTTGAACATCTGCGCTAGGCGGCGTAATAACTCATTACAGATGTTGCGGGCTTCCGAGAAGGATGAGGTCAGAATCGCCGGGTTCTCCGTTACGTCGAAGCAGTGGCCGCTTGCGCGTCGAGCTGCCACCCGTAGCTTTTGGAATCCGGTACGAGATCGGCGATGGTGAACTGATCGAGGTGTCGCGCGAAAGCTTCCAGCGCGCCTGCCAAGGCATGGCGCAAGCCGCATGCGGGCGTCACGACGCAGCTGTTGGTCGCCGCGTCGAAGCATTCGACGAATGTCCCGGTGTCTTCCATGATGCGCATGATCGAACCGACGTTCAGGGCATTGGCGGGCCGCGCCAGCTTGAGGCCCCCGCTCCGGCCCCGCACACCCTCGACAAATCCCTCCGCGGCCAGTCGCTGCGCCACTTTCATCAGATGGTTCTTCGAGATGCCATAAGCGTGTGCGATCTCGGCGATCGAATGATGGCCGTCCTTCACGGCCAGGAACATCAATGTGCGAAGGGCATAGTCGGTCTGGACGGACAATCTCATAAAAGATGCATATCATATATTGGTTTTATCCGCCAAGGCGCGTAAACCATGCACACATCTTAATCGAGTCGAGGCAGGCAATGACGTCGAACCATGCCGAGCAAGCGCGGGCACGCAAGATGGCGGATGCGCTCGCCTGCGGGATCGATGATGCGTTTATTTCGCAGCTTGTGGAGAGTTTCTACGACACCGTCCGCCAGGACGACACGCTCGGCCCGATCTTTGCGGAGCGCATCGGCGACTGGCCGCATCATCTGACGCGGATGAAGGATTTCTGGGCCTCGATCATGCTCGAATCCGGTCGGTTCAGCGGCAATCCGATGCGCAAGCATATCGCGATCGGCGAGCTTGATGAGGCGCATTTCGCGCGCTGGCAGTCGCTCTGGGACCAGACGCTTGCTCGGATCGCGCCGAACGCTGCGGTCGCGGATCGGTTTCGCGAAGCGGCACTGCGCATTGGCGAGAGCTTGCTGACCGGCATCAAGATCGACCGCGGCGGCCTGGCCGCCATTTCCGCGAGGGCCGCGTCGTGACACCGGTCCCCTACGGCGCATCGCCGATCTTCGATGAGCAAAGCCTACCCGACGCGCTGCGCAACGATCATCGCACCAAAGCAGGCACCTGGGGCCTCCTGCGGATGCTGGAGGGCGAAGTGCGGCTCGTTTTCGTCGATCCGCCGAGCGAGCAGCTCGTGACGCCCGACAGGCCCGCGATCATCCCGCCGCAAGCAACCCATCATGTCGTTCCGCTCGGCCCCATGACGATGCAGGTCGAGTTCTACCGGGAACGCCCAGAGCTTGTCGAAGACGCGGACCGTGGATGACTTCGCCCTTGCTCGCACGGTGCATGTCGTCGCGGTCCTGTTCTGGATAGGCGGCGTCGGTTTCGTCACCTGGGTGCTGATGCCGACGCTTAAGGCAACGGAACTGCCGCAGGATCGCTTGCGCCGTTTTCAGCAGATGGAGGCGCGCTTTGCCTGGCAGGCACGCCTGTGGGTTCTGCTTGCCGGCGCAAGTGGCCTGTGGCTGGTGGCGCGCGCCGATCTGTGGAGCCGCTTCCTCGACGGCCGGTTCTGGTGGATGCACCTGATGGTCGCACTCTGGACCGTGTTTGCGCTGATGTTGCTCGTCATCGAGCCGCTGCATCTCCATCGCCGCCTCGCCAATACACAGTCACCAGAGGCGGATTTCGCTCGAATGATCCGGCTGCATCAGTTATTACTTGCCGTCAGCATCATAACAATTTTGGGCGCGGTAGGCGGTAGTCACGGACTATTCTGAACGGAGGGGGTTTGGGGCATGAAGAGCTATCAAACGACATTCAGCATCAAAAGGCTGTGGATCATCCTGTCGGTCGGCATGGTGGTCATGTTCGGAATCCTACTGTTGCTGGGCCAGCAGATCTACCAGCAGGCGCCGCCCATTCCCGAAGCGGTGAAATCCCAAAGCGGCGAGACATTGTTCACGCGCGCGGACATCGAGACCGGCCAGAATATCTGGCAGTCGATCGGCGGCATGGAACAGGGCTCGATCTGGGGCCATGGCAGCTATCTGGCGCCCGACTGGAGCGCCGACTGGCTGCACCGCGAGGCGGAGGCATTGCTCGCCCTGTCGGCCTCGCAACCTCTCCCAGGCGTGTCCGCGACGCAGGCGGAGGCTATGCGAAGGGCCGGGCTGCAGGAGGAGATGCGTAGGAACACCTACGACCCTGCATCCGGCGTCATCACGGTCAGCGACACCCGCGCGCGCGCGATCCGGCAGGTACAGCAGCATTTCGTAAGCCTGTACGATGGCGGCGATCCTGCCTCGCTAAAGCTCCGCCGCGACTATGCCTTCCCGGTCTATGGCGAGCTGTCGGCCGCGGAAGCCCGGCAGCTTACCGCCTTCTATTTCTGGACGGCCTGGGGGGCGACCACCGATCGTCCGGGCCAGAACATCACTTATACCAGCAACTGGCCGCACGAACCCCTGGTGGGCAATAGCCCAACCACCGGTACATTGTTGTGGAGCCTTGCGTCGGTCATCCTGCTGCTTGCGGCGGCAGGCGCACTCATCGCCTATTACGCCAAGCAGTTCGACGTCTGGCGCGGCGACATCCTGCCCGAGGGCGGCATGGCGACCTCTGATCTTCTGGGACAGGCCGTCATCACACCGTCGATGCGGGCTACCGCGAAATATTTCTGGGTCGTCTGCGCGTTGTTCGTGGGGCAGGTGCTGCTGGGCATTGTCACCGCTCATTATGCGGTCGAGGGACAAGGGCTCTATGGCCTGCCTTTTGCAGAATATCTTCCCTACACGATCACCCGCACATGGCACACGCAACTCGCGGTGCTGTGGATCGCCACGGCATGGCTGGCGACCGGGCTCTATGTCGCGCCGATGCTCGGGGGACGCGACCCCAAGTTCCAGCGGCTCGGCGTCAACTTTCTGTTCGTCAGCCTTCTGGTCATCGTCATCGGCTCCTTTGCCGGGCAATGGGCGGCCGTCCACCGCTTCTTCACCAGTCTGACGGCGAATTTCTGGTTCGGTCATCAGGGCTATGAATATGTCGATCTCGGCCGCTTCTGGCAGATCTACCTCCTGATTGGCCTGTTCCTCTGGGTGGCGCTGGTGGTGCGCGCGCTCTGGCCCGTGCTGCGACGGGAAGGCGGAAAGTCCCTCATCTATCTCGTGCTGGTGTCAGCGCTCGCCATCGGGCTGCTCTACGGCGCGGGGCTGATGTGGGGCCAGCATACGAACATCGCCATCATGGAATATTGGCGCTGGTGGGTGGTGCATTTGTGGGTCGAGGGTATTTTCGAAGTCTTCGCCACGGCCATCATCTCGCTGCTGTTCGTCCAGATGGGCATCCTGCGAACCTCCACCGCCACCGTGATGGTGTTGTTCGCGACGATCATCTTCCTGTTCGGCGGGGTGCTCGGGACCTTCCATCACCTGTATTTCAGTGGCACGCCAACGTCGGTGATTGCGGTCGGCGCGATGATCTCGGCGCTCGAAGTGGTGCCGCTGCTGGTTGTCGGCTTCGAAGCCTATACGCGGCACAAGGTCGAGCATGAGGCCGAGTGGGAACGGATCTATCACTGGCCGTTCATGTTCTTCGCCGCCGTCCTGTTCTGGAATCTGGTCGGCGCCGGGCTGTTCGGCTTCCTCATCAATCCGCCGATCGCGCTCTATTACATGCAGGGGCTGAACACGACGGCGAACCATGGCCACGCCGCGCTGTTCGGCGTCTATGGCATGCTCGGCCTGGGGCTGACGCTCTATTGCATGCGTGGACTGACCGACGTCACGCGGTGGAACCAAAAATGGATCAGGATCTCCTTCTGGTCGCTCAATATCGGCCTTGGCATGATGACTTTCCTGTCGCTGCTCCCGCAGGGCATCCTGCAGACCTACGCCAGCATCGAGCACGGCTATGCCTATGCGCGCTCAGCGGAGTTCATCCATAGCCCGATCATGCAGGCGCTGGTTTGGGCAAGGGTGCCCGGCGATGTCGTGTTCGCTCTCGGCGTTTTCGCGTTCGCATGGTTCATGGTTCAGGCGTTCATGCACGGCAGGAAGCCGACTCCAGAAACGGCGGCCATTCCAAAGCCGGCGCTTTAGATCCGCCACTCCGCTTCCCGGCTGTACCCCGGTTTTCAACGGACGGCCGGCTAATTTCGGGCGTTGGTCGCTCCCGGCCAACGCCATTTGTCCGTGAAACGGCTTCAGGATCGCCGGACAGGCTTGCCTGATCCGTGGGTTTTAGCACAGCCTGGGGGTATCCCCGCTCGAAGGGGTAGGTCGAGACAGAGCAGCGGCTCGGGCTCAGGGGAAGACTTTCCCCAAAAAATATTTACTGCGATGCGGTGGTATACCGGTGGGATACTGACCCAATGCCAACAAAGACGGCGACCCGAAGGTCGTCTTAAGCCTTTGATTTATGCTGGAAAACTGGAGCGGGCGAAGGGATTCGAACCCTCGACCCCAACCTTGGCAAAACGATTCAAGCACCTTCGCTATCGTAGCCGATTCTACGAAATAACACGATAAATCCAATAGTTGTTGCAGTTCACGTTGCGCCGCCATACGCTCCATTTCGCCACGAAACGGCAAAATCTGGAGACAATATGGAGACAGAGAGCCTCGTTTTGAGCTTTGTCTCCAAATGGAGTTGCAGCAATGCCAACCGCCAAGATCAACAAGCGCTCGGTGGATGCCTTCAGCACGGACGGACAGGCGCAGGCAGTGCTCTGGGACAGCGAGATCCGTGGCTTCGGCGTCCGTGCTCTGCCATCTGGTCTCAAGACCTTTATCGTCCAGTACCGCAATGCCGAAGGCATCAAGCGGCGGATCAACCTCGGGCGATATGGCGTCATTACCGTTGAACGGGCTCGTGACCTCGCCAAGATCAAGCTTGGTGAAGTGGCGTCGGGCGAGGATCCGGCAGTCGCCGTCCACGAGGCTCGCAAGGGCATGACGGTTGGCCAGATGTGCGACTGGTATCTGACCGAGGCCCGGGCCGGAAATATCCTCGGACGCAAGAACCGTCCGATCAAGGAATCCTCGCTCAAGATGGACGAGAGCCGGATCAACACGCACATCAAGCCCCTGCTGGGCAAGCGGCACGCCAAGCACCTGACCATTGCCGAAGTCGAGCAAATGCAGTCCGATGTGCGGGATGGCAAAACGGCCAAGGCGCGTGGCGGCGGACGCGGCGGCAAGGCCGCCGGCGGCCCGGGTGTTGCAGCGCGCTGCCTTGGTACGCTGCAGGCGATCCTGGGCCATGCCAAGCACAAAGGCTTGCTGACCGAGCATCCCACTCGCGGCGCCAAGAAGCTCGCTACCAACAAGAAGACCCGGCGACTCAGTTCCGCAGAAATCGCCGCTCTGGGCAAGGCCATGGCCTATGCCGAGCGCAATGGGGAGAACACCACCGCCCTCGCTGTTGTCCGGCTTCTTGCGCTGACAGGTTTCCGGCGAGAGGAAGGGCAGGCAATGAAGCGTACCTGGGTCCACGCCGAGGGCGGGTTCGTTGCCTTCCCCGACACCAAGACCGACGCCCAGGTTCGCGCAATAGGACCAGAGGCGCTCCGGGTCGTGCTCGCACAGGCCGAGATTGCAGGTAATCCTCACGTCTTCCCGTCATTGACCGGCACCGGCCCTTATCAGGCGTCCAGCGCTTGCTTCATTCGGGTCTGCCGGTTGGCCGGGATCGAAGGGGCGACGCTTCATACATTGCGTCACACCTTTGCCAGTATTGCTGGCGAACTCGGGTTCACCGAACTGACCATCCGCGCCATGCTGGGCCACGCATCCCAGAATGTGACGCAGGACTACATCCACATCGACGAGGCGCTGAAACTCGCCGTCCGGCGGACCTCGGACGAAATCGCCCGCCTCCTCAATGAAGGGGCTGCCAGCTTGCGGCGCCCCAGCCTCCCCGCCTGATCATGAAACTGAACTCTCGACGCAGGGTAACGAATATGTTACCCATGGCGGTGCCTTGTGATTGTTGAGGAGTATGTCTGCGAGGATGGCAGTTGCCCGTTCCGGAACTGGTTCGACGAACTCGATGTCCAGGCTGCGGCCAAGGTAGCGACTGCTATCGTCCGGATGGAACTGGGCAACCTGTCGAACGTCAAGTGGATCGGCGGCGGGCTTGGCGAGTACCGGATCGACTGGGGGCCAGGATACCGGCTCTATCTGGCTCAGGATGGAGATCAGCTGATCATTCTCTTCGTGGGCGGGACCAAGAAACGGCAACAGTCCGATATCAGGCAGGCAGGCGTATTGCTCGACGAGTACAAAGGCCGGAAGGCCAGGGCAAAGAAGACAAGGAGTTAGGCACGGTGGCGCTGACACGCGATTTCAAGGAAACGGTGAAGGAACGCGCCGCGCGCGACCCCGCCTTCGCCAAGGCCATGCTCGACGAAGCCGCAACCGCCTTCCTTAACGGCGAACCGCATGTCGCACGCCTCATCCTGCGCGATCTGGTCAACGCCTCGGTCGGATTCGAGGGACTTGCCGCTGAAACCAATCGGCCCAGCAAGAGCCTGCACCGGATGCTCTCGGAAAAGGGCAATCCGAGCATGGACAATCTTGCGGCCATTTTTGGCGCAGTACGCAAGCGCCTAGGGGTGGCTTTTGAAGCCCATGGGGTCGAGGCCGCCTGACTCGCAGGAAATGTTCTATCCAGGCAAGAGCCCCCGCCGATACACAACGGCGCTGACGCTCTCGCGGCCAGAATAGCACTCAGCGACAATCGAAGTATTCACTTCCGCCGGCCACTTCGGCCTCGAACACCAGTCCGAATTCCACCTCGGGATGACCGCCAATCAGCAGCGCATCCCTGCGTCTTGAGCCATAGTCTACGAAAAGAGATTGTAACCCCGACCCGGCGGGACGCTGCGCATAACCTCAATGTCCGCCGCTTGTGTCGATCGGCCCCTTCGGTTTGGGAGCGAGCCAGATGAGCATCGCCGAAAATGCAAAGACTATGGCGACGACCCCGAACATCTCGAGCGTCGCCAGCATCACGCTTTCGCGTTCGACCAGGAAGCTGAGGCTCGATACCGCTACGTCAGGCGGGGTGCCATTGGCGATCATGCCGTCCAGTACCTGCTGACCGCCCGTCATGCTGTCCGCCAGTGCGGTCTGCTTTTCGCGCCCGGCATTGCTCCATCCGGTCTGTACCAGCGCGGTGGCAAAGGCGCCGGCCAGGGTTCGCATGAAGTTGGAAAGCCCCGCCGCATCGGCGGCTTCATCGGGATCGACGCTGGCCATCGCCAAGCCAGTGACCGGCACGAAGAACATCACCATGAACGCGCCGGACAGGAACGTCGGCCCGGCAATCTGCCAGAACGTCGCGTCGCCCGTAAACAGGGTGCGCCATGCGTTCAGCAGGCCGAGCCCCGCCAGTCCGGTGAAGATGATCATCCGCGCGTCGATTTTTTCCACGGCCTTGCCCACCAGAGGGGCGCAGCCGATGGACAGGACGCCCATGATCCCGGTGGCATAGCCCGCCCACGTCGCGGTGTAGCCCATGTTCTGTTGCAGCCAGAGCGGGAAGATCACAAGCGAGGCGAAAAATGCGCCAAAGCCCGCGCTGTAGGTGATCGCCGCCGCCGTGAACCCGCGATGGCGGAAGATCCGCAAGTTCACGATCGGGTTCTTCTCGGTCAGTTCCCAGAACAGGAACGCCAGGAAACCGACAAGGGAAACGATCCCCAGCACCACGATTTCGGTCGAGGCGAACCAGTCCTTGTTGCGGCCCTCATCGATCATGATCTGGAATGCGCCAACCCACACGATCAGCAAGCCAAGCCCGACCACGTCGATCGAGGCGTGCGCCTTGGGATCAGGCTGTCCGCGCAGCAGCCACCATGCGGTAAGCCCGCAGGCAAAAGCAATCGGCACCTTGATATAGAAAATCCAGGGCCAGCCCGCCCCGTCGCTGATAATTCCGCCCAGGATCGGCCCGGCCACCGGCGCGATCACCGTGGTCATGGCCCAGATCACGCTGGCCAGTGTGGCTTTTTCAGGCGGGAAGATGCGCAGCAGAAGCATCTGCGAGAGCGGCATCAGTGGGCCGCCGGCAAGGCCCAGCAGCACGCGCCCGGCAATCAGCATGCCCATCGACATGGCCAGACCGCACAGCAGCGAGAGTATGCCGAACGCCAGATAACAGGCGATGAAGACCTTCTGGGCCCCGAAACGCCGTGTCAGCCAGCCGGTCAACGGCACGGTAATCGCCTCCGCCACCGCGTAAGAGGTGATGACCCAGGTGCCCTGGCTGGCGGATACGCCGAGCGACCCCGCGATGTTGGGCACCGAGACATTGGCGATCGTCGTGTCGAGCACGACCAGGAAGTTGCCAAAGCCGATGGCGATGGCGGCGATCAGCAGCTTGATTCCGGTCAGGGGTGGATGGCGATCGCCATGTCCCGACGCAGTCCCGGGCTGCGCGCCGGACAGACTGCCCGGTGCTACGGCGGCGGCGGCCATATCTGCGCTCCTTATTCGGAAACGTCGATATCGACGTTCATCGACAGGCCTACGCGCAGCGGGTGCGCTGCGACCTGGGCGGGATCGAGCCTGATGCGCACGGGCAGGCGCTGAACCACCTTGATCCAGTTGCCGGTGGCATTCTGCGCCGGGACGACCGAGAAGGCTGCGCCAGTCCCGCCGGTGAAGCCCACCACGGTTCCCTTGTACTCCACATCCTTGCCGTAAAGATCGGAATGGAGCGTGACGGGTTGACCAGGCTGGACCTTGGTCAGCTGCACTTCCTTGAAGTTGGCATCGACGTAAACGTCGCGGATCGGCACCACGAGCATCAGCATCGCGCCCGGCTGCACCCGCTGACCGACCTGGACCTGGCGGCGGGACACAACACCATCAACGGGCGCGCGGATTACCGTGCGCTCCAGATTGACCCTCGCCTGATCGCGCGCCGCGCGGGCGGCGAGAACATCGGGATGGGTATCGGGCGTCGTATTGGCGATCAGCGCGGTGTTCGCCTGAAGCGTGCTTGCGGCGGTCGCCTGATTGGCGGCGGTGAGTGCCTGCGCAGCTTGTGCCGCGCGCAGATTCGCGTTGGCGGTGTTAAGGGCGTTGCGGGCAACGGTCAGTTCCTCGCCCGACACGGATCCGGATGCGGCCAGCGCCTGACGGCGTTCCAGGTCGATCCGCGCCTTGTCCACATCGCCGCGTGCGCCAGCAAGGCGCGCGGCGGCCTCTGCCCGGTCGGCCGCGCGGGCAGTGACTTGTGAGGCAAGGCCGCTGTCGGTCGCGATCACGCCGCGCACCCGGCGCTGGGCCGATGACAGCGCTGCCTCGGCCTGGGCAAGCGCAAGCCGGGCATCGGTATCGTCGAGCCGCACCAGCACGTCTCCGCGCTTGACCATTTGGGCATCGTCAACCAGCACTTCCGCCACCGGCCCGGCGACCAGCGGCGTCACCTGCGCGACATTGGCGCCGACATAAGCGTTGTCGGTTGTCACATGACGTGAGGCAATCAGCGCGTCATATGCAAACCAGACGAGGCCGGCGATGGCGACGCCCGCCGCCAGACCCAGGAACAGCTTCTTGCGCTTGAGCTTGCGGGCGCTGTCCTCCTCCGGGGTGGTCTCCTCGGTGGTGATATAGACGTCGTGTTCGACGACATGGGTGATCTTGGTCATGGTGAAGGCCTTTTAGGGGTCAGGCGCCAAATCCGCCGCCAAGGGCGCGGACAAGGGCAATGTCGAGGGCAAGGGCGCGGGTTTCGAGGCTGGCAAGCTCGCGGCGTGCAGCAATCAGCGCATCTTCAGCGGAAAGCACGTCGAGATAGGTAGCAAGCCCGCCGCGATACCGGTTGTCGGCGATCTGCCAGGCCGCCTGAGCAGCGACATGCGCTTCGCGCGTATGGCGCAGCCGGGTGTCAAGCGCGCGGCGACTGGTCGCGGCATCGGCCACTTCGCGCAAGCCCTGCGCCACGGCCGCGTCATAAGCGCTGACGGCCAGATCATATTCCGCCTCTGCTGAACGGTATCCTGCCTTCAGTCTGCCGCCTTGAAAGATCGGCAGCGAAATCGCGGCGCCAGCACTGCCAAACAGCGAGTCCCCTTCGGCGAAGCTGGCCAGATTGAGCGACTGCAAACCAATGATCCCGGCAAGGTTGATGTTGGGATAGAAGCGCTTTTCCGCGACGGTAATTCTGCTGGAAGCCGCCTCAGCCCTTGCCCGCGCGGCGGCGATGTCCGGGCGGCGGCCCATCAACTGCGCAGGGATTGCATCGGGCAGCGCCACCGCCGGGGCGAGCCGCGCCGAAGGCCGGGCAATCGTCAGCCCGCGGTCCGGCCCCGCGCCGAGCAGTGCGGCCAGGGCATTGCGGGAAAGGCCGATCGACTCATCGATAGCGGCAAGGTTGGCCTGAGCGGCAGCACGCGCTGAAACCGCGCGGCGGACCGCGCCTTCGTTCTCCAGTCCGCGTTCCTGCCGTCCCTGCATCAGTTCCGCCGTGCGGGTACGCACCGTCACGGCCTCGAGGGCAGCATCACGATCCGCATGGAGCGCGGCCAGTGCCGCATATTGTGCGGCGATGGCGCTCGACAGGCCAAGCCTGGCAGCGGCTTGCTCGGCGCGCGCTGCCTCTGAGTCCGAGGTCGCGGCGGCGAACGCAGCCCGGTTCTTGCCCCAGAAATCAAGTTCCCAGGAAAGGTCGAGCGCAGCGCGGCCATTGTCATTCCATCCGCGCGGGGCAGGAAAGCCCATGTTGTAGCTTTGCCTGTCGGCCTGCGCCGATGCTCCCGCGCTCACAGAGGGCAGCAGATCGGCCCGGCTGACCGCAACCATGGCCAGCGCTCTGCGGGTACGGGCTTCGGCAGCCCGCATGTCGGGTGCATTGGCAAGCGCTTCCTCGATCAGCCGGTTCAACTGCGGGTCGCCATAGCTGCGCCACCAGCCATCGCCCGGCCAGGCAGCGCCAGTGCCAGGGAGGCTTGCAGCGGTGTCGAAGGTCTCGGACGACCTCGGCGGTGCGCCGATTTCAGGCGCGGGAATGGCGGCGCATCCGGTCAGGGCAAGCGCGCCGCCGGCAAGCAAAAGGGAAAGGCGCAGCCTCAGACCGCGCCTGTCTCCCGAAGTGGTCGGGTACATCGATTTCACCTTAACTGAACTGTACGGTCGGTTATCGCGACGATTTGCATCGGTCAATCGAAAAGTGTACAGGCTGGTTCAAAAAAGGATTGCCGCATGCGTGTGAAAACGGACGAACGCCGCCAGGCGATCATGGAGGCAGCCGCTGCGCTGTTTCGCGAAGTGGGGTACGAACGCACCAGCATGGCGGCGATTTCAGCGCGGCTCGGCGGCTCGAAAGCGACGCTTTACAGCTATTTCAAGTCAAAGGAGGAACTGTTCGCCGCCGTCATGATGGAAAGCATGGGGGAACAGGCCGACAAGATGATCGGTCTGCTTGCGGAACCGGCTGGCGACCCGAAATCAGCACTGCTGGCGTTTGGCGAGGCCTACCTCGACCTGGTGCTATCCGATGATGTCGTCGCCATGCTGAGGGTCGGGCTCGTCGATGCCAACCATGCAACCTTGGGTCCGCTGCTCTATGCAAGCGGTCCGGAACACGGTTGGGACCAAGTCGCTTGCCGATTGGCGCTTTGGTCCAGCGAGGGACTTATCGCGGTGACCGATGCCAGGCTTGCGGCACTGCAGTTGAAGGGATTGCTGGAGGCAGGTCTGTTTGAACCCAAGCTCTACGGGGCAACGCCTGCCGTTGACCGGAATGCAGTCCTGAGCTCGGCGGTTGATATCTTCCTGTCAGCGTACAAACCCATTCGCTAAGCAGCGCAAAGGGCTGACTTGAGCTGGCCCCGCCCTTTTGGGCAGACTAGCAACCAAGTTAATGTGGCCTGCACCTGCTAGGGCTCGGTGCGAGGCCCAATCTGACCCTGTCGTGCAAAAGCAGTTCCGTTGGAGCAGGCTTACCATCCTCAGTTTCTGAGCCGGAAGACGGGGTTGATTTGTAATAAATCCTTCTCTTCAATCGATTTTGGTTGCGAGTGCCGCAGAATTCGGCCTCATACTGAGAGTATGTAGAAGGGAGTGCTGCACGAGCGTGACCATCGAGATACGCCAGCTCCGATACGCGCTGATGTCAGCAGATCTTCGCAGCTTTTCGGGCGCGGCTTCCAGGCTCAATGTGAAGCAGGCAACGCTCAGCCGCAGTGTCCTGCAGCTCGAGGACAGACTTGGCATCAAACTGTTCGAGCGGACGACCCGCGGGGCGGAACCGACCGAGACCGGAAAGGTCTTTCTCGAGACCGCGCGCCGCATCATTACCGATCTGGAAAATCTCCAGACCACGGCGCGGGCCGTCAGCTACGGCGAGCAAGGCCGCTTCGCGGTAGGTTATTGCTCCTCGCTCATGGCCGGGCACCTCAAGGCCGCCTTCTCCGACTACCTCACCCGGTTTCCCGATGTGCAGTTCGACGGGGTAGAGGGCGATCCAGACAAGCTGTGCAGCGATCTGCGGGCCGGGACGATCGACGTTGCGATCGCGCCGCTCGGCAGTGAAGAACAGGGGATTGCATCGCGCCCGGTATGGTCGGAACGGCTGGTCGCGGCACTCTACCCCGAGCATCCCTTGCTCGAGGCAAGCCGGATCTACTGGGGCGATCTTCGCCGCGAGATCTTTGTCGTCCCGCGCCAAGGCATTGGCCAGATGATCCGCAATATGATCGCCGCGCGCCTCACCGGGCAGGGCTATCGCCCCAATATCATCACCCAGGAAACCAGCCTCGAGAGCGTGCTGAGCATGGTCCCGGTCGGCCGGTTCATCACCATTGCCACCGAAGCCTCGATGGGTGTCGCATGGCCGGAGCTGCAGTTCCGGGACATCTATGACAATGGCGGCACGGCGCGGATCGATTTTGCGCTCTACTGGCGCGAGGACAACGAGAACCCGGCGTTGCAGCGCTTCTTCACGATGATCAACGAGCGTTACCCCGCCTGACCGCGCTTCGCCTTGGCAAAGGCGCGGTCGCTGGCGATGAACCGCTCCAGCATGGGCGGGATCAGGCGCTCGACCGTTGGCGCGCCCGCTGCTGCCCCGCCATTGACTGCCACCGCATAGGCCAGAAGCTCGCGGTGCAGCCGCGCCGGCAGCTCGATCGTCAGCCGTACCGGCTTTTCATCGGCAATGTCCGATAGCTTCAGCCGTGTCATTGTCCCGCTCCCAGAACAAGGTCGCGAGTGACCAGCACCCGCACCAGAAAACCCGGACGGATGGTCAGCGTCGGCCGGACGTTGAGTTCGCGGCTGACGATCTGCTCGCCCGCACGATTGATGCTGTCCTGCGTTCCGCGCCGGAAGGCGCGGGCAAGATTGCCATCATCGCCGGAGCCCAGCTCCGCGCCGGCGCCCAGCAGGGTCGAGACGAGTGCGGCCTTGAGCACCCCGCCCCAGTGATTGTCGGTGCCGTCCTTCAGCCCGGCAAAGCCCTGGGTGTCGGAAGCCGGCTGCCGCTCGAGCACGATCGAGCGGCCATCAGGCAGGATCAGCCGGTTCCAGGCGAGCAGGACCCGGTTCTGACCGAAAGCGACATCGGCGTCATAGTCGCCAATCAGCCGCGAGCCCTGCGGGATCAGCAGGATCCGCCCCGTTGGACTGTCATAGACGTTCTGGGTCACTTGGGCGGTCACCAACCCCGGCAGGTCCGAACGGATGCCGGTGATCAGGGCTGCCGGGATGACCGAGCCTGCCTGGAGGATGGCAGGGGCGGCCAGCCCCACAAGCCGTTCGCCCGAGACCGTCCGCCGGTCACTGGTGCGCTCGAGGAAGGCCTGCCGGCGCGCCGCATCCGATGAAGGGGCCGCGCCGGGCGCAACGGCCCGCGCCTCGTCTCCCGCAGGCGGACTGGCCAGACTGCCTGCGGCAGAGCCCGCGCTTCCGCCCCCGAAGAACAGGCGGCTGCCGCGGGCGGCTTCGCGCTCCTGCTCGGCGCGCTGCCGGGAGGCTGCGGCCGCGTCTGCAGCGGGATTGGTCGCCGATCCCGTCCCCGCCGGTGGCAGTGCGGCCACATCGCCGCGCTGCCGGGCATCGAGGATCGGCTTGCCGAGATCGCCGGGAAGCGGCGGGCCGAGCTTGGGCACCTGGCCATAGTCCTTGGGCGCCCCGGCGAGATTGTCGGCCACGGCGACGCCATCGGTGTTGTAGAGTTCTTCGGCGCCTTTTCGCCCCTCGGGCTGGAGGGCATAGATCAGGGCGCCGCCGACCAGCGCACAGCCAGCAGCCGAGGCCAGGCCGATGGCCTTGCGCGACAGGCGCATGACGCGCGGTGGATCGCCGCGCAGCTTTACCGCGCTTTCGGGATCGACCAGCGGCTGCTCCCGGCTTTCGGTGTCGACCGCCCCGGTCATGACCGGCCCCGGCGCGCGGTGACGATCCGCACCTTGTCCTGGCCCTTGCGCCCGCCAAGGTGGAGCTCGGCAGCGGCAAAGAGCCGGTCGACAATCATGTAGCGACCCGAGACGCGATAATTGACCAGTTCGGCCTCGCCGCGGGCCCCCAGCACGAACAGCGGCGGCAATTCGCCTTGCGCGACGCTTTCGGGAAACTCGATGAAGACGCGAGTTCCGTCATCGAAAGCGCGCAGCGGCCGCCAGGCCGGCTTGTCGCCCTCGATCCGGTAGCGGAAATCAAGGCTCGCGAGGTCCATGCCGGCTGCGATCGGCGCCGCGCGTTCGGCCTCGGCGTGGGCCCGGCGCAGCGCGATCAGTTCGTCTTCCGGATAGGTCCAGGAGACCGAGGCCATGTAGACGGAAGGATTGGCGCGCAGCTCGAGGTGATAGGTCCGCCGATCGGTGTTGATCACGAGATTGGTGGCGATGTCGGGCCGGGTCGGCTTGACGAGGATATGGACCTGTTCGGCGGCCCCGGTGCCGCTGACAGTGTCGCCGATCATCCAGCGCACGGTATCGCCCGAAGCAACTGGCCCGGGCCCGACCAGACGCTCGCCGGGCTGGAGCGCAATGTCGGTCACTTGTCCGGGCCTGGCATAGACCTGATAGAGCGCGCCCTTGGTGAAGGGGTAGAGCTGGATCGCGTTGATGAACCCGGTGCGGTCCGGCTGGAGGAGCACGGCAAGGCCGGTGAGCGTGCGCTCGGCAACCGGCGCTGTGCCAAGCGAGGTCAGGGCCGACCAGAGATGTTCCTTGGTCGCGGGATCGACGGCCACAAGCGGAACGTGTCGCGATAGCTCGCGATGGTATGACGGCTCGCTTCCATCTGGACGCACAGC
>NZ_JARESE010000008.1 GCF_029076845.1 Novosphingobium album (ex Liu et al. 2023)
CCCACGCCCCCACCCGGCCTCCCACAGAGTACCATTCCGATGGGAGGCCGGGTGGGGGCGTGGGCCGGTGCCGCCATGCGCCGAAAGGCGCATCGCCAAACCGTCTCTCAGACGTTGAACTTGAAATGCATGACATCGCCGTCATGCACCACGTATTCCTTGCCTTCCTGGCGCAGCTTGCCGGCTTCCTTGGCGCCGTTCTCGCCGCCCAGCGCGATGAAATCGTCAAAGGCGATGGTTTCGGCGCGGATGAAGCCGCGCTGCATGTCCGAATGGATCTCGCCGGCCGCCTCGGGCGCCTTGGCGCCCTTGTGCACGGTCCAGGCGCGGGCCTCCTTCGGGCCGACGGTGAAGAAGGTGAGCAGGTCGAGCAATTCGTAGCCGGCGCGGATGATCCGGGCGAGGCCAGCCTCGTGCAGCCCCATTTCCTCCAGGAAGATGAGCCGGTCTTCCTTGTCCATGCCGATCAGCTCGGCCTCGATCGCGGCCGAGACGATCACCGCGCTGGCGCCTTCGGCCGCCGCCTTCTCGAACACGCGGGCGGCATGGGCATTGCCCTCGGCCGCAGCGGCCTCCTCGACATTGCAGACATAGAGCACGGGCTTGGCGGTGAGGAGCTGGGCCTGGCGGAAGACGCGGGCTTCCTCCTCGTCCCTGGGCTGGGTCAGCCGCGCAGGCTTGCCTTCGCGCAGCAGCTCCAGCGCCTGGCCGAGCACGCTGGCGGCGATCTTCGATTCCTTGTCGCCGCCGGTGGCGCGCTTGGCGGCGGCGGGCACGCGCTTTTCCAGGCTTTCCAGGTCCGACAGCAGCAGCTCGGTCTCCACCGTCTCGGCATCGGCGATCGGATCGACACGGTTGTCGACATGCTGGATATCGTCATCCTCGAAGCAGCGCAGGACGTGGATGATCGCATCCACCTCGCGGATATTGCCGAGGAACTGGTTGCCCAGCCCTTCGCCCTTGGACGCGCCGCGCACCAGCCCGGCGATATCGACGAAGCCAAGCTGCGTCGGGATGATCTTGGCCGAGCCGGCGATCTCGGCCAGCTTGTCGAGCCGCGGATCGGGCACGCCGACTTGGCCGACGTTGGGCTCGATCGTGCAGAACGGATAGTTCGCCGCCTGCGCCGCCTGCGTCTCGGTCAGCGCATTGAACAAGGTCGACTTGCCGACATTCGGCAGGCCCACGATCCCGCAACGGAAACCCATTCGAAACTCCTTCTGGTCCGCCCGCGAAAGCGGGAACGGACGCGGCGCCGGCAAAGGCGCGATACATCACATCGGCGGGCCCATAGCGGCCGTGGGCCCGCTTGGCCAGTTGCCCGGGCGGGGCCGGCGCGCTTCATGGAAATTTCAGCCCTTGGGCCTATGCCCTGGTGCCATGAACCTCCTGACGCGAATCGCGATCCCGCTTCTGGCCGTGGCACTGGCGGCGGGGTGCCGCGAGAGCCCCGATGCCCAGTTCGACCGCGCGCAGGCCAGCTATGCCGCGCGCGATTTCGAGGCGGCGCGGATCGCGGTAAGCGCCGCGCTGCGGGATGAGCCCACCAATCGCGACATGCTGGCGCTGCTGGCGCGCATCCAGCTCAACCTCGGCGATGCCGATGCCGCCGACGGCGCGCTACGCCGCCTGATGGCGACCGGCGCCAAGGGGCCGGAGATCCGCATCATGCTGGCCGAGCTGGCGCTGCTGCGCAAGCAGCCGGACGAGGCGCTGAAGCTGGCGGCCAGTTCCACTTCCACCGACAGCTGGCGCATCCGCGCGGGCGCCTATCTCCAGCTTGGCGAGCAGGACAAGGCAGCCGACGCGTTCGAGCAGGGCATGGCCGCGGGCAACGACATCCGGCTGGCCACCGATTACGCGCGCTTCCGCCTGCAGGCCGATGACGCCCCGGGCGCCGCCGCGATCTACCAGCGGATGCAGGCGATGGCGCCCGATGCTTACGAGACGCAAGTGCTCGCGGGCGATCTCGCCGTGGCGCGCGGCCAGACGCAGGATGCGATCACGGCCTATCGCACGGTCACACGCAATTTCCCCGGACGGATCGCGCCTTATCTGGCGCTGGCCAGCCAGCTTGACCTGCAAGGCAAGGTCGATGCGGCCATGGCGGAAGTGGAAAAGGCCGAAAAGCTCGGCAGCGGCAATGTCGATGTCCAGACGCTGAAGATCCAGCTCCTGTCCGAAAAGGGGGAGTGGCAGAAGATCCGCGATGCCTTGCAGGGGCAGGAAGGCGATCTGGAACCGGGCTCCGGCCTGGGCATGACCTATGCCGAGGCGCTGCTGCGCCTGGGCCATCCCGAACAGGCCCGCGTGTTGTTCGCGCGGGCGGTGCTGGTGTTGCCGGGCAATCCCTATGCGGCGATGATGCTGGGCGAGGCGCAGCTTGCCACGGGCGACGCCGCCAGCGCCTGGGCCACCTTGCGGCCGCTGGCCGAAAGCACGCTGGCCGATGCGCGCCTGCTGGAACTGGCGGAAAAGGCCGCGCGCGCCTCGGGCGATCCCGAGGCCGACAGGCTGCGCGACCGCTTGCAGCCGCAACGGCTCAAGGCCGTGCAGGCGCTGGTGGGGCAAGGGCAGGCGGCGCTGATCCGGCAGGACTGGAACGCCGCCATCCCGATCTATGAGCGCCTGCTGGGCGCCGGCCCCGATCCCGAAGTGCTGAAGCGGCTTGCCTTCGCCTCCAGCAAGGCGGGGCGCGGCGATGCGGCGATCGGCTATGCCGACCGGGCACTGGCGATGCAGCCGGCCAATGCCGAATACCTGCACATGGCCGGGCTGGTCCGGCTCAATGCCGGCAAGGACCTGCCGGAAGCGCTACGCTATCTGCAGGCGGCGGCCACCGCCGATCCGCGCAATGCCGACATGCAGGCCGATCTTGCCAAAGCGAAAGCCGTTGCCGGCTGATCGCCGACAACGGCCCGCCCCCGCGCCTGGAAAAAGAGGGATTGGCGAAAACCGCGCCGTGAGGCGCGTTCTCTGATGGTCGTTTAACGCCGGGCCTTGCGGCGGCGCGCGACGCCGAGGCCGATCAGGCCCAGGCCCATCATGCCCAGCATACCGGGCTCGGGAACGGCCGTGCCGCCCGAACTCGACGATCCGCCGCCCGAAGTGCCGCCCGACGAGGTGGTGGTGCCGCCGCTGGTGCTCGAGGTGCTGCCGCACATCTTGCCGCCCTGCGTGTGGCCGCAATTGCAGTAGTGCGTATGCTGGGTCCACGAACCCCCGGCGAAAGCGGGCGTGCTGGTGGCCAGCGCGGCGGTCGCGACCAGCGCGGCGGAAAGGATGATCTTGCGGTCCATATCGTACCCCCGATGGCGAAGATGGTTGACGACATGGAAAGCAAACCGCGTGCCACATACGCAATTGCGCGGCCATCGTTGGTTAACGAAGCTTACGGCGCGCGCCTGTTGTAATCCATTCCGACACTCGGGCCATGCTTGATGCCCGGCTCCGGGGTGTCCCGGATCAGTCGAGCACGTCTTTCACCCAGGGGCCATAAGGGCCGTCACCCAGCCAGGCGAGCTGCGATTCGCGCGAAACCCGGTTGATCTCCGCCTGCGGTTTCGGTCCCGGATGGACCGCGCGGCGCAAGGGCCGGGTGCCCGGCGCCATCGCGGCGATCTCGGCGATCGCGGTCGGCACCTCGACCGGGTCGGGCATTCCAGGCGGGATCTCGCCCTTGCGCGCGCTGCGCATGGCCTTCATCCGCTCGACCATCTCGGGATAGGCGCCCGCGACATCGGCGGTGACGCGATCGCGCAGCGCCTGGGTATATTTCGCGCGGTTCTGGCCGACTTCGGTGGGATAGCCGCCCGGCTCGATGATGACGACGTCGATGCCGTGCGGGACCAGCTCGTAGGCAAGCTGTTCCGACATCGCCTCTACCGCGAACTTGCTCGCCGAATAGAGCCCGCCGGCCGGCATCACCACGCGCCCCTGCTGCGAGGAGATGTTGACGATCAGCCCGGACTTGCGCCGGCGCATCCCCGGCAGCACCGCCCGCGCGGTGCGCTGGTAGCCGAAGACGTTGGTATCGAAGGCCAGCCGGGTCGCTTCCAGGTCGTGCGCCTCGACCGGCCCGCCGATGACCACGCCGGCATTGTTGACCAGCACGTCAAGCGGGCCTCCGTTCAGCCGCTCGGCCTCGGCGACGGCCCTGGCCACCATCTCGTCGGACAGGACATCGAGTTCGAGCACGGTGATGGCCAGCTTCTCGTCGCGCGCGAGGCGGCGCAGCTCCTCGGCCTCGGGCCGGGGCAGGTTGCGCATCGTCGCGAAGACGCGCGCGCCGCGCCGGGCATAAAGCTCCGCGCCGATCCGCCCGAAGCCCGACGAGGTGCCGGTGATCAGGAAGCTCTTGCCCGAAAGGTCTGGAAGCGTGGCGGCTCTGGCGGCGGGCAGGGCTGACAAGGCCGCCAGCGTGCCGCTGGCGGCAAGCAGGTTGCGCCGGGTGATCGTGGTCATCGCAGTCTCCCTTGCTGGTGGCGGGAGTCTACTCATGCGGTGGCGCGTGTCGAGCGGTCAGTCCTGCATCCGCAGCGCGACGTCGTTCATGAAGCGGGTGTCGTCGCCCGCCGCCAGCAGCGGCGCCTCGGCGGCGATCGCGCCCAGCATGTCGGCGAGCGGGTCCATCTCGGCCTTGGCGAAATTGCCCAGGACATGGCCGGTGACGCGGTCCTTGTGGCCGGGATGGCCGATGCCCAGCCGCACGCGGCGGAAATCGGGGCCGAGGTGCTGGTCGATCGAGCGCAGGCCATTGTGCCCGGCGGTGCCGCCGCCGCGCTTCACCTTGACCTTGAACGGCGCGAGATCGAGCTCGTCATGAAACACGGTGAGCGCATCGGGCGCGAGCTTGTAGAAACGCATCGCCTCGCCCACGGCGCGGCCGCTTTCGTTCATGAACGTGGCGGGCTTGAGCAGCAGGACTTTCCCGCCGCCGATGCGGCCTTCCTGCAACCAGCCCAGGAACTTCTTCTGCACAGGGCCAAAGCCATGGACCTCGGCGATCGTGTCGATCGCCATGAAGCCCACGTTGTGCCGGTGCAGCGCGTATTGCGGGCCCGGATTGCCGAGGCCGACCCAGAGTTGCATGGAGGACGGGAAGGCTCCCCCCGCGAGGGGGAGGAGCCGTTCCGGTTACTCGCCAGCCGCTTCGTCGGCGGCGGCTTCGCCATCGGCGCGCTTGAGCGCGGACGGCGCCACGATCGTGGCGATGGTGAAATCGCGATCGGTGATCGCGCTTTCCGAACCCGCCGGCAATACGACGTGGCTGATGTGGATCGAATCGCCGACTTCACGGCCCGTGACGTCGATCGCGATCTCTTCGGGGATCTTGTCCGCGTCGCAGACCAGTTCCAGCTCGTGGCGCACGATGTTGAGCACGCCGCCGCGCTTCAGGCCCGGCGAATCTTCCTCGTTGGTGAAGATCACCGGCACCGCGACTTCGACCTTCGCATCGCGCGAAAGGCGCAGGAAATCGACGTGCAGCGGGCGATCGGAGACGGGGTGGAAAGCCACGTCCTTGGGCAGCGTCCGCACTTGCTTGCCGCCGACTTCGACCAGCACGATCGAGTTCATGAAGTGGCCGGTGCCGAGCTGGCGGCGCAGTTCCTTCTCCTCGACGTGAATCGACAGCGGTTCTTCCTTGCCGCCATAGACGACGGCGGGGACGCGGCCTTCGCGACGCAGTGCACGGGAGGCTCCCTTGCCAGCCCGTTCGCGCGTCTCGGCCGGCAGGGTAAGCGTATCGCTCATAATCTCTACCTTTCGAAATTCGGATGTTCGTGTTTCGACCCGCCACGCCTCCAGGGATGACCATGACGGGAAGCGCGCGCCCATATCGGCAAAGCCGCGCGAATGCAAGCGCGCTCAGCGCAGCCGCGTGACCTTGTAGCCGCGCGATGCGAGCAATGCCGGCAAGCCTTCCGGCCCCGCCATGTGCGCCGCGCCCACCGCCACGAAGGGGCGACGGCCGCGGGCCATCTCGCCGGTGATCCGCGCGATCCAGCGCTGGTTGCGGCCGGTGAAGAGCGCGGCGCGCAATTCCGGGTCGGCCATCAGGCCGCGCCGGGTCTCGCGTTCGATCGCGACCATGTCGCCGCGCCGCCAGACGCCGGCGATATCCTCGTCGTCGCTGTCGACCACGTCCGGGTCCGCGACGACGGCGTCGAGCAGGTCGCGCTGCTCGGCCTCGGGCAGCGCGTCGAACAGCGCGAGCTGGCCCGCCGCGCCTTCCAGCTCGACGACCGGACGGCCCTTCGCGGCGGCGATCACGGCGCGGTCGATGCCGTTGCGGGCCTCGGCGCGTGGGCTGTCGGCCTGCGCCAGCATCAGCGCGGCGGCCCAGGTCTCGGTCGCGGCGAAATCGCCGTCGCCGATGTGATGGCGATCGAGATAGCGCATGAGCGCCGCGCGCCGCTCCGGCTCGACCCGCTGCGACAGCGGCGGCTGCCCCGGCGTTGTCGCGAGGCGGACGAACACGGCGGAAACGGCGGCCTCATCGGCGATATTGGAGACTTCGACCATGATCTCGTCCGCCGCGTCGAGCGCTTGCGCGACCGGGGGCGTGCGCCAGGCGATCGGCCGTTCGGCCGCGTGGATCGTGCCGAACAGCCAAGCTTCCTGCCCGTCGGCGCCTTTCACGCGCCAGATCGCCGGATCGGCTTCGGCCGGCTCGCGCGCGCAGCCGGCGAGCGCAAGCGCCGGGACGAGCAGCAGCAGGGCCAGCAGCAGGGCAGGGCGCCGGACCATCGCGCGGGGCCCCTACTGGACGCGCCGCACCTCGATGCCGGCGGTGGTAAGCTGTTCCTGCACGCTGCCGGGGCCGGCCAGGTGCCCCGCACCGACGGCGACGAACACCGTGCCCGGCCGCTCCAGCCGCCGGGCGATCCATTTGCCCCAGGCCCGATTGCGGTTGATCAGCAGGATTTCCATGAGCTGGGGATCGGATTCGCCTTCGTTCATCAGGCGCGCCAGCTCATCGGCGTTGCCCGCTTTCCACGCCGCGACCATGGCCTTGAGATCGGTGCGGATCGTCGGCAATTGCGCCAGCACTTCGTTCAGGTACTTGCGCTGGGCTTCGGGGGGCAGGCTGTCGAACAGCCCGATCTGGTACTCGGGGGTTTCCAGCCCCGCGTGCTTGACCCCCTTCGCCGCCGCGACCGCGACCAGCCGCGCCTCGACCCCGTTCGCGGTGGCATAGCCTTCCTGCAGCAGCGGCAGGGTGGAAAGGCCGACGGCGGCATACCAGATGTCGTAACGGTCAAAGAGCGAGACGGGCACCTGCATCGTGCTCAGCGCCGCTTCGTACGTCGATTTTTCCTCCGGGCTGAGCATGGCGCGCAGCGATTGCCCCTGCGGAAGCTGGGCGATCTGGCCCACCAGCGCCTGCATATCGGCCGGGGCCGGCGCGACAATCTCGGTCATCAGCTCGTCCGAATGGTCGAGCGCGGCGGCCACCGGGCCGTTGAACCAGTCGATGCCCTGGGGCAGGACATGGACCGTGCCGAACAGCCAGATGGTGGTATCCGCGTCGGCGATCTTCCACAGCGCGGGACGCGCCGGTTCGCCAGCAGACGCCGGCGCGCTCGCGACTTCGGGTGCCGGCGTGGCGGCAGGCTGCGGGTCGAGCGCGAAGGCGGGCGGCGCGATCCAGGCCGCGAGCATGGCGGCAAGGAGGACGAAAAAGCGCGAGATCGTGTGCATGGGCGCGCTTTATACCGGCGATCGGGCATCCGTCGATGCACGATTGCGCGGTTCGGGCATGGCTCGTTGTTGACCCGGCCGGCACCGTCGGTCAAAGACTCGCGCGATGCCGCAGACGTCCGCCTTGATGAGCGCCGGAGCACGCCTTTCCGGGCCTTTTCCGCGCGTGGAGGGCGCCAGTGACTGAGCGCGCGGCCGATTTCGCCGATCAGGCCCGTCACTGGGTGGCTTCGCCGGAAGGGGCGGCCATGCTGGCGCTATACCGGCGCGTGGCCGATCTGCTCAAGCAGGCGGACTGGCAGGGGATCGAAGGGGAGATCGCGCGCACCGGCGAGGAAGACCCGCTGGCCAATGTCGATGATCCCGATCTTGCGCCGGTGATTGCCGCCAAGATGGCCGACCGCCACCGATCGCGCGTGGCCTGCCTGGCCGAGCCGGCGGAGACGGCGCTGATGGCGGTGCTCGACTTTGCCGAGCGCGCGCTGGCCCGGGCCATGCCCGCGCGGGATTTCCCGACTGCGGTGGCCGCGCTGGCGACGCTGCGCGATCCGGTGGAGGGGTTCCTGACGGAAGTTCGCGTGGATGATGCCGATCCCGACAAGCGCCGCGCGCGGCTTGAGTTGCTTGATCGTTTCATTGCTGCAATGCACAATGTGGCGGATTTCTCGATGATCCAGGCTTAGGCGCCGCTTTAGCACCGGCCGGCGCGCGCCTTGCGCGATTTCGGTTTCGGGCAAGGGGGGCGGAAACACGAAAACCGATGTTGATGGGGTGTCGCCCGTGGCACCCACCCGATTGGAGACTGGCGAAAACAATGAACCAACAAGTCTACACCTTCGGCGGCAATGCCAGCAATGACGACCCGCGCAGCCGCGACAAGGTCGTCGTCGGCGGCAAGGGCGCGAACCTTGCGGAAATGGCCGGCATCGGCCTGCCGGTGCCGCCGGGCTTCACCATCACCACCGAGGAATGCGTCAAGTACCTGGCCGAAGGTTCGGACTTTTCCGAAAAGCTGCGCGCGGACGTGGCGCAGGCGCTGACCCATATCGAGCAGACCGTGGGCAAGAAGTTCGGCGACGCGGCAGACCCGCTGCTCGTCTCGGTCCGCTCGGGTGCGCGCGTGTCGATGCCGGGCATGATGGACACCGTGCTCAACCTCGGCCTCAACGATGCCACCGTGGAAGGGCTCGCGGCGGTTTCGGGCGACGCGCGTTTCGCCTGGGACAGCTATCGCCGCTTCATCCAGATGTATTCGGACGTGGTGCTCGGCATCGAGCACCATCTGTTCGAGGAAGCGCTGGAGATCGCCAAGGAAGACCAGGGCTATCTTGCCGACGTGGAGATGTCGGCGGATGACTGGCGCAAGATCGTGCGGCAATACAAGGATATCGTCGCGGCCGAGCTGGACCGCCCGTTCCCGCAGGACGTGAACGAGCAGCTCTGGGGCGCGATCGCGGCGGTGTTCGATTCCTGGGATTCGGACCGTGCCAAGGTCTATCGCCGGCTCAACGACATTCCGGGCGACTGGGGCACGGCGGTGAACGTGCAGGCCATGGTGTTCGGCAACATGGGCGATACCTCGGCCACCGGCGTTGCTTTCACGCGCGATCCGGCGACCGGCGAGAAGGCCTATTACGGCGAATGGCTGGTCAACGCGCAGGGCGAGGACGTGGTCGCGGGCATCCGCACGCCGCAGTACCTGACGCTGAAGGCGCGCGAGGCGGCGGGCGCCAGGCCGCTGTCGATGGAAGAGGCCATGCCCGAGGCTTACGGCCAACTTGCCGAGGTGTTCGAGCTGCTCGAAGGCCATTACAAGGACATGCAGGACATCGAGTTCACGGTGGAGCGCGGCAAGCTGTGGATGCTCCAGACGCGCTCGGGCAAGCGCACCGCCAAGGCGGCGCTGAAAATGGCGGTGGACATGGTCGCCGAGGGCCTGATCGACGAGAAGACCGCGATCCGCCGGGTCGATCCGATGGCGCTGGACCAGTTGCTGCACCCCACGCTCGATCCCGCCGCGCCGCGCGATATTCTCGGGCGCGGGCTGCCCGCCAGCCCCGGCGCGGCCTCGGGCGCGATCGTGCTGGATGCCGATACCGCCGAAAAGCACGCCGAACTGGGCGAGGCGGTGATCCTGGTGCGGATCGAGACCAGCCCCGAGGATATCCACGGGATGCACGCGGCCAAGGGCATCCTCACCGCGCGCGGCGGCATGACCAGTCACGCGGCGGTGGTCGCGCGCGGCATGGGCCGGCCTTGCGTTTCGGGCGCATCGGGCCTGTCGATCAACATGAAGGACCGCACCTTGCGCATGGGCAAGCGCGAGCTGAAAGAGGGCGATATCATCACGCTCGATGGCGCCAGCGGCGATATCATGGCGGGCGAGGTGCCGACGGTGGAGCCGGAGCTGGCCGGCGATTTCGCCGAGCTGATGAGCTGGGCCGACAAGCACCGCCGCATGAAAGTGCGCACCAATGCCGAGACGCCGGCCGATTGCCGCATGGCCCGCCAGTTCGGCGCCGAGGGCATCGGCCTGTGCCGCACCGAGCACATGTTCTTCGATGCCGGGCGCATCTCGGCCGTGCGCCAGATGATCCTGGCCGAGGATGAGGCCGGCCGGCGCGCCGCGCTGGAAAAGCTGCTGCCCGAGCAGCGCGCCGATTTCCATGCGATCTTCGAGGTCATGTCCGGCCTGCCGGTGACGATCCGCCTGCTCGATCCGCCGCTGCACGAGTTCCTGCCGCAAGGCGACGCCGAATTCGCCGAGCTTTCCGAAGCGATCGGCATTGGCGCCGAAACGCTCAAGCGGCGGGCTGACGAACTGCACGAGATGAACCCGATGCTGGGCCATCGCGGCTGCCGCCTGGGCATCACGTTCCCCGAGATCTACGAGATGCAGGCGCGCGCCATCTTCGAGGCGGCCTGCGATGTCGCCGAGGCGAGCGGCGACGCGCCCGTGCCCGAAGTGATGATCCCGCTGGTGGCGACCCGGCGCGAGTTGCAGATCCTGCGCGCGCTGGTCGACAAGGTGGCCTTGCAGGTCTTCGCCGAGAAGGGCCGCACGCTGGAATACATGGTCGGCACCATGATCGAACTGCCGCGCGCCGCGCTGATGGCGGGGGAAATCGCCGAGGAGGCGCTGTTCTTCTCGTTCGGCACCAACGACCTGACGCAGACGACGCTGGGTGTCAGCCGCGACGATGCCGCGCGCTTCCTCAGCCCCTATGTCGAAAAGGGCATCTACCCGCGCGATCCGTTCGTCACCCTGGATATCGAGGGCGTGGGACAGCTGGTGCGGATGGGCGCCGAGCGCGGCCGGGCCACCCGGCCCGACCTGAAGCTGGGCATCTGCGGCGAACATGGCGGCGATCCGGCCTCGATCGCGTTCTGCGAGGCGACCGGGCTCGATTACGTCAGCGCTTCGCCGTTCCGCGTGCCGATCGCCCGCCTCGCGGCGGCGCAGGCGGCGCTGGGGTGAGCTAGCGCTTCCAGCCGGAAAGAGTGAGGATCTCGAACCGCTCGACGGTTCGGCCATTCTCGCCCGCTTGCGCGAAGGCGGCTCTGGCGCGGGCCAGCGCCGCCTTGCCCAGCGGTGGGCCGGGATCCGCCAGCACGTTGGCAAGGCCCTGCGCGCGCAAGTCCGCGACCAGCCGATCAAGCGAGCCGAACGCGGCGTCGAGCGGGCGCGAGTCGATCACCGGATCGGCAAAGCCCGTGCGCTGGAGCAATTGCCCGCCGGCCCGCACATCGACTTGCGGATGGACGCGCGGCGCCGGTCGGTCGCTATCGGCGGCAAGCATCGCGGTACGCAGCACTGGCAGGCTGCCCGCGCCCATGAAGCTGGCGATCAGCAGGCCGCCGGGAGCCAGCGCGTGGCGCAAGTGGATCAGTGCGCCGGGCAAGTCGTTCACGGTGTCGAGCGTACCCAGGCTGGCGACAAGCTCGAAGCCTTCGAAGGCGAAAGGCAGTTCCTCGGCGAAGCCGTGCGCGGGCTCGGCCTGC
This sequence comes from Novosphingobium album (ex Liu et al. 2023), assembly GCF_029076845.1. GTDB lineage: Bacteria > Pseudomonadota > Alphaproteobacteria > Sphingomonadales > Sphingomonadaceae > Novosphingobium. The sequence goes on from NZ_JARESE010000008.1 coordinate 11,707, forward strand.
TCCACCGCGCAGCCGCGCGCCGCCAGCGTTGCGGCCAGTGCTCCGGTCCAGTCCCCGACGATCAGCGCGCGGCGCGGCTCCAGGCGCAGGAAGGCGATCCGCTCGATCACGTCCTCCACCATGTCGTCGATCAGATAGCGCGGCGCATCGGCCGCGCGCTGCGACGCCAGCATCCGCCGGCGCGCGGCGATGCGGCGGGCGGGCGCGAAGATGCGGGGCGGGGCGGGCGGCGAAGCGGGGGGCGGTAAGGCCATGCCCGCTCCCTGCCGCGTCGGCCGCGCGCGCGCAACCGCTTGCGAGCGCGGCACGATCGGATAGCATCGGCGCCGTGCCTGTCGCCCGTGCCCTTGCCCCCGTCATCGACCTGGTGTTTCCGCCGCGCTGCCCGCTGTGCGGCGAGGCCATCGCGGCGCAGACCGGGCTTTGCGGTGGCTGCTGGAACGCGCTGGCGATCCCCGGAGCGCCCGCCTGCGCCTTGTGCGGCCGCCCGTTCGGCGATGGCGTGCCCGATGGCGCCACTTGCGCGCCTTGCCTGGCCGAACCGCCGCGTCATGACGGGATCGTCGCCTCCACGCTGTATAACGAAGCCTCGCGCAAGCTGGTGCTCGCGCTCAAGCACGGCAACCGCATCGCGCTGGCGCCGATGATGGCGCGGCTGATCGCGGCCCGGCTGCCCCCGCTGGGGCATGAGACGCTGGTGGTGCCGGTGCCGCTCCACCGCTGGCGGCTCTGGCGGCGCGGCTACAACCAGGCCGCCTTGCTTGCGCAGGAGATCGCGCGGACGACGGGCGCGACGCTGCTGGTCGATGCGCTGGAACGCCGCAAGCAGACCCCTTCGCTGGGCGGGCTGGGCCGCAAGGCGCGGCGGCGCGCGCTGTCCGGCGCGATCGCGGCCAATGCGCGCCGGACAGCGCGAATCAGGGGGCGGCGCGTGCTGCTGGTCGATGACGTGCTGACCAGCGGGGCCACCAGCGATGCCTGCGTTGCCGCGCTGAAGCGCGCCGGGGCGAGCGCGGTGGTCATCGCCTGCTTCGCGCGCGTGCTGGACGAAGCATTGCCCGCCACCTGACAAGCCAGCGCCAACCCGTTGCGGGCACGCAAATCATCTGAAATGGATACGAAAACGCCCGAGGCACTAGACCTCGGGCGTCCTCGTGACGAAACTTGCAGAGCCTTGCTTGCGCAATTCGGCAGCGCCCCTGTACGCCGCCTGGCCCGATCCCTCATGTCTCGCGGCCGACCCACCTTTTGGCGAGTCTCGGCCTGTCTTCCCTGAACCCTGGCGCTCGATTGTCAGCACCTGTGTGGTTCGTTGCAGCCCCCCCGGACTGCGCTGTCTAGTTCTCGCGAAACGGGCCTGAAGGAAAGCGGATTTGCGTGCTAACGCCGATTTTGGTCTACATCTGTTGTGATCCTGCAACATTGCCGAGAGGCCGGTTTTCTGGAGTTGAGACGAGAATGAGCGATGATTCGACCGCCGAGCGAGAACAGGGGTCCGCCTTCCTGCCCCGGTTCGACGGGCAGGGGCTGTTGACCGCGATTGCGGTGGACTGCGTGACCAGCGAGATTCTGATGGTCGCTTTCATGGATTCTGAAGCACTTGCGAAGACGCGTGAGACTGGGCTGGCCCATTTCCACTCGCGCTCGCGCGGGCGGCTGTGGCTGAAGGGCGAGACTTCGGGCCATGTCCTGCGGGTCGAGGAAATCCGCGTCGATTGCGATCAGGATGCGCTGGTGATGCTGGTCCGCCCGGCCGGACCGGCCTGCCATACCGGCGCGCGCAGCTGCTTCTACCGCCGGCTTGATGGCGACAGGCTTCAAAGGATCTCCGACTGATCCCATATCGCCGGCAAAGAGGACAAGGAGAGGACCAGCCGTGCCAAGCTATCGGGCCCCGGTGCGCGATGCGCGCTTTGTGATTCATGACGTGCTGAAGATCGCCGATCATGCCGGCCTGCCGGGGTTCGCCGGCGCGACGGCCGATATCGTCGATGCCGTGCTGGAAGAAGCGGGCAAGTTCGCCGCCGAGGTGCTGGCGCCGCTCAACGCGTCGGGCGATCGCGAGGGGTGCACCCGCCACGCCGATGGCTCGGTGACGACGCCGCAAGGCTTTCGCGAGGCGCTGGCCGCTTTTCGCGAATCGGGCTGGGGCACGCTTTCCGCGCCCGAAGCCTTCGGCGGGCAGGGGATGCCCCATGTCATCGGCTTCGCGGTGGAAGAGTTCATGTCTTCGGCCAACATGGCATTCGCGATGTATCCGGGGCTGACCAACGGCGCGGTGGGCGCGCTGCTGGCCAGGGGATCGGAGGAGTTGCAGCAGCGCTACTTGCCGAAGATGGTGGCCAACGAATGGCTCGGCACGATGAACCTGACCGAGCCCCAGTGCGGCACCGACCTGGGCCTTGTCCGCACGCGGGCCGAGCCACGCGCCGACGGCTCCTATGCGATCACCGGCACCAAGATCTTCATTTCCGCCGGCGAGCACGATCTGGCCGCGAACATCATCCACCTCGTCCTTGCGCGCACGCCCGATGCACCGGAAGGGACCAGGGGCATCTCGCTGTTCGTCGTGCCCAAGGTGCTGGTGAATGCCGATGGCAGCCTGGGCGCGCGCAACGCGCTGTCGTGCGGCGCGATCGAGCGCAAGATGGGCATCCACGCCAACGCCACTTGCGTGATGAACTATGACGGCGCCACCGGCTGGCTGGTGGGCGAGGAGAACAAGGGCCTGGCCGCGATGTTCATCATGATGAACGCGGCGCGGCTGGGCGTGGGCATCCAGGGGCTGGCGCAGGCCGAGGCGGCCTATCAGAACGGCGCGGCCTATGCGCTCGAACGGCGGCAGGGCCGGGCGCTGGGCGGGCCGGCCGAACCGGGCGCGCCGGCGGACCCGCTCGTGGTCCATCCCGATGTGCGGCGGATGCTGATGGATGCCAGGGCCTTCACCGAAGGGATGCGCGCGCTGGCGCTGTGGTGCGGCCTGCTGGTCGACTTGTCGGAACAGGCGGCCAGCGCCGAGGAGCGCCAGCGGGCGGATGATCTCGTCGGGCTGCTCACGCCGGTCATCAAGGGCTATGGCACCGACATGGGCTATGCCACGGCGACCGCGATGCAGCAGGTCTGGGGCGGGCATGGCTATATCGTCGAGAACGGCATGGAGCAGTTCGTGCGCGATGCGCGGATCGCGATGATCTATGAAGGCGCGAACGGGGTGCAGGGGATGGACCTTGTCGGCCGCAAGCTCGCGCGCGATGGAGGCCGGGCGATCCAGGCCTTCTTCGCCGTGGTGGACGATGCCTGCCGGCCGGACCCCGCCGACGATGCGGCGCTGGCCGCGATCGCCACGCGCGTGGGCAAGGCCAATGGCGAGCTGAAGGCGGCCACGCTGTGGTTCATGCAGAACGCGCTGGCCAGGCCCGACAACGCCGGGGCGGGCGCCTATGCCTATATGCACCTGATGGGCATCGTCGCGCTGGGCCTGATGTGGCTGCGCATGGCGCGGGCGGCGACGGGGCCGGGCGTGGCGACGGCGGATCGGGCCTTTCTCGATGCCAAGCTGGTCACGGCGCGCTATTTCGCCGATCGCTTCACGCCCGACGCCGGGGCGCTGCGCCGCAAGATCGAGGCCGGCGCGGATTCGACCATGGCCTTGCCGGCGCAAGCCTTCATCGCGGGCTGAAGCCGTGAAACGACGGCCCTCGGCGACGAGCCGAAGGGCGGTTTCGCCTTGTCGGTGACACCGGGCGCACCGCCGCATTTGGCTGGTTGGGCGGTAAGGGCATACCAATATCCGGTTCGGCAGGGGTGGTCTGAACAGGAGAAAACCGATGTCCATTCGCAAGACCCTTACCCGTGGCGCGGCTTTTGCGCTGATCGCGCCGCTGACGCTTGGCGTCGCTTACGCGCAGGATGCGCAGCCCGCCGAACCCGAAGCCGCGCCGGCCGAGAACGCGGCAACGCCGCCCGCCACGCTCGATACCAATGGCGATGGCAAGATGGATGCGTGGGATCGTGACGCCAATGGCGCGGCCGATGCCTGGGACACCAATGGTGATGGCACGCCCGACGCGGTCGACACCAATGGCGACGGAAAGCCCGACGCGGCCTTGCCGCAATGAGCGATCGGGGGGCGTGACGGCGCCCCCCTTTCCCATGCTGGCGGCCAGGGTGCGGGATCAGCCCAGGATTTCGTCCAGCAGGCCCAGCATGGCCGACCAGCTTTGCCGGTCCGCACTGGCATCGTAAGCGATCGCCGCGATCCCGCGCGCGTCGCTGCCCGGATCGGTGAAGCCGTGCTTCACGCCGCTATAGGCGTGGAAATGCCACTGCGCCCCGGCCCGGTCCATCTCTTCCCAGAAGGCGATCACCTGGCCGCGCGGCACCAGCGGATCGGCATCGCCATGGCACACCAGCAGCCGTGCCCGGATCGCGCCGGGCACGGCCGCCTGGCCGGTTTCGAGAATGCCGTGGAAGCTGATCGCCGCAATCAGGTCCTGCCCGTCGCGCGCGGCTTCGAGCGCGGCCTGCCCGCCCATGCAATAGCCGATCGCCGCCAGCGGCAGCCCCGCCGCCGCCGGATGGGCGCGCAAGGCCGCCACCGCCGTCGCCAGCCGGGCGCGGTAATGCGCGGTATCGGCGCGCAACGCATCGGCCAGCGCGCGGACGGCCGCCGGATCGCCGGGCGTCTCGCCATAGAAATCCGCGATCATCGCCAGATAGCCGGCCTCGGCCAGCAGGCGCGCGCGCCGTTCCATCGGCGCATTGGCATTGGCGATGGTCGGGAACAGCACGATCGCGGCGCGCGGCGCCCCGGCCGGCTGCGCGAGCCGTCCGGTCAGCGCCGTCGCGCCGTGGCTATAGGCAACCGGCTCCAGCCCGGTCATTCAGGCAGGAAGTCGGGCACCGAGAGGTAACGCTCGCCGGTGTCGTAGTTGAAGCCCAGCACGCGGCTGCCGGCGGGCAGGTCGGGCAGCTTCCTGGCGATGGCCGCCAGGGTCGCGCCCGAGCTGATGCCCACCAACATGCCTTCCTCGCGCGCGCAGCGCCGGGCCATGTCCTTGGCGGCTTCGGGCTCGACCTGGATCGCGCCGTCGATCGACTGGGTGTGCAGGTTGGCCGGGATGAAGCCGGCGCCGATGCCCTGGATCGGGTGCGGACCGGGCTGGCCGCCGGAAATGACCGGCGAAAGCGTCGGCTCGACCGCGTAGGCCTTCAGGTCAGGCCAGGTCTGCTTGAGCTTTTCCGCGCAGCCGGTGAGGTGCCCGCCGGTGCCGACGCCGGTGATCAGCACGTCGATGGGGGTATCGGCGAAATCGGTCAGGATCTCCAGGGCGGTGGTGCGCAAGTGCGCGTCGATGTTCGCTGGGTTGTCGAACTGCTGCGGCATCCAGGCGCCGGGGGTCTGCTCGATCAGCTCCTTCGCGCGCTCGATCGCGCCTTTCATTCCCTTTTCGCGCGGCGTCAGATCGAACGAGGCGCCATAGGCAAGCATCAGCCGGCGCCGCTCGATGGACATCGATTCGGGCATGACCAGCACCAGCTTGTAGCCCTTGACCGCCGCGACCATGGCGAGGCCGATACCGGTGTTGCCCGATGTCGGCTCGATGATCGTGCCGCCCGGCTGCAGGCTGCCGTCGGCCTCGGCCGCCTCGATCATGGCCAGGCCGATACGATCCTTGATCGAGCCGCCGGGATTGGCCCTTTCGCACTTCACCCAGACTTCGTGGTCGGGGAACAGGCGCGACAGACGGATATGCGGCGTATTGCCGATAGTGGCGAGAATGCTGGCGGCTTTCATGTGTCGGACTCCCTCTGGCGATATTGCGGGGCGAAGGTTCGTGCGTGGCGAATCTCGGGAAAGAGGTATGCCCACAAGCCAGTGATGATTATCGCACCCACCCCGCCGAAGACAACCGCTCCCGTTGCGCCCAGCAGCGCGGCGGCCAGGCCCGACTGCATCTCGCCCAGCTCGTTGGAAGCCGATACGGCCAGACCCGAAATCGCCGAGACCCGCCCGCGCATGTCATCGGGCGTGTTGAGCTGGATCAGCGAGCTGCGGATGAAGACCGAGACCATGTCGGCCGCGCCCAGCAATGCCAGGAAGCCCAGCGAGAGCGGGAAGCTGCGCGAAACGCCGAAAGCCAGCGTCATCGCGCCATAGGCCGCGACCGCCAGCAGCATCTTCACGCCGACATTGCGTTCGAGCGGCCGGAACGAGAGGACCAGCGCGACAAGCGCCGCGCCCACGGCGGGGGCGGCGCGCATCTGGCCCAGCCCCTCGGGGCCGACTTGCAGGATATCGCGCGCGAACACGGGCATCAGCGCGGTCGCGCCGCCCAGCAGCACGGCGAAGAGATCAAGCGTCACGCAGCCCAGCAGGAAGCGCTCGTTCCAGATGAAGTGGAAGCCATCGACGATCTGGCGCACGGGGTGGGGGCGCCGCGCGTCCATCGGAGGAGGGCGCAGGCTGCGGATGGCGAAGACGCTGAACGCGGCGATCACCATCAGGGCCGCCGCCGTCCAGTAGGGGATGGCCGGATGGCTGGCGAAGAGGAAGCCGAAGGCGGCGGGCCCGGCCACGCTGCCAGCCTGCCAGGCAATGGAATTGAGCGCCACCGCGCGCGGGATCAGCGACGACGGCACGATGTTCGGCGCGATCGCGCTCATCGCCGGATTGACGAAGACCCGCACCGTGCCATGCAGCGCGGCAAAGCCGAACAGCAGCGGCAGGCTGCGGAACTGTAGCGCCGTGGCCGTGCCCAGGCCCAGCGCGATCAGCAGATCCAGGCACATCGCCAGCCCCGCGACGGTGCGGCGATCAAACCGATCGGCGACCACGCCGGCCACCGGCGTCAGCAGCATCAGCGGCAGGAACTGCGCCAGCCCCAGCAGGCCGAGCTGCAGCGATGCCTGCGCGATGCTCATGCCGTATTCGTCGCGCGCGACGTCGTAGAGCTGATAGCCGATGATCACGACCATGCCGGTCGTGGCGATCACCGATGTGAAGCGGGCGAGCCAGAACTTGCGATAGTCGGCAATGCGCAGCGGGGATGTCGGTTCGGTCACGCCCGGGCCATGGCAGCGGCGCGGGCGCTTGCCAAGGCGTTGCGTGGCGTGCCGGGCGCCCGCGCGTCAGATGGTGACGCGCGCCGTCAGCTTCACATCGCGCCCGGCGATGGGAACGAAGTCGCGCGTTTCCGAAGCCGCCCGCCGGCCGATGACGTCGAGCAGGTTGTCGCCCGACAGGATCAGGCTGAGCGGGCCGTCCTCGCCCAGTGGCCGCCAGCTTACGCTTGCGTTGACGAGGGTGAAGGCCGCGGTCGGGTTCTCGTTTTCGCTCACGCGGCCTTGTCTGGCGTTGTATTCCACCTCGCCGCGCAGGGTCAGCGCCGGGGCACTGTATTCCAGCCCGCCGCGCACGCGCAGCGGCGGAATCCGGGGCACGGGGCCCAGCCCGACCAGCCGGGCGCGGGTATAGTCCGCACCGCCGTCGATCTTGACCGCGCTTTCTCCCCAGCTTGCCAGCGTGACCGCGCCTTCGGCCTCGATACCGCGGAAGCGGGCGGCTGCCTGGGTATATTGGTAGACGGGAAAGCCCTCGACCACCTCATCCGTGGGAACCGCGGTGATGAAGTCCTTGAAATTGGTGCCGAAGGCGGTGAGCGAGGCGACCACGCCGCCCGAATTATAGCGCAGGCCCGCCTCGATGCCGTTGCTGCGCTCGATCGAGAAGCCGGGATCGCCGCGTTCATAGGACTGGGTGGCATCGTGCAGCCCGTCGATGAACAGTTCCTCGGCCGAAGGCGCGCGCTCGCCATGCGAGGCCGAGAGGCTGACAGTCAGCGCGTCGGCCGGATGCCAGGCCAGCCCGGCCACGCCCGACCATTGCGAGAAGGCGCGCTTGCGCCGGTCGGGCAAGTCGCGCACCGCCGTGCGTTCGAAGCGCAGCGCGCCTTCGACGTCGAGCGGGCCGACTTCCAGCCGCTGGAGCGTGAAGGCGGCGAAACGGTCGGTCTGGTTGTCGGGCAGCAGGTCTTCGCCGCCCGCGACGTCGAGCCGCGAGGTGCCGTATTGCAGGCCGCTGGTGCCGCTCCACGCGCCGTGCCGCTGCTGCACGGCCTCCAGCCGCGCCTCGATCGCATTGCTGCTGAACACGGTGCCGGTCGCCCCGTCCTCGATCTCGGCGTGCCGGTAGTCGCCATAAGCGCCCCGGAACTCGAGCCGCTTGAACACGCCATCGAGATTGAGCCCGGCGCGCATGTCGATGCGGGTCTGGCGCAGCGAGATGGCGACGCTTTCCGGCTCGGCCTCGGGGCGCGGCGGAATGCCATAGTCATTGGCGAGCCGCTGCACCGAGACGCCGATGTCGCCGCCTGCGTCGATGAAAGCCAGGCCGCCGCCCAGCGTCCAGCCTTCGGCGCCGCTGTTGGCGATCGAGCCGCGCCGGTTGGCCTGCATGACCAGCGAATCCGCGCTATCGGCATCGCCTTCGCCGCGCAGGGCATCCGCTTCGCCCAAAGTGGCGGCGCGCAACTGGGGGGACAGCACATAGCCGCCCACGCGCTGGTTCTCGCTGTGGTTGTACGATCCATCGAAATGGGCGACGAGGCGCGGGGCCAGGCGGATATCGGCCGCCGCCCCGCCGAACACCGCATCGGCCGCCGTGCCATAGGAGCCGAGCGCGTCGAGCGTGAAGGGCTGGTCGGGCACCGCGCGCGGAATGCGCTTGTCGATCCCGTTGACCACGCCGCCCGAAGGATCGCCGGCATAGAGCAGCACGCGCGGCCCGTGCAGGACTTCGACCCGCTCCACATTCAACGTATCGAGCGAGACGGCATGGTCGGCCGAGACCGATGAGGCATCGAGCGAGCCGATCCCGTCCAGCAGCACTTGCACGCGCGGCCCATCGAACCCGCGCAGCACCGGGCGCGACACGCCCGGCGCGAAGCCGCTGGACGAAACGCCGGGCAAGCTGGCCAGCATCTCACCGATCTGCGGCTTGAGCTGGCGCGTCAGGGTATCGCCTTGCAGCACGACGGGGGCCGAGATGGGATCGCTGTTGCCCGAGATCAGGCGGCCGACCACGACGATGGCGGTGCCGCTGTCTTCAGGATGATCGGCATCCGCGGCGGGGGGATCGGCCTGGGCCGCGAGCGCGCTGGCGGGAAGGAAGGCGGTGGTGGCGAGCGTGGCGACTAGGGCGCTGCCGATAAGCAGTGCTGCGGTGCGGAATCGGGCGTTGTGCATCGCACCACGGTAATAGTGATGATATACTATAACAATATGCAATCGTACGCCGACGATAAAATGATGCGAGCCGGCGCCAGACGGAAATTGCCGGCGAAGCGGAGGCGCGCGTTCAGCGGCGGGGGCGCAGCCGGGGATTGGGTTGCAGCGTATCGACCAGCTTGAGGAATTCGTCGAGCCGGATGATCCGTTCGAACTGGAAGCCGGCGCGATCCTCATAGGCCCAGATCAGGTGCGCCTCGATCCGGCCGATCACCGGAAAGCGGATCGTCAGGCGTTCGCCACGCTCCAGCTCGGGCGTGCCCTTGGCCATGAAGCCCTGGGCCGAAAGGTTGACGATGCGCAAGTGCACGTCGCCAAGCTGGCGGTGCTCGGCGATCACCTTGTAATCGACCGGGTGCCGCGCGGCGCGGCGCTTGTCGGTTACGGTAAGCTGTGCGCCTGCCACCATGATCGGCTCCATGCTCCTGCAATTATCGAGAGGATCACAATGCACGCAATTGGCAAAGAAACGGTAAACCCGGCACGGTCTTGCCGGCCAGCGCTTGCCGGGCTTGCCGGTTCCGGCGTTTTTGGGCCGGTGGTTTCGGGCCGGTGCCGCCATGCGCCCAAAGGCGCGTCTCGCGGGCGCCTGGTCAGCCGGACAGGAGAACCGCGTGCTTCTTGCGGCCCAGGCTGAGCTTGCGCGTGGCGCCGCCATCGACAGTGATGAGGAAGGCGGGATCGGTGACGGGCTCGTCATCGATGCGCACCGCGCCTTCGCCGATCTTGCGCTTGGCCTCGCCGTTCGAAGCGGTGAAGCCGACGGCGGTGCAGGCGGCGGCCAGCCGGATGCCTTCCGCCGGCACTTCCAGCGTGGGCAGGTCCTGTCCGAGCCCGCCGCCCGCGAACGTGGTGAGCGCGGTTTCGGCTGCCGTCCGGGCCGCCTCCTCGCCCCGGCACAGCTTCGTCACCTCGTTGGCGAGGACCACCTTGGCGTCGTTGATGCCGGCGCCTTCCAGCGCTTCGAGCCGGGCGATCTCTTCGAGCGGAAGGTCGGTGAACAGGCGCAGGAACCGGCCGACGTCGCGGTCATCGCAATTGCGCCAGTATTGCCAGAAGTCGTAGGCAGGAAGCTGGTCTTCGTTGAGCCAGACGGCGCCGGCGGCGGTCTTGCCCATCTTGGCGCCGTCCGCCGTGGTGAGCAGCGGCGTGGTCAGGCCGAACAGTTCGGTCCCGTCCATCCGGCGCGTCAACTCGATCCCGTTGACGATATTGCCCCACTGGTCCGATCCGCCCATCTGCAGGCGGCAGCCCTGCCGCCGCGACAGCTCGCGGAAATCGTAGGCCTGCAGGATCATGTAGTTGAATTCGAGGAAGGTCAGCGGCTGCTCGCGCTCCAGCCGCAGCTTGACCGAATCGAACGTCAGCATCCGGTTGATGGTGAAGTGCGGGCCGACGGTGCGCAGCAGTTCGATATAGCCAAGCTGGCTCAGCCATTCGTCGTTATCGACCATCACCGCGTCGGTCGGCCCGTCGCCGAACGTCAGCAGCCGTTCGAACACCGTGCGGATCGAGGCGATGTTGGCGCCGATCGCCTCGGGCGTCAGCATCTTGCGGCTTTCGTCCTTGCCCGAAGGATCGCCGATCTTGGTGGTGCCGCCGCCCATCACCACGATCGGCTTGTGCCCGGTCTGCTGCAGCCGGCGCAGCATCATGATCTGCACGAGGCTGCCGACGTGGAGCGATGGCGCCGTCGCGTCGAAGCCGATATAGCCGGGTACGACCTGCTTCGCCGCAAGCGCATCGATGCCTTGGGCATCGGTGATCTGGTGGATGTAGCCGCGTTCGTCGAGCAGGCGGAGCAGGGAGGAAGTGTAAGTCATGGCGCGGGCGCGCCTAGCATGGAGAAGCGCGCTTGCAAACGCACACGCTGATACCGCACCTTCAATCGCCGCCGCTGGCGGTGCAGTCGGTTTCGGGCCGGATCACTTCGGACGGCGCCTGGCTGCGCCTGCGCTGGCGGATCGACGGGCCTGCCGCGCTGGTCGTCCCGCCCTTCGCCGGCAAGGGCCGCGCGGACGGCCTGTGGCAGACCACCTGTTTCGAACTGTTCCTGCGAGCGCCGGACGAAAGCGCCTATCTCGAGTTGAACCTGTCGCCGTCGGAACGGTGGAATGCCTATGATTTCACCGGCTATCGCGCGGGCATGGCCGAGCGGCCCATGCCGATCGAGCCGACCTGCTCGTTTCGCGTCGGCCAGGCCATGGCGATCTTCGACGCGGCGGTGCCGCTGTCCGCCCTGCCACCGCGCCCGTGGCACGCGGCGATGAGCGCGGTGCTGGAAGAGGAGGGCGGGATCAAGTCGTACTGGGCGCTGGCGCACCAGGGGGATCGGCCCGATTTCCACGATCCGGCTTGCTTCGTCATCGACGTTCCGGCACCGGAAGCGCCATGACATCGGCCACCAAATTCGGCATCGACCGCCTGCTGGCGGACCCTGACTTGCGCAAGCCGCTGGCCGGCAAGCGAGTCGCCCTCGTCGCGCATCCCGCCTCGGTGACGGAAAGCCTGGTCCATTCGCTCGATGCGCTGGCGGCGTGCCCGGATATCCGCCTGACCGCCGCGTTCGGCCCGCAGCACGGGCTGAAGGGCGACAAGCAGGACAACATGGTCGAAACCGGGGACGAGACCGATCCGGCCTATGGCATCCCGGTGTTCAGCCTCTATGGCCAGGTGCGCCGCCCCAGCGCGCGGATGATGGCCGAGGCCGACGTCTTCCTGTTCGACCTGCAGGATCTGGGCTGCCGCATCTATACCTTCGTCACCACGCTGCTCTACCTGCTGGAAGCGGCGGCGGCGGGCGGCAAGAGCGTGTGGGTGCTGGACCGGCCCAACCCCGCGGGCCGCCCGATCGAAGGCACCACGCTGCTGCCGGGCCAGGAAAGCTTCGTCGGCGCCGGGCCGATGCCGATGCGGCACGGGCTGACGCTGGGCGAGATGGGGCGCTGGTTCGTCGATCACTTCGGGCTCGATGTCGATTACCGGGTGATCGCGATGGCCGGCTGGCAGCCCGATGCCGCGCCGGGCTTCGGCTGGCCGCAGGATCGCATCTGGGTGAACCCCAGCCCCAATGCCGCCAATCTCAACATGGTACGCGCTTATGCCGGCACGGTGATGATCGAGGGGACGACGCTGTCCGAAGGGCGCGGCACCACCCGGCCGCTGGAAGTGCTGTTCGGCGCGCCCGATATCGACGCAAAGGCGGTGCTGGCGGAGATGGAGCGCTTCGCGCCCGACTGGCTGGCGGGCTGCGGCTTGCGCGAATGCTGGTTCGAGCCGACCTTTCACAAGCACGCCCAGCATTTGTGCAACGCGCTGATGATCCATGCCGAAGGCCGGTTCTACGATCACCACGCGTTCCGTCCCTGGCGGTTGCAGGCGCTGGCCTTCAAGGCGATCCGGCGGCTGTGGCCCGACTATCCGATCTGGCGCGACTTTCCCTATGAGTACGAGTTCGACCGGCTGGCGATCGACGTGATCAACGGCGGGCCGGCCTTGCGCGAATGGGTGGACGATGCCGGCGCCGCGCCGGGCGACCTGGAGGCGCTGGCGGCGCGCGATGAAGCGGCCTGGCGCGAAACGGTAGCGCCGCTGCTGCTTTACTGAGCGCCCGCTTTACTGGGTGAGGCGATCGCGCGTGGCGGCATCGCCCAGAAAATAGGACGTCATCGAGAGCGAGCCGTCGATCGTGTCGTTGAACACGCCGAGTGCATCCTCTTCCAGCCGCGCGCCCGCGACGTAAAGCAGCGGCAGGAAATGTTCCGCGCTGTTGATCGCGGCGGCGGCGGCCTTGTCGGATGGGGCGAACCGGGTGAGCGCGGCCGGATCGCCGTCCGCCATCGCGCGGTTGATCCGGTCCTGGAATTCGATCGCCCAGTCCGGCCGGGTGCCCACCGAGGCGCGCCACAAGGCCAGGTTGTGGACGATGTTGCCGCTGCCCACGATCATCACGCCTTCGCGCCGCAGCGGCGCCAGTGCCTTGCCCAGCGCGAGATGCGCGGTGGGATCGAGCGAGCGATCAAGGCTCATCGCCACGACCGGGATATCGGCCCCGGGGAACATCGGCAGGAGCACGCCCCAGACGCCGTGGTCGAAACCCCACTGCGTGTCGAGCGACACCCGGTCCGCGCCGAGCGCGGCGGTGACTTTCGCGGCCAGCTCTGCCGAGCCGGGGGCGGGATAGCGCATGTCGTAAAGCGCTTGCGGGAAACCCCGGAAATCGTGGATCGTGCGCGGCGCGGGGCCATCGGTCAGGTGCGTGTGGCCAGAGGTTTCCCAATGCGCGGTGATGCACAGGATCGCCTCGGGACGCGCCATCAGCCCGCCGAGCCGCTCCATCGTCCGGCGTTCGGGGTTTTCGGTGATGAGGGTCATCGGCGAGCCATGGCCGACGAACAGGGCAGGGGCTGTCTGGTTCATGCGCGCGTGATATTGGGGAGGCTACGGCCCGGTTCAATCCCAGCGCGCGGGGGCCGGGCTGGAAAACCTACCCTTTCTTGCGCGTCAGTTCGCGCATGGCATCCTCCAGCCCTTCCAGCGTCAGCGGATACATCGCCCCGTGCATCAGATCGCGGATCATCCGGGTCGAGCTGGAATAGTCCCACTGCCGTTCCGGCGTGGGATTGAGCCAGACGGTGGCGGGATAGGTATCGCGCACGCGCTTCAGCCAGACGGCCCCAGCCTCGTCATTCATGTGCTCGACGGAGCCACCGGGGTGGCTGATCTCGTAAGGGCTCATCGCCGCGTCGCCGACGAAGACCACCTTGTAGTCATGCCCGTACTTGTGGAGCAGATCCCAGGTTTTCGTGCGCTGCGACCAGCGGCGGCGATTGTCCTGCCACACGCCTTCGTACAGGCAATTGTGGAAATAGAAGAATTCCAGGTTCTTGAACTCGGCGGTGGCGGCGCTGAACAGTTCCTCGACCAGCTTGATGAATGGGTCCATCGACCCGCCGACATCAAGGAACAGCAGCACTTTCACGGCGTTGTGCCGCTCGGGCCGCATCTTGAGGTCGAGCCAGCCCTGCTTGGCGGTGCCTGCGATCGTCGCTTCGAGGTCCAGCTCCTCGGCCGCGCCTTCGCGCGCGAAGCGGCGCAGGCGGCGCAGCGCCACCTTGATGTTGCGCGTACCCAGTTCGCGCGTGTTGTCGAGATTGGCGAAATCGCGCTTTTCCCAGACCTTGATCGCCCGCCCGTGCTTGCCCTCGCCGCCGATCCGCACGCCTTCGGGGTTATAGCCCGAATGGCCGAACGGGGAGGTGCCGTTGGTGCCGATCCACTTGTTGCCGCCTTGGTGGCGCTTTTCCTGCTCTTCCAGACGCTTCTTGAGCGTCTCCATGATCTCGTCCCACGATCCCAGCGCCTTGATCTGTTCCATCTCCTCATCGGAGAAATAGCGCTCGGCCAGCTTCTTCAGCCACTCCTCGGGGATTGCGACCGGCGCCTGGCCATAATCGCCGACGATGCCCTTGAAGACCTTCTGGAACACCTGGTCGAAGCGATCGAGCAGCCCTTCGTCCTTCACGAAGGTGGCGCGCGAAAGGTAATAGAACGCCTCGGGCGTTTGCTCGATCACGTCCTTGTCCAGCGCTTCGAGCAGCACGAGGTGCTCCTTGAAGCTGGCGGGAATGCCGGCGGCGCGCAATTCGTCGATGAAGTTGAAGAACATGGCGCTCAGCTTGACGGCGGCGGCGGGGGCGGCTGGCGGGCAAACCGTTCGAGCGCCGGGTCGATCACCGCCCAGTCAGGCGCGTCGTCGGTCCAGATCACCATTTCCGGCTTCAGCCCGTGCCCTTCGTCCAGCACGCCGAAGCGCACGGTCTTGAGGTGCATCCGGCCCGAGCTTTGCCCGTAGATCTGGGTGCCGCAGATGGGGCAGAACGAGAATGTCAGCGTATTGCCGCTGTCCGCCTCCCAATGGGCGCTGGCCAGCGCGCCAGTGACCGCGACATCGTCCGCCTTGAAGGTGGCGTTGTGCGTCGGCCCGCCGGCGGCGATCTGCTGGCACTGCCGGCACCAGCATTGACGCGTGGCCAGCGGTTCCCCGGCGATCTCCAGCGTCACCGCGCCGCAGGCGCACCGGCCGGTATAAGGTGCGGGCATGTCAGTTCCCCCTGCGCGCCATGAAGGCCAGGCGTTCGAACAGCATCACATCCTGCTCGTTCTTTAGCAGCGCGCCGTGCAGGGGTGGGATCGCCTTGGTCGGGTCCTGGTTCTGCAGCACGTCGAGCGGCATGTCCTCGTTCAGCAGCAGCTTGAGCCAGTCGAGCAGCTCGCTGGTCGAAGGCTTCTTCTTCAGGCCGGGCACATCGCGCAGCTCGTAGAAGATCTCCATCGCCTTGGTGACGAGCGTCTTCTGGATGCCGGGGAAGTGCACGTCGATGATCGCCTGCATCGTCTCGCGGTCGGGGAACTTGATGTAGTGGAAGAAGCAGCGGCGCAGGAAGGCGTCCGGCAGTTCCTTCTCGTTGTTCGAGGTGATGACCACGATCGGGCGATCCACCGCCGCGATGCGCTCGCCGGTCTCGTAGACGTCGAAGGCCATGCGATCGAGCTCGGTCAGCAGGTCATTGGGAAACTCGATATCGGCCTTGTCGATCTCGTCGATCAGCAGCACCGGCAGCCGCTCGGAAGTGAAGGCTTCCCACAGCTTGCCCTTGCGGATGTAGTTGCGGATGTCGTGGACCCGCTCGTCGCCAAGCTGGCCGTCACGCAGGCGTGCCACCGCGTCGTATTCGTAGAGCCCCTGATGCGCCTTGGTGGTGGACTTGACGTTCCAGGTGATCAGCGGCGCGTTGGCCGCTTTGGCGATTTCCTCGGCCAGCACGGTCTTGCCGGTGCCCGGCTCACCCTTCACCAGCAGCGGGCGCCGCAGCGTCACCGCCGCGTTGACCGCGACTTTCAGATCGTCGGTGGCGACATAGCTGCTGGTGCCTTCGAAACGCTGCATCGGGAATCCTGTCGGTTGCTTGTCGGCTTGACGGTAAGTTGTGCAACGCAGCGAGGCAAGCGGGCATCGGCGGCGTGGACAAGCCCCGGCGGGCATTGCACAAGCCGGGCATGGGGCTCGATTTTCTTCGCGAGGCAGGCTGGCTGAACGCGGGCAGGGTGCGCGGCTACCTCTGGCTGCTGGCGCTGCTCAACACGGCGACGCTGGTGTTCCTGCTGGCCACCGCGCATCGCGGCGTGGATCGCAACGGCTTCCTGCTCGGCACCGATTTCCTCAGCTTCTGGACCGCCGGGCGGATGCTGCGCGCGGGCGGCGAGGTCTACGATATCGCCGCGCATATCGCCGCGCAGCAGGCCTATTTCACACAGGACAGCGCATTCACCGCGTTCTTCTATCCGCCTTCGTTCCTGCCGTTCTGCTACCCGCTGGGGTTCCTCGGCTATTTTCCGGCGCTGGGCTTGTGGCTGTTGGCGACCGGCGCGTTCTATCTCTTCGCGGTGACGCGCTGGCTGCGCGAGACGCCCGGCCCGATCCCGGTATCCGTGCCGGCGGCCGTGCTGTTCGCGGCCTTTCCGCCAGTGCTGATCACCGTGACGCATGGGCAGACCGCGTTCCTCGTCGCCGGCCTGCTCGGCCTTGGCGCATTGCTCGTGCGCCGCGCGCCGCTGGCCGCCGGCGCCTTGCTGGGCCTGGCCACGATCAAGCCGCAGTTCGGCCTGCTCGTGCCGATCGTGCTGGTGCTGACCGGGGAATGGCGCGTGATCGGCGCGGCCGCAGCCAGCGCGCTGCTGCTGGCCGCGATCGCCACGCTGGCTTTCGGGGCCGGGCACTGGGCGGAATGGGCCGCGATCAGTGGCGAGGCGCAGCGCGCGATGAACCAGGGCGCCGTCGGCTATGCCAAGATGACCAGCCCGTTCGCCGCCGCCATGCTGCTCGGCGCGCCGGCGGGCCTGGCCTATGCGCTGCAAGCGCTCGTCAGCCTGGGCGTGGCCGGCGCGATCGCGCTGGCCAGCTGGCGGCGCGCCTATGGCCCGGCGCTCGCCGCCGCGATGCTGGCGGGGGCGCCGCTGGTGACGCCGTTTGTGCTCGATTACGACATGGTGCTGCTGGCCTTCCCGCTGATCTGGCTGGCCGGACAGGGTTTCCGGCCATGGGAGAAGGCCGCGCTCGCGCTTGCGTTCATCGCCCCGGCGTTCGCCAGGCCGCTTGCGATGAACGCCGCGATCCCGATCATGCCGCTGGCGCTGATCCTGCTTTTCGCCGTGCTGTTGCGGCGCGCGGCGGGGCAAGCGAACGACATGGCTGAACAGACCACAAGGGAGAGCCTGACATGACCGCCCAATTCGCCGACTGGGTTTCCATCTGCGAGACCAAGGCGCGCTATTGCCGCTGCCTCGATACCAAGGACTGGGACGGCTATGCCGACTGCTTTACCGAAGACTTGGTGCTCGATACCCGCCCGGCCGGCGGCAACATCGCTCACGGGCGTGACGAAGCGCTGCGGATGGTCCGGGGATCGGTGGAACGGGCGCGGACCGCGCACCATGTGCACAATCCCGAAATCACCTTCGCTCCCGACGGGCAGAGCGCCGACGTGATCTGGGCCATGCAGGACCGGGTCGACTGGGCCGAGGACCGCGTTGCCCAAATGGGCGATACCGGCCACACCGGCTATGGCCATTACCGTGAGCACTACGTCAAATGCCCGGACGGCAAATGGCGCATCCAGCGCCAGGCGCTCAGCTATCTGCACTTCGATCGCATCGGCGTGATCGCGGCCGGAGGCTAGGCGGCGTGGACAAATTCAGTCGAGCGTTTCGACGCTGACCAGTTTGAGGTCGCCGTCGAACGCACCGACATAGGCCGTGATGTTGTCTGAAAATTCGTCCATGAGATTTAGCCCGTCCGGGTCATGGTCGTTTTCGGCGACAAGCCTCAGCTTGCCATCGAGGAAGGTGCATATGGCGTTGTTTTCATCCGGATAATGTAATCGGAACGCCTCTGTGATGTCGCGCGCTGCTTCCTTACCCTCTGCTGGGGAAACATCGTAGCATTCCAAGGTGATGCGATACATCGGTTGCCCTCTCGTTCGTTGGGCACTTTATCGGTCAACGTGCCTATGATGAAGTCTGGAGGATTGACGCAGGTCGTGCCGGTTGATTCAAGGCTGCTTTTTGGAGGCAGGCTTGAGCAGGGGCGATCTGACCGAAGCCGAATGGCGCGTTCTGAAGGATTTATTGCCCATCGAGCCTGAGAACCGTGGTCGAGGCAGACGGCCCGAGCAGAACCGTTCGATCATCAATGGCATCCTCTGGCGGCTCCGGTGTGGCGCTCCGTGGCGAGACGTGCCGCCTAAATATGGTAGCTGGAACACTATCTATCGGCGGTTCCGACGATGGAGTGAAGCCGGGGTCTGGGAGACCGTCGCGGTAACGCTTGCTGAGATCATGGCGGACAGCGGCCACTACAGCATCGACAGTACCACAGTCCGCGCCCACGTCTCGGCAGCGGGCGGAAAAGGGGGACTCATCGACGCGCTCTTGGCCGCTCGCGGGGCGGGTTCACCAGTAAGCTTCACTGCCTGGCCGATGCCCTCGGACGACCGCTCGCCTTCCACCTGACGGTCGGGGAAGCGGCAGACTGCAAGGCATATGACGCGCTCATAAGCCTGCCAGAGCGCAAGCCGGACGCCCTGCTTGCCGACAAGGGCTACGATGCCGATGCCATCCGTGCCGACCTCGCCGAGCGAAAAATCGAGGCCGTCATCCCCGGCAAATCAAACCGCCGTGTAAAGATCGAACACGACCGGGCGCTCTACAAGCAGCGCAACCGCATCGAGCGCATGTTCGGCCATCTCAAGATCAACCGCGCCATCGCCACGCGCTACGACCAACTTGCCAGCAGCTTCCTCGGTATGGTCCATATCGCCACCGCCAGATACTGGCTCAAATTTGTCCACGCCGCCTAGCACTACTTTGGCAGAAGTGTAATTTTTGGGATTCCCATGACGCAAGATGCGTGATTCATGGGG
>NZ_JARESE010000080.1 GCF_029076845.1 Novosphingobium album (ex Liu et al. 2023)
ATTCCGTCCGACTCCTTCGCGTCGGACTCTACCCATTCGCGGTCACATTTCAGGGGAGCACGTCAGCGCAGATGGACTACGAACAGACGAACGGCGCCGCCCAGCTCGGCCCCGATGATGGAATCGAAATCAGCCGCAGCGAGGCTTATCGCTTGCTGTTCGGCGAGAATGGGCTGAACTTTCGTCCGCTGGTATTGCCCGATCCGGTACCGGTTGGTCGCCAGATCCTTGAGATCGCCGGCATTCGCGCGGTTGAGAATTGGGCGCTGATTGCCTTGCTTCCCACCGGTGCAATGGAGGATGTCCGGCTCGGCGAAGCCTATGATCTGCGCGGGCATGGCGCCGAACGCGTCATCGCCTTCATGACCGACACGCTGTTTCGCGGCTTCCTGCAGGGGCAGGACATGCTGTGGGGGCGCAAAGATATCCGCGGCGAGGAGCTTTATGCGCTGGCCGAGCTCGATCCCGGCGAGATACTCTATATCGATGTGCTTGGCGGCACTGATGTTCCGGTCGCGCGCGAGGATATCATCGACCTCTCCGCACCCGGCGTCGAGCGCTTCATCGCCGGACCCGTACCGGTTCCCCAGGGGTTTGAAGTGCTAATCAACTATAACGGGGTTGTTCGCCCGCTCCGGGTCAGGCCGCAAGAGACGATTGCCGCGGTGATCGAGGCGGCCCGTCCTTTGTTCGGCAATCCCGGCGGTGGTCTTGTACTGGTCGATCCGGGCTCCGGTCGGATCCTGGAACCCGGGCACACGGTCGCGCAGGAAGGCGTCCAGCCGGGCGCGCACCTCCAGCTCCGCCCCCGCGCAGTGCAGGGTGGTTAAGGTGCCGGTCCGGCTGAGCGGGCAATTGCTCGCTGAAACCTTCGATCATCTCCGGACCTGCGGGGATGGTCGAAGGGAATGCCAGGCACTCTGGGTCGGGCCTTGGTCCGACCCAGAGTGTATCACCCGGGTGGCGCATCCCCGCCATAGCGCGAGCGCAGTCGGGTTTCGCCTCGACGAAGCCTGGCTGACCGCGTTCTGGTCATCGCTGGCCGAAGCGGGAGAGGGGGTCAGGGTTCAGATCCATACCCATCCCGGTGCTGCCTACCACTCCGCTACGGACGATGCTTTCCCGATCCTGGCAACACCCGGCTTTCTCAGCCTCGTCATTCCTCGTTTCGCGCTTGGCCCGGTCGGTCTCGAAAAGGCGTTTCTAGCCCGCTTCGACGAAGACCAACGCTGGCGCGAAGTTCCGATCTCTGATCATCTGGAGATAGCCTGATGTCCTTGTCTGACGCTTTGTCCCGCACCCTTTTGCTGATGCGCAGCGACCTAGATCCTGGCGTCGAGGACGCCCAGCTTCTCGATGCCCTGACTTCGGTGCGTGTCTTACTCCATGCCGGCGCGGATGCGCTCGCCACCCATTCCGGGCAAACCGCCCTCGTCACCGCGGCGCTGACCATGGCGCGCTCCGGGCATGAGGTCTGGATTGCGGCTGAAGAAGTGGCGATGCTTGGGGCGCAGCGGTCGTTGAACCCAGGCCCGCTTCTGGGGGCCCTTGCCGATGCTGGCGATGATCTACTGCCCGGACGGTCGATCCGGATCGGTACGCCGCTCACCGCCGATCTTGCTGTGACATTCGGGCAGGTGAAGCCCTTACCCTACATGGATCGGACGCTTGCGATCAATGCGACCGATTGGGCGGCGTCGCTCGGCGAACAGCCCGGTGGTTGGTCAGGTGGGGCATGGCCGCTTGGCGCGGTGGCAGCGGGCGTCCTGGTTGCCTCGGAAGCCTTTCGGATCGCGATGCGCAAGCTGGCCCCCCATGCTGCA
The DNA here is from genome assembly GCF_029076845.1 of Novosphingobium album (ex Liu et al. 2023). Taxonomy (GTDB): domain Bacteria; phylum Pseudomonadota; class Alphaproteobacteria; order Sphingomonadales; family Sphingomonadaceae; genus Novosphingobium. Next base: position 1,824 of record NZ_JARESE010000080.1, read on the forward strand.
CTTCCTGCCTATTTTGAGGATCTGCATGCGCCGGTTGGCACTGTCTCCTTCGTGCTTGCACCAGACAGTACGCCGAAAGCCGCAGCCTTGCCGGACTTCGACATCATCAGCGGTGGGGCGATCGCCAATGCAGCCTTGTTTGCGCTGAGCCGGATTCCTGGGATCATTGGAAAGGGCACGGTACTCGACGACGACCGATCGGCACTTAGTAACCTCAACCGCAATGCGCTTCTGCGCCGCAGCGCCCTGAACGAATATAAGGTCGCTGATTTGGCACGGCTTACCGGCACTATCGTTCTGTCGCCCGACCCCGTCCGCTACCTGGCGGGCATGGCGCTGGCGGATCATGTTCTGGTCGGCGTCGATGATATTCCCTCGCGTTGGGCCGCACAGGCGCAAATGCCGCATTGGTTGGGTGTCGGCGCGACCGAAGGTTTTTCGGTGCTGGTATCTTCGCATGCGGCAGACCAGGCCTGTGCCGGCTGTCTGCATCCAGTAGCTGCCGCGCCTACCGGACCGATTCCGACGGCAGCCTTTGTTTCCTTGCTGTCGGGGCTATTGTTGACCGTTCGCTGGTTACGGGCACTCGGACCGGAGGGCTCCGCGCTTGCAGATCAGCAGCAGTTTCTCAATGCGCTGCGCCCGGAAGGATGGAGCTTCGGGGCAATGCCGCTGCATGGCAATCCGGCATGTCCCGTTGGATGTGCAGCTTCGCAGATGCGTAACGCTGCCTGACCAGGCGCGAATTCCAACGATATGGGGCCGGGCCGATATATCGTCCCGGCCCTGTTTCATTGCGGCAGGATGATCTGGGTCATCACCGCAGCAATCGGCTGGTGTATCCAATATTCGAAACGGGTTTTCCCCGTCGCTTGCTCCAGCGCGCGCGCATAGAGCGCGACTTGGCCTGCAAAGGCACGCAACCGGTCTTCATCAAATCCGATCGAGCCCGGGAAGCTCTTATGATCGATGATCGCATAGCCATCGCCAAGATCGACGAGCAGGTCGAGCCGGCCGCCGACGATCTGCAATCCTTGCAGGGCATGGACCGGCCACTCGCTGTGCGTCGGCGCACCGCTAAATTGTTTGGTGAGAAAGGCACCGAGCCTGTCTGCGATCTCGACCAAATCCACGCCACGCACCTGCGGAACCTCCCAGCGCGCCAGCACCGCGTTGGCGAGCGCTGTCCGGGCACCGATATCGCTTGCGGGATCGTCGGCGGCGAGAAAGCGGTGAATGGCTTCGCCAAGCCGCTGAAGGTCCAGATCGCCGGCTAGCGCGAAGCGCGCGCCGAGCGTCTCGGTTGCCGCGATCTTAATCGTGCCTTCGGCCAAATGTTGATCGCTCGGGCGAACGCGCAAGGGAGGATGCGCCTGGGCCGCTGCGGGCGCCCGCAAATAGAGTTGCCCCGACGCCACGCCATGGTCGGCAAGCGCGAGCGCCTCGGGTTCGGCCCGGCGCGGACAGCTCGCCGTCCCGACCTGCACATCCGGACCGGTCATGGCGATCAGCGGCGCACCATCATCGCCGACGAGTTCGTTGAGCCAGGCGAGCGCACCGCCGGTGGTAGCCAGCCCCAGGTGGTCGCGTGCGCGGGTCATGCCGACATAGAGCAATCGGCTGCGCTCCAGTCGTTCTTCGGCCAGCGCGGCGATTCCCTGCTCGGATGCTGGCGCAAGCACGTCAAGCCCAACATCCTTTTGCTGCTCGCCATAAGGCCAGGGCCAGAAGCGCAGCACGCGCTGGGCAAGGGGCGCATTCCAGACGGGCGGGGCTTCATCTTCGGCGCTGAGGCCGAACGGCGATCCCTTGGCCGCGGCGTCGAGCTCGGTCAGAACCACGATCGGCCACTCCAGGCCCTTGGCACCATGGTAAGTGAGGATGTTGACGGCGTCGGGGTGCCGGCTCTCAGGCTGACGGGCGTCCTTGCGCGCGGCGATCCACTCGCAAGCGCCGACAAGCGTGGCGGCTTGCCGCTCCGCATGCTGTTCATCCTGGTATAGTGCAATCATATCACGCAGCGCTTCGAGGTTCTGCAACCGCTGTTCCGCGTCGCCCCATCGAGTGATGCTTTCCAGCACGGTATCGGCGTGGAGGATCGCATCGAAGGTTTCAGCCGGGGTCAGCTGGGCCGCGCGTTCGCGGATCGCAACCAGCGCTGCGGCGAAGGGAAGCCCCCCGCGCAAAATCGCTTCCGCCTCAGCTTCAAAAACCGCCGCGAGCCAGTTGTCATCGTCGCCCGCGAGGCGTGCCAGCTCAGCCAAAGCAAGCGTATCGCTGGGATCTGCCACCCAGCGCAGCGCGGCCAGCACAAATTCGGTCTCGGGCCGATCGAGCAGACCGGGGCGCTCCACCGCGACCCGGATTCCATAGAATGCCACAGCTGCAGCCAGCTCGGTGACTTGCGCATTGCCGCGGCACAATATGGCGATATCGCCACCGCGTGCATTTCGCAGGCTTCCGTCCTTGTTGCTGACCGGCCATGCGTCAGGCTCTGCCAGCAAGCCAGCGATGCGGCCGGCCAGCATCGCGGTGCGCTCTCCTTTGTTCTTTCCGGTCATCGCCCATGATGACAATGCCGCCGGCATGCCCTCCGGCTCTGAGCGCGCGCAGCCATCAAAGGCGACTTCATCGATCGTCATACCGGCGCGCAGCATATTGGGGGTAATTGCGGCGTTGACGAAATCGGCGAGCTGCGGGCGCGTGCGCCAGGACCGCCGCAGATAGTCGGTCTTGCCGCCGGTCGCTGTCGTAATCGCCGCCGAGGCAGCATTGGTAAGCGCGGGGTCGGCATCGCGGAAGCCGTAGATCGATTGCTTGGGATCCCCGACCCACAAATTGCCGCCGGCGATTTGCGACAGTGCCGTAAAGATTGCAATCTGGATCGGGCTTGAATCCTGGAATTCATCGACAAACACGGCACCGATGATTTCGCGCAGTCGCTCCGCATTGTCCGGGGACTGGATGATCTCCAGTGCGAGCATTTCCTGGTCAACAAAGTCGAGCAGGCCCCGGGCTTTTTTATAGTCGGCATAGGCGGTCATGCACCGCATCGCGCAGTCGAAGATCAGACCGATATAGGCGTCGATATCGGCTCGGAGACCCAGATGGCGTGGATGGGCCGCCGCTGCCGCGATCACGTCGGTGAACAACGCTGCGTCGGCTTTTGTCGCGCCAAGTTTGGCAAGTTTCGCCCAGTCGGGCCAAGCAATATGCTCGCCTGAGGCAAGGGTTCGCTGCGCCTTTTCGACGGTGGGTACGTCTTTGTTCAACGTACCGGCTTTGAGCAGGGCGCGGTTATTGTTTACCTGGACGATGCACGCCTGCAATGCGGTCGCGAGTGCATCGTCCAGGCTCTGCGCCGTTTCGCCAGCACCGGCGGCCGGCAGCAATCCGGTCAGGCTGGCGGTGGAGCGGGCCGCGCAATGGGCAAGCTTCTCAGGCGCGATCCCGTTGGAGCGGGCCATATCGACGGCACGCCGGACTTCGTCCTGCCAACCTCGCACGCTGCGTCCCGGCAACGCATAGCCGCGTGCCTGGATGCCAAAACGCTCGGCAATCTCGGAGATTGCTGGGCCGCATTGCTCGATTACCGCGCCAACCGCCCGGTCAAATACCGCGGCCTGCCGGTCTTCGGCAAGAACCTCGCTCACCGGCGGGCGGCCCATTTCGAACGCAAACTCATTGATGAGCGCGCCGCACACTGAGTTGACCGTGCCGATGCGGGCGGACAACATGGCAGCGCCGAGATCTGGTCGTCCCAGCTCGATCAGCTTTGCACGGATGCGGCCCGCGAGCTCGGCTGCCGCCTTTTTGGTGAATGTAGTAGCTAGGATGCGGTGCGGCAATGTCCCCGCGAGCACTTGGTTCGCGATTGCTTCGACTAGCCGATAGGTCTTGCCAGTACCGGCGCTGGCGATGACGGTATCGACCTTGTTCTGCACATTCGTCTCCATCATGCCAGCCCCCGCACGCGGCAAAGCGTCGCATAGTCACACCATTCGCAGTGGACATCGCGGGTGATCGCAATTTCCGCCGGCACCAGATCGGCGACACCATCGACCCCGGTTGCAAGAAGCTGCCCGGCTTCGGCATGCTGCGACCAGATCTTCCAGCCTTCCAATATAGCTTGCCATGTTGCAGGGAAGCCGCGACTTCCCTCGACTTCCCGGCCGATCAGGCCGTTGCTGGCAAGCGTTGCGAACTGGCGTTGGTTTAGAAGGAAATAGCCAGCCCGATAGGGCTGGCCGGGCGACACCAAAGCGCCATAGGTGGCTAACTGCACCGCGCGACCGGTGGTCAGTTCGTCGATCCGCGATTTCTCGCTACGCGTCCATTTCAGATCGATGATGACCGCATTGCTATTGGCATCGCGCGCAACGAGATCGACTGCGCCACGCATCGCGAGCAGCGCTTCGAATTCACCGCTTACCTGCTGTTCGGTTGCTTCGACGGTCAGTCCATTCTCGCCAAGGCATTGGGCAAGGCTGGCCATGGCGGCGGGCAGTCGTCGCCGGGCGAGATTGAGGGCGTCAGCGAGCTCGGGATGGCGCAGCGGGGCGGCGAGCTGGTCAATCCGCGCCTCGAGCAGTGCCTGTGTCGCGGTTGCCGCCGCTTCGGGCTCGGGCGGTGGACCAGGCTGAAATATCTCTCGGGCAATTGCGTGCGCGAGATTGCCGAGCAGCTGGTTTCCATCCGGGATAGAGCGGACGCGGCCGGGCTGAAGACCAGCGACATGCCGCAGGGCCCAGAGCAGCTGGCATGAGAATAGGTTTTCGAGCGAGGTCGCGGATTGGGCGCGGTCTGCAAGCTTGGCCGCAAATCCCGGCGGCGTCGTCCAGGCGAACTGCGGCAAGGCGAGTGGCCGCGGCGGTGCGGCTTGCCTGGCGAGTTCGACACCCGACAGCAGAAGTGCAGGTGCCCGCAACGCGGCTACGAGGTCGGTACGAATCGCCAGCTTGTCGAGCGCTGGCTTGAGACGGTGGGCGAGCGGATGCAGGCTGTCTTCGGCATCGCAGTTGAGGCCCACAGCTACCAGCAGCACGCGTTCACGCGCGTTCAGGATCGCGCGCTCCCAGGCAGCGCTAGCTGCTTGGGCAGCGCGGTTGATAGCGTCCGCTGGGCAATCGGCGGCCGCAAGCTCGGCGCGCTCCGCCTCGCTCCAAGGCGCGCGCTCGCTGCCTTCGGTCGTCGCGCTGAAGTTCCACCAAACGAGAGTCGGTACAGGCGCCCATACCGATCCCGGATGCTGGACACTGCGCCAGTTTGCGGCTTCGGCGACCGCGCCGGGATTGACCTGCCCGAGATCGAGCGCCTGATCGATAATGCGCTCGACGAGCAGTCGAGGTAAATGATCGCGGCCAAGTGCTGCCAAGGCATCACGCACTTCGCGCGCGAGCGTGGCGGTCGCCCCGTAGAGTGGGTCTTCGCCAATGCCGTACCTGCTTCCCGCCCAGGCGCTGACGAGATCGCAGATCTGAAGCGCCTGGGCGATCGGCATCCCGGTTTCCGGGTTGGCCGTGTCGGGTTCGGTCCATGTGCGCCAGCGTGCCAGCCGGGGCTCGATCTTGGCGATTTCGTCCGCATCGGTTCCGGCACGTTCGCGCTCAGCGTCGCCGATTGCCTGCCAGGCTGCCAGCCATTCCTCACCACCGCGGCCAGGGGCGGCTTCGAGCGCTGCAGCCAGCCGCCGCGCGGCGCGTGGCGGAATCGGCGAATTAGGGAAAACCAGGATTTCGAGAATCGCGTGCGGATCGAACGGCGCCCAGTGTGCCTTGAACGCCAGGAGCAGCAATTGCAGCGATCCGCGATGGACCGAAGTCCTGCTTCGGCCAGCGCGTGGTTGGCCGGCAGCGCCTAGCCCATGATCGAGCAGGCCGGTGTCTCCGTCCTGCGCGACCAGCGCGATCGCCTCGCCGTTGCGACCGGCAAACCAGTCTCCAAGGACTTCGGCAGCGAGCGAAGCACTTGCGCTTGTCGCCAGCGTTACGCTCTCGTCCGCCGCTCCTAGGTCCACCTCATCGCCGACCATCCAGCGCTGAAGTTGGCCAAGAGCCGTGCCCGCAGCCGCTGCAGGGACCGGCTGGATATGTTCAACTATTGTCCCTAGGTCCGCCAAGCGATGGACCAGGCGGCGAATCGCAGCGGGGCAGAGCGCTGGATCGTCGATCATCCGGATATGGGCGATGGCAGCTGCGGTGCGCGCATTGAGTGCGTCGAGGACGGCGACGATCCGGTCGTTCAATCCGCGCGGTAAATCGGGCATCGCAGCTGAAGCTGCGGCCAAATCTGCAAGACGCGGGGATTTCCAGGACAAGCCGGCGCGCCAGCCAAGTCCGACCAAATCGTCCCGCCAGGCGAGCAACGTCCTTGCGGTTGACCAGGAATCCACAGCCAGCGAACGCGACCAGAAGTAGGTGCCGCTGAGGCTTTCAAGCCGGGATTGAAAATGGGCAATACGCACGACCTGTGCGGTTGCCGGGCTGCCAAGTCCCAATAATGTTTCGAGGATGTCGACCAGTCCGTTCGGACCAACGACCGGCTGCCCCAAGGATCCCGGTGCATCGCCGCCATGATCTGGCCAAGCGCCACCATCGGCCCACAGGCCAAATACAATCTTCATTGTAGTCCCCCCTCCGTGGTCAGCATGCCAGTAATGGGTCGAGTCTCGCAACGCATGTTTTCACCAAATCTGATCTACTGCCCGCCGTTCGAATCTTGTCAGGCGATATTGATCGCTATCATTTCAGTGGCGGGCACAGTGCGCGCTTCCGAATAATCGCAATGCTCGCGCCGGACCGGAAAGCTGCTGCAAGTTTTTTGACGACGACCCGCAAGATCGCCAGCGAAGAGAATATGGTAGGTCGCGCTGTCGGTTTCGCCGACGCCGACAATGATCAGCGGCACCAGTTGTTCGAGCGGCAACGGAGCGCCCTCGACTCCCATCGCCCCCCATTTTTCCGCCTGCTTGAACGTCAGTCCCAGCTCATCGGCCTTGTTGGCTCATAGAGTCGCTTGCACTCTCGGTTCGGCATGCGTTGTGGACGGAGGCCGATCCACTTGTCGAGGATTCGGCGATCGGCAATCCAATTTGATGGCCTCTCGGTTGGGGCGTGTATCGCTCGAAGGGGTCGTACGCGCAATTTATGCGAGGCCCGATCCAAATCAGCAAGACTTGGTCGAAGTCCATTTCGTGCGCGATTTTTCGCTCCAACGCATGATCGAAATCGACCGACCAGCGCGTGGGCGGAGACACCTTGCCCTGCTCGAAAAATTCGGCGAATTTACGCTCATGCTTCGGCGTCCCGGGCTTGAAAAGAAACTTGGTAGAACCTTTAGTAGGGATCCTGCGGGATGGGCCGATTAAGGCAGTTCGGGCGTGGCCGCAGCGGCCATTAAATTGGTTGACTTTGTGGCAAGGTGCGGCGCGACGATGCTCACTCTTTTATTTGTCTAAATTGTTGTCGATCTGGACGCGTCACGGCGCGCAACGCGAAGGGGCTTCTGTTATTCTTGAATTCGTTCGGGGGGATCAGCAATATGACCGCATTGCAGCCGGTACGAAAGCTTACGATCGTTGCCAAGGATCCTGGGCTGCGAGTGGGCCTAGATGACGCTATGCTCTTCGCGCAGGTCGATGTTCCGGCGGAGATTTTGGGACCTGGTCCGACCGGATACCGGATCAAGGTCGTCGACTATAACGCCACCGAGCGACGTGCCTATGCCGCACGCCAAAGCTATCAAGACGGCAATACGCTGCTCGATCCCTTCGCACCTGTGGACGGCGAGGGGCTGCTTGATCTGAAATATCAGGCCAAGGCTCTCGCCGACCCGAATTTCCATGCGCAGAATTGCTACGCGATCGCGATGCGGACGCTTGGGCTGTTCGAGCGGGGGCTTGGGCGGCGGGTGAATTGGTCATCCGGCGGGCACCAGCTGCATATCGCGCCGCACGCTTTTGCGCTGGCCAACGCATTCTATTCTGAACCCGACCGCTCGCTGATGTTTGGCTATTTCTTCGACGGTGAAGGCAAACCAATCTTCACCTCGCTCAGCCATGATATTGTCGCGCATGAAACCACCCATGCTGTGCTCGATGGGCTGCGCACGCGTTACACCGAACCTTCAGGACCGGATCAGGCGGCCTTTCACGAAGGGTTTGCCGATATCGTAGCGATCCTCTCGATCTTTTCGTTGCCGGAAGTAGTTGCCGCTGGGCTCGGTTTTAGCGGGAAAATGCCGAGTAGTGGCGAACCGATGGTGCTGATCGCAGCGGACAAGCTGACTATTGAGGCGATCCGTACCTCGATCCTGTTGGGCATTGGGGCGGAGATCGGCATGGCGACCGGCGGCGGGCGGCAATCGTTGCGCCAATCGGTCGAACTGCCGCCGCGGGCCGATATCCTTGATGACCCCGATATGGCCGAGCCCCACAATCGCGGCGAGATTGTCGTAGCTGCGATGACGAGTGCCTTTGTTGAACTATGGACGACGCGCATCGCGCGGCTGGGTACATTCGACAATGGCGACTATAACCTCTCTGCCGTCGTGGACGAAGGCGCCAAGGCAGCGGCGCAGCTCCTGCAGATGGCGATCCGCGCGATTGATTACTGCCCGCCGACCGATCTGGATTTCTGCCAGTTCCTGGCCGGGCTGCTCACCGCCGATCGCGAGCTGGTTCCCGACGATAGCCGCTTTGGTTATCGCGCCCTGATCCGCAAAGCCTTTGCCAGCTACGGAATTATCTCGCCGCCCAAGGAGACCGATGGGGAGGGGTGCTGGCCACGCTTCGCAGCTGCCGAGACGCTGCAATATTCCCGGAGCAACGCCGAGGCGCTGACCCGCGATCGCAACGAGTGCTTCCGATTTCTCTGGGAAAACCGGGAAGCGCTCGAGATTACCGAGCGGGGCTATACCGAGGTGATCTCAATCGACTCGTCGCTGCGCATTGACCCTGACGGCATTCCGTTCCGTGAGACGATCTGCCAATATGTCCAGCTCGGCCATTTCTTCGGCGCAGAGCTTATCGGCATATGCAAGATTAAGCCGCTGCCGGACGGGTTCACAACAACTTCAAGTGTCGATCTGCTTGGCGGTGGGGTGGTGGTGTTCGACCAATATGGCCGGGTCAAATATCATATCGCCAATCGCCTGCTCGATGGGGCACGACAACGCCAGCGGCTCGAATATTTGCGCGACACTGGGCAGCTGCGAAGCCGGAGCGACGACGGGCGCAACCGGTTCGCCAATCTCCATCTTGCACGCATGGAGGGGTGAGACGATGCCGGCACCCATCACCGCAGAAATTCGCGCCTATCAAATGGGCTTTGGCGACTGTTTCCTGCTGACTTTCCTTTACGATCCTGCGGACAATCTGGCGGCGCGGCATATCCTGATCGACTTCGGCAGTACTGGCATGCCGGACAAAACCGAGGTGACATTGGACGCGGTTGCTGCCGATATCGCTCAGCAGTGCGACGGCGCGCTCGACATCGTGGTCGCGACGCACCGGCACAAGGATCATATCAGCGGCTTTGCCACCAAGACGAACGGCAAAGGGTCGGGCGACGTCATTCGTGGTCTGAATCCCAAGCGTGTCATCCAGCCCTGGACCGAAGCACCCCAAGCGCCCGAAGGGTGGGCCGGGCCGCCGGATGTGAGCACCGCGAAAGCCTTTGCCGACCGGACCCAGTCGCTGGCGGCGATGCAGGCAGTTGCGCAATCAGTGGTGGATCGGCTGGACCGTGAAAGCGGTTTCGATCCGCGCTGGCCGCTTGCCGATCGGCTCCGCTTCATCGGCGAGGACAATATTTCCAATGTCTCGGCTGTGAAGAACCTGATGACGATGGCGGGGGAGGACGGGAAGAATAACCTCTACGTCTTCCACGGCTGCGATCTCGACCTTGCCGATATCCTGCCTGGTGTGAAGGTGCATGTGCTGGGGCCACCGACACTCAACCAGTCGGCGTCGATCAAGGCCTATGCGAAGCGGTCGGACGACTACTGGTTCCAGGCGAGCGGGCTGGCCGCGTTGGCAGCGACGGATGCCGTCGCGGCGGACAAGAAGAGCATGTTGTTCCCCAAGCTAAAGGGCCGTGACACCTTTCGTGCATCACGGTTGCCGACCGAAATGCGCTGGGTCGCAGAGCGGGTCAATGCGGCCGAGGCCGATCAGATGCTGGGGATTGTCACCGCGCTGGATTCGGTGATGAACAACACCAGCGTGATCCTGTTGTTCGAGGCAGGCAGCAAAAAGCTGCTATTTCCCGGCGACGCCCAGCTCGAAAATTGGAGCTACGCACTGCAAAGTACGATGGCGCCGCTGCTCGATGACGTCGATCTCTACAAGGTTGGCCATCATGGTAGCCTTAATGCAACGCCGAAGCGTATGTGGGAGCGCCTCAAAAAGCGCGGCGAGGTGGGCAAACCGGACCGGCTGCAATCGATCATGTCGACCATGGCCGGCAAACATGGCGGCAAGGGCGGTGCCCCCACCGAAGTGCCGCGCGGGCCGCTCGTGAAAGAACTCAAGGCCGAAAGCACGCTACACAACACCCAGGATTTGAAGCCCGCCGATCTTTGTCAGCTGATCACCATCGATCTGAGGTAGCATGGCACGCAATATCATCGTCTGCTGTGACGGAACGTCGAACCAGCCGTCCAATGACGCCACCAATGTCGCCAAGCTGACCGAGGTACTGGTCAAGGACCCGGCGCAGCAATTGGTCTATTATCATCCCGGCTTGGGCACGATGGCGGCGCCTGGATTTACGACCCGGGTGGGCTCATGGGGCGCGCGTACCGCGGGGCTGGCGTTGGGCTATGGGCTCAAGGACGATCTGCGTGACGCCTATATCTACATCATGAACCATTGGCGGCCCGGCGACCGGCTGTTCCTGTTCGGCTTCAGCCGCGGTGCCTACACCGTCCGCGCACTCGCTTCGCTGATCCGGCTCTACGGTCTTGCCATGGCGGGCAATGAGGCGCTGGTCCCCTATGCCGTTCAGATGATGTGGCCCTCCAACGATGGCGAAGGCCATTTCGACGAGACGATGCGTAAGGCCAAGCAATTCAAGGTCAGTCTTACGACCGGAGATTGTCCGATCTATTTCATGGGGGTGTGGGATACGGTTAGTTCGGTTGGCTGGATCAACAATCCGGTTTCTTTCCCGCATACGCGCACGAATGATGCGATTGCCCATGTTCGGCACGCGGTGGCGATCGACGAGCGCCGGGCATTCTTCCGCACCAATTTGTTCGACACGGCACCGGGACAGGATCTGCGCCAGGTCTGGTTTCCGGGCGATCACTGCGATGTCGGCGGCGGCTATCCCGAGGCCGAGAGCGGCATGTCGAAATATCCGCTCGAGTGGATGATTTCGGAGGCTGCCGCGAAGGGGCTGTTGATCGATCCAGTGCACGCGGCGACCATTTTAGGCAAGGATGGCAGCGGCTATTCCGAGGCAAAGCCCGACGCCGAATTGCATGACTCGATGACCGGCTTCTGGCCGGCGCTCGAATATGTCTCCAAGCGGCATTGGAACAAGCAGCTGATGGCTTACGAGCATATTCGCAACCGCGGACGCCGCCGCGATATGGGGCAGGCGCCTATCGTGCATGATGTAGCCTGGCTGATCCCGGGCTACGCTGCCCGCTTGCCCGCCGATGCCATTCCGCTGAGCAAGGCTTTCTAAGTAGCCCTTGTTATCTACATGCCGGCGCAGAAGGCCTCCGAACGGATGCCGCGGAAGTATCCGGGTAGCATCCACGACGGTGGCATGATCGGAGTGGTCGACGTTGTGAGGATCAAGCGAGGGGACGGTCGATGCGGCTCGCGGACGTATTTCGGAGGGACACGCGGCGAGCCGATCACGCGATCGAGATCGCCGAGACGGCGACCGAGCTCTGGCCGGCACTGATTGAAAAGGCGGGACTAACCGGCCGTCACGGCCGCGCCGCCGGTCGCTACGATCAGGAATTGATCCATGAACTGCGGCAGAGGCTCTTTCCGTTAGAGCCCGAAAGCGCGGCGCTCGGTCCGTTGCTCGCCCGCAGTGACCTTTCGGCGGAAGCGCTGCTGCGGGCCTTCTTCGAGGTCGTCGCACCGTTCTCTCAGATGAAGGCGGACATCTTCGCCATGCTGACCGAGGCCGGCGCTACCGGCAGCGAAGCGAGCCTCCCCGTCATGTTCCAGTTCCGCGATGACGACATCTTCAACCAGTTCAGGAAGGCTGCGGAGATTATTTCCGAGCAACTCGTGGACGTCCCGGTCATCGAGCTCAGCGGCGGGCTGTTGTGGGATCTTGTTCGGGCGGGCGACAGGGGTGCAATATCGCACGACGCCGCGCCGCCACCAGGGCCGCCTTCGCTCGAAGATTGGGTGGGCGACCACGCTGCGGGCGGCGTCTACCGCAGGTTCCCCGACGGACTCCTCGACGGCTTTGGTCCGCCATACGCGCCCGAGGTCGCCCGGGTGATCGCAGTCTTCAACCTCGTGCTCGATGCATTCTCGCGGCATGGGCCGGACCCGACGGCTCTGGCTCGCCATCGCCAGCCCGACATCTTTCCGGAGCCGGACGCGACTGGGATGAGCTCCCGCGATCTCTCGTTCGTGGAGAGCGACGGTTGGTCCGTCCGCGCGGCGGAATGGATTGCCCGTCGCATCGCCGACCTCAACGCGACGAGGAGCGGCATCACGGTCGACGCGCTGGATCTGATGCTGGGGGATCTGCGCAAGCTGTTGCCGGAGGAAACGGCGGTCTCGCAACGCTTCGAGCGGCGCAGGCAGTTGATCGATTTCCTCGACATGCCGGTTTGGAAGGAGCGCAACGCGGTTTACGCGGTCTGGCTGGGCACCCAGATGCACAGTGCCCTCAAGATCCAGGGCTGGCAGTTCCGCTTCCACCTCGTGGATGGGCGATTGGGATTCCCGTTCGGTGGTGCGCACCTCGCCACTCTCTTCCACCCGGTAGATCCGCGCGTCCTGCTTTGGTGGACGGAGCTGAGGACTCCATTCACCGGGCTTCTCAGCGGTCACCGTACCACGGGAATCCAGCCGGACTACCGAATACGCGAGGCGCCGGCGACAGACCCCAAGGATGCCTCCCGAGACTTGCTGGCAGTGGAGGCGAAGCAGCATCTCGGATGGAAGACCCGGGAGTTCGCGGGTGCGTTGATGGACTACGCGCAGGTCTGCCGAAACGCCACAGTCCTGCTCGCGAACTACGGCCCGATCGCCACTGAAGGAGTGCGCGAGCGCGTCGCCGCAAAACTCGGCCCTGCCGACGCCGATCGGACGCAGGTGTTCCCCCGGACATATCCTGGTCGCGGGTGGATGGTCCGCGACTTCCGGCACGCGGTCGCCAAGGCGGTCGGCGGCCCGCGCGCTGACCGCCCGCTTTGGGGTCCGGTGACCGTGACGCTTGAGTGGAACGAACCGGTTGACCTCGACCTCCACCTGGTCAGGCGCCGACCTGGAGAGCACGTCAGCCATCGTGAACTGACCGGCGAGTACGTGGAACTCCACGGTGACAGCTTGATCGGTCCGGCCCGCGAGCGCGCGACGATTTTGCCCAGTACCGATGCCTATGCGATAGCCGTGCATGACTTCCATGAGACCGGGGCGCTCGTGCCCGGCACCCTGGAGGTTCGGATCGAGTTCCATCCGGACGACTTGATCGATCCGCTCGTCCTGGAATTCAACGCTCCATCGCCCGCAAGCTGGTGGGTCGTTGGCCGTATAGATATGGCGACAGGCGTCTTCATCCCGGTGAACGTCGCGGCGAACGGGTCACCGGTCTTCTGGTGATCGGTGCCGTCCACTCGTCCTGCGGTCCGGATCTTTACCGGAGAGCAAATGAGCCGCGACGCAGGTACTTCTCACAATGGCAGCCGGGGCGGACCTGCCTCGCTGACCTGTCTGCACTCACCACGCCGGGAGCAAGCTTGAGGAACTCCAGCGTTCATTGGACAACCCTATGTGCCCAAATTATTATGGCGTCACCGCGTAGCACCCGGAGTTGGCCTAGATGAGGAAAATCGAAGTAACGTGGAACTGTAATTCCACTTTGTTCATTTTGCGCCAATTTGTACTAATTTACGCCGAAGCGGCACTTCATTGCCATAACTGTTGTAAAGCGCTTGGTGGTTGTGCACATCACTTACATGGAAGCGAATAGCCGCGAAATAGCATTTGAAAGCGGTGTTCGAACAAGAGGTGATGAAGGTGATCCCCAAGATCGGACTTGAGCTAGCGCAAGCGGCGTCAGTTGCCTTCGGAGGGCGAGCCTGGCTTGCAGGGTCGGAGAAGGGACTGACCGCATACGACGAGGTGGGGGAGATGGCGAGGGTGCCGAGCACCGTACAGGACTCGAACCAAAGCGACCAGGAAAGTCGTTTTATTTCAGATGGATGGCGGATGTCTGGGGCGGCGCGAAGAACGTGATTTGCGGCCGGAACCAACAAGTGTCTGAAAAGCACACAAAACCCCCGGAATGGGGAGCCATGGTGACCCCTACGGGAATCGAACCGGGCCTTCGGGGTAATACAGGGTAACGCAGGGGAAGCAAGCCCTTGATTTGCGGTGCGCCAATTGCCCTCCACTCCCCTCCATTACCCTAAATGTGCCACGAAATGTGCCACGGTAATGCTGCTGGATGGGTTCCTCACGCTTCTTGCCTTTCAGGCGCAGACCGCACGCTAATGTGTCGACTTTGGCTTCGCGTTCGCTTCACGATCCGCCAGTTGCCCGCGCGTCGATGCTGGGCAGGCAATGTGGGAATATCCCGCAATGTTAACCAATTCGGTATCGAAATTCCCCTCCAAAAGGCACCTTGCCGGACAGGAGGATTCGAGCATCATGCCTGTTGGACTACTTTGTTCAGGATAGCGGGGGGCAACCAGACGTTGGGGCATCGGCACGGTTCGCCATGATGCTACCCAAATGGGATGGAGAGCAAATGCCCATGCGACACGATGCCCGAATTGACCCCATGCTGGACGACACAGGCCGTCCGGCTGTTTTCGCACCTCTATGCAGGTCGATCATTAGCGCAAGAGCGGCGTCGGCCACCATGTTCGGCTCTCTCTGCGCCGACCCAGGATGCGAAATGTTGCTCGATCTCTACTGGCGCGACAGCCAGGGATTGAAGACTTCTCTGACCAGCTTCTGCCTCGCGTCGAAAGCATCGGAGATGACCGGTCGGCGATGCCTTGGCGAGATGGAGGCGCAAGGCATAGTCGAGCGCTTCCCTGATCCCTTCGATAAACGCCGGATATATGTCCAGCTGACCGCCGCCGGGCGGGATAAGATGGATGCGTGTTTCCAGACCTTGCTGTCCGGATATGCGCAAACCTGTCACGACTGCGCCCGCAAATGCGGCGACGTTCCAGACGGGACCCGGCAGGAAGTCCCGTTCTGCATTGCGATAGACGGCGTCCGGCGGTTCCGACGGTAGAAGTTCAGCGTCGGTATCAGTGGTCAGCAAATAGGCCAGCGTAGCGTGCAGCACTGCGCCGGTGAAACGGGGACGCGCTGCCCGTTGATCCGACCTGAGATCACATTGGCAGCGAGCGTCGGCCGCGGCCTGAAGAGAAGGAGGAGTGGGGCGAGGGAGTTTTCCCTATGCTGGAGTTCCTCCCATGGCCCTGTCGCGCACGAGCGCCGATCCTCGTCTCCATGCCGCTGCCGCCAGCATCGTCAAATCACTCGGTGGAACATGGAAGCCATCGGGCGCGATGTGCCGTTGCCCGGCGCATGACGACCATCGCCCGAGCCTTTCGGTCCGGGTCGGCGAGCATAGCATATTGTTCAAATGCTTTGCCGGCTGTTCCACGATCGATGTCATTCGCGCGCTGCGCAGCGACAGGCGCCCTATACCGACGGCCGATGCTGAAACGGAATTCGCACGCGCGGATGGCAGCGAGCGACGGTTGGCCGGCCGGATCCGTTCGCTCTGGAAGGAAGCGCGTGCCGTTACCGATACGCCGGCGGGCGTCTATATGGCGACGCGTGGTTTCAACGAGCCGCATCCGGCGCTGCGCTACCATGATCATGTGCCGCTCGGCCGGGGCGCCGACGTCCGTTTCCGTCCGGCGCTGCTCGCCGCCGTTGAAGCCGACACCGGCGTCATAGCACTCGAACGGCTGTTCCTCGACCCCCGGACCGGATTGCCGGCCACTGATCTCGATCCGCCCAAACTGATGCTGGGTCGCCCGCACGGTGGCACCGTCCGTTTCGGGGCCGCCACCGATGTGCTGGGGCTGGCTGAGGGCTGGGAGACCGCCTGGTCCGCTCATTTGCTGCTCGGCATCCCTGTCTGGGCCGCGCTTGGTGCCGACCGCTTCCCCCTGGTCACTGTGCCTGAGCGGGTCGAACGCCTCTTCCTCCTTCACGACAACGACCTTTCCGGTCGGCGCGGCGCGGCGCGGGCGAAACAGGCGCATGCGCGAGACGGCCGGTCGATCGAGCCGCTGCCTCCACCGCCGGGCTTCAATGACTGGAACGACCTCTACCGGGCGAGGGGAAGGGGGAGGGAGATGGTTGCGGAATGCAGACTGATGATCAGCCGCGTCCCGCACATTCCGACACGCGCAGCGGCATGGGCGTCCAGCCAACCCTGAACGCGAGCCTGCTACAATCCACACAGGAGACGAGCCTTGACCTCGCTACAACCGAGCTATCCCTCCACGCTGCCGCTCGCCAGTATCGTGAAGGGCGACAATCCCCGCCGGTATTTCGACCGGAAGAAGCACGAGGAGATGGTGGCTTCCATCCGGCAGCGCGGCATACTCCAGCCCATATTGCTCCGGCCGAAGGACGACGTCTATGCCATCGTCGCCGGCGAGCGCCGGTACAGGGCAGGGCTGGAAGTCTATGGGCTCGACGGCGAAGTGCCGGTCATCATCCGCGTGATGACGGACCAGGAAGCGCTCGATGCCGCGATCGCCGAGAATGACGACCGTGACGATCCGTCGGAGACCGAGCAGGCCGATGCCGCCGTCCGCTACCTCGCGGCATGCAACGGCGACCGCGCCGAGGCCGCACGGCGACTGGCCTGGTCCCGCGCCAAGCTTGATCGCCGCCTGGCGCTCGCTGAACTCACCGACGCCGCTAAGACCGCCCTCGATGAGCGCCGGATCAAGGTTGGTCACGCCGAACTGCTCGCCGTCATCCCCAAGGACAAGCAGGACACGGCCCTCGACACGATCCTGCGCCTGAATCTTGACGTGAACGATACGCGCAAGGAACTGATGCGCATCACGCATAGCCTCGCGAGCGCCTGTTTCGACAAGACCGAGTGCGCCACCTGTCCGTTCAACTCGGCGGCGCAGCAAGTCCTTTTCGAAACCCATGTCGATGATGGCCATTGCACCAATCCGGGATGCTTCAAGCTCAAGACCGAAGCCGCCGAGGTGATCCGTTTCGAGGAAAAGGAGCGCGCCGCGAAGGCGGCCAGGAGAGCGATGCCTCCTGCTGCCGATGATGCCGACGCTGATGCGCAGGACGATGTCACCGTCGAACCCGCGCCATCGATGGATCTCCAGCCGCAGCCGGAACGCGGCGCCATATCATCCAGTGCTGTCGAAAACCGCGAGCCTCCCCCGCCACGCACTGCCGAGACCGTGCCGGCCGCGTCGACGGCGCATAAGCCGACCGTCACGGCCAGGTCGATCGCGACCCGAACCGCCGAGCTTCGCGAGGCGACATGGCGAACCGCGCTTGCCCGTGCGCTCGCGGGCAATGCTGTCCACGCCCGGACCACGATCCTTGTGGCGGCGATGTCGGGCACGCTTTCGCAGATCAAGCCCGACACGCTGACGTCCCGCGCTGGCATCCTCGTCGGCGCCTCGTTCCCGGACCTCGACTTCAAGGGCAAGATCGCGGAAATCCGGGCGCTTGCCGATGCGCGGGCCGCCAATGTGCTGGCCGTCATCGGCGGCGCTTACGCCAAGGATGTGCTCAGCTTCGATCATGTCGCGGACCTTGCGAGAGTGTTCGAGGTCGACTTGCGCGAGACGTGGCAGGTCGATCAGACCTTTCTCGAGCGCTACACAAAGGAAGAGCTCAAGTTCATCGCCCAGGAATGCGGCCTGATCGCGCATGTCGGCGAGAAACGGTTCGCCAAGCTGCTCGCATCGAAAAAGACCGAGCTTGTCACCAGCATGCTCAATCGCATCGGGTTCGATTGGGCGGGACGTCTGCCGGGCTGCATGACGCTCGATGGCGCCTATGGACCGCCCCCGGATCGTGCTGCCCAGCCGGCCGACGCTCCCATCTCGCAAATCGCCGCCTGACCGACACCCTCACCCTTCCAGACAAGGACCAACGCCCATGTTGATTGCCAACCTGCTGCCGCTTCTCGCCAACTATTCGCTCGGTTTCGATCTTGTCGCCGGCCCCGACGATACCGTCACGCTGACCGTCATTCCCCGCAAGGCGGAAGGCGCGAAGCACGGTCTCGAATCCGGCGAGACCCGCCCGATCTCGATCACCGCAACCGCCGTGGAGATCGATGCGGAACTTGGCCGTGGATCGGACGGCGCACTCGGCCAGCTCATCGCTACGCGCAAGACCCTTGCCGACCAGATCGCCGATCAGCGCCAGGCGGCCGAGGACGCAAGGATCGCCGCAGCGGAGGCCGCGAAGGCCAAGGCCGCCACGAAGGCCGCGACAGCAAAGACGACGGTGCCTGTGAGTCCTCCGAAGCTCCAGCACGCGGTCACCCCGCCGGTCGACGCCAAACCGGACCAACCCGCCACCTTGTTCTGACCGGACTCCGCTCAAATCTCGCCACGACCCAAGCCGGGAGTTTTACCTCATGCAGATCAACCATCTCACCCGCGCGTACCGCTATGACGGCATCGACCTTCCGGTTCCGCCGCATCTCGCCAACGATCCCGACGGTCTGCGTGCCTACCATGCCACGCTCTACCCCGCGGTTCTCAACGCCGAGATGGTCGACGCCGGCGTGTCGGGCGGCGCTCACGTCACCGAATACCGGCGCGCCGTCGGCACCAAGGGCTGACCGTGGCGCGCGGCAGCAGCGCGGCGATCCCGTCCGCAGTTCGTAAAACGCTCATCGAATGGATCGAGCCCGGCAATGGCGACACATCCGAATTCACCCAGCCAATCTGCAGCGAGCAAACCCAGGCGCTCCACGCGTGCATCCTTCTCGCGTCCGGGGACGGCGGGAGCAAGGCTCCCAGGCCGCTCCCGCCGCCACCGGGCCTGCGCCTTCCACCCCTTGGCTGACCTCGCGGGGCGGGCCGTTGCACTGTCCGGCGACATTCCCGCCCTCTTCGATGCTCCACTGGCGTCCCATCACAAGCTGATAGGCCGCTGGGCCACGTCTCGGGAAACGACGGCTAAACGCTATACTCGCGACCAGGCGCGCCAGCGCATCGAACGACTGTTCGACAAGGCGGTGCTCGACATTCTGGGCTCCGTCGAATTCGCGGACTTCAGGGTCGCGGTTCTTCACGGGAACGAAGGTTATCCGCCGGCTATCGCGGTGATCTGCGACAGCATGGGGCAACTCGACCTCGGATGGATCGAAGACAGCGATGCGCCCATTCCCTGGCGCGCCGCAGCCTACAAGGCCCTCGACGATATGCTGGGCCGCGCCCTTCCGATCTTCGGCTACCAGGACCTCTTCGATGAAATCTCTATGTACTATTGGGACGGCGCGACCGATGATGAAACCGCGCGGCAGTGGATCGTCGAATATCAGGGCATGGATCCTGACGATATCGAGGAACTCACTCTGCCATCCAACATGGAGTCTCGCCGGCCCGATTGGATGATCGCGGCAAACGCGGGGGCATCGGCGGAACTTCCGAACGGCTTACACCGGAAACTGGAGGAACTCCGCAAGGCGTACGCCGCTCTCGGGAAACTCCGACCGGAGCGCAGCGCCTGGCAATTCGATATCGAGATTGCCCAAGAGTATCTCCCCGGCATCGAGGAATGCTCGACATTGCCCCCGCTGACGCTCGTTCCGGTCGAGCAGTTCGCACGCGAGGTCGATGACGTCGGACGCCACGGGATGGAATACGGCTTCATGGACATCGCCGGCTTCTGCCCTTTGCCAGATTCAGTCCCGATCGACGACTGGTTCGCGTCCTTGCGTGTCGGCGCGCGGTTCCTGCTCGCCGCGCAGGACCTGATCCAGCTCGATCCAGCCAACCTTTGAGGTTCCTTATGTCCGACCACCGCACCCAGTTCGAAGCGACCGCCGGCGGCCTCGCGCTGACCAACGCCATTCTCCTTTACCGCAGCCAGCCGATCCGCAACGCCAGTCCCTATGCCACCGCTCGCGCGGGCGCCGCCGCATTCGCCAGCATCCATGCGATCGAGCATGACGATGAGGGAAAGCCGATCATCGGCGCGGGCACATCGCTGTCGCGCGCGCATCTGCGTCAATGGACCGAGGCCCTGGGCCGGACCGTTCTTCCCGAATTCCTGCCTGACAATGTGCTGGTCGCTCATCCCGACATGCTCGCATGGTGGATCCCGACCCAGGTTCGCCCGGCCTATTTCGCTCTCACGGATCCGCCCGCCGGCCTGCAGGTGCTCGCCGCGCGAACCACTATGCCGGTCCCGTATCCGCCGCATCTGTTCATCGCGACCCGATCGGGGTTCGGCGTTTACGCCTTGCCGGCAAACGAACGCCCCGGCATCGATACCCCGGTGCTGCACTCGCCGGTGCTCAATGTCTATCTCGACGGGCAACTTTGCTGGGGCAACATTCCGAAGCCAAAAACGCTGACGACAGCCTCCATCCCGGAATTCGAGCGCGGGGTGTTCGATAGCTGGTCCACCCACCCCAATCCCGGACAGGAACTGACCATCACCGGCAAAGGTGGTCTGGTTCGGCTCTGGGACGACCTCGCCGCGCGCAAGGCGAAGCGCTTTCCGGTCAGGCGTCTCAGGCCATTCGATCCCGGTCGGACACGACAGGCCTCCCGGCGAGCAACCCGGACCGATCAGATGACTCTCGGAAAGCTCCTTGCGAGAGGGGCGAACCAATGACCGTGCTTGCTGACGATCCCACTGCGGCCGCGGTCCTTGCCGCCGTGCCCTGTTATCCGGTCCCGCCACAGGGACGCTCGCCCGCCCTCGCTATGCTGCGCGCCGCCCGCGCCGGACGCGGCCTTGCGATCGGGATAGACGGCGTCATGCTCATCCTGCGCCGGCCCTGGCTGGAACTGGATTTCCCGATCACGCCGCCGCTTTCCCTCCATATGCCCTATGGCAGCACGGGCGCCTGTCGCGCCGAACTGCGCTGCGGGCTCATTCCACGCGAGCATCTCGATCATATTCTCGATCATTTTCGCGCAGCCTTGCCCAATGAAGCCGCGGCGTTCGTCCTCTGGAACGAAGCGACCCGGGAATTCGCGGTGGACCTTCCTGTCATCGACGAAGCCACACCCTCGCGCCTCGTCTATCGCACGCCGATTCCGCAGCCCGATTGGCATGTTGTCTGCGATTTTCACAGCCACGGGGTCGGTCCCGCCTTCTTCAGCACCACCGACGATGCCGATGACGCCCATGCGACGAAGATCGCGATCGTCGTCGGCCGGCTCGACGATCCCTGTGGTCCGGCGATGCTCGCGCGCCTTTGCGCCGACGGCATGTTCCTGCCGTTACCACGGAGCCCGTTTTCAGGAGACCGTCATGCCGACTGACCTCACGGATCGTCATTATCTGCCCGCCGGGTTCGATAATCGCACGATCAACATCCTGCTGGTCGGTTGCGGCGGAAACGGCGGGCAGATGCTGATGGGACTCGCCTCGCTCGACACCGCGCTGCGCGCGATCTCCTCGCGATCGCTGCATGTCGTCGTGATTGACGACGACATCGTGACCGAAGCCAATCTCGGCAGGCAGCCATATTACCGGGGCGACGTCGGCAGTTCCAAGGCCCGCACGCTCACCGAACGGATCAACCTCGCACACGGCCTGGCCTGGCAGGCAGTGCACGGCCGCGCCCCTGAAGCCATTAGTATGGATGGCGCCGACATCGTCATCACCTGTGTCGACACGGCATCGGCCCGCCGCGCGATCGGTGCCGCGCTCGCCGAATGCGGGACCGTTCCCGCCTATTGGATGGATCTCGGCAATCGCGCGAGCGACGGGCAATATTGCGCGGCGACAACTACGATGGCCGGTTGAGCGGCGACTATGATGGCCGGTAGGATCGGTTGTCT
>NZ_JARESE010000081.1 GCF_029076845.1 Novosphingobium album (ex Liu et al. 2023)
CGGCGCGGCCACCTATCGGCCATCAAAATTGACGCCGACCGGACTCCGTAATCGTCGCGCTACACCTATCATCACAACGAAAGATCGAGACAATGACCCAGACGGACCTGTTCAATTCCTACGACCTCGGCGGCCTCACGCTGACGAACCGCATCGTCATGGCGCCGCTGACGCGCAACCGCGCCGGAGTTGGCCTCGTGCCCAGCGCGTTTGCGGCGGACTATTATGCCCAGCGCGCGAGCGCCGGGCTCCTCATTACCGAGGCGACTCAGGTCTCTCAGCAGGCCCAGGGCTATCAGGACACACCCGGCCTCTACACGCCCGAGCAGATCGCGGGCTGGCGCACAGTGACCGACGCGGTGCATGCCAGGGGCGGCCGCATCTTCGTCCAGCTCTGGCATGTCGGCCGCGTCAGCCATATCGATTTTCATGACGGCGAAGCGCCGGTTGCGCCATCGGCGATCCGTGCAGAAACGAAGGTTTTTGTGAACAACGGCTTTGTTGAGGCGTCGCAGCCGCGCGCGCTCGAACTGGACGAACTCCCCGGCATCGTCGAGGATTTCCGCAAGGCCGCTGCCAACGCGATCGAGGCCGGGTTCGACGGGGTCGAAGTGCATGGGGCGAACGGCTATCTGCTCGACCAGTTCCTGCGGGAAGCCAGCAACGTCCGCTCCGACGCCTATGGCGGTTCGATTGAAAACCGCGCCCGCCTGCTGATCGAAGTAACCGCCGCTGTGGCGGATGAAATCGGCGCGCAGCGCACGGGTGTCCGTCTCTCGCCCGTGTCACCCGCAAATGGCACGGTGCCGTCGAGCGACGAGCAGCCGCAGTTCAACCATGTGGTGGAAGCACTCGACGCGCTCGGTATCGCCTATATCCACGTCGTCGAGGGGGCAACCGGCGGGCCGCGCGATGTGGCGCCGTTCGATTTCGATGCGCTGCGCAAGGCGTTCCGCAACACGTATATCGCCAACAACGGCTATACCCTTGAACTGGCCAAATCCCGCCTCGGCGAGGGCAAGGCGGACCTGATCGCTTTCGGCCACGACTTCATCGCCAATCCCGATCTGGTCGAACGGCTGAGAAGCGGCGCGCCGCTCGCCCAGATGAACCCGGCCACGATCTATGGCGGCGGCGCGCAGGGCTATACCGATTATCCTGTCGCCGTCATCACCGCTGACGCCTGATCCGGAGTAGCAGAACCATGAAGGCCTTCATCCTCGACCGCTACGGCAAGCAACAGGCGCTGCGTCCCGGCGACATGCCGGAACCGACGCCCGGCCCCGACGACGTAGTGGTCGAGGTGGAGGCTGCGGGGCTGAACCTGCTCGACTCCAAGATCCGGGACGGCGCGTTCAAGCCGATCCTGCCCTACAAGACGCCGCTTGTCCTCGGCCATGATCTGGCTGGCACCGTCGTCAGGGTCGGTGCTGATGTGCGGCGCTTCAAGCCGGGCGACGCGGTGTATGCGCGTCCGCGCGACGGGCAGATCGGCACTTTTGCCGAACGGATCGCCGTCAAGGAGGGCGATCTGGCGCTCAAGCCCGCCAGTCTGTCGATGGTGGAAGCCACATCGATTCCGCTGGTGGGGTTGACGGCCTGGCAAGTGCTGATCGAGCGGGCACAGATCAAGCCGGGGCAGAAGGTGCTGATCCATGCCGGATCGG
Organism: Novosphingobium album (ex Liu et al. 2023); assembly: GCF_029076845.1. Classification (GTDB taxonomy): domain Bacteria; phylum Pseudomonadota; class Alphaproteobacteria; order Sphingomonadales; family Sphingomonadaceae; genus Novosphingobium. The sequence continues at coordinate 1,668 of NZ_JARESE010000081.1, forward strand.
GCGGTGTCGGCACCTTCGCCATCCAGCTCGCCAAACATCTTGGCGCAACCGTTGCGACGACGGCCAGCGCCGCCAACGCCCCGATGCTGAAGGACTTGGGGGCCGATATCGTCATCGATTATCGCAGCCAGAAGTTCGAGGAGGAACTGTCGGGCTACGACGTCGTCCTAAACAGCCTCGACGCCGCAACGCTGGAAAAATCGCTCAAGGTCCTGAAGCCCGGCGGCAAGCTGATCTCCATTTCCGGCCCGCCCGATCCTGCCTTCGCGCGCGCGCAAGGGCTGAACGCGGTGCTTCGGCTCGTGCTGCGCCTGATGAGCGCGGGCATCCGCCGCAAGGCGAAGCGCGCGGGTGTCGATTATTCCTTCCTCTTCATGCGCGCCGATGGTGAGCAACTTGGCGGGATCACGAAGCTGATCGAGAACGGCATTATCCGTCCGGTCGTGGATCGTACATTCCCGTTCGAGAAACTGAACGACGCCTTTGCCTACATCGACACTGGGCGCGCCAAGGGGAAGGTCGTCGTCACCCTGAAATGACGCGATATCCACAAACAAGGATTCCAACATGGCCACCCACTTCCGCAGCGCCGACTGGAAGACAGTCCCCACCCGCCACGTCGAGGCTACCGGCACGCGCTTCGCCTATCGCCGCATTGGGCCTGATACCGGCGTGCCGGTCGTGCTGCTCAACCATTGGGGCGCGAACCTCGATAATTTCGACCCCTGGATCGTCGAGGGTCTGGCAGCCGACCGCCCGGTCTATGCGCTCGACTATCGCGGTATCGGCACGTCCGGCGGTATAGCACCGCTCAGCATCGCCGAAATGGCGGACGACATGATCGCCGCGATCCGGGCGCTAGGGCTGACATCGATCGACCTGATCGGCTTTTCGCTCGGCGGCTTCGTCGCGCAGCAGATCCTGTTCGACGCGCCCGATCTCGTCCGCCGCGCCATCCTCGCTGGCACGGGTCCTGCGGGCGGAATCGGCATTGATCGGGTTGGGGCGGTCTCGTGGCCTCTCATCGTCAAAGGGCTGCTGACTTTCCGCGATCCCAAGACCTATCTCTTCTTCACCTCCAGCGCCAGCAGCAGGCGTGCGGCCCGGGCGTTTCTCGTGCGGCTCAAGGAGCGGACCCGCGATCGCGACAAGGCGGTCTCGCCCGGCGCGTTCCTGCGCCAGCTCAAAGCCATAAAGGCATGGGGCCAGCAGGCGCAACAGCCGCTGGACACCATCCGAACGCCCGTGCTCGTAGCGAATGGCGACCATGACATCATGGTGCCGAGCGACAACTCGACCGACATGGCGCACCGTATCCCGGGCGCCGAACTCGTCCTTTACCCCGACGCCGGGCATGGCGGCATCTTCCAGTATCACGACGCCTTCCTGACGAAGGCCAAGGCCTTCCTGGCCGCCTGACACGCCAGCCCGCACCGATTAGGATATACGCTATGGACTATACAACGTTCGGCCGTACCGGCCTTCAGCTTTCCAGACTGGCGCTGGGCACCGGCAATTTCGGCACCGGCTGGGGCTATGGCGCCGATCCTGAAACCGCCACCGCCATTCTGGACGCCTATGCCGAGGCAGGCGGGAATTTCATCGACTCGGCCGATGTCTACCAGTTCGGCCAGTCCGAAGAGATTCTCGGCACGGCGCTGCAAGGACGGCGCGAGGATTTCGTGCTCGCCACCAAATTCACCAATGGTGCTGCGCCGGATGCCAACCGGCTGGTGACGGGCAACAGCCGCAAGGCCATGGTCGCCTCGGTCGAGGCGAGCCTGAAACGGCTGAAGACCGATCGGATCGACCTCTACTGGGTGCATCATCCCGATGGCCTGACGCCGATCGAAGAGATCGTGCGCGGTCTCGACGATCTCGCCCGCGCCGGCAAGATCCTCTACGCTGGCCTCTCCAACTTCCCGGCCTGGCGGCTCGCGCGCGCGGCGACCCTCACCGAACTCACGCGCGCGGTGCCGATCGCCGCTGCACAGTTCGAGCATAGCCTCGTCCATCGCGCGCCCGAAGACGACTTGTTCCCGGCCTGCGAAGCGTTGGGGATCGGCGTTGTCACCTGGTCGCCGCTCGGCGGTGGCGTGCTGACTGGCAAATATCGCAAGGGTGAAACCGGGCGCGCCGAAGGGCTCGGCGGCCGCGTCTTCCAAGCGGAGAACACTGCGCTCCGGACGAGCACCGTCGATGCCGTGCTAGAGGTGGCAGAAGAAATTGGCTCGAGTGCCGATCGCGTCGCCATCGCCTGGGCTGCAACGCACGGCGCGGTGCCAATCATCGGACCGCGCTCGCTCGCCCAACTCGACAGCAATCTGGGCGCAGCGACTCTACGCCTCTCGGCAGAGCAGATCGCCCGCCTCGATGCGGCCAGTGCGCCGGTGGCTACGCCACCCCGCGCAACTATTAGGACCGTTGCCTGATGCAATGGAGCACCCCATGTCGCAGAACGCATCTTCACATGAGATTTGAAATCGAGCCCGCCCGACATCGTCCTTGCCCATCAGGTCCGCACTGCGTTCGATGTCCATAACCGAACGCTGAAAGGCGTGCCGCTGACGTGCCCCCCTGCTTTTCCTCCACGCATGATTAGAGTCCGGCCTGATGGAAGGACGGACGATGAAGCGATTGAGGTTCACGGAAGAGCAGACCATTGGCGTGCTGAAGGAGGCGGAGGCCGGTGCCAAGACGGGCGAGCTGGCCCGGCGCCACGGCGTATCCGAAGCGACGATCTACAACTGGAAGGCCAAGTACGGCGGCCTGGAAGTCTCGGAGGCGAAGCGTCTGCGAGCGCTCGAGGATGAGAACGCCAAGCTGAAGCGGCTGCTGGCCGAGACGATGCTCGACAACGCCGGCCTGAAGGATCTTCTCGCAAAAAATTGGTGACGCCCGCTGCGAAGCGAGAGGCGGTCGCTCGTCTCCAGGCGGTCCTGGGGATGAGCGAGCGGCGGGCGTGTCGTTTTATCGGCGCTGATCGGAAGAGCATGCGCTACCGATCGCAGCGGGATGATGATGCCGATCTTCGGTCGAAGCTGCGCGAGCTTGCGCAGCAGCGCCGGCGGTTCGGCTATCGAAGGCTGCACATCCTGCTGCGGCGGGAAGGCGTGGTGATCAACCGCAAGAAGACGCAGCGGCTCTATAGCGAGGAGAAGCTGGCGGTCCGACGCCGGCGGAACCGGCGCCGTGCCATTGGTGCACGGGCTCCGGCACCTGTGCTGGCGCTCCCCAACCAGCGGTGGAGCCTGGACTTCGTCCATGATCAGATGGCGTCGGGGCGCCGGTTCCGGGTGCTCAACATCGTCGATGATGTGACCCGCGAGTGCCTGCGAGCGGTGCCGGACACGTCAATATCGGGGCGCAGGGTCGTGCGCGAGCTAACCGACCTCATCGCCGAGCGCGGCAAGCCAGGTGTCAGCGGGCGTGTAATTCTCCGCGAAGATGGGCTTTGAAAATTCCCTGGATGTTGGACGTGGT
>NZ_JARESE010000082.1 GCF_029076845.1 Novosphingobium album (ex Liu et al. 2023)
CGGCGCGGCCACCTATCGGCCATCAAAATTGACGCCGACCGGACTCCGTAATCGTCGCGCTACACCTTGGCGTCCGCCAGCGCCAGCATCGCCTTACGGCGGCGCTCGCCGGCCTCGACCTCGAACTTGCCCTTGGCGCTCGGACGCACGATGAGATTCTGCAGCAGGCCTCTCGCGGCAATGCTGGCCTTGAGCTCGGCGTCGGCCGCCGGGTCGTTATGGCGGCGGACATTGCGCGGCGAGGGAACCAGCTTGTTCAGCGGGATCGTCTTGATCATGGCACATACTCCTGATTGCGAGCCCAGCGCATCGACCATCGACGCCCAACTGGCTCAATCAGGGCAAAGCCTCCTCCCCTCTGCTCAATTTAGCTGAAGGGCTCATTCTCGTCGCGACGGGTTCACGCTTGAGGACACCAAGCCAGGCCGCGCAGCAGTACGCTACATCCGCGCGCGGACGTCCAGAAAGACATCAAACTCGCCGGGTTCGGCATCAGGCTCCATGCACGGTGTCAGAACGGCATCCGCATCAAAGATGATGCGGTGCTCGACGGGCGATGTGACTGGCCAAACGGCGACCACGGCCGAACGAATGCGGCCGTTCGAGTTCTCAAAGATGTCTTTGAAGTAGCTGGTCGCAGCATCTTGAGGCGAAGCGCAGCGGGAAACATGGGAGGGATCGGCCCCAACATTCTCGTCGAAAATGTTGGCGAAGAAGTCCACATGCGTTCCCACTATCGCGAGATTCCGCTTTCCCATCCGTAGCAACTCCATGCTGCGATCATCGGACCGCTACTCATCCGCCGGTAGATCGATCACACGAAAGACCGCGCCCGTCCCCGCGTCGCGCACCAGATCGACGCGCGTCCCATCCCAATGATAGTCGAGATGGCGCCCCTGAACGGGTTCTGATGCGCAGTCAGGGTAGAACAGTCCGACACATTCCCCTCCGGGATGCCGGATGCTCGGATAGACCATGCCATCGGCCCCACCCGCTTTAAGGGCTGCCGCAAGCCTCTGGGACGCCACATAGCTGTCGGGATCAAGGGCTGGATTGGCGGGCTCAGTTCCCCTCAGGTCGTGCAGATCGGCACTGACCGAAAGGACGATCTCGCGGAATTGAGAGGTCCAACCGGGCTCTTCGGCGGTGCGGGCCATGAACCGGCCATGGTGATGGATGGTTTCGAAGAGAGCGGTCTCGAAGGCTTTTCCGACATAGAGGACGCCATAGCTGCCATCGGTGAAGCGGCTTGGCCGGTCCACGCTGACATGGGTGAACGGCGCCATCAGATAAGACGCACCGTTTCCGCCTACCCGCCGGTCCGCTGGCACAAGGTCCAGATTGCCGATGGTCGCCATGATCCGGGGATTGGTCTTTTGCTCTGCCGAGATCAGCAGCGGCCAGTCGGCGGGGTCGGCGATGTCCTCGAACAGGTCGATCGGCGGAAAGGCGCTGCGGAGGATCCGGACAGCGCCTTTCCACTCAACATGGGAAACAGGGCCTTGCTCTTGATCCGTCACCAGCCACCGCGCTCGGCGTCGAGGTAGCGGCGCACGCGCATGATGTCGGTGAGTTCACCGCCGAGCATGACATCAAGTGCGCTCGATCCGGCGAAGGCGCTATTTTCTGCCTTGATCCAGGCATAACCGCGCTGGGCGTCCGAAAAGACAATCCGTAGCGCCTTGTGAATGCCCATCAGGTTGGAAAGGCGAGCCGCGCCATCACGCGAGACCCGGCCGGGCCCTTCAGCCTTCCAGCGCCGATAGGAGCGCACCGGCATATCAAGCAGCGTCGCCGCCTGTTCGTCGGTAAGTTCCCACTTGCCAAAGAGGTTGAGAACCGCCCTGAACATAGCGGCAGCTTCGTCCTGGGTAATCGGATCCGGACGAAACGCCGGAGCAGTAGTATCAACGGGTTGCAAAGCCAGCATGGCAAGTCTCCATATGGCACTATATATTCCATTGGTTGCCATTTGGCAATATGTTCCGCAGCTACTGGCCAAGCCGCGCGAGGATACCCGCAGCGCCTGTCGTCGGCACGAACAACCGCGTCTGATAGCGGATGATCTCGGTAAAACAGCCTTGCGCCTTGTACCAGTCAAGCCGCGCCGCCGACCAACCGGCAAGCTCGAGCCGCTGAGTCCCGTTGACCAGGCTGCGCTTGAGGGTGAGCGCCTCGCGGCCCTTGACCTGCATCGGCCGGCCACCGGTGAGCACAGCGTCGACGATCTGATCGGCCGAGAACGCATGTTCGTCCTCCAGACCCAGGGCCTGGCAGATTTCGGGAACGCAGTGGAGTGGCACTTCGCGACCCAGTAGCGAGCGCCCGTCGCGAGCGGAGATCCGACTGACCCGAACATAGTCGGAAGGGAGCTTGTCCCAGACCGGAAGCAGCATCCCAGTCGCGAGATGCAGTCGTTCGCGCTTGTGGCTCGCAGCGGCTTCACCGACCTCAGCTTGCCAGAGGCGGCGAAACTCGGCGAAATCGACTGGCTCCCAGTTGCTTTCCTCAAGCTGCTCGGCGGTTAGGTGGCCGTGCTTCAAGGGCCGGACCAGTTCGAAACGGGCAACCCGCGTGCCGTCGTCGGCAAGTAGGCTGCGTGCCGGAACCAACAGCCCGATCCGGCCCGAACGGGCATTGCGCAGCAACTGCTGGCGCTCGCCCGAGAGACCATAGAGCTCCTCAAGCCGTGCGAGGCCCAAGGGCTTCAGCGCGCGGGCGATCTCGAGTTCGAGGAGGTGCGTGGTCGCGCCCGAGAGCGCATCGGTGCGCAGCAGGGTGTCGGAGAGCACCTCGAAATGCTCGACCGCGATGGTCTCGACCCCGAGTTCGAGCGTGCCCGCCCGCCGCGCGGCATCGATCCGCGCTTCGACCAACCCGAGGAACTCGTCGAAGATGCCGTTCTGCAGAGCGATCGGCAGCGCGAGTATGCGGTTGAGCCAGCGCTGGATCGTCGGCAGGTCGTCGACCATCGATCCGTCGGGGCCTTCGATCCTGAGTCCGGTCAGTTCCTCAAACCGCGCGAGGCTCACGGCGTCGAGCTTTCCGATGAACAGCAAGCCGAACCAGCGGTGAAGCGCCTCCTTGGCATAGGAGCTTTCGAGATTGTCGGCGGGATCGAACAGGTTCTGCCCGCCGGTCTGGCGCTGACCGCGGGTTAGCGCGCCGAGGCTGTCGAGCCGTCGCGCTATGGTCGAGATAAACCGCCGCTCGCCGCGCACATCGGTGGTGACAGGACGGAACAGCGGCGCCGAGGCCTGGTTGGTGCGGTTGGTCCGCCCGAGTCCCTGGATGGCGGCATCGGCGCGCCAGCCCGGTTCAAGCAGGAAATGGACGCGGCGCGCCTGGTTCTTTGCCGCAAGGTCGGCATGATAGCTGCGGCCCGTACCGCCGGCGTCAGAGAAGACCAGAACCTTCTTCGAGCCGTCCATGAACGCCTGTGTCTCGGCAACATTGGCACGGGGGCTACGGGATTGAAGCTGCTGGCGCCCGTCGCGTCCGACGATCAGCCGATGGGTTCGCCCGGTGACCTCAGCTACCTGGTCGGCCCCGAACCGCTCGATGATCGCATCGAGCGCGGTGGCGATCGGCGGCAACGCGCAGAGTTGCTCGATCATTCGGTCGCGCGCGTCGAGCGCCGAGCGGCACAGCACCGGGGCGCCAGCATCGTCGACCATCGGCTCGGAGCGCGGATTGCCGTTCTCGTCCTTGAATACGGCCATCAACCGCACCGGAAAGCTCTTGGTGAGGTAGTCGATCACGTATTCGCGGGGAGAAAGGTCGATCTCAAGCGCTTCACGTTCGGCATCGGTAAGGTCGGCGAGGCGGCGATCGAGCATGGCTTCCGCAGTCGAGACGAGCTGCACCACCACGGCATTGCCTTCGGCAAGTGTTGTATCGATTGCCGGTAGCAGGCTCGGCAACTTCATCGAGAGCAGCAATTGCGCAAAGAACCGCTGCTTGGTGCCCTCGAAGATCGAGAGCGCCGCCGCCTTGGCCCCGGAGTTCAGGGTATCTCCGCTGTCGGCATCGACAATCCGGGTCGCCGCCAGAGCATCGCGCAGGTTGGCATGGATGATCGCCCAGGCTTCGGCATAGGCGTCGAAGACCGCGATCTGGTCGACGGAGAGGCAATGTTCGAGGATCTCGTATTCGACCCCGGCGAACGACAGCGCTCGCGCGGTGTAGAGCCCTAGCGATTTGAGATCGCGGGCGACCAGTTCCATTGCGGCAATGCCGCCATCGCGAATGTCGGCGACGAAGGCCTCGCGGTTGGCGAAGGCGGTTTCCGGTCCCCAGAGGCCAAGCCGGGTCGCATAGGCGAGATTGTTGACGTCCGACGCGCCGGTCGCCGAAGCATATAGCACGCGGGCGCGGGGCAAGAGATTCTGGAGGCGCACCCCCGCGATTCCCTGGTTCGAGCCCTTGACCTTTCCGCGCGATCCTTCGCCGCCCGCGGCATTGGCCATGGCGTGGGCCTCATCGAAGACGATCACGCCATCGAAGTCGTCGCCTGCCCAGTCGAGGATCTGCTCGAGCCGGGTCGCATCACTGCGGCCTGAGCGGAGGGTCGGATAGGTGACGAAAAGAATGCCCTCGCGCATCCCAACCGGCGTCCCGAGCTTCCATTGGCCGAGTGGCTGGACATCAATCGGCAGGCCACCGAGCGCTGTCCAGTCACGGCGCGCGTCTTCGAGCAAGGCCTCGTTCTTCGATATCCAGATGTGGCGGCGTTCTCCCCTCACCCAGCGATCAAGGATAACCGAGGCGACTTGGCGGCCCTTGCCCGCACCCGTCCCATCGCCAAGGAAGTACCCCATGCGGAAGACTTTGCCTTCGGCGCTCGCCTTCAAGGCACAGCCTTTATCCTCGGGCTCGAACCGACCAGAGAGATCGCGGGCATGGGCGCTCGCGGCGTAGATCAGGGTCTCGGCCTGGGCGACCGAGAGTATACCATTGCCGACCACTGCCGAGGGAAGCTGGGGCACCGCCTCAGGCACCGGCGCGGTGATCGAGCCCATCGCGACCGATTCAACTAGTGGGGTCGGATGCTCGACCGCGCCCTGAATCGCGATGCGGCTTGGCCGGTAGGGGAGATAGTGCCCGATCTGCTCGGCGATCGGGGCCGGCGCTTCGAGCGGCTGGTAAGCGAGCGGCAGGATAGACGGGGCCGCAGCGACGGGGCGAAGTGCAAGCGGAACCGGCTTCCTTGCTGACGCAATCAGGCGCAGCGGCAACGCCGGTCGCGCCGCGATGATCGGCTCGGCCATACGCGCCGCCCGATCGGGCAACTTTTCGACCAACAGGCACAGCTCGGTGAAGTTCGCCGGCTTGGCGATCATCGGGCTGTCGCCGCCATCTGCCTTGTCGAGCACCAAGAGCCGGGTGGTAATCGAGGTGCCCTGCTTGACGAAGCCGCGCTCGACCGTGGCGTTGAGCCGCAGGGCCACCGGGCCGACGATCCCGGCGAGGAAGCGCGGCAGATCAAACCAGTCGGGCATCATTGCGACGAGGCGGCCGGCGGGGAGCAGCCGCTTCCAGGCTGAGCGCAAGTGACGCGCACCGGTGCGTCCGTCTTGGCCGCGCTCGATCCCATGGGAATAGGGCGGGTTCATCAGCACCACACTGGGTGCGACCAGCGGATCGAGCAGTTCGTCGATCAGTTCACCGTCGAGGGCGGTGACGCGCGCTGCCGGAAAAAGAGTCCCAAGACACTCACGGCGCAGCGGCGAAATTTCGTTCAGCGCGAGACGAGCACCGGCCTTCGCGCCCCAGACCGCGAGCATTCCGGTTCCGGCCGAGGGTTCGAGCACCAATTCTTCGGCGGAAATCTGGCAGGCCCGCGCGGCGAGCCAGGCGATACGGGGCGGCGTCGCGAACTGCTGCCACTCCATCTGCTCGTCGCTGCGAGTGGTCTGTCTCGGCACCAGCGCTTCCAGATGTGCAAAGGTTCGGTCGGCCAATTCGGGCGACATGGTGGTGACGAGTTCGGGCTGGTCCTGGAGGAAGAGCACCTGCGCCAGTTCCAGCGCAGCGTGGGCATCTCGCACCGACCAGCGGCCTTGCGCATCACTGCCGCCGAAATGCTCGCGCATTGTGGCGTTCAGCACGGCGCGGGAGATGGCCTGATCGGCACTGATCCGGGCAGCAAGCGACCTGGCCGTCGTCAAGGCTTGCGGCTCGACGGGGCGTGAAAATGCGAAAGCGGATGAAGCATGAGACATGGGAACCTCCTGACGAGGCCCAAGTCCGATCAGGGGCCTCAAAAGGCCCCAAGCCATCTTTCCTCTCTGTGATGCTCAAGCCGACGCCCGCAATCGTCCCATCAGCACATCGTTCCAGTCGTCGTTCGCCCGCTCAGGACGCCGGGTGACGATACGGCGGCCCTCGCAGGCATAGGCTTCGTGCGCGCGTTCTTCTGCGAGCAGACCTCCCGCATCGTTGTCAACGAAGAGATGGAGTTCGCGCACCGACTCCGGGATCGTGACCAAACCGAACCGCTCGTTGCCGAGCGTTGCCCAACAGGGAATGTCGAACAACTGCATGGCCGAGAGCGCGGACTCATTTCCTTCGGCAAGACCAAGGCGACCACCGCGCGGGTTAGCCAGGCGCACGGCGCCTGAGCCGGGACTGCCTAGCGCGCGCTTGGGCTGCTCGAACGTGGCAAGACGGTCGCTATCGGTATCGATAAAGGTTCGGTGCAACGCCAGAATGCCGGCGTCGTTGCGTACCGCTGCCACCAGAGCCGGTAAGAACCGCACCGCGCCCTTCGGCCCCAACGGCATGCGCGCATGAAAGCGCAGCTCGGAAGATCCGATCGTAATGCCCCTTGCCGAGAGATAGCGCGCGGCCGGGCTATCTGGGAGGATCGAGGCCTCGCGCCACAGTCGTAGCGCATTGCGATCGGCAACTTCCTCGCGTGGCTCCGAGGCGATCGGACCGCCCCGACCGTCGAACAGGTCCGAGATCCGCACGCCCAGCTTGGCCATGCTGGTGATGACCGCCTCGTTGGCGCAACCGGCGAAGCAATGGACCAGGATCGCACGCTTACCGAGCGTGATGCTCAGCGAGGGGGTGCGGTCTGCATGGGCCGGACAGCAACACATGCCGCGCGAACGCGACCAGGTGCCACCCAGTGCCTCGACGATCTTCCTGGCGCGAGCTTCGAGTGACGCGCCGTGAACTTGGGACATGAGGCAGCTCCATCTTGACATGCCTCCACCCGCGCAGCCTCCGCTCTGCGCCGCTGCCAATGCGTTTTCCTACATACAATGTTCTATATATGTTCCCTCCGATTCGGCCAAATAAGGAATCGGAAAATGACAGTGAAGTGGGTTGCGATAACCTCGATACTGACGGGATTGGCATTCGTCGTGCCGGCCCACGCGCAGGAGCAAATGGCTGCTGAGGCTGCAGGCGCGCCTGACCTTCGACCTGACGGCCTCCGCGTGGCCGAGGGAGCCAACGGTTTCCAACTGGTCGAACATGGAATCTGGCGACAACCCCCGCCAGCTTCGTCCGGCATCCCGGTTGTCGAGGCGGGCCGGACGTACCTTCCCTATCGTTATGCGAAGCCAGAAGCAGTCGGCCCGTCGGGCTTTCGACGGGCAAACTACCTTCCCCATGTCTACGCTGCGGAGGCTCAGTATTCGCTACCGAGTGGCCTTCTCGACGCCCTGGTATGGACGGAATCCCGGTATAATCCCTTGGCGATCAGCAAGGCGGGCGCCGCAGGCCTGGGTCAGTTGATGCCGGGGACCGCCCGCGACCTTGGCGTTTCAAACCGCTTCGATCCAATGGCCAACATTTTCGGTGCGGCGCGGTATCTTCGCCAGATGCTCGACAAGTTCGGGGTAGTGCATCTGGCCCTCGCTGCCTACAACGCAGGGCCTGGCGCCGTCGAGCGAGCCGGCGGTATTCCACGCAATGGCGAGACACCGGCCTATGTGCGCGACGTGCTGCGCCATTGGCGCTTTTGAGCAGGGGGTAGTTGTGAGTTCCGGTCGAATACGCGTGTCGGGAATGCTGAGCCGCGGGAGACGCGGAATGATCCTGACCACGAAATCGGACGAGGTTTGGATCGTCGAAAGCGAGGAACTTACCGACGATCTTATCGGCTATGCGGTCATCGTCGAAGGCATTGTTGCTGGCATTGATCGCTTGCGGGCGGATTGGATTGGGTTGGTGCAGTAGCTGAACGCGCGCACCTGAGCCGCAGCCAGGCTCAAGAGTTTAGAGAAGCATCCCCTCTTTGCGGCTCAACGGTGCTGAGCACGACGTTCTCGACATCGGTGTCCGCAAAGGAACGGCCCTCGAACGCGCTTTATCCATTCAGGGCAAACAGCGGGGCCTCTGTCCCGAAAGCCCTTCGCCATAGCGATCAACGGCGGCATCCAACGTGATTCGGCAGGAGCGGCGCCAAACGGACCCATGCGGATTAGCGCACTACGTACCTGGTGCGTGGCGTGTCGAGAAACAACGAGCCAAGTTGAAATGTTACCTAGGCTGATACCTAGGAGCCCCACGAGGGGGAAACATTTTCGCTAAGTCTTTGAAAAATGGCGCGCCCGGAACGATTCGAACGTCCGACCCTCAGATTCGTAGTCTGATGCTCTATCCAGCTGAGCTACGGGCGCGTTGGAGGGCCGCACATAGATAGGAGCCGGAGGTTTTGCAAGCGCCTAAAACGGCTTTCGCATGGCGGGCGGCTTGAGGGACCGCTCGCGCGGCCAGCCGTCGCCGTGGCGCGGGAGTGGGCGGTCCTGCGCGCATGGCCGATCGAGCGTTCAGAACAGGGCGGCCTTCACCAGCGCGCGGTGGAGTTGGGCCGCCAGCGGATAATCGAGCGGGGGCATGGCCAGGCCGGCCAACGCGGCGGGGTCGAACCAGCCGGTCTCCTCGGCCTCGTGGCCGTGCGGCTCGCCTTGCCAGCGGCGGCAGGCATAAAGCAGGATCACCAGCGTCCGGCGCGCATCGTGGGTTTGCCCGGCGGCGAAACCGGCGGGCACCAGATCCTCGCGCCGCAAGTGGATGCCCAGTTCCTCGGCCAGTTCGCGAATCGCGGTCGCCTCGGGGTGCTCGCCGGCTTCGGCCTTGCCGCCGGGGAATTCCCATAGGCCGCCATGCACCGAAGCCAAATGCCGCCGCTGCATGAAGACCGTGCCCGCCGGACCGATCAGCGCGACCGCCGAGACGAGCAGCGGTGTCGAGATTTCTTGCAAGTGTTTGTCCCGGTTTAGAAGAAAATTAACGCTGCCCTGAGTACCCAGATGCGGAAAATGCCGAGGTGTGCACCGATCATGAGTTTCATCACTATCCTGAAGGAACTGCGCAAGGATGACCGCGGCGCCTCGGCCGTGGAGTTCGGCCTGATCTGCGCGATGATCGTGCTGGGCCTGATCGCCGCGGTTCGCGGCGTGGCCGAAGAGAACTCCAAGATGTGGAACTTCGTGTCCGACACCTCTCGCGAAGCAACTTCGAAGTGACGCTTAAACCTTTCTAAAGCTTTTTGGAATAACCCGGCGAATGTTCGAAATGCAGATGCACGACGGACCGGGTACTGAAGACTGCAAACCAGGAGACACGACATGAAATTCCTCAAGAAGCTTCGCCGCAACGAAGAAGGCGCCACCGCCATCGAATACGGCCTGATCGCCGCCCTCATCGCCGTTGCCGCGATCGCCGCCATGCAGGGCCTCGGCTCGCAGCTGACCGACACCTTCAACAAGACTTCGGAAAAGATGGCTGAGCCGGTTGACGCCGCGTAATCGCTGTCAAAGTCTTGAATGATAAGGGGGCGGCAGGGAAACCTGCCGCCCTTTTTCGTTCGCGCGGGCATGGCCGCACCCGGCTCAATACGTGACGAGCTTGACTTTCTGGCCGGGAACCAGCCGCTGGTCGGCCTTCAGCCCGTTCAGCACCAGGAAGCGGTCCAGCTTCGCGTCGTCATAGGCCATGCGGGCTGACAGGGACTGCACGGTGTCGCCCGATTTTACAGTCACGACATCGAGCACGCGCGGCCGCACCGCCCCCGCCTCGCTCGCCGAGATCCGGCGCATTGACTTGAACATGGGATTGAACACCCCGGCCCCGCCCGCCTGCGTGATCGTGACGAAGTGATAGGCCTTGCCGCCGCCGAAATCGTAAGCGAACACCACCAGGTCCACCGGGCCGCTGCTGGCCTGCACGCGCGCGCTGCCATAGGCGGCGGGGATGCCGTTGACCGTCGCGGTCTGGATCACCTCGGGCACGATGCGCTGCTGGTTGGTTTCGGTGAGGCTGGCGAAGACGGCGCGGATATAGGCATCGAGGCTGCCGTTATAGGCGCCGGCGGAAAACTCCGCCTTGCCCGATTCGCCGCTGATCGAGACCGATTGCGTGCCGTTCACCATGTAGAAGCCAGTGGGTGCCTCGAACGCCAGGCGCAGGTCGGGATGCGTGAAGCGCGCGCCATCGACGATGCCCTGGCGGGGATCGTCGCCATAGACGAGGCCGTCGATCCGGGTGAGGAACGTGTCGCGATTGGTCATGCCGTTGGCGGCGGTGCCGGCGCGGACCAGCGCATCGCGCACGCGCGAAGCCGGATCGGGATGGGTGGAGGCCCATTCGGGCACCTGGCTGGTGGTGCCGCGCAGCCGCGCCTCCAGCGCGTTCTGCCGCGCCAGGCTTTCCAGCACGGTGGACATCGCCCGGGGATCGTAGCCCGCGCGGCGCAAGTATTCGATGCCCAGATTGTCCGCTTCCAGTTCCTGCGTACGCGAATATTGCAGCGTCAGCAGTTGCGAGCCTTGCGAGAAGACCTGCTGGCCCAGCCGGCCGAACGTGCTGTCTCCCAGCAACACGCCCGACAGGATCGTGCCCAGCACGCCGATCACCGAATTGCGCGTCGCCGCCTTCTGCCGCTTGGCCGAATGCCGCGCGGCGACATGGCCCACCTCGTGCCCCAGCACGCCGGCCAGTTCCGCCTCGTTGTTCATCAGCGCGGTAAGCTGGCGGGTGACGTAGACATAGCCGCCGGGAATGGCGAAGGCATTGTTCACCGGCGAATTCAGCAGCGTGACGGTGAAATCGCCGCGCGCGTTGCTGAGGCCCGATTGCACCGCGATGGTCTTGCCCACCGTTTCCACATAGCTGGCCTGGGGGCCGGTGACGGCGCCGCCGAATTCGGCGACAAGTTGCGGATGCGCCTCGGCGCCCTGGGTCTTGTCGCCCTGGCTGATCGTATCGACGGTGGCGGGGGTTCCCGCCGTGCCTTCGGCGCTGGCGCCGGGAGTGGTGCAGGCGGGCGCCGCCAGCGCCAGCAGGGCCGCCGATGACAGCGCCAGCGCCTTGCGCGTTATCTCGTGGTTGCCTGGCATCTGTGGTCCCTCCTGTCTGCCGTCCTGCCCGATATTCGCTCCAACAACCGGCGGCTATCCGGCTGGTTCCCCTTTCGCCGCCGGTTCACCGGCCCGCGCGGCGGCTTGCTGGCCGGGGCCCAGCGGATGCCGGGCATTGACCAGCGCGACCAGCCGCGCGCTTTCGACATGGGTATAGATCTGCGTCGTGGCGATGTCGGCATGGCCCAGCAAGGTCTGCAGCACGCGCAAGTCCGCCCCGCCTTCCAGCAGGTGCGTGGCGAAGGCATGGCGCAGCACGTGGGGCGAGACTTTCTCGGGATCGATATCCGCCCGAACGGCCAGATCGCGCAAAAGCTGGAACAGCCGCACCCGCGTCAGGTGCCCGCTGGCCCCGCGCGAGGGGAACAGGAACTTCGATCCCGCCGGGCGCAGCGCCAGCCAGCGCGCCAGCGCCGCGCCGGCCCGCCGGCCGACCGGCACCAGCCGCTGCTGCCCGCCCTTGCCGGTTACATGCAGGAACGGCGCGTCGCGCGGCACCGCCGCCAGGGGCAGCGAGACCAGCTCGCTGGCGCGCAGGCCCGAGCCGTAAAGCAGTTCGAGCAGGGCCAGCAGCCGCACCGCCTCGGGCCGGCCGGCCGCCGCATCCTCCTCGGCGCGGGCGAGGAAGCGTTCGACCTCCGCGTGCGAGAGGATGCGCGGCAAGGGGCGCCGGGTGCGCGGGCGCGGCAGGGCGGGCGAGGGATCGTCCCCGCGCGCGCCTTCGTCCACCAGGAAGCCGAAGAACTGGCGCAGCGCCGAACATCGGCGAGCCAGGCTGGAGGCGGCAAGGCCGGACCAGCGCTCCCCCAGCGCGGCCAGCGCCGGGCCATCGGCCCGGACCAGATCGCCCGTCGCCTGACGCGCGCTTTCCAGATCGCGGCGATAGGCGGCCAGCGTGTTGACGGCGGCCCCGCGTTCGGCCGCGAGCATGGCCAGGAAGCGTTCGATCCAGTCCTCGCCCGCCAGCGCATCGGGTGCAGGGCGGGCGGGCGCCATCGACCGCGATCAGGCCCGCGCCACGGCTTCGGCCGCGATCATGCGGGCTTCGGCTTCCAGCCCCACTTCCCGCAGCGCCGAAACGACGTGATAGAGGAAGCGCGGGCTCATCCGGTCCCAGCCCGATCCCTGCATCCCCAGCCCGACCAGGAACGCGACGGTGACGACATCCCGGCTGCGCGCCGCGCCGTCGATCGCGGTGGTCCAGCGCGTCGCTTCGCCCAGCTTGAGGTCGAGATCGGCGGAATAGCCCGAGGCAGTGCCTTCATCGATGCGGCCCAGCCCGGCCAGCCCGGCGACCAGGAAGCCCGACTTGCGCCGTTCGGCGCTTTCATCGTTGCTGATGAACTTGTCGACCGAACCGCTGTCCACCGCGCTCGACCGGCTGGGCGCGGCCAGCGCGAGCAGGCCCCAGCCCTCGCTCCCGGCATCGACCACGCCGGCCCAGCGCATGGCATTGCCATCAAGCCCGGCGGTGAGCATCGAGGCGATCAGCGGCACGGCGCTGTCGGCCAGGTCCGCGCTTTGCGGCAGGCGCGCGGCGGCAAAGGCGGTGAGCACCTGGCGCGAGTATTTCTCCTTCTCGCCGCTGGCGCCGTCCCAGACCTTCTGGATCGCCGACAGCCGCGCGCCGGGATCAGCCAGCAGATAGGCATCGCGCAGGGCCTCGGCCCGTTCCGACCAGACGCCGCTGCTGTCGGGATCGGTGTAGATCTGGCTGTAGAGATCGACCATCGCCTGGCTCGACAGCACGCCGGCGGCGGCGGCGCGATCGGCGGCGGCGGCGCGGCGCTGGAGCCCGGCTGCGGGCGCGAGCGCCGTCAGGTACATATAGCGCGGCCCGGCCTCGCTCATCAGCTTTTCCGGTGGCTGGAGCCCGACCGCCGTTGCCAGGCCAAAGCGCCACGGCGTCAATTCGTCGACATTGTCCCACTCGATCGTCACCGCGCGGCGGCTGCGCCCGGCGGCACCGGCATAGCGCTGTGCCAGCAGCAGGTCGATGCGCGGCATCTCGCCGCGCGACAGCGAGCGATCGAGCTGCGACATCGCGGCCGAGCCGTTCCCGCGAAACGCGCTGCAGATCGCCTTGGACGCCTGCCACTGCGGATCATCGAGCGCGCGGCTGTTGGCGGTGATCACCGGGCACAGGCCGGTGAAATCGCCCGCTTCGGTGTAAGTGCGCAGCGCGACGGCGGCGAGATCGGGTGTGATGTTGCCGGGATCGATATCCTGCAGGATCGCGCGCGCCGCGTCAGGCTCGCCCATGCGCAGCAGCAGCGCGACGCGCAGCGCGAGGAATTCCTGCGGCGCCATGTTCGGCGGCGCATCCAGCCGCGATGCCAGCGCGCGGCGCAGCAGGATATGCCCCCAGCGCGAAACCAGCCCGCCGCGATTGCCGGCCAGCGCCACGCGCACCAGCCGCGCGTTCTGGCCGGACAGCGACGTGGCGGGCAACCCGCCCTCCTCCTCGTCGATCAGGCCGATGCGCGTCATCGCCCGGCGCGAACCGGGCGGCACGTCGAAATTGGGCTTGAGACCCAGCACGTCCTGGAAATCCTCGGGCGTCATGCGCGCCAGCTCGTCAAGCGAAGGCAGGCGCGCCAGCACATCCTCGCCAATCGGCGCTCCGGCCGGCGGCAGGGCCTGCACGGCCGCGCCGCGCCCCGGCGCGCCCTGCACCACGGGCACCGCGACGGTGCGCGGCCCGCCGCCCGAAGGCGCCGACGCGCCGGATGCGGGAGCATTTGCGGGCGCGGGCGGCGGGGCCGGCGTGGGATCGTTGAAGCCGGGCGGCAGGATCGATTCCGGCGCTTCCTGCGCCACCGCCCAGGCCGAGGTCAGCGCCAGCGCCGCGCCGGCCAGCAGGTGCAGCGCCTTCATCGCGCGATCTCCGGCACGGGAACGGGCACGGCGATGGGCCTGACCGGCTCCCGTCCGCCATCGATCCAGGCATAGGCCAGCACCACGATCGTCAAGGCCGCAAGGCTTCCCAGCAACCAGCCCCAGCGCATTCCGACCGTCACGAACCTTCCTTCACCGATGCTTGCGCTGCGACCTAGCCCAACTATAGGCAAGGCTGCAATGGACGTTCAACCACCCCGCCCCTCGGCTTCGGAAATCGACGCCATCGCCCGGCGCCTCGATCGGCCGGTCGTGCTGGTCGGCATGATGGGCGTGGGCAAATCCAGCGTGGGCAAGCGCCTCGCCGCGATCCTGGGCTGCCCGTTCGTCGATGCCGACGAGGAAATCGAAAAGTCCGCGCAGATGACCATCCCGGAAATCTTCGCGAATTACGGCGAGGATTATTTCCGCGATGGCGAGCGGCGCGTGATCGCCCGGCTGCTGGGCGGCAACAGCCCGCGCGTGGTGATCGCAACGGGCGGCGGAGCGTTCTGCAACGCGGAAACGCGCGCGCTCATTCTCGAACGGGCGATCGCGGTCTGGCTGGACAGCGACCTCGATACGCTGGTCGAACGCACCAGCCGCAAGGACAATCGCCCGCTGCTGAAGGACGGCAACCCGCGCGAGATCCTGGCGCGGCTGCGCGAGGAACGCCGGCCGGCCTACGCGCAGGCGCCGATCCACGTGGTCAGCAGCAGCGGGCCGCACGTCAACACCGTCTCCAAGGTCATTCAGGGCATCGGACAATGGCTGTAATTCCCGTCGACGTCGCCGGGCGTCCCTATGAAGTGCGCGTCGGCGCGGGGCTGCTGGCCGAACTGGTGCCGCATTGCCGGGGCCGCCTGCGCAAGCGCGACGTGCCGATCGTCACCGACGCCCACGTCCATCAGGCCTGGGGCAACGTGGTGGAGCAGGCGCTGCGCGACCACGGGCACGAGCCGCACTGGCGCATCCTGCCGCCGGGCGAGGCGACCAAGAGCTGGGACGAACTGGCCGCCACGGTCAACTGGCTGCTGGCGCTGGAAGTGGAACGCGGCGATCATGTGATCGCGCTGGGCGGCGGCGTGATCGGCGATCTCACCGGCTTTGCCGCCGCGATCGTGAAGCGCGGCTGCCACTTCATCCAGTTGCCCACCTCGCTGCTGGCGCAAGTCGATTCGAGCGTCGGCGGCAAGACCGCGATCAACACGCCGGCGGGCAAGAACCTGGTGGGCGCCTTCCACCAGCCCGCGCTGGTCCTGGCCGATCTGGCCGTGCTCGATACCCTGCCCGATCGCGAACTGCGCGCCGGCTATGCCGAAGTGGTGAAGTATGGCCTGATCGGCGATGCCGACTTCCTCGCCTGGTGCGAGGAGAACGGCGAAGGGCTGCTGGCGGGCGATGGCGCCCGGCGCGAATATGCCGTGGCCCACAGCGTCGCGGCCAAGGCCCGGATCGTCGCCGAGGACGAGCGCGAGACGAGCGGGCGCCGCGCGCTGCTCAACCTGGGCCACACGTTCGGCCATGCGCTGGAAGCGGAGACCGGCTTTTCCGACCGGCTGCTGCACGGCGAAGCGGTGGCGCTCGGCATGGTGCTGGCGGCGCGCTATTCCGCGCGGCGCGAACTGATGCCGCAAGCCAGCGCCGAGCGTGTCGCCACGCATATCGCAGCCAGCGGCCTGCCCTCCGAGATCGCCCGGCTGGGCCTTGCCTGCGACGGCAAGGCGCTGGTGCGCCACATGCTGCACGACAAGAAGATGGACGCAGGCACGCTGCCGTTCGTGCTGATGCGCGGCATCGGCCACGCCTTCCTCGATCGGGAGGTCTCGCTCGACGACGTCGCCTTCTTCCTCGACTACGAACTGTCGCGCGACGCCTTGGACTAGGCGCGGCGCCCGGTGGCTCGCCCGCGACAGGGCGTAAAGCCCGGCTGCAACTCCGCAGTGACGCGCGCGTTCCCGTTTCAGGAACGCCCTTACCGGGAGACGCATCATGCCCGCCAGATCCAAGGCCCAGCAAATGGCCGCCGGAGCCGCGCTTGCCGCCAAGCGCGGCGAAGAGAAGAAAAGCAGCCTCAAGGGCGCCTCGCGCGAGATGTACGAATCGATGAGCGAGAAGCAGCTTGAGGATTTCGCCAAGACCAGGCGCAAGGGCAAACCCGCGCACGTTGGCGACTGAGCCGCCCGTCTCCGCAGCCCGTTGCGCCCTCCATGCCTGACCGGATATGACGGTGGCAGGAACGAGGGGGGACATGGGTCATGAAAAAGCGATGGGCATGGGCATTGGCGCTGTCATGCGTGGCCGCGCCGGCATCGGCACAGACCGCGCTGAGCGCCGCCGACAACGCGCAGATCGACGCGCTGGTCCAGCCGATGATCGACGGGTTGATCGCCGGCAAGGCGAAGGACGCGATCTCGACGCTGCTCAATCGCAGCGACATGATGCGCAGCAAGCCGACCGACGTTGGTTTCCTGGGCGTGCAGGCGGAAGCGGCGATGACGGCCTATGGGCCCATCCGCGCCTGCGAACTGGTCGAGCAGCAGAATACCGGCCACTGGGCGGCGGCCCGGCTGTATATCTGCCAGCATGACCGCTTCCTGACGCGCTGGATCGTGGCGGTGTTCAAGTCCCCCAGCGGCTGGCAGCCAAGCAACCTGCGGTTCGACGACAAGTTCTCGGCGAAGCTGGAAGAATAGCGCCGCTTACCCGAACAGCGCGATCGACTGGGTGCCCGCCGCCATCGGCACGCCTTGGGTGTTCCAGATCGCCATGCGCTGGCTGGAACAGCCGGCCTGCGCGTAATCGCCGGTCGATCGCAGCAGCCACCAGCCATCGCGCGTCGTGGGCGCCGGGGCCAGCAGGTTGACTTGCCAGTGCATGGTGCTGACCGGCACGCCGGGCGCGAGCAGTGGCATCACGCCGGGCGGCAAGGCATCGGCGCAAAGCAGCAGTTCGACCATGGGATCGAGCCCATCACGCTCGCGCGGGCGCACCCACCAGCACATCTCGGGCTGTTTCGCCGCGGCGCGCGGCAGCGCGAAGCGCACGTCGAAATGGTTGCGCAGAAAGGCCACGCCCCGCTCGGTGGATAGCGCCGCGCCCTGTTCGGGCGGGTTGACGCCCGCGGGCATCGGCCGGTGGTCGATCGCCAGCGTGCTGGCGACCGGGCCCATGAACGCGAAGCTGGCGGAAAAGCCCACGCCCTTCTCGCCCGCGATCCGCGCCTCGATCCAGGTGGCGTTGCGCCCTTGGCGCAGGACTTGCGCGGTCGCCGCCACTTGGCCCGAAAGCGGCGCGATCATCGCCATCTGCGCCGAGCGCAGCGGCGGCAGCGCCGTCCCCGCGCGCATCGCCGCGACCAGCGCCAGCGCCGAGGAAAACCCGCCGTAAGCCGTGCGCCCCTGATGCCAGGTCTCGGGAATATCGACGCACAGGCCCTGGGGCACCGGCCGGGCGGCGGCGATCACCGCGGCGAAACCGGACATCAGAACAGCCGCGAGCCGTTCGGCACCGGCGTGTCGGGCGCAAACAGCACCACCCTGCCCGCCTCGTCCGCGAAGCCCAGCGTCAGCGCTTCGGACAGCGCCTTGCCGATCTGGCGCGGCGGGAAGTTCACCACCGCCGCGACTTGCCGGCCGATCAGCTCGGCCGGCGCATAGAGCGCGGCCACCTGGCCCACGCTCTTCCTCACGCCGATGCCGGGGCCGAAATCGATCCGCAGCTTCAGGCTCGGCTTGCGGGCGCCTTCGTAGACTTCGGCCGCGACGATCGTGCCCACCCGGATATCGACCCGCAGGAAATCGTCGAAGCCGATCTCCGCGCCGGCGGGCGCTTGCGGGTCATGATCCAGATGCATGTCACTCCAGTTCCAGGATCACCGCGTCGACGGCCAGGCTGTCGCCGGCCTTGGCGCGGACTTGCTTGACCGTGCCGGCCTTCTCGGCCCGCAGGATATTCTCCATCTTCATCGCCTCGACCACCGCCAGCGGCTGGCCGATCTCCACCTTGTCGCCCTCGGCCACATGCAGGTTCACCAGCAGGCCGGGCATCGGGCAGATCAGGAAGCGTGAGAGATCGGGCGGGATCTTCTCGATCATGTGCCCGGCCAGCGCGGCGATCACCGTGGGCAGGACATCGACCTTGTGGATCGCGCCGCGCGTGGTCATCCGAAAGCCGGTGCGGGTGAGCGCCAGCTTCGCGCCGATCTGCTCGCCATCGACTTCGGCCAGGGCAAAGCGATCGCCGGGGGTATATTCCATCTCGATATCGACAGGCGTGCCGTTCACCGTGACTTCGTCCTCGGCGATCACCACTTCGTACGGCGACTTGTCGATGGTGACGGTCCATTCGGACGGCGGATCGAGCGGCTCGGCCAGCTGGCCGTCGACCCGGCGCGAACGGTCGGCGCGCGCGGTGGCGACGAAGGCGGCCATCGCGGCCAGCCGGGTCTTCAGCTCGTCCGACGCCGGGGCGCCGTGGAACCCCTCGGGATATTCCTCGGCGATGAAGCCGGTGGTCAGCTCGCCCGAGCGGAAGCGCGGATGCTGCATGATGGCCGAGACGAAATCGATATTGTGGCCCAGCCCTTCCAGTTCGAAGGCATCGAGCGCGGCGATCTGCTTGTCGGCCGCCTCGTCGCGCGTCTCGCCCCAGGTGATCAGCTTGGCGATCATCGGATCGTAGAACATCGAGACTTCGCCGCCTTCATAGACGCCGTCGTCCACCCGCACGCCGTCGATCCCGCGCCGGCCGTTCGCCGCGCCGTCGTCGGCCCAGCCGTCCACCGGCGGATCATAGCGCACCAGCCGGCCGGTCGAAGGCAGGAAGCCGCGATAGGGATCTTCGGCGTAGATGCGGTTCTCGATCGCCCAGCCGTCGATCTTCACGTCGTCCTGCGTCATCGCCAGCTTTTCGCCGGCGGCCACGCGGATCATCTGCTCGACCAGGTCGATGCCGGTGATGCATTCGGTGACGGGGTGCTCCACCTGCAGGCGCGTGTTCATTTCCAGGAAGTAGAAGCTCTCGCCCGTCGGGTCCGCGCCCGAAACGATCAGTTCCACCGTGCCGGCGCTGTAATAGCCCACCGCGCGCGACAGCGCGACGCACTGCTCGCCCATGGCCTTGCGCATCCTGGGCGTGACGAAGGGCGAAGGCGCTTCCTCGACCACCTTCTGGTGGCGGCGCTGGATCGAGCATTCACGCTCGTTGAGGTAGAGAATGTTGCCGTGCTTGTCGCCCAGGATCTGGATCTCGATGTGGCGCGGGTTGAGGATGAACTTCTCGATGAACACGCGATCATCGCCGAAGGAATTGAGGCCCTCGCGCTTGGTCGCCTCGAAGCCCTCGCGCACGTCCTTCTCGTTATAGGCCAGGCGCATCCCCTTGCCGCCGCCGCCGGCCGAGGCCTTCATCATCACCGGATAGCCGATCTCGTCCGAGATGCGCACCGCGTGCTCGGTATCCTCGATCTCGCCGACGAAGCCGGGCACGACATTGACGCCGGCCGCCTTGGCCAGCTTCTTCGATTCGATCTTGTCACCCATCGCCGCGATCGCATTAACCGGGGGGCCGATGAATTCGATGCCCTCGGCCGCCAGCGCCTCGGCGAACGAGGTCCGCTCGGACAGGAAGCCGTAGCCCGGATGCACCGCATCGGCGCCGGTCTGCTTGCAGGCGGCGATGATCTTGTCGGCGATCAGATAGGACTGTGCCGCCGGGGCCGGGCCGATATGCACGGCTTCGTCCGCCATCTGCACGAAAGGCGCGCGCGCATCGGCATCCGAATAGACGGCGACCGTCTGGATGCCCATGCGGCGCGCGGTCTTGATGACGCGACAGGCGATTTCGCCACGGTTTGCGATGAGGATTTTCTTGAACACTCGCAGGCCTTTCAATCAGAAATCAGATGCTTGGGCAGCGGCGATAGCGCGCGAGCCGCCCAATGCTGTGTCACCCCGAACCTGTTCCGGTCGCCATCGCCCGCCGCGCGCCAGAAGCGCGAGCGGTGCAATGGCTGCCGCAACAGGTCCAGCATGACGGGGTGGAAGAAGGTCATCCATGATCCGGCTCAGGCCGCCTTCGGCGCCGGGGCGCCGTGCAGCAGGCGCGGATACCATGCCAGCGGCACGGCGATGGTGCGGCCGTCCATCAGGTCGACAATCAGACGATGCTCGTCGCAATGGACATCAAGCACGCGTTCGTCGGTCAGCCTAGCCGAGATATTCATGCCATGCCTCCATCAGCTTGGCCTGGTTTTCCTTCACCATCGCGACAATGCCACCAATCTCCTGCGCGGAACCCGCGGCTCCTAGCGGTTTCGACCGGATCGAGCCAGACCTTGATGGTTGCCATGTCGCGGTCGAGGTGGACATGCGGCGGCCCGTTCGGCTCGTGGCTGAAGAAATAGAAGCGGCAGGGACCGATCCGCATGACAGTGGGCAAACGAAGACCTCCATGCGCTATTGCTCGATCAGGTCTTTGAGTTGGGTGGTGCGTTCTTCGGTCAGCCTGGTCCGGCACGTGGCGACGAGCAGCGGCTCCATCGAACCGTCCCGAAACAGAAATCCCATGCCGGCGCAATGGGCATCGCGGTATTTCAGCCAGGCGCGCTGCGCGGCGAGCAGGGTTGCGAAGTATCCCGCGGCCTTGTCATCCGCGCGGTCCAGCCCGGTATCGCGTTCCTTCATGAACGCCACGGTCCGCTGCCACTGCGCGTTCATCGTATCGTCGGCCCGGCGGTATTCCTCGGCCGCGCACCAGTTCATTTCCTGCTGCGCGACCGGATCGGCGCAGTTCCAGCCCGCATCGGGCGGCGCGGCGGTGGCGGCAAGGAGCGGCAGCAGCATCACGGCGCCGGCTCCGCCCGGGGCGCGCAAGGCGGCTCCTGCCCCGCGAGCGGCTTTTCATCGCCGGGAAAGAGGTATTGCATCGCCTCGGGGCTGACGGTGTGGTAAATCGTCGAATGGGCAAGGTCGGGGCGCTTGAGCGCGCACCAGCGATTGCCCATCGGCTCCCTGGCCGCCAGCGCCGTGACGAGCCGGTCATAGCCCTGCTCCATCGCCCCGCCCTCGCTGGCGAGATTGAGGTAGAGCCTGGGCGCCCGGGCCCTGCCCCTGAGCAGTTCGGCCGCCTCCCGCGAGAGGCGCGCGTCGTCCCACCACAGGCTGGGGCTGATCGCGGCGTGGCGCTGGAACAGGCCGGGCTCGCGCAGCGCGCTTTCGACGATGAACAGGCCCGCGAGCGATTCCCCGATCACCCCGCGCTTGCCGTTCCCGCGATAGCGCGCGGAAACCATCGGCATCACTTCCTCGCGCACGAAGCGGCGAAAGCGGTCGGCATGGCCGGCATCGGGATAGTCCTTGAGCAGGTCGGCCGCCGCCGTGGGCCCGGTCAGCTCGGACTGGCGATCCCTCGTCTCGATCCCGACGACGATGACCGGCTGCGAACGCCCGAGCATCGTGTTGAGCGCGGTGGTGCCCGAAACATGCAGAAAATCCTGATCGATCCCGCCATCGATCACGTAGAGGAACGCGAACGTACCTTGCCCGCTGGCGTAGCCGGCCGGCAGGTAGATCGCCAGCTTGCGCTCCTCACCCATGACGCGCGATTGCCAGGTCAGTTCCTCGCCCACGGTGATCGGCCGCGCGACCACCGCCTCGGCCGCCGGCGCGGCGGCCGAGGCGGGCATGGCCAGCGACAGGGCCAGCGGCAACGCCGCCAGCGCCGCCGGAACCGGCAGG
This sequence comes from Novosphingobium album (ex Liu et al. 2023), assembly GCF_029076845.1. Lineage (GTDB taxonomy): Bacteria > Pseudomonadota > Alphaproteobacteria > Sphingomonadales > Sphingomonadaceae > Novosphingobium. The sequence goes on from NZ_JARESE010000082.1 coordinate 21,995, forward strand.
AGCCGCCGTGGCGTCACTCGGCCGCCTCTCGCATGGTGCCGCCAGCGCGCATCGGCTCCTCACCCTGCATGGGCTTGAGGCCAAGGCGCGCGAACATCGCCGCGTCGGCATCGTCGCCCGCGTTGGGCGCGGTCAGCAGGGTATCGCCCGTGAAGATCGAGTTGGCGCCGGCCATGAAGCACAGCGCCTGCGTCGCCTCCGCCATCGATTCGCGGCCCGCCGACAAGCGCACCATGCTCATCGGCATGGTGATGCGCGCCACCGCCACGGTGCGCACGAACTCGATATCGTCGATCTTCGCCAGCGGCGTGTCGGCCAGCATGTCGCCCAGCACCGTGCCCTTCACCGGCACCAGCGCGTTCACCGGCACGCTTTCGGGATGGCGCGGCAGCGTCGCCAGCGTATGGACGAAGCCGACGCGGTCCGCGCGCGTCTCGCCCATGCCGACGATCCCGCCCGAGCAGACGTTGATCCCGGCGGTCCGCACGTTGTCCAGCGTTTCCAGCCGGTCTTCCAGAGTGCGCGTGGTGATGACATCGCCATAGCGTTCGGGCGAGGTGTCGATATTGTGGTTGTAGTAATCGAGCCCCGCCTCGGCGAGCATGTCCGCCTGCGCCGGTGTCAACATGCCCAGCGTCATGCAGGTTTCCAGGCCCATCGCCCGCACGCCCTTCACGATCTCCACGATCCTGGGCATGTCGCGGTCCTTGGGGTTGCGCCAGGCGGCGCCCATGCAGAAGCGCTGGCTGCCCGCGTCCCTGGCCTGCGCCGCGCGCTGCAGCACTTCGCGCGCATCCATCAGCTTCGTCGCCTTGACGCCGGCATCGGCGTGGACCGATTGCGCGCAATAGCCGCAATCCTCCTGGCAGCCGCCGGTCTTGATCGACAGCAGCGTGCAAAGCTGCACTTCATCGGGCCGATGAAAGCGGCGGTGGACCTCGGCGGCGCGGAACACCAGCTCGGTGAACGGCAGGTCGAACAGCGCCGCGATTTCCTCACGCGTCCAGTCGGTACGGGGTTCGGTCATAGTCAGATCTGGTCCAGCGCCTGCGCCATGTCGGCGATGATGTCGTCGATATGTTCGATGCCCACCGACACGCGCACGACGTCGGCGCCCGCGCCGGCTTCGGCCAGGCCTTCCTCGTCAAGCTGGCTGTGGGTGGTCGAACTGGGGTGGATGATCAGCGAACGGGTATCGCCGATATTGGCAAGGTGGCTGAACAGCTTGACCGCGGAGACAAGCTTCACCCCCGCGCCATAGCCGCCCTTCACGCCGAAAGTGAACACCGCTCCGCCCTTGCCATCAAGATACTTGCGCGCCAGCGGGTGATAGGGATCGCCTTCCAGCCCGGCATAGGACACCCAGTTCACCTTGGGATGGGCCTTGAGCCAGGTCGCCAGCATCAGCGCGTTGGCGCAGTGGCGTTCCATGCGCAAATGCAGCGTTTCCATGCCGGTCAGCGCCAGGAACGCGTTCATCGGCGCGAGCGCGGGGCCAAGATCGCGCAGGCCCAGCGCGCGGCAGGCGACGATGAAGGCCAGATCGCCCAGCGCATCGCTGAACACCATGCCGTGGTACGAGGGATTGGGCTCGGTCAGGTAGGGGTACTTGCCCGATGCCTTCCAGTCGAACCGGCCCGAATCGACGATCAGGCCGCCGATGGAATTGCCGTGGCCGTTGAGGAACTTGGTTGCCGAATGGACGACGATGTCGGCCCCGTGCTCGATCGGGCGGCACAGCACCGGGGTGGCCATGGTGTTGTCCACCACCAGCGGCACGCCGGCCGCGTGCGCCACCTCGGCAATCGCGGCGATATCCTGCACCACGCCGCCGGGGTTGGCGAGGCTTTCGATGAACACCGCGCGCGTCTTGTCGGTGATCGCGGCGGCGACCTCGGCCGGATCGTCGGCGTCGACGAACCTGGTGTGCCAGGCCATCTTGCGGAACGACTGGCCCAGCTGGTTGAGCGAGCCGCCATAGAGCTTCTTCGCGGCGACGATCTCGCAGCCCGGCTCCATCAGGGTGTGGAACACGATGAACTGCGCGGCATGGCCCGATGCCACCGCCAGCGCACCGACGCCACCTTCCAGCGCGGCGATCTTGCCTTCCAGCGCCCCGTTGGTGGGATTGGTGATCCGGGTGTAGATATTCCCGAATTCCTGAAGGTTGAACAGCCGCGCGGCGTGATCGACATCGTCGAACACATAGCTGGCGGTCTGGTAGATCGGCGTGATCCGCGCCTTGGTGGTGGGATCGGGCCCGGTGCCGCCATGCACTGCCAGCGTATCGAGTTTCTGGGTCATATCGCTCTCCTTCCCGTTCAGGCCGCTTGCCGGCCGCCGGCGCGGCGGGCCGCATAGCCGGCCAGCGCATCGGCATAGTGCGGCGCGGCGCGGCGGGCCAACTCGCCCTCGCCATAGCCTTCCAGCGATTGCGCCAGCCGCGCCAGTGCTGCATCGCCCAGGCTGCCCAGCGGCGCGCGGTAGATGCCGATGGTGAAGACGATCGCGCGCGACCGGGGCAGGCGGCGCAGCGTCTCCCGCTCGCACCGCACGAAAAGCGTCTCGCCCGCATTCTCGGCGGTGACATGGGCGAAGCGCAGCGCCGGATCGCCCGTGGGCATATAGCGCAGCGCATCGCTGGGCATGACGAAGGCATTGGTGCGGCCGAACAGGTTGTGCGATTGCAAGCCGTCCATGAACTTGTCGACACCGCTGGAAAGCTGCTCGGCATAGCCGTGGATCGGCTCGTGCACGGCATGGAGCGGCCGCCCCAGCTTTTCGGCCAGCCGCCAGTCGGTCGGGAAGGCGACCGCCGCGCCGGTCAGGCGAAACGGGCCGCCCGGCTGGTCCTGCGTCATGATGCACAGGTCTTCCCACACCGCGCGCGCCGCCGCTTCCAGCCCGCCCGCCACGCCCAGCAGCGCGCCCAGCTCGGCAATGCCGGCCTCGGCCTCGGGCAGCACCGCGACGCTTTCGGGATGGGCATCGAATGCTGCCTTGCGCGCGGCCAGATCGGGCGCGGGCTCCAGCCATTCGCTCTCGTCCAGACGCACCAGCCCCATCCGCAGCGGGCCGGAAACCCGTGCGGCAGGCAGAAGCGTCTCGACGGAGAAACCCAGGCTCATGAGCGGCGCGTCACTCGGCCGCTTCGAGCTCGCTTCCCACGGGCGGCATATTGTGGCCCAGCAGCCGCAGCATGTCGGCGGCGCATTCGACCACGTTCGAGCCGGGGCCATAGATGCCCTGCACCCCAGCCTCGCGCAGGAACTCATAATCCTGCGGCGGGATGACGCCGCCAGCGACGACCTTGATGTCCGGCCGCCCGGCTTCCTTGAGATGGCCGATCAGTTCGGGGATCAGCGTCTTGTGCCCGGCCGCGAGCGAGGAGGCGCCAACCGCGTCGACACCTTTCTCCAGCGCGAGCTTGCAGGCTTCCTCGGGCGTCTGGAACAGCGGGCCGCTGGTCACATCGAAACCCATGTCGCTGAAGGCCGAGGCGATCACGTTGGCACCGCGATCGTGGCCGTCCTGCCCCATCTTGGCGACCAGCATGCGCGGCTTGCGGCCCAGGCGGCGCGTCACCGCCTCGACCCCGTCGAGCACCTGCTGGTAGCGGCTGTCGCCGGCGTAGGCGCCGCCATAGACGCCCTTCACCGGGGTGGGGAACGTGCCGTAGCGATCGAAGGCGACTTCCATCGCATCGGAAATCTCGCCCAGCGTCGCGCGGTGGCGCGCGGCCTCGACCGCGAGTTCGAGCAGGTTGCCGGTGCCCTTGGCCCCTTCGGTCAGCGCGGCGAGCGCGGCGCGGCACTTGGCCTCGTTACGCGTGGCGCGCACCTGCCTGATCCGGGCGATCTGGGCTTCGCGGACCTTGTGGTTGTCCACTTCCAGCGTTTCAAGCGCGTCCTCGTTGGCGAGGCGGTACTTGTTCACGCCGACGATGACGTCCTCGCCCTTGTCCACCCGCGCCTGGCGCGCGGCGGCGGCTTCCTCGATCATCGCCTTGGGCCAGCCGGCCGCCACAGCCTTGGCCATGCCGCCTTCGGCCTCGACCCGCTCAATGATCTCCCAGGCCTTGTCGACCAGTTCGGCCGTCAGCGCCTCGATGTAGTAGGAGCCGCCCAGGGGATCGACGACATTGCACATGCCGGTCTCTTCCTGGATGACGATCTGGGTATTGCGGGCGATGCGCGCGGAGAAATCGGTCGGCAGCGCGATCGCTTCGTCCAGCGCATTGGTGTGCAGCGACTGGGTGCCGCCCAGCATCGCCGCCATCGCCTCGATCGTCGTGCGCATGACGTTGTTGTAGGGGTCCTGCTCCTGCAGCGAGACGCCCGAGGTCTGGCAATGGGTGCGCAGCATCTTCGAGCGTTCGGACTTGGCGCCCAGCCTGGTCATCACCCGGTGCCACAGCACGCGCGCGGCGCGCAGCTTGGCGATCTCCATGAAGAAGTTCATGCCGATGGCGAAGAAGAATGACAGGCGGCCGGCGAACTTGTCGATATCGAGGCCCGAGGCGACGCCGTACTTCACGTATTCCATGCCGTCGGCGATGGTGAAGGCCAGTTCCTGCACTTGCGTCGCGCCGGCTTCCTGCATGTGGTAGCCGGAGATCGAAATGCTGTTGAATTTCGGCATGTTGGCCGAAGTATAGGCAAAAATGTCCGAAATGATCCGCATCGAGGGCTCGGGCGGATAGATATAGGTGTTGCGGACCATGAACTCCTTGAGGATGTCGTTCTGGATGGTCCCGTCAAGCGCTGCGGTGGGAACGCCCTGCTCCTGCCCCGCGACGATGAAGAAGGCGAGCACCGGGATCACCGCGCCGTTCATCGTCATCGAGACGGACATTTCGCCCAGCGGAATGCCGTCGAACAGGATCTTCATGTCCTCGACCGAATCGATCGCCACGCCCGCCTTGCCGACATCGCCGACGACGCGCGGGTGATCGCTGTCATAGCCGCGATGCGTCGCAAGGTCGAAAGCGACCGAAAGACCCTTCTGGCCCGCCGCCAGGTTGCGGCGATAGAACGCGTTCGATTCCTCGGCGGTGGAAAAGCCGGCGTACTGGCGAATGGTCCACGGGCGGCCCGCGTACATCGAGGCGCGCACCCCGCGCGTGAACGGCGCGAAGCCCGGCAGGCCCGGATCGGTGGTGACGTCCCCGGCGGTATAGAGCGGCTTGACCGCGATCCCCTCGGGCGTGTGCCAGGTCAGGTCCTTGCCTTTGACCTCCTTGTCCGCCGCGGCCTGCCAGTCCTGAATCGTCGGTTTCTCGCTCATGACGTCATTCTTTCCATTCTCAGCAGCCCGTGAGCTGCTGGTCCTTGCTGCCCTGAAGCTTGTAGCCCTTGTCGCCATCACGCACGTAAAGGGCGGTGAAATTGCGCGTGCCGGTGAACGCGACCTTGAACGACTGGTCCGGCATCACATCGGTGATCTCGCCCTTGATCGACGTGGGCGAGCGCTCGACCGCGCCGCTGTTGTCATAATCGCTTTCGAACTCGGCCACCTTGACCGGGCCATCGGGGCGAAGCTCGGTCAGCACCGTCCACGCACAGGTCTGCCCCTGCCAGGTGCCGCCGCCCTCGGCGATCACCATGGGATAGTCCGAAAAGCTGCGATCGATGCGAAACCCGCTCATCGCCCCGAAGCTGCCAAGCTCGACCGCCTTGGGATAGGATTTCACCACCTTGTCGCCATCGAGGTAGGAGATCGCCAGCCGCCCGGAATCGGCGTGGCTGGCGTTGGAAATGGCGACCTGCTCGATCCGCACCGCGCCAAACGGCGCATCGGCCACTTGCGTATCGGTGACGACTTCGGCCGGCGCGTCGGAGGCATCGGCGTCAGCGGCGGCGGTTTCGGTCGCCTGCGCGTCGCTGTCCCGCGCCGGGGGCTGGCACGCCGCGAGAGTGCCGGCCAGGCAGGCCAGCGCAACCCTTGCGGCATATCTGCGTGCCATTCCCATCGCTCTCAATGCGCCTCCCCGGGCGTCTCCATGATCTCGGTGAGCTGGCCGCCCATGTCCTTCGGGTGGACGAAGAAGATGAGCGTGCCGTGCGCGCCGATGCGCGGCTCGCCAAGCACCCGCTTGCCCAGGCTTTCGAACCAGGCCTTGGCCGCGTGAATATCGGGCACTTCATAGCAGATGTGGTGCTGGCCCCCGAGCGGGTTCTTCTCCAGCCACTTGCCGACGGCCGAATCCGGCGAAGTGGGCTGCAGCAGCTCCACCTGGGTGCCATGGGTGCCGCCCTCGCCCGGCGTGTTGACGAAGCAGACGCGCACTTGCTGGCTTTCCAGCACGAACGGCTCGGTGATGTCGGTGGCCCCCATGACGTCGCGATAGAACGCGATCGAGGCGTCGAGATCGGGCGTGGCGACGCCGATGTGGTTCATCCTGCCGAGTTGCATCTGTGTTACTCCACGTTCTCGATGACCATGGCGATGCCCTGGCCGCCGCCGATGCACATCGTGATGAGGCCGTACCGGCCGCCGGTGCGCTTCAGTTCGTAGATCGCCTTGATCGTCAGCATCACGCCGGTCGCGCCCACCGGATGGCCGAGCGAGACGCCCGAGCCATTGGGGTTCACCTTCTCGGGATCGAAGCCGAGCGCCTTGGCGACGGCACAGGCCTGCGCCGCGAACGCCTCGTTGCTTTCGATCACGTCGATCTGGTCGAGCGAAAGGCCGGCGCGCGCCAGCGCGATCGGCACGGCCTTGATCGGGCCTTCGCCCATGTACTCAGGCTCGACCCCGGCATGGCCCCAGGCGACGATCCGCGCCATCGGCGCGAGGCCGCGCTTCTCGACCTCTGCGCCGGTCGCCAGCACCACGGCGGCGGCGCCGTCGTTGATGCCCGAGGCATTGCCGGCGGTGACGCTGCCGTCCTTCTTGAAGGCCGGGCGCATCGCGGCGAGCACGTCGAGCGTGGTATCGGCGCGCGGGTGCTCGTCGGTGTCGAACACCACCGTGCCCTTGCGAGTCTTGATCTCGACCGGGAGGATCTGCTCCTTGAAGCGGCCTTCCGCGATCGCGCGGCTGGCGCGCTGGTGGCTGGTGACGGAAAGGCCGTCCATCTCCGCGCGCGTCACCTGGTGGCGCTCGGCCACGTTCTCGGCGGTGATGCCCATGTGATTGCCGCTGATGGCGTCAGACAGACCGAGCGTCAGCGCGTCTTCCTGGGTGTTGCTACCCATCTTCCGGCCCCAGCGCACGCCGTGGTCGTGATAAGGCACGTTCGACATCGATTCCGCGCCACCCGCCAGCGTGATCGCGGCTTCGCCAAGCTTCATCATCTGCGCGGCCGAGACGATCGCCTGGACGCCCGAGCCGCACAGCCGGTTGAGCGTAAGCGCCGGGGTGGACAGCGGCACGCCCGCGTTGATGCCGATCACGCGGCTGAGCATCTCGTCGCGCGCGCTGGTCGGCATGACCTGGCCGATCACGACGTGCTCGACCGCTTCCGGCTCGACGCCCGCGCGCTTCAGCGCCTCGGTGGCGACCAGCCCACCCAGCTCGGATGGCAGGAAGCCCTTGAGCGAACCGCCGAAGTCGCCGATCGCGGTACGCACGCCGCTGACGATATAGATTTCTTCCAATTCAGCCATTTCAGGTCTCTCCGGCGCTTTAGAGCGGTATGTTATCGTGCTTCTTCCACGGATTTTCGAGCTGCTTGTTGCGCAGCTTGCGCAGCCCCAAGGCAATCCGGCGGCGCGTCGAGTGCGGATAGATCACTTCGTCGATATAGCCACGGCTGGCCGCGACGAAAGGATTGGCGAAGCGGTCTTCGTATTCCCTGGTCTTCTCGGCGATTTCCTCGCCCGAAAGGCCGCGGAAGATGATCTCGACCGCGCCCTTGGCGCCCATCACCGCGATTTCGGCGGTGGGCCAGGCGTAGTTGAGATCGCCGCGCAAGTGCTTGGAGCTCATGACGTCGTAAGCGCCGCCATAGGCCTTGCGGGTGATGACGGTGATTTTCGGCACGGTCGCCTCGGCATAGGCGAACAGCAGCTTGGCGCCGTGCTTGATGATGCCGTTGTGCTCCTGATCGGTGCCCGGAAGGAAGCCGGGAACGTCCACGAAAGTGATGATCGGGATGTTGAAGGCATCGCAGAAGCGCACGAAGCGCGCCGCCTTGCGCGAGGAATCGATGTCGAGCACGCCGGCCAGCACCATCGGCTGGTTCGCCACCACGCCGATCGTACGCCCCTCGACCCGGCCGAAGCCGATGATGATATTGCCCGCGAACGTCGGCTGGACTTCGAAGAACTCGCCCTCGTCCACGGTCTTACGGATGACCTCATGCATGTCGTAAGGCTGGTTGGCCGAAGGCGGGATGATCGTGTCGAGGCTGTCCTCGATGCGGTCCCACGGGTCGGCGCAAGGCCGCTCGGGCACGTCCTCGCGGTTGGACAAGGGCAGGTAATCGAAGAAGTCGCGCGCGGCGAGCAGCGCCTCGATGTCGTTTTCCAGCGCGAGGTCGGAAACCGAGGTCTTGCTGGAATGGGTGATCGCGCCGCCCAGCTCTTCCTGCGTGACGACCTCGTTGGTCACGGTCTTGACCACGTCCGGGCCAGTGACGAACATGTAGGAGCTGTCCTTCACCATGAAGATGAAGTCGGTCATCGCCGGCGAATAGACCGCGCCGCCCGCGCAAGGCCCCATGATCAGGCTGAGCTGCGGGACGACGCCCGAAGCCAGCACGTTGCGCTGGAAGATCTCGGCATAGCCGCCCAGCGCGTCCACGCCTTCCTGGATGCGCGCGCCGCCGGAATCGTTGAGGCCGATCACCGGCGCGCCGACTTTCATCGCCGCGTCCATGATCTTGCAGATCTTCATCGCGTGGGTCTTGGAAACGGCGCCGCCGAACACGGTGAAGTCCTGCGAATAGACGAAGACCAGCCGGCCGTTGATCGTGCCCGAGCCGGTGACCACGCCGTCACCGGGGATCTTCTCCTGCTCCAGCATCCCGAAATCGACGCAGGTATGCTCGACGTAAGTATCGACTTCCTCGAAACTGCCTTCATCCAGCAGCACCTTGAGGCGTTCGCGCGCGGTGAGCTTGCCCTTGGCGTGCTGCGCATCAATGCGGCGCTGGCCGCCGCCCATCCTGGCACCGGCCCGGCGCTTCTGCATTTCCGCGATATTGGCTGACATCCACAGTCCCTTGTCGACATGAAATTCGGCATGAAAATTCGACACGAAATTCGGCATGAAAATTCGACACGAAATTCGGCATGAAAATTCGACACGAAATTCGGCATGAAATCGTGCCAGTGCCTAAGGCAGGTTGCGGGCCTCAGGTCAATAGGTTTAATCGCCCGGTTAAACTAATGGTGCCCAGCAATTCCGCCGCTTGCAAGGCCGCGGTTGCGTGCCGAACACCTGTGCTTGAGTTCCTTGCAACACTCCCTTTCCGGTAGACATTCGCGCGGCGGATGGTCCGCCAAAACTCCTGGCCGGCTCACTTCATCAGCACCAGTTCCTCGGCCATCGAGGGATGCAGCGCCACGGTCGCGTCGAAATCGACCTTGGTCAGCCCGGCTTTCACCGCGATCGCCGCGGCCTGCAGGATCTCGGGCGCTTCGGGGCCGATCAGGTGGACGCCCAGCACCCGATCGGTATTGGCATCGACCACCAGCTTGTAGAGCCCGCGTTCCATCCGTCCGGCAAAGACGTTCTTCATCGGCCGGAAATCGGAGGTGAACACCTTGACGTTGCCATGGCGGTTGCGTGCCTGCCCTTCGGTCAGCCCCACGCCCGCGAGCGGCGGCTGCGAGAACACGGCGCTGGGGATGCAGGTGTAATCCACCGTCCGGGGCATATTGCCGAAGACGGTGTCGGCAAAGGCCTGTCCTTCGCGAATCGCCACCGGGGTGAGCTGCACCCGATCGGTCACGTCACCCACCGCATAGATGCTGGGGCAGGTGGTGCGGCTGTGCTCGTCGACCGGGATCTCGCCCTTTTCGCCCGGCACGATGCCGGCATTCTCCAGCCCGAGCCCGGCGGTGTTGGGCTTGCGCCCGGTGGCGATCAGCACGGTATCGACCGCGACCGGGTCTTTCCTGCCCGCGGTGACGAGGAACGATCCGTCGTCCTGCCGGACCACCTCGGTGATCGGGCAATTGAACTTGTATTCGATGCCGCGCGCCATGGTGATCTGCAGCAGCCGGTCGCGCAGCGATTCGTCATAGCCGCGCAGGATCTGGTCGGAACGGTTGACCACCGTCACCTGGCTGCCCAGCGCGTTGAAGATGCCGGCGAATTCCATCGCGATATAGCCCGCCCCCTGGATCAGCACGCGGCGCGGCAGTTCGGGCAGATGGAACACCTCGTTCGAAGTGATGCAGTGCTCCACGCCGGGAAACTCGGGCAGCACCGGCCAGGCGCCGACCGCGACCAGAATCACTTTCGCGGTGATCTCGCGCCCGCTGGCCAGCCGCACCGAATGCGGCCCGGTGATCGTCGCGCGTTCGAGGAAGCGTTCGACGCCGTTGTTCTCCAGCGTCTGGGTATAGGCGGCGTTGAGCCGGTCGACATCGCGCAGCACCGTATCGCGCAAGGTCGCCCAGTCGAACGACATGCCGGCCACCGTCCAGCCGTAATGCGCCGCGTCCTGCAGTTCCTCGGCGAAATGCGATCCATAGACCAGCAGCTTCTTGGGCACGCAGCCCCGGATCACGCATGTGCCGCCGACCCGGTATTCCTCCGCGACCGCCACTTTCGCCCCGTGCGCCGCCGCCACGCGGCTGGCGCGCACGCCGCCCGATCCCGCGCCGATGGTGAAAAGGTCATAATCGTAGTCGGACATCACGCGGCCTCCTGTTGCGCGGCGCATATGGGCGATGCGACGCACGATTGCCAAGCCATGCGGTGGACGCGGGGCAGGCCACGGCCTGTCGAAATCTGCCCACCGATCACCGCAAGGCTATTGTCTATTTCAATGGTAGAGTTACTTTGACTCTGCGGATGGCCGATCGCGACTCGCCACTCCGCGCACGTTCGATGGAGCATGACAATGGCATACAACAGCAAACCTGCCGCCGCCTCCACCCGGCCGGCCGTGCTGCTCGTCCCCGGCCTGTCCGGCAGCGGCGAGAACCACTGGCAAACGCGCTGGGAGAATGAACTGCCTGATTGCCGCAAGGTCGATCTCGGCCTGTGGGAAGATCCGCACCGCAACACCTGGATCAACAAGCTGAACCTCGCGATCCACCGTGCCGGACAGCCGGTGGTGCTGGTCGCGCACAGCCTTGGCTGCCTGCTCACCGCGTGGTGGGCGAAGTTCGAGCAGCCCGGCTGGTGCGATCCGGTGATCGGCGCGCTGCTGGTCGCGCCGCCCGAGGCCGATTTCTTCCCGCTCGACGAACGGATCGCCCGCTTCGCGCCGACCCCGTGCGATGCCCTGCCCTTCCCCTCGATCCTCGTCGCCAGCCGCGACGATCCGTGGATGGGCTTCAACACCGCCAAGGCGCTGGCGCGGCGGTGGAACAGCGAATTCGTCGACGCGGGCGAGCGCGGCCATATCAATGCCGATTCCGGCCTGGGTGACTGGCGTTTCGGCCAGCGCCTGCTCGATCGGCTGATCGGCGCGGCCAGCACCCGGCGCGAGACGGCAGCAGCGATGCCGCCGGGCCACGGCGACTGGGCGGAGGGCCTGGAATACCGGGCCTGAGCGATCGGGCCTGAGCGATCGGGCCCGATTTGCGGTCAGGCGATCCCGGCTTGCGCCAGCAGCGCCTCGGTCGAGGGATCGAACGAGGCGCCGCCCTGCTCGATCTGCTTGGCGATCGCCTTGCCCAACTCGACACCGAACTGGTCGAACGGATTGATCCCCATCAGCACCGCGTTGGCGAAAGTGCGGTGCTCGTGAAAGGCGATCAGCGCGCCGAAGCTCGCGGGCGTCAGCGCGTCGAGCAGGATCGTCGCCGAAGGCCGGTCACCCGGATAGGCGCGCGCGAGATCCTCGCTCGGCTTGCCGGCCATCAGCGCGGCGCCTTGCGCGAAGCAGTTGGACAGGAGGATGCGATGATGCGCCGGCGCGAGATCGTCGCCCGGCGTGATCGCGGCGATGAAATCGACCGGCACCAGGTTCGTGCCCTGATGCAGCAACTGGAACACCGCGTGCTGCGCGTCGGTGCCCACGCCGCCCCAGGTGATCGGCGCGGTCGGCCCGTCAACGGGCTGGCCCTCGGCCGTCACCGCCTTGCCGTTCGATTCCATCTCAAGCTGCTGGAGATAGTCGGGCAGCAGCGCCAGACGCTCGTCATAAGCGAAGACCGCGCGCGTCTGGCAGCGGCGCAGGCGCGTGTAGTACTGGTCGGCGAAAGCGGCGCGCAGGCACAGGTTGGCCGCGCCGTCGGTCTCCAGGAAATGCCGGTCCACCGTCGCCGCGCCTTCGAGCAGCTCGGCGAAATCCGGCCAGCCCAGCGCGATGGCGATGGGAAAGCCGATCGAGGACCACAGCGAATAGCGCCCGCCCACGCTTTCGGAAAAGGGCAGCACGCGCGTTTCGTCCACGCCCCATTCGATCGCCTTTTCGGGCGCGGCGGTCAGCGCGACGACCCGGCCGTAAGGATCGGTCACGCCACTGCCGCGCAGCCAGTCGAGCACGCTTTCGGCATTGGTCATCGTCTCGATCGTGGTGAAGGTCTTGGACGCGACCGCCAGCATCGTCGCCGCCGGATCGCAGGCGGCGAACGCCGCCTCAAGCGCGCAGCCGTCGATATTGGAGACGACATGGACGTCCATCATCGCCCCGTCGCGCGCCAGCGCGTCCACCGCCAGCGCCGGGCCGAGCGCGGAGCCACCGATGCCGACGTGGATCAGATGCTTCACATCGCCCATCGCGCCCCGGTGGATCGCCTCGACGATCGCGGCCATGCGCGAATGATAGCCCATGGCCCGGGCCACGCTCTCCGCGTTGCCGACGCCGCGTTGCGCGGTATGCTCGGCCGCGCGCCCCTCGGTCACGTTGACGATCTCGCCGGCGAACAGCGCCGCGCGCCGCCCGGCGAAATCCATCGCCTCGGCCAGCGCCTCGAACGCGGCGATATGCGCATCGTCGAGGTGGGTCTTGGACCAGTCGAACCGCATCCCGTCCTCGGGCAGCTCAAGCCGGGCGGAAAGCTTGGCGAGCCGCGCGGGATCGGCGGCGAAGAGTTCGGCCAGCCTGGGCTTGGGCAGGTTCGCCAGCGCTTGCCATGCCGTGGAAATCGATTCGCTCATCACACCCCCTTGCCGTGATCTGCGCCGGCCTTATGCATGTTGCGCTTGCGAAGGCCAAGCCGGATCGGGGCCGGATCACCCCCCGATGCGGTCAATGCACTTGACGCGGGGGTGCGCGGACAACATGGGTTCGACGATGACAGAAACCGCGCCCGCCCCGGCCAAGGAACCGCCCGCCGATCACGCCGAGCCCGAGGAAAAGCAGGAGAACTTCCTGGTTTTCCTGCTCAAGCTCGTGGTGATCGTGCTGGTCTTCCGCAGCTTCATCTTCTCGCCGTTCAACATCCCGAGCGAATCGATGCTGCCGCGCCTGGAAAACGGCGACTATCTGCTCGCCTCCAAGTGGTCCTACGGCTTCTCGAAATATTCGCTGCCGTTCAGCGTGCCGCTGATTCCGGGCCGCATCCTCGCCAGCCAGCCCACGCGCGGCGACATCGCCATCTTCAAGGCGCCACCCGGCAACGACGTGGACTATATCAAGCGCGTCATCGGCCTGCCGGGCGACCGGATCCAGGTGCGCGGCGGCCAGCTGTTCATCAACGGCAAGGCCGTGCCCAAGCGCCGGATCGGCGATTTTCTCCTGCCGGTCAGCGCCAACACGCGCTGCTATGCGATCCAGTTCGAAGCCACGCTGCCCGATGGCAGTTCGGTCTGCCGGTATCCCCAGTTCCGCGAGACGCTGCCGGGCGGCAAGAGCTACAACGTGCTCGATCTGGGCCAGACGCCGCAGGACGATACCGAAGTCTATGCCGTGCCCCAGGGCCACCTGTTCCTGATGGGCGACAATCGCGACAACTCGCTGGACAGCCGCTTTCCCGCGGTCGAGGGGCAAGGCATCGGCATCGTCCCGCAGGAAAACCTGGTCGGCAAGGCCAGCGTGATGATGTTCTCCACCGATGGCGGGTCCGAATGGCTCAAGCCATGGACCTGGTTCACTTCGGCGCGGTGGAGCCGGATCGGCGGGACGTTCTAGGTGCTGGCGGCAGAGACCCGCGCCTTCCTTATCACCCAGACCGGCCAGGAGCCCGAGAACGAAGCGCTCTGGCTGGAAGCGCTGACCCATGGCAGCACGGGCGAAAAGCGCGATTACGAACGGCTGGAATTCCTGGGCGACCGGGTGCTGGGCCTTGCCATCGCGGAATGGCTGCACGAATTGAGCGATGCCGCCGAAGGGCGCCTCTCGCAGCGGCTCAACGCGCTGGTCAGCCGCGCCACTTGCGCGGCGATGGCGCGCGAGATCGGGCTGGGGCCGCATATCCGCCTGGGGAAGCAGGCACGCGACGACGGCGGGCAGGACAGCGACAATATCCTGGGCGACGTGATGGAATCACTGATCGGCGCCTGCTTCCTCGAACGGGGCTGGGACGCGGCGCGGGCCATGGTCCGCCGGCTGTGGACCGGCGCGGTCGAAGGCAAGACAGGCAATCGCAAGCATCCCAAATCGGCGTTGCAGGAATGGGCGGCGGGCAACAAGCGGCGGATGCCCGAATACCGCCTGGTCGACCGTTCCGGCCCCGACCATGCATCGCGCTTCACCGTGGAAGTCGCGGTCCACGGCGTGGGCGAGGCCCAGGCGACATCGAACAGCAAGCAGGACGCCGAAACGCAGGCGGCCGAGGAATTCCTGAGGCGGTTCGCATGAGCGCGCCGGGCATGGGGATACGGCAATGGCTTAACGGAACACCCGGATCATGACGCAAAAATGTGGCCTCATCGCTGTGATCGGCGCGCCGAACGCGGGCAAATCCACCTTGGTCAACGCGCTGGTCGGCCAGAAAGTGGCGATCACTTCAGCCAAGGCACAGACCACGCGGGCCCGGCTGCTGGGCAT
Source organism: Novosphingobium album (ex Liu et al. 2023) (assembly GCF_029076845.1). GTDB lineage: Bacteria > Pseudomonadota > Alphaproteobacteria > Sphingomonadales > Sphingomonadaceae > Novosphingobium. The sequence continues at coordinate 37,056 of NZ_JARESE010000082.1, forward strand.
CGCGCTGCTGGGCGAGACGCAGATCATCCTGGCCGACACCCCCGGCATCTTCGCGCCCCGGCGCCGGCTGGACCGGGCCATGGTCGCCGCCGCCTGGGAAGGCGCGCAGGCGGCGGACGCGATCCTGCTGGTGGTGGACAGCGTCAAGCAGCGCCGGCACGAGCTGGAGCCCTTGCTGGAGATCCTGAAGGACCGGCCCGAGCGCAAGCTGCTGGCGCTCAACAAGGTGGATGCCGGCGACAAGGAGCCGCTGCTGGTGCTGGCCGAGGAACTGACCGGCGCGGCCAGCTTCGATGAAGTGTTCTTCATTTCCGCGCTGACCGGCGACGGCGTGCCCGAGCTGAAGGCGCGGCTGGCCGAGCTGATGCCCGAAGGTCCGTGGCACTATCCCGAAGACCAGGTGTCCGACGCCAGCGAACGCCTGCTGGCCTGCGAAGTCACACGCGAGCAGCTGTTCCGCCAGCTTCACGACGAGCTGCCCTATGACAGCGCGGTGCGGCCCGAAAGCTATGTCCAGCGCAAGGACGGCTCGGTGGAGATCCGCCAGCAGATCGTCATCGCGCGCGACAGCCAGAAAGCTATCGTGCTGGGCAAGCGCGGCGCGCGGATCAAGGCGATCGGCGAGGCGGCGCGTAACGAACTTGCCGAAATCCTTGGCCAGAAAGTCCACCTGTTCCTGCACGTCAAGGTTGAGGAAGCCTGGGCGGACGCGCGCGACATCTATGAGGAAATGGGGCTGGACTGGGTGAAATGAAACGATCGGCAATCGTCCTGGCGCTGGCGGCGCTGCTGCCGATGACGATCACCCAGGCTTTCGCCAGGGCCGAGCCCAATCCCTGGCGCGGCGCGCGCTATGTCGCGATGGGCGCCTCGTTCGCCGCCGGCCCCGGCCTGCCGATGCCCCGGCCCGGCGTGCCGCCCCGCTGCGGCCAGTCGATGGTCAATTACCCGACGCTGCTGGCGACCGAGCTGGAGCTGACGCTGCATGACGCCTCGTGCAGCGGCGCGACGACCGAGAACGTGCTGAAGCGCTGGAACGAACTGCCGCCGCAGATCGACGCGCTGACGCCGCAGACCCGGCTGGTGACGCTGACGGTGGGCGGCAACGACGTCAATTACGTCGGCGGCCTGTTCGGCGCGACGAGCTGCGAGCTGGCGATCAGGGCCAATCCCGGCAAGGCCGCGCCCTGCCCGCCGGCGCGCCAGATCACCGAGGCCGAATTCCTCAAGCTGGAAAGCAACTTGCGCGAGATCGCCATGCAGGTGAACGCGCGCGCGCCGCAAGCCAGGCTGGTCTTCGTGACGTTCCTGACGCTGGTGCCCTCGACCTTGTGCAAGGCGACGCCGATCGCGCCGGTCAGGGCCGATGCCGCGCGCGCGCTGGCCGAGCGGCTCGCCCAGATCACCGCCCGCGTCGCGCGCGAGACCGGATCGCTGATCGTGCGCATGGACGAAGCCTCACGCGATCACACGCCTTGCGATCCCGAGCCGTGGACCAACGGTGCCCCGCCGGACCACAACCCGGCGCTGGGCATCCAGTGGCACCCCAATCCCGCAGGGATGCGCGCCACCGCCGCCGCCATCGCCGAAACCCTGCTGAAACCGCCTGTCGCGGCAAAGCCCGAAAGCAGGCCGCCGCCCGAAACCACGCCGCGCCCCCGGCGCTGACGGGGCATCCCGCAGGGACGCGCCCTAACGCAGTTTCGCGATCGTCATGCCGTGCTCGCGCGCGGCGTCCCTGGTCGATTCCTCGGTGCGGTTGAGCGCCTTGGCGATTTCCTTCAGCCCTTTGCCCTTGCCCGAAAGCGCGCGCAGCTTCTGCAGCTCCTCCGGCTTCCACGGCTGGCGGTGCCGCGCGAACTTCTCGCTCATTCGGCCGCTTCCGTGGCCGGGGCCTTCTTCTTCGCGGGCGCCTTCTTGGCCGGGGCTTTCTTGGTCGCGGCCTTCCTGGGCGCCGCCTTCTTCTTCGCGCCCTTCTTCGCCGGTCCCTTGGCGGCCTTCTCGTCGATCAGGCGGATCGCCTCGGCCTCGGACAGATCCTCGGGCTTCATCTCGCGCGGCAACGTGGCGTTGGTCGTGCCGTCGGTGACATAGGGGCCAAAGCGCCCGGCCAGGACTTTCATCTCGCCGCCGCTGGTCGGATGGGGGCCCAGCGCCTTGATCGGCTCGGCCGTGGCGCGCGCCCCCCGGCCGCCGCGATTGGCCGCTTCGGCCAGCATGGAAACCGCCGCGTTCATCCCGGTCTCGAACACCTCGGCGGTGGAACGCAGCTTGGCATACTTGCCATCATGGGCCAGGTATGGCCCATAACGCCCTATGCTGGCAGTGATTTCCTTGCCCGTCTCGGGATGGCTGCCGATCGTGCGCGGCAAGCTCAGCAGCTTGAGCGCCCATTCCAGCGTCAATTCGTCGATATCCTTGGGGATCGACGAACGCTTGGCCTCCTTGCCCTCGCCCAGCTGGAGATAGGGGCCGAAGCGGCCGGCGCGGCGCGTGATTTCCAGCCCCGTCTCGGGGTCCTTGCCCAGCCCTTCGTCGTCGCCCGCCTCGCCATTGCCGCCGGGCTGCGCGAACTTGCGGGTATATTTGCACTCCGGGTAGTTCGAGCAGGCGATGAAGGCGCCATAGCGCCCGCCGCGCAAGCTCAGCCGGCCTTCGCCGCACTTGGGGCACAGGCGCGGATCGGTGCCGTCGGCCTTGGGCGGGAACAGGTAGTCGGACAGGAACTCGTCCAGCGCCTCGGTGACTTCGGAGGGCTTGCGCTCCATCACTTCGTCGGACTTGGGCTTGAAATCGCGCCAGAAGGCTTCGAGCAGCGCTTTCCATTCGGCGCGCCCGCCCGAAACGTCGTCCAGTTCCTCTTCCATGCCGGCGGTGAAATCGTAAGCGACATAGCGCTCGAAGAAGCGTTCGAGAAACGCTGTGAGCAACCGGCCCGATTCCTCCGCGAAGAAACGGTTTTTCTCGGTGCGAACGTAGCTGCGATCCTTCAGCACCTGGATCGTCGCGGCGTAAGTCGAAGGCCGGCCGATGCCCAGTTCCTCCAGCCGCTTGACCAGGCTCGCTTCCGAATAGCGCGGCGGCGGCTGGGTGAAGTGCTGCTCGGCCGAAACGCCTTTCTTGGCCGGCATGTCGCCTGCCTTCATGAATGGCAGCAGGCCCGATTCGTCGTCATCGTCCTTCTGGTCGCGCCCTTCCTCGTAGACCGCGAGGAAGCCGGGGAACTTCACCACCTGGCCCGTGGCGCGCAGCTCGTTGCGGCCGGCCCCGTCGCGCAGCGTGACGGTGGTGCGCTCCAGGCTGGCCGAGGCCATCTGGCTGGCCATCGCGCGCTTGAAGACCAGGTCATAGAGCCGCGCCTCGTCGCCCGAGCCGAAGCGGTCGCGGGTGAACTCGGTCGGCCGGATCGCCTCGTGCGCTTCCTGCGCGTTCTTCGCCTTGGTCGAATAGAGGCGCGGCTGCTCGGGCAGGTAGTGGCCGTCATAACGGTCGGAAATTGCCTTGCGGCAGGCGGAAATGGCCGAAGGGTCCATCTGCACGCCGTCGGTCCGCATATAGGTGATCGCGCCCGCCTCGTAGAGCGACTGCGCCACCCGCATCGTCTGGCTGGCCGAAAAGCCCAGCTTGCGCGCGGCTTCCTGCTGCAAGGTCGAAGTGGTGAACGGCGGTTGCGGATTGCGCTTGTGCGGCCGGGTCTCCACGCCCTCGACCTTGAACGCGCCGGCTTCCACCGCCGCCTTGGCGCGCATGGCGATGCCTTCGTCGCCCAGGCTCAGCCGGTCGAGCTTCTCGCCCTCGAACGTGACGAGCCGCGCGGTGAACGCGGTGCCATCCTGCTCCATCATCGCGGCGACGGACCAGTATTCCTGCGGCGTGAACGCCTCGATCTCGCGCTCACGCTCGACGATCAGGCGCAGCGCCACCGATTGCACGCGCCCCGCGCTCTTGGCGCCGGGCAGCTTGCGCCAGAGCACGGGCGAAAGCGTGAAGCCGAACAGGTAATCGAGCGCGCGGCGCGCCAGGTAGGCGTCGATCAGGTCCTGATCCAGCTCGCGCGGCTGGGTCATCGCCTTGGTGACGGTTTCCTTGGTGATCGCATTGAACGTGACGCGCTGCACGTCCTTGGGCAGCGCGCGGCGCTTGGCCAGCAATTCGCGCACGTGCCAGGAAATCGCCTCGCCCTCGCGATCGGGGTCGGTGGCGAGGATCAGCCGGTCCGCCTCCTTGGCCGCGTCGGTGATCGCCTTTACCTGGCGCTGCTTGTCGCCATAAAGGTCCCAGTCCATCGCGAAGCCCTCGTCGGGCCGCACCGAACCGTCCTTGGCGGGCAGGTCACGCACGTGACCGTAGGAGGCAAGAACCTTGTAGTCCTTGCCAAGGTATTTCTCGATGGTCTTCGCCTTGGCCGGCGACTCGACAATTACCAGTTGCATCAATAACTTCCTGACTACCCCCAGGCGTCCGCTCGCGTGCGCCCGCATATACACACGTACAAGGTGGGTCGCCCGCCAGCCTCGCGTCAAGAGGCGAGCGAAACCCGTCCCCCGGCGTGCCGCACCAGCCCGCCGGCGATTTCCAGTTCCAGCAGCGCCAGCTGCACGGCGGCCGCGCCTTGCCCGGACTGCCGGATCAGTTCGTCGATCGCGACCGGCGCGGTGGTGAGCAGGCCGGTGATATCGGCCGGTTCGTCGGCCAGCGGCTCATCCGCCGCAAGGTACGCCGGAGCGGCTTCGCGAAACGTCGATCGCGGCGTGCCGTCAAAGCCGGACAGCAGTTCGATCACATCGGCCGCGCTCTGCACCAGCACGGCCCCGTCACGGATAAGCTGGTTGCACCCATGCGAGCGCGGATCGAGCGGCGAGCCGGGAACGGCCATCACCTCGCGCCCCTGCTCGCCCGCCAGCCGCGCGGTGATGAGCGAGCCTGACTTCGGCGCCGCCTCCACCACCAGCGTGCCGGCCGCCAGCCCGGCGATGATCCGGTTGCGCGAAGGGAAATGGCGCGCGAGCGGCTCGGTCCCCGGCGGCTGCTCGGCCAGCAGCAGGCCGGACCGGGCGATCTCTTCCTGCAAGTCGGCGTGCTCGGGCGGATAGGCGATGTCGATGCCGCTGGCGATCACGCCAATGGTCGATCCGCCCTGCTCGCCGGCAGCCAGCGCGCCGCGATGGGCCGCGCCGTCGATCCCGCGCGCCAGGCCCGAAACCACGGTGAAGCCCGCCTCGGCCAGCCCGCCCGCGAAATCGCGCGCGAGCTTCACCGCCGCCGCCGAGGCATTGCGCGCGCCGACCACGGCCACGGCGGGCCGCGCCGCGATGGCCGGATCGCCGCGAAAGGTGAGGATCGGCGGAGCGCCCTCGGCCCGCGCCAGCAGCGCGGGATAATCGGGCGAATCATGGAACAGATAACGCGCGCCGGCTCGCCTGGTCGCGGCGATTTCCCGCGCGATCAGAGCCTCGGGCGCCACCGTATAGGGCTTGCCGCCGCGCCGCGCGAGATCGGGCAGCGCATCCAGCGCCGCCGCCGCCGTGCCGAACCGGCGCAGGAGCTGCGCATAGCTGACCGGGCCGATATGGGGCGATCGCAGCAGGCGCAGCCGGGCGAAAGCCTCGTCCCGCGATAGCGCGGCCTCGCTCATCAGGCCGCGCGCATCAGGATTTGCCACCGCCGATCCGGGGCTCGGTCCCGGCGCGCAGCCGGGCGATGTTGGCGCGGTGCTGGAACAGCACGACCAGGGCGATCACCAGCAGCCCGCCGGCCGCCGCGCGATGCCCCAGCGAGAACGCCGCGATCGGCGCGGCGATCGCCGCCGTCATCCCCGCCAGCGAGGAGATCCGCGTCACGCCCAGCAGCGCCAGCCAGGTCACGGCGTAGACCAGCCCCACCGGCCAGGCGAGGCCGAAGCAGATGCCGGCGGTGGTCGCCACGCCCTTGCCGCCGCGAAAGCGCAGCCACACGGGGAAGCAGTGGCCCAGAAAGGCGGCGATCGCGGCGACCACCTCGGTGCCGGGCAGCCAGCGCGCCGCGATCAGCACCGCCGCAAGGCCCTTCAGCAGATCGAGCAGCAGCGTCGCCGCCGCCAGTCCCTTGCGGCCGGTACGCAGCACGTTGGTCGCGCCGATATTGCCCGATCCGATCGCGCGCAAGTCCCCGGCCCCGGCGATCCGGGTGAGGATCAGGCCGAAAGGGACCGATCCCAGGGCATAGCCGCCCAGCAGCGCGAGAATCCAGTTCATGCGCATCCCTTAGCCGCTCGTCGCGAATAGGCGAAGGGTTGTTGCTCTTGGCCCGATGCTGCCGCTAACAGAGCGCGGGTCCAGATAAACCAGAGGATGCCGCGTCACTTGCACAATCCCGTCGATCCCGCGGCGCCCATCCTGCTGTTCGATTCGGGCGTGGGCGGCCTGACCGTGCTGGCCGAACTGCGCGCGCTGCTGCCCCAGGCGCCAGTGATCTATGCCGCCGACAACGCCGGCCTGCCTTATGGCAGCAAGACCGAGGCGCAAGTCGCCGCGCGGGTGGCCGGCCTGCTCGGCCGGATGACCGAGCGGCTACGGCCGCGCCTCGTCTGCATCGCCTGCAACACCGCCTCCACCATTGCGCTGGGCATGGTGCGCGATGTGCTGGAAGTGCCGATCGTCGGCACCGTGCCCGCGATCAAGCCCGCCGCCGCGATGACGCGCACCGGCGTGATCGGCCTGCTGGGCACCGAGGCGACGATCCGGCAAGGCTATGTCGACCGGCTGGAGGCCGAGTTCGCGCAAGGCAAGCGCCTGCTGCGCCATGCCGCGCCGGGGCTGGTCGAGGCGGCCGAGGCGCTGCTGCGCGGCGCGCCGGTCGATCCCGCGCATATCGCCGCCGCCACCGATGGCCTGCGCGCCATGCCGGGCGGCGGGGAAATCGACACCGTCGTGCTGGCCTGCACGCATTTCCCGCTGCTCCAAGCCCAGCTTGCCGAAGCGATGGGCCCGGGCGTGCGCTTCGTCCATGGCGCGGCGGGGATCGCGCGTCAGATCGCGCGGCTGACGCAAGGGCAACCCTTTGCCCGCGCCGTGCCGGATATCGCGCTGTTCACCGCCGCGGCGCCGGAAATCCATGCCTATGCGCCCGCGCTGGCGCAATACGGCCTCAGCGCGATCGAGGTGTTCTGATGCGCGCGGTGAACCGCTGGCTCACCGCGCTGATCATCGTCACGGGCGGGCCTTATTACTGGTTCCTGCTCGACAGCACGGCCGTCGGCGCCCGGCCCCGGCCGGTCACGATCGCCCGCCTGCGCGATCTGGCGCGGGAGATCCCCGGCGCGCGGCCAAGCCAGATCCGCTACGAATTCGTCGGCACGCGTCAGGTTTCGGGCAATCTCGTCGCCGCCGGCATGGGGCTGCGGGACATTCCGCTGGCGATCTATGCGTTCCAGCTTGTCATGCCCGGCCGCGCGCCGATCACGATCGACGCGGGGCTGCCGCCCGAACGCGCGCGCCGGCTTGCGGTGGAAAGCTATCGGCCGGCCGCGCAAGCGCGCATCGACCGGGCGGTGGCCCAGGCGGCGATGACCGTGACCCTCGGCGCCGGAGCAGGCGCAGGCCCGCGCCCGCCAGCCGGAAAGGCCACTGGGCAGGCGCCGGTGGCGGTCGCGCCCGGCGTCGTCCTGATCCCGGCCACGGGCTTGCCGGCGGGCACCCGGATGCTCTTCGTCCAGACGGCCGATGCCCGCGAATACCTGTTCACCGGCGATATCGCGCCGATCGCCGGAAGCTGGCAGGAAATCACGCTTCCCGCGCGCTGGATGACCAGTGGCGAACCGCGCCTGGATCGCGCCGCGATGGCCGACTGGCTCAAGACCGTGCGCGCGCTGGAGCGCCAGGCGCCGGGGCTGGCGATCGTCGAAGGCCACGATGTTTCGTTGCCGGACAGGTTCGTGCGCGGGTTCCAATTTGAGCCAGCGCAAAAAGGCACGATTTTGGCATCGATAAGGCGCTGGAAATAGGCATGGAAATGGGATAGGGCCGCGCAATTCGGGCCGGCGGAACGTCGGACAACGCGGGACAAATCCTTCGTGAACTACGACCAAGTTTTCGACCAGGCGATCGAACGCCTGCACGCAGAGGGCCGCTACCGGGTCTTCATCGATATCCTGAGGAACAAGGGCGCCTATCCCAACGCGCGCTGTTTTGCCGGGCATAACGGGCCCAAGCCGATCACCGTATGGTGCTCCAACGATTACCTCGCGATGGGCCAGCATCCCAAGGTGATCGCCGCGATGGAAGAGGCGCTGCACAATGTCGGCGCCGGATCGGGCGGCACGCGCAACATCGGCGGCAACACGCATTACCACATCGAGCTTGAGCACGAGCTGGCGGACCTGCATGGCAAGGAAAACGCCCTGCTCTTCACCAGCGGCTATGTCTCGAACGATGCCACGCTCTCGACGCTGGCGCGCCTGCTGCCGGGCTGCGTGATCTTCTCCGACGAACTGAACCACGCCAGCATGATCGCCGGCATCCGCAACTCGGGCTGCGAAAAGAAGGTGTTCCGCCACAACGACCTGGAACATCTTGAGGAGCTGCTGGCCGAGACCGATCCCGATCTGCCCAAGCTGATCGCGTTCGAAAGCGTCTATTCGATGGATGGCGACGTCGCTCCGATCCACGCGATCTGCGACCTGGCCGACAAGTACAACGCCATCACCTACCTCGACGAAGTCCATGCCGTGGGCATGTACGGCAAGCGCGGCGGCGGCATTTCCGAGCGGGACGACGCGGCCAGCCGCCTGACCATCATCGAAGGCACGCTGGGCAAGGCGTTCGGCGTGATGGGCGGCTATATCGCGGCCGACCAGCGGATCATCGATTGCATCCGCTCCTACGCGCCCGGCTTCATTTTCACCACCAGCCTTTCGCCCGTGCTGGTCGCGGGCGTGCTCGCGGCGGTCAAGCACCTCAAGGGGTCAAGCGCGGAGCGCGACGGGCAGCAGGCCGCCGCCGCGACGCTGAAGACGATGTTCCGCGAAGCGGGCTTGCCGGTGATGGATTCCACCACGCACATCGTGCCGCTGATGGTCGGCGATCCGGTGCGCGCCAAGAAGATCAGCGACATCCTGCTCGCCGAATATGGCGTCTATGTGCAGCCGATCAATTTCCCGACCGTGCCGCGCGGCACCGAACGCCTGCGCTTCACCCCCGGCCCCGCGCACACCGAAGCGATGATGCGCGAGTTGACCGAGGCGCTCGTAGAGATCTGGGACCGTCTGGAAATGCGGCTGGCCGCCTGACAGGCGATCCGGCCGGCCCGCACGGGCTTGCCACGGCGGATCGCCCCCTAGCGCAGCTTGTCCATCCACGGAAAGCGCTTCTCGCTGTCACGCTCCAGCCGGTTGCCGCCTTGCGCCTTGGCATGGAACAGGGCCAGCTCCGCCCGGCGGATCGTGCCGTCCGCCGTGCCCGCGATCGCCGACAGGCCCGAACTGATCGTCAGCCACACATCGTTGCCGCTGGCCTTGTGGCCGATCCGCGAAAGGCTGGTGACGATCTGGCGGCAGATCGCCTCGGCCTCGTCAGGCGGCGCATCGGGCAGCAGCACGCCGAACGTCTCGCCGCCCACGCGTGAGACGATGTCCTGCGGGCGCACCAGGCTGCGCAGGAATCCGGCGATGGCCACCAGCACTTCATCGCCCGCCGACGGACCATAGCGCAAGTTGACCGCCTTGAAGTGGTCGATATCGAACAGCGCCAGGCTGCCCCTGGCGTGCGTGTCCAGCAAATGGCCCAGCATCCACACGAAGGCGGGGCGATTGGTCAGGCCCGTGAGCGGGTCGGTCAACGCCGCGGTGAAAAGCTGCTCTTCCAGGTCGCGGCGCTCGTCCAGGCTGCGCATGATGCTGAGCACGCCGTAAGCCTGCCGCGCGTCGTTCAACAGCGGGCGCATACGGATGGCATACCAATGCTGGCGGCCATCGTTGGTCCGGGCGGCGAATTCGACCCAGTCGGTGCTCTCGTGCCCGGCGACGGCGGCCTCGTGCTCGGCGCGGACCACCGCGAGCGATGCAGGCGCGACCAGATCGAGCAGGTGCGGCGCGTTCGCCGTGTCCGGCAGAGCGAAGCCCAGATGCTCCAGCGCCGTGGAGGCATGGAGGATGCGGCCTTCGCGATCGGTTTTCAGGATAACGTCCGTCGTGCCGGCCGCGACCAGTCCGTAAAGGGCCGAGCCCTCCTGATGCGTGAACTCGAAACCCACAATCGCCAGCGCCCCCCAGCGCCCGTTGCCCCCGGCCCGAAGCGGGATCGAGACAACGCCTCGCACCGCCCGGTCCGGCCAGCCAGATGAATTGGAATAGAAAACTATTTAGAGAATATACTTCGCGACCCAATACTAATCCAATACCAGTTCGTTAGCTTTGTTAACTTACTAAACTAACAAACTGCCATATTAATAATCCATTTATCACGATTCCATTTCTTGAGAAGATGAGTCGTGATCGTGCGAACACATTTCGACGAAACACACGGGAAACCGGCATCTTTTTCGGCCGGAAAAACGAAGACGATGGCCGCGTGTCGCCGCCCGGCCGGCGCGACTCGTATAACGAAGCCGAATCGCCAATGCCGTGACCGGAACGCGCGCCGCCGACAGCGGCTTACAGCTCGATCAGGATCCTGACCCTGTCGGGGCTCGTCCCGAAGGCTGTGGCGATGTCCTCGCGGCTGCGGGCCAGCAGTTCGCGCCGGCCGGTATCGTCGCGTTCGGGCAGAAGTTCGCCCAGCGACACGTTCAGCGCCTCGGCCAGTTCGGCCATCCGGCTTTCAACCGGACGCGCCCGGCCCTGCTCCCAGGCCCAGACCGTCGGCTTGCTGACGCCCAGCCGGGCCGCAAGCGCCGCCAGGCTGAGCCGTGCCTGCGCGCGCAGGCGCTGCAGACGCATGCCGAAGGATTCCTCGGGCCCGGCCGCCGGCCGCTCGCCAAGCTCGATCGGCTCACCGACCGCGCTGCGCAGCCGCGCCGCGCTCAGGGCCGCCGTGCCGATCGGCGTATCGAACTGGCAGCCGAACAGCCGCCCGCTCGTCCAGATCACATGCGCCAGGGTCGCGCCCGCCTCGGGCAATTCCAGCGCGATCGCCTCGCCCACGGTCAGCGCGATATCGCTTTCCACCAGCAGGCCGGTGGTCGAGACATTGTGGACAAGGACATTGGCGGCTTCGCCCGAAGCGAGCGCGCCCAGCGTCTCAAGCCGCAGATTCCTGCGCGGTTCGCGCCGTCCGCCAGCCGGCTGCGCGGTCTCGTCCAGATGCGCCGCGATGGCCATCGCCTGTCTCCCGATAAGGCGGACAGGTCAGCGGCGCGGGGTTAAGATTTGGTTAGAGCCGCTTGGGAAATGTGCCCAGCATCGCATTGGAGCATGGCACCAGCGCCGAAAAGCGCATCCAGCCAGACGAAAAACCCCGCGAGACATGGGCCTCGCGGGGTTTTTCCCTTTTCAGCGGCAGCCCGGCTTCAGCGCAAGCTGACGACGTTGTCCGAAACGCGCGGATCGGCCCGCTCGCCGGTGTAGAGGCTTTCCATCGGCTCGTCGGTCACGTCCACCGCGCCGCCCTGGCCGAAGCCGTTGAAGGCGGTGCGCATCGCCGCGCCATAAGCGCCGAGCATCCCGACCTCGATATAGTCGCCCGCCTTGATGTCCGCCGGCAGCATGAAAGGGCCTTCCATGAAATCGGCATCGTCGCAGGTCGGGCCATAGAACGAGAAGCCTTCCTCCTCGTCCGAACGCGCATCGGCCAGGCACTTCACCGGGAAACGCCAGCCGACGTGCGCCGCATCGTAGAGCGCGCCGTAAGCGCCGTCGTTGATGTACAGTTCGTTGCCGCGCCGCTTCTCGACCTTGACGATCAGCGAGTTGTACTCGGCCGAAAGCGCCCGGCCCGGCTCGCACCACAGCTCCGACGAATAGGACACCGGCAGCGATTCGGCGGCGCGGTGGATCACGTCGAAGTAATCTTCCAGCGGTGGCGGCTCCATGCCCGGATAGACCGAGGGGAAGCCCCCGCCGACATCGACGATATCGACCGTGACCGATGCGTCGACGATCGCCGCGCGCACGCGGACGAGCGCCTGGACATAGGCGAACGGCGTCATCGCCTGGCTGCCGACGTGGAAGCACACGCCCAGCCAGTCGGCAACCTGACGCGTGGCCTGCAGCAGCGGCGCAGCATCGGCAAGGTCGATGCCGAATTTCGAGGCGAGGCTCAGCTCCGAATATTCGGACGAGACGCGCAGCCGCACGCACAGGCGCAGATCCGCCGCCGGCTCGCCCGAGGCATCGGCCGTGGCGGTGACGATCTTTTCCAGTTCCTCATGCGTATCGAGGCTGAAGGTGCGCACGCCGTGATCGAAATAGGCTTCACGGATGGCCCCGGCGGTCTTCACCGGGTGCATGAAACACAGCGTCGCTTCGGGCAGCGTGGCGCGGACCAGCCGCACTTCGGCAATCGAAGCGACATCGAAATGCGTGATCCCGGCATCCCACAGCACGCGCAGCAGCTCGGGCGAGGGATTGGCCTTCACGGCATAGAGCGAGCGGCCCGGGAACTTCTCGGCAAAGAAGCGGGCAGCGCGCGCAGCAGCGTGCGGGCGATTCAGGATAACGGGTTCGTCGGGCGCGAACGCCCTGGCTACAGCCGATGCATCAAGATGATTGTGCAACTCAAGGGACCCCCAACGGATAAGTTAGCGAAAAGCTGCCTTGCGGTTTGGAAGTCCCCTTGGGGCAGCGGAGCGGGGATATAGGGGTGCAAGTGCGAAGTGCAAGTTAAAATCACGCTAGTTCATAAAACTGTCACAGAGCCGGAAGCGCTTTGCCCACGAAAGGCCGGAATTGCGTGAAAACCCTTGCAGGTCATAGCCTTGGCACGAGCTAAACGATGACACAGAGATGAACCGCGCGCGACTGATTTGTGACCGATTCGGGCACCGAAACGGCGCGCGCGGACGGCCGGGGCGAATCGTTTCCGGCCACGCGGCAAGCCGCCGGCCTCCGGTCGCGAGGTTCAGAACTGGACTTGCGGAACCTGATCGACGACGCCCTTCTCGCTGGCGTCGAGCCCGTTGAAATCTTCATGCCGGAAGCCGAGCGCGCCGGCGAACAGCACCGCCGGGAACGATTCGATCCCCGCGTTATAGCGCGATACCGCCGCGTTCAGCGCCCGGCGCGCGGCCGCCAGCTTGTCCTCGATGTCGGCCAGCTCGCCCTGCAGCGCCTGGAAATTGGCATTGGCCTTGAGATCGGGATAAGCCTCGCCCAGCGCCAGCAGCCGGTCGAGCGAGACCTTGAACTGCGCTTCGGAATCCGGCGAGGGGCTGGCCGTGGCCCGGTTGCGCGCCTCGATCACACTGTCGAGCGTGGTCTTCTCGTGCGTGGCATAGCCTTTAACGGTGGCGACCAGATTGGGCACCAGATCGTGCCGCTGGCGCAGTTGCGCGTCGATGTCCGCCACGCCTTGCCGGCAAGTCTGGCGCAAGGCCACCAGCCGGTTATAGATGCCGATCAGCACCATGGCGATCACGGCGAGCACAACCAGGACGATAATCGTCGACATTCGGCGAGATCCTTCAGCGTTTCGCCCCGAGGCGCTATCACGTCCGCCGCGATTGGCAACGCCCATGATCGTGCGGCCCGATGCCGATGCGCTGCTGGCGGGCGAACTGGGCCAGTGGCTGGCCGGCCAGGGCGATGCCCGCGCGGCGGCGAAAGCCGCGGCGAAGCGGCGGCGGCGCTGGGGCTTCATCGGCGCGGGCGTGATCTTTGTCGCGGTGCTGGTCTTCAGCGGCTTCGATCTGGGCAAGGCCTTGTGGTTCGGCGGCGCGGTCGCGGCGGGCGGCTGGGCCTGGGGCGAAATGGCCAAGCAGCCGGTGATCGCCGCGATCAAGGGCGGCATCAACGGCGCCATCGCCCGCGCGCTCGACGTGGATTACAGCCCCGAAGCCACGCCGGGCGAGGAATTCCGCCGCGCCAGCCAGTTCCAGCTCCTGCCCGGCCATGACGCTTCCCGCTTTGAAGACCTGTGGCGCGGCACCGTGGGCGATCGCTCTTTCCAGCTTTATGAAGCGCACCTGACGCGGCGTGAAGGCTCGGGCAAGAACCGCAAGACCGTCACCAAGTTTCGCGGCAGCGTGATCACCATCGGCTTCGCGCGGCGCTTCCACGGCGTCACCCTGGTGGAGCGCGAGCAGACGCGGCGCAACTGGTTCGGACTGGGCAGCGACAAGACCGAGCTGACGTTCGGCGATGTCACGCTGCAACGCTGCGACATGGTCGATCCCCGGTTCGAGGACCAGTTCACCGTCTGGTCGAACGATCCGGTGGAAGCACGCTATCTGGTCCATCCCGCCTATATCGAGCGGCTGGTGGCGGTGGAGCAGGCCTATGCCGGCCAGAACATCCGCGCGCTGTTCGACGGAGGATCGCTGGTGGTGTTGCTGGAAACCGGCAACCTGTTCGAAAGCGGCTCGATCGAGGCGCAGGACGACCGGCACTTGCTGGAGCGCACCATCACCCAGTTCGGCGCGCTGGCCGACCTTGCCGCGGAGCTGAACGAGCGCGCGCGGGGCAATTACTGAGGGGGTGGCCGCGCCTCTCCCGAGTTTGGCTGGCGAGCAAGCCTGCCTCTCCCTCCCCCGTCCAGGGGGAGGGATATACGTCAGCTCAGGCGGTCGCGGAAATCCTCGTACTCGAAGCGGCGGACGCATTCGAGCGCGTCGGTTGCGGAATCCCATAGCCAGATCGAGGGCAGCGGCACGCCGTTGAAGGTCGTGGTCTTGACCATCGAGTAATGCGCCTGGTCGAGAAAGGCGAAGCGCTGGCCGGGCTCGCAGGGCACGGGCAGCGCATAGTCGCCGATCACGTCGCCCGCCAGGCATGAGGGGCCGCCCAGGCGCACCCGGCCGCCCTGCCCTTCGTCCACCAGATCGTCGGTGGGGATCGGCTCCTCGCCCAGCATGGCGGGACGATAGGGCGCCTCGATCACGTCGGGCATGTGGCACGTCGCCGAAATGTCGGTGATGGCGATCGGCATTCCGTTCCAGCCGGCATCGAGGATCGTGCCGACAAGGATGCCGGCATCGAGCGCCACGGCCTCGCCCGGCTCCAGATAGACTTCGGCGCCGGTATCGTCCTGCAAGTCGATCAGGAATTCGACCAGTTCGTCGCGCTGGTAATCGGCGCGGGTGATGTGGTGGCCGCCGCCCAGGTTGATCCACTTGAACTGGCCGAACCATGGTTCGAGGAAATCGAACGCCTTGTCCCAGGTGCGCCGCAACGGCTCGAAATCCTGCTCGCACAAGGTGTGCATGTGGATGCCGTCGATCAGTTCGATATGCGCGTCGGTGAGCTGGTCGATCGGGAAGCCGAGCCGGGAATGCGGCGCGCAAGGGTCATAGCGCGGCACATCGCCCTCGGGGTGCAGCGGATTGACGCGCAGGCCGATATCGAAATCCTCGCCCCGGCTGCGCGCGTTCTCGATGATCGGCCAGAACCGCTCGATCTGGCCGGGCGAATTGAAGATGACGTGATCCGACAGGCGCAGGATCTCGTCCAGATCCTCCGGCTTGTAGGCGGCGCAATACGTCGCGATCTCGCCATCGTAGAACTCGCTGGCGAGCCGCGCTTCCCACAGGCCGGACGTGCATACCCCATCGAGATATTCACCCACGATCGGCGCGACCGACCACATCGAGAAGGCCTTGAGCGCGGACAGCACTTTCGCGCCCGAACGCTCGCCCACCTCGGCCAGCACGCGCAAGTTCGCGCGCAGCTTCGCGGCATCGACCACGAAGGCGGGGCTATCGACGCGCGACAGGTCGAACTGGGCGAAGGCCCCAGGATCGCCGGCTCTGGTTTCCATGGCTTACTTCCCCGAAAAGATCAGCGCGGCGCCGCACACGATCAGCGCAAAGCCGCCAAGCTGGGCGAGACTCGGCTTCTGGCCGAAGACATACCACGCCATCAGCACGAACGTGCTGGCCGACATGAACAGCTGGATGGTCTTCAACTGCGGCAGCGTATAGGCGGCCGAGCCGATCCGCACCGCCGGCACCACAAGGCAATATTCGAACAAGGCCAGGCCCCAGCTCAGCAGGATCGCCAGCCAGAGCGCACGATCGGGCACCTTGAGATGCCCGTACCACGCGACGTTCATGACCAGGTTCGATCCCGCCAGCATCACGACGGGCAATATCAGGCTCCAGTTCACGCGGGTCAGAACGGCAGCGGCCCGTCCAGTTCCTCGCAAGTCCACGGCAGGCCCTGCTCGTTGAGCATCGCCATGTAGGGATCGGGATCGAACTGCTCCATGTTGAACACGCCCTCGCCCCGCCACTTGCCGGTGAGCATCATCGCCGCGCCGATCATCGCCGGAACGCCGGTGGTATAGCTCACCGCCTGGTTGCCGGTTTCCTCATAGGCGTCTTCGTGGTCGCAGATGTTCTTGATGTAGAACGTCTTCTCGCCGCTGCCGTCAAGCGCTTCGCCCGTGGCGATATCGCCGATATTGGTCTTGCCCTTCGTGGTCGGGCCCAGGCTGGCGGGTTCAGGCAGCACGGCCTTGAGGAACTGCAGCGGGATGATCTCCACCCCGTTGTAGAGCACCGGATCGATCCGCGTCATGCCCACGTTCTGCAGCACGGTCAGGTGCTGGATATAGGCATCGCCGAAGGTCATCCAGAAACGCGCGCGCTCCATCTCGGGGACGAAGCGGGCCAGGCTTTCCAGTTCCTCGTGGTACATCATGTACATGTTTTTCGGGCCGACGGCTTCGAAGTCGAAGCTCTGCCTGGTGCTCATCGCCGGGGTCTCGACGAACTGGCCGTTCTCCCAATGCCGCGCGGGCGCGGTCACTTCGCGGATATTGATCTCGGGATTGAAGTTGGTGGCGAAGTGCTGGCCATGATCGCCGCCATTGCAATCGAGGATGTCGAGCGTGCGGATGGTCTTCAACTTGTGTTTCTTGAGCCACATCGCGAAGACGCTGGTGACACCCGGATCGAAGCCCGAGCCGAGCAGCGCCATCAGCCCGGCCTGCTGGAACCGTTCCTGATAGGCCCACTGCCACTTGTATTCGAACCTGGCCACGTCGCGCGGCTCATAGTTCGCGGTGTCGAGGTAATCGACGCCGGTGGCAAGGCAGGCATCCATGATCGCCAGATCCTGATAGGGCAGCGCAAGGTTGACGACGAGTTCGGGGCCGATCGATTCGATCAGCTTGCTGGTCGCGGCCACATCGTCGGCGTCGATCGCGTAAGGGGTGATGTCCACGCCGGTGCGGCTCTTCACCGATTGCGCGATCGCCTCGCACTTGGCGACAGTGCGGCTGGCAAGGTGGATATCGCTGAAGATATCCGGGTTCATCGCCATCTTGTGCACCGCGACCGAGCCGACCCCGCCCGCGCCGATCACCAGAACCTTGCTCACTCGCACCTCTCCTTGCCTCGGACATTGCCGACAGAACGAACGCCCGGATATAGGCGGCATCCATGACAACTCAACACATGCGTGAACCGACCCGCGCCGGCGTGGAACGCGCCGCCGAAAAGGTCGCGGCGATCCTGCCGCAAACCCCGCTGCTGCCGCTCGAAATCGACGGCGCGACCGTGTGGTGCAAGGCCGAATGCCTGCAGCCGGTGGGCGCGTTCAAGATTCGCGGCGCGTGGCACCGGCTGAGCGACCTTTCCGAGGACGAGCGCGGGCGCGGCGTCGTCGGCGTGTCCAGCGGCAACCATGCGCAAGGCGTGGCCTGGGCGGCGCGGCGGCTGGGCATCGCGGCGCGGATCGTCATGCCGCGCGATGCCCCGGCGGTGAAGCTGGCGGCGACACGCGCGCTGGGGGCCGAAGTGGTGCTTTATGACCGCTACAGCGAATCGCGCGAGGAGATCGCCACCGCGCTTTGCGCCGAAAGCGGGGCAACGCTGGTGCACGCCTTCGCCGACCCCTGGGTGATCGAGGGACAAGGCACGATCGGCCACGAACTGCTGGGCCAGATGGAACGCCTCGCGGGCGGCGGGCCGGACCTGATCGTCGCGCCGTGCGGCGGCGGCGGGCTGACTGGCGGGCTTGCGCTGGCCTGCCCGGACGCGGCGGTGGTGCCGGTCGAGCCTGAGGGCTGGGACGATGTCTGCCGCAGCCTGGCAGCGGGCACGATCGTGCCGGTGGGGCCCAATCCGCCGCCCACCGCCTGCGACGCCTTGCAGACGCTTGCCACCCAGCCGGTCAATTTCGCGATCCTCAAGGCGCGCTGCCCGTTCGGCCTGGTGGTGACGCCGACTGAAGTCCGCGCGGCGCAGCGGCTGGCTTTCGCCCGGCTGCGGCTGGTGATCGAACCGGGCGGCGCGGCGGCGCTGGCGGCGGTGCTGGCGGGCAAGGTCACGCCCGGGCCGCGCGGCGTCGTGGTGCTGTCGGGCGGGAACACCGATCGCGCCGCCTTCGCCCAGGTGCTGGCGAGCGACGATTGACAAGCCGGAGCGGCGGGCCGACGCTTGCCCCCTGACGAGAGGGGAACCCGATGATCGGCATGGCAATCCTGCAACCCGTGGTCGCGCTCGCCGCCTGGACCATGGTGATGTGGTTCTGGCTTTACGGCACGCGCATTCCGGCGCTGAGCGCGGCCAAGGTCGATCCCGACGATCTGGTCCACGATCCGACCAAGGGGCTGGATCAGGTGCTGCCGCCGCAAGTCATGTGGAAAGCGCACAATTACAACCACCTGCACGAAGCGCCGACGGTGTTCTACGCCGTCGCCATCGTGCTCGCGCTGGTTGGCGCGGGGGACGGGCTCAATGCCCAGATCGCCTGGGCTTATGTCGTGCTGCGCGTGATCCATTCGCTGATCCAGGCGACGGTGAACAAGGTCATGGCCCGTTTCGCCGTCTTCGCGCTGTCCAGCTTCTGCCTGATGTTCCTGGTGGCGCGCGCCGTGCTGGTGATGTTCTGACATGGATTTCGACGACCAGCTGCGCCGCTATTTCGGCACCGCCGATCCCGCGGCGATCGCGCCCGCCGCGCTTGCCGCCGGGATCGAACGCATGGCGGTGGACCTGGGCATGGAAAAGGATCGCGGCCGCCGCTTCGCGCTGTGGACGCTGATGCACATGTTCGGCGCGGCGCCCGATCTCGACGTCGCCTTCAAGACCGAGGAAGACCGCGAGGCCGCGCGCGATTTCATGGACATGCTGGACCGCGCGCAGCGGGACTAGCGCGCGGGCCTGCCGTCAGGCCACCTTGAGGCGCCGGGCCATCGCCTGCTCGTCCATCGTCGGCGTGCCGCGCAAGTGGCTCAGCCGGATGCCGGTGCAGGTCATCTTGAAATGGGTGAAATCCTCATACCACGACAAGTCCTCGGCCGACTTGCCCGAAAGCGCCTGCCACAGCGCCACCGTCTCGTCGTGCGATCCCATGCCTTCCAGATAGGCACCGACTTGCGAGCGCGGGCCGTGCATCGTCTCGGCCAGCACGCAGAACCAGGCGAGATCGTGCAGCGCCCCGCCCAGCGACGGCTGCTCCCAGTCCATCACCGCGACGACATCGAAATTCTCGTCGAACATCATGTTGCCGATGCGTGCGTCGCCCCAGACCAGCCCTTCGGGCCGGTGCGCGGGCCAGTTTTCCTTCAGCCGGGCCAGCGCCGCGCGCAGCACCGGCTGGGGCGCGACCTCCTCCAGCCAGCTGGTGAAGCGTTCATACTTGTTCCATTCCTGCGCGAATCCCCGGCGCGCGCCTTCCGGCCCTTCCAGGAAGCCCAGCTCATCGAGCGGCACGTTCTGGATCGCGGCGAGCTGGCCCACCGCGTTGCGCCACAGCACGCGGCGCTGTTCGGGCGTGGCATCGGCCAGCCAGCCGCTGCGCGCGTAAGGCGGGATCGAGACCGGCACCCGTCCCTGCTTCCTTTCCATGACGAAGAAGGGCTTGCCCAGGATCGCCGGGTCTTCCTCGAACCACAGCGGCCGGGCGACGCGGACATGCCCGCCATCGCTCAGGAACTTCATCACGCGATACTGCTGCTCGAACAGGGTATCGGGAAACACGGTGAAGCGATCGGGCCTAATCCGCACGACGCAGCCCTGCCGGTGCTCGCGCCCGCCCTGCGTCCAGCGCGCGTCGAACAGGATCGTCTCGTGCGATTGCCCGGCGCCGCGCGGATAGGCCAGGTTCTCCACGCTTATGCCCGATGCCCCCGGCAGCCGCGTCGCCAGCCATGCGGCAAGATCGCGCGCCAGATCGTCTAGATCGCGCGTTTCGGGGGCAACGATGACATCGGACACGCATTTCTCTCCCAGCCGGCGGCCTTTGCTGGCCGTTCATACATATTCACTATCGCGAATATATTTTCGGCTATTTGCATAAGACGCGGGCGCTCGCCGGTCAAGCCGGGCGCCGGACAGCGCGCTCGATGCCAAATGCGCGAAAAAAGACGGGATTTGCAGCGACGCCCGGCCGCCTCTCGAACAACCGCGCTCAGTCGTCGCCAAGATTGCCGGAAAGGAACCTGGATATGCGCTCGCAAGCCTCGCGCAGCCGCTGTCCGGCCCGTTCCACTTGCCCGGCCGATTGCGACAGGTGGAAGCCCGCCATGACCAGCGCGATCGTCACCTTGTCGCGCGCGTCATAGATCGGCGCCATGATCGCCATCAGCGAATAGGCCTGGTCCGGCCGAAGTTCGAGCAGCGGGATCACCGGCAGTTCGTCGGTCCTGGCATCGAGCAGCGAGGTCGCGCCCGGATCGACTTGCGCCGCGCCCGGACGACGCACCAGCGCGATGAAGCCATGCTCGCGCACGAATTCCATGCCGCGCGTCATCAGGTCGACCTGTTCCGGGCTGGGGCGCGGGTCGGTCCGGTCCAGCCAGGCATCGGCCTCGCGCGGGGCGCGGGCGTAGAAGGCGATGGCCTGGACCGAGCGCAAGGGCATCCGCGTGCCGAGCGGCACCGGATAGCCGACATGGCTGAGCGATGCCGCGCGGTCGCGCAAGTGGATGACATCGCCTTCCAGGAAATAGGCGCCGCACACGACATCGAATTCATCGGCCAGCGCGCGCATTTCCGGCTGCGCGACTTGCAGCGGCGAGAAATGGTCCGCCGCCGTCCGGCCGATCGCGGCGAGCGCGGGGCCCAGCACGTAAGTCTTGTCGCCGGTGCGATAGAGATAGCCGACATCGACCAGCCCGGTCAGCAGCGCGTGGCACGTGGCGCGGCTGAGCTTCAGCGCGCGGACCAGATCGGTCAGGGCGAAAGCCTGGCCGGGATGATCGGCGATGAAATTGAGGATGGCGGCAACACGCCGGACACCGGGCGAAGAACGCGACATATTCTCTTTCGCTATTTCGAATTTAGCGGCCTAGGTGCTCCATCACCCCCCGTCAATAGCACCGCAAGCGTGTTTCGAAACGCGCATGGCGGCACCAGCCCGCTGGGCCACCCGGCTTCCCATCGGAATGATACTTTGTGAAAGGCAAGGTGGGGTATCGGGTTGGTGCCGCAACGAAATGCGCTCTTCCGCGCATTTCCCAACCACTTTTCACACCCGGCCCAGCCGCTCGGCCATCATGCTCGCGATCTGGCGGCGCGCCACCTTGTTGCTGTGAAGCAGCGGCACGTCCTCGCGCGCGATCGCGACATAGGCGCGCGGCACCTTGTAGCTGGACAGACGCTGGCGCAGCGCGCGCTCGATCGCGGCGAAATCGAGTTCCACCCCTTCGCGCGGGACCACCGCCGCCACGACGAGCTGGCCGCGCTCCTTGTCGGGCAGTCCGACGACATAGGCATTGTGCACGCCTTCGAGCTGCTGCATCTCCATTTCGACCTCGGCGGGCGAAACGTTCGATCCGGCCGCCTTGATCATGTCGCCGTTGCGGCCGACGAAATGGATGCGCCGCCCTTGCGGCCGATCCTCCACCAGGCACATGTCGCCCGTGCGGAAATAGCCGTCGGCGGTGAAATGCTCCGCCCGCTCCACCTTGTGCAGCGCGGGCGTGACCGGATAGCCGCGCACTTGCATCTCGCCCACTTCGCCATCGCCGACCGGCTGGTCGTTCTCGTCGGCGACGCGGATCTCGTAGCCGGGGCCGAAATGGTCCATCGGCGCGCAGACCGGATAGCCCGGCGCGCGGAAATCATCGCCCCAGGAATAAGGCCCCAGCGTCTCGCTCATGCCCAGGCCCCACCACGGCCTAGGGCCCTGGATCAGCTTGAGGTCTTCCTCGGCCAGAACGCTGCCCATGGCGAAGCGGCTGTTGCTCAGCGTGCGCTCGGTGCAGATCGTGGTGGCCCCGGCCATCCAGCTCGGCAACAGGTAGAGCATCATCCCACCCACCCAGAACATCGGCAATTGCGCCATGCAGCGCCCGCCAGCCGCGATCCCCAGCATTCCGGCCAGCGTACGCGCGCGGAACAGCACCGGGCCGTGCAGGTGCTTGACCCCCTTGGGCAAGGCCATCGACCCGGACGTGTATATCTCGACGAACTGGTCGGTCGGGTGGACTTCGGCCTCGATCTCGCGCAGCAGATCCTCGCCCACGGTTTCGGCCGCGCCGGTCAGGAAGGCCATGGGACGGATCGCCGCCGGCAAGCCCGGCCCGCTCGATACGATCCAGCGCAAATAGGGCACGCGCCCCAGCCGCAAGTCACCGCCCGGATGACCGGCCAGTTCGGGCAGCGCCTCGCCGATCCGCTCGGCATAGTCCTTGCCCAGCATGGCGCGCTGGATCACCAGCCCCTGGATGTCGGACTGGCGCAGCACGCGGACCAGTTCGTTGGCGCGGATCATCGTGCTGATCGGCACGGCCACGGCGCCGATCCGGCCGATCGCGGCCAGCATCAGCGCGAAATCCGGGCCGTTGCGGAAAATGAAGCCGACGCGCGCGCCCTTGCCGATGCCTTTGGCGATCAGGCCGCGCGCGATCAGCGCGGAACGCGAATCGAGTTCGGCGAATGTCGCGGCTTCGGCATCGGCGGCGTCATCCTCGATGGCGATCGCCACCGCATCGCCGTAAGCCGCCGCCGCCGCGCGAATCAGTTGCGGGAAAGTCTTCGCTTCCGCCGGTTCCGGGGCAACCGCCCTGTCGCTGCTCACCTCGATCCGTCCTCTCTCCATCCCCAGCTTGCGCGCTTGATGCCTTGCCCATTCGCGTCAGCCAAGCCCTTCGCGTGCCGGCACGACGCGGGAGCGACCCGATCCAGCCTGCGCGGGGCCCCTGAATTTGGCCGATAAATTCGCTATGGCAAATACTTTATCGAAATTGCGTATTTTTGTCCGGCGACGGACTCCCCGCCGCCTAGCTGTCGGCAAAGGCGAAAGGCTGGACCGTGCGGCGATATTCGTCGCTGACGATCTCACGGCCGATCGGCGGGGCGGAGCGTGCGGTGCATTCGGGGCGGTTGCACAGCCGGCAGGTCACGCCCACCCGCGTCGCCACAGCTTGCGCCGGGTCCACGCCTTGCGCATAGACCAGCCGGCCCGCCTCCCTGGCCCCGCAGGCCAACGCCACCGCGCGCAGCACGCGCGGCCGGTCATGGCTGCCACCGCCCGCGCAAACCGTCCGCGCGATCGAGAAGAAGCGCTGGCCGTCCGGCAATTCGAGCCACTGCGTGATGATCTCGCCCGGCCGGCGAAACGCCTGGTGCACGCTCCACAGCGGGCAGCCGCCGCCATGCGCGGCGAAAGGGAAGCCCGCGCCGTCGAGCCGCTTGGAGACATTGCCCGCCTCGTCAATGCGGATGAAGAAGAACGGCACGCCCTCCTCGCCCGGCCGGTGCAGCGTGGTGAGGCGATGGGCGACTTGCTCGAAGCTCGCGCCGAACAGCCGGCTCAGCGCCTCGATATCGTAATGCCGTTCCCCCACTGCCCTGGCGAAGCGGGCATAAGGCATGATCAGCGCCGCCGCGCCATAGCCGGCCAGTGCCCGGCGCACGAGCGTCTCGGCCGTCCGGCTGGCGAAAGTCCCGGCCCGCGCGGCCTGCGCGATGGCGCTGCGCATCGCGGTATAGGCGATATGCGCGGCAAGCTGATAATGGCGGCTGGCGGCATCGAGCGTGTCGGCGATCAGCAATTGCTGGTTGTGCCGATCGAACCGCCGCACCGAATCGACCAGCACATCAGGCGGCACGAACCGCACGCGCACGCCCTTCTTCGCCAGCCAGGGCCGCGATCCGCCCTCGGCGGCGATCTCGGCCGCCAGTTCCTCGGCGCGGGCATCCAGATCGGGGAAATGGTTGTGCCGGGCCGCCAGGAAGCGCTGGGCCTCGCTCACCGGATCGGTCTCCTCGGCATCGCTGCCGGCGAAGCGCTGCTCGGCCAGCGCCTGCTGCTCGCGCGTGTAGGCGCCGTGGAGCCGCAGCAGCGCTTCGGACACGCCGGGGAAGCTCATCGCCAGGTCCGCCACTTCCAGCGAGGGCAGATCGATATCGGCGAAGATCGGATCGCGCAGCACATCCTCGATCCGGCGGGCATAATCCGCGCCATCCTCGCTCGCCAGGTCGGTGATGTCGAGCCCGTAGGACCGCGCCAGCCGCAGCAGCAGGTCAGCCGTGACCGGGCGCTGGTTGCGTTCGAGCAGCGCGACATAGGATGGCGAGATCTCCAGATCCCCGGCCATGGCCTGCTGCGTCAGGCCCAGTTCGCGCCGCAGGCGGCGCAAGCGGGGGCCGAGGTAGAGAGGTCTGGTTTCCGCCATACCTTGTCATGATGTCATAGGCACACAACTTTACAACAATTATTTGTAAGGTTTGACAGACGCACTTCGCCAGCCGTTTTTTTCGCGGATTTCCGCGCATAGAACGCGTCCATCGGAACAACACCCGCCCGAAGGAATGCGAATCGTGACTTACCAGCAAACCATCACCGAAGCCGGTCGCGCGATCGGCCATGAACCGACCTGGCACGGCATCGAGGCCGAATCGGTCGCGCGGATGCGCCTGCAGAACCGCTTCCGCACGGGCCTCGACATCGCCCGCTATACCGCGCGGATCATGCGCGAGGACATGGCCGCCTACGATGCCGATCCGGCGCACTACACCCAGTCGCTGGGCTGCTGGCACGGCTTCATCGGCCAGCAGAAGATGATCAGCATCAAGAAGCACTTCGCGTCCACCAAGCGCCGCTACCTCTACTTGTCGGGCTGGATGGTCGCCGCGCTGCGCAGCGAGTTCGGCCCCCTGCCCGACCAGTCGATGCACGAGAAGACGAGCGTCGCCGCGCTGATCGAGGAACTCTACACCTTCCTCAAGCAGGCCGACGCGCGCGAGCTGGGGATGATGTTCCGCGCGCTCGACAAGGCGCGCGCGACCGGCGACGAGATGGAGGCCAAGCGGCTGGAGCACGCGATCGACACCTATGAAACGCACGTCGTGCCGATCATCGCCGATATCGACGCGGGCTTCGGCAACGCGGAAGCGACTTATCTTCTCGCCAGGAAGTTCATCGAGGCCGGTGCCTGCTGCATCCAGATCGAGAACCAGGTCTCGGACGAAAAGCAGTGCGGCCACCAGGATGGCAAGGTCACGGTCCCGCACGAGGACTTCCTCGCGAAGATCCGCGCGGTCCGCTATGCCTTCATGGAGCTTGGCGTCGATGAAGGGCTGATCGTCGCCCGCACGGATTCGCTGGGCGCGGGGCTGACCAAGCAGATCGCCTATGTCCGCCAGCCGGGCGATATCGCCGATCAGTACAACAGCTTCCTCGATTGCGAGGAAGTCGACGCGAGCCAGCTTGGCCACGGCGATGTCCTGATCAGCCGCGACGGCAAGCTGATGCGGCCCAGGCGCCTGCCTTCGAACCTCTATCAGTTCCGCCCCGGAACCGGCGAGGATCGCTGCGTGCTCGATTGCATCACCGCGCTGCAGAACGGCGCGGACCTGCTGTGGATCGAGACCGAGAAGCCGCACATCGGCCAGATCGGCGGCATGGTGAACCGCATCCGCGAAGTCGTCCCCAACGCCAAGCTGGTCTATAATAACTCGCCCAGCTTCAACTGGACGCTGAACTTCCGCCAGCAGGTCTACGATGCCTGGAAGGCCGAAGGCCACGACGTTTCGGAGTATGACCGCGACCGGCTGATGAGCGCCGATTACGACGGCACCGATCTGGGGATCGAGGCGGACGAGCGCATTCGCCACTTCCAGCGCGATTCCTCGCGCGAGGCGGGCATCTTCCACCACCTCATCACGCTGCCGACCTATCACACCACGGCTCTGTCCACCGACAATCTCGCCCGGGAATACTTCGGCGGGCTGGGGATGCTCGGCTACGTCAAGCATGTCCAGCGCCAGGAGATCCGCCAGGGGATCGCCTGCGTGAAGCACCAGAACATGGCCGGCTCCGACATCGGCGACGACCACAAGGAATACTTCGCCGGCGAGGCGGCCCTCAAGGCCGGCGGCGCCCACAACACGATGAACCAATTCGCGGCCTGATCCGCGCGAGCCAAGGAAGGAGACGTATGATGACGACCACTACGCACGAACCGGCCCGCTCGCGCGCCGTGCTTTCGAACGAGGATTTCAAGCTGCTGCAGGAAGCGGTGCTGTTCTACCTGAAAGCGCATGAGGACGACCCGGTCTCATCGAAGTATTCGAACCTCTACCATCGCCTGGGCAGCGCCGTGCGCCGCTGAGGCGGGGCAGAGGCCCCGCGAAGAGTTTTCCTGGGGAGGAAAACGTGGCCCGTCGCGTGTCGCCCTGATGGCGCGCGGCGGGCCATTCGCTTGTGCCGCGCCGCGCCCGCGATCGCCGGCCAATCTTATCCGCCGGTTCGGTAGTTACCGAAAGTCCCGCTTACGCAAGTGTCAATCCGATCCGCTTAGGGCCAAGACCGCAATCATCCAGTCTGGGCCCCCGCGTGATCGACCTTTATCTATCCCTGCACGATCACCACCGCCACGGGATGCTCCCGCTGGCGCTGCTCGTCTGCCTGTTCGCGACCACGACCGCGGTGATGCTGCTGCGCCAGGCGCGGCTTTCGCGCGGCGCGGCGCGGCGCAACTGGGGACTGGGCGCAGGCGTCTTTACCGGCTTCGGCATCTGGGCGACCCATTTCATCGCACTGCTCGGCTTCGATTCCGGCTTTGCCGCGCGCTATCTGATCGGCCTGATCCTGGCCTCGCTGGCCGCCGCCATCGCCGCCACCACGATCGGCTTCCTCACGGCGCTGTTCGTGCCGGGCCGGCGCGGCGCGCTGCTCGCCGCGCTCGTCATCGGCACCGGCATCGCTGCCACCCATTACCTTGGCCTGGCCGCGCTCGACATCCCCGTGAGGTTCGCCTGGCATGTGGCGCTGGCGCTCGTCTCGCTGCCGCTGGCAATCGCGCCGATCTATCCCGCGCTGCGCTTCGCGCTGCGGCGGCGCGGCCAGCCCAGCGCCGTGACGGCAGGGCTGCTGCTGGGCCTTGCCGTCATCCTGCACCATTTCACCGCGATGGCCGCGCTGGTCCTGATCCCCGCGCGGCGCGCGGTTTCCGGCGGCGCGATCTCGCCCGAAACGCTGGCCGGGTGGATCGGCGCGGTCGCGATCGGGCTGTTCGTGCTGTCGATCGTCACGCTGCTGATCAGCCGCCGGTCGAGCGCGGCGATCGAGGCGAGCGAGCGGCAGTTCAGCCTGCTGGTGAAAGGCATCGCCGATTGCGCCATCTACATGCTGGACCGCGACGGCCGCATCTCGAACTGGAATGCCGGGGCCGAGCGCCTGACCGGCTATGCCGCCGAGGAGGCGATCGGCCTGGCGCTGGCGCATCTCCACACCGTGGAAGACCGCGCCGCCGGCCTGCCTTCGCAGATGCTGGCGCAGGCGCGTGCCGAAGGCCGCTTCAGCGGCAGCGGCTGGTACTTGCGGCGCGACGGCAGCCGCTTCTGGGCCAGCACGCTGATCGAGGCGATCGCCGGCGACGAAGGGCAGGATCCGGGCTTCGCGATCATCACGCGCGATATATCGCAGTTCAAGCAGCAGCAGGACCTGATCGCCGAAACGACGCGGCATCTCGATGCGGCGCTGTCCAACATGCACCAGGGGCTTTGCGTGTTCGATGCGGGCGAGCGGCTGGTGCTGCGCAATCGCCGGTTCCTCGAACTGTGGGGGCTCAGCGAGGCGGATTGCCCGATCGGCCTTTCGCTGGAAGACTTCATCCATGTCTCGAACCGGGTGCGCTTTGGCATTCCCGCCACGGAGGAGCGCGTCCGGCGGGCGCGCAAGATGATCCACGATTCGCTGGCCGATCCGCGCAGCCCGCCCACGGTCAGCCGCTTCGGCGAATCGCTCTATCTCTCGATCGCCAACCGCCCGCTGCCCGACGGCGGCTGGGTGACGACGTTCGACGACATCAGCGAACAGCGCCAGTCCGAAGCGAAGATCACCCACATGGCGCTGCACGACGGGCTGACCGGGCTGGCCAACCGCACCCGGTTCAACCTCGCGCTCGATGGCGATATCGAGGCCGCGATGCGCGCGGGCGCGCAAGTCGCCGTGGTCGCGATCGACATGGACCGCTTCAAGGAAATCAACGACACGCACGGCCATGCCGCGGGCGATTTCGTGCTGCAGACGATCGCCCGCCGCCTGACCGACGACTTGCGCGAAGGCGAGCTGGCGGCACGGCTGGGCGGCGACGAATTCGCCGCCTACAAGCTGTTCGCGCGGGACGACGAACTGGCCGACTTCATCACCCGGCTCAACGCCTGCCTGATCGCGCCGGTGGAATGCAACGGCCAGCGGCTTTCGCTGGGGGCGAGCCTGGGCATCGCGGTCTATCCGTCGGACGGGCCCAATCGCGAGACGCTGCTCAACAACGCGGACCTGGCGATGTATCGCGCGAAAGGCGCTGTCGGCGAGCGGATCTGCACTTACGAGCCGGGCATGGACGAAACCGCGCGCCAGCGCCGCCAGTTGGCCAACGACTTGCGCAACGCGGTCGACCGGCACGAGTTCACCCTGCTCTACCAGCCGCAGCGCCTGCTCCAGACCGGGGAGCTGAGCGGCTACGAAGCCCTGCTGCGCTGGCACCACCCGCGCCGCGGCGTGATATCGCCCAACGACTTCATCCCGATCGCCGAGGAGACCGGCGAGATCCTGACAATCGGCGCCTGGGTGCTGCGCCAGGCCTGCATCGAGGCGCAGCATTGGCCCAAGGAGCAGAAAGTCGCGGTCAACCTCTCGCCCGTGCAGTTCCGCCAGGCCGACCTGGCCGATACGGTGCGCGCGATCCTGCTGGAAACCGGCCTTTCGCCCCGCCGGCTCGAACTGGAGATCACCGAAAGCGCGATCATCGCCGACAAGCTGCGCGCGCTGCACTGCCTGCGCCAGATCAAGGCGATGGGCGTGAGCGTGGCGATCGACGATTTCGGCACCGGCTATTCCTCGCTCGATACCTTGCACTCGTTCCCGTTCGACAAGATCAAGATCGACAAGTCCTTCCTCCTGCGCGCGGAAAACAGCGCGCAGGCCCGGGCGATCATCCGCGCGGTGCTGGCGCTGGGCAAGAGCCTGGAGATCCCGGTGCTGGCCGAAGGGGTGGAGACCGAACGCCAGCTCGAAGTGCTGCAGAAGGAAGGCTGCGAGGAAGCGCAGGGCTATTACTTCGGGCGGCCCGCGCGGGCGCCCAGCCTGAGCGTCAGCCGCGCGGCCAATTCCTGAGCGGCGCGGCCCGCCTTCGGGCCGCGATTGCCTGACGCCGCGTTCGGGTGCATGGTGCCGGAACGAGTGCGGGGCAAGGATCGAGACCGAATGCGAACCGCCCTGCCGTGCCGCCTGCCATGACCGTGGCGCATATCAACGCCATCGGCACGGCGGTTCCCCCGCACGAGGTGCACGGCGCCTTCCATGCCGCCGCCCGGCAGTTTCTCGACGATCCCAAGCTGCTTTCGCTTTACGAGCGGATGGCGGCCCGATCGGGCATCGAAGCGCGCTATTCGTTCCTTGAACCCGTGCTGCTTGCGGAAGGCGGCGCCACCGATACGCTGGGCTTCTACCGGCCGGGCGATTACCCCGGCACCGCGCGGCGCATGGAACGCTATGAGGCATGGGCCCCCGCGCTTGCCCTGCAGGCGATCGCCGCGCTGGACCCGGATATCGCCGCACGCGGCATCACCCATGTCATCGTGGCAAGCTGCACCGGCTTCGTCGCGCCGGGGCTCGACCAGATCATCATTGGCAAGTCCGGCATCGACCCTGCCGCCGAGCGCACCATGGTGGGCTTCATGGGCTGTTATGCCGCAGTCAACGCCTTGCGGCTGGCGCATCACACGGTACGCTCGCGGCCCGAGGCGCAAGTCCTCGTCGTCAACGTCGAGCTGTGCTCGCTGCACTTGCGGCACACCCGCAAGCTGGACGAGCTGCTGGCGATGCTGCTGTTCGGCGACGGGGCCAGCGCGGCGCTGGTCACGGCGCGGCCGCACGGCATCGCGCTGACCGATTTTCGCGCGGCGGCGATCCCGGCGTCGGACGACATGATCATCTGGCGGATCGGCGATCAGGGCTTCGTCATGCATCTTGACGGGCGCGTGCCCGGCCGCATCGCCGAGGCGCTGGCGCACGAACGCGCGCGCAACGACGATGGCGGCATCCTGCGCGGCCATTCGCCGGCGGACTATGACTTGTGGGCGGTCCATGCCGGGGGCCGCACGATCCTCGACGCGGTCGAGCGCGGGTTCGAGCTGCCCGCACAAGCGCTCGCCCCCTCGCGCGAGGTGCTACGCCGCCATGGCAACATGTCGTCGGCAACGCTGATGTTCGTGCTGGCCGCGATGATCGCCGCGCGGCGCGAGGGCGGCGACGGGCGCAGGGGCCTGGGCATGGCCTTTGGTCCCGGCCTTGCCGCCGAGACGTTCCGCTTCACCATGGTGTGACGATGGCCCGCTTCACCCACCGCTCGCGCGCTCCCGAGATGATGGACGCGCCCGATGTCGATTACGCGGATTTCGCCGATTGCATGGCCGATCTGGCGCAAGTCAACACGCTCACCCTGGCGCGCGGGCCGACGCTCGGCTTCGTGACCGCCGGCCTCGCCCATGCGCCGGCGGACCGCGTGCCGCTGATCCTCGATGTCGGCTATGGCGCGGGCGACATGCTGCGCGCGATCGCCCGGCGGCTGGCCGCGCGCGGCCTGAAGGCGCGGCTGGTCGGCATCGACCTCAACCCGCGCAGCGAGCCCGCGGCGCGCGCGCTGACGCCACAGAGCCTTGCCATCGCCTATCGCACTGGTGACGCTTTCGCCTGGCCGGCCGGCGATCCGCCCGACCTCGTCATCAGCTCGCTTGTCACCCACCACATGACCGATGCGGAAATCGTCCGTTTCCTCGGCTGGATGGAAGCGAACAGCCGGCTGGGCTGGTTCGTCAACGATCTCCACCGCCATGCGCTGGCCTATCACGGCTTCCGCCTGCTTTCCGGGGCCATGCGCTGGCACCGCTTCGTGCGGCACGACGGGCCGCTGTCGGTGGCGCGCAGCTTCCGCCGCGCCGACTGGGACGCGCTGCTGCGGCAGGCCGGGCTGGGCCATGTGACGCAAGTGCGCTGGCGTTTTCCGTTCCGCTACTGCGTCGCGCGGCGCAAATGGTGAACCCCTGCATCGTCGTCGGCGGCGGGCTGGCCGGCGGCGCGGCGGCGACACTGCTGGCGCGGCAAGGCCGGCCCGTGGTGCTGCTCGAACGCGAGAGCGGCCCGCACGACAAGGTCTGCGGCGAATTCCTCTCGGTCGAGGCGTGCCGCGATCTCGAATGCCTTGGCCTCGATCTCGATCGGCTCGGCGCCGTGGCGATGGACCGCATCCGCCTCGCTTCCGGCCATCGCCTGATCGAAGCGCCCCTGCCTTTCGCCGCGCGCGGCCTCAGCCGCCGCGTGCTGGACGAGGCGCTGCTGGAACTGGCCGCGCGCGCGGGCGCGCAAGTGCGGCGTGGCCAGCGCGTCTCGGGCATCGCCGCCGGGCATGTGCGCGTGGGCGATGCCGCCCTGCCCGCCTCGGCGATCCTGCTGGCATCGGGCAAGCATGACGTGCGCGGCGTGGCGCGCGGCGCGCCCGCCACGCGCGGCGGCTATGTCGGCTTCAAGATGCACTGGCGCGCGCCGCCCGCGCTTGCCGGCAAGGTGGGAAGCGCGATCGAGCTGGTCGTATTCGACGGCGGCTATGCCGGATTGCAGCGCGTGGCGCCCGGCGTGCTCAACTTGTGCCTGATCCTGCGCAGCGCGGCGTTGGCCGATCTGGGCGGCGGCTGGGACGGCGTGCTGGCCCGCATCCTGCGCGAGCCCTGGCTCGAACGGCGGCTGGCGGAAGCCGAACCGCTGTTCGCCCGGCCGCTTACCATCGCCAACCTGCCTTACGGCTACCTGTGCGACGCGGATGCCACCGGCGATCACGCCTATCGCCTGGGAGACCAGGCGGCGATGACCGCGTCGCTGACCGGGGACGGCATGGCCGCCGCGCTGCGCGGCGCGTTCGTCGCGGCCGAAAGCCTGGCCGCCGGCCTGCCGCCAGCCGCCTATCACCGCCGGATCGTGCGCATCCTTTCCCCGCAGGTCCGCCGCGCCATGCTGCTGCAGCGGGCGACGGAACGACGCGCGACGCTGGCCTGCGGCCTTGCCTTGCTCGGCCTGTGGCCCGGATTGCTGGGGATTCTCGCCAGGGCCACGCGCTTGCCGGGCGCATAAATGCGATTTGTTCGCGATACGTATCACGCACCCAGTCACATCGCAGAAATATTAACCGCTCTGCCCTAGTAGATACCCTGATTGCGGGGCGAAAACGTGAAGATCGAACTGACGGAAAGCAATTGTGGCGGTCAGCTTGACCAGGGTTCGCTCCAGTCGCTGGAAGAAGCGATGCGGGCGGCAAGTCGCGCTGAGCAACGCCTGCGCGAGGCGATCGACGTCTTGCCCGAAGGCATCGTCTTTCTTGACGAAGAAGGACGCTACATCCTGTGGAACCAGAAATACGCCGAGATCTACGAGAGATCGGCGGATCTTCTGGCTCCGGGCGTACGGCTGGCCGATACGCTGCGGATCGGCGTCGAGCGCGGCGACTATCCCGAGGCGACCGGCCGCGAGGAAGAATGGATCGCCGACCGTCTCTCGCTGATGGAAAGGCCCGGCACGCGCCACGAACAGCGCCTGGCCAACGGGCGCTGCATCATGATTGAGGAGCGCAAGACCGAAAGCGGCGGCACCATCGGCGTGCGCATCGACATCACCGAGATTCGCAAGCAGGAGGAAACCTTCCGCCTGCTGTTCGAACGCAATCCCGTGGTCCTGATCGTCTATGACCTGACCACCGGGATCATCCGCCAGGCCAACGAGGCGGCGTGCCGTTTCTTCGGCTTCGGCCTGGAAGCGCTTACCGGGATGCACGCCAGCGCGCTGTTCGGCGAGGCCGACTGGCCCGAGGCGCAAGAGGCGCTGGCTTGCGACTGCGCCGAATCCAGCCGCATCTGGTCGATGAACCGCTCAGACGGGTCGGAAGTGGAATGCGTCCTGTCGACCCGGCTGTCGCGGCTCGAAGGCTATGCGACCACGATCGTCTCGGTCTTCGACATCACCGAGCGCCGCCGCATCGAACGGCGCATGGCGCACATGGCGCGGCATGACGAGCTGACCGGCCTGGCCAACCGCTCCCACTGCCGCGAGCACCTCGAAGAAGTGCTCGCGACCGCCTCCTTCGACGAGACCGTCACGATCGCGCTGGTCGATCTCGATCACTTCAAGGCGGTGAACGACACCTACGGCCACCAGTTCGGCGACGGGTTGCTGTCCGACGCGGCGCACCGGATGCGCGAGCTGATCCCGCCCGATGCCTTGCTCTGCCGGATCGGCGGGGACGAATTCGCGGTGATCTTCCGCAATTTCAGCCGCACCCAGGCCGAACTGGTCTCGCGCGCGATCATCACCGCGCTGTCGGAACCATTCTATGTCAGCGGCAACATGATCCATATCGGCGCCACGGTGGGCTTCGCGATTTCGCCGCAGGACAGTTCCAACGCCGAAACCCTGCTGCGCTATGCCGACCTTGCCCTCTATGCCGCCAAGGGCGAGAAGCGCGGCACCTGCCGCAGCTTCGAATCCGGCTTCGATGTGGCGGCGCAGGAAAAGATCAAGCTGATCTTCGACTTGCGCGAAGCGATCCAGCACAATCGCCTGAAGGTGCATTACCAGCCCTTCGTCGATCTCGAATCGGGCGAAGTGGTGGGTTACGAGGCACTGGCCCGCTGGCGCCACGACGTGCGCGGCGAGGTTTCGCCCGATGTCTTCATCCCGCTGGCCGAGGAAGTCGGCCTGATCGAGACGGTGGGCAAGTTCGTGCTCGAAACCGCGTGCCGCGAAGCGATGCACTGGCCCACGCATATCCGGCTCGCGGTCAACGTCTCGCCGCTGCAGTTCCGTAACGGCAATATCCTGGCCACCGTGATCAACGTGCTGTCTGCCACCGGCCTTGCCGCCGAACGGCTCGAACTGGAGATCACCGAGGCGGTGCTGATGGAAAAGGGGCCGCGCACTTCGGCCATCATCCGCAACATGCGCTCGTTCGGCATCGGCATCTCGCTCGACGATTTCGGCACCGGCTACAGCTCGCTGAGCTATCTGCTCAACTACCCCTTCACCAAGATCAAGATCGACAAGTCGTTCATCCTCAACCTCGAGCACGAGATGAATTCGCGCGAGGTGATCCGCGCGGTCATCAGCCTGGGCCGCAGCCTGGGGCTGACCGTGACCGCCGAGGGTATCGAGCGCGAGGGCGTGTGCGAATACTTGCGCGGCGAAGGCTGCGCGCAAGGCCAGGGCTACCTGTTCGGCAAGGCCGAACCCGCCGACAAGCTCTCCTTCGCCGCCAAGCGCGACGCGGCCTGAGGCCTGGCCGGCGCGATGCGCCTGCCGCGCATTGCGATGCCGCTTCGGCCCCCTGCCCAATCAGGCGGGTTCTTGACCTATTGCAAGGAACGTGACCCAATCGCGCGGCAAGCTCCAGCCTCTCGAAAGGATCAGACTGGTCACGATGCAAAGCCTTGGTACACTGACGATGAACCCCACGATCGACGTTTCCTATGAAGTCGATCGCGTCCGCCACACCCACAAGATCCGCACGCGCAACGAGCAGTACGCCCCCGGCGGCGGCGGGATCAACGTGGCCCGCGTCTTCGTCCGCCTGGGCGGCAACGCGCGCTGCTTCTATCTGGCCGGCGGCGCGACCGGGCCCGCGCTGGACGGCCTGATCGACCTGCACCTGCTGGTCCGCACGCGCATCCATATCGAGGAGCCGACGCGCGTCGCCTCCGCCGTGCTGGAGATGGAGACCGGCAAGGAATATCGCTACACGCCGCAAGGCCCCACCGTGGCCGAGCACGAATGGCACGCCTGCCTCGATGCGCTGGGCGAGGCGGACTGCGGCGTCATGGTGATGAGCGGATCGCTGCCCCCCGGCGTCCCCATCGATTTCTACGCGCGCGCCGGGCATCTGATGAAGGAGCGCGGCATCGAACTGGTGGTCGACAGTTCGGGCGAGGCGCTTGCCGCCGCGATCGATGCCGGCGGCCTGCTGCTGGTGAAGCCCAGCCAGGGCGAGCTGCAACAGCTCGTCGGCTACGATCTGGACACCGCCGACGCGGTCGCCGCTGCCGCGATGGAGATCATCGCATCGGGCAAGGCCAGGCTGGTGGCCGTTACCATGGGGCATGAAGGCGCGGTGCTGGCGCGCAAGGAAGGCACGATCTACCTGCCGGCGCTGGAGATCGAGGCGGCCAGCGCGGTGGGCGCGGGCGACAGCTTCGTGGCCGGGATGGTCCATGCGCTGATGTGCGGCAAGGACGAGGTGGAGGCCTTCCGCTTCGGCATGGCGGCCGGATCGGCGGCAGTGCTGAACGCGGGCACGGGGCTGGCCCATCCCGCCGACATCAAGCGGATGTTCGCGATGATTCCCGAAGTCGTGGCCTGAAGCTGCCGGTGCTGGTCCAGGGCAGTGCTGGTCCGGGCGGTGAGCCACCGCCCGGATATCAGGCCCCGGATATCAGGCGATGATCGCGCGGCGACAGAATTCCCAGATCGATTCCAGCAGCCTCTCGCGGTGGACCAGATTGGGGCAGCCGCCTTCCTCGGCCAGCAGTTCGGTGTGCACCGTGGTGGCCACCAGGTTGTAGATCAGCCGCGCCTGGAGATCGGCATCGGCATCCCGGAACGTCCCGAGGCTGATCCCCTTCCTGACCTGCTCGGCAATCAGGCCGCGCAAGGGGCTGAGCGCCTGCTGCAATTCGTGCGGACGCGATTCCGCCAGGCGCAAGTGCTCGCGGCTCAACGCCGCGCTGCGCCGGCTGCGGCCGGGGCTTTCCGTCCCCTGGAAGCCGAGCTGGCCCAGCACCAGGCTGGATACGATGATCCGCAGCCCGTCCAGCGGATCGGCCACCGGGCCCACCATTTCGCGGAATTCGCGGGCCGCGCCGTGCAGGGTCTGTTCGAACACGGTGAGGACGAGATCGTCCTTGGACCCGAACCGTTCATAGAACGCCCGCCGCGCCAGCCCGGTCCGGCCCAGCACCGCGCGGATCGTCAGCCCTTCGAGCCCGCCTTCGTCAAGCAGCTCATAAGCCGCTTTCAGGATCATCCGCGCGCGATCCGGCTCATCCTCGCCGATCGTGTGCAGTATTCCTGCATTTTTTGCTTTGCCCCTCTCCATGTCACGAGGCGTACGCGCAGTCTTCGGCGCGGTCCAGCGCATGAAGCGCTGCTTGCGCAAAAAAGTACACGGGCGGTAACTTCGGATTGACGAGTCGCCGGCGGAGCGGCTAAGTTCGAGAACACTGTTCTCAAGAACAGGAACTGGTAGGAGGGATGGATGCCGAAAGTAACCTATATCGAGCATGACGGCCGATCGCAGGTGTTTGACGTGCCGCTGGGCGAGAACGTCATGCGCGGCGCGCTGTACAACGGGGTCGAAGGCATAGTCGGCGAATGCGGCGGCGGCCTGTCGTGCGCGACGTGCCATTGCTATGTCGACGAAGCCTGGACCGGCAGGGTCGGCGGCCCTTCCTCGCAGGCCGAGGAGGAACTGCTCGAATCGGCGGCGGCCGAAGTGAAGCCGAACAGCCGGCTGAGCTGCCAGATCGAAATGACCGAGGCGCTCGACGGGCTCGTCGTCCACCTGCCCGAAACCCAATACTGAAACCATAACGGAAGAGGATTGAACCATGGCGATCGACGCAGCCCACCCCGTTCCGCCCAACCTGCCCCGCCGCGTTGGCATGGACCAGGTGCCCGACCATGTTCCGCCCGAGCTGATCCGCACCGCCGGCATCACGTTCGGGCCGGATTTCCTGAAGGCGCCGCATGATTTCATGGCGGCGATGCATGAGGATTATCCGCCGCTGTTCTACGATGTCTCGCCCTTCGGCAACATGTGGACCGCGATCAAGCACGAAGACGCGCTGTTCGTGCTGCGCCACCCGGACATCTTCTCGAACGAGGGCGCCACGCCCTTCCCGCGCGACCCGGATGATTACTTCTACTTCATCCCGATCGAGATCGATCCTCCGCACCACCGCAAGTACCGCAACATCGTCGATCCCACGTTCAGCCCCAAGGGCGTGCTCAAGCTCGAAGGCCTGATCCGCCAGCGCGCCAAGGATCTGCTCGACGAATTCGCCGACAAGGGCGAGTGCGAGTTCACCACCGAATTCGGCCGGCCGCTGCCGGTCTCGGTGTTCCTCGACATCATGGGTCTGCCGCAGGACATGCGCGATACCTTCGTGAGCTGGGCGGTGGACCTGCTGCACTCGAACGATCGCGAGATCATGGGCCGGTCGATGCGCAGCATCACCGAATATCTCAAGCAGGCGATCGCCGAGAAGAAGGCGCACCCGGACGACGGCGTCGTCAGCCTGATCGCCAATTCCGCGCCCGATGGCGTGCCGCTGTCCGACAAGGAAATCTTCGGCTTCGTCTGCTTCCTGTTCATCGGCGGGCTCGACACGGTGTTCGCCACGCTCAACAACGTCTGGCTCTATCTGGCCGAGCACCCCGAAAAGGTGCGCGAGATCATCGCGCGGCCCGACGATATCGACAAGGTGGTGGAAGAACTGCTGCGCCGCTGGTCGGTGACGTTCTCGGGCCGGGTGCTGGCGCAGGATTACGAGATGCGCGGCGTGAAGATGAAGGCGGGCGATCGCATCACCTGCCTGCTGCCGGCCTGCAACTTCGACCCCGAGGTGTTCCCCAACCCCAAGGAAGTGGACTTCGACCGTCCGCGCAAGACCATCCTGGCCTTCACCGTGGGCGTGCATAGCTGCATGGGCGCGCACCTGGCCCGGCTCGAAGTGAAGATCGCGCTGCAGGAATGGCTCAAACGCGTCCCGCAGTTCGCGCTGAAGCCGGGCGCGCACATCGAATACCGCCCCGGCGGCGTCGTCGGCCCGGAGCATTTGCCGCTCGTCTGGTAAGCGGGGGCGGGGGCTTCGGCCCCCGCCCTAACCTTCCGCCGGCTCTTTCCGCGCGGTCTCCACCGCCTGGCGCCCCTGCTCGATCGCTTCCAGCGCGTCGAGCTTGCGGCGCAGGCGGGCATTCTCGATCCGCAGGCTGGAAATCTCGCGGTTGGCGCGGGCGATCGCCGGCATGGCGGGCTGGACGACCCGCTGCGGCTTGCGCTTGCGCGGCATCAGCCAGGCCACCCCTTCGGCCGCGGAGCGCAGCCAGTCACCGAAATTGGCCACCAGCCCCTTGCGATACAGCACCGGCGCGCGATTGCGCGGAATCGGCCGCGCCGCATCGGGCATCACATGAGGCTCCGGCGCCGGGCCCAGAAGCACGCCCCTGCCCGGCGCCACGGCGGCCAGCGGCAGCGGCCCATCGGGATCGTTGGCCGGAACGGGCAAGGGATGCGCGGCGGGCACCGGCGCGGCACGCTTGCGTCTGGGAGCGGTCATCTTGCCCATGCCGCGCTTGCGGGCCGGCCTGTCGGGCGCGGCGGTTTCGGCCATTTCCATGGTCGCTGCCTGATCCGGCGCGGCCGGCTTGCCGGACTTGCGGCGAAGCGGCTGCCGCGCGGGCTTTTCGCGCGCGGCGTGCTTTGGCGTTTTACTCTGAGCGGCGTCAACGCCATTGTCAGTCTTGTGGGTCATTGGCGTTCTCCCCAAGTAGCGATCAACACCAGCGCGCAATACAACGCAAGATACCCCGCGATTTAACTGTGGAAGAACAGCAGGTGGGGGAACGGGCCGGTGCCGCCATGCGCCGGACGGCCCATTCGCAGACGAATTCAGCCGACCGTTCTGGGCGGCGCGTTCAGGATTTCGCCCAGAGCCCGCTCGAACGCCTCGGGCCGCTCGTACATCGCCCAGTGGCCGGCATCGGCGATGACGCGAAATTGCGTTTCGGGCTGGATGCGGCGCAGCACGGCTTCCTGCAGCGCCGGATGGGGATGCGGCCGGTCCAGCTCGCCCCAGATCGCATCGACCGGCACGCGCACTTCGGGAAGGATCTGCACGAGCCGGTCGGGCACCACCAGATCGGGCACGTTGAGCCGGGCCTTGCGGGCATTGGGCATAAGCTGGTGCAGCGCCATGGCATCCACGCTTTCGCGATGGTGCAGCATCAGGCCCAGCAGGTTCGCGGTCATCGCCGCGATCCGCTCCTCGCCCGCGAGCCCGCCGACGCGGCCGAGGTGGATCTGTCCCTTGGGCGTATCGAGCCCGCCGCAGCCGATCAGGACAAGGTGCCGCGCCACGTCGGGGTGGAGCGCCGCCAGATAGGCGAAAGCGACCCCGCCGAACGAGAAGCCGCACAGATCGACGGGCAACCGCTCCCCCAGGATCGCGCGCAGGCCCGTGGCGAGCGCTTTGGAGATACCGGCGTGATCGGGCGTTTCCGGCATCGCGGAATCGCCATGGCCAGGCAGATCGGCGGCGATCACCATGCGGCCCGATGCCGCCAGCCGCGCGATATTGCGCACCCAGTGGGTCCAAGATCCTTGCGCGCCGTGGGCCAGCACCAGCGGCTCGCCCTCGCCCCAGATGCGCCAGGCCATCGTGCCTTCGCCGCA
Source organism: Novosphingobium album (ex Liu et al. 2023) (assembly GCF_029076845.1). GTDB lineage: Bacteria > Pseudomonadota > Alphaproteobacteria > Sphingomonadales > Sphingomonadaceae > Novosphingobium. The sequence continues at coordinate 77,072 of NZ_JARESE010000082.1, forward strand.
AGGCGTATCGACGCGCCGGGCGCGCGCTTCCAGCGCGGCGAGCACTTCGGCCGGATCGGCATCCTCCCCGATCGCCTCGCTCATGCGTAGCGCCCGCCGACCACGTGCTCGACCGGAAAGGCGCGCTCAATCGCGGCGAGATCGGCCGGGGTCAGCGCGATGGCGGTGGCCGCCACGTTCTCGGCCAGCCGCTCTATCCGCCGCGTGCCGGGGATCGGCACGATATCCTCGCCCTGGTGCAGCACCCAGGCGAGCGCGAGCTGGCCGGCGGTGCAGCCCTTCGCCTCGGCCAGTGCCAGCAGCGCCTGCACCAGCCGGTAATTCGCTTCGGCCGCCTGATCCTTGAAGCGCGGCATATTGGCGCGCCAGTCCTTGAGGTCCATCGCGCCGGGCCGCAAGTCGCCGGTCAGGAACCCGCGCCCCAATGGGCTGTAGGGAACCAGGCCAATGCCCAGTTCGCGCAAGGTGGGCAGGATTTCCGGCTCGATATAGCGGGTCCACAACGAGTATTCGCTTTGCAGCGCCGCCACGGGCTGGACCGCGTGGGCCCGGCGGATATCGTCGGCGCCGGCTTCGGACATGCCGAACCAGCGCACCTTGCCCGCCGCGATCAGATCCTTCACCGTGCCGGCGACATCCTCCACCGGCACTTCGGGATCGACCCGGTGCTGATAGAGCAGATCGATATGATCCATGCCCAGCCGGCGCAGCGAGGCATCGACCACTTCGCGGATATGCTCGGGCCGGCTGTCGAACCCCTGGTTGCTGCCGTCCGCCGGATCGAGCCTGAAGCCGAACTTGGTGGCGACCACCACCCGATCGCGAAACGGCGCCACCGCCTGGCCGACCATTTCCTCGCCAATGAACGGGCCATAGATCTCGGCCGTATCGAACAGGGTCACGCCAAGATCGAACGCGGCGCGCAGCAGCGCGTTCGCTTCCTCCTGCGAGAGCCTGGGCCCATAGGCCCCGCTGATGCTCATGCAGCCAAGGCCGAGCTTGCCGACCTCCAGCCCTTGTCCAAGTGTGCGTTTGTCCATCATCGCGGCGTGCCTCTCCCAGTCATGCGATCTCGGTGCCCAGCAAAGCACAAGCCGGCAAGGATGAGAACAGCGCCAGGGGCCGGGCAGCTCTCGCTGCCGCGCGAAGCAATGCGCCAAGGCTGCCGGTGCGGGAGGCCGTCGCACCGGCCGGTTGGCGGGCGGGCCGGGGGCAGGTGGTGGCTTGCGGGGACGATTGCGGTACGCTCCACGGTCGGCTAGGCCCGGCGCCGGAGGCCCCGAAGCCTGGATGACACAGCACTATATGCCCCCCGCCACGCGGCGGCTGATGACCTTCTTCGTCATGGCCGCGGCGATCATGAACCAGGTGGATACGACGATCGCCAACGTCGCGCTGCCGCATATCCAGGGCAGCACGTCCGCCTCGCGCGAGCAGATCACCTGGGTGCTGACGTCCTATATCGTCGCGCTGGCGATCTTCACGCCGCTCACGGGCTGGCTGGCGGGGCGTTTCGGGCGCAAGCGCGTGGTGCTGTTCTCGATCATCGGCTTCACCGTGGCATCGGGCCTGTGCGGCATGGCGGTGAACCTTGACGAGCTGATCGCCTTCCGCATTCTCCAGGGCATCGCCGGCGCTTCGCTGGTGCCGATGAGCCAGGCGACGCTGCTCGATGCCTATCCGCCCGAGGAGCACGGCAGCGCCATGGCGATCTTCGGCCTGGCGGCGATCACCGGCCCGCTGGTCGGGCCCTTGGCCGGCGGCTATCTGACCGAGCACCTGAGCTGGCGCTGGGTCTTCTTCATCAACCTGCCGATCGGCGTGATGGCCTGGATCGGCCTGTCGGCGACGATGCCGGAATATCCCGGCACGCGCACGGCCAGGCTGGACTTCGCCGGGTTCGGCCTGCTCGCGGTGGCGATCGGATCGCTGCAGCTCATGCTCGATCGCGGGCAAGTGCTCGACTGGTTCGGATCGACCGAGATCTGGATCGAGGCCGCGATCGCGGCGATCACGCTTTACCTGTTCATCGTCCACAGCATGACCACCAGGCACCCCTTCGTCAGCCCGGCGGTGTTCACCGATCGCAACTTCGTGCTGTGCTCGATCGTCGGCTTCTTCCTGGGCGTGCTGATCTACAGCCCGATGTCGCTGCTGCCCGAAATGCTGGAAAGCCTGTTCGGCTATCCGACGATGGACGTGGGCATGGCCATGGCGCCGCGCGGGCTGGGCGTGCTGATCGCGATGCTGGCGATCGGGCGGCTGATCAACCGGGTCGATTTCCGCGTCCTGGTGGGCGTGGGCATGTTGCTCACGGCCTATTCGATGTGGCACCTTTCCTACATCTCGCTGCAGTCCGACAGCTGGATCGTCGTGACCACCGGCGTGATCCAGGGGGTCGGCTCCAGCATGATCTTCGTGCCGCTTTCGGCCATGACTTTCGCGACGCTGCCGGCCCACTTGCGCAACGAGGGCGCCGCGCTCAACACGCTGGTGCGCAGCTATGGCGGCGCGGTGGGGATCGCGCTGATCCAGGTGCTGATCTACCGCAACGAGGCGGTGGTGCAGTCGCGCCTCACCGAAGGGCTGCGGCCAGACAATCCCGCGGTGCGCATGGCCATGCCCGATACCGACTTCTCGCTGCCCGAAAACGCCGCGCGGGTCGGCGCCGAAGTGGTGCGCCAGGCGATGATGGTATCCTATGTCGATGCCTTCTGGGGACTGTGCCTGGTCGGCATCTTCGCCTCCTCGCTGGTGCTGCTGCTGCGCGCGCCGAAAAGCCCACCGGCCGCCTGAGCGGCGGGTATCGGGGTTTGCTGGGAAATGCGGCTATTGGCGCAGGGCGGCACCGGCCCACGCGCCCACCCGGCCTCCCACGGAAGTATACTGGCATGGGCGGCCGGGTGGGCGCGTGAGCCGGTGCCGCGCCGAAATGCGCTCTTCCGCGCATTCCCCAACAAACCCTCTCTCAGCGCCGGATGAAGATCGGCATGACGTTGTTGGCCGGCATGTCGACGACGCGATCGAGCACCAGCCCGTGCTCGTCCGCCACCGCCGCGACATCGTCGATGGCGCGCAGGCCCCAGCGCGGATCGCGCCGCCGCAAGTCCTCGTCAAACGCGGCGTTGCCGGGTTCGAGCGGACGGCCCCCCCGCCGGAAAGGCCCATAGAGCGCCAGCGGCGCGCCTGCCGCCAGCACGCGCCCGGCGCCGCGCATCAGGCCCAGCGTCGCTTCCCACGGGCTGATATGGATCATGTTGCAGCACACGATCGCGTCCGCGGCGTTGATCGGCCAGCGATCGACGGCGGCGTCGAGCGCCAGCGGCGGGAGCACGTTGTTCAACCCTTCCGCCGCGATCCACGCGGCGATCGAACGCCGCGCCTCGATCGCGGGATCGGACGGCTGCCACACGAGATCGCGCAGCGCGGCGGCAAAATGAACCACATGCTCGCCCGAGCCGCTGGCGATTTCCAGCACCAGCCCATCGGCCGGCAAGACGCCGCGCAGCACGTCGAGGATCGGCCCGCGATTGCGCGCGGTGGCCGGAGCGTGGAGGCGGGCATCGTCGGTCATGCGCGCGCGATAGCAAGCGCGTGTGTCAATTGCGATGCACGAACGCGGGCGGCGCGTACGCGAAATGCGCGAAAAGAGCGCATTTCGCTGCGGCACCGGCGCGCTCCCCCTCAGTCCTCCTCCCAGAAGGCCACGAATTCGCCGTCGCCATCGTCATCGAATTCGAGCGGGCAAGTCGTGGTGCCTTCTTCCAGGAAGCCGCAGAAGCGGTGGCGCAGGGTGTCGATGGTGATCTTGCGCATCTCCATCTCGCAAAAGCCCGATGCCAGCAGCGCGGCCAGCGCGCGCTGCTTCTGGGCGATGAGATCGATCGCCTGCAGCTCGCGCAAGTGCTGCGCGGCGAAGGTGGGATCGCGACACAGCACTTCGCCCAGCGCCTCGATCTCCACGCCAAGCTCGCCGAGGACGTCGGCCATGGCGACGAATTTGGGGAGGGTCGTCATGGCGTTTATGCCGCGATCGCGACGTCCCCCGACGAACTGAGCGCCGGCAGGTCGAGCACCATGACCATACGGTCCTCTATCGCGGCGAGCCCTTCGATGAAGGGCACCACCTCGTCCTGGCCCGCGGTCGGCGGCGCCTGGAGATTCTCCGACTGCATGGTGACGATATCGCTCACCGAATCGACGATCAGGCCCTGCGCCTGGCCATGCACCTGGCAGACGATGATCGCGTGGCGCGGCGTCGCCTCGGTCGCGCCCCAGCCCAGCCGGGCGGCCAGATCGATCACCGGCAGCACGGTACCGCGCAGATTGACCACGCCGGCCACGTAGTGCGGCACGCGCGGCATCGGCGTGACCGGGGTCCAGGCGCGGATCTCGCGGATCGCCATGATGTCGAGCGCGAAGATCTGGCCGGAGACTTCGAATGTGATGAGTTCGCGGTGCATGTCCTTGTCCTCCTGCGGGATCAGTGCGCGACGCGGCGGACGGCCGCGACGAGCTTGTCGGTATCGAACGGCTTGACGATCCAGCCCGTCGCGCCGGCGGCGCGGGCGCGGGCCTTCTTGTCATCGGAACTCTCGGTGGTGAGCACCAGGATCGGCCGGTCGCGATGGCGCGCGCCGCCGCGCACCTGCTCGATCAGGCCGAACCCGTCGAGCCGGGGCATATTGATGTCGGTAATCACCACATCGACCTCGTTCACCGCCAGCCATTCCAGCGCGGAGACGCCGTCGTCGGCCTGGGCGACATCGAAGCCGCTGGAGGTCAGGGCATGATTGAGCAGCGCGCGCATGCTCGCGCTGTCATCCACAGTCAGAATTCGCGTTGTCCTGGACATGAACGTCTCGCTTTCCTTCAGAACAGTTCGACTTCGCCGCGCTGGGCCACCAGGCGGGGTTGGGGTTGGATATCGGGGGCATCGCTGGCCGGAACCACGCGGCAGCGCACCTGGCCCGATGCCGGACGGAAATCGACGCGGCGGGCGCAGTTGCCGCCCAGATCCTCGCGCACCAGCTCGATCCGCTCGCGCTCCAGGAAGCCGCGCGCGAAATCGGCGTTGGCCGTGCCGATCCGGGCCATGCCCGACCGGATATTGGCGCCGCCGTACAGATGCGCGCGCAGGCGTTCCTTGCGGGCACCGTTCGCCAGCATCTCGTTGATCAGCATTTCCATCAGGTAGACGCCGTAGTGCACGTCCACCTCGCCGCGCGCATGGCTGGCGGGCGGCTCGGGCAGCAGGAAATGGTTCATCCCGCCCACCTCGCTGCTCGGATCGAACAGGCAGGTGGCGACGCAGCTTCCCAGCACGGTGCTCAGTTCCACCCTGGGGCCCGCGCTGACGCGGAACTGCCCTTGCAGCACGGTGATCCGGGTGGTGTTGGCCGGAGTCAGGTTCGTCGGTTCCATGGATCAGGCAGCCTTGGTCAGCGCATGGCGCGCGATGCGGTTGATCGGGGCGATCACGCGCGCCGCGCCCAGCGAAATGGCGGCGCGGGGCATTCCGAAGACGGTGCAGGTCGCCTCATCCTGCGCGATGGTGTGGGCGCCGGCCCGGTGCATCGCCAGCAGGCCCTTGGCCCCATCGGCCCCCATGCCCGTAAGCAGGATGCCCACGGCCTGCGCGCCGACCACTTCGGCGACGGAGAGGAACAAGGCATCGACGCTCGGCAAATGCCCGGAAACCGGCTCTCCGGCCCGCAGCTTGGTGCGCAGCGTGCGGGTTCCGCCCACCTTGAGGTGCTGGTCCCCACCGGGCGCGAGATAGACATTGCCGGGGCGTACCGGCATGTCCGCCTCGGCGATCTGCACCCTGGCGGGGCAGGCGCTGTCCAGCGTGCGGGCGATCGCCGAAGCGAAGCGCGGATTGACGTGCTGCACGATCATCGTCGGCGGGCAATCGTCGGGAAATTCGGACAGGAGGATCTGCAAGGCCTCGACCCCGCCGGTGGACGAGCCGACCGCGATCAGCTTGATATCGCCGTCGATCGAGCGCCGGCTCTGCTCCACCACGCTGGCCACGGCAGCCTGCTGGCCCCGGTTGAACGTCACTTGCGCGGCCAGCCGGATCAGCGCGGCCAGGCGGCCGTTGTCGCCGATATCCAGCTTGCCGGAAGGATCGAACTTCGAATAGCAATCGACCGCGCCCAGCGCGAGCGCGCGCGCCGTGGTCTCGTTGCCTTCCTGCGTCGCGCCCGAGACGATGATGACCGGCATCGGCCGCAGCGTCATGATCTTCTCCAGGAAATCGAGGCCGTTCATGCCCGGCATCTCGATATCGAGCGTCACCACGTCGGGGTTGAACCGCTTGATCATCTCGCGCCCGTCGGCGGCGTTGGACGCCGTGCCGATCACCGAGATATCGGGCTGCTCGCTGAGCCGCGACATCAGGATCGCGCGCATCGTGGGGGAATCGTCGATGACAAGGACGCGGATGGTCATGCGTTCCTCCGGCGATAGATCGTGGGGCCGACAAGCTGGAGTTGGCGCGATGCCGGGCCGCTGACGCGCTCGGAATGACCGATGTAGAGAAAGCCGTCGGGCGTCAGCGCGTCCAGGAAGCGCTGCACCAGCCGCTCCTTGGTGGGATTGTCGAAATAGATCATCACGTTGCGGCAGAAGATCACGTCGAACTTGCCGCTGATCGGCCACTCGCCCAGCAGGTTGAGCATACGGAAGCGCACGATCGCGCGCATCGTCTCGCCGATCGCCGCCGTGCCGTCGCTTTCGCTGGTCCAGGCGCGGCGCAGCGCGTCGGGCACGGGCTTGAGATCCTTGGCCGGATAGACCGCTTCCTCGGCCCGCCGGATCGCGTGGGGCGCGACGTCGCTGGCCAGCACGCGCAAGTCCGCGCGAGCAAGCGCCTGGCCCGCGGCCCGGTCCGGCCCGAGCATGGTCATCACCAGCGACCACACTTCCTCGCCGCTGGAACACCCGGCCGACCAGAGCCGGACCGGCTGATGCGCCTTGAGCCGGGCGATCAGATCGGGCCGCAACTCGTGCTCGAAATGCTCGAAGTGATGCGCCTCGCGATAGAAGAACGTGTGGTTGGTGGTCAGCGCGGCCATCGCGCGGTTCAGCTCGGCCTCGTCCGCGCGCATCCGCTCGACGAAATTGCCGAACGTGACGCAGCCCGATTCCCGCACCAGCGGGGCAAGCCGCGAATAGACCAGCAGCGCCTTGCCTTGCGGCAGGACGATCCCGACGTTGTCATGCACGATCCTGGCCACGGCCTCGAAATCGGCCTGGCAATAGATCTCGGGACTGACGCCGGGGATCGACTGGCTGAGGGCGGCGGCCCGGCTCATGCGGCCTGCCTTTCGTGCGCGGGCAGCGCGCAGGCGACCAGGCCATCGACATCGACGATCAGCGCGACGCGCCCGTCACCCAGGATGGTCGCGCCCGCGACGCCTTCGACCGGGCGGAAATTGGTCGCGAGGCTCTTGATGACGAACTGGCGCTGGTCCTGGATATCATCGACCAGCAGCGCCGCCTGCCCGGCGGATTCGGTATCGACGACGATCAGCACGCCCTCCTCGGGCGAAGTCGCGCCTTGCGACGCGCCCAGCGCCTCGCGCAGCGACAGCACGGGAATGAACCGCCCGCGCACGTTCAGCATGTGGCGGCTGGCGCCCAGCCCCTGCACGTCGTCCGCGCCGGGGCGCAGGCTTTCGACCACGTGGGCCAGCGGCACCACCAGCGTCTGATCGCCGACATTGACGATCATGCCATCGGAAATCGCCAGCGTCAGCGGCAGCGTCAGGGTAAAGGTGGTGCCCTTGCCCTCGGTGCTCTCAATCGTGATGCGCCCGCCCAGTTCCTTCACGTTCTGGCGCACCACATCCATGCCCACGCCCCGGCCCGAGATGTTCGAAACGGTCTGCGCGGTGGAGAAGCCGGCCGCGAAGATCAGGTTGTCGATCTCCTCGGCGGAAAGCTGCGCATCGGGCGAGACGATGCCCTTTTCCACCGCCTTGGCGAAAACGCGCTCGCGGTTGATGCCCGCGCCGTCATCGGCGATCGCGATGAGGATGCGGCCCGAACGGTGCTCGGCCGAAAGCGTCAGCGTGCCTTCGGGGGGCTTGCCGGCGGCGATGCGGTCTTCGGCGCTTTCGATGCCGTGATCGACCGCGTTGCGGATAAGGTGGGTCAGCGGCTCGCCCAGCCGCTCGATCACGGTCTTGTCGAGCTCGGTCGATTCGCCGATGACTTCCAGCTTGACGTGCTTGCCCGTGCTCGCCGCCAGATCGCGCAGGATCCGGGGCACGCGGCTGAACACGCTGCCGATCGGCTGCGCGCGGATCGACATGGCGCTTTCCTGGATATCGCGCGTCAGGCTTTCGAGCAGCCCCAGCTCCTCGGACGCCATGACATTGGCGTTATCGAGGCGCTGCACCAGCATGGCCTGCGCGATCACCAGTTCGCCCACCAGGTCGATCAGCCGATCGAGCTTGAACAGGTCGATGCGGATCGACTGGCCGGGCGCGGGCGGCGCGGCGGGCGCGGCGCCGGCGGGAGCCTGTGCGTGGGCGGCCTCCACCTCCACTTTCACCTCATGCACCACGGGCGGCGGCGCTTCGACCGGCGCGCTTTCGGCCGCCACCGGCGCGGGCGCCGGCCGGGCCATCCCCGGCTCGATCACCACCGGCGGCATGACGGCATCCTCGCCGATCTCCAGCGCGCAATCGTCGCCGATGAAATCGAAAATCTCGCGCACCGCGTCCTCGCTCACCTCGGCAGGCATCGCGAAAGTCCACCCGAGATAGCCCTGCGCCGGATCGAACCCGTCCAGCGCGGGAACCTGGCTGACATCGCAATCGACGCATTCGCCGCCCATCGCGACGATCTCGCGCAGCATCAGCAACGGCTCGCTGCCGTTGCGCATGGCACCCGCGCGCGGGCGCAGGTGGACGTTCCAGCGATCGTCGGCGGCCTGGGGCTGGCTTTCGAAGCCGCCGGAAATATCGGCCAGCAGCGCGTCGAGGTCCATCATGTCGATCGGCGCGGGTTCGTCATCGGCAGCCTCGTCAGAGGCGGTTGCCGGGCTCGCGGCGTCCGGGGTGGGCGCATCGGGGGCATCACCCGCCGCGCCCCCGCCATTGGCCTGCGCCGCTTCCATCTCGACGATCAGCGCGGCATCATCAGGCGCCTCGCCGCCGCCGCGCGCGGCGGTGACATGGTCGCTCAGCGTGTCGAGCGCGCGCAGCAGCAAGTCGACAAGCTGGGGCCGCAGCGGCACCAGCCCTTCGCGCACATCCGACAGCAGCGTCTCGAACGTGTGGGTATAGGCCTGGAGCGCGGCAAAGCCGAACGCGCCCGCGCCGCCCTTGATCGAATGAATCGCGCGAAACACCGCGTTGATCGTATCCGCGTCCTGCGTGCCGGCCTTGCAGGCGGCCAGCCCGGTTTCGGCGGCGGCAAGCGATTCCTCACACTCGACGAAGAAGATCTGCTGGATTTCCTCAGGGCTCATAGATCACCTTCATCGAACAGCTCGGCCTCAAGGCCGGTGAGTTGGGCCGCCTCGCGCAGCGCGGCCGACGCGATGATCGTCGCTCCGTTGCCGCTGCGCCGGGCGCTGACGAGAAGCTGCAGCATGGCCTGCCCGATCTGCGCGACGGCGCTGCCGTCGATCGCGGTCGCGCCCGATCCCATCGCCGCGACCAGTTCCGGCCAGAGCGCTTCGGCGGCGGCCCGGTCGCAGCGCGCCGGAAGTGAAATGCTGGTCATGATCCCGATCCCCTCTGACGCGCGGCGCTCAAAACTCGCTCCAGTCCTCGTTCGACGGACCAGTGGGCTTCAGCGCGAGATTGCCCATCACCGGCGCCGCCACCGGCATCGGCGCCGCGCGGACCCTGGCGCGGGCGCGCGGCTTGGCCTGGGTCGGCTCGTAATCGCCGCCGCCCACGCGGAAGCGCGATACCAGCGTGGACAGTTCGCTCGATTCGTTGGCCAGGCTGCGCGCGGCGGCGGTCGACTGCTCGACCATCGCGGCGTTCTGCTGCGTCATGCGGTCCATCTCGCTGACCGCGGAATTGACTTGCTGCAGGCTGATCGACTGGCGCCCGGCAGAGCTGGCGATATCGCCGATCAGGTCGCTGATCTCGCCCACCCGGTTGACGATCTTTTCCAGCACGCGGCCCGTCTCGCCCACCAGTGTGACGCCGCCCGCGACTTGCTCGGTCGATGCGGTGATCAGCGCCTTGATGTCCTTGGCCGCCTCGGCCGAGCGCTGGGCCAGCGCGCGCACTTCGTTGGCAACGACGGCAAAGCCCTTGCCGGCATCGCCCGCGCGCGCCGCTTCCACCCCGGCGTTCAGCGCCAGCAGGTTGGTCTGGAACGCGATCCCGTCGATCACATTGGTGATCTGGGTGATTTCCTGCGCCGAACGCTCGATCGCGGACATCGCCTCGGTGGCGCGCGCCACGACGGCGCCGCCTTCGGATGCCTGGCGATGCGCGTCGGCGATCGACTGCTGCACTTCGCTGGCGCTGGCGGCGGTGGACTTCACGTCTTCGGTCACCTGGCTCATCGCCGCCGAGGTTTCCTCAAGGCTGGCGGCCTGCTGCTCGTTGCGCAGCGAAAGATCATCCGACGCGGCGCGGATTTCCGAAGCACTGGTCGAAACGCTGGACGCCGCGCCGCGCACCGAACTCATCGTCGTCGCCAGCGAATGGACCGCGCGGTTGAAGTCCTGGCGCAGATCATCGTACTTGCCGGGAAATTCCGTGCCGATCGCGCAATCCAGATCGTTGTCCGACAGCTTGCGCAGCGACGTGCCGAGCGCGGCGACGATCTGTTCCTGCGCGACGCGGCTCTGCTGGACTTCGACGGCATTGTCGCGAAACTGCGCCATCGCCTTGGTCATGCGGCCAACGCAGTCGGCATACTCGGTGTAGCGGATCACGCTGTCGGTATCGCCGGCAGCCAGCGCTTCCATGCGCACCACGGTGTTGACATAAGGCGTGCAGATCTTGGCCGAGGCGAACGCGATCGTCGCCACCGTCAGCGCCATGGCCGCCAGCGCGATCACCATCAGGCCCAGGCCGCCGCCGGCCAGCCAGGTCGTCATCACGCCAACAACGGCCAGCAACGACTGGACGATCAACAGCGCCTTGAATTTGGATCGAATCGGGGCCGTCTTCTCGAACCAGTCAAGCATGGGATTCTCCAGTCCATTCCATTTCCCGGCCGGAAGCGCGGCCTGGGACGCATGGATTAACCATCGCGCGAAAAGGCGCGATTACGAGCAGCCTCTGGTGAAACGCGTACCGACCGGAAGGCATTTACTATGGCGTTGGGCCTAGATTCACTTTCGCGTAATCAAACTCGAAAGGTCTTCGTCATGCATGATGCTCGCGTACTTGTGGTCGACGATTCGGCGGCCATGCGCGCGCTGTTTTGCGACGTCCTGGAACAATCCCGGAATGTCCGCGTCGTCGGCACGGCCGCGAACGCCGCCGAGGCGCGCGACCAGATCGCCGAAGTGATGCCCAATGTCCTGACGCTCGATGTCGAAATGCCGGGGATGAGTGGAATCGATTTCCTCGAAGAGATCATGACCAGCAATCCGCTGCCCGTGGTCATGCTGTCCAGCCTGACGCAGAGCGGCACCGAAACCAGCCTCAAGGCGTTCGAGCTGGGCGCGGTCGAATGCTTTCCCAAGCCCCTGAAGGCCACGCCCGAACAATTCGCCAAGACCGTGGGCAAGCTGGGCAAGATCGTGCTCGCGGCCGCCAATTCGAACGTGCGCGACAAGCCGCGCGCCAAAGTGGTTCGGGCCGAAAATGTCGACAGCTTCCAGTGCAACGGCACGATCGCGGCGTTCAGCGCCTCGATGGGCGGGGTTGACGCGCTGTCCGAGGTCTTCGCACAATTCCCCGCGAACTGCCCGCCGACAGTGATCGTGCTGCAGACCGAGCCGGCCGTCGCGCAGGCGTTCATCGCCCGCGCCAACAAGGACTACGCCTGCACCGTCAAGGAAGCCGCCGACGGCGCGGCGCTGACGCCGGGCACTGTCCACATCGCCAGCGATCCGGGCAAGCACGTGGTCGTCGAACCGGGCGATCCGGCGGTGCTGCGCCTGGTCGAGCGCGATCCGGTGGAAGGCTTCCGCCCTTCGGCGACGCTGCTGTTCGGCTCGATCGCGCGTGGCGGCCGGCCCGCCATCGGCGCGGTGCTGACCGGCATGGGCGAGGATGGCGCGAAGGGCCTGAAATTGCTGCGCGACGCCGGCTGCCGCACGCTCGCGCAGGACCGCAACAGCGCCACCGTGCCGCAGGCCCCGGCGGCGGCCGTCGCCGCCGGCGCGGTCGATGCCGAACTCAAGCTGGAAGATCTCGCGACGGCAGTGCTCAGCGCCTGCGCGGCGAACTGAGCGGCCGGCGCCGCAGCCCCGTCAGCAGCGCAGAACCCTAATGCCCGCCGGCGGCGGCGGGAGTGCCCCGGCGCGGGCGCGGCGCCAGCCAGATCGTCAGCGCGGCCAGGAACAGGACGACCGAGGCGATCGCGAAGACATGCGTGGTCGATTGCGCCATGCCCTGCTGCTCGACGATCTGCGCCAGCGCGGCCTTGGCCTGCCCTGGGGTGAAGCCGTTCGCTTCGAGCAGCGACACGGTCCGATCGGCGCCGTTGAGCGAGCCGACCATGTCCGCCCCGTCCGATCGCGCCATGTCCGACCATAGCGTGGTGATCGTCGCGGTGGCGATCGCGCCCGCCAGCGTCCTGCCGAAATTGGCGATGCCGGCGGCGGACGCGGTCTCGCGCGGGTCCACCGAGCTCAGGCTGATCGTGGTCAGCGGCACCATGAACAAGGCCACGCCCATTCCCTGGATCAACTGCGGCATGGCGATCGTCCAGAACGTCGCGTCGGTGGACCACCATATCGCCCGCAGGCACGCGACCATGCCGATCCAGCCGATGCCCAGCGAAACCAGCAGGCGCGGATCGACCCGCTGCATCAGCCGGGGCACCAGCGGCGAGGCGATCACCGCGAGCACGCCGCTAAACGCCATGGCATAGCCGGCCTGCGTCGCGGTGTAGCCGAGCGAGGTCTGCAACCATTGCGGAATGACCACCACCGAGGCGAAATAGGTGCCGAAGGCCAAGGTGAGCGAGATCGTCGCGGCGGTGAAGCCGCGATGGCGGAACACCTTGAGATCGACGATCGGATGTTCCTCGGTCAGTTCCCAGATCAGGAAGACGCAGAAGAAGATCGCCGAAACCACCGCGCACGTCACGATGAAGGGCGAGGAAAACCAGTCCTCCTCGCGCCCCTTGTCGAGCATGAGCTGCAGCGAGCCGACCCAGACCACCAGCAGGCCCAGCCCCACCACGTCGATCGGCAGCTTCTGCGTCGGCGTCTCGATACCGCGCAACATGCTGAACACGCCGAAGAAGATCACCCCGATGATCGGCAGGTTGATGAAGAAGATCCATTCCCAGGACCAGTTGTCGCTGATCCAGCCGCCGAAGATCGGCCCCAGGATCGGCCCGACGACCACGGTCATCGCCCAGAGCGCCATGGCCCGGGGATGCATCTCGCGCGGGAAGATGCGCAGCATCAGCGTCTGCGTCAGCGGCATCAGCGGGCCGCCGCAGAACCCCTGCCCCAGACGGAACAGCACCAGCATCTCCAGCGAGCTGGAAAGCCCGCAAAGCACCGAAAACAGGCCGAAGCCCAGCAGCGAGACGATAAACGTGCGCAAGGTGCCGAAGCGATTGGCCAGCCAGCCCGTCAGCGGCACGCAGATCGCCTCGGCCACCGCATAGGAGGTGATGACCCAGGTTCCGCTCGATACCGAGACGGCAAGGCCGCCGGCGATATGCGGGACCGAGACATTGGCGATCGTCAGATCGAGCACGACGATGAAGTTCGCCGATGCCAGGATCAGGCCCGCGATCAGCAGCCTGACGCCCGAAAAGCTCGTGGCGCCGCCAGCACCTTGCGCCATGCCGGGCCGCGCGGCCGAAGCCATCAGTCGTTGTCCGTCAGGTCGATTTCGGCATCCATGGAAAGGCCCACGCGCAACGGATGCCGGGCCAGTTCCCTGGGATCGAGCGCGATCCGCACCGGCAGGCGCTGCACCACCTTGATCCAGTTGCCGGTGGCGTTCTGCGCCGGGATCAGCGCGAAAGCCGCGCCAGTGCCGCCGGCAAAGCCGACGACGCGGCCATGGAACTCGACGCCGCTGCCATAGAAGTCCGAAGTCAGCACCGCGCGCTGGCCCGGCTTCACTTTGCCGAGCTGGTCTTCCTTGAAGTTGGCATCGACATAGAGCTGGCCGACCGGGACGATCACCATCGCGACGTTGCCCGCCTCGATCTTCTGGCCGACCTGCACCGAACGGCGCGCCACCACGCCATCGATCGGCGCGCGGATCACCGTGCGCGACAGATCGAGCTTCGCTTGCGCGAGCCGGGCCTGGGCAGCGCGGACTTCGGGCGCGGTATCGGTCGTGGTGCCCGAAACGAGCGCCATCGCCGCCGTCTCGTCGCGCCGCGCGCTGATCGCGTCGGCGCGGGCCTGGCCGATGCCGGCCTGCGCCGCCTGGACCGCCGCCTGCGCCGCCGTCAGCGCGTTGCGCGCGGCGGTGACTTCGTCGGCCGAGACCGCGCCGCCATCGACGAGCGCGGCCCGGCGGCGATAATCGGTCTGCGCCTTGATGAGATCGGCCTGCGCCGAGGCCAGCCGCGCCTGCGCCGCGGGAAGCGCCGCGTCCTTCGCGTCCGCCGAAGCGCCCAGCGCGGAACCTTGCGCCAGCGACTGGCGATAGCGGCGTTGGGTCAGGGCCAGCATCGCCTCGGCCTGCGCCACGGCGATCCGCTGATCCGCGTCTTCCAGCCGCAAAAGCACTTGTCCGCGCTTCACCTGCTGCGTGTCGGTCACGGCGACTTCGATCACGCTGCCCGAGGTGAGCGGCGTGATTTCCGCGTTTTCGCCCGCGACATAGGCGTTATCGGTCGAAACCGAACGGCTGCCGATGAAGGTGATGTAAAGCCAGGCGAGCAGACCGACGACGACCACCGCGATCGCCAGGCCCGTCAGCAGCGGCCGGCGCCGATTGGCGTTCAGCACCCGGCCGGAACCGTTGCCGCCCCCATTGCCACCGTTGTCTTCGGCCGGTGCATCCGGCGCGTTCTCGCTCATGTCGGGGAAGCCTCTTCGTTCGTGGCGTCAACGAACCCGCCGCCGAGCGCGCGCTTGAGCGCGACCTCGCGGGCCAGGGTTCGGAAATGGGCATCAATCGCCGCCTCGCGCGCGGCAAGCGCGGCCTGCTGCGCGCTCAGGACTTCCAGATAGCTGGAAAGCCCGCCGCGATAGCGTTGCAGGGCCAGGGCATAGGCGGCCTCCGCGTCGGTCTGCGCCTGGCGGGTGTCGCGTTCCTGCGCTTCGGCGGCATCGCGGCTGGCGATCGCATCGGCCACGTCGCGCAGCGCGGAAATCACCGTGTCGTTATAGGCCGCGACCGCCTCGTCATAGCCGCCGCGCGCCTGGCGGAACTGGCCGCGCAGCCGCCCGCCCTCGAACACCGGCAGCGTCAGCGCCGCGCCCGCGTTGCCGTAAGTCGATCCGCTGTCGACCAGGTTGGAAAGGCCCAGCGAAGTGAGGCCGATCAGGCCGCGCAGCGAGATATCGGGCATGAAGGCGGCGCGCGCCGAATCAATGCGCGATCCCGCCGCCTGCGCGCGCAGGCGGGCCGCGACGATATCGGGCCGGCGCCCCGCCAGCGCGATGCCGGCATCGGCGGGGATCGGCGTTTCGGGCAGGCTGGCCAGCGCCGTCGGCGTGATCGCCAGCCCCCGGTCCGGCCCCGCGCCGAGCAGGGCGGCCAGCGCGTGGCGGCGCAACGCGATCTGCTCGCGATTGGCCGCCAGATCGACGCGCGCGCTGGCCACGGCGGCACGCGCCTGCCGCAGGGGGCTCTGGTTATCAAGGCCCTGGGCGACGCGACGCTGCGTCAGCTCGGCGACGGTCTCGCGCGCGGCGAGCGCCGCCTCGAACGCCTTGTCGCGCTCGATCAGGCGGGCCAGATCGAAATAGGAGGAGACCACATTGGTCGAAAGCATGAGCGCGGCCTGATGCGCATCCGCCTCGGCCGCTTGCGTTTCGGATGTCGCGGCAGCCAGTGCGGCGCGCGTCTTGCCCCACAAGTCGAGGTCGAACTCGCCCGAAAGCGCCAGCGTGCCGGTGCTCTTCCAGCCGCGCGGGACGAATTCGGCGGGCACGCCGTTGTTATAGCTCTGCTTGGTGGCCCCGGTCGAGCCCTGGCCCGAAATCTGTGGCAATCCCTCGGCCCCGGCCATTTCGGCCGCGCCCCGCGCCTGCCGAATGCGCGCGGCGGCGGCGGCGACATCGGGCGATGCCGCCAGCGCTTCATCGACCAGCGCGTCGATCTGCGGATCGCCATAGGCCGTCCACCAGCGTTCGCGCGGCCATTCCGCCGCTTGCCGGCCCGCCGAGCCGGCAAGCGAGCGCGCGCTTTCCAGCGTCGCGGGTGCCCGCATGTCCGGGCGGGCGCCCAGATCGGGCGCGGTGCACCCGGCGAGCCCCGCCGCCAGGGCGAGAATCGAGCCTGCGGCGACTCGCAAGGAAATGTTCGTACTCATCAGTACGGTTTTAATCGCGGCGGCTCTTGCGGATGTCAATCAAAAAGTGTACCAGCTAGTACGCATATGGGTGAGAAAGTCGGCAAACGGGAACTGAACCGAGTCAAGCGGTGCGCCGCGATCGTGGAGGTCGCCAAGGATTCGTTCCTCCAAAAAGGCTATGCGGCCACCAGCATGTCGGCGATCGCGGATGCGGTGGGCGGATCGAAAGCCACGATGTGGGCGCATTTCGGCTCGAAGGAAGAGCTGTTCAGCGCGGTGGTGGACAGCATGGTGGCGCAGTTCGCGCTGGATATCGAAGACGTACTGACCAGCCAGAGCTTCTCGGTTCCCGCCCTGCGCCGGTTCTGCCTGCGCTTCGTCGATTGCCTGCTGCGCGAAAGCGCGGCGCGGCTGTTCCGCCTGATCATGGGCGAGGGCGAGCGCTTTCCCGAACTGGGCGAAGTGTTCTGGACGCGCGGCCCGGCCAAGATGGTGGGCCACGTTACCGACTTTTACGCCACCCGCTTTCCCGAAGACGAGGCGCGCGCGCTGGCGCAGATCACCATCACCACGATCGTCGGCTATCGCTCGCAGGCGCTGATGGACCCCTGCCCGCGCCCGCCCGGCGATGCCGAGCGCTTCATCGACAATTTCATCGCTTTCCTGAAGCTTGATGGCGCCCACGGCGAGGCGCCTGACGATCAGGCCGGACCGTCTCAGCCGGCATAGCGCGCCAGCGCGTCTTCCACCCGCGCCAGCGCGGCGCCGGCCGGATCGGTCTCGCCCAGCACGCGGAACGTGCCGTTCAGCGTGAAGAAGCAGTGCCCGTGCACCGTGGCAAGCAGCGAGCGGGCCAGCGCCGGGGCATCGCCTTGGCGGCCCGCCGGCAAGGCCGCCGCGATCTCGCGCACGATCACGCCGGTGATCGCTTCCACTTTCTCGCGGTAGAAATCAGGCATTGGTTCGCCTTCGGGCAGGCGGAAATCGTAAAGCGCGGTCCAGGCGTTGCGGTGGCCCATGGCGAAATCGAAATAGGCCGATATCGCCGCCGCCAGCCGCCTGTCAGCCACATCCGCCAGCCGCTGTTCCAGAAACGCCAGCCACAAATCCAGCGTGCGCCCGTTGATCGCCAGCATCAGCTGGTCGTAGGAGCCGAACACGTTGTAGAGCGTGCCGATCGAATAGCCGATCCGTTTGGCCACCTCGCGCGCGGAAAACCGGGCGAAGCCGACTTGCGCGATCTGCCGGTGCCCTTCGGCGAGAATCATCTCGCGCAGTTCGGGCCGGGTATGGTCGGAACGGCGGCCCATCCCTCAGCCTTCGCGTAACAGACAGCCGGCCAGGCAGCCCCATCCGCAGGGCGCCAGCCGCAATTCGCCCGGAAATCCGTTCACGGCCATGTTTTCACCTTCACTCCGCCTTGCCCGAACGCATGTCCGCGCACGCGCCAAAGCGCAAGCGCGGGGGTTAATTGAACGATGTATAATATACTAATTGATCGTTGTGTAATTTTATGCGAACTCTCGCTGCGCACGGAGAATCGGCGCCGTGGGCAGGGAGATGGGCGGCACGCTTGCCGCAGGGATCTGGTGAGATTTGCCACACTGGCGCACCTGCGCCTCGCCAACGCCTTCGCAACCGTGCGACTAACGACTTTTGAGGATGGGCCGCATAATGCTGACAAAGCCAGTCGGAGGAGAAATTCGTGTCCGCTCATGACATATCGCTGCTGGCGAAAAGGCGTTTCGGGCCGATGTTCGTCGTGCAGTTCCTCGGCGCCTTCAACGACAACCTGCTGAAGTTCGCACTGCTGTTCCTGGCGAATTTCGGCCTCTACGCGGCGCAGCCGGACAAGGCCGAACTGCTCGCGGTGGTGTCCACCGGGCTGTTCATCCTGCCCTATTTCCTGTTCTCGGCGCTCGCCGGCCAGTTGGCCGACCGGATCGACAAGGCGCGCCTGGTGCGCTGGGTCAAGCTAGCCGAGGTCGTCATCATGACGATCGGGCTGGCCGGCTTCTGGTTCCAGTCGATTCCGATCCTGCTGGCCGCGCTGTTCCTGATGGGGATGCATTCGACCGTGTTCGGCCCGGTCAAGTATTCGATCCTGCCCCAGCACTTGCACCGGGACGAGATCATGGGCGGCACCGGCCTGATCGAAGGCGGCACGTTCCTGGCGATCCTGGGCGGCCAGCTTCTCGCGGGCGTGATCCCGGCCTGGGAAGCCGGGCTGGCGGCGATGGCGATCGCCGTGGCGGGCTTCGGCTTCAGCCTGCTTGTTCCCGTCGCCCCGCCGACGCGCGGGGGCCATCCGATCGACTACAACGTGTTCAAGGGCACCTGGCACATCCTGCGCGCGGCCCGGCACGGGCGCGGCGTGTGGCTGGCGATCCTGGGCATAAGCTGGTTCTTCACCGCCGGCGCCGTGCTGGTGAGCATGTTCGCCCCGCTGGTGAGCGGATCGCTGGGCGCGCGGCAGGAAGTGGTCTCGCTGTTCCTGGTGATCTTCTCGGTCACGATCGCCGTCGGCTCGCTGGCGGTGAACCGGCTGCTCAAGGGTGAGGTCTCGGCGCGCTTCGTGCCGATCAGCGCGCTGGTGCTGGCGCTGGGGCTGATCGACCTGTGGCTTTCCACGCGCGGCTTCGAGATCCGCGCGGCCGGGGCCAGCGTGCGCGATTTCGTGGCGGCACCGGGAGCATGGCGCATCATGGCGGACCTGGTCGTGATCGCCTTTTCGGGCGGCATGTTCATCGTGCCGCTTTATGCGATCCTGCAGATTCGCCCCTCGGCCGACGAGCGATCGCAAGTGATCGCGGCGAACAACATCGTCAATGCCGGCGTCACCGTCGTGGTCGTGCTGGCGATCACCGCGCTGCTCGGGGCGGGGCTGAGCGTGCCCGGCGTGATCGGCCTGCTGGGCTTCCTGACGCTGGTGGTGGCGCTGATCTCGATCTGGCTGCTGCCCGAAACGCTGTTCAAGGCGGTGATCCGCATCGTCCTCAAGCTGCTTTACCGCGTGGAGGTGACGGGCATCGAACATATGCCCAGGCCCGGCGAGCGCGCGGTGGTGGTGGTCAATCACCTGAGCTTCCTGGACGGCGTGCTGCTGGGCGCGTTCCTGCCCGGCAAGCCGACTTTCGCGATCAACACGCAGATCGCCCGGAGCGTGTGGGTCAAGCCGTTCCTCAAGCTGTTCCACGCCTTCCCGGTCGATCCGACCAATCCGATGGCGGCCAAGGCCATGGTCAAGGCGGTGCGCGAGGGACGCACGCTGGTGATCTTCCCCGAAGGCCGCATCACCGTGACCGGCGCGCTGATGAAAGTGTTCGACGGGCCCGGCATGGTGGCCGACAAGGCCGACGCGCCGATCATCCCGGTGCGGCTCGACGGGCCGCAATATTCGCCCTTCTCCAAGATGAAGGGCAAGGTGCGCCAGCGCTGGTTCCCCAAAATCACGCTCACCGTGCTGGCGCCGCGCCGCTTTGCCATCGCCAATGCGCATGGGGGCGAGATGAGCGCGCGCGAGCGCCGCGCCATCGCCGGCCGCCGGCTCTATGACGAGATGAGCCGGATGATCTTCGACACCTCGCACACCGACCGCACCCTGTTCGAAGCGCTGTGCGAGGCGCGCTATCTCCACGGCGGCAAGGCGCTGGTGGTGGAAGACGTGAAACGCGAGCCGCTGTCCTATGACCGGCTGATCCTCGCCGCCAGCCTGCTGGGCCAGCG
The DNA here is from genome assembly GCF_029076845.1 of Novosphingobium album (ex Liu et al. 2023). Taxonomy (GTDB): domain Bacteria; phylum Pseudomonadota; class Alphaproteobacteria; order Sphingomonadales; family Sphingomonadaceae; genus Novosphingobium. The sequence continues at coordinate 97,403 of NZ_JARESE010000082.1, forward strand.
GCTGGCGCAAGGCACGACGCAGGGCGAGGCCGTGGGCCTGCTGCTGCCCAACGTCAGCGGCGTCGCGGTCGCCTTCTTCGGCCTGCAATCGCAAGGCCGGGTGCCGGCGATGCTGAACTTCACGGTGGGCCAGGCGAACTTGCGTTCGGCTTGCGTAACGGCGGATATCCGCACCGTCGTCACCGCCCGCGCCTTCGTCGAGCAGGCGAAGCTGGGCGAGGTGATCGCCGCCCTGGAAGCGGACGGACGCCGCCTGCTCTACCTGGAAGATCTCGCCGCCGGGATCGGCGCGGGCGCGAAGCTGTGGGCCATGCTGACCGGGCGCCGCGCCGCCGCGCGGCACCGCAAGCTGGGCATCGGCCCGGATGCGCCGGCGGTGATCCTGTTCACCAGCGGTTCCGAAGGCACGCCCAAGGGCGTGGTGCTGACGCACCGCAACCTGCTGTCCAACTGCGCGCAGCTTGCCGCGCGGATAGACTTCAACTCGGCCGACATCGTGCTCAATGCCTTGCCGGTGTTCCACAGCTTCGGCCTGACCGGCGGCACGCTGCTGCCGCTGCTCAACGGCATCCGCACGGTGTTCTATCCCAGCCCGCTGCATTACCGGATCGTCCCCGCGCTCGCCTATGACACCAATGCGACGATCCTGTTCGGCACCGACACGTTCCTGGCCGGCTATGCCCGCATGGCCCACGGCTATGATTTCTACAGCCTGCGCTACATCTTCGCCGGCGCCGAAAAGGTGCGTGACGAGACGCGTCGGACCTATGCGGAGAAGTTCGGCCTGCGCATCCTGGAAGGCTATGGCGCGACCGAGGCCGCGCCGGTGATCGCGGTGAACACGCCGATGCATTTCCAGGCCGGATCGGTCGGCCGCCTGCTGCCCGCGATCGAGGCGCGCCTGGAAGATGTGCCCGGCATCGCCGAAGGCGGGCGGCTCTATATTCGCGGGCCCAACGTCATGGCCGGCTACCTGCTCGCCAGCGCGCCCGGCAAGCTCCAGCCGCCCGACGATGGCTGGCACGATACCGGCGATATCGTCACCATCGACCAGGCGGGCTTCGTCACCATTCGCGGCCGGGCCAAGCGCTTCGCCAAGATCGGCGGCGAGATGGTCTCTCTGCCCGCGGTGGAAGGCTATGCGGCGAAAGTCTGGCCCGGCGCCGAGCACGCCGTCGTCACGCGGCCGGACGCGAAAAAGGGCGAACAGCTCGTCCTGTTCACCACCGCGAAGGATGCCGATCCCCGGGCCCTGCTCGAATGGGGCCGTGCCAACGGCGTGACCGAACTGATGCTCCCGCGCGACATCCGCCCGCTCGATGCGCTGCCGGTGCTGGGCACCGGCAAGCTGGACTACGTGACGATGGGCGAGATGGCGAAGAGGTGACGCTTGTCGCCCACTCTCTCGCCTTCAGGGGAGAGATACGCAGGCTTGCGAGCATGGCTCGCTGGCCGAAGTTGAGAGGGCGTGTGCCGATACGCCCCCCTCTCCCAACCCTCTCCCCCGAAGGGGAGAAGGCTATCTGCTTTCCCATTTGCTGATCCCGGCCGATTGCCCCGGCCCGCGCATCCGGGTTAAGCCGGCACCATGGCCCTTCCCCCCATCCTCGTCGTCACCACCGGCGGCACGATCGACAAGCAGTATTTCGATGCGCTCAGCGAGTACCAGATCGCCGAGAGCGTGATTGGCCGCCTGCTCAAGATCGCGCGCGTAACGCATCCGTTCCGGGTGATCGAACTGATGCGCAAGGACAGCCTGGAATTGACCGACGCGGATCGCGCGCTGATCGCCGCCACCATCGCCGATGCCCCGGAAACGCATGTCGTCATCACCCACGGCACCGATACGATGACGCAGACCGCGCGGGCGCTCGGTCATCTCACCGGCAAGACGATCGTGCTGGCCGGCGCGCTTGCCCCGGCGCGGTTCAGCGAGAGCGATGCCTCGTTCAATCTGGGCATGGCTTTCGCCTGCTGCCAGTCGGCGCCGCCGGGCGTGTGGATCACGATGAACGGATCGGTGTTCAATGGCCTGACGGCGCGCAAGGACCGCGCGGCGGGCACTTTTGTCGAAAGCTGAAGACGTCGAAAGTCGGGAGCGCCGAAAGTTAGGGCGGGCGCTCAGTAACCGCGCACGGCCGAAGCGCCGACCGGGCCATGCATACCTTCGAATTGCTGGCGACTCGGAAGCTGCTCAAACGGGGGACGGAAGTGCAGGAGTTCGTAGAACGACCGCTCCAGGTAAGGGGCGGCGTCTCCCGCGCTCATATCGACTCGCGCGCATTCGCCGATTCCGGGAAGCTCGGTACGAAACAAACCTTTACGCATGATACTCTCGCCGCGACCGGATATCGCTTAGGGGGATTGACGCGGTTGTGTCAATTCCGCTTCGGATGCGGCGGCGATATCAAAGGCTTGGCAAGGTGTCGGGAAACGCGCGCTCAGGCGGCGCGCGCGGCGAACCAGCCGGTGTCGGCCCCGGCGTGCGAACGGGCGTCGTCCAGCTCGAAGCGGCTAACTTCGTTCATCAGCGCGTCGGCATTGGCCGAAAGGCTGGCGCAGGCGGCGGTCGCTTCCTCGGCCATGGCCGCGTTCTGCTGGGTCATGTGCTCCATGCTGCCCATCGACTCGTTGATCCGCACCACGCTGTTGGCCTGCTGCTCGGCCGATCCGGCGATCGTGCCGATCAGCGTGCTCATCTCGGACACGCGGCCGCTGATGCGCTGCAGCGCGGCACCGGCCTCGCCCACCAGGGCCGCGCCGTTCTTGACTTGCGCGGCCGAGGCCATGACCTGCGCCTTGACCTGCCCCGCCGCATCGGCCGACCGCAGCGCCAGCGCGCGCACTTCCTCGGCGACCACGGCAAAGCCCTTGCCCGCGTCCCCCGCCCGCGCGGCTTCGACCCCGGCGTTCAGCGCCAGCAGGTTGGTCTGGAAAGCGATCCCGTCGATCACCGCGACGATCTCGCACACGTCGGCCGAAGCCCGTTCGATCTGGCCCATCGCCGCGATCGCGCGCTGCACGATCTCACCCGATTGCTGCGCATCGGTGTTGGTCTCGGTCACGACATCGCTGGCGTGGGACGCGTTCGACGCGGTCTCGCGCACGGCCTGCGTCACCGCAGAGAGCGCATTGACGGTCTCTTCCAGCGAAGCGGCCTGCTGTTCGGTGCGGCGCGCCAGATCGAGCGAGGCATCGCGGATGCCCGCCGCGCCCGAGGCGATCGCATCGGAATTGCTGCGCACCGCGCCCATCGCCTCGGCCAGACCGTCGAGCGCGTCGTTCAGATTGTCGCGCAACTCGCCATAGCCTTCGGGCATTGCATCCACGCGGCCGCACAAGTTGCCGTCCTTGAGCTGGCGCAAGTGCTCGCCGATGCGGTCGATGGCTTCCGCCTGGTTGTGTTCGGCCTCACGCTTGCTGATCGCGGCTTGCCGGAACACTTCCAGCGCTTGCGACATCCGGCCGATCTCGTCGCTGTGATCGAGGCCGGGAATGCTCGAATCGGTATCCCCTTCGGCCAGCGAGCGCATCCGTTCGGTCAGCGTCTCGATCGGCACGACGATGGAGCGGCCAAGCTGCCGGCTGCCCAGCAGCACGCCGCCGGCGATCGCCAGGGTGAGCACGGCCAGGATCAGCGCCTGCTGCAGCACGGCCCGGTCGATATCATCGACATAGACGCCGGTGCCGATCATCCAGCCCCAGGGCGCGAAACCCTTTACATAGCTGATCTTGGGCATGGCCTTTTCGCCGGTCGGCTTGTCCCAGCGGTAATCGACGAAGCCTTCGCCATGCGACTGGACGACCTTGACCATCTCCAGGAACATCGCCTTGCCGGTCGCGTCGGTATTCGTGCTGATATCCTTGCCATCGAGTTCGGGCTTGAGCGGATGCATCAGCATGACCGGGCGCATGTCGTTGACCCAGAAATAGTCCTGCCCGTTGTACCGCAGCGCCTTGATGGCATCGAGCGCGGCCCGCTGCGCCTGCTCGCGCGTCATGCGGCCGTCTGCTTCCATGGCGTGGAAATGGTCGAGGATGCCCGAGGCGGTCTCCACATTGCGGCGAGTCGACGCCTCGATATCGCTGTGCATCGTGGTGTTGATCCGCCACAATCCGATCCCGGAAAGAACCAACATGCCCAGCGCCGCCAACAGCGTGCTGATCCCGATCTTCTTCCTGATGTTCATCGCATTTCCGAACGTTGCTTTCGAACGCCGGATCTATCCAATGCGGATTAATGAATGGTCAAATCCGCAGTAAGCACAACACCAAATTGTGCCATTTTATATTTCTTTATTCCTATTTATAATTTAGAAAATTGAAATTCTACGAATTATATTTATAAATATATGAGGGTTGAATATTTAATCTCGTTAACAGGCAAGATAATTAGAGAAAAAATTCTTGCGAATTCACGCGAAAGCCAACTTTTCATCACAGGCCGAATCCGCAGCCTTCGCCCTGAAAACGCGGATTGACCCCGATTGTAATCAGGAAGGTGTTTGACCGGGCGAGACAGGCCAGCGATTTCGTGCCGGGGCCGCCCCCATCCATGCTACAGGCGCTTCATCGCGAGACTTCGATCCGAGCTTCTCGCGGCTGAGGGATGGAATGCGCCCCCGCTTGATGCAGGAGCGCACAAGATGCGTCTCGATCAGTTCCCGGGCACGAAACGCTTGCGCTGCAACGCTATTCGCAGTGTGCCAGCGTCCGCGACGTTGCCGCATGGCAATCCCAGCCCGGCCAGACTTTCGCATCCGCGCAACGACACAAGGACCTTTTGACATGGCCAAATCGCAAAAACGCAGCAACCGCGAGGTTCGCAAACCCAAGGCATCCAAGACCAAGCCCGCCGCTCCCATCGCCCTGGCCGATGCCACGCCGGTGATGGCAGCCATGCGCAAGCCGAAAGACAAGCTCTGAGGCGATGTCGTCACGCCTCGCCAACGTTCTCGTAAACTGTCGGCCGACACTTGACAGTAAGCATAGTTGCGCTGGATTGACTGCATGGAGATCGAGAGCATCAAGTATAAGGCGCTCTGGAACTATTTTGCCAACGGCACGACCAAGGGCCTTATGGAGTTGGAACGGCTGCGCAAGATGCTCGCCTTCGTCAACGACGCTGGATCAATCGAGGATTTGAAGCCGCCGCCGAATTTCCGGTTTCATCCTCTCACCGGCAACCGCGCCGGAGTTTTCGCGATGACCTCGACGAAAAATTGGCGAATGACCTTCAAGTTCAACGAAGATGGCGCGATCGTCGATATGGATTTGGAGGACTATCATGGCGCTTAAGATGCATCATTCGCTCGCGACGCATCCGGGCGACTGGCTCAAGACGGAGGTTGTTGAGGCTCACGGCCTCAAGGTCGGCGAGGCGGCTGGTCACCTGGGCGTTTCGCGCCAGACCCTCAGCAAGCTGCTGAACGCCGGCCAGGGGCTCACCGCCGACATGGCCATCCGCGTCGAGAAGGCCTTTGGCATCAGCGCCGATACGCTCATGCGCATGCAGACGACTTTCGATATGGCAAAGGCGCGCGGGCACGAGAAGGAACTGGAGGTCGAGCCATACCGTGCCGCACGTCACGCCGACCCCTTCGCTCGGGTAGCTTGAAGACACAGCCGGAGGCGAAACGGAGCGCGCATTATAAGGCTCTAGGCGCGACGGAACGACACAATATCATCCGGGTAGTGACCCTCAGATTTGGTCGTGCAAAGCGAGAGGACAGGCTGCCCAACTGGTCACCCCATTGCTTTGGTAGACTCCCGATGCGTCTTCATATGAAAAGTCCATGGCGGCGATGAATTCGGGCACCTTGGCCTGAAGCGAGCTGGGCCGTTCAGCCAGTTGGTGACGACCCGAGAGGTGATCCAAGCGGTTCGTATCGAAAGGAAAGGCTGCGTTCGACCTGGCACTATCGTTTGCAGAGCGGCTTTTGCGACGGTCCCCTGTGCGATTGGGCGGTCGGCATGGATTTTGTGGGCAAGGTCGTGGGAGTATATCGCCCCGATCGAGGATCTACACCTAATTCCGAACATAGCCCCCCGCTTCGGCGGGGGTTTCTTTGTCAACCGTGAGGCCCTACCACCACACGGACCGGGGTTAAACGACAAGAGAATATATTGATGGCGCTTACGCGATTGCTCACGGCGACAGCGGCGATCTGCCTGCTTGCGAGCTGCGGCGGAGGTGACAGTGATTCAACACCGACACCGACACCGTCTCCAACGCCTACTCCGGTCCCGACGCCGACACCTACGCAATCATATCCAATCTTTGCTTCACTTACCGGCGATCAACGGTATGCGACTTCATGTGCCTCGATTTCCGGACTCGATGCGGTGGATATGCCAATTCCGCGCGGAATTTCCGACTTCGAACCCGAGGGACGCATCCGCTATGATAGTACCTCGCAGGTTTATAGTCTCCTCCAACCCAATTCCTCTACATTCTATAGCTTCGCTCCCGAGGATCGAATTGCTTCGGAAGCCGGAGCGATCAGGTTCCAAAAAGCGATGCCCGACAATTTGTCGGCCGAGTTTACCATCGAGAATCCTGGATCGCTGCTCACCTATGCCCGTCGATCCGACTTTGATCTCACCTTGAATTCCGATGGGACACATCGGGATAGTGACCGGGCCTTTTGCATTCTTGGAGTACCCACCCGCATTGACGATCGACCTACCCAACCGATCATCGATTTCACTTCCTTCGCCTTCGATGGCGTCATCTATGATCGGCGTTCGGGAACGGCGAAAGTCTACGATGTGGATGGTGGAACCGCGACCCTGCGCGTCGATCTCAATACCGGCACTGTCACAAGCCGCCTAACCTTGCGGGGGATCGACGCGAACGGTGCGCACGTCGAAATCGGTCCGATCGACTACGAAGCCGGGATTGACGCTTCGACTGCAGGCTTTGGTGGCGCGCGCTTGAATCCCGATCCTCAAGAGATTTCCCAAATCAGAGGCGGGTTCTTCGGACCCCAAGGAGCCGAATTCGGCTATATCTTTAATTCGTCTCGATATGGTGGAACCGACATCGGACGATTTGATCTTTACTATTTCGGCACGGTTGTAGGCAGGCGATGATTTTCTGCTGCCTATGAGAGTGATGTTTGTTTTCCATCCGCGAGCGTATTCGCCGGTGTGCTTCGGATGAGTGCTCACAATTGCATCTCCAACAGCGGCACCGACCCGCTCGACATCGGCGGCCCGCGCCCGGCACGTCATAGTGTGACCGACCCCAAGTTCCACGACGCCCGCCCCTGCGCATCGAGACGCAAATCACGGGAACCGGGTAAGTGTGCTTTTGGTGCTGCTCCGGTGCTGCCCCACCGAGCCTCGGGGAAGCACTAAATTAGAGCGGTTTTCGACCGCTTTGAATCGATGAGGGATTCCCTTGCGGGCTGATTTGTGATTCA
>NZ_JARESE010000083.1 GCF_029076845.1 Novosphingobium album (ex Liu et al. 2023)
CATGCCCCACCACCTGCGGCACCTCAATCTACACCGGAAATTACACCACGACCGCGGACGCTAACATGAGCTCGGCAAGGCGCGGTTCAAGCAACCACTTGACCTCGAAGCAGCGAGTAATGTCTTGTGTAGTGATTGATGGTGCTGCGAAGCCCCGTTCGATATCGACCAGCATACCGTCACGGCTCAGTTGCACCAACGCCTGTCGCACAGGCGTGCGGGAAACCTGATAACGCGCCGCCAGTTCCTGCTCGACGAGGCGTTCGCCGGGCTCAAACTCTCCGCAAAGCAAATCATTTCGAAGCAGGCTATAGACCTGGTCGCTCAGTCGATCGGCATGGATAATGGCTCGAGAGGCCGTGGCCATGAAAGATTCTCCTTCTAGTCATATCGGCGAACCTCTCCACGGACCTGCCCATTTTTTAGGCAACAAATGCACGAGTGATGATAATTTGGGCGGATAAAAGCTGCAAGCCTCCGTTCCAGTCCTTGACAAAATTGAATGAGCGCCATCCAGACCCACAGCCCCTAGCCTGCTGCGACAGCACTATGAGGCGCTTTGCCACCACTGAACCACGAAAAACTTCTATCGGGCCAGCAAACCTGGCTTCTATTAATCAAAATCGATCGAATAGAAACGAGGGCTCGCAGGAAAAATTTGGCTTAGACAACTAGAGAGATAAGGAAATAATCAAGCGCGATTCGACATCGAAACTCTTTCAAGGATGAGGAAATGACCGAGACCATTGACCTTGCGATATTTGCCGCTTCCGCTCCATTGAACGGCGCAATCCCGCCAATAGCCCGAATAAATGACCTGGAAGCTTATGTCTGGCGTTTTTCAGAGCTTCCACGCTGGGAGGTCAATCCTCAAAGTGATAAGTTGCTCCTTGTGATTGGCGGCACCATGAGGATCAAAATCCAGAGTGCAGATGGCCTGGATGTTCACATGGTCGGGCCCGGCCAGATGATCAGAATACCGCGAGACCATTGGCATTCTCCCGAACCGCTGGGCGAGGTTTCAACGCTCACCATCGCGAATTATGAGGGCACGAAGACCGCAGACGCGCCGGATCGCGCCAACCCAAAGGATGAGCCGACTGACCAATAAGGCGATGAAGTGGACCTCTCCCGCTTCTTGAGCCTCCCGCCCGCGTGAGCCACAGCCTCCCTTTTGTCGAAGCAAATTGGCCTTAGCGAGTGAATTGATAATGTCCGACCGTCATTGCCAGTTAAGATTGACGCGGAGTTATGTACCCCGTATCCAGTAACGCTGCGGGCTGTTCTGACGGCCGCTTCAACATAGGGAGGCATCGGGTGAAACAATTTCATTTCGCCGCAGGTAACTGGACTCGCTGGCGCAGACGCTCGAAATCAGGTTTGGCAACAGCACTGGGCGCCTTGTGCCTTGTGATGCCTGTGACTTCAGGCCTTGCCCAGGACTTCAAGGACCTGCAGCAACCTGACAGGCCCCTGTCGCTTCGAGCCCGGGGGTCATTCTATGTGGGTGGGAAAGATGTCCCTCAGACTCCGACGCAGCAAGGAGGCTTTGCAAGCGGCCGGACAGACCAGCCCGGAAATGTGGCGATCGACCAAACCTACGTTGAATATATGATCCCAACCGGGCGTTTGCAAACGCCGCTGGTCCTTATCCATGGCTCCACCCTTACAGGCAAGACATGGGACACGACGCCTGACGGGCGGATGGGTTGGTATGAATATCTGGTCCGGCGCGGCTATCCTACTTATGTCGTTGACTATGTCGGTCGTGGCCGCTCGGGGTTCGATCAATCCATCTTCAATGATGTTCGTGCCGGCGTCACGACGCCACAATCCTTGCCTGAAATCCGACGCTTCAGCGATGCCGTCGGCTGGACCAATTTTCGGTTCGGGCCGCAGCTTGGGACCGCTTTCCCCGGTGAACGATTCCCGGTCCAATATGCAAATCGCCTTGCCAAACAAAGCATCGCCGATCTCGACGCGGCTTATCAAACCACCAACTTCACCATCCAGACCGAGGGGCTGGCCAGGCTAGCAGGCGATCTCGGCGGCGCTGTGCTGATCGGCCACTCCCAGGGAGCATTGTTTCCGACGGAGGTTGCACTGAAAAACCCGGCAGGTGTCAAAGCGATCGTGCTGCTGGAAAGCTGTTCAAACGAATATTCCGATGCGCAAATCAAGGTTCTGGCAAAGATCCCTCTTCTCTCGATCTGGGGAGACAATCTCGACAACCCGACCGGCATTGCCGGGTGGAGTTGGCGCTTTGCATACGATCAATGCCAGGCGTTGACCAAGCGGCTCAAAGCAGCTGGCGGCGTTGCTGAAAATATCTATTTGCCCGATCAGGGTATCCACGGAAACAGCCACATGCTGATGATGGACGACAACAGCCTGGGCCTGGCCGACATGGTCATCAAATGGCTCAAGAACAACGTGAAATAGAAAAACCTGTGAATTCGCTCAACCGAGGAAAATAGAATTGATCATCTACAGCTACGAAATGACCGCCCAAGTGGGCAAGGCATCCGATTTGGTTCAGGCTCTGCGAGACATGCGTTCCGCAATGTCGGGGTACAATGGCCTGCACAGCTGCAAGATCTTGCGCAAATCCAAGAACGAGAATGAATTTCGTTTCACCGAAGATTGGCAATCGATAGATGATCATGACAAAAGCAGCGGATCGGTGCCGAAAGAGGTGATGGAACGCCTCAGGGCCGCGCTTGCCGGAAAGCCACAACTGAACATTTTTGAAGTTCTGGAAGAGGCGTAGGCACTCAATCAGAACCTTATCCGGTGCCTGCGTGAGAGCTGCATCGTTTATCACGAGGCAGCTCTCCGTTTCACCCTTCTATCTCGCCAGAAATGATCGGCATCCGACAGGTAGCTCTCGTTCATCCATTTCGGGGCCGGCACCTGGCAGCGTTCAAGCTGATCCACCTCCGCGAGACACGGGGATAAGGGCACCGGAAATGGCACGGGCGGCCGGTGATGCGAGGAACAGGATAATCTGCGCCAGCGCCTCTGGCCGCACCCACTGAGAAAAGTCGGCCTGCGGCATGTCGACCCGATTTGCCGGCGTGTCTATAACGCTCGGCAGCACGGCGTTGATGGTGCAATCCGAGCCGTTCAACTCCGCGGCGAGACTTTCGGTCAACCTGTGTATTGCACTCTTTGCCGCCGCATAGGCCCCCATGCCTGCGCCTGCCACAAGAGCGCCCCCGGCGCCAATGTTGATGATCGCCGCCCGCTTCGTAGATGACAATGTCGGAAGTGCGGCTTTGGTGATAGCAACGCATGTCGCTACGTTCATTGAATACATGCGCGACCAGACGTCCGGACCGCCGTCCTCGAGCGTCTGCCAGGCGAAACCACCCGCCGCGTTTACAAGCACATCGATTCCGCCAAACGTATCGAGAATCCTGGCGACTGCCGCATCGGCCATTAGAAAATCGCTTAGATCAACTCCACCCAGATCCAGACCCCCGGGATTGGAATCCGGGGCCTGGGGAGAAAAATCAACCCTGGCGACACGGCCACCGGCACTTCGAAAGGCATCGCTGACGGCCTTCCCAAGAATCCCGAAGCCTCCAGTAACGACGACATTTCGCATTAAGTTCCACTCCTCATATGGCTGAAATTAAAACAAATCATAGCAACTCCCTCAATTCAATGGCCCTCGTGCCAAGCATAAATCTAGGAATACGGGAACTTACGTCACCATCCACAAAAGGGCTAACGCACTAACCATAGATACACGGAAACATGTTTGAACCTTGGGCACTGCATACGGTATGGTGAACTGGTAGTGGTGCAAGCACATGCTTGCAAATTTTTTCTCTGTCGGCGGTTCCGAAAGGAACATTGAATGTCCAACAGAAGGCCCAAGTCAGAAGGGATCGTCGACAAGCTGCGAGAAGTTCAGATCGAGTTGGCGCAGGGAGGCACGATGGCCGAAGCGCAATGTCGTACCTGCCACTTGACGCATTCGATCGAAATGGCGAGCTTTTGGCTCGACAGACTAATGATGACGATATCGCAGGGCTTGAGTCCGGAGATGAGCGCCTACGTGACGTTGTGCCCCCGCCGCGCGATCCGTCGCATAGACCTGAAAGCTGCGCTTCGTCAGGCTGATCGACAGCATATACATGTTCGCCATCTCCTCCTCCTTCGCGCGCCACCGCGGTGCTGGTCCGCACCATACGATGCCGGTCGAAGGGACGCATCCACCGCATCAATTGGAAACTACACCCGACAAGAATTCCGACCGCGATTCACACCGGTCCAAAGCGTTCAATCAACTCCCCTTCTATCTCGTGCATGTGATCAATGAAAAACATCGAGGGAATGGGTTTTTCATGCTCGAGAAGCAATAGTGGAATGAATACCTGCCCTGATGATAGTCCAACGCCATGAGCACAGCGTAGATAGTCATCAAGGCGCGCGCGAGTCCCTCCCATCTCAATTTCACGCAGCCAGCGGACGCCGATCCCGACTTTGGCGGCGAGCTTTGCTTGTGTCATGCGCTGAAGCAACCGTTGATCCTCGATCCGTCGACCGACAATCTTCTTCAGCTCAGCGATGACAGCGGCATGATCAACCGGAGTATTGCTCTGAGAGGTCATCACCAGGGTCTCCCCGTAGTTTTCTCAAAGCTCCCAAAAACCACATTCCAGCGTTCCAAATCTGGCATGCTCTTCCACGCGCCATCAACAGCTTTCGTTCTCATTTTGAGAAGTAGAGGGGCAATTTGAAACCTCGACTACATGTACGTGATGGAAGTTTTGGAAGCTCGTTCGCGTGGAATCACCCGCCTCAAGAGATCACCCAGTCGAGCAAAAAACGAATCGTCATCGAGATTCGATTTTGATCAAATCGGCACTTCGATGCCGACTTCCGGCATGACAAGTATTGCGATCGTCACGTCAGGGATTCCCTCCGGCACGTCGCTGCCCTACCTGTTGTAACATTTCCGAAGACATGCCCATCCCTTGTCCATCGCGATGAGGGTTGGCCCATTTCCGGCATCCACCCGACAGGGCTCCCGGCCTGATCCTCGTCGCACCAGCAGCCATTTCGGTGGCGGTTTCGATGAGGACTTGCAGCAATGCGATACGCACAAGCGCCAACTTTCACTTTGCTGACATTGCTGGCAACTGGCCCCGCGATCGCGAGCATATCGTCACCTTCTGTGACCGAAAGCTCCACTGAAGTTCTCGCTGTCGTCAATGAAGGCGCGGATTTCGTCATCGTCAAACGCATGGCGCAGGAAACCCCATCGCCCACGCCGGTTAAGCAGGCCGCCATGCAGCGCATCGGATCCAGCGTCCAACTCGACGCTGCCGTCGCCTACCTGGCTACCCTCCCCTCAGCACTTCCGACAGAACGCAAGGATCATGCACAATGAAAACCGTTTCTTCATCCCGAAGCCTGTTTGCGGGCGCATTGCTCCTTGCTATTCCCGGACTTGCCAGCGCGCAAACCGCCAATGCCGGGCAGGCCGATGCAGATGTGCTCGGCATCGCCGCTGCGGAGGCGGAAAGCCAACTCCACCAGACCTTCACAAACCTGAAGTTCGAGGATTTCGGCCCGTCGCCGGTAAAGGGGCCGATCTATCAGGCCAGCGCAGGCGGGCGGATCGTCTATTACGCGCCGAAGAGCGAACATATCCTGTTCGCCACCGTCTATGACAAGAACGGCATCAACGTCACCGCACTGGCGCAAAGCACGCGGGCGCAAAAGCAGCTATCCGCGATCGACCCTGCAAAGGCGCTGGTGATCGGACCGGCAGGCGCACCGACGGTAATCGAGTTCACCGATCCCGATTGCCCCTATTGCCGCGCGCTCGACCGCTTCTGGGCCGCCAAAGCGGCGGAGGGCAAACCGGTACGCCGTCTCGTCTATTTCGTGTCGGGCACCCATCCGACCGCCGCCGCCAAGGCCGAGCATATCTTGTGCTCGCCCGATCCCGCCGCCGCCTTCAAGGCGATCTACAGCGGGATGGCGCCGGCCAAACTTGTCGTCTGCGATAAGGGTCGCGCCAAAGTCGAGGCCGACGCCGCGCTGGTCGCTAAAGTGGGCGTCTCCGGAACCCCGACCCTTATCGTGGATGGCAAGCTCATCTCAGGCTTCCAGCAGGGTGAACTCGAAGAGTTCCTCGTCGAGCATTCGGCGCCTGCTGTCAAACCGGTTGCGGTCATAGCGCCCGCGACCGGACACCAGCCCCGTGGGCTTTGACCTCCCTTTCTCATTTCTGGCGGCCACCGGGCTCCAAGCGGTCGATCCCGCTGCCCCGGTGGATCAGAACGCCGACGCCCGCGGCCCTCTGGAGCCGTCCGACACGGGCACCGGCCGCCAACGGGACACCTCGACGGCAAGCGCTTGCGGACGGCTTCATTCTCGACGGAGTACATCCATGATCAAGATTCTCGACATGAACCCTTTTGGTCGCAAGGCGCTGGTAGCGTCCGACTATGCGGTAGGGGCGCTGGTCGCTCTCGTCGCCATGACCAGCGCCGCGCACGCCTTCCAGGCCCCGGCGCAGGGCGACCTTGGCTACGACATTTACGACATCGTCGTGAACAAGGGCGTCAAGGGACCGCTGGGCTTTGTGGGCGGCGTCGCTGCCTTCCTGTTCGGCGTGTCGCGCCTGTTTTCCAACATCATGATCGGCATCCCGACGATCGTGGCGGCGGTCTGCCTGATCAAGGCGGATTCGATCCTCCAGACCTTCGGCATGGTCATCTGACACGTCTGCCCTGTCGGGGCTGACCGGCCCCGAAACGGCATCACGAGAAACCGGCCCTCGCGCATGGGGACCGGTCAACCCCCGGGCTTTGCCTGGGTTGGAAGCGGGAAGGAGAAGAGACCCGTGGACGAACGCCTGCCCCAGTATCTCCACCGCCCGGTGCAGATCCTCTGGTTTGCCTCGGACGAATTCGTGCTGGTGCTATCGACCGTGTTCGTTGCCGCGATCGTCGGCGGCATGCTCGGTTGGGGCCTCGTCGCGGCTCTTCTCCTTTTCATCCCCTGGAAGCGCTCGAAGCCGCGCGGCTTCCTGCCGCACCTCGCCTGGCGCTGGGGACTGATCGCCTTCCGTCATTATCCGGGTCCGACCCAGACCCGTTTCTTCGAGTGAGGTAAACCCATGTCGTTCCTCAAGCGTAAGTCTGGCAGCGAGGCCGATCCGCTGATCGGCAAACCCGGCAGCTTCGGCATCCATCGCTATCTGCAGGGCTCGGCGAACCTCTTCGAGGAAAACCGGCTCCTCAAGTTCGCGATTCTGGGCCTGTTTGGCATCACCGCGGTGCTTGGCGCCGAGATATATTCCTCCGACCAGAACCGGCGCACGGTGATCGTGCCCTTCGGTGCGGGCGGCGACCTCTATGTGACCGGCACCAAGCCGTCGGTCGGTTACATGAGCGCGATGACGCGCAATGTGGTCGCTCTCGCGGGCACCTATTCGGCCTATTCGGCCGACCAGCAATTCCAGGCGCTGCTCGGTATCGCGCATCCGTCCGCCTACAACGCGATGCGCGACAGCCTCAACGCGATCCTCGACGAACTCGCCGACAATCCGACGCTGTCGATCGCGACCTATATCCGGGGCGATCAGCCCGTCACCTGGACCAACACCGAGATCACCGTGCCGGTCGAGAAGGTCCGCGTGATCGGCGGTGTCATCCGCAAGTTCCGCGGCAATCTTCGCATTGGCTACGCCATCGAGAACGGCCGCTTCTGGCTCACCCATCTCATCGAGGACAAGTTCGATGGCGAAAACCGCTGACCGCGCGCCCACGGCGCGCGCCTGCCTCCATGGCCTCATCGCCTCCATCATGCTGACCGGAACAGGCGCCAGCCTCGCCCAGGCGCAAACCCAAGCCGGGGCCCAGAGCTTCAGCACGTCAGCGATCACGGCATTGCCCGATCAGACCAGCGCGATCCGGCTGTCGAACCGCGACGTCAACCATGTGATCTGCGTCGGCGGCGAAATCGAGGACGTGAAGTTCTCTGCGGAAAAGGCGATCGCCGTCGAGAAGGCGGGCTCGGACGCCTGGATCAAGTTCCTGGTCAGGGAAAGCGACGACGCGGGCCAAGTGACGCGCAGCTACGTCACCGTGCCGTCGGAGTTTTTCATCTCGTGCAACGGCGCGATCTATCCGCTCTATGCCGAGCCCTCCAACATTCCCGCCCAGACCGTGACGCTGGCGCCGGGCAAGGCGCAGCGCGCCAAGGCCAACGACGATCTCCTGGGACCGCTGGTCGAAGAGGAGCGCGCCGTCTCGGTGACCCTCGCCATGCTGCAGGATCGGATTCCGGCGAGCTTCACCGTCGTTGCGCCGCGGCTCGGCACGATCCCCCTCACTGGCCTGCCCGCTGCGTATGTCAGCGAACGGCGCCGCGTGGCCATCGAGGGGTCAGGCCTCTCGGCTTCCGAATATCGGGTGGACGTCACCGCCGACACCATGATCGACGAACGCGCCTTTCTCGACCGCACCCTGGGCGCACGCATTTTCGCGGTGAGCGCCGACCGACTGTCGCTCAAGGCCGGAGAAGCCGCGCGCGTCATCGTCGTGCGCCGGGAGACGGGAGAATGAGCCCCGCCGACACCCCGATCGATTCCTCCATGGATCCCATGCACGAGAGCAGCGAGCCGCAGCGATCGGCATCGGCCGGCGCGGGCGATCCCAGCCCCTATCAGGCGCACCTCAATCGGGTCGCCGATGCGGAACGCCAGGCCGAGGCGAAGGAGCGGATGGTCCGCCCGTCCTCGCTGCTCGACGTCAAGGCCTGGTGGCGCGCGCTTTCGGCCAAGCAGCAGCTGCGCTGCAAACAGGCCGGCATCGGCCTCGCCATCGCGCTGCTGGGCTATGGTCTTTACACCGCCTCGTCCGCTTCGAAAAGTCCCGATGCCACGCCCGCCGGCACGACCAAGCTCGACATGGGCGCTGGCCTGCGCGGCGACAGCCTCGAGACCAAGCTGCACGGCGACCTGCAGGCGATCCGCGACGGCCAGCAGCAGATCGCCGATCGCGTGACCGCGATCGAAGAAGGCAAGGTCACACCCGGCTCGAAGGCAGGGAGCACACCGCAAGACATGGGCGAATTGCCCGCGGCACTTCCCGATCCGGACATTCCCGGATCCCCGCCGGTTTCCACGCGCGACCATCGCCGTTCGGGCGACAGCGAAATCGACAGCCTGCCCGTGCCGCCGACCGGCGCCAGTGCAGCGGCGCCCGCCGCGCCCCCTGCTCCTCCGGTCGAAAAGACCGTCGGCGCGATCGGCGCGGCGACCAGCAGCGTGGCCATGGCGGCCGGCGGCAAGGACAGCCCGCCCGACTCCAAAAAAAAGATCAGGACGATCTTTTTGCCGCCTGGTTTCATGAAGGCGCGGCTGCTGACCGGGATCGACGCGCTCGCCAGCAAGGACGCGACGCAGAACCCGGAACCCTTGATCGCCCGCGTGCAGGCGCCCGCCGTGCTGCCCAATGACGTGAAGGCGAACCTCGCCGGCTGCTTCGTCATCGGCAACGCCACCGGCAGCCTCGCCAAGGAGCGCGTCGAGGTCCAGCTCGTGTCGCTTTCCTGTGTCGATTTCGACGAGCATTCGGTGGTCGATCAACCGATCAAGGGCTTCTTCGTCGATACCGACGGCAAGAAGGGGCTTTCGGGCAAGGTCGTCACCCGAGCCGGAGCCGCGCTGGCCCGCTCTTTCATCGCCGGCACCGTCTCCGGCTTCGCCAGTGCGGTTGAAGGCAGTTTCGGGTCGACCTCGACCTCGGCGCTGGGCTCGGTGCGCACGCTCGATGCCGGCGACGCCGCCAAGACCAGCATCGCTGGCGGGCTCTCCAAATCCTCCGACAAACTCACCGACTTCTACCTCGATCTTGCCCGCCAGGCTGGCCCCATCGTCGAGGTCGGCGCGGCCAAGGATGTCGTAGTGGTGATCCAGGAGGGCGTGACGCTCGAGATCAAGCCCACTGCGGGCGTGAAGTTCTGATGCCCCGTGCTTCGCTTCCCCAACCAGGAGATCGTCCCATGTCGCATGCCGCTCATTCCGCACGGCGGATAGCAAGACGCCTTGCCGCCCCTTGTCTTTCCGTCGCTGCCCTGGCCCTGCTGTCAGGCTGCGCGACGCTCGGCTCGATGATGTCGCCTTACAGCGAGAAATTCTCCTGCAAGAACCGCGACCACGGGCAATGCATCCATCCCGAGGAGGCCTATGCCGATGCGGTCGCCGGCGTGCCCTCGCATTCCGACCCCGCCGTCACCCATGACAAGGCGATGCTCAAGGGCACTCCGGACGGCACGCCGGCACCCAGGGACGCGAAGTCCGCAAAGCAGGCGGCGTCGCCCTATTACGCCTATCGCGACAGTGTCTATCGCGAGATGCAGGGGCTGATCGACGCGCCAACGACGCCGATGCTGCGCGCAGGGCGCACCGTGCGTACGCTCATCATGCCCTATGCCGACCGCGAGCGGCCCGACCGGCTCTACATGCCGCGCTACGTTTATTCGATTCTCGAGCGGCCGCAGTGGGTGGTGGGCGACTATCTCGTGAACCCGGTCGAGCCCGCTGGCCGCGTGCCGGTGCTCGAGCAGATGAAGGACAAGGGCCACGCCGATCCGGCGGTCGATGGCGAGCCCGCGCCGGTCCCGGCCATGCCTGAGGAGCGCCGCAAATGAGCCTGCCTGGCCATGAAGGCGCGGGCGGCCTCAGCTTCGCCCGCCTCCAGCGCGCCGTCGCCCGCGACGCCTATTCCGAATATCTCCCGCTGGTCGCCTGGGACGCGGAGGAAGAAGGTTTCCTCTGCATCGACGATGGCTGGGGCTACGCCTGGGAGCTGGTGCCGGCGGCCTATATGTTCCTCCATGTCCATCAGGCGCTGACCGGGCTCCTCAACATCCATTTCCCCGAAGGCACGGTGCTGCAGCTTCATTGCTTCGCCGATCCCATCATCGACGCGGCGCTCGACGCCTTCCTCGATCTCAAAACCCGGCCCGATCCGCTGATCCAGGCCTCGGCGCGGCGCATGGCCGACTATCTGCGCGCCGGCACGGCCGGACTCGCGGCCATGCACGATATTCCCTTGCGCGATTTCCGGCTGTTCCTCTCGGTCAAGACGCGCGTACCGCTCGGGCAGGACCTGCGCCGCCAGGTCGAGGAGCAGCTCGCCAAGCTCGCGATCCGGCGCATGGAGCCCGAAGAGGTCGTGGCTTTCTACCGGCGCGTGTTCAACGGCCTGTTTCACCCCGCATCCGGCCATTTTGCCGACGGCAGCGATGGCACGCGGGCGCGGCCGATCCGCAAGCAGATCATCGATGCCGGGCCGGACCTGCTGTTCGAAGGGCCGGAAGTCTTCCTGGGCGACCAGGTCGCTCGCTGCCTGACACCGCGCAGCCCGGCCCGACGTATCACCGCCGAGCGTGCCAACCGGCTGCTTGGCGGCATGCGCGGCAGCGCCGAGGACAGTGACCAGATCGGCGGACCGTTTCTCGTCACCCTGAACGTCCTGTTCGATCACTCGCAGTTCGAGATCCACCGCCGCGCGCAGATCCTCTCCGCGCAGAAGGCCGCGGGCTCGTTCGCGGTCGAGGTCGGCAAGCAGATCGACGAGATCAGCTGGGTGCTCGACGAGGTCGGCAACAGCCGGTTTCTGACGATCATCCCCTGCGTCTGGGTGTTCGCCCAGACGCGGTCCCAGGCGCGCGAGATGGCCGCGCGCGCCAAGCGGCTATGGGAATCGGAGCCCCTCCCCTGGATGATGCAGGAGGAAAGCTACCTCAATCCGGTCTTGCTGCCGATGAGCCTGCCTTTCGGGCTCTATCCTGAAAAGCGCACCCTGCGCCTGCTCGAACGCGATTTTCGCATGCCGGCCAAGGCCGCCGTGCTGCTCAGCCCGGTCCAGACCGACTTTCGCGGGGGCGGGCGCCCTGCCCTGCTCTATGCCGGGCGCAAGGGCCAGCTCGTCACCCTCGACCTCTTCGATCCGCGCATCAACAATTACAATTTCATCGTCTCCGCCGAGAGCGGCGCGGGCAAGAGTTTCCTCCTCAACAATCTCTGCCAGCAATATTATGCCCAAGGCGCGCTGATCCGCGTGATCGATATCGGCGGCTCCTACCGCAAGCTCTGCACGCTGTGCTCGGGCCGCTATATCGACATCGGCGAAGAGCGGCTCGTCCTCAACCCGTTCGACATGGGCTTCGCGCTCGATGGCGAGGACAAGCAGTCGGCGATCTCGATGGCGGTCGCCATCGTCGCCGAGATGGCCAATGCCGCGACGAGGAAGGGCGTCTCCACCTCGGAGTGGAATCTGCTCAAGTCCGCGGTGCAGTGGACGATCGACACCGGCCGCGCCGAACTAGGCATCGATGCCGTGCGCGAATGGCTGGGCAGTTATCCCGCCGGCGCGGTGACCGATCTCGACCGGGTCGAACATCTGGTGCCGGTGGCGCGCGAGTTGGCGTTCAACCTGCGGGATTTTGGGTCGGACGGCGCATACGGCCATTTCTTCAACGGGCCGTCGAGCTTCGACATCTCCCGCGACGAATTCGTCGTGCTCGAACTCGAGCGCCTCAAGGCCATGCCCGACCTGTTCAACGTCATCGTCATGGTGGTGGTGAACGCGGTGACGCAGGAACTCTACCTCTCGGCGCGTGACAAGCCCCGCTTCGTCCTCTGCGACGAAGCCGCCCAGTTCATGACCCGCACCGATGGGCAGGACCTCTCGCGGCTCGCCGAAGCCTTCGGCCAGGGCTATCGCCGTGCGCGCAAATATCAGGGCAGCTTCGGCGTCGTGCTGCAGAGCATGAACGACCTGCTGCTGTTCGGCGGCACCGGCCAGGTCATCCTCGAAAACGCCGCGACCCGCTTCCTGCTGCAGGGTTCGACCTACGAGCAGGCCGCGCAGAACAAGATCCTCGATTATTCGCCCTTCGTCCTCGACCTCGTGAAGTCGGTGCGCAACGCCAAGCCGCATTACAGCGAGGTCTTCATCGACAGCCCGCTCGGGATCGGCATCGCCCGACTCGTCGTCGATCCTTTCTCCTACTGGATCAACACCTCGGCCCCCAACGAGGTCGCCGCCTTCGAGGCGCTGCTGCGCCAGGGCGCGAGCCCGCTCGAAGCGGTGTGCTGGCTCGCCGGTGTCGATCCCGCCACCATCCTTCCCCAGCCCCAGGAGTCCTGACCCCATGAACAGGCATAGTTCCGACCAAAATCCGGTGCCGATCGTCTTCGGCCAGAACGAGGCCACCGAGCGCATGATCGAGGCGCGCGTCGCGATCCGCGCCGAGAATGAAGCTGTCCGTTGGCGTCTGCGTCTGATCGTCACCGAAAGCATCCTGATGACCGCGCTGGTGCTCGGTGGGGGTCTGGCGATGAATCTGCCGACCCTCGTCGCGGTGCGCAGCAGCGCGCTCATCGGCATCGCCTGCCTTGCCACCGGCGTTCTGCTGATCGGGCTTTCCGTGGTGGCCGGCCATCTCATCTCCCGCGTCAGAGTGAAGCTCACCCAGTGGCGGGGGCAGCGCTCATGAGCGACTGCGCAAGTCCGTTCGACCGCGAACTCGGCGCTTGGCCGGACGATGCGGATTGGCCCGATCATCGTGTGCGTGTCACCCGGGACTGGGACCGGGAGCCGTGGCGGCTGCTCTACGACCGCACCCGGCATGGCAGCCACGACGGCCCCACCTATCACGACGACCTCGACAACCGGATGATCGTCGAGATTACCAGCGCCGGCGGCTTCGACCTGCTGGTGCCTCGGCATCTCGAGGCCATTTCCCTGTTCGCAGGATTCGCCGCGGCGCTGCTTTGCACCGCGCAGCAACTGCCACCGATCGTCGCGGCCTGCGGCGGAATGATTTCCGCCTGCTTGGTCGGCTTCGCCGGCGTGGAGCGCGTGCTTCAGCGGCGGATCAACTATCGCACGCATCGGGATGACATTTATGGCTAGGGCAGCGCTCATTCCCTTGGCTCTGCTTGCCGCCCTGCCGGCGGCTGCACAGGCCGGACCTTCGACCGCGGGCCACGCATCAACGATTGGCCGAACCTGGCCGATCGCCGAGCCCGATGCCCTCGCGGAAATCGAGGCGCGCGTCGCCGGTCAGCCTACCAGCATCAGCGGCAAATTCGGTCCGCGCCAGAACTGGACCGCCATGCGCTCGGCAACGCTTACGCGCGCGGCCGTAACCCGGACGCGCTATGTCGTGCCCTTCTATACGCTGGATCAGGACATCAGCCTCCCCGGCGGCAGATTGCTCTACGCCAAAGGCTATACCTTCAACCCGCTGAGCTACGTTACGCTCCCCCAGCGGCTGATCGTCGTTCAACCGCGCGATCTTGATTGGGCACTGCGGCAGGCGCGCTCCGCCGACTTCATCCTGCTGGCCGCGGGCGGTCCCCGCGATGCCGACGCGATCACGCTCGGCGAGCGGCATGCCCGCGCGCTCTTCATCCTCGAGGATCGGGTCAAGGATCGTCTTGGCCTCACCGCCGCGCCGGTCATCGTCCATCAGGTCGGCCAGCGGCTTCAGCTGGACGAGGTCCGCCTCGATAGCGGGAGGCCCCGGTCATGAAGGTCCTAAAGCTCGCCCGCATCGGCGCCGCCACCCTCCTCGCCGCGCTTTGCGCCATGGCGAGCCCCGCCCATGCATCGAAGTGCGAAGCGGGGACGATATTCAACCCCATCACCAAGGTTCGATGGAACTGCATCTTCCCGATCACCATCGGCGGCGTGCGGGTCGGATCCTACGACAAGCTCGACAAGGCGCTCGACGCCGAGAGCGCATCGAAGCCGCTATGCGCCTGCCGCAAGGGCGCGACGTTCTGGTTCGGCGTCAAGGTCAGCTTCTGGTCGCCCAACCGCATGGTCGACGTGGTGACCGAGCCAGGTTGCATGATGGCATTGGGCGCCGATCTCATGTCCACCGGCGGCAAGCTCCAGGGCAGCCAGTCCTCCATCGCCGACGGCACCAACACCAGGAAAATGTTCGCGCAGACCCATTATTACATCTCGCCGGTCTGGAAGATGCTCGACATGTTCACCGATCTGCCGTGCATCGAGGACAACGGCTTCGATGTCGCGATGATCACCGAGGTGCTGCCGACCTGGCAGTCGGGCACTCTAGGCGCGATCATCCAGCCCGAGGGCATCCTGTTTGGCAATCCCGCCGCCGGTCTTGCCTGCATGGCCGACAGCGCCGCGGCCGCCGCTGGCAAGACGCTCGATCCGCTGTTCTGGTGCATGGGCTCCTGGGGCGCGACCTATCCGGTCGCCGGCGACATCCATTTCGACGACAGTGTAGAAGCCTGGGCGGGCCTTGCCGCGCGCTCGACCTTCATGATGGGACGCCTCGGCCTTCTCACCATCAGCTCGGTCGACGGCTGCTCATTCAAGCCGCAGCCGATCTGGACCAAGAGCCGCTACAAGTTCCAGATCATGGAGCCCGTCAAGGGCGGCAAATGCGTCAACGTAGGCCGTCCGGGGGTACTCTGGTCCAGCGCCAAACATGCGCCGGGCAAGGACAACGCCCAGTTCATGCTTTTCGAGAAGGTGATCTGCTGCGCGGGCGTATCCGTGCCATGAGCAACCTTACTCCCCCATTCTCCGCGTCAAAACCGGACGACGCACGGTCTGCCCGCCACAGTACCCATGGCGACCCGGTTAGGCGCGGAGACGGAGCGACGCCGCCACCCCCTCCCCGCGGCGTCGCTCCAACCTCGGTCAGCGCGGTCGCATTGCCCCCGCCGGAACAGGCATTCGCCCCAATTGCCACGGCTCCGGTCGCGGCCGCGCTGACCACCTTCGAAGGACAGGCCGTATTTCGCGTGGCTGCACCCGGCACGGCAGCGTTCAGAGCCGGTGCATTGTTCCGGCTGCGGATCGGCTCGCGCACCATCGAGGAGCGCCCATCATGAAGCTTCGCCTCCTTCTCCTTCTGGCCGCCGCGTGTTTGCCGGCAGCCGCCCAGGCGCAGAGCGTCGAAGACCGCGCCCGTGCCGCTGCCGCAGCCTCGCGCGCCAAGACCTCGGACAGCGATGCGCTGCAGCAG
Source organism: Novosphingobium album (ex Liu et al. 2023) (assembly GCF_029076845.1). Lineage (GTDB taxonomy): Bacteria > Pseudomonadota > Alphaproteobacteria > Sphingomonadales > Sphingomonadaceae > Novosphingobium. The sequence goes on from NZ_JARESE010000083.1 coordinate 16,057, forward strand.
AACTACCTGACGCCGGGCCTTGCCGGAGAGCCGATCACCACGATCGACAACAAGACTTCGTTCAATCCCAATATCGCCTGCCAGAAGACCGCAACGCTGCTCGAACTGCTGGCGCAGCCCGCCGGCACCGGCGACATCGGTACGCTTCGCATCTTGCGCGACAAGGATCTCGACGGCGCGGTCGACCAGACACTCACCCTGCCATTCGCGGTATCGGGCATCTGCGCCAACGGGGTGATCGGCTGTCAGCCGGGCACCTGGAACCAGTGCCATTTCTACAAATGGGATGTGGGCTCGTCCGGCGATCTCAAGCTCAGCGAAGTCAGCCAGACCGAAGTTTCGGGCTGCTACTGCATCAACAACAGCTGCGGCTCCAACCTCGCCTGGGGCAACCTCGGCTCGTTGCTGACGGATCTGGGCGGCGGCGTGATCGGTGCGCTCACCACCGCCGATCCGCGCATCGGCGTGGCGCAGGCGGTGATCGACGGCCCGGTCATCCGCTATACCGGCGCGCAAAGCACCGCCTGTTCCTCCAGCCCCGCGCTGCCGCAGACGGCCTATCGCGGCAATCCAACCGCGCTCGCCGGTGACGCCAGCGTCGCGGCCGCGTCGAGCAGCATCTTCCAGACATTGAAAAGCTCGCCCGCAGGCGTCGGCAAGGCCGTGCAGACCCGTTCCTGCTCGATCACCCGCGAGGTGTCGCTGAATGCGGTCAAAGCCGAGGATGTCATCGCGCGCAGCGCGGGCGGCTACGCCACCTATGACTATGGCAACGGCACGGTCGCCTTCCTGATGGGCTCACCCGCCGACAACAGCCTGGGCGGCAGCTGCACCTTCTTCGACTATCGCATGACGCTCCATGTCGAGGATCCCGACCGGCTCACCGATGTGCGGCTTCCCTATTGGTTCGCCGACGACTGGGGGCAGGTCCGCATCGACGGCGAGCTGATATCCTCCGGCCCGTCGACATGGACCGGGACGGGCTATCCGCCGGGCAACTGCGAGCGCAAGGGCACCTTCTACGCCTATCCGAACCTCGACCTCAAACCCTGGCTGACCAAGGGCGATCATGAGATCTGGCTGCGCGTGGCCGTGTCGGGCGGCGGGGAAGCCTTCGCGATGGTGCAGGCGAGCGTCGATCTGTCGTGCAAGCCGACCGAGAAGCTGCTCGATCTGTGCGCCGCCAATGCCGCCGACAGCAAGTGCCAACTCTATGACGAAACAGTCGATGGCGTCACCACCGTTACATCCGGTTTGGCGACCGGGCTCACGCCCTTGCCGCAGACCCGGCTGTTCAAGAGCGGGACCTGTTCGCTGAGCCTCACCCGGCCGTGGTTCGAGCGGCAGCGGCGCTATCGCTGCACGTTCGACAATGGCGCGCTGCCCGAGCCCGACCTCAGCCGCGGTGCCTATATCATCGACCATTCGACCGAGACGCTGCTGGCCGACCGGGTGACCAACAAGGACGGCAGCACGTCGACCTCGAGCCGGAGCTTCACGCTCCCTGATCGTGGCTCCGTCCCGGCCTGCGAGGCGATCTGCAAGACCCGTGCGCCCAAGGCCAACAGCGAGGCCGCGATCGATGGCGTCGTCGGCGCCAAGCAGAATGCGCCGGTCGGCTACGACACCTTCTATCATAGCTGCACCACGACCAGCGGGGGCATCAGCCAATGTCCGCTGGGCGCAGGCGAGGAACTGGTCTCCGATTGCGGCTGCCTCGACGATTTTCCCGAAGCCGTGGTGATGATGCAGACCGTGCGGCTCGGGGGCGCGGACATGATCTGCACTTCGGAGGTACGCTGATGGCCGTCCGTTCTCCCCAAAGCCGCCTGTGGCGAGGGCTTCCGCTCGCTGCTCTAGCCTTCCTCACCCTGGCCAGCACCGCGCAAGCGCAATCGATGTGCGCCGCCGATCTCAACGGCAATGGCGACGCCTCCGAGGCCGGCGAGACGGCGAGTTGCACGCTTGCCGCCGACGCGACCTGGCAATGCCCGCTCCAGACGGTCGCCTGCACGGGTGATGCGACAGCGGGTTATAGCTGCCCGCTCGGGACCAGCTATGCCTGCAAGGCGCCCGCGAGCGGCGGCACGCCCACCTGTTCGCCGAACGCCTGCACCGATCCGGTCGCAACGCCGATCGAGGACGAACCCGTGACCGACGATCCGGGCGTTCCCGCCGATGGCGCGGTGGACACGACCGGCGCATGCCTTGGCAATATCGAGATCTTCTCCGGCCGCGCGATGCGCTGCCGTCCGCCGGGCCTCAAGACGACGTTCTCGAACTGCTGCAAGGACAAGGGCAAGATCGTTAAGGACGGCATGGGCGGATCGATCTCGTCGATCGGCACCAAGATCGCCGTCACCAAGGGCGTCTTCACCGGCATGAAGGCGGCTTACACCGCGTTCAAGGCGGGGGCGACCGCAAGCCAGGCGGCGAGCGCCGGGGCCAATGCGATCATCGTCGGCATCGATCCCACCTCGATCGCGATCAGCCTCGCCATCAATTTCATGATGGATTTCCTGCTGTCGGGTTGTGACCAACAGGACATGGAAGTGGGCATGCTCAAGGGTTCGGGCATGTGCCATGAGGTCGGCAGCTATTGCAGCTCGAAGATTCTGGGCATCTGCATCCAGAAATCGCGCGGCCATTGCTGTTTCAACACCAAGCTTGGCCGCATCATCCAGGAGCAGGGCCGCCCGCAATTGAAGTCGTTCAACGGCATGGGCTGGGGAACGCCGAAGAACCCCTATTGCCGCGGTTTCACGCCTGAAGAATTCCAGGCGCTCGACTTCAGCAAGATGGACCTCTCCGAATACTATGCGGAGGTCGAGGCCCGCACCCAATCCGACATCCAGATCGACATGAAGGGAAAGATCGATGCCTATATGCAGACGATCAAGCCTTGAGCGCCCGCTCCTCCTGGCCGCCGTGTGCCTCGCAGCGTGCCCGGTACTGGCGCAGGACAACGCTCCGCCCGCGGCAAAACCCGCCGACGCGCGCACCGCGGCACAGGGCCAGGGCGACGCAGCCATGGAGCGCCTCAAAGCCGCCATTGCTGCGCAGCAAAAGCAGGATGGGAAAGCCGCCGAGGTGACGCCGACCCTGCCAGATCTCCCCGATGCGCAGCGCCGCCGGGCCTTCGAAGGCCTGCATCGCCGCGCTCCGGCACCCGCGATGGAAGCGCGTGCCCGCAAGGCGCTCAACAAGGGCCAGGTCGGGCTTGCCGAGCAGCGCGAGGCGATGGCCAAGCGCGTCGCGCAGGCGCTAGGCCTGGAAGCGCCCGACACCGCAGCCCTTGCTGGCGCTGCCGCGCCCGCAACGCCGAAGACCCGCGTACCGGTGATCTTCGCGTCCTCCTCGATGCCGCTCGATGAGCTGCGCGCCTATGCCGTCCAGTTGGAGCCGGTCGGCGGCGTCATCGCCTTTCGCGGGGTTCCGGGCGGGATGACGAAGATCGGCCCGATGGCGAAGCTGACCGCGCAGATGCTGCGGCTCGATCCCGGCTGCGAAGGACCGGCCTGCATGATGCGCAAGGTCCAGATCATCGTCGATCCGCTGGTGTTCCGCCAGCACGGCGTCACGCGCGTACCCGCGCTGACGCTGATCCCCGGCGATCCCACCCAGCCCTATTGCGAGCGCGACGATGACGCCCCGCACGGGAGCCACGTCGTCTATGGCGACGCCGCGCTCTCCGGATTGCTCGAAGAATATGCCCGCCTCGGCGGGAAAGAGGAGGTGCGCGATGTTCAGACTCGCCTGGAACGCCGCTAGGGCCGCCTGGCCCGAGGTGAAGCTGCTGCCACTCAAAGCCGCCGTCGCCCTCGGCAGCGCGGGTCTCGGCAGCCCGCCGAGACCCGAACAGCTGTGGAAGGCGTTCGGCATCGTGCTGCCAATCGGCCTGCTCACCTTCTGGGCCATCCCGCAGGTGACGCTGGTCGCCAGCCCGTCGATCGACGCCTGGCTGGTGCGCGCCGCGCCCGGTCCTATCGCGCGCGGCAATCTCGTCTCGTTCAAGCTCTCGCATCCGCTCGCCGGGCCCAAGCCCGTCGATGTCACCAAATATGCGCTGTGCCTGCCCGGCGACCGGATCGACATGATCGAGAAGCCGTCGTCAGCATCTGGACCGATGCGGCCCGGCTCCTGGGATGGCTGGTACTATTGCAACGACAAGCTCGTCGGCGTGAGCAAGCCCATCGGACGCGGCGGCCAGAAACTCGATCACTGGCGCCCTGACCTGGCCGTCATTCCCGCAGGCTACGCCTATGTCGGCTCGTCGCATACCGACAGCTTCGACAGCCGCTATTATGGCCCGGTCGCGATCGCGCGGCTGCGCCGGATGGAGAAGGTGCTGTGAGGCGGCCCGCGCTTGCTGCGCTCGCCATGCTGATCGCATTCCCGCCTGCCGCCCATGCACAGGATGGCGCCTTCTCGCCTCCCAGCGACGGCCGGCAAGGCTACTGGTGGTATCAGGCCCCGCCCAAACCCGCCGACGACAAGCCCGATCCCGATGCACTGGTCAAACCCGCGATCCCGCCGATGGCCGAGCTGGCGACGTGGACACCGCCCAAAATCCGTAAGCTGATCGAGGCCCAGCGCGACTATGCCGCCACGGTGCTGACCGTCGATGCGGTCGCCAATTTCTGGAAGCTCGAGGATTTCGCGCGGCGCAAGGCCCGCGCTTTCGCCGGCGTGACCCAGATCGCCATGCTCCAGCATCCCGAACTCAATTCCAGATCCGCCAATCCGATGGTTGGCGACGCGCGCGACCAGTTGCTGGCTCAGAAGGATGCGGTGCGGCGGCAATATCTGCGCGCCCATGCCGGAGAATTCGCGCTCGTCATGTTCGGCCGCCAGACCTGCGGCTATTGCCGCGTGCAATGGCCGATCGTCCAGCGCTTCCAGGACGAGATGGGCTGGCAGGTAACCCTGATGGACCTCGACCGGCGCCCCGATCTCGGCCAGCGTTTCGGGGTCGAGGTGACGCCGACCACCATGCTCATCCGCCGCAATTCACAGCAGCGCATGGTCATCGCCAATGGCGTCGAAGCGTACCCTAACCTTATCCAGACCGCCTATAACGCGGTCCGGCTGCTGTCGGGCGATATCCGGCCCGAGCAGTTCCTCACCGGCGCGGGCGAGGAGGACGGTTTCTTCGACGCGCTCGCCAACGGACCGGTCTCTTCCACCGACCCGCGTGTGATCGGCGGCGATCTCGTCAATACGGGAGGGCGGCCATGAAGAGCAGCCTGGCTTCCGTCATCGTGATCGCCATGGCCGTTGTGCCACTCGCAGCGTCGGCCCGGCCCGCCACCCGCGAGGACGCGGCACGCGCCGCCATCCATCCGGTTGCGACCAGCGAAGACATGCGGACCTGGCTCGCGCGCGTTCCCATGACCCGCGAGTTTCCACCGGACTTTGCCGAAACGCTGACCAGCGCCGCGCCCTACAGCGTAATCGAGATGACCACGGCGCCAGGCTGTGTGCCTTGCGCCGATCTCTGGACCAAGCTTGCCGTCTTCCGCGCCCGCTATCACTGGCAGATCCGCACTATCAGCGGCGAGGAAGCCCTGCTGCGTTCGGGCCGTCTCGGCCTGCCCTGGGTCGGCCATCCGGTCGCCTGGGTGCGGCCGGCCAGCGACCAGGGTCGCACGATCCCGATCGCCGTCGGCACCGACCATTTCGTCAATATCGCGCGCAATACCTATCTCGGCGCCAAGATGCTGGGCGGTGTCAGGCCCGAGGTAGGATTGCGCGCCATGGCCAAATATACCGGCATCGTCGGCTCGGCGCTAAGGCGGCCGCGCTCATGATCCCCTCCCCTAATCCTTTCCCCACGAAGCTGCCGCGCATGGCGGGCCGGCGGTTTCGTCTCCTTGTCCCAAGAAGAGGCCTGCCATGCCCAAGCTCTCCCGTGCGCTGAACCTGCCCGCCATCGCCCTGATCGCCACCTGCGCGAGCACCGAGCCCGCCCATGCCCAGAGCTGGGCGGAAAGCTGGTTCGACAATGTCACCTATACCTCGCCCGGCAGCTTCTCCGATCAGACCCGCGGCTATGTGACCGCAGGGGGCATGTCGGGGCGCGTTGATGTCCACGACGACTATCTGATGTCGCTGTCACTGCCCAAGGTGAAGGCGGGCTGCGGCGGGATCGACATGTTCCTCGGCGGCATGTCGTTCCTCGATCCCGACTATCTCGTCCAGAAGCTCGAGAGCATCCTCCAGGCCGCGCCGGCAGTGGCCTTTCAATACCTGCTCGAAACGCTCGACGAGAAGATGGGCAACATCATCTCGAAGATGGAAGCGGCCACCAATTACCTGAACTCGATCCAGGTCAACGACTGCCGGCTCGCCAACCGCATGGTCCAGATCGCCAAGGGCGACGACAATATGTCGGGCGTCATCGAGGAGATGACCGGCTCCAAATCGGTGAAGGAAGGCTTCGCCAAGAGCTATCAGCAGAGCCGCGAGAAGATCCAGTCGAACAAGGGCAACCCGACCGAGGATCTCAAGGAGGCTCTGGAAAACTGCCCGTCGGAAGTGACCGACATCTTCCGCACCGGTTCGCTCCTCGCCCATGCCGCGAGCCGCGTCGGCGCGGGCGACTGGGCCGGTGTGATGCGCGCCCGTGTCGGCGACGTCTATATGCGCTGGGATTCCACCGACAAGGTGCCGATCTTCTCGGCGATCCCAGCCTGCCCGCATCAGGACACCGAGTCCTCCGACGATTTCCTGACCGGCCGGGTCCAGACCCGCGCGCTCAACGTACCGCCGACCGCAGCCGACTGCGCGAAGGATAATGGCAAGGGCGCGCTCGAACTGGCGCGCACGCGCATGCAGTCGATCACCACCAAGATCCGCACCCGCTCGGCGCTCTCGGCCGAAGAAAAGCAGTTCGTCGCCAATGTGCGGACCATGCCCGTCTATCGCCTGCTCGAATGGGGCGTGCGCCAGGGCGTGCCGGATTCGGTGATCGGCGATACCGACGAACTGGTGGCATTGAGCCTCGGCTATCAGATGCTGAACGACCTCACGCGCTCGATCGACTTCGCGGTGACCAATGCGGAGCGCGGAGCGACCGTCGCCGGCGCTGCCAGTGCCGACAGCTCCAATATCTGCCAGACCAGAATCCTCACCAAGGGCATCGAGCAGCTTCGCGATCTGCGCGAGGAAGTGCTGCGCCAGCGCGCGCAGATGCGCCAGTCCTATATGGCCGCGCTCACCCAGGCCAATCTCTCGGCAAACTATGCGGGGCTCTTGCGCCAGCGCGACCGCGATGCGCGCGATGCCGCCGGCGCCGCCGCTTACCGCAACCACTGATCATCGAGGCCACCACTATGCCTATCGCTGTCCCGCGCATTCTCCGTTCGTTCCTCGCCTTCCTCACTGCGGGTCCGCTCGCGCTCGGCGCCACCCCCGCGCTGGCGGTCGATACCAGCTATTATACCTATGACGGCTTCGCCGAGACGGTGGACGCCTTCCACCTCATCGCGCTGATCTTCGCCGACGCGCGCTACGAGACGCTGGTGGTGATCTGCGCGGTGGCGGGCATTGCATTGGGCGCGGTGCTCGCGAGCGTGCGCGGACAAGGAATGGGTCTGGTCGCCTTCGGCTTCCAGATGCTGATCGGCATCGGTCTCTTCGTCGGGCTGGTCTCCACCACGGGCACGGTCCATGTCTATGACAAGGTGCGCAACGCCTATCAGCCGGTCGGCGGCGTCCCCAATCTCATCGTCGTGGTGGCAGGCGCGACCAATCTCATGGAACGCGCGCTCGCCGAGGTGATCGACGACAACACCACCGACCCCAATGCTAAGCTGGAATTCGGTGCGGGGGGACATGCGTTCGACCTCTTCCTCAACGCCGTTAGCCCACGCGGCCCGATGACCGACACCTTCCTCGATGCGACGACCAAGGATTATGTCCGCCAGTGCTACCCAGTGGCGCGGACCTCGGCCGCCTACAATGTCGATGACGACCAACTCTTCCGCACCTCGACCGACCTGCCCGCGACATTCGCGGCGATGGCGGGGCCGGCAACCTATTCCACCGTCTATACCGCTGCCGACAAGGCCGGGACGACGATGACCTGTTCGGAAAGCTGGGACGCCATCCAGACACGGCTCTCCGATCCCACCCTGTTCGACGACTATGCCAAACAGGTCTGCCAGCGCACCGGCTATGACGTCGCCGATGCGAACCAGCTCTCGCGCTGCCGCAGCCGGCTTGGGGATATGGGCGACATGATGACCGGCGCGCCGCTGACGATGCAGGCTTTCCTCACCGACGTCATGCTCGGTAATGCCGTGGGGGACGTGCTGTTCGAGGACAGCCCAGCCACCGCCTCAAGGGTCATGGCGAATCGGGCGGTGATCTCAGGCGGGCTCGCCACGATGTCGGTCGCCAACGAATGGATGCCGACGATCCGCGCCACCGTCTTCGGTATCATGCTGTTCATGACGACGGTCGCGCTTCTGTTCATCCTGACACCGATCAACTTGCGTGTGGCAAGTTTCGCCTTCGGGCTCTTCGTCTTCGTCGCGCTCTGGGGGGTGATCGACGCCGGCATCTACCAGCTGACCCTCGGCCGGGCGATGGATGCCCTCGCCGAGATGCGATCCAACCATGTCGCCGCCAATGCCTGGATGCTCGCGTCTTCCTCGGCGATGAAGGCGCTCGCCATCTTCGGCTCGTTCCGCACCGCCGCCGCCGGGCTTGCCGGGGCGTTCGTGTTCACGGTGTTCCGCTTCTCGGGCAACGTCTTCACCGCTTTCACCGGCGAAGCCTTGCAGACGCAGGGCCTCGGCACGGCCGCCGCCGCTCCGCTGATGACGAAGGAAGGCTATGCCTCGGCATTGGAAGCCCAGGCTTCGGCGACCGGCACAATGGCGCGGGGCAGTGCATCCGCAAGCTTCGGAGACTTTGGCGAACGCAGCAATTTCGCGGCCAATCGCGGCTTCGGTATGGCGGGCAGCGTAATCGGTGAACATGGCGGCGGGCCTGCCGGGCAATCGGCCTTCGCGCTGGGCGGCATTGATGCCGCGCGCGAATTGGGAGGCCTCTCGGCGGCGCTCACCGGGCGCGATCTCAGCGATCCCGCGGTCGCGCAGGCGGTGCGGGCCAACGCCACGACCAGCGCGATCCACAACTTCGCCGAAAAGGACGCGCTCCGCACGCTCGGCACCAGCTATTTCGGACAGGGTCAGGCTGGCGAGCGCGCCTTTGCCGCCTTCAGCCAGAACATGGTGCAGTGGAAGGCCTTCGGCGACACCCGCGCCTACGACATGATGCTGTCGGGTGCGCAGCGGCACTTCGAGCGCAGCGGCTATGACGCCAAGGACGCGGCGCTCAAGGCCTCGACCGTCATCGCCCAGGCCGCGGTGGACCCGACCTTCGCCAAGCTGACGGCAAACGCCTTCGATCAGGAGCAGATGCTGCGAAACGACATCACCGGCGCCGAGGTACAGGTCGGCGCCATGGAGGGGCGCCGCGACTTTGCCGGAAACCACGTCGCCGCGACCGAACGCGGCAACGTTGCGACCGAACAGGCCTGGCGCACCGGCAGCAACGCCGGTCAGCGTCATGCCGCCGCCATGCTGGGGCTCTCGCTCGGCGAGACCAGCAAGCGCATCTCCTTCATCAATGGCCTCTCCGGCGAGGCGCGTTCTTCCGCGATCACGCAATTGTCCCGATCGACTGGGCGCAACGAAGCGCAGGTCATGCGCGCCCTCGAGACCTACAACGCTGCCAGCCAGGTCGGCACTGCCGATGGCGCAACTGCGGAAGCAGGCCGTGAGCACACCAGCGTCTATGGCCGCACGCGCGAGGCCGCCGGCTACGATTTTGCCGAAAGATCGGGCAAACTCGACGCTCAGCGCGAGGTCGGCACCGCTGGCACCCGTGCCTCCGCGCGCATCGGCGAGCAGCGGCGCCAGGCCGACAATGCCGGATTTGCCGAAGGTGCGGCGGCGGCCGGCGTCTCGGTGCGCGAGGCGGCGCAGCTCGACAGCTTCATGCAGGCCCTCACCCATACCGTCGGCAACCAGACAGACATGGCCGAAGGCGGCGCGGCCGGAGTTGCCGATCGTGCCCGCAACGAGCGGATCGGCCGGATCGTCGAGAACGAGCGGCTGACCCGCATGCAGGAGCTGCTCGCCGACCATGGCGTCAACCTGTCGAAGCGGCAGATCGCCATGGATCAGAATGGCGACCTCAATCTCAACCTGACGCCGGCGACCGCCGCGGCCTTGTGGAAAGGCGGGCTCATCAACGAAAGCCAGCTCGGCGCTGTCGCAAATGGTGGGCACGCACGGTTCTCGTTCGCCCACAACGACCTGCTCGTCTCGAGCAGCACCGGCTACAGCCAGTCGGCGCGCTCGGACACCAGCACGCGGTTCGAGGCGGGCAAGCAGGCCGGACCCGATACCGTCGAGCATTTCCTGGGCGGTGGTCAGCAGGGCCAGGCGATGATGGCGAACTGGCTCCGGGGCGGGTTCGAGATGGACCGCAAGGGACACTGGCGGCTGAAGCCACAGGTCGCCGATACGCTACAGCGCGATGTGCAGGCGATCATGACCCAGACTGGATGGACGCGAAACCTCTCGCGTTTGGCACAGGATCAGACGTCGATGGGCACCGACATCGATGCCGGAATTTCTGCATCCGCTAGCAGTCAGGGAAGCGGCAAGTCTAACAAGTCAGGTGGAAAGCCTTCGAGAAGTTCTGCCTCTGCGGGGATCAGCGGCGGCCTTGCCTTTCAAAGTTCAGATCGAGGGATGACCTCTGAAAATGCTGAGGCAAGCTTGGACATCGTAAACTACGACGTGCGCAATGCCATTGCCGCAGCCGAGCGCAAAGCTGCCCATTCCCACAACCCCGCCCAAACATTTACGCAGGAGCTGCATAACCAGATCCTCGGCCAAGATGGGTTGCGTAACCGCTACCTCGACCAGGCGGATTCAGGACGAGGAACGTTCGATATCACCGGCCCACTGACATCGATCGAGCAACACTCGGTTCTGAAGTCCGGCACATTCTCCACAGATCCCGATCATGGTTCAGGCGATGGGGACAGCAGCGTTAAAAATCGTAGCGACAAATAGCATCATTTGCGGTGACGGTGATGACGCAGCAATCGCCAATGGAGCACGCCAGAACGCGGATCCAGGGGGTCGGAGGCGGGATCGTGCATCCCGCCCACGGACCGGGGCGGAAACATCTGTTCATGTGTCGGCGCGGTCATCACCCAGTCGCTGCGATCCAGTTTGGCCCGGGCGAACGACACGCCGAGCACCGCGACGATGGTCATCGGGTAGAACAGGACGTTGAGGTAACCCGCGGTCGCCGTCTCGTAGAATTCGAGAAGCCAGCCGGTTTGCTGCGCAAGGGCGAAACCGGCCCACCAGACGAGCGATCCGGTCCACCAGATTTTGGCGATCCGGGGACGCCAGAGATAGTCGCGCAGGCGAACGCACGGCGCGGAAAAAGCAGCGTCGATCTGCGGGTCCTCTGGCTCATCGACCGCGCTCATTACCCTATCCTTTCTGGTTCTGATGTAGCCTTTTTCACAGCGTGCGGAAATGCAGTTCTGGCGAAGCAACGAAGAATTGCTCGGTCGATCGTCGCCCCCGCTTTCCTCCTGACCCTCTTCCCTCCCCCAACTTCAAAGGAGACATTTTCTGATCGCATCGGATAATTCCGACCATGGCTCGCGGCATTGAAAGAACGAACTGGGAAGCAAGCAGCGCCACAGGACCGATAGGATTCTGAACCTGCTTGGCCCATGCCACGAAACTTCGATACGCGCGTCGAACCGGAATTTTGTGACCGTGCACCAAGAGTGGTTGGTTGGACGAACCGGAATGCGTGCAGTGCTACATGCTCCGAGCGGGGTATTTGAACCTGCATGATGACGTGCCTACGTCTTCCGCCATCCTTGACGTTGGACGGGAAAACTCGACGGGCAGCTTCGAGCGACTCGAATCCGCCACGGAAATTTCCGCACCGCACCTTCACGCCGCGTCCCTGAACGCGGCGCGAAAACGCGCAATCAACTGCCGAGCTTCAAGCGTCGGGATTAGGAAGAAGTTCGAAATGTAGTCTATCTCGCCGACCATTTCTCGTTCAGGACAGGCCCGGTTCCGGCATCAAGCCGGGAAAAGCGGCGATCGCGTTCCGTCGCGGCGCGATGGGCCTGAGCTTCAGATCAAACGGCGGCGGAACCAGCTCGAAAGCTGGTCGAGCGCGAACACGAGGATGAAGATCGCGATCAGGATCGTGCCGACATGGGCATACTGATAGAGGTCATAGCGTCCCTTCAGTTCCAGCCCGATACCGCCGGCACCGACCAGGCCGATGACGGTCGCCATCCGCACGTTGCGGTCGAGAATGTAGAGGGTGTAGGCCACGTATTGCGGCAGCACTTGCGGCAGGATGGCATAGCGCAGCAGTTTCAGCCGATTGGCGCCAATCGCCCGCAGCGCTTCCTGCGGGCCGGGATCGGCATTCTCGATGTCCTCCGCATAGAACTTGCCGAGGAAGCCGGCGGCGTGGAGCGCCAGCGCCAGCACGCCCGCGGCGGGTCCGAAACCATAAGCGAGCACGAAGAAGAGCGCGCTGATCAGTTCGGGAATCGCGCGCAGCAGGCTGACCATGCCGCGGCTCAGCGCGACCAGCAGCGGATGAGGCGAGAGGTTGCGCGCGCCGAAAAAGGCCAGCGGCGCGCCGATCAGCACCGCGAGCAGCGTGCCCCAGAGCGCGATCTCGAGCGTCTCGACAAGCTTGGCCACAACCTGCCGCAGATAGCCGAACGGTTCGACCAGCACCTCGCGTTGCGTGGTGCTGGCGACCATGCGCATGGTTTCGGGGTCCAGCGACTGAACCGTTACCGTTTGCATCTCCACATGCGCGAACCAGGGCAGCCGGTCGCGGTCGAAGCCCGCGATTCGCCCGGTCTCGGTGACTTCGGCCAGTTGCGGCGGAAACATCCTGCCCAGTATCGCCCCGAAGCCGCGCGCCACTTGCGAATCCTCGGCAAGGCCGGCCCCGGCCGCGATGCCCTTCCCCGATTGCAGCAGGGCCCGGCCGATCTCGACATCGGCGCCCGTGCGAAACAGGATCAGGAACGCGACGATGGCGACAAGCACGCCGCGCCATCCGAACGCCGTGGGAAAGCGCCATTCGCCGGACGGGCCGCCGACGGTCCGGTTGGCAATGCCGCTCACGCGCCGACCGCCTCTGGCAGCGGACAGGGTTCGGGCCAGCTTGCGTCATAGATGCGGCCAAGCCGGCTCTGCGCGAGCGCATCCGGCGCGCCATCGAACACGATCCGCCCGTCCCTCAGCGCGAGCACGCGGTCCGCGAAGCGCATGGTCAGATCGATCTGGTGAAGGCTGCACAGCACGGCCGCGCCGCGTTCCTTCGCTTCGCGCCGGATCAGCGTGAGGATGTCCGCGCTCGTTTGCGGATCGAGGCTGGCGACGGGCTCGTCCGCCAGCACATAGGCGGGATCGAGCATGAAGGCGCGGGCAATGCCGACGCGCTGCTGCTGTCCGCCCGACAGGGCCGCGACCCGGCGCGGCAGATGTTCCTGGCCAAGGCCGACATCGGCGATGAGCGCGCACGCCTTGTCACGCAGTGCCCGGGGAAACAGGCCCAGCAACGCGCGGCCGGTCGAGACCGCCGGCAGCGCGCCGGCGATGACATTGGCCGCGACGCTGGCGCGCGGCACCAGATTGAAGGACTGGTGGATCATGCCGATGCGCGGACGCAGTTGCCGCAGCGTTGCCGGCGTCACTTCCACGCCGTCCACCACCACGCGCCCGCTGCTGGGGCTGGCAAGACCGTTCACGCAGCGCAAAAGCGTCGATTTGCCCGCTCCCGAGCGGCCGAGGATGACGCAGAACTGGCCGGGCGGCACTTCGAAGCTGACATCGCCCAGGGCGATCGTTCCGTCCGGGTAACGCTTGCCGACATGCTCGAACCGCAAGCTCACCGTTCCGACGCCTTCTTGAGAATGGCTTCCTTGAGGCCATCGTCGAGCTTTGCCATGACAGCGCCGGCCACGTTGAACTGTTCGGGCGCGAACGCGGTATCGTAGCGGTCAATCTTCTTGCCGCCGTAGCCGCGAATCATATCGGGAGTGACGCCCGGCGCCTTGTCCACCCGGGCGAAGGCATCGCGCAGCCGGGCCTTGAGGCCGGGGGCCAGCCGGGCGTTCATGATGAGCGGCGGATAGGGAATCGGCGGGCTCTTGGCGATGACGCGGATGGTCGCGGGATCGACCGCATGTTCGCCCACCGCCTTTTCGAAGCTGTCGAAGGACAAGGCGGCGGCATCGGCCTGACCGTGCACGAGCGCGGCCAGGCTGTCGGCATGGCTGCCGGTCATGCGGATCGCGCCCAGATCGCGCACCGGATCAAGGCCGGCATCGACGATCATCGCCATCGGATAGATGAAGGACGACGTCGAGTTGACATCGCCGAACGCCACCCGCTTGCCCTTGAGATCGGCGATGGTGCGGATCGGCGATCCCGCGCGGGTGAAGATGCCCGAATGATAGATCGACTGCTGCTTCTCGACGCCCACGGCGAGCAGATCGGCGCAGCCCCGGTCGCGTGCCTGGATATAAGTGACGGGTCCGACGAAAGCGATGTCGGCGCCGTTGCTGCACAGCGCCTCGACCACCGCCGCATAGGACTGGCCGACCTTGATGTCGAAATCGAGCCCGGTCATGCGCGAGACGGCCCCGAAAATCGGCTGGTAGTCAGCCTTGGTGCCATCCTCGGTCCCGCCATCGGCCGGAATCAGGATCACGCGCAGCGTCTCGCGCTTCGGCGCGGCGGCCGGCGAGCAGCCGGACAGCACGAACAGAAGTGCCAAAAACCCCCAAAGCGATCGCATGTTCGTCTCCTGTCGCCGCGACGGCTCGAATCCCGCCAGCCAAGCAACGCCATAGGGCAGTGATATGACATATCCGCGAATACATCTCAACTTGCAAAGGATTATTATTGAGATTATCGCATCACCTCCATGAGTATCGAACCGAGCAGCGCGCGTCGCGCCGTCCTTCTGAACGACCATCACGTCAAACCGTCGGCAACCCGCCGGCGCGCGGACGATGACGACGCGATCGCGGCGGGTGATCATTTCATCCTCGATCTCGACGGCACGCTGCTGCGCGGCGGCGCCGCCACCGAAGGCGCCAGGGATTTCCTGCGCGCGGTCGAGGGCCGGTTCGCGCTGGTATCGAACAATTCGCGCGAAACCGGCCGATCGCTCAGCTCCCGGCTGCGCCGCGTCGGGTTCGACATTCCGGCCGACCGCATCGTGCTCGCCGGCGAGGAAGCCGTGGGTTTCGTCGCCCGCGAATATCCCGGCGCGCGCTGCCTGGTCGCCACTTCGACGGTGCTGCGCCATTGCGCGCGCCGCCATGGCCTGGTGCCCGTGGCCGAGAAGGCCGATGTCGTGCTGCTGGGGCGCGACACGCGCTGGAGCTATGGCAAGCTCGCGCTGCTCGCCAACGAAGTGCGGCGCGGCGCGGTGCTGGTCGCCGCCAATCCCGACCTGACCCATCCGGGCAACGATGGCCTGATCGTGCCCGAGACGGGCTCGCTGCTCGCGGCGGTCGAGGCGGCGGCGGGCATCGCGGCGACGCATGTGATCGGCAAGCCGGCCGCGATGCTGTTCGTCGCCGCGCTCGAACGCCTGGGATCAAGCCGCGCCGGCACGATCGTGATCGGCGACAATCCGCTGACCGACCGCGCCGGTGCCAGCGCGCTGGGCCTGCGCTCGCTGATCGTCCACGCCGATCGGCAAGACGGCCATCCCAATCTGGCAGACCTGTGCGATCGGCTCGCGGACACTCAATAGCGCTTGAGCGACAATATCTCGAAAGAGCGCCGCAGCACCTCGCTGGACGCTTCATAATCCTCCAGCGCGAGGCAGGCGATCAGCGTATCCAGCACCGCGAGCTGGCCGATCCGGCTGGTCATCGCCTCGGTGCGGAAATTGGTCTCGCGCGCCACGGTGAACAGCACGATGTCGGCATAAGCCAGGATCGGCGACTTGCCGTAATTGGTGACGACGATCGTCCGGGCGCCCGCCTCGCGCGCAAGCCGCGTCGCCGTGAGCGTCTCCTGGCTCGCGCCCGAATGCGAGATGGTGAGCGTCGCCACGTCGGGCCCGGTGAGGCTGGCGCCGATCGCCTGGATGTGGCTGTCGACCAGCACCCTGGCCTCGATGCCGATTCGCATGAGCCGGTAGCCGGCATCCTCGGCCACCGACGCCGCCGAACCGATGCCGTAGACCTCCACGCGCCGCGCGGCCCGGATCGCTTCCACCGCCCGGTTGAGCGCATGGACATCGAGGCTGGCGCGCGTGTCCTGCAAGGCCTGGATATGGCTCGCGAAGACCTTGCGCACCACCGTGTCGGGATGATCGCCGGGCTCCAGATCCTCATGGATGAACTGGACCGGCGTGACCAGATCCTGGGCCAGCGCGATCTTGAGCTGCTGGAAGCCGGTATAGCCAAGCGTCTTGGCGAGGCCGACGACGCTGCCTTCCGACGACTCGGTCTTCTCCGCCAGCTCCGTCACCGACATGTGGACGACCTCGCCGACATTATCGAGCACGAACTGGGCGATACGCCGGCTGGTCGCCGGCAAGCTCGCCGCCATGCTCTGGAGCCGGGCGGCGGCGGGCTGGAAATCCTGTCCGTTGCTTTTTGTCTGTCGCGTCATGCCGGCAGGCATATCCCGCCAAGTGGCTGGCGGAAAGCGCATGTGTGGGCATGGATTGAGAAAGTCGCCGGACAGTGCTGGCGACATGCCGGGCCCGACGCAGGCTGGAATATCCATATCTCATGATTTCTAACCACTGAATTGAGATTAGTTCATTTCCCTGTAACAATCCCTCCCTATCGCCCGGCCATCGGATCATCCGGACGCGCTGCGCTTTGGGCCAGGCGTCCATTCACAGAGGGGCAAAGGGAATGACCACCTTCAAAACACTGCTGCTTGCCGGGCTGGCCAGTTCGGCGCTGGCTATCTCGACCGCCAGTGCGCAGGATATCCCACCGCCGGACGCCGCAAGCCCGAAGGATGAACCGCAAGATGCCGACGGGATCGTCGTCACCGGCTCGCGCATCGCGCGGCCCGAGCTGGAATCGCCGATGCCGGTCAGCGTCACGAAGATGGAGGATTCCTTCAACCTGGGCATCATCAATGCCTATGATGCCTTGCGCCGCGATCCGGCGCTGGGCAACGGGCTGGATTCCTCGGTAGGCTGCGTTGACTGCAACACCGGCACCGATACCGGGCTGGGCGCGCTCAACCTGCGCAACCTGGGCGTCAACCGCACGCTGACGCTGGTCGACGGCCAGCGCCGGGTGTCGGTGCTGGCGGGGGCCTCCGCGGTCGATCCCAACATGATCCCGGTCGGCATGATCGACCGCTTCGAAGTGGTGACGGGCGGCGCGGCCGCGGTCTATGGCGCCGACGCGGTGACAGGCGCGGTGAACATCATCACCAAGAAGAGCATCGAGGGCCTCAATCTGCGCGTCACGGGCGGCATTGCCGAGAAAGGCGATGCCACGCGGTTCATGGCCTCGCTTGCGACTGGCGGCAAGTTCGCCGACGATCGCGGTTCGTTCGCCATCGGCGGCACCTATTCCGGCACCAATCCCTTTTTCTTCAAGGATCGCATCGGCATCGGCAACCAGCTGGCCTATGTGGCGAACCCCAAGAACACCGGCCCCAACGACGGCATTCCCGACAACATCGTTTCACACAACTTCCGGTATATCTATCTCGACTGGAAGCCGAGCATCTGGATCAACAACGCCAACTACAACAACGCTGAATTCTATATCGAAAATGGCGGCCTGCGCCGGGCGCAGTACGATACACAGTGGGTCTACGCGCAGACCTCGAATGGCGATGGCGGCGATGGCCGCTCCCTGATCGACGTCGGCCAGTTCCAGGCCCGCACCCGCACCGCATCGCTGATGGGCCGCCTCAACTACAAGTTGACCGATACCATCGAATATGGCGCCAACTTCTCCTACGCCCACGTCGATTGGCAATCGGATTCGCTCTACTTCCGGGTCGATAACCGCAGCGCCAATTATCCCAAGGCCAATTTCGAGAACCCCTACACGCCGCAGGCGGTCAGGGATTTCATGACCGAGAACGGCCTGACCGAGATCGGCGTGCGCCGCGCCTATGACAACTTTCCGGTCAAGGTGCTCAATCGCGAGCAGGAAGACGTCACGATCGCCCAGAACATCAGCGGCAAGCTGGGCAGCAAGCTGAACTGGCAGGCGTTCTGGCAATACGGCAGGGCGCGCCTGGATGCCATCAGCCGCAACAACGTGGCCTATTCCCTGTGGATCAACGCGATCGATGTCGTTGCCGACGCCAATGGCAATCCGATGTGCCGCAGCGCCGCGGCCCGAGCCGATGGCTGCCTTCCGATCAACGTCTTCAGCACCGATGCGGTCGATCCGGCAGTCTACAAGTATTTCCAGCGGGATCGGCATGAGATCAAGATCAACACGCAGGAGATCTATGGCGGCAACATCAATGGCCAGATCTTCTCCCTGCCTTATGGTGATGTCTCCATCGCGGCCGGTATCGAGCACCGCAAGGATGCGATCGACACCAAGGATGATCCCGCCGCCTATCTGATCACCAGCGGTTCGGAACCGCCGCACCCGAACGTCAAGGCTTCGATGAACGTGACCGAGTTCTACGGCGAAGTCGTGGTGCCCGTCCTCAAGGACATACCCTTTATCAAGAGCCTGGAAGTGGAAGGCGCCTATCGCTATTCCGACTATTCCACCTTTGGCGGGACCGAGGCGTGGAAAGGCGGCGTGACCTGGTCGCCGGTCGACTGGCTGACCTTCCGCGGGGTGCGGTCGCGCAGCGTGCGCGCGCCCAACTTCTCGGAACTCTATACGCCGCAGTCCCAGGCCGGCGCGGGCACCACGCCCGATGCCTGCGACGTCCAGCGCTACAACCTCACCCCGACACGCGCGGCGAACTGCAAGGCGCTGGGGATCAACACGCCGCTTCCGCTCAACTTCGACACCTATATCGTCAGCGGCGGCAACCCCGATCTCCAGCCGGAAGTGTCGAACAGCCTGACGCTGGGCGCGATTTTCCAGCCCCGCTTCATTCCGGGCCTGGACGTGACGGCCGACTATTGGGACATCGACATCAAGAACGTGATCGCGTCCTTCTCCAACACCAAGACCATCGAGCTATGCGTCGATTTGCCGACCATCGACAATGCGTTCTGCGACGCGGTCGTGCGCCGGCCGACCGACCATTCGGTCGATTACGTGAAATCGGTCCTGATCAATGCTTCGCGCCAGCGGGCACGCGGCATCGACTTCGGCCTCGATTATCACCGTCCGCTGGGCGCCGGGACGCTGAGCCTGGCCTTCAAGGGCACCTATCTGATCTCGAACCTGCTGGAATCGACGCCGGGTATCGTCGCGGGCAATGTCCGCTACGATGGCGACAGCGGCAATCCGCGCTTCCGGGCCACTCTCCTGACCGCTTACCACATCGGCAAGTTCGGCGTTTCGTTCGACACGCAGTTCAGAAGCGCGACCAACGTCAACGTGAATTCCACTTCCGACGAACAATACGATGACTACAGCATCCCCGCCTATGTCCTGAACAACCTGGCGCTTCAGTTCGATATCACCGACGAGTACCAGATCGGCTTCGGGGTGAACAATATCTTCGGCGTCAAGGCGCCCAATTACCCCGGCACTTATGCCAGCACCATTTTCGATCAGGTCGGCCGGTATTTCTATGGATCGATCAGCCTGAAGCTTTGACGCGGCTGGATGCGGCGGCGGAGAACTGCCAGGCTTCGGTTTGCGGCTGATGGCCTGGCCTCACAGACGAAGCCCCATCGCATTTGCGAGGGGCCAGGCAATTTCGGAGAGCCGACGGCGTCGGCTCTCCGCTCCGCGGTTCCTCAACGACCGATATTTGCAAGCATATGGAGCAAAGGACGATGACAGACCGCAGGAGTGTTCTTACCCTCGGCGCCGGCCTGGCGGCTGCGGTGGCTTTGCCCGGCAGCATCCGAAGAGCCTTGGCGATTCCGGCGGACAGCCGCACCGGCACCATCCGGGATGTGCAGCATGTCGTCATCCTGATGCAGGAAAACCGCAGTTTCGATCACTATTTCGGAACGATGCGCGGGGTTCGCGGATTTGGCGATCGCCATCTGGTGCCGCTGGCAAGCGGCAAGCCCACCTGGTTCCAGTCCGACGGCAAGCGGGAAATCCCCCCGTATCACCTGAACACGGCCACCACGAGCGCGCTGCGCGTGCCCGATACCCCGCACAGCTACAACGACACGCAAGCGCCGTGGAACCAGGGCAAATTCGGCTTCTGGCCGAAATACAAGACCGAGTTCTCCATGGGCCATTATCAGCGGGCAGACATTCCGTTCCAGTTCGCGCTCGCCGAGGCTTTCACCATTTGCGACGGATATCATTGTTCCGTCACCGCCGGCACCGATCCCAACCGCATCGTGTTCTGGTCGGGCTCGAGCGCCAATCCGCGCCTCAGGGCGCAAGGCATCAATTGCACCGACGCGGACTCCGAGCCGGACAATCTGCGTTGCTGGGTCAAGGGAACGATGCCCGACCCCGGCTATACCTATAACGGTACGGCGCTGACCTGGCCGACCATCCCGGATGTCCTGGAAGCGGCCGGGATAAGCTGGCGCATCTATCAGGACCCCAATGACAATTTCACCGGGGCCATGCACGGCTGCCTGGCCTTTGACAGCTTCCGCACGGCCAAGCCGGGCTCGCCCATCTATGAAAAGGGTATGCGGCACTGGTCGCTGGAAGACCTGGCCGAGGATGCCCGCAAGGGCACCTTGCCCCAGGTATCCTGGGTGCTGCCGCCCGACAGGTGGTCCGAACATCCCGGTCCGTCCAGCCCCGCCCAGGGCGCGGAGTTCACCGCGCAGATTCTCGATGCCCTGACGGCGAATCCGGAAACCTGGAGCCGGACGGTCTTCTTCCTGACATTCGATGAGAATGACGGCTTCTTCGACCACGTGCCCGCGCCGGCACCCCCTTCCTTCAATATCGACGGCTCGGTGGCCGGTGGGGCGACGTTCAATCTTGATGGGGAATATTTCTCCGATCCGGAGCGCAAGCATCTCTACCCGGAAGACATTATCACCGGCACGGTACGCCCCTTCGGCCTGGGGCCGCGCGTGCCGATGTATGTCGTCTCCCCCTGGAGCAAGGGTGGCTGGGTCTCCAGCCAGGTGTTCGATCACACTTCGGTGGGGCAGTTCCTGGAGAAGCGCTTCGGCGTCACCATTCCCGGCATCAGCCGCTGGCACCGCGCGATGTGCGGCGACATGCTGTCGGCTTTCGATTTCGCGTCGCCGAACGATCCGGCCGTGCCGCCCCTGCCGGATACGCGCGGTTCCGTTGCGCTGGTCAAGCAGGCCATGACCCGCCCCCGTCCGGTATCGCCGAACGAGCCGGAGAAGCTGTTCCAGGAAGCCGGCACTCGCCTGTCGCGCGCGCTGCCTTACGTGCTCCATGTCGATGCCCGGACGCAAGCTGGCGTGGCGACGCTGCACTTCGTGAATGAAGGCACTGTCGGCGTGACTTTCCACGTCTATGACAAGCACCACCTCGATCGCATCCCGCGCCGTTATGCCGTGGAAGCCGGCAAGAGCCTGGATGACCATTGGACCATCGACCGCGAGCGCGGCCTCGACCTCGTGGTGCTCGGCCCCAACGGCTTCATGCGATCCTTGACCGCCGATGCCGGCGTGCCGCTGCCCACGCTCATCGCCCGCTACGACGCCCCGCGGAAAGTCATCGAGCTTGCGCTGGAAAACCACACCGATGCGCCGGTCCATCTTGCCCTTGGCAAAGATGCCTATGGCCTGAATGCGACACGGCGGGTTCCCGTCATTCCGGGCGGCAGCGCCAAGGCGCGCTGGCTGACCGCGAAAAGTCATGGCTGGTATGATTTCACGGTGGAGACTGACGGGCTGGCCATGGGTTTCGCCGGCCGGCTGGAAGACGGCAAGCCCACCTTGAGCGATCCGCTGATGCACACCTGAACGGCGGATCGGTTCGGACCAAGCCATATCTTCGGCGTCAGCCCTCCTGATTTTCCCGAATTCTTTGCCGAAATATTTCGATCATGGTGAGGCGGTATTTCTATCTCCGCATCAAGCCGAAGCTGTGAAGCAGATATTTTTCTTAATATTGCGCAAATCCTTCCAAATCTCCACCGAAAGGAAATATTGGATCATGAACAAAGCTTGCACCATAGCTTTGGCGGTAAAGAGCAGCCTGATCGCCTTGCTGATGGCCACGGCTCCGGCATCGGCTGAAACATTCACCGTTGCGGTCATTCCCGACCCGCAAGGCTACAACAACGTTCTTTCCCCGCAGCCCAGTTCTTCGGATGTCTTTGTCCAGCAGATGCAATATGTGGTGGACCAGCGCGAGAAAAAGAACATCGTCTTCACCGCCTTCGTCGGCGACATCGTCGAGCATGGCGACGGCGTCTTCTATGCCAAGGATGGCGCCAGGACGGTCGGCTCCATTCTGGTCAACCCGTCGCAGACGTCGGGAGACTATCGCCTGCTCGACACGCGAGCGGAATGGGATAGCGCCAATCGCGCCATCTCCATCCTCAGCCGCTCTTCCATCCCCTTCGGCATGTCGCCCGGCAACCACGATTACGATGACGGCTATTGGACCTATACGGACGCCGGGTGGACCCAGCAGGGGACGACCATTCCCAGCGCCACGCCCCGCGATCACGTTTCCGGGCGGGTGTGGGATCTCTATTTCGGCCCGCAGTCACGCCATTTCGTGCACAAGCCCTGGTATGGCGGCTCGTTCAACCAGGGGCTGAACAGCTACCAGTTCTTCACCGGCGGCGGGAAGCGCTTCCTGCACTTCGCCTTCGAGATGCAGCCGTCGCAGGCGGTGCTGAACTGGGCGCAGGGCGTGATCGACGCCAATCCGGGCCTGCCGGTCATCCTCAGCACCCATGACTGGCTGAACCCCCGCTACAAGGACAAGAAGCGGTCCGATGATTACGATGTCTATTTTCACGACAGCGCCCATTTGACGCCCGACCAGATCTGGGACCGCTTCGTCCGCAAGAATCCGGCGATCTTCCTGGTCCTGTGCGGTCATTTGTGGACCGAACCCAGGAACGGTGTCTCGCAGGGCGAGGATATCCGCATCGACAAGAACGATGCGGGCTATCCGGTCTATCAGGTGCTCCAGGACTATCAGGCCAACTCGGTCGGCCCCGATGGCAAGGCCGGTTCGGTCCCCGGAGGCGCCGGCTGGCTGCGGTTCATCGCGTTCGATACCGAAAAGCGCAAGATGCATTTCTACACTTATTCCACGCTGATCGGCCGCTATGCGGGCCGGGATGGCTACCTGCCCTTCGGCATCCCCGCCGAGTATTCGGATTTCGAGCTCGATTTCCCGCCACAGTTGCTGAAATGAAGCAACCGGGGGGGGCGGACACTGACGAAGTGTCCGCCCCCCGGCTCTCATCGCGACCGGAAAGAAAAAGGGCGGCGCCCGCAGGCACCGCCCTCTTCCCATTCCGGGCCTGTCCGCTCAGGCAGCGGCGGCGGATTCGGCCTTCTGGGTCGAGCCCTTGTAGATTTCGTCGATCGCTTCGCCCAGCGAGGCGTCGAATTCCGCATCGCTCATCTGCGCGCGCAAGTCGTTGAGCAGCGCGCGGCTGAAGCTGGCGATGATGCCCCGGTTCTTCGCCAGTTCGACGCAGGCCTCGGGGCGCGCATAGCCGCCCGAAAGCGCGACGACGCGCAGCACCTTGGGATGATCGACCAGCGGATCGAACGTGCCCGGCACCACCGGCAGCGAGAGCTTGAGCATCACCTGCTTGCCATCGTCCAACGCATCGAGGTTCTTGAGGATCTCGGCCAGCAGGATCGTGTCGCAAGCGGCGCGGGTCTCGCTCTTGATGTTCACTTCAGGCTCGATGATCGGCATCATGCCATGGGCGAGAACCTGCGCGCCGATC
The DNA here is from genome assembly GCF_029076845.1 of Novosphingobium album (ex Liu et al. 2023). Lineage (GTDB taxonomy): Bacteria > Pseudomonadota > Alphaproteobacteria > Sphingomonadales > Sphingomonadaceae > Novosphingobium. The sequence goes on from NZ_JARESE010000083.1 coordinate 40,140, forward strand.
TCGAACTGCTGCTTGACGACGGCGGCGATGCCGGCCTCGTTCGCCGAGTTGATCACCGAGCGTTCCTTGGTGCCGAACACGCCGAGCGCGTGCGAACGCTCCAGCAGCGCGTCGAGATCGGGCATCGGCTTCATCAGCTGGACGCCGTTCGCCTCGTCCTCAAGCCCCTTGTCGATCTTGATGAACGGCACGATGCCCTTGGCGATCAGCGCCTGCGGCGTGGGCACGCCTTCCACCTGGCCATCCATGGTCCGTTCGAACAGGATCGCGCCGATCACCTTGTCGCCCGTGAAGGCGGGCGAGGAGATGATCCGGCTGCGCATGTCGTGGATCAGGCCGAACATTTCCTCTTCGGTGCTCCAGGCGCTTTCATCGATGCCGTAGCCCTTGAGCGCCTTGGGCGTTGAGCCGCCGCTCTGATCGAGCGCGGCGATGAAGCCGTTGCCCTGGGCCATCTTGGCGGTCATTTCCGGGATCTGCATGGCACTTCCTCTGCTTGCTGAAGGGGAGATCACGAGGTCGCTTATCGTCATGCCCCTGATCCCGCAATGCGGTAGATCAAGATCGGCGGCGATGCGACATGGCTGGAAGTTGGTTTGGTGATGCGCGGTAGCACTACTTTGGCAGAAGTGCGTTGGAATGTCTGGCGAGGGTGCATCTACAGTGAGGGCAATG
>NZ_JARESE010000084.1 GCF_029076845.1 Novosphingobium album (ex Liu et al. 2023)
CATGCCCCACCACCTGCGGCACCTCAATCTACACCGGAAATTACACCACGACCGCGGACGCTAACTGGCTGGTCAGCACACCAACCGGGGCAAATGGTCACAGTCGGGTGTGCCGCATAAGGGTTGGTCCTGTACAGGCATCGAAGACCTCGGCGAACCTTGCGCCACCTGCGAGATGTGCGAAGCGGTTGAAATTCGCTACGTCCATCACATGGAGCATCCCGAATACGCCGACATACTCGGTGTCGGTTGCGTATGTGCCGAGCATATGGAGGATGATTATGTTCGTCCCCGCGAACGCGAAGCCAAGCTAAAGGCGGCGGTGCGCAGAAGATCAGCATGGCACAAGCGGGCCTGGAAGGTCTCACCCGGCGGAACGCTCTATCTCAACACCGACGGTTTCAATCTCCAGATTTACCGGATTTCCGGCAGTCGGCAGGGCTGGATGATCGCGGTGGTGAATCGCGATACGGCCCATAGGCAACAGGGCCGCAAGGTCTATGCTTCATCCGAAGCGGCCAAACGTGCTGCGTTCGATGCGTTGCTCTGGGCAAAGAACAATCTGCCGTAGCTAATTTCCTGAATCCGAGCATTTTTCCGCGCCCTTGCGGGCCGGGCTTTCGTAAACCGAACCCGCGTTCGCGGTTTCGGCCATTCGGCTTCAATCCCTCGCGGGAAGGCTTAGGGGCCAGCCCCTCGGCGCGCTTCACATAAAATAGACGGTCTCCCGAGGCTCGCAGCTTTGCTGCTGCGCCCGCCGTCGATTTTCCGTTCCGTTTGCACACCCCGTTCTCGCCGAAGGGCAAGGGTTCATGTCGAACCCCCAACCCAAGGAAGAGAAAATGGAGAACGATCACGAAATCAGAATCTATGTGGCCTGTTTGGCTGCTTACAACAACGGCCATCTACACGGCGCATGGATCGACGCCGACCAAGAGGCCGGGGCGATCTATGATGACGTTCGCGCTATGCTGCGCGCCTCGCCCATGCCGGACGCGGAGGAGTGGGCGATTCATGACCATGAAGGCTTCGAGGGCGTCGCGATCAGCGAATATGTCGGGTTGGAGCGCGTCGCCGAGATCGCCGCGTTCATCGCAGAGCATGGCAGGCTGGGTGCGGAGCTATTCGGGCATTTCGGCGATATCGAGGACGCGCGGCAAGCCATCGAGGAGCGCTATCACGGCGCATTTTCCAGCCTTGCCGATTACGTGCAGGACTTGACGGAAAGCTGCACCACCATTCCCGAACCCTTGCGCTTTTACATCGACTGGCAAGCCATGGCGCGCGATGCCGAGATGAGCGGCGATGTCTTCACGGTTCAGACCGCGCATGACGAAGTGCATGTGTTCGCGGGGGTGTGATATGGACGCCCAGACCTACCGCTTCACATGGCAAGGCATCGAGATCGAGGCGGTCTATGAACCGCTTCGCTGGGGCGTGATTGCTTATCTGGGCATCCGCAGCATTAAGCCCGAACGCGCGCCATTGCCGATCACCGAGACAGGCTATCGTTCGCATTTCCACCCGCCCGGCACCATCGAAGCGCGTGGCGGCGATGTGATCGCGCAAGTGATCGCATGGCTCGATGAGGAAGCCGCCAAGCCGGAATGGCAACTTCACTTTGAGACCAGCAGGCAGGGCGAGCTGTTCTGACAACGCTACTGTGCTGCCACCATCGATCCAGCGTGCCCATCGCCGCCGCCGCCGCGATGGACCAGTCCCGAAATTCTCTCCGACATTTTCTCGCGCGGGAAATGCCCTCTGCATTCTTCGTCCTACGCCGGTGACCGGCTCATGCGCGCAAGGTGCTGCCCGCACCACCTTGGCCCCTTCGGTGCCAAGCCGTGTTGCACCTATGCGCGCGCCGGATCAGCCGGGCGTGGGCGGACTCCATGCAGCCGGGCAATTCCGCAACGCGCTGCCAACAAAAGGAGACCACATGGGACTGGAAATGTACGCCTTCACGGCACCCAGGCACGCAATCACCAAGGAAGTCGATTTTGACCGAGGCAGCTTGCCCGAGGTCAGCGAACTGCACGATTGGTGGAAGCATCCCAACCTGCATGGCTGGATGGCAAACCTCTATTACGCGAAGCGCGGCGCGCGCAGAGAATTCAACTGCGCGACCGTGATCCTCACGCTGGACGATCTGGCCAGTCTCGAAGATGCCATTCTGAACGATTGTCTCCCCGTGACATGCGGCTTCTTCTTCGGCCAGTCCGACGGCGACGAAAAGGATGACGATCTCGAATTCATCGCCAAGGCCAGAGCCGCGATCGCATCCGGGCTCGCCGTCTTCTACGATAGCTGGTGGTGACATCCCCGCGCTGGCAGCGCCGCACGGCACGCGCGGCGCTGCTCCGTCATCTGCGCCCATCCAAGTCTTCTCGCTTTCTTCTCTTATCCCCCGGAGCGGCTCGTGCGCGCCGCTAGGAAGGACTCAAGCCGAGGGGCGGTCTTTCGGTTCCCATCCATCATGGAGGATTAGGTCATGGCAACATATACCGCAGAGGAAGTCGGTCGGATTTACAAGATCAAGAAGAAGCCCAACCCTTGGGGTTGGATTCTCCTGGTTCTGTTCCTGCTGCTGCTCGTTTCGAACTGCCACCACTGAACGAGCCGGACAGGAACGGGCGGCACACTCGGGCGGGGGAAACTCCGCCCGTTTTGTTTTCTGAAACGGGAGTATCACCATGCTCGACGGCAATCGCAGGCCGGATCGGCAAAAGACGCGCCACGGCTCGGCGCGATGGGCAAGCGGCGACGAACTGAAGCGCGCCGGATTGTTCGGCCCGGACGGCCTGTTCGTCGGCTATCACGGCAACCAGATTCTGCGACTCAAATCCGATGCGCCCGGCGTCGTCATCGCGGGCAGCGGTTCCGGCAAAGGCCGGGACTGGCTGGTGGAGACCATCCTTCGCAACGGACGCTATCCGCTTTTGGTGTTTGATCCGAAGGGCGAACTCGCCGCTATCACGATCAACAGCTTCGCTCGTTGCGGCGTCTATGTCTATCTGTGGAACCCGTGCGGCTTGCACGGCATGGTTCGCCATAGACTGAATCCGCTCGATATCCTTACCCGCGATAGCTCCGATTTCCATTCGGACTGCACCTCGGTCGTCAATGCCATCATTCCCGCCGCCACCTCGGGCGGCACCGGCAACGCCTTCTATTTCGCGCAGCGCGCCCGCGAATGGGTGGAAGGCTTGATCAAGGCGCTGGTCGAGCAAAACGGCTTCGTCACGTTCCCGATGCTCTGGCGCACCATCCAGACGATCCAATCGAGTCCCGAGCGCTGGGTCGAGATGCTGGACCGCATGGACAAATCGGCCTTCGAGCAAGTACGCAACACCGCCGTTGACATCTGGACACCCTGATTTACCCGTTTCGGTGACGCGATGAGCGTGAGGCGGGCAGGTATGGAGCAGAC
>NZ_JARESE010000085.1 GCF_029076845.1 Novosphingobium album (ex Liu et al. 2023)
CAACCCCAACGACATAGGGAATTTTAAGCGCCCACATCTGGGGAAGCTTCGGTGCCCGTTGACAGGGCCTGGGGAGCATCGATCTTCGGTGGCGTGCCGGCCTTGCCGTCGGTCAGCCGGTGGAGGATGTTGAGCACGTGGGTCTTGGTCGGCACGCCGGCTTCAAGCGCAAGCTCGACGGCGCAGAGGACAGCCTGTTCGTCGTGCTGGAGGACCAGGGCGAGGATCTCGACCATCTCCCGGTCGCCCCCGGGCCGCTTGAGCAGAGACGCCTGCAACTGCCGGAAGGCATCGGGCATCTCCATGAAGGGTGCGCCGTTACGCAGGGCTCCCGGCTTGCGCTGGATCACCGCCAGGTAGTGGCGCCAGTCATAGACCGTACGTCCGGGCAGATGATGGGACCGCTCGATGATCCGTTCATGCTCGCACAGGATCCGGCCCTCGGCCGCCACGACGATCCGGTCCGGATAGACGCGCAGGCTGACCGGGCGATTGGCGAAGGAGGCCGGCACGCTGTACCGATTGCGCTCGAAGTGCACGAGGCAGGTCGGCGAGACCCGCTTGGCATGCTCGACGAAGCCGTCGAAGGTGCGTCCCAGCGGCATCAGGCTGGCGACCTCGTCCGCCCAGGCATCGGCGATCGTGCCGGGCATGACGCCATGCTGGATCTCGTGCCACTGCTCGATGCAGCGCTGCTCGAGCCAGGCATTGAGCGCCGGCAGATCGGGGAAGCACGGCAATGGCTGCCACAGCCGGCGCCGGGCATCCTGGACGTTCTTCTCGACCTGACCCTTCTCCCATCCGGCGGCGGGATTACAGAACTCCGGCTCGAACAGGTAATGGCTGGCCAGCGCTGAGAACCGGGCATTGACCTGGCGCACCTTGCCCGCGCCGATCCGATCGACCGCGGTCTTCATATTGTCGAAGATTCCCCGGCGCGGGACCCCGCCCAGCACCCGGAACGCCTGGGTCAGCGCATCGAACAGCATCTCGTGGGTCTGGAGCAGGTAGGCCCTGACGATGAACGCGCGGCTGTGCGACAGCTTGCTGTGCGCGACCTGCAGCTTGGTCCTCTCCCCGGCGATGATCGCCCAGTCCTCGCTCCAGTCGAACTGGAAGGCCTCGCCCGGCATGAACACGAGCGGCACGAAGGTGCCCCGGCCACTGGTCTGGGCATCGCGCTGGCGGTCGGCCTTCCACTCCCGGGCAAAGGCCGCGACGCGGTTGTACGAACCGTCATAGCCGAGCGTCACCAGATCGGCGTGCATCTGCTTGACCGTGCGGCGCTGCTTGCGCGACCGGCCAGCCTCGACCCGCAGCCATCCGGACAGCTTCTCGGCAAACGGGTCGAGCTTGCTCGGCCGCTCGGGCACCTTGAACCGGGGTTCAACCGTGCCGGCGCGCAGGTACTTGCGGATCGTGTTGCGGGACAAGCCGGTGCGCCGTTCGATCTCCCGGATCGGCATGCCTTCCCGGAAATGCCAGCGGCGGATCACACTCAATAACGCCATGTCGATCACTCCATGATCCCCCGACTGCCAGCCAGGGGAACGATCAGAACATGGGTCAATTCTCAGTGGAAATTACGGCCTCTCCCGGGTCACTTCTCAGTGGCAATCAACAGCCGAGCATCGCGGCGAGCGCGGAACAGGCGAGGATCATCTTGGGAGTGCGCATGATATTCACCTTTTGTTCTGTGGCTCAGCTGGCGCAGTGAGGAATTCGCGCAAGGTGGCGGCGGGACGGAAGCCTTCGAGCACAGCGCCGTCCGAGGGTCGGACGACGACGGGTGTGCCGCCAAAGCCGTGAGCCTTGGCGAAGGCCTCATTGGCATCGAGGCCGGTCACATCGCAGGGCTTGGGATTGGCGAGAGCGAGCTTCGAGTAGGCGGCATGCAGCGCAACATCGGGGTGCGGCGCGCAGATCACCTGCTCGGCGATCCGCCGACTATCGGCGCCGAAGATCGAGATCGGGCGTTCCTCGACGCGGGCGCCGATCGCTTTCAGTTCGGCTTCGAGCTTCTTGCAGTAGCCGCAGTTGAAATCGGAGAAGACAACCGCCTTGGGGCCATCGACCGGCCCCCAGGTCACCGCGCCCTTCGCGGGAAGCCCGGCGAGCGAGACTTTGGCTGCGGGCGCCTTCCGCTGGGGCTGGGTGCCTTCTTCGTCGCCTTGGCGGCGCGCCGACCCGGCGGCGAGGAGGTCGGGATTCAACGCGAGCAGCCGAGCCGCCGTCAGGTCCTGTCGTGCCTCCATGTCGTAGACGCGGCCGATGACCAGGTACTTGGCGCCGCGGTCGACGTAAAACAGGTTCGCTTTCGACACGACTTCGCACAGGCCGCCCAGGCCCTTGCAGTCGATCGCGTCGATCGGCGTCTTGGGAAGCCGGAGCTTGAGCGCGGCGCGAACCTTGGCGACGTCGGGCTGGCCGACCGAGGTCGCGGCGAGACTGGCAACCGCCCAGCCGGTAGCCGCCGAAACGGTGACGATGGCGGCGATGCCGGCGCCGAGGCGCAGCCAGCGGCGCGGCCGGGGATACATGGGCTCGATCATCGGGAATTCCTCACATAGACGCCGTCGAGAAAGACGATTTCGACATCGATCCCCGTGGGCATCTCGACGACAGGTTGATATTGTTCGGCGCGCTCGATCAGGTACTTGCTGACCGTATCGGCGGCATCGGCGGCGCCCGATCCGAGGCCGCCGCCGAGGATATCGCCGGTCGAAAGCTTCGATCGCTTGCCGTCAGCGCCTGTGGTGACGCCGGTGAAGACGCTGTTGGCATTGGCCGAGAAGCCCCGGCCGAAGCCGCCGACGATGCCGGCGAGCAGGGCCTGGCTGACCAGGCTGCCTTCACGGCTGACGACGCGGCCCCGCACCCCGGACTTGCCGGCAAAGCTGATGAAGCCCTTGACCTCGCTCACCGCCACCCGCCCACCGGGCTGGTCGCAGGTCATCCGGGCAAGCTTCACGTAGACCTTCTCCGACGAGAGATCGCCGCGTGCCGCACCGTTCACGACGCATCCCTGAAGCCGGGTGGTGAGGACCTTGCCGTTCTGCAGAACCGACCGCGCGGGACCGGTGATCCGGAGGACTACGGGCAGGGGATCGGTCTGGCTCGCGACGCCGGCGGAGGCATCGACGCCGACGATGACGCGCGCCGTGGCGTAGGAATTCGGTGGCAGGTAGTCGGGCGAATCCTCGACCACCACCGGCGGCGCTTCCGGACGTGCCGATCGCAGACCGTTCGCTGCCGCCTTGTCCGCGGCAAAGTTCATCAGCTTCACCTCGCCCGGCGCCATTGCGTCAGGAGTGGCCGGCGTCCCTCCGGGCGGTGGCGGGGTTGAGCCGAGACGACCGCGGGCATCGTAGCCGCCAGCCTGCGGACCGTAAGCCGGCGCCGCCGGTGTGGCAGCCGCGGCCGTCGGCTGCGCCGCGAGCCGTGTCTTCAACTCCGCGTTCTCCGCCGAGATCGCGTCGATCGCGGCTTGGCCGTCCACCCGCATCGCCTGGTTCTCGGTCTTCAGGGCAGCGAGCTGCGCCTCGACCTCTGATCGGGGAAGCTGGGCGTCCTTCAGCGCCTTCTGTTCTCGGGTGACCGCGTCGAGCCGGTTGCCATAGGTCGCGACGAACTCGCGTTGCGACAGGTCTCGGTTGACCAGCCCCGCGGTGTCGATCGTTTGCGCCGCGTCCGGATCGCCGGAGTTGGGCTTGTCATCCCCGCCGAGGATGAACCAGGCGCCGCCGCACAAGAGGACGGCACCCACCGTTCCCATCAGCAGCTTCTGACGCCTCGCCGTCCGCAAGTTGAGCGCGGTCAGTTCGGACGCAGCAGCTGGTTCCGCCTGCAACGGGGCTTGGCTGCGGGTTTGCTCAGTCATTGGGATTCTCCCCATTGGCGCCGACCACGAAGACGGTCGTGCTGGCGCCGGGCTCGAGAACGGGATTGGCGATTGCCACGGCCAAGGCATTCTTGGGCGAAAGCTCGCTCTCCGCGACGGTGCGCCGCTTCGAGCCGCGATTGCCGACGCGGATGACCTTCCCTTCGAGGCTTGCGCCGCGATACTCGGCGATGAGCTGGACTTCGAGATCGCCGACGCGCGTCGGCACGGCGGACGATTGCCGAACCTCGAAGCCTTCCACGGTGCCGTCGTTCGCCATCGCCTGGATGAGACGCACCGCGGTGGTCGAGAGCGGCGTCTCGCTTTCCCAGGCAGCCGCGTCATTATGGGCAATGGCGGGATTGGTGATGAAGATCTGCGCGGCCGGGATGTTCTCGATCCGGCAGCCGACCTTGTAGACGTAGCCCTTCTTGGTGGTCGCGAAGAAGCTGATCGACCGGGCGGCGAAGGTCTCCGGGACCGAGACGTAGATATCTCCGCGCAGCGGCTCATTGGTTACCGCGAAGTCGTTGTACGGCGTGCCGCTCGAAATCTTCGAGACGCTCGCGAACTGGTCGTTCACGAGGGCGAAGCGCGTCAGTTCGCGCGACGAGACATCGCACTCGATCGCCGATCCGTCCGCGGCCTGCTTGAACTGGTCGGCGAGCGCCGGCGTCGCGACGCTGGCGAGCATCGAGACGCTCAGCAACATCGCCGCGCGCCATCGCAGGTTCATTTGATCAGCCATCACTTGGCCTCCTTGTTCTTGTCTGCGGGCGGCAGCTGCGCGAAGCCCGACAGAGCGAGCCGCAGGCCGCGATAGGTCCAGGAGAAGCGGAACCGGCGCTCGTCGCTGGCGATCACTTGCGCGCCGACGAACGTCTTGAGCGTTCCCGATACTTCGGACGTCAGCGCCTTGGGATCGACCGTCATCGACTTGATCACGAAGGCCTGGGTCACGTCGGAGCCGCGCTGCTCCTCCACGATCCGCACGAGCTCGGCCTTGAGCTGGCCGAAGTGGGCGGGGTCGGCGAGACGGAGAACTTCCTCCATCCAGTAGTCGAGCGCCTCGGGACTGCGGTTAAGCAGCATGAGCGCGGTGTCGCGGGTGACGAGCTCGAGGTAGTCCGCCTGGATGCCGGCTGTGCTGACCGTCATGCGCTTCGTGAGCGTCGGCAGCAGCACGACCTCGCTGTCGCGCGTGGCGGCCAGCGTCGTGGCGACGACCAGGGCGACGCCAAGGCACGCGCTCGTGATCGCAAAGGCGTTGCGCTGGCGCAGCAGTGATTGCTGCCGGGCGTGAGATATGTCGGAAAACATGGGAGGCTCCCCTCAACCGGCCAAAAGTCGGCAATGGGAAGGCGGCGTCGCCTTGAGACCCAGAAACCCGGCCGGCAGATACCAGTATGCGGCGTGAGCGACCCAAGAGCTGGCGCGCCCTGCTTTTGCCTTTCGCAGCGCGAACCAGGCGCCAAATGACAACGCAATGCCGATAAGGATATGCTGGCTGAGAATTCCCCAAGCGAAGGGGACGATCATCCCGGCGAACTCGTCGATGGTCCAGAAGCCGATCAACTCCGGATCGTCGAGCCGGCGAGGGATGATGTAAGGGTCCGTCATGGCGACGCGCCTTCCCGTGCCCGTTCGTCAGATGATCGCTGTCACGACCGAGGTGACGATCGGGACACCCGTACCGACACCGATGCCGACGCCGACCGGAACGGCTACCTGGCCGAGCGAGAAGCGGCCCGACGCGAGACCGATGAGGCCGCCGGCGAGGCTGAGGACGGTGATGATCTTGCCGCCCGAGCCTTCCAAGAAGTCGGTGAACTTCGTGAGGGCCGGGGTGAAGGTCGCATCGGCGCCGGCGTAGGCGGCGCTCGCCATGAGCGCGGCGACAGCGACGGGGATGGCGATGCCAGCGGCCTTGGCGAGGCGATCGGCGCGGGAACGGCGGGGGAGGAGAAGGGACTGCATTGAGAGGCTCCGAGTCTGAGGATCGCAGCGCCGTTTCGCCGCTGCCCGATCTCAATGCGTCTAGGAAATGGTCGTAGGAAATGAGGAACCGGCGGCAGGTGAAAAGAAGGACGCTTACGGACGGAACTAACTATTCGCGGTCGGAAAATATCGCGGATTAGTGCGGGTTAGAGCGGCACAACCGTCGCGAGAATCAGGCGAATCAGTCGGAGATCTCCGTCTTTCGTTCGTCTCGTTTAGGGCCACTCACAAACGAGATGTTCCGCTAATGTTCTTTTCGCTTTCCTACAGGCGTTCCTCACGCATATCTCTGCGACTCAACCAAGTTGATCAGACAGGAGGCGCTTGTGCGCGATGTTGAATGCACCAATCCGGGCGTTGCTCGGGCACTTACCTTTGCCGTCGAGGGTTCGGGTAAGCCTCGCCATCAAGTGGCGCGCGAGGCAGGCATGCACCGCGAGACGCTGCAACGGGTGATGCGCGGTGAAAGGCCGATAGCAGTCGACGAGGCTACGCAGATTCTTACGACATGCGGGGCCTATCCCAAAGCGACGCTGCTTCTCACAATGGCGGGTCAGGAAGACCTCGCTTGCCAGTGGATGCGCAACGAAATGGGGCAGTTTCTCGAGGAGTTCCTCGCCGTACTCCCGATGCACCTCGACCGGACGCTGGGGCGCCGCGTTGCCGATTTGCGCCCGCGTTGGGCAAACGGCACGTCTCAACTCGTAGCTCGCATGCTGTCCAAGCACATCGATGAGTTCACCGATCGCGACTTCGCCGCGACACTCGGCCGATAATCGCAGCAAAACTTGGAGGGGACCAAGTCTCTGCAAAAGGAATCATCCGTGCCGACGCTCAATTTGAATGACATCAGCTCGTCGCGACCATCGTCTTCTCCCGCCCGATTGTTGCGTCTTCCGGAGGTCATGGCACGGGTCGGCCTCAAGCGATCGGCGATCTATCAGCGCATGAGCGATGGCACCTTTCCGCGCTCGCGGTCGCTCGGGCCTAAATGCGCGGTCTGGGTCGAAGCCGAAATCGACGCCTGGATCGACGAGGTCGTTCAGGCGCCTTGAAGCGCATCCTGGCGGTCGAGACGCTTTGACGTCGTCCGCGATCGGACCTTTGCCTGCGAAGCTTTGGCTTTCTTCGCTGAACCGTTATCATTCTTGCGGACGAGGCCGGCGAGGTGCTTCGCCCAGGCGTCCAGCGCACTGCGCTTTTCGGCTTTCCAATCGTGTCGCTGATATACGCCAGCGATCCCGCCCTTGGCGCCGCTGATGTGATTGAGAACGGCCTCGGTCACTTCGAATCGCACGCCCAAGCGCTGCAGCCCGGTCGCCACGGTGCGGCGAATATCGTGAAGGGTCCATCGCTCGGCGAGTTCACGCCGCAAGCCCTCGTTGAGCGACTTCCGAAATCTCTTCAGGGCGCGGCTGTGTCCGCTTGCGCCATTCTCCGGATTTCCCATGGCGGGAAACAGTTTCGGACTGTCGTCGCTTGCAGGGATGGTCTTGAGCAAGGAAATGGCGTCCGCAGACAGGGGCACGATGTGTGGAAGCCCATTCTTTGCCCTCTCGGCCGGTATCGTCCACTCCTTGGCCTTGAGGTCGAATTCGGACCAATCGGCTTCGAAAACTTCGCTTCGCCGCGTGCCGGTCAGCATCAAGAGTTTCAGTGCCGGGCCCCAGGGCAATGCCTCCCCCTCAGCAACCCGCCACAGGCCCGCCAGTTCGGGATCAGTCAGCACCCGATCGCGGGCAGCGGGTTTCGGAGGACGGCCTGCGTCGCGGCACGGGTTGGAGGGGAGGTTGTCGAGTTGCGGCAGGGCCCAGCTGTAGAAAGCCGACAATTGAGCAAGGACGTTTCGCGCGCGTGTCGGACGAGTTTCGGCAATCTCAGCGATGAACTTGCTGATCTCACCTCGGGTGACGCTATCAGCGAAGCGATCGCCTAGGCCCGGCAATATGTACTTATTGACGACGCTTTTGAGATCGTGCGCAGACCGTAGCTTCTCTTTGCTGCGCAGATAAGCGGGCATCATCGAGCGAATTGTGCCCGTCTTCGCGCTCGAGACGCGCGCCGGAGCTGGCGCTGCCTTTCCTGCCTCCAGGTCACTGATAATCGACCGTGCCTTTTTCCGAGCATCCGCCAGTCCAAACCGGGGGCCGTAGCGACCCACGGTGATGTTGTGGATCTTCTCCCCCACACGCTTGCGGAGGATGAAGGTTTTAGCGCCGGACGCGCCTACTCGCACGCGGAGGCCAGGAACGTCGCTATCGCTGTGTTCGACCTGCCCTTTTTCAGGGGCTTTCAGCGCCTGAAGTTTCGCATCGGTCAGTTTGCCTGCCATCTGTAGATTCCTCGCTCGGAGCGTATGCCATCTGTTACCTTAGGTAACAAATGGAGGCAAATACTATCGAACGAATAGGGAACAATGCGGACCGTCGAACGCTGCAAATCATTGAAAAATAGATATTTATGGAAAAATGCGGAATATAGGATAATGGACTACGAATCTGAGGGTCGGACGTTCGAATCGTTCCGGGCGCGCCATTCATTCCAGATCGCGAATACCAGGCGCCGCCGCCTCCATTGGGGAGGCGGCGGCGCGGGTGTCTGCGGGACAGGAAGAGAGCCCGCCTATGCCGGCGGGCTGCAGGGCCGTGATGGCGCCTGCGTCACCGCCGCTATGCTGTCAGGACGTAGGGTCCGGGGTTTCGCCCGGTTGCAGCCCGTTCAGGAAGTTGCGCACGATCAGCGCGACGAAGGCCTGCTTGTCTTCCTCGTGCGGCCGGTCGAGCACGTATTTGCGCATCAGCCAGAAGATCAGTGACGAATAGAGGTGCCAGCCCAGTTCCTGCCGGAGCGAGGGCGTGGTGGCGATGGAGTGGCCGTATTCTTCTTCCACCGCGCCGATGATGCGGTCCATGGCGGCGGCGACGTGGCCGGTGAGCAGGCGCTTGTTCTCGATAGTAATGTGGCCCAGGCCCGCGTAGAGGCCGATGCGCACCCAGCGCGGATTGTCCACCGCTTCCAGATAGGCAAGCAGGAAATCCTCGATCCGCCGGGCCAGCGGGCGCCCGCGATCCTCCAGCGAATCCCCCCAGACGCGCGCCCATAGCTGCAAGTGCACATGATCGTAGACCGCCTCGATCAGTGTCAGCTTGGTGGGGAAATAGCGGAAGATCAGGCTGTGCGAGATGCCGATGCGCTGCGCCAGGTCGGTCATCTGCGCGTCGAAGCCGAATTCGGCGAAGAAGTCCGCCGCCGCTTCCAGGATCAGGTGCCGCCGCTGCTCGGGCGAAAGCCGCCGCCGGCCGGCGGTGACACTGGCGGTTGCGGCATTAGCGGGGGTGTGGCCATCGGATGCGTTCACTTCGCCAGCCTAGACCAGTTTGCGCGGGCAGCGCAAATCGGCGGTTCGTCCACCCGCTCAGGAAATTCTGATTTAGGAACAGAAAACTCTATACGGAATAGATTCGTCATGCTACGCCGGCACTGTTGAATGGGTGCTCATCAATTTCAACGGCTGGTCGAGCGCCCGGTCCAACCGCGAAACCGCCAATAAGATATCTGGAAGTTTGGGATCAAAGGGCAGGTACCATGAAGTGGCCGCATTCGGGTCGCGGCTGTCCTTAGAACGATAAAAGGGGAGAGGACTGTGATGAAGATGAGAACCGGGCTTGCGTCCATGATGGCGATCGCCGTGGCGACGCTGGCCGCGCAGGCACGCGCCGAGACGAACGACGCGGCCGCCGATCAGCCGGCAGCGGCGCCGCAGGCGGTTTCCGCCGATGCCCCGGCGGCCGGCGGAGGGGGCGACATCGTCGTCACCGCGCAGCGCCGGTCCGAGCAGCTGGGCGACGTGCCCGCGACGATCAACGTCACCTCGGCGGATTCGCTGGCATCGGCCAATATCACCAACTCGCTCGAATTCGGCCAGCTCGTGCCGGCGGTGCAGGTGGTCTCGCTGGGCAGCTATTCGCAGCCGGCGATCCGCGGCGTGACCACGCAAGTGGTGGGCGTGGGCAATCCCGCCAACGTCGCGCTCTATATCGATGGCATCTACATCACCGCGCAGGACGCCTATAACTTCGACTTTCTCGGGATAGAACGGATCGAGACGCTGAAGGGGCCGCAAGGCACGCTCTATGGGCGCAACGCCACGGGTGGCGCGATCCTGGTGACGACCAAGAAGCCCTCGTTCGACTGGGGCGGCAATGCCACCGTCAGCTATGGCAATCTCGATACCCGGCTGGCCAAGGGCTATCTCACCGGGCCGATCACCGATGACATCGCCTTCAACGTCTCGGCGATGTACAAGGCCGATGACGGTTACTACACCAACATCACCACCGGCAACGACAAGGCCGGCAAGAACCGCACTTTCGCGGTGCGCGGCAAAGTGCTGATCAAGCCCGGCGACAATGCCGAGATCCAGATCGGCGCCGACTACAGCTATTTCAACAATCCGATCGGCTGGCTGCCGCAGCCCTACAAGGGCAACAGCGTGGCCGTGGGCGTGCCCGGCTATACGATCGCGACCAAGCCTTACGAAACCTCGCTGACGTTCGACCCGACGTATCACAACAAGCAGGGCGGCGCTTTCATCCGGGGCGATTTCGATCTGGGCGGCGTCGATCTGGTCAGCCTCAGCAGCTATCGCAAGATCACCTCGGTCGCGGATTCGGACACCGACTACAGCCCGCTGCCGACCAATCGCAACATCCGCTATGCTTCCGAAGAATCGATGAGCCAGGAATTCAACCTGTCCTCCCAATCGGACGGGCCGCTGTCGTGGATCGTCGGCGCGATGGCCGCGTCCGAGGATTCGCGCAACAATCCGGTGATCGCCAATGGCTCGGTCAATGTGCGCAACAAGGTCAAGAGCACGGCCTATTCCGCGTTCGGCGAGCTGACTTATGCGATAACGCCGCAGCTCGAAGGCGTGGTCGGCGCGCGTTACAGCTATGAACGCAAGCAGCTTCGCGGCACCTTCGGCGCGCCGAACAAGGCGCCGGTCGCCGGCCGCAAGAAGTGGCAGGCGCTGACGCCGCGCATCGCGCTGCGCTACAGCCCCAACCCGGACGTGAACATCTATGCGTCCTACAACAAGGGCTTCAAGTCGGGCGGTTACAACACCAACAATTCCAATTCGACCAACAGCCTGGGCGAAGTGGTGCCGTTCGATCAGGAAAAGATCGATTCCTATGAAGTGGGCACGAAGCTGCGGCTCTCGTCCTTCGCCTCGCTCGACCTTTCGGCCTATTACAGCAATTACAAGGACAGCCAGGTCGCCGCGTCGATCACCACCGCCGGGATCAGCGCGACGCAAGTGCTGAACGCCGCATCGGCGCGCATCTATGGTGTCGAGGGCGAATTGCGCCTGCGGCCGGCGCCCGGCCTGACCGCGCAGATCGGCATGGCCTATACGCACGATCGCTACACCGATTTCCCCAACGCGCTGATCACCGCGCCCAAGCCCGCTGGCAACGGCAATACCCAGGCGCCGGGGGACGCGAGCGGCAACCGCCTGATCCGCATCCCCGATTTCACCGCCAGCATCGCCGCGCAGTATGAGCGCGATATCGGGCCGGGAAAGATCTACCTTTCGGGCAACGCCTTCTTCTCGTCGGGCTTCTATGGCGATTTCGGCAACCGGCTGAAGCAGCCGTCCTATCAGGTGTTCAACGCCCAGATCGGCTTCGGGCCTTCCAGCGAGAGCTTCAAGATCAGCGCTTTCGCCAAGAACATCGGCGATCAGAAATACGCGCTGGTGCTGCGTGACGCCGGGTTGAGCGGTGACGTGACGCTGCTGGCGCCGCCGCGCACCTATGGCGTGATCGTGGACGTCAACTTCTGATGGCACGGCCGGCGGGCGCGGGTGCCTGCCGGCCGGACCCGGCGAGGCTGAAGATGGGCAAGGTTGTGACGGCGCGGATCGGCGCGACCCCGCCGGGGGAATTCCCGGCCCTGGCCGGCATCCGCGCGCAAGGCGCGCTGCGCAGCGAAGCGGTGATCGGCGGGCCGGACCGCCCCTTGGCCCTGTGGGTGCATCGTATGCCCGATGGGGCCTCGATCGCGCTGGCCGATGCGCCGGTGGATCACCTGTTCTTCGTGCTGGACGGCGCGCTCGACAGTGCCGCGCAAAACGACGCCGCCTGGATCGCGCGGGGCGGCAGCGCGCTGGTCGCGCATGGGGCCAAGGCGCTGCTGCGCGCGGTGGGCGGCGCGACGATTGCCCATTTCCACCGGCGCCAGGATCATCCGGTCCGCCCCGCCGGGCCGGGCGGCACGGCCGGCTTCGTACCCGACGGTTCGCCCCAGGGCTGGGACCAGCGCACGGGGATGCTTTACCGCATCTTCCACGATTCCCGCGATCCGGCGTCCGACGCGTGGTTCCACCGCACCGATTTTCCCGAAGGGCACAAGGGCGTGCCGCACTTGCACACCACGGACGAGATCATCCTGGTGCTGGATGGCGAGATGCGCGTGGGCACGCGCAGCCATCCGGCCGGCACGGCGCTCGCGATCGATGCGAACACCGTCTATTCCTTCGCGGCGGGCTCGCCCTCGCTGGCCTTCGTCAATTTCCGCGCCGAGCACAGCGAACGCATCGGCGTGACGCGCCAGGGCCGCACGCCGCCGATGGAGGAAGCCGATTTCCTGCGCTCGCTGCCGCCCGCTCCACCCGGAGGATGGGCCGCCCTGCGCGCGCCCACCGCGCAAGAACGGGCCGGCGATGGCGGCGCCCATTACCTCGACGTGGCCGGTCCCTGACCGGGGCGATTTGCAGCAAGGAGAGCGAGATGTCCGAAACATTTCTGGTCAACGAACAGGACCGGCCCAATCTCAACCAGGATGGGCCTGACGGAAAGCGGCACATACCCGGCGTCGCCAATGCGCCGCGCGTGCTGAGCCAGCCCAACACGATCACCAAGTTCCTCGGCCGGCTCGACGGCGAGGGCGAGGGGCCCTGGGTGTTCTACAAGGTGCAGAAGAAGGGCGATGTCGTGCCCTTCCATCGCCATTCGGCCAATCGCACCGAATTCGTCATCGAAGGCACGATCGAATGGCGCGAGAAGGGCAAGCAGCCCAGCGTCTATGGCGCGGGCACGCTCAGCTATGTCGAGGCCGGCGTGCTCTATGGCTACGAAGTGCTGGAGGATGCCAGGATCCTGATCATCTTCGACAAGGCGCCGGGCTTCAACGCGAATTGAGGCCCGGCCCATGCGGCGGCTAGGACTGCGTTTCGGGCATGGTCACGACCAGGCCGTCAAGCTCGGGCGTCACCTCGATCTGGCAGGAAAGCCGCGATTGGGGCCGCACGTCCTGCGCGAAGCCCAGCAGGTCTTCCTCGATCTCGGCGCGCTGGCCAAGCAATTGCATCCAGCCTGCATCGACATAGACGTGGCACGTCGCGCAGGCGCAGCCGCCGCCGCAATCGCCGTCGATCCCCGGAATGCCGTTGTCGACCGCGCCGCGCATCACCGAGGTGCCCGGCTCGACCTCCACCTGGTGCGCGGTGCCGTTGAATTCGATGTAAGTGATCCTGGCCATTTTCGTCCTCTTCGCGGGGTGCCGGGCGAATGTGCCGGCTTGCGAAATCATTCGTATTACAGATTGACGTTCTGTCAATAGAATGAAATGATCCAGTCCAGGTGCTGTGGAGCCGCCGCTTCGAGAATGGCGAAAAACGAAAGGCCTTGAGGAGAGATGACCGTGATTCATAGCCCCGTGCCCCATGCGGCGGGCGGCCGGCGCCAAGGCTGGTCCTGGGCCGGGCTCTATCCCTGGTATGTCACGCTGCTGCTGTCGTTCACGCACCTGATGTCGCTGGTCGATCGCCATCTGCTGGGTGTGGTGCTGGTGGACGTGAAGGCCGAGCTGCAATTGAGCGACACCCAGCTCGGGCTGCTTTACGGCAGCGGCTTTGCCCTGCTCTACAGCGTGATCAGCCTGCCGCTGGGCCAGCTTGCCGATCGGGTGAACCGCAAGAACCTGATCGCGGCCGGCCTTTCGCTGTGGACTTTCGCCACGGTCGTCACCGCTTTTTCGACCTCGTTCGAAAGCTTCTTCCTGCTGCGGATGCTGGTGGGCATTGGCGAGGCCTGCCTGGTGCCGGCGGGCATGTCGCTGCTGATGGCGATCATGCCGGGCCACCTGATCGCGCGCGCGACCGCGATCTTCGCGACCGGCGGCGGGCAGGGGCGGGCGGCGGCGCTGCTGATCGGCGGCCCGCTGCTGACCGCTTTCGCGGCCATGGGCGGGATCACCCTGCTGGGCGAGCACCTTTCGCCCTGGCGCGGCGTGTTCCTGCTGGCGGGGCTGCCGGGGCTGCCGCTGGTGGTGCTGCTGCTTCTGCTCAAGGAGCCCCGGCGCGGCGATCAGGCGCCGCAGTTGCGGATCATCGATACGCTGCGGGCGATGAAGCCCCGCGCGCGGGCCTATTTCTTCCACTTTTCCTCGTTCACCATGGTCGCGACGGTGATCTGGGCGCTTTCGGCCTGGGCGCTGAGCCTGTTCGTGCGCGAGCACGGCTTGAGCGCCGCGCAGGCCGGGCTGGTGCTGGGCACCGTGGCGGTGGTGACGGGCCCCACCGGCAACCTGCTGGGCGGCTGGCTGCTCGACCGGCTGACGCTGATGGGCGTGCGCGGCGGGCCGCCGCTGCTGGTGGGGGCGGTGCTGTGGCTGGGCATTCCGCCGGCGCTGCTGTTCTGCCTGGCCGGCGACGTGCGCCTGGCCATCGCCGGCTATGCCACGCTGCAATTCGTCATGGCCTTCGCCAACGCGCCGGGCTGGATGGGCACGCAATTGCTGTCTCCGCCCGAGAATCGCGGCATCGTCATGGCGCTGTTCGTGGCTTGCTACACCAGCATCTCGATCGGCATCGGCCCGGTGATCGTCGGCCTGCTGTCCGATCATGTGTTCACCGGGCAGGACAGCCTGGGCGGCGGACTGCTGACCACGCTGATCTTCGTGGCGGTGCTGGGCGGCACGCTGGCGCTGGTCGGCCGCCGCACCTTCATCGCCATCGTCGGAGCGCCAGACCGCGGAGACGCGGCATGACCGGGGTGAGCGCCATCCATTCGATAATCGGAATATCATACGATATTCAGAATCGTATTGCATCCCGGCGGCTCCGTGATCTAGTGGCAGTATATCTTTCTGACAGGAGAATAAAATGAGCACGGGCGAGGCTGCTGTCCGCTGCGAGAAGATCGGTGCCGTCTGCTGCGTCACGCTCGATCGCCCGGACCAGATCAACGCGGTCAACGATGCCATCCGCCATGGCCTTCCGGCGATCCTGGCCGAGCAGGACCGCGATCCTGAGACGCGCGTGATCCTGCTGCGCGGCGAAGGCGCGCGCGGTTTCTGCGCCGGGGCCGACGTCAAGGAGGAGCGGGGCGGCGAAACCGCGCTGGAGGCGCACCGCCGGCTCAGCCTGGGGCCGTGGATCGAGGCGGTGGCGGCCGTGCGCAAGCCGGTGATCGCGGCGCTGCACGGCGCCTGCATGGGCGGCGGGCTGGAACTGGCGCTGGCCTGCGATATCCGCGTGGCCGCGCCCGATGCGCGCTTCGCCTTGCCCGAGGTCCGGCTGGGGCTGATCCCCGGCGGCGGCGGCACGCAGCGGCTGGTGCAGGTTCTGGGGCTGGGCCGCGCGCTCGACCTGCTGCTGACCGGCGACCGGATCGACGCGGCCGAAGCGCTGCGCATCGGCCTGGTGACGCGGCTCGCGCCCGATGGGGCCAGCCTGTTCGACGAGGCGATGCGGCTGTGCCAGGCGCTGGCCGCCGGATCGCCCAACGCGCTCGCCTTCGTCAAGGAAGCGGCGCTCGCCTCGGGCACGGGCGCTGCGGGCTATCGGCTCGAACGCGCGCTGTTCGGGCTGTTGCTGACCGGCGAGGACCGCGTCGAGGCGGCCGCCGCCTTCCGCGAGAAGCGCGCGGCGAGTTTCACCGGGCGCTGATCGGCGCTCTTACCTGACAGGATCGAAGGAATGACGGAAGTGGGCAACAAGGTGGTTGTGGTCGGCGCGGGGCTGATGGGGCATGGCATTGCCCATGCCTTCGCCTCGGCCGGTCATCGCGTGACGCTGGTGGATATCGATGCCGCCGCGCTCGAGAAGGCGAAGGGCAAGATCGACGAGATCATCGCCGGCGGCATCAAGCTGGGCAAGGTGACGCTGGAAGCCGGCGAGGCGACGCGCGCAGCGCTTTCCACCTCCACCGCGCTGGCCGCCTCGGCCGAAGGCGCCGACCTGCTGATCGAGACGGCGACCGAGCTGCTGCCGGTCAAGCTCGACATCCTGCGCGAGGTCGATCCGGCGCTGCCGGCCCATGCGATCATCGGCACGAACACCTCGGCGCTCAGCGTCACCGAGATCGCGGGCGCCTGCGCCGATCCCGCGCGCGTGGTGGGGATGCATTTCTTCAATCCGGTCCACAAGATGAAGCTGCTGGAACTGGTCGTCGGCCTGGCCACCTCGCCCGAGACGCTGGCCCGCGCGCGCGCCTATGGCGAGGCGGTGGGCAAGGCGGTGATCGCGGTCAACGATTCGCCCGGCCTCACCACCAGCCGCATGTCGGCGATGCTCGGCAACGAGGCCATGTGGATGCTGTCCGAAGGCGTGGCCAGCGCCGAGGATATCGACACCGCGCTGCGGCTGGGCTTCAACCACCCGATGGGCCCGCTGGAGCTGGGCGACCTGACCGGCTGGGATACCCGCCTGAAAGTGCTGCAATACCTGCACGGCGTGCTGGGTGACAAGTTCCGGCCCTGTCCGCTGATCCTCAAGATGGTCAAGGCCGGCCGCATCGGGCGCAAGGCCGGCGCGGGCGTCTATCGCTATGACGAGGAGGGGCGCAAGATCGCCGGCTCCGGGCTGAAGGGAAGCTATCTGTGACCGACATTGTCATCGTTGAAGCCGCGCGCACGCCGATCGGCCGCGTGCGCGGCAGCCTGGCCGACGTGCGCGCCGACCACCTTGGCGCGATCGTGCTCAACGCCGTGGTCGAGCGCGCGGGGATCGATCCCGCGCAAGTGGAGGACGTCGTGT
Organism: Novosphingobium album (ex Liu et al. 2023); assembly: GCF_029076845.1. Classification (GTDB taxonomy): domain Bacteria; phylum Pseudomonadota; class Alphaproteobacteria; order Sphingomonadales; family Sphingomonadaceae; genus Novosphingobium. Next base: position 16,920 of record NZ_JARESE010000085.1, read on the forward strand.
TCGGCTGCGTCACCCAGGTGGGTGAGCAATGCGCCAATGTCGCGCGCACCGCGCTGCTCTCGGCCGGCTGGCCCGAGAGCATTCCGGGGATGACGGTGGACCGCAAGTGCGGCTCGTCCGAGGCGGCGCTGCACACCGGCGTTGGCGAAGTGGCGGCCGGCGCGTTCGATGTCGTCGCGGTGGGCGGTGCCGAGAACATGTCGCGCGTGCGCATGGGCGGCAACCGCGAGATCTATGGCGAGGCCTTTGGCTGGGCGCTGCTCGATCGCTTTCCGCAAGTCTCGCAAGGCGAGGCGGCCGAACTGATCGCCGACAAGTGGGGCCTCACGCGCGACGATTTCGACGACTACGCGATCGAGAGCCACCGCCGCGCCGCCGTGGCGGCCGACGCGGGCTGGTTCGAGCGCGAGATCGTGCCGGTGGACATCGCCGCCTGGCGCCAGCACGACGCGCATGGCGCGGACGGCGTGCTGGACGCCGACGAGACCATTCGCCGCGACACCAGCCGCGAGAAGCTGGCCACGCTCAAGCCCAGCTTTCGCGAGCAGGGCCGCGTCACCGCCGGCAACAGCTCGCAGATCTGCGATGGCGCGGCGGCGCTGCTGCTGATGCGCGAGCAGGATGCGCTGGCGCGCGGCCTCAGGCCCCGCGCCCGCATCCGCGCGGTGACGACGGTGGGCGCGGACCCGACGCTGATGCTGCTGGGCCCGATCGAGGCGACGCGCCGCGTGCTTGCCAAGGCCGGGCTGGAGCGCGACGATATCGACCTGTTCGAGGTCAACGAGGCGTTCGCCTCGGTGCCGCTCGTCTGGATGCGGGAGATCGGGGTCGATCATGCCAAGCTCAACGTCAATGGCGGGGCGATCGCGCTGGGCCATCCGCTCGGCGCAACCGGCGCGCGGATCATGACGACGCTGCTGCACGAGTTGGAGCGGCGCGACGCGCGCTTCGGCCTGCAGTCGATCTGCTGCGCGGGCGGGCTGGGCACGGCCACCGTGATCGAACGGATCGGCTGACGGCGATGGCGCGCACGGTTCTTTCCGAGGAGCACGAGCTGTTCCGCGATCAGGTCCGCCGCTTCGTCGAGGCCGAGATCGTCCCCCATCACGACCAGTGGGAAAAGGACGGCATCGTCCCGCGCGAGTTGTGGCGCAAGGCGGGCGCGCTGGGCCTGCTCTGCCCGCTGATCCCCGAGGAATACGGCGGCGGCGGCGGCGATTTCGGCTTCTCCGCCGTGATCATCGAGGAACTGGCGCGGGTGAACGCCACCGGCGTGGGCTTCACGCTGCACTCCGACATCATGGCACCCTATGTCCTGCGCTATGGCAGCGAGGAGGCGAAGCGCCACTGGCTGCCGCTGCTCGCCGCCGGCGAGCGGATCGGCGCGCTGGCGCTGACCGAGCCGGGCATCGGCAGCGACCTCAAGGCCCTGCGCGCCACCGCGCGGCGCGACGGCGATGGCTATGTGATCAACGGCAGCAAGACCTTCATCACCAATGGCCAGAACAGCGGCCTGGTGGTGGTGGCGGTCAAGACCGATCCCGATGCCGGGCGCAAGGGCGTCTCGCTGATCCTGGTGGAAGAAGGCACGCCCGGCTTCACCAAGGGGCGCAACCTCGACAAGATCGGCCTCCATGCGCAGGATACCGCCGAGCTGTTCTTCGACGACGTGCGCGTGCCCGCCAGCCATCTGCTGGGCGAGGAGAACAAGGGCTACACCTATCTGATGAGCGAGCTGGCGCAGGAGCGGCTCGTCGTCGGCATCCGCGCCGCCGCCTCGATCGAGGCGATGCTCGAACGCACGATCGCCTACACGCGGGAGCGCAAGGCGTTCGGCCAGAGTGTGTTCGATTTCCAGAACACGCGCTTCAAGCTGGCCGACGCCAAGGCGCAAGGCACGATGCTGCGCGTCTTCGTCGACGATTGCCTGGCCCGGCACTTGCGCGGCGAGCTGACACCGGAACTGGCGGCCATGGTCAAGCTGATGGGCGCCGAGATGCAAGGACGGCTGATCGACGAGTTCCTCCAGCTCCATGGCGGCTATGGCTACATGAGCGAATATGTCGTCGGCCGCGCCTGGGTGGATGCGCGGGTCATGCGCATCTATGCGGGCAGCTCGGAGATCATGCGCGAGATCATCGCCCGGACGCTGTAAGGCGTCCGGGCCGGGCGCCGCCTCAGCGCCCGGTCAGGCGCGGCGGGCGCTTTTCCAGCATCGCGGCCACCGCCTCGCGATGGTCGGCGGTGGTCTGGGCGATCGCCTGCAGGGCCGCGCCGTGATCGAGGCTTTGCTGCAGCGTCGCCGATCGTCCGTGGCGGAACAGGCGCTTGGTCAGCCGCACCGCCTCGCGCGGGTTGGCGGCGATGCGCGCGCCCAGCGCCAGCGCTTCGGGCACGAGTTCCTCGGCCGGCACCACGCGTGAGACCAGTCCGATCGCCTGTGCCTGATCGGCATCGAACATCTCGGCAGTGAGCGCCAGCTCGATCGCCCGGCCATAGCCGATCGCGCGCTGGAGGAACCAGGCGCCGCCGTCTCCCGAGACCAGCCCGACCTTGACGAAGCTTTCGGCGAAACGCGCGGCGGGAGAGGCGAGGCGGATGTCGCACATCGTCGTGATGTCCAGCCCCGCGCCGATCGCCGGCCCGTTCACTGCCGCGATCACCGGCACGTCGATCGCCTCGAAGGCCAGTGGAATCTGCTGGACGAGGCTGCGATAGCCTTCCTGCGCCACCACCGGCGCCGGATCGAACATGCGGCTGGCGCCTTCGGTCATCTCGCGCAGGTTTCCGCCCGAGCTGAATGCCTTGCCCGCCGGATCGCCGGTCAGCACCACGCAGCAGACCGCTGGATCGGCGTCGGCCTCGCGCAGCGCATCGGCCAGCGCCAGCATCATCGCGTCCGACAGCGCGTTGCGCAGCATGGGCGCGCTCAGCGTGAGCAGCGTCACCGGGCCATGGCGTTCGGTCAGCAGGGGGGTGGTCATGCGATGTCCTTTCGTTCGCGGTGTCGATCAGTCAGCAGCGGCCAGAGCCCGTCGCCGCCGGCCTGGGCCACGGCGATACCCACCGCTTCGGCACAGGCCGCCTCGCGCCCCCAATCGTCGCGCCAGCACCACAGGCGCCGGGTGGAGCGGTGGAGTTCGTGCTCTTCGGTAAAGCCGATCGCGCCCAGCACCTGATGCGCGTGCGTGGCCACCACCGTCGCCGCCTGTCCGGCGCGGGCCTTGGTGCCGGCCGCCAGCCACTCCGGGCAATCGCTCGCGTCCAGCGCGTCGAGCGCGGCGGCGAGCATGGCGCGCACGGCTTCCACTTCGGATGCGGCTTGCGTGAGTAGGCGTTGGACCGCCTGGAACTGGCCGAGCGGTTTGCCGAACTGGGTGCGCACGCGAGCATAATCGAGCGCGAGATCACGCGCCTGTTCCATCGCGCCGAGCATGGCCGCGACCGTCAGCAGCCGTGCGCCGGCCAGCAGTTCGGCGGTGCCGGCCATCCCGGCGGCGACGGCCGGCGCGGTGCCGGCGGGGCAGGCGCGGGGCTGGCCGGTCAGGTCCGCGCCATTGGGCACGACGGCGGAAAAGCCGCGCACCCCGGCCTGATCCACCACCAGCAGGCCGGTAGTGCCCGGCCACCAGGCGGCGTCGATCCGGCCATCGGCTTCAGCCGCGACGCTCGCGCCCAGCCATTGCGGATCGAGCCCGCAGGCGTGGACGATCCGCGCGGCCAGCAGCGGCTCGATGATCGGCCGGGGCACCGCGCGCCGGCCCCAGAGTCGGGGCAATACGGCGACTTCGGCCCAGCCCAGCCCCAGCCCGCCCTGCGCCTCGGGCACCAGCGCGAGCGGCAGCCCGGCTTCCGCGATCGCCGCGTCGAGTTCGGGCAAGCGTTCGGCCCAGGCCGCGTCGGTCGCGGGCACCGGCGCGAGGCGCGAGACGAGGCGTTCGGCGCTGTCGTGCAGCAATCGCGCGATATCGCCGTTCATCGCAGCAGCTCCCGGGCGACGATGCCTTGCAGGATCTCGCGCGTGCCGCCGCGCAGGCTGAACGAGGGAGCCGAAAGGATCGCCGTGGCCAGCGCCTCGCCGATCGCGCCCGTGCCCCGGCCGGGGCGCAGCGCGATGGCTTCGCGCGCCAGCTCGACGATGTCCTGTTCCAGCGTGGTGCCCAGCTCCTTCATCATCGAGGCTTCGGTGCGCGGCGAGGCGCCGGCATCGAGCAGCCCGGCAATTTCCACCGACAAGGCGCGCACGGCCGCGAGGCGCGCGACGATCCGGCCGATCGCCCGGGCCATGCCCCGGTCGGGCGCGGGGCCCAGGGCATCGAGCGCCGCGCGCAGCACGCCGAAGCTGCTGAGGTAGCGGTCCGGCCCGCTGCGTTCGAAGGCCAGTTCCTCCGTCACGAGCCGCCAGCCCGCGCCGCGTTCGCCCAGCAGCCAGTCGTCCGGCACGAACACCGCATCGAACAGCACTTCGTTGAATTCGCGCGTGCCCGGCAGCGTCATGAGCGGCCGCACGCTGACCCCGGCGGCGCGCATGTCAACCACCAGCTGCGAGAGGCCCGCTTGCCGCGCCTTGCCCTCGGGCGGATCGGTGCGGCACAGCACGACGATATAGTCGGCGTTCTGTGCGTTGGTCGTCCAGATCTTGCGCCCGTCGAGCCGCCAGCCGCCCGCGACCTTTTCCGCCCGCGTGCGCACGGCGGCAAGGTCGGAGCCGGCGTCGGGCTCGCTCATGCCGATCGCGCACGTGATCTCGCCGGCGGCGATGCCGGGCAGCACCGCGCGTTGCACCGCCTCGCGGCCGTGGCGCAGGATCTGCGGGCCGGTCTGGCGGTCGGCGATCCAGTGCGCGCCAAGCGGCGCGCCGGCCGCGAGCAGTTCCTCGCAGACCACGAAGCGTTCGGCGGCGGAACGGGCATAGCCGCCATGCGCGCGCGGCCAGGTCATCGCCACATAGCCGTGCGTCGCGCAGCGCCGGGAGAAGGCGCGGTCGTGATGCGTCCAGGCATGGCCATAGCGCGGCAGGGTGCCGCGCGCGCGTTCATCGGCGAGGAACTGGCGCACGTCGGCGCGCAGGGCCTGCTCATCGAAATGGGGAAGGGGCGGGGCGGTCTGCATCGAAAATGGCCTGGATGAAGGGAGATGGGAAGAGCGCGGCTTCAGCCCCTGGCGGCGGTTTCGTCGCGCGAGGATGGGTGGGAACCGAGCGCGTCAGCACTCGTCGTGGCGTGGCGCGGTGCTGATGGCTGGCGGCGGACGAAGCGGCGCACGCGCGGCGGCTCGTCGCCCGCGTGCAGGGCCCGCACGCGCGCTTCGGCCTGCTGGTCGGCCGTGGTCGCGCGGCCGCGATAGTGCAGGTATTCGCTCCAGCGAGGGCTGTCGAACCGCTCCACCCAGCGGCGGGGATCGGCCAGATCCTGCTGGAGCGCCCAGCGCCGCGCGCCGTCGCGGCGGCGGATATGCTCGCGCTCGGCCATGGCTTCGAGAAAGGCGTCGACCCGTTCGGGCGGGATCTCGTAGTCGATCATCACCGTCACCGGGCCGCTGTCCGGCGCGATCGACACGCGCACCGGCGGATCGGCCGACGCGCCGGCGCTGTGCGTCTCGGCATCGACCGCGACCGTGATCGGCCATCGCAGGCCGAGCAGCAGCGTTGCCAGCATGGCCGCGCCCGCCGCCGCCAGCGCCCAGCGCAGCCCGGCCGCGTCGGCCACCGCGCCCCAGAACCAGGCGCCCGTCGCCAGCCCGCCGAACAGCGCCATCTGGTAGGCAGCGAATGCCCGGCCCATGACCCAGCGCGGCGTCGCGGCGTGCACGGCGACGTTCATCGTCGCCAGCGCCGTCACCCAGGCCGCGCCCGCGACCAGCATCAGCGCCAGCGCGGGCAGGAGCGCGGCGATGCCCGCGGCCAGCAGCGATGCCGCGCCGAACCCCAGGGTGCCCAGGCGGACGATCGCCTCGACGGTGAGGCGGTGGCGGATGCGCGGGGCGAAAGCGCCGCTCGTCACCGAGCCGAGGCCGAAGGCGCCGAGCAGCAGGCCATAGACCACCGGGCCGCCGCCGATCAGATCGCGCGCGATCAGCGGCATCAGGCCCCAGACCGCGCCCGCGCAAAGCCCGAAGGCGGCGGCGCGCGGCAGGACGGCGCGCAGCGACGGCGATGCGGCGGCATATTGCACGCCGGAGCGGATGGCGGTGGCGAAATGCTGGCGATGAACGCCCGCCTCGCTGCGCGGGCGCTGGCGCAGCAGCAGCGCGACAAGCCCCAGGTAAGACGCGGCATTGACGAGAAAGCCGAGAGCCGGGCCGCCGAGCGAAACCACGACGCCGCCCAGCGCCGGCCCGGCGCTGCGGGCGACTTGCGAGCTGATGGTGGACAGGGTGACTGCCGCCGCGCGGTCGGCCGGCGGCACATGCTTGCCGATCGAGGCTTGCCAGGCGGGCTGGTGCAGCGCGGTGCCGATGCCGAGCAGGAAAGTCGCGCCCAGCAGCAGCCAGGGCGTGACCCAGCCTTGCCCGTGCAGCACGACCAGCGCCGCCGAGACGGCCGCCATGAAGAGCTGCGCGCAAAGCATCACCCGCCGCGCGTCGAACACGTCGGCCGCCGCGCCGGTCGCCAGCGAGAACAGCATCAGCGGCAGGAGCGTGGCGGTCTGCACCAGCGCGATCATGCCCGGCGCATGGGTGAGCGAGGTCATCAGCCAGGACGCGCTTACCGACTGGATCACCGCGCCCAGGCTGGCGATCAGGTTGGCGGCCAGCAGCGCGCCGAACAGGCGGTTGCGCAGCGGCGCGAGCAGCGGCGCGGGACCGCCGCTCGCCGCGATGGGGGCAGCCTCGTCGATCATGGGAAAAAGGCGGGCGCGGGCGGCGATGCGCCCGCGCCCTGATGGTCCCTAGAGGAAACGCTGCGCGTTACCGACCAGCAGCGCCTGCTTCTGCGCGGCGGTCAGCTCGTCGCGCGTCTCGATCGCCTGGATGCCGTTGGCGGCGGCTTCCTCGGCGATCGGGTGCGGCCAGTCGGAACAGATCACGATCGATTCCGGCGCGGCGGCCATGGCTTCGGCGATCATCGTGTCTTCGGGAAAGGCGGCCAGCACGCACTGGCGGCGGAAGTATTCGCTGGGCTTCATCTTCAGCTCGCGCTCGGACAGGGACTGGTCCTTGTAGATATTGGTGCCCATGCCGAAGTTCTGGTCCATCAGCGCGAGCCAGCCGGGCAGCCAGTGGACATGCGCCTCGGCCGCGCCCACGCGCAGGTTTGGATACTTGGCCAGCGTGCCGCCCAGGATCATGTCGGCGAAGGCGAGCTGCGCCTCGAGCACGTGGGTGCACAGATAGAGCATCGGCCAGTTCGCGCGATAGCGATGGATGCCGATCGCGTTGGACGGGCAGCCGGCGGTCGTCTCGTGGAACAGCACGGTGATGCCCAGTTCGTCGGCGGCCTGCCACATGGGATCGTATTCCAGCGCGCTCCACGGCACGTCGTTGGGCGGGGTGGGGGTCAGCACCGCCAGGTTCAGCCCCGCGTGCTTGTGCGCCCAGCGCATTTCCTCGGCCGCCGCTTCGGGGTGGTTGGCGGGCAGCAGCATCGTGCCCTTCAGGCGGCGGCGGTCGGTCGCGGTGAATTCGCTGATATAGCGGTTGTAGGCGCGGGCGAAGGCGGCGGCGAGATCGGCATCGCGCACCGAGTTGGGAAAACCGGCAAGGCCGAGCGTGGGATAGATCACTTGCACGTCGGCACCGCCCTTGCCGTCCATGTAGCCGAGCCGGCTGACCGGATCGTTGCCGCTGCGATCGACTTTCGCGTCCTCGGCATAGATCTTGGCATAGCCGCCGTGGCCGGGCGCGGTGGGGAACAGCTTCTCGTCAAGGTTCAGCATCAGCTTGCCGTCCTTTTCGATCCATTCGGGCGCGCGGTCGCGGAACTTGGGGTCGATATAGTCCTTCCAGACCGAGATCGGTTCGTAGAGGTGGGTGTCGAAATCAATGTAGCCGGTGGTCATGGGTCTTCTCCTTGGACGTATGTTCTCTTGTGCAAAAACGGGGGTCAGGGGCGCAGCAGGCGGCCCGCGCGAGTGCCTTCGATGTTCTGGCCGTCGCGGCGGATGAAGGCGCCGTTCACCATCACGTGGTCGATCCCCCTGGGCCGCTTGATCAGGCGATCGGCGCCGGCCGGGAAATCGAACACGCGGGTGCTGGGCGTCTCGCCGACGGTGGCGGCATCGAACACGCAGATGTCGGCGAAATGGCCGGGCTTGATCGTGCCGCGCCGGGCGATGCCGAAGACCTTGGCGGGATGGCCGGTCAGCCGCCAGACCGCTTTCTCGATCGGGAAATCGCCCCGTTCGCGCACGAAGCTGCCCAGCAGGTGGAGCGGGAAGGAGCTGTCGCAAAGCTGGTTGGCATGGGCACCGCCATCGCCCAGCCCCAGGATCGTCGAATCGCGATCGAGCAGGCGGGCGACCTCGTCCTGATCGTAGTTGAACATGATCAGCTTGAAGCGCGTGGCGAAATCATCGTCACGGGCGATCTCGAACATGGCCTGCAGCGGCGATCCCGCTCCCGCGATCTCGGCGATCGTCATGCCTTGCAGCTCCGGATGCGCGGTGCTTTCGGCCACGCTCATGCGGTCCCAGCGGATCTGGTAGGTCAGGCCGGCGATGTTCTCCTCGACTTGCCGGCGCGCCTCGTGCTGCCAGGCGGGGTCGCCCAGCCTGGCGATGCGCTCGGCGCGCGGCAGCCCGGAGATCGCGCCGAACGCGGGGACCGAGTTCAGCACATAGGGATAGTCGAGCGTGAACTGGCTGACGATCGGCAGGCAGCCCATCTGCGCCCACAAGTCCGCGCCCTCGGCCCGCTGCCGGTCGGTCCTTTCGGAATATTCCCAGTGCTTGCCGCCATCGACGCCCTGGTGGAGCGAGCACCATGTCACCGGGCGGCCGGTGTCGCGCGCCAGCTTGCCCAGATCCTCGATCGAGAGGCCGGGGCCCGAGACCCCCTGGATCACGCCCGCGCGCGCGCTGCCGAGCACGTCGCCCAGCTTGAGGATCTCGTCGGTGGTGGCCATCCGGCTCGGCACCGGCTGGCCGCTCGATCCGACATGCGCGGGCGACTTCGAGGTGGAAAAGCCCCAGGCGCCATCGGCCATCGCCGCATCGAGTTGGGCGCGCATCGCGCGCACCTCGTCATCGCTCGCCTCGCGCTGGGGGTCGTCCATCCCATAGAGGCGCAACGCGGTGTGGCCCACGAAGGCGCCGATGTTCAGCGCCGGGCCGCGCTTTTCGATGGCGCCGAGATATTCGCCGAAGCTTTCGAACTCCCACGAAATCCCCTCATGCAGCGCGTCGACCGACATCGCCTCGACATTGCCGAGGATCTCGATGCAGGTTTCGCGCCGCGAAGGGCGCATCGGCGCGATGGTGAAGCCGCAATTGCCCACGATCGCCGTGGTCACGCCGAACCAGCTCGAAGGCGTCAGTTCCGGGTCCCACAGGATCTGCGGATCGTAATGCGTGTGGATGTCGATGAAGCCGGGCGAGACGATCCGGCCGGTGCAATCGACCACTTCGGCGGCGCTGGCGCCGGACAGGTCGCCGATGGCGGTGATCTGGTCGTTCTGGATGCCGATATCCTCGGTACGGCCGGGCGTCCCGGTCCCGTCGACGAGCGTGCCCCTGCTCAGGATCGTATCGAAAGTCATCTCCACCTCGCGTTGTTGCGCATCCCGGCGTTGCGGGCGGAGGGGCGCGCCATGGCGCGTCCTGGTTCTCTCTCCCGAACGTCATTCTATTGTTGAGTGCATACTCAACAATAAATGAGTAGGTTGTCAATAAGGAATTTTGCCCGCGCGGGCGCGCGGCGTGATTGATATTGGAATGGCATTCGGAATAATGGCGCGTCGCACGGGCCGCGCGGGGCGTGGCAGCGATCGGAGATTCGTCGAATGAGCACGGCCGGAGAGACGAAAGGCGTGACGCGCAACGCCGCGCGGGAACCGCGCAAGGCCAGGGCCGCGACAGTGGCGGATGCTCGGCGAGTCGAGGTCAAGACGCTGGTCAAGCCGGTGAGCAACGCGATCAATATCCTGCGCTTCCTCGCCGCCGAGGGCCGGCCGGCGACGAGCACGCAGATCGCCCGTCACCTGGGGATCAATGCCAGCACCTGCTTCAACATCCTGCGCACGCTGGCGCATGAAGGGATGGTGAGCTTCGACAATGTCGCCAAGACTTATGGCATCGGGCTGGAACTGGGCAAGCTGGCCGGCACCGCGCTGCAGCAGGGCGAGCGGCTGAGCGCGGCGCGGCCCTTGCTGCACGATTTCGCGGAGGAATTCGGCGTGACGATGGCGCTGTGGCGGCGCGTGGGCAGCGACCGCATGGTGCTGACCATCGTCGAGCACAGTTCCAGCGCGCTCAGCATCGTGATGCGCGAGGGGCAGCGCCTGCCCGTGCTGCTGGGATCGAGCGGCCGGGTGGTGGCGACGCACCTTGGCCTGACCAAGCGGCAAGTGCAGAAAGAGTTCAAGTCGCTGCGCTGGGCCAGCCCGCTGAGCTTCGAGACCTTCTGGGAAGAGGCCGAGCGCGCGACCGAAGTGGGCTGGGCGACAGACCGGGGCAATTTCGCCGCCGGCATCCAGACCGTTGCCGCCCCGGTCTATGAGCCGGGCGGCCGGATCGCCTTCACCGCCGTCGCCTTCATGTTCCTGGGCCAGTACGGCGACGACAAGATCGTGCGCATGGGTGAGAGCCTGACCGCGCTGGGACGCGAGCTGTCGCGGACCATCTACTGAGATAAGGTTTCTGATATAAAATTTTGTTCTCCATAAAGAACAACGCTGGTGTTGGCGATCGGGCCGCGCTAGGCTGGTCGCCTGCCCTGAAGAGGCAGCGAGCACAGCGAGGGGATCATGCCGACAACCATCGTCACCGGAGCAAGCCGCGGGATCGGCACGGTGATCTGCGATTATCTGGCCCGGCGCGGCCACCATGTGATCGGGCTGGCGCGCGGCCGGCCTGAGGGCTTCGCCGGCAGCTTCTATGCCGCCGACCTGACCGACGAGGCGGAAACCGCCGATACCCTGGCCCGCATCCTGGCCGAGCACGAGGTCGACAACCTCGTCAACAATGCCGGCAAGGCCGATCGCAAGGCGATCGAGGATATCTCGCTGGCCGGCGCGCGCGACATGATGGAACTCAACGTCATGGCGACGATCCAGTGCACGCAGGCCGTGGTCGCGGGAATGAAGCGGCGCGGCGCCGGGCGCATCGTCAACATGGCGAGCCGGGCCCTGCTGGGGCGCGAGCGCACGGCGGTCTACGCGGCGAGCAAGGCGGCGGTCGAAGCGCTCACCCGGTCATGGGCGCTGGAACTGGGCGGTCATGGCATCACGGTCAACGCCGTGGCGCCCGGCGTGATCGATTCGGCGATGTTCCGCCAGAACAACCCGGCCGATTCGCCCGAGACGGCAAAGCTGCTGGACCGCATACCGCTGCACCGCACCGGCCAGCCGGCCGAGGTCGCGGCGGCGGTCGCCTATTTCCTCTCGCCCGATGCGGGGTACACCACGGGGCAGACGCTTTTCGTCTGCGGCGGCTGGAGCGTCTGACCGGCAGGTTCCCTGATCCGCCTATCGGCCGCATGGAGAGCGGGGCTGGTGTCGCAACGAAATGCGCCTATCCGCGCGTTTCCAGACGCTCCCGCCAGGCCGCCCAGCCGTTATCCAGTGCGATCCGGCCGCTGTCGAGATTGATGACCTGGAAGGCGCGCTCGTCGCCCTGGTCCCAGATCGCGCAGCGCAGCGTCTCGCCCGGCAGCACCGGCGCCGAATAGCGCGCTTCGAGCCGCGTCAGCGCGCCGCCGCCGACGGCATAGGCGGCCCGGCCGAACGTGGCGAGGCCGTGCAGCACCGGCCGGCGGAAACCGGCGGCGGCGGCCACTTGCGGGTCGATGTGCAGGGGATTGAGATCGCCCGACAGGCGGAAGATCAGCGCGGCCTCGCGCCGCGTCGGGATCGTGACGAGGCGGTCGGGCGCACGGCCGGGCACGGGCCGCGCGGCGATCGGCGCCAGGTCGTCGCCACCGAAGCCGCCTTCGCCCCGGCAGAAGAACACTTGCCGCACGGTGGCCAGATGATCGCCGCTTGCCGCATCATGCAAGTGGCGCACCGCATGGACCAGCGCGCCGCGCCCGGCGCCGCTGTCGTCCAGCCCCTTGTCCACGATCCCCTCGACCGTCAGCACGCTGGCGATCGTCGCCGCGACCGGCAGTGGACGGTGGACCGCCAGCGCCTGCGCGCCGTTGACGATCCGCCGCCAGTCGAGCCCGTAGACCGGATCGGCCAGCCACAGTGAAGGATAGGCCAGCGTCGTCGCCATTGCCGGCAGGGCCTCGAGCCGCTCCTCGTAGACATGGCGCAGGGCCTCGGGGTCGGTCGCGCTTTCGCCCATCCCGACGCCGACGCCCAGCGCATAGAGGATCGTGTCGCGCCAGTCGTAAGCCTGGCGCGTCTCGATCCGCGCGGCGCGCACCCGATCGGGCGCGAAACCCATCCGCCGCGGCCTATTTGCGGAACTGGTTGAAGTCCGGCGCGCGCTTTTCCATGAAAGCGGTGGCGCCCTCGGTCATTTCCGGGCCGCCGGCGAGGCGCAACATGCCCTGCTTGGCATGTTCCATCGTCGGCGTGAGCGAGTCCCACCAGACGTTCGAGCAGATCTTGGTGATCTCGATATAGGAGGGCGACTTGGCCAGGATCTCCTCGGCCCAGCGCTGCACTTCGGCCTTCAGCTCGCTGTGCGGCACCACCTTGTTGATCCAGCCCAGATCGTAGGCTTGCTGCGCGGTATACTGGCGGCACAACATGCAGACCTCGCGCGCGCGCTTCTCGCCGATCGACATCGCCAGCAGGTTGTTGCCGCCGAAGATCGGCGATGAGCCGATCTTGGGGCCGGTCTGCCCGAACTTGGCGTGCTCGGACGCGATGGCAAGGTCCGAACAGATGACGATCTCGTTGCCGCCGCCGATCGCATAGCCGTTCACCGCCGCGATGATCGGCTGCGGCACCTTGCGCATCGTCTGGAACAGCTCCTGCGAGATGTTGTAGAGCTTGCGCGCCTGGCCGATGTCGAAATCCTGCAGATCGGCCAGATAGCCGCCCGCGCAGAACGACTTGTCGCCGGCCCCGGTCAGCACGATCACGCCGATCGTCGGGTCATAGCCGATCTCTTCCACCGCATCGCGTAGCGCGCCGAACGTCTCGTAATCGAAGGCGTTGAAGCGGTCCTCGCGGTTGAAGGTGATCCAGGCGATGTGGTCTTTCTTTTCGACCAGGATCTGTTCGCTGCTGTTCATGGCTCTCTCTCCGTCAGATGATGGGTGTCCGCCGCGCAAAAGCGCGGAACCTGTGTGCCGTCGGCCGTGCGGCGCCAGACCAGCGCCAGCGACATGCCGATACGGATTTCGGCGATCGGGGTATCGACGATGTTCGTCACCAGCCGCGCGCCGTCCGCGTCGGGCAGTTCGACCACGGCGGGCACGAAGGGGATATGCCCCTCCATCCCCGGCAGGCCGGCGCGGCGCACCACGGTGAAGGCGTAAAGCGTGCCGCGCCCCGACAGCGTGACCCAGTCGAGCGCCTGCGAACGGCAGGCCGGGCAGAACGGCGTGGGCGGCAGGCGAAACGTGCCGCAGGCGCCGCAGCGCGGCACCGCCAGCCGGCCTTGCGCCGCCGCTTCCCAGAACGGCGCGGTCCAGCGGTCGGTCTCCAGCCGGAACAGGTCGGTCGGCGGGGCGAGCGCGATCTCGGGCACGGTCATCTCCTCAGGATCAGGCCGCTGACCGGCAGGGTGGAAGGGCCGCCCGTGACCAGCGCCACTTCGGCGCCGGCCACCTGGTTCGCGGCGGTGCCGCGCAATTGCTCCACCGCCTCGCGGATATGGGTCATGCCCCAGATATAGCCGCCGGAAAGCTGGCCGCCGTCGGTGTTGATCGGCAGCGTGCCATCCACCGCGATCGCGCCGCTGGCCGCGAAGGGCCCGCCTTCGCCTTTGGCGCAAAAGCCATAGTCCTCGATCTGCATGATCACTTGCGAGGTGAAGTGATCGTAGAACTGGGCGATGTCGATGTCCTCCGGGCCGATGCCCGCCATGGCATAGAGCCGGCGCGCGATCGCGGCATTGCCTGATGAGGCGAAGGTCTCGTCCGGCATGTTCATCCAGTAGAGCGAGCGGCCCCATTCGCGCGCGCCGCCGTGGGTTCCGGCCATGACGTGGATCGGCCGGTGGCGCAGATCGCGCGCGCGCTCCGCACTGGTGACGACGGCGGCGATGGCGCCATCGTTCTCCAGGCAGAAATCGAACAGGCAATGCGGCTCGGCGATCATCGGCGCGGCGAAATAGTCCTCGCGCGTCAGCGGCCTGTGCATCGTCGCGTGCGGCGTGGCGAGGGCGTTGGCGCGCGCGTTGAGCGCGACGGCGGCCAGGTGCTCGCGCGTGGTGCCGTAGAGGTGCATGTGCCGGCTGGCGAGCAGCGCGAACAGGTGCCCCGGCCCGATCAGCCCGGCCGAGGCGAAGAACGCGGTCTCCGGCGTCGCGGCATAGGAGGCGGTGATCGCACCGAAGCGCTGGCCGATCTGCTGCAGCCCGCCGACGCAGATCACCGTCCGCGCCGCGCCGCTGACGATGGCCGAGGCTGCCAGCCCCACCGCGCCGGCCGATCCGCCGCCCGCGCCGGTGATCGAGGCGGTGAAGGTCACTTCCGGGATGCCCAGCGTCTCCATCAGCAGGCCGGTGTCGAAACCGCCCGAATAGAAGGCGAAACCATCGATATCCGCGATGCGCAGGCCCGCATCGTCGATCGCGGCGATGATCGCGGCGCCGACCAGCTCGATCATCGTGCGCGGCGCGGACTGGCCCCGGCGATAATAGGGCGTCGCCCCGATGCCGACGATCGCGGTCCGGTCGCGCAGCGGGTGGAAGCCGCTCATGCCAGCAGATCGCGCGCGATGATCATGCGCTGCACTTCGGACGCGCCTTCGTAGATGCGCATCCCCCGGACCTCGCGGTAGAGTTGCTCGACCATGTAGCCCTTGGTGATGCCGCGCCCGCCGAACAGCTGCACGGCCGCATCGACCACGCGCTGGGCCGCCTCGCTGCCGACCAGCTTGGCCATCGAGGCTTCGCGCGAGCAGCGCCCGCCGGTCACGTCCTTGGCCCAGGCGGCGCGGTAGACGGCCAGCGCGGCGGTCTCGGTATCGGTCGCCATGTCGGCGATGCGCGCCTGCACGCCTTCGAGCCGCGCCATCGGCTTGCCGAACAGCACGCGCTGGCGCACATGGCCCAGCGCTTCGTCGAGCGCGCGGCGCGCGACGCCGACGCCGGCGGCGCCCACCGAGGGGCGGAAGATGTCGAACACCGCCATGGCCGCCTTGAAGCCTTGCCCCGGCGCGCCGATCAGGGCATCGGCCGGCACCCGGCAGCCATCGAACCGCAGGCTGCCCAGCGGATGGGGGGCGATCAGGTCGATCGGCTCGCCGACTTCGAGCCCCGGCGTCCCGGCGTCGAGCATGAAGGCGGAAAGGCCGCGCGCGCCCGGTTCCTCGCCAGTGCGGGCAATGACGATGTAGTGATCGGCGATCCCCGCATTGGTGATCAGCGTCTTGGCCCCGTCGATCACGAAATGGTCGCCTTCCCGGCGGGCGGTGGTGGCCAGGGCGGCGACGTCCGATCCCGCTTCCGGCTCGGTCAGCGCCAGCGCGGCGATGCTTTCGCCCGCGCGGCAGCGATCGAGATAGCGCTGCTGCTGCGCCGCCGTCCCCGCCAGCCACAGCGCGGCGGTGCCGATGCCCTGCATGGTGAACATCGTATCGGCCAGCAGATCGTGATAGCCGAAGAATTCGCGCACCAGGCACAGCGCCCGCACGTCGATCCGCCGCGCGCCCGAGGCATCGGCACGGGGCACGACGATATCGAGCAGGCCGCTGCCGGCGATCCAGCGCAGGCTTTCGCGCGAGCGGCGCGCGACCTCCTCGGCTCCCCGCGGTTCGGGGTGCGCGGGCGGCGGCAAGGCCGCCAGCCGTTCGCCAAGCGCGCGGTGACGCGCGTCGAAGAACGGCAGGTCCGATAGTGTCCAGCCCAAGGTTTCCGTCTCCCGATCGGTCTCTTGTGGTATCGTGCGGTTCAGGCCGTGACGGGCGGCTTGCGTTCCCCGGCCAGCATCACCCCGGCGGCGACGCGGTCCCAGGTGGCGGGCGTGATCCCGGCTTCGCGCAACTCGTTCTTCTTGACCTTTTCCGACGGCGTCTGCGGCAGCCGGTCATAGACCTCGACATAGCGCGGCACCATGAAGCCGGGCATCCGCTTTTCGCACCAGCGGATCAGATCCTCGATATCGAGCTGGGCGTCCTCGACCAGGACGACGCAGGCCTTCACTTCGTCCTCGCCCGCCGCCTGGTCGGCGCGCACGCCGATCACCGCGCATTCGGCGATCGCGGCATGGCCGCGCACCACCGCCTCGACCTCGAAGGCCGAGATGTTCTCGCCGCGCCGGCGCAGCGCGTCCTTCACCCGGCCGACGAAATAGTACCAGCCGTCCTCGTCGCGCTTCAGCGAATCGCCGGTGTGGAACCACAAGTCGCGCCAGGCCTCGACCGTCTTTTCGGCCATGCCGATATAGCCCATCGCCATGATGCCATCGGCCTTGTTGCGCACCAGCAGCTCGCCCGGCTTGCCCGGTTCGACATCGCGGCCGGTATCCGGGTCGATCAGGCGGACGTCGAACCACTGGGCATTGAGCACGCCCGAGGCGCCGGCCGGGCGCGGCACGCCGCGCGGTGTCATGAACGGCATCGAGATCTCGGTCTGGCCGAAGCCGTCGACGAAATCGACCGGCCCGAAGCGTGCGACGAAGCGATCGCCCAGATCGGGCGAGAGCGGCGCGGCATAGATCGCGCGCAGGCGATGATCGCGCTCGCCTTCCGCTTCGGGCTGGGCAAGGATGAAGGCCATCGTCGCGCCGAGCAGGTTGGTCACGGTCGCGCCCGATCGCCGGGCGCGGCCGATGAAGTCGGTGGCGCTGAAACGGGGGTAGAGCACGCAATGCGCGCCGACGATCAGGCAGGGATAGACGGTAAGGAACTGGGCATTGCCATGAAACAGCGGAAAGCCGGTCATGTAGACATCCTCGCCGGTCAGCCCCAGGATCTGGATGTCCTCCTCGGCGAAGAAGTAGAATTGCGAATGCGGCATCATCACGCCCTTGGAGGGCCCCGTCGTGCCCGAGGTGAGCAGCACCGCGCCCAGATCGCGCGGGCTGACGGCGATACCGGGATTGCTGTCGTTCGCGCTGTAAAGATCGGCGAAGCGGCTGGTGGTGATCCGCGCGAAGCTCGGCGCCGGCAGATCCGCGCCGGCAATGACGATGATGTGCTCCACCGTGGGGATGGCCGCCTCGATCTCGGCGAGCAGGGGCAGCAGTTCGGGCGTGGTCACCACCATGCGCGCGCCGGCCAGGTTGATCGGATGTTCCAGGAACGCGCCCTTGTACATGTCGCAGATCGCCACCTCGACCGCGCCGAGCTTGGCCAGCGCGAACCAGGCGAGCACGTATTCGACGCAATTGGGCAGGAACAGGCCGACCAGATCGCCCTTGCCGATGCCCAATGCCGCCAGGCCATGCGCGATGCGGTTCACTTCGCGGTTGGTCTCGGCAAAGCTGCGCGGCGTGCCCGCGTCGGTCCACGAGAGGAAGGGGTGGTCCGGGATCGTGCGCGCCTGGTGCTCCAGCACGGTGGGCAGGGCCCATTGCTCTGGCGGGAAGCGCGTCTGATAGTCCGGGTAAGTGATCATGGTTCCTCTCGCCTTGCGTCATGACGGGCCCGTTTCGCGCTCCGCCTGATGCTGTTTCACAATTCTTTATACAGAAGTCAATTCCTGACATGGAATGAAGTTGCCTGATCCGGTCACTCGCGATAACCCGTGAGTCGAGGATGAACGACGAAAGGAGAACCGATCGATGGGAGCCGCCAGTGCACCGCCAGAGCCGAATCAGGCGCTGCTCTTCGCCGCCTTTCCCTTCGGCCGGACGCAGTTGCGCAACCGGCTGGTGATGGCGCCGATGACGCGGCGCCATTCGCCCGGCGGCGTGCCCGGCGCCGATGTCGCCGCCTATTACGCGCGGCGCGCGCGCGGCGGCATCGGCCTGATCGTCACCGAAGGCACGACGATCGACCACCCCGCCGCCAATGGCTATCCCGACGTGCCGCGCCTTTACGGTGCCGATGCGCTGGCCGGCTGGGCGCGCGTGGTCGAGGCGGTCCATGCCGAAGGCGCGGCGATCATTCCCCAGCTCTGGCATGTCGGCAATGTGCGCCGGTGCGGGATCGAGCCCGATCCCGCGGTGCCCGGCATGGGCCCGGTCGACATCGTCGAGCAGGGCGAAACGGTGGTCAGGGGCATGACCGAGGACGATATCGCCGCCGTGGTCGATGCCTATGCCCGCGCCGCGCTCGACGCCTGGAGCGTGGGCTTCGACGGAATCGAGATCCATGGCGCCCATGGCTACCTGCTCGACAGCTTCATCTGGACCAAGACCAATACCCGCGCCGATCGCTATGGCGGCCCGGTGGAGAACCGGGTGCGCTTCGCGGTCGAGACGGTGGCCGCGATCCGCCGCGCGGTCGGCCCGGACTTTCCCATCGTCTTCCGCTTCTCGCAATGGAAGTCGGGCGCCTATGACGCGCGGATCGCCGATACGCCCGAGGAACTGGGCGCGATCCTGCGCCCGCTGGCGCAGGCCGGCGTCGATATCTTCCACGCCAGCACGCGACGTTTCTGGGAGCCCGCCTTTGCCGGCTCCGGCCTGACGCTGGCCGCCTGGGCGCAGCGGCTCACCGGCAAGCCGGCGATCCTGGTCGGCAGCGTCGGGCTCGATCGCATCCATGAGACGCGGGCCTTGCGCAATGCCGAGAACACCACTGTCGCCACCGCCGGGATCGACCGCCTGCTGGAGATCGTCGCCGATCAGCGGATCGCGCTTGTCGCGCTGGGCCGGGCGCTGCTGGCCGACGCCGAATGGGCCAACAAGGTGGCGGCCGGCCGGCAAGATGCCATACGCGGGCTGGTGCCCGCCGATCTCGAAGTTCTGACCTGAAGGAAACAGTCCATGCTCAACGATCTTTCGTCCCCGCTCACGCTGCTTGAGACGCGCCGGTCCGGCAAGCCCCGCGACATGGTGGCGCCGGGCCCGTCAGCCGAGGAGACCGAGCGGATGCTGCGGATCGCCACGCGCGTGCCCGATCACGGCAAGCTGGCCCCGTGGCGCTTCGTCATCATCGAGGATCGCGATGCCTTCGCCGATCTGCTCGCGCGCGCCTATGCGGCCGAGCGGCCCGACGCGGGCAAGCTGGAAATCAAGGCCAACGACGAGTTCGCCCGCCAGGCGCCGCTGCTGATCGTCGCGATCTCACGCCCTGTGGCCGAAAGCCGGATTCCGCTGCGCGAACAGCGGCTGTCGATCGGCGCGGCGATCTTCAACCTGGAGCTGGCGGCCATCGCGCTGGGCTATGTCGCGGGCTGGCTCACCGGCTGGGCGGCCTATTCCCCGCTTGTGCTCGAAGCGCTGGGCGGCACCGAGGGCGAGGAGATCGCCGGATTCCTCTTCGTCGGCTCGCCGTCGAAGGATCTGGAAGAGCGGCCGCGCCCGGAACTGGCCGACGTGGTCTCGCGCTGGCCGGCGGGCTGAGGCGCGCGGTCACCATCCGAGGCAGCGAAAAAGCGCGGCGTCGCGGCCGCCCATAACAGGCAAGAGGAGAAGGGTATGCAGGATCTGGCCGGCAAGGTCGCATTCATCACCGGCGGCGCCGGGGGGCTTGGCTTCGGCATGGCGGAAGCCTTTGCCGAGGCCGGGATGCGCATCGTCATCAGCGATATCGACGGCGAACGGCTGGAACGCGCCGTCGCGAACCTTGCCACGCGCGGCGTGGCGGCGCTGGGCATCGCGTTCGACATCACCGACCGCGCGGCGTGGGACGATGCCGTGGGCCGGGCGGTGGACCGCTTCGGCGCGGTGCATGTCCTGTGCAACAATGCCGGGATCACCGCCGTGGGCTGGGAAGTGGACCAGATCGCGCCGGACTTGTGGGATCTGGTGATCGCCACCAACCTGACCGCGACGTTCAATGGCGCGCGTGCGGTGCTGCCGGTGATGAAGGCGCAGGGCGAAGGCGGCCACATCGTCAACACCGCCTCGATCTCGGGCCTGCGCGCCCGCGCCGGCCATGCCGTCTATGTCGCGGCCAAGCACGGCGTCGTCGGGCTCAGCGAGACGCTGCGGCTGGAACTGGCACCGCACGGCATCGGCGTTTCGGTGCTGTGCCCCGGCCATGTGCCCACCCCGCTGCCCGAAACCTCGCGCCGGCTGCGCGCCGCGGTCGAGGGTTCGGCGCCGCGCCCGGTGGCCGAAGTGCTGGCCGGCGCGCCGACCGCGATCGATGCGCTGGGCGTGGGCCGCATGGTCCGCGATGCGGTGATGGCCGACCGGCTGTTCGTGCTGACCCATCCCGAATTCCGCGACGTGGTGGGGGAGCGCCACCGCGAGGTGATGGACGCGTTCGCCATCGCCGCCGCCCGGGCCTAGGCGATCATGGTGGACGCGAACGGGGCATTGGCGGGCCATCGGCCTCGCCTGGCCTATGTCTGGTATGTCACCGCGATCCTGTCGCTGACCCATCTGGTCTCGCTGGTCGACCGGCATCTGCTGGGCGTGGTGCTGAACGATGTGGAGCGCGAGCTGCGGCTGACCGATACGCAGCTCGGGCTGATCTATGGCACCGGGTTCGCGCTGCTTTACAGCGTGGTCGGCCTGCCGATCGGCCAGCTGGCCGATCGTGTCTGCCGCAAGCGGCTGATCGCCGCCGGGCTGGCGCTCTGGACCCTGGCGACGATCGCCACCGCGTTCGTCACGGGGTTCTGGAGCTTTTTCCTGATGCGGATGCTGGTCGGCATCGGCGAGGCGAGCCTGGTGCCGGCGGGCATGTCGCTGGTCACGACGCTTGCGCCCCGGACGATGCTGGCGCGCGCCACCGCGCTGTTCGCGGCGGGCGGCAACCAGGGCAAGACCGTGGCGCTGCTGGTGGGCGGGCCGCTGCTGACCGTGCTGACGGTCGCCGGCGGGCTGACGTTCATGGGCCATCACTGGTCGGCCTGGCGCGGGGTGTTCCTGATCGCCAGCCTGCCCGGCCTGCTGCTGGTGCCGCTGCTGCTCACCATTCGCGAGCCCACGCGCGCGGTCGTGGCCGCGCGGCCGTCGATCCGCTCGGTACTGGTGAGCATGAAGCCGCGCTTGCGCGCCTATGTGCACCTCTATGGCGCGTTCACCGCGATGGCGACGATGGTCTGGGCGCTTTCGGCCTGGGCGCTGACGCTGTTCGTGCGCGAACATGGGCTCAACGCCGCGCAGGCCGGCGGGCTGATGGGCACGCTGAGCCTTGTCGTCGGGCCGATCGGCATTCTGACTGGCGGCGGCCTGCTCGATTGGCTGGAAGCGCGCCGGGTCGAAGGGGCGGCGATCGTGCTGGTCGGCCTCGCCTCGGCGATCGCGGTGGTGCCCACGGTGATGTTCTGCGCGGCCGGCAGCCTTGCGCTCGCCGCCGCCGGCTATGCCGGGCTGCAGCTCATGCTGGTGGTCGGCAGCGCGCCGGGCTGGGTGGGCGTGCAGCAGATCACCCCGCCGGAAAATCGCGGCGTGGCGATGGCGCTGTTCGTCGCGACTTACACCAGCGTTTCGATCGGCATCGGCCCGGTGATCGTCGGCGCCTTGTCCGATCACGTGTTCACCGGGGCCGATGGCCTGGGCCGGGCGCTGATGACCACGCTGATCGCCATGGCGCTGGCCGGGCTGCTGCTCGCGCTGGGTGGGCGACGCGTCTATATCCGCGCGGCCGCCGCGATCCGGGCGGTGGAGGTGGCCGGCTGACTACCCCAGGATCGGCGGCCGGGCGACCCCCGCGGCCTCGCAGCCTTCGAGATAGCGCCGCGCCTGGCCGGCCGCATCGTCGCGCCGGATCACCGCGCGCGTCGCGGGATCGAGCAGCTCGATATCGCCGAACGTGACGAACATCGCCTGCGATACCGCCGGCCCGTTGAAGAAGCGGTGGACCACGCCTGCCGGCTCGTAAAGGTAGACGCCGGGGCGGTAGGGATAGCGGCCATCCTCATGCCCCCAGGCGCCCGCGATCGTATAGCCGTGGATCGGGCCGAGGTGCCGGTGCAGGCCATGCGTGAAGTGCGGCTGATAGCGCGATTGGGTGACGATCAGGTTCTCGTCCGGGCGCGCCTGCAGCACCCGCTGCTCCAACCCCGGCGCGACCGTGATCCAGGGGATGTCCGCGCAATCGACATGCGTGGTCCACAGTATCGCCTCAGCTTGCGTCATGGCGGCTTCCTTTCCCGGTCGCGGGCCTTTTAAACATTTCTCATGAAGAATTCAATTCGATATGAAGAATGAATTTGCCGTCACGCACGGCCGGCGGTAACGTGTCGCCCAAAGCAGGCGAAAAAACGGAGAGGATCAATGCACAGCGTCAATCTCGGCAAGAGCGGCATTCGCTGTTCCGCCATCGGCCTTGGCTGCATGGGCATGTCGGAATTCTATGGCGAGCGCGATGACGCGCAGTCGCTGCGCACGCTGGACCGGGCGCTGGAACTGGGCGTGACGCTGTATGACACTTCGAACGCCTATGGCCGCGGCCATAACGAGGAACTGGTCGGGCGCTTCCTGAAGGGGCGGCGCGATCGCGTTGTGCTGGCGACCAAGTTCGGCATCGTGCGCGATCCCGATGGGCCCGAAGGCAGCACCTATGACCGGGCGGTGGACAACAGCCCGGCCTATATGCGCCAGTGCCTGGAGGAATCGCTGGTCCGGCTCGGCACCGATCGTGTCGATCTCTATTACGTCCACCGCGCCGATCCCACGGTGCCGATCGAGGATACGGTGGGCGCGCTGTCGCGGCTGGTCGAGGAGGGCAAGATCCGCGCGATCGGCCTGTCCGAAGTCTGGCCCGAAACGCTGCGCCGCGCGCAGAAGGTGCATCCGATCGCCGCGCTCCAGTCCGAATATTCGCTGTGGACGCGCGAGCCCGAACTGGAAGTGCTGCCGACCTGCCGCGAACTGGGCATCGGCTTTGTCGCCTATTCGCCGCTCGGGCGCGGCTTCCTGACCGATGCCAAAGTCGAGGTCGGCGCGCACAACGACATCCGCCAGGCATCGCCGCGCTTCCGTGGCGAAAATGTCGCGCGCAACCGCCGGCTGGTCGAAGTGGTCAGCGCGGTGGCCGGGCGACGCGGCTGCTCGACCGGGCAAGTCGCGCTGGCCTGGCTGCTGGCGCGCGATGTCGTGCCGATTCCCGGCACCAAGCGGATCGCCTATCTGGAAGACAATGTCGGCGCCGCCGCCGTGACGCTGAGCGCGGAGGACGAGGCTGAACTGGCCGCCGCTTTCGCCATCGGCGCGGCGGCGGGCGAACGCTACGATCCGTCCTTCGCCGGCAACGCCCAGGCCCCGCGCGCCTGATCGGGCTTTGCCGCGCGCGCTCCCTATCCGAACCGGGGTGTCCGAATTGGTCAAGCACTTCGCGCCGTTTCCTGGCTATAGTGCCCACGTGGCCCAACAGGGCTGGAGAACAAGGCGGAGAGAATGGCCATGGATGGCGCGATGGCGGATTTCGTTGACCGTGAGGCGATCAGGCATTGCCTGGCGCGGTTGGCGCGCGGTGAGGATCGGCGCGATGCCGGGCTGATCCGCGCCGCATGGTGGCCGGACGCAACGTTCGACTACGGCGTCTACAGCGGCGATTTCGCAGCCTATCTGGACTGGGTCGTGCCCGGCGCGGAGGCCATCAGCAATACGCAGCACGTGCTGGGGCAGAGCTATATCGAGCTGGCCGGCGACAGCGCGAAGGCGGAAACCCACGTCATTTCCTATCACCGCGTCGATATGGGCGCGGGCGATCGCGATACCTGCATCGGCGGGCGCTATCTGGACACGATGGCCCGGCGCGACGGCGAATGGCGCATTGCCGATCGCGTCATGCTCTATGACTGGTATCAGGACTGGGGTGCGGCGATCGACTGGGCCGAAGGCGTGATGGGCTATCCTTTCACCGCCGGGCATTTCCCCGGCCGCGCGCGCGGCGATTTCAGCGCGACCTTCTTCGCGGCCGGCCAGTGATCGCGCCGCTTGCCGGCAAGGTCGCGCTCGTCACCGGGGCGAGCCGGGGCATCGGCAAGGGCATCGCGCTGGTGCTCGCCGAGCAGGGCGCGACCGTCTACGTCACCGGCCGCAGCGTCCATCCGGGCGATTATTACCTGCCCGGCACGGTGGGCGAGACGGCCGCCGAATGCATCGCGCGCGGTAAGGAATGCGGCGGCAGCGGCATCGCCGTTGCCTGCGACCATGGCGATGACGCGGCGGTGGCGGCGCTGTTCGCGCGGATCGAGGCGGAGCAGGGCCAGCTCGATATCCTGGTGAACAATGCCTTCACGCTCTCGGACGATCTGCTCGAACCCAAGGGGTTCTGGGAAAAGCCGCTTTCCAACCTTGAGATGTGGGATGTGGGCGTGAAGTCCAACTACGTCGCGGCGTGGCACGCGGCGCGGATCATGGTGCCGCGCAAGTCCGGCCTGATCGTCGCGATCTCCGGCTTCGCGGCGGTGACGTATACTTATGGCGTGGTCTTCGGCACGTCGAAATCGGCAGTGGACCGCATGGCGCGCGACATGGCGATCGAACTGGAGCCGCACAATGTCGCCTCGCTGGTCCTGTGGCAAGGGCTGACGCTGACCGAGAAGGCCAGGGACAACCTGGCGAAGATGGGCGACAAGATGACCGCCTCGATCACCAGTATGCAGGGCAGCAGCGTCGAGCATCCGGGCCGCGTCGTCGCGGCGCTGGCGGCCGATCCGGCGATCATGCGGCGATCCGGCGGCGAATTCGTCACGGCCGAACTGGCGCAGGAATACGGCATCACCGATGTCGATGGCGCGGTCATCGCCTCGGCGCGGGCGACGCGGGGCTCGCCGATCTGGAAGCCGATCGCGGAGGTGGACTATCGTGGCAAGTGATCGTGAACAGCGGCTGGACGCGCTGCTCGACAAGCAGGACATCCTGGAATGCCTCGCGCGCTTTTCGCGCGGGATGGATCGGTTCGATCGCGAAACCTACCTTTCGGCTTTCCACGACGATGCCGAGATGGCGGCCGGGCCTTTCGTCGGCAGCGCGGCCGATTGCTGGGACTGGGCCGTGCCGATGCACGAAGCCGGGCAGATCCTGACGCACCATGCGCTGCTGCAGACCACGATCGACCTCGATGGTGATACTGCCCATGCCGAGACTTACTACCAGTTCGTCGGCCGCAACCGTGACGAGACGCTGTGGATCGCCGGCGGGCGCTATATCGACCGGCTGGAACGGCGCGCGGGCGCATGGAAGATCGCGCTGCGCACCAATGTGATCGAATGGGGCTGCCTGCCGCCGCCGATGCCGATCCCTTTCGCCGACGTGCCCGATATCGCGCTGAACGGCGTGTCCGCGCGTTCGCAGGACGATCCCTCCTACCAGCGGCCGCTGGTCAACCGGCGCGCGCCCGCCAACCCGGCGGCCGGCTAGATGGGCGCGCTGTCGGAAAAGGTCGCGCTCGTCACCGGGGCGAGCCGGGGGATCGGCAAGGGCATTGCCTGCGCGCTCGCCGATCAGGGGGCCACGGTCTACGTCACCGGCCGCACCGTCTCGCCCGGCGAGCATCCGCTGCCCGGCACGCTGGCCGAAACCGTCGCCGCGGTGAACGCGCGCGGCGGCCGGGGCGTGGCGGTGCCGATGGACCTGGCCGAGGACGAGCAGATCGCCGCCGTGTTCGATCGCATTCGCGGCGATGAGGGCCAGCTCGATATCCTGGTGAACAATGCCATGGCGATCCCCGACGCGATGACGCAGCGCGTGGGCTTCTGGGAAAAGCCGCTGTCCGAGTGGGAGATCTTCGATACCGGCGTGCGCGCCGCGTTCATCGCCGCCTGGCACGCGGCGCGGATCATGGTGCCGCAAGGCTCCGGCCTGATCGCCGCGCTTTCGGGCTATGTCGGCGTGACCTATACCTACGATGTCGTGTTCGGCACGACCAAGACCGCGACGGACCGGATGATGCGCGACATGGCGGTGGAGCTGAACGGCACCGGCGTCACCGCGCTCTCGCTCTGGCAGGGCTTCACTTATACCGAGAGGGCGATGGAAAACCTCAAGACCGTGCCCGGCATGGCCAGCCAGCTCAACAGTGCGGTGGGCTCCTCACCCGAATTCCCCGGCCGGGTGATCGCCGCGCTGGCCTGCGACGCCAACCTTGCCGCCAAGTCCGGCGGCACGTTCATCAATGCCGAGCTTGCCGCCGAATATGGCCTGACCGATATCGACGGGCGCGTGATCCCAAGCCTGCGCGAAACGCGCGGCGCCCCGCTCTGGGCGCCGGGTGCGACCACCTGGAACGCGTCATGACCGAACGCCGCTTCGACGGGCGCGTGGTGGTGATCACGGGCGGCGCGCGTGGGCTGGGCCGCGCTTATGCCGAACTGCTGGCCGGCAAGGGCGCCCGGCTGGTGATCAACGACAACGGCAGCGCCGTGACCGGCAGCGGCAGCGATGCCGGCCCGGCCGAGGAATCCGCCCGGGCGATCCGCGATCTGGGCGGGGAGGCGGTGGCCAGCACCGACAGCGTCGCCACGCCCGAAGGCGGCAAGGCGATCATCGAGGCCGCGCTCGATCATTTCGGGCGGATCGACGTGCTGATCCACAATGCCGGCAACAACCGCTATGCCATGCTCGACGCGATCAGCTACGAGGATTTCCGCGCAGTGCTCGACGTGCACCTGCTCGGCGCCTTCCACGTCGTGCGCCCGGCGTTCGAACGGATGACGCGCGACGGCTATGGCCGGGTCGTGCTCACCGGATCGATCGGCGGGCTCTATTCGATGGCCAGCGTGGTCAACTACGCGGTCGCCAAATCGGGCATGATCGGGCTGAACAACATCGTCGCGATCGAAGGCGCGGAGCGCGGCGTCAAATCGAACATCATCCTGCCCGGCGCGGTGACGCGCATGGCCGAAGGGCTCGACATCTCGCAATATCCGCCGATGGGCCCCGATCTGGTCGCGCCGGTGGTCGGCTGGCTGGCGCATGAGAGCTGCTCGGTCTCGGGCGAGATGTATGTCTCGATGGCGGGCCGCGTCGCGCGCGCCTTCATCGCCGAGACCGAAGGCGTGTTCCGGCCCGAATGGACGATCGACGATGTCGCCGGCGCCATCGACGCGATCCGCGACCAGAGCCGCTTGTGGACGTTCCACCCGGTGGCAGGCGGTTTCGGTGAGCATATGACGAAGAGCTTCGCCATGGCACGGGACCAGGGCTAAACGTCTCGGATAACGAAGGGGGAGAGCGATTCGTGAAGCTGGGTATCGAGAATATCAGCGTCTTCGGCTTGCCGCCCGTCGCCTTCGTCGATCTCGCGGCGGACCTTGGCTGCCAGCATATCTCGACCGGGCTGAGCAGCTTTCCCTTCGGAGTGCACGATTATCCGGCTTTTTCGCTGCGCGACGACGCCGTGCTGCGGCGCGAGATGATCGCGGCGATGGCCGATCGCGGCGTCTCGATCTCGCTGGGCGAGGGCTGCACCATTCGCGACGGTGCGGTGGCCGATGACTATGCACGCGATCTGGATGTCTTCGCCGAACTGGGCGCGCAGCGGATCAACACCGTCAGCATGGACCCCGATCTGGGCCGCACCTGCGCGCAGTTCGCCCGGCTGGCGGAACTGGCGACGGAGCGGGGCCTGCGCATCACCACCGAATTCGCGCCGTCCTTGACGATCGCCGACTTGCCCACCGCGCTGTCGGTGCTGCGCGCGATCGGCCGGCCCGATTTCCGCCTGCTGATCGATACCATGCATCTGGTGCGCTCGGGCGGCGGGCCGGAGGATATCGCTGCGCTCGATCCCGAGCTGATCGACTATGTGCAAGTTTGCGACGCGCCGCGCGTGCCGCGCTTCGAAAGCTATTTCGAGGAAAGCATGTTCGAACGCATGGTGCCCGGCGAAGGCGAACTGGGCCTGTCCGCGGTGCTCGCGGCGCTGCCCGCCGATCGCGTCTTCTCGCTGGAAGTGCCGCTGCGCAGCGAAGGGCTGGCCGGCATGGGCCCGCGCGAGAGGCTGGGCAAATGCGTCGAGGCACTGCGCGCCCTGCTGATCGAGGCGCACGGGCAACCCGCCTGATCGGGTGCCCCGCCGCAGCGCATTTCCGCGTTTTTGCGCAGTCCCAGCTAGGGGCGCATTACCCAGCCGCCGTCGATGTGGATGGTCTGCCCGGTGATCCATGCGCCGGCCTCGGAGCAGAGCAGCAGCAGCGCGCCCACCAGTTCGTCGGGCTCGCCGCGCGGGCGGGTGGCGCAGGTCGCTTGCAGGAACTGGATGAACGGGGAATCGTCGGGCACCAGCAGCTTGCCCGCGTCCGATTTGACATTGCCCGGCGCGATCGCGTTGCAAGTGATGGCGTCCTTGCCGAACTGCTTGGCCAGCGTGGTGGTCAGGCCCACCAGCGCCAGCTTGCTGATGCCGTAAAGACCGGTCGCGGGGAACGCGCCGCCGCTGGTCTGGTTGACGATCCGCCCGCCGCCCCGCTCGCGCATCGAGCCGACGACCGCGCGGGTGCAAAGCAGCGCGCCGTTGAGATTGACCGCGAAAGCCCTGTTCCAGTTTTCCAGGCTGATCGTCTCCCAATTGTCGTAGCTGATATCGACCATCAGCGCGGCGTTGTTGACCAGGATGTCCACGCCGCCGAATGCCGCGATCGCGGCCTGGCCCATGGCGAGGGTCGAGGCTTCGTCGGCCACGTCGACCTGCACGCCAACCGCCTTGCCGCCCGCCGCGACGATCTCTTCGGCGACGGCCCCGGCGCCATCCGCGTTGAGATCGGCGACGACCACCGCAGCACCCGCGTTGGCAAGGCCCAGCGCATAGGCGCGGCCGATCGAATTGCCGCGTCCGCCCGCGCCGGTGACGATGGCGACCTTGCCGTCGAGGCGGTACTGGTCGAGAGTGAAGGCCATTAAGCGTACTCCGTGAGGATCAGCCGCCGGTCGCGGCGGTGAGGAAAGGGTGGGCCGCGTGGGCCAGCAGGTCGGCGCCGTCATGGCCTGGCAGGATCGCGCCCAGCAGGCCCACGTCCTTGACCAGCAGCGGCGCGCCGATGGCGAAGGCGGCGGGCGAGGGCAGGCGGGCGAAAACCTCGAAGCCGAAGCTGCGGCCGCTGCTCTCCTTGACCAGCGCGGCCAGCGCGGCGCGATCG
The DNA here is from genome assembly GCF_029076845.1 of Novosphingobium album (ex Liu et al. 2023). Taxonomy (GTDB): domain Bacteria; phylum Pseudomonadota; class Alphaproteobacteria; order Sphingomonadales; family Sphingomonadaceae; genus Novosphingobium. The sequence continues at coordinate 46,289 of NZ_JARESE010000085.1, forward strand.
ACGCCCAGCGTCTCGCCCGCTTGTAGCGCCGCTTGCGCGAGGCCCATGTTGGCGGCGAGCAGGGCGTTGTTGACGATCTTGGCGCGCTGCCCCGCCCCGGCCGGGCCGAGCAGGACGATAAGCTTGCCGAAAGTCTCGAACACCTCGTGCGCACTGTCGAACGCGGCTTGCGTGCCGCCGCACATCACGGTGAGCGTGCCGGCCTCCGCCCCCGGCGCGCCGCCGCTGACCGGGGCATCGACGAAAGCGATGCCGCGCGCCGTGCAGCGGCGTTCCAGCTCCTCGACGGTCGCGGGCAGCACGGTCGAATGCAGGGCCAGGCAGGCGCCGGGCCGCATCGCCGGGATCAGCTCGTCGCAGATCGCTAAGACGCCCGCGTCGTCGACCACGCAGACGCCCACGTGATCGCATCGCGCACCGAGATCGGCCACGCTCGCGGCGGCGCTGGCGCCTTTGGCGAGATAGGGTTCGAGCGCTTCGGGCCGGCGCGCCCAGACCACCAGCGGCATTCCCGCATCGACGATGCGCATGGCCATCGGTCCGCCCTGGCTGCCGATGCCGATGAAGCCGATCCGTTGCATCGCGCTCACCCCGCCGTGATGCCGGCGTCGATCGACAGGCAGGCGCCGTGATAGCCGCGCCCCTCGGGCGAGGCGAGCAGCGTGATCAGATCGGCCACGTCGTCCACTTCCACCAGCCCGCGCAGGCCCGAATAGCGCTTGATCAGGTCGATCTCGGCATCCTCGGGCATGGTCATGCCCAGGCCGATATTGGTCCGCATCCCGCCGGGCGCCACCGCGTTGATGCGGATCGGCCGGCGCACGTATTCCATCGCCATGGCCTTGGTCATCTGCACCAGGCCCGCCTTGCTGGCGCAATAGGCCGCCGCATAGGCCTCGCCGATGAACGCCGCCGAGGACGCGCAATTGACGATCGCGCCTTCGCTTTCGAGCAAGTGCGGGATCGCCGCTTGCGAAAGGTGCCAGGGCGCGGCGAGATTGATCGCCATCGTCATCTCGAAATCCGCGCGGGTCATCGTGTGGCTGTGCACCATGCGGATCACGCCGGCGATGTTGCACAAGGCATCGAGCCGGCCGAAGCGCGCGACCGCGTCCACCACCGTGGCGGTGCAGGCATCCGGGTCGGCGAGATTGGCGGTGTGGACCATGGTTTGCGGCCCGTCCCGCCCGATCAGCGCTTCGGTCTCTTCCAGCCCGGCGCGATTGACGTCAACCAGGCACACATCCGCGCCCGCCCGCGCCAGCTTGAGCGCGGTCGCCCGGCCCAGCCCGGAGGCCGCCCCCGTCACCAGCGCGACCTTGCCTGTCATATCCGTGATGATGGCCATTTCCGCTTCCTTTCGCTCATCCGTGCCAGGGCAGGCCCTTGGCCACCTTGTCGATCATCTCCAGCACCACCGCCTGGATGCGCGATGCCTTGGGCCAGCCGGCATGGGTGCCGTATTGCAGGACGAACTCCAGCATTTCCCCGCCCGCGCAATTGCCGCTCGCCATGGCGGCGTGGATGTGGCTGCGGATCGGGATCTCGGCGCCGGATTCGCACACCCCGACCAGCGTGATCCAGCGGCGCGAGGGTTCGTCCAGCCCCCGGCGGCACCACATCTCGCCAAAGACGAAGTTGTTGATCCCTTCCAGGAACGGCGTGGCCGGCGGGCCCGGCGGAAAGGTCATGACCTTGTCGAATTCGGCATGGCCGCGATCGTTGCGCGCTTGCGGATGCCACGGTTCAGGGCAGATCGGCGGGACTTCGGCGGGCGGCAGGCCCAGCTCTTCGGCCACGCGGCTCACCGCGCGGTCCAGCTTGCCGCCATTGCCCCAGCCCGAATAGACGCCCAGGTGCAGCGCCGCCTCGCGCAGTTCGGCCAGCGTCAGGTGCCCGCCCTTCAGCGCGCCGCGCACATAGCCATCGAGCCGGGCCTCTTCCAGCCCGCACGTCGCCGCCGTCGCCATCGCGACCAGGAAGCGTGGGCGGCGCGGCAGGCCGGGCCGGGTCCAGACTTCGGCATAGATGAAGTCGCGCCAGGATTCCTCGATCAGCGTGGCTGGCGCGGTGGCGGGCAGGCCGGTGACTTCGGCCTGGGTGGCAAGGCCGCGCGCCGCGCGTTCGCCGGGATCAAGCATGGTCATCGTCAACCCTCCGATTCCGCAAGGCTCATCCAGATGTTCTTGGGCTGGAGGAACTCGTGCAGGCCTTCCATGCCGCCAAGCCGGCCGTGGCCGCTCTTCTTGAAGCCGCCGAACGGGCAATTGGGCTGCATCGCCTCGCCCGATCCGTTGACGTGGATCATGCCCGCCTGAAGCTGCGCGGTGACATGGTGCGCGCGGCGCAGGTTCTGGGTGTGGACATAGGCGCCCAGGCCATATTCGGTGCCATTGGCCAGCGCGATCGCCTCTTCCTCGGTCTCGAACGGCGTGACCACCAGCACCGGGCCGAAGACTTCGTTCTGCGCGATCTCGCAATCGTTGGCCACGTCGGCCAGCACCGTGATCGGCAGGAAATAGCCGGCGGCATGATCGCCGCCCATCCGCTCCCCGCCCGCGACGATCCTTCCGCCATCGGCCACGCCGCGCCCCACCATGCCGAGAATGCGATCGAGCGCGCCTTGCGAGATCACCGGGCCCAGCGTGGTCGCCGGATCGTAAGGATCGCCCGGCACGACATGGCTGGCCATGGCGGTGAGCATCTGGAGGTAAGGCTCGTACACCCCGCGCTGGACGAGCAGGCGCGTGCCGTTGACGCAGCCCTGGCCATTGGCGGAGACCGCGCCGGCCAACCCGCGCCTGGCCGCGTTGCGCAGATCGGCATCGTCGAACACGATGACGGCCGACTTGCCGCCCAGTTCCAGCCCCACGGGCTTGAGCGATTGCGCCGCATTGGCCAGCACCTTGCGCGCGGTGGCGCCCGAGCCGATGAACTCGATCTTGTCGATGCCGGGGTGCGCGACCATGGCCTCGCCCACGTCCGCCGCGCCGGTCACGAGGTTGACCACGCCGGCCGGAAAGCCCGCTTCCTGGATCAGTTCGACCAGCTTCATCGCGCTGTAGGGGGCAAGATCGGGCGATTTGAGCACCACGCAGTTCCCCGCCGCCAACGCGGGCGCCATCACCATGGTCGCGGCGAAGAGCGGGCCGTTCCACGGCACGATCACGCCGACCACGCCATAAGGCTCGTAAGAGACATAGTCGTGCGCGGGGGCGCCCCACATCGGCACGGTGCGGCCGTGGATCTTGTCGGCCCAGCCGCCGAAATAGCGGAACTTCTGCGCCGCGTCATAGCCCATGTAGGACGCGGTCATCGCGATCGAGCCGTTCTCCGCGATCAGGCTGGGCGCGAATTCGCCGGACTTCGCCTCAAGCAGCGCGGCAAGACGGAAGAACAGGTCGCGCCGCTTGTCGCCGGGCAGGGCGCGCCAGGCGGGAAAGGCCGCGCGCGCCGCCGCGACGGCGCGATCGACATCGTCGGCATTGGCCATCGCGATCTCGCGCGTGACCGTGCCGGTGCCCGGATAGACATGCGGCATCACGGTGCCGCTGCCCTTTTCGGCGCGGCTTTCGCCGATGATCAGGGGATATCGCGGCAGGGTATCCGCCGCCGGATTTCGGAAGGCCATCGCACGCTCTCCTCAGGCGGGAGGATCATCCCGCTTTCTGCTTGCCGTTTTTCTTCGTCGACGGGCAGGCGGGCCATCTGGCCGCCTGCCCGGCGAGTCGTCAGTGCTTATTTAATGTGCCTATTAATCGGCTTGCAAGCGGTGATTGAATCGCCGTGCTCTTGGATTTCGCCAAAACTAGGCATATTGTTTGGCCATGGACAGCAGCGCCGCAGCAGCGATCGGATACCCGGCGACAGGCCGGCGGCACCTTGTGCAGGCCACGGCCGAAGCCTTGCGGGAACGGATCTTCGCGCAGGAGGCGGGCAGCCAGATCGGATCGCTGTCGGAACTGGCGCGCGACCTGGGCGTGGGCATCGTCACCGTGCAGCAGGCCGCGCGCATCCTGGAGCACGAAGGGCTGCTGGAAGTGCGGCGCGGACCGGGCGGTGGCTATTACGGACGCCGGCCGGACGTGGTGACGCTGGAGCGCGCGCTCGCCGCCTATATGCGCGCGCGCCCGGCCTCATGGGAAGAAGCGCTGGATATCACCTCGCTGCTGTTCAACGAGCTTTGCGCCGCCGCCGCGCAGGAGGAAAGCACCGAGGCGCGATCGGGCCTGCGCGATTTCGCGGCGCGGCTGGAAGGCTGCGATCCCGAACGCGAGGTGTTCGATCTCGAAGAGGAATTCCAGAACCTGCTTTTCACCATGGTCAACCGGCCGCTGTTCGAGCTGCTGACGCGGGTGACGCTGCACTTTTCGGCATCCGGCGCGCCGGATGCGATGGGCAAGGGGCTGGTCGCGCCCGGCCAGTGGCTGGCGGGCCGCAAGCGCATCGTCCGCGCCATTCTGGACGGGGACGTGGCGCTGGCCCGGTTCGAGGCGGACCGTTCGAACCGCGCGGTCGTGCTCGCCTCGCTGCACCGCCATCGCAGGGGCGATTGAGCCCCTTCGCGCTCCGAAGGGCGCGGCGCGCATCGCATGAAAAGGGGCCGGCGCGGCGATCCGCCCCGGCCCCGATCCTGCGCGCGATGCGCGGCTATCGGTTGATCAGTTGCCCGGCGGCTCGGTCGCGGCGGCTTCCTCGCCGCTGCCGCCCTTGGCATTGGCATCGGCCTGCGCGCTGGCGCTGCCCGTGGCGGCGGCCACGGCCGACTTGAAGTCCGCATCACTCATCTTCAGCTTCAGCCCGCTGGCATCGGCCATCAGGAATTCCTTCTTGAGCGTGATGGCATTGCCTTCGGCCAGGTTGACCGTGACATTGTCACCCTCCACCTTCTGGATCGAGCCGACCAGCACGCCGTCGCTGCTCTTGATCGGCGCATCGGCGACCAGCGCCGAATCCATGCTGGCCGAAGCCTGCGCCTCGGCGGCGGAAACCGCCGCGTCGAGCTGGGCCTTGGTCATGCTGATGAGCAGGCCGGTCTCGTTATTGCCGAAAGCGGCGGCGGGCAGCGTCGCGCGGTGGGTGCCGGTGTTGACCACGATATTGCCGCCCTCGATCTTCTCGATCGTGCCGGCTTCCGCGCCATCGGGTCCGAACACCTTGGCGCCGACCGCGGGCGTCGGCGCGGCCGCGGCGGGGGCGCCTTGCGCCAGGGCTGCCACGGGCGACAGGCTGGCCCCGGCCAATATGGCGGCGATGAGCGTTTTCTTCATTGCTTACTCCTTTACAACCACGAAAAGCCTCTCCTTCCCAACGCAGGACCGCCCCGGCTGTTCCGGCGCGGCAACATGCGGGCGAATTCGCCATCGTCGCGAATGCCAGGCGCGAAGCACTGGCGGCGATGACGGCACGGGGGCCGGACAGGGCCCTGGCCCGCGCGTGCCCGGCGGCGCGAAACCATGCCGGACAGCCTGTTTTTATGAAGGCTATCGGCAGGCTGGCAACAGCATAGCCAGTGAAGCGAGCGGTTTTTCAGGCGGACCGGCTATTCGATGCGCGCGCGGGTATAGCTTTCGTCATCGGGGAAGCGGCCGCCGGGCGCGATCATGATGCCCAGCATCCCGCGCGACCAGTCTGCCGAATCGGGATATTGCCGGAACCAGTCGGTGATCACATGGCGCCGGGCAATGCGCCATTCCTCGCCCCGCTTCTCGAAACCGTCGATATAGCGACCCGCGCCGATCACGTCGGACTTGCCGCCATCGGGCAGGGTGATGCGGTGGATGCCATAGAAATAGGATTCGACATCGGCGCTCTCGCCCCGGATCGTCATCAGCACATTGGCGATCAGGTGCATGGTCTGGTCCATCGTGCCCATGATCGGGAAGGCCCAGGCGATGAATTCCTCGGCATTGCCGGTAAAGCCGGTGTGGTTGTCCACGCAATCGGGCCAATAGGCGCTGCGCACCATCCCGGCATCGAGCCGGTCCACCCCGCGCGCATAGCGATAGAGGCACTCGCGGATCGCCTCACGATCGGCCAGTTGCCGGACGATTGTGCTCACCGGCGTCGTCATGCGCGGCATTCCCCTGCCTGTCCGTGGTCTGCCGGCAGGATTGCCGCGGGGGCGGACAAAGGCAATGGTCGGCGCCGGCCGGATCAGCGACGGGCAAGCGGCTGCGCGCACTGGTGCAGGCGATGGAACTTCGGCATGGCTGGGCGCTTGTTGGTGCGCGGGACAGGATTTGGCGGCGGGATGGACGATGACGGGTGAAGCCGATAGCGATGCGGGGGCCCAGCCCTCGGTCTGGCGCTATGCCATGGCCACGCGTGCGCATCTGGTGATCGACGCGGCTGACTACTTCGACGTGATCCGCGATGCGATGTGCAGCGCGCGCCAGCGCATCTTCGTGATCGGCTGGGATTTCGATACGCGCATTCTGCTCTCGGCCGGGCGGCGCTGGTGGCACTTGCCGCGCAAGGGGCGGTTTCCCGCGCGGCTGGGCTCGTTCGTGATCTGGCTGGCGCGGCACACGCCGGGGCTGGAGATCCTGATCCTCAAGTGGAACTTCTCGCTGTTCAAGTCGCTGTTCCGGGGCACGATGATCATCGATCTGCTGCGCTGGCTGGCCCACCCGGCGATCCGTTTCAAGTTCGACGCGGCCCATCCGCTGGGCTGCAGCCATCATCAGAAGATCGTGGTGATCGACGACAAGCTGGCGGCCTGCGGCGGCATCGACATGACGTCCGACCGCTGGGACACGCGCGAGCACATCCACCACGACCCCCGCCGCAAGCGGCCGACGGGATCGCGCTATGACCCGTGGCATGACGCGACGATGCTGATGGAAGGCGATGTGGCGCAGGCGCTGGCCGAACTGGGGCGCGAGCGCTGGCAAGCGGCGGGCGGGCGCGATGTTCCGCCGTGCCGGCCGCAGGCGGAAAGCCCCTGGCCCGCGCGGCTCGAGGCCGAATTCCACAATGTCGAGATCGGCATTGCCCGCACCCGGGCGAAATACGGCGACTATGACCAGATCTGCGAAGTGGAGGCGCTGTTCGTCGAACAGATCGCCCGCGCGCGCAAGTTCGTCTATGCCGAGACGCAGTATTTCGCCTCGCGCCGGATCGCCGAGGCGATCTGTGAACGGCTGGTCGAGCCCGACCCGCCCGAGTTCCTGCTGATCAACGCCTTCACCGCCGATGGCTGGCTGAGCCAGGTGGCGATGGATTCGGCGCGGGTGCAACTGGTCAACGCCGTGCGGCAAGTCGATCACGCCGGGCGTTTGCGCATCTATGTGCCGTACACCAGCGGGGGAACGCCGATTTATGTCCATGCCAAGATCACGATCTTCGATGACGAGATCGTGCGCGTCGGCTCGGCCAACATGAACAACCGGTCGATGGGGCTGGACAGCGAATGCGACGTGTTCATCGACACCGCCCGCCCGGCCAATGCCGCCGTCGGCCCCACCATCACCCGGATGCGCCATTCGCTGCTGGCCGAGCATTGCGGCATCCCGATCGAGGACGTGGCGGCCGGGCTGGAGCGGCACGGCACCATGGCGGCGATGATTGATGCATTGCCCAAAACCGGCAAGCATCTTGAGCCCTTGCGCTTGCAAGTGCTGTCCGATGCTGAAAGAGCGCTTGCCAATGGCGAAGTGCTCGATCCCGAGCGACCGGAGGAAATGTTCGAACCGATCAACAAGCGCGGGTTGTTCCGGCGTCCGGGGCACCTACGTCGCATCTGGCAGAACAACAAATCGCGATTGAGGAGATGGACGGAATGAGCAGCCTGGACGGGCCGGACGAAGACAATCCCCTGGGCAAGCCCCCCGTGCCCGAAGACGTGCAGGACGCGATCCGCACGTTGATCCGCTGGGCGGGCGACAACCCGGAGCGCGAGGGACTGCTCGACACGCCCAAGCGCGTGGCGCGCGCGTGGAAGGAATATTGCGTCGGCTATACCGAGGATCCCGCGATCCACCTTTCGCGCATCTTCGAGGAAGTGGGCGGGTACGACGAGGTCGTGCTGCTCAAGGACATCCCCTTCCAGTCGCACTGCGAGCACCACATGGCGCCGATCATCGGCAAGGCGGCGATCGCCTATCTGCCGCGCAACCATGTCGTGGGCATTTCCAAGCTGGCGCGCGTGCTGCATGGCTTCGCCCGCCGGCTGCAGATCCAGGAACGCCTGACCGCCGAAGTGGCGCAATGCATCTGGGACAACCTCAACCCCCACGGTGTCGCCGTGGTGATCGAGGCGAGCCACGCCTGCATGACCGCGCGTGGCGTGCGCACGCCGGGCGTGGGCATGATCACCAGCCGGATGATGGGCACCTTCCTGGAAGATGACCGCAGCCGCAAGGAAGTGCTCAGCCTGATGGGCTACTGAACCCGCGCAAGCGCCTTCGCAGGCCCCGGCCGGTCAGGGAAAAGAGCCGATCATATCGCTCGCCCACCCGACCATGCGGGCTGGCAAATCCTCCCCCGGGAGGGGGAGGGGGGCCACCGTTGCGCGCTGCCACCTCCTCTCAAAAGGGGAGGATCGCGGTCCGCCACGCCTTACTTCCCGCCAGCATTCTCCCCAATCGCCAAAAAAAGGGGGCCGTGCCTTGCGGCGCGGCCCCATCGCGATCGGATATTCCGCCCCGGCTTACTTGGGCGGCATACGGATCGCGCCGTCGAGACGGATGCACTGTCCGTTGAAATAGGTGTTGCGCGAAAGCTCCATCACCAGCGAGGCGAATTCTTCCGGGTTGCCCAGGCGCTTGGGGAAGGGGACGGCCTTGCCCAGGCCTTCGAACACCGCTTCGTTCATTTCCTTGACGCGCAGCATCGGCGGGGTGGCGAACGTGCCGGGCAGGATCGCGTTGACGCGGATGCCCAGGTCCATCAGGTCGCGCGCCATCGGCAGGACCATCGCGTTCACCGCGCCCTTGCCGCCGCCATAGGCGACCTGGCCGATCTGGCCATCCTGCGAGGCGGCCGAGGAGGTGAAGATGATGCAGCCACGCTCGCCATCCTCGTTGACCGGATCGGCATTGGCCATGCCCAGCGCGGCGATCGAGGCGACGCGGTAGCTGGCGGTGAAGATGCCTTCGGCCGAACGGGCGATCTGCTCGGTCGGCGTGCGCTTGTAGCAGGCGTTCTGCTTGTCCCACGAAACGGTCTTGCCGCCGCCGGCGACGACCGCGCAGTGGACCAGGATGCGTTCCTGCCCGTTGGCCGCGCGCGCCTTGGCGAAGCCGGCCTCGACGCTGTCCTCGTCCATGATGTTGACGTTGCAGAACACGCCGCCGATTTCCTTGGCGAAAGCTTCGCCCGCTTCCTCGCTGATGTCGAAGATGGCGACCTTCACGCCCGCGTCGGCCAGCGCCTTGGCGCTGGCGCGACCCAGGCCGGATGCGCCGCCCGTGACCACGGCGGCGATGGTGTTGTCGATCTTCATGGCAGGTTCTCCCGGGAACAAGTGGCGAATCGGATTGGGGACAGCGCCTAGCCCAAGCGCGCGGGCATGTCGAAAATTTCGCCGGTGCGCCCCGGCAGGCGCGAAAATGATCGCCACCGCGACAACTTCGGCCAGCGCGAACGGCGGCGGCGCGCGGGTTGCGGCATATGCCGATGGGCTTGCATGTTCTGCCGGGCAGGCTTGCCGCGCGCGTGAAACAGGCGGAAACGATCAAGCGAAAGGCGGCCCCGCGCAGGCGCCGCCCGCGAGCGGAGAGAGCCATGGCCGAAGCAGACGTCACCCTTGACACCAGCGATGTCGACAAGTGGATCGGCAAGCCGATCGTCTTCGCCGAGTTCTGGGACCCGTGCAACGCCACCGACATCCGCCGCTGGGTGCAGGCCATGGACTACGCCAATCCGCTGCACTGGGACGAGACGTTCGCGCGCGCCTCCAAGTTCGGCGGCATCGTCGCGCCGCAAAGCTTCACCGTGGCGATGGACTATGGCCATGGCTGCCATCCGTCGTGCGTCGGCAAGATCCCCGGATCGCACCTGATCTTCGCGGGCGAGGAATGGTGGTTCTACGGCACGCCGATCCGCCCCGGCGACAAGCTGACGCAGGAGCGCAGCTTTGCCGGCTACAAAGTGACCGACACCGCCTTTGCCGGGCCGACCATGTTCGCCGACGGCGATACCGTCCACCGCAACCAGCACGGCGCGCTCGTCGCCAAGGAACGGGCGACTTCGATCCGCTATCTGGTTGAGGAAGCGGCCAAGCGCAAAGTCTATGACAAGGGCAACGCGCCGCCGAAACTGTGGACTCGCGCAGAACTGGACGAGATCGCCCGGCTGCGGCTCGACTGGATACGCTCGAACCGCGAGGGCATCTCGCCCCGGTTCGGCCAGGTGCGGGTTGGCGACAGGCTGCCGCGCCGGGTGATCGGGCCGCACAGCCGCGTCACCTTCGCGCTGGAATGCCGCGCGCACCGGCAGAACATCTGGGGCACCTGGCGCTGGAACGTGCCGGAGGGGATGGTCGATCCGGCGACCGAGGATGCCGGCTTCGGCGCGGACATGACTTACGATTTCGATGCCCGCAAGATCGACCCGCGGCAGGCCGACGGCCTGTTCCACGGGCCGTCATCGGGCCACATCAATGCCGAGAAGGGCGAGAAGGTCGGCATGGGCGGCGTCTATGGCTACGGCTCGTCGATGAATGCCTGGCATGTCGATACCGTGGCCTATTGGGCCGGGCACGACGGCTATGTCTGGCATTCGAAAACGCAGTTCCGCAGCCCCGCGTTCGAAGGCGACGTGACCTATATCGACGGCGAAGTTGTTGCCAAGGAAGAGAATTCGCCTTTCGGTATGCCCGTCGTGACGGTGCAGACCAGGATGACCACGCAGGACGGCGCGACCATCCTCAAGGGCACGGCGGCGGTTTCGCTGCCGCTTTGACGGGAGAGGGGGCATGGCGGACCGCGAAGACATCGTCGCGCTGATCAATCTCTATGGCCTGGCCATGGACACGCAGCGCTGGGACTTGTTCGATCGCATCTTCACCGAGGATTGCGACGCCGATTACGGCGCCTCCTCGCACTGGACCGACCGGGCGCGGTTCAAGGCCGATTTCGGATCGTTCCACGCCCTGTTCGATGCCACCCAGCACGTCATGACCAACCATCTGGTCAAGGTGGCGGGCGACCGCGCGGCGGCGCACACATACGGCATGTGGCGCCTGATCCGCCATGCCGCGGGCGATCCGCCGGTGTGGGACGGCACCGGCTATTACGATGACGAACTGGTCCGCACCCAGGATGGCTGGCGCATCGCCCGGCGCGTGTGCCGGGTGGTGTTCTGGACAGGCAATCCCCGCGTGCAGGCGCCGATGGAGGAGATCGCGTTCCAACTCGATCTCGTCTCCCTGCGCGAGGAAGCCGCGCAAGGACGCCTCGGTTTCCTCAAGGCGATCGCCTGACCGCGCGAACTGCGCTCTCGACAAGCGCCGCGCCAATCGTCACCCTGCCGGAGAATCAGGCCCGAAAAGGGTCGCGACAGGGGAGAGGGCTTTGAGTTACCTGGGCGAGTTGCGCCAGAATATCCGGCCGCTCGCGGCGGCCAGCCTGGGATCGGGCACCAGCCTTCCGCTTTTCGCCTATACCAACAGCGTCTTCGCGCCGCATCTTGTCGCGCAGTTCGGCTGGTCGCGCTCGCAATTCGCACTGGTCGGCCTGACCATGCTGACGACGCTGTTCGTCCTGCCATTCATCGGCCGCTTCACCGATCGGATCGGCGTGCGCCGCATCGCCTTGCTGGGCACGATCCTGGTGCCGCTGTGCTTTGTCGGCTATGCCGTGCAGGATGGCCGCTTCGGCTTCTTCCTGGTCGTCTCCACGCTCACGCTGGCGACCGGCAGCCTGACCAGCCCGCTGGTCTATACCCGGCTGATCGCCGAGAATTTCGCGCGCGCCACGGGGCTGGCGCTCACCATCGTCAATTGCGTGCCGGCGCTGCTGGCGATGGTGCTGGTGCCGCTGGTCAACTGGAGCATCGAGCATCACGGCTGGCGCACGGCCTACCTGGGCCTGGCGGCGCTGACGCTGCTGGCCGGGCTGGCCGCGGTCTGGCTGATCCCCAGGGACACGGGCGCGGGGCACGAAGCCGCGCCGGGCGCGAACGTGCCCGACATGCCCGCCGTGGTCGAACTGCACAAGCCGGCGAAGGAGGATTACCGCACGATCCTGACCAGCCCGGTGTTCTGGGTGATCTTCATCGGCATGTTCCTGTGCCTGCTGCAGACCCCGCTCCATGCCTCGCAGATGAACCTGATGCTGGTGGACAACCAGGTTTCGACGCAGACCGCCGCGAACATCGTTACCATCTATGCCTTCGGCACGGTGGTGGGGCGGATCGCCTGCGGGCTGGCGCTCGATCGCTTCGCCACGCCGATCGTCACGACGCTCTCGATGGTGCTGCCTTCGCTGGGCTTCTTTCTGCTGGGGACCGATCTCAACACCGTTGGCGTGATCAGTTTCGCCATGTTCCTGGTGGGGCTTTCGATCGGCGCGGAAAGCGATCTCATTTCCTATCTGGTGGCGCGCTATTTCAAGCTGCGCATCTACAACACCACGCTGGGGCTGGTCTATTGCGTGTCGTTCCTCGCCTCGGCGATCGGCGCGGTGGGCATCAGCCGGACCCTGGCCATGGGCGACAGTTTCTCACCCTATCTCTATTTCGTTTCGGGCACGATCGCGATCGGCAGCTTGCTGTTCCTGTTGCTGCCCTGGTCGCGCGAACGCGCGCGGATTGGCTGACGGCGCAAGGGAGGCCGAAATTGACCGACATCACATACAAGATCCTGCTGTTCATGAAGCGCAAGCCGGGCATGAGCATGGAGGATTTCCGCGATTACTACGAAAACCGCCACGTGCCGCTGTGCCGCAAGTACATGGCCGGCATCGTCCGCTACATGCGGCGCTACCTGGAGCCGCAGCCCAATGCCGAGACCGGCCGCAACGACGAACTGCCCTATGACGTCGTCACGGAGATGTGGTTCGACGACGAGGCGACTTACCGCCGCACGCTGGAATATATCACGACCAATGTCATGAGCGACGAGGTGATCGCCGACGAAAGCAACTTCTTCGATCGCGCGCGCAACCGCATCGCCACGGTGATCGAATGCGAGACCGACATGAGCGCGTGATGGTCTGAAGCAATCCCGCCGCCTCCGGCGCCCCGAATCGGGACAGGCGCCGGGGGCGGGTGGGGCGCGCATCCCGCCGGCCGCGCCGTCTCCACGGTGGCGGACCGGGCATCACTTCGGGGCCAGGGGCGGTTCCGGGGCATGGCATCGTGCGATATCGTCGGGACGATAAGTATTTTTCCGAGGGACGGCGCGGGAACGATTGCGCAATTCGCGGAAATCCGTGCCCTTTTCTCTGGCACGCTGTAGCAAAATCGCACCACCAGCGGGCAAAGGCGTGTTTGCGGCCGCGCAGGTCGCTTGCGAGCGCACGATCTTTCCACGATGGACAGCGCGCAACGTTGCCAAGACGACGGTGTTTTCGCCGTGGTCGAGAACGATGTTCTTAATGGAGAGGGTTTTCATGAAGGTTTGGGACTTCCGTCTCGCGCTTTGCGCGTCCACTGCAATCGCCGTTGCCATGCCCGTCCAGGCGCAAGAGGCGGTTGGCGAGGCGGGCAACGACATCGTCGTTTCCGCGCGCCGCAAGGATGAACGCCTTCAGGACGTTCCGATCTCGATCACCGTCTTCAACCCGGACCAGCTGGCCGAGCGCAACGTGGTCAACGCCAGCGACCTGGCGACCTACACGCCGTCGCTCTCGTCGAACTCGAACTTCGGCACCGAGAACACCACCTTCGCCATTCGCGGCTTTGCCCAGGACATCGGCACGCTGCCCTCGGTAGGCGCCTATTTCGCCGAAGTCGTGACGCCGCGCGGTGCTTCGAACGGCGTGCCCACGGGTGACGGCGTGCTGCCGGGCAGCTTCTTCGATCTGCAGAACGTGCAGGTGCTGAAAGGCCCGCAAGGCACGCTGTTCGGCCGCAACACCACCGGCGGCGCGGTGCTGCTGGTGCCGCAGAAGCCCACCTCGCAGCTCGAAGGCTACCTTGAGGGCTCGTACGGCAATTATGACATGAAGCGCGTCCAGGGCGCGATCAACCTGCCGCTGTCCGATACCTTCCGCGTCCGCCTGGCCGGCGATCGCATGACGCGCGACGGCTATCTCAACAACGTCGGCGGCATCGGTCCCAAGGATTTCAGCGATGTCGATTACTGGGCCGGCCGTCTCTCGATCGTCGGCGACCTGACGCCGAACCTTGAGAACTACACGATCTTCTCGTACGTCCATTCGGACACCAACGGCCCGCTGACCAAGCTCGTCGCGGCCGATCCGACCGAGGGCATGGGCGGTTTCGCCGCGGCCCAGCTGGCGCGCCAGGGCTCCGGCTTCTACGATGTGATCAATCCGCTGGCCGATTCCTATTCGAAGATCGACCAGTGGCAGGTGATCAACACCACCACCTGGCAGGCCAGCGACACGCTGACGATCAAGAACATCGCCAGCTATGCGGAATACAAGCAGACGATCAACGCCGGCCAGTTCGGCGTCGATTTCCTGATTGATTTCGCACAGGTCAATCCGGCGCTGGCGGCGCTGGGCACCTATCATGTGCCCTTCACCCAGATCTCGCCCCCGCCGGGCCTGAAGACCGCCGACCAGAACACCTTCACCGAGGAATTGCAGCTTCAGGGCCACACGCCTGACGGCCGCCTCGAATGGCAGACCGGCGGCTATCTCGAAGTCAGCCGTCCGCTGGGCGAATCCGGTAGCCAGTCGCCGTTCCTGGCCTCGTGCACCGATCAGGGCGCGCAGTTCCAGTGCGTCGATCCGATCGGCTTCCTGAGCAATCTCAATCCGGCGGTGCCCGATGTTGCCAAGCCGCTGCATGTCGGCTCGGTCAACTACACCGTGGGCAAGACCTATTTCCATGACGTCGGCCTCTATGCCCAGGCCACCTACAAGCTTACCGAACAGCTCAAGGTGACGGGCGGCATCCGCTATACCTGGGACCGCCAGCGCAACATCAGCGACCGGCGCACTTACGTGCCCAACTATCCGCCGGTGCCGGGCCTGTTCCCGATGACGGTGAACCCGCGCTGCACCGATCCGGCCGCGGTCGCGACCGGCTGCGTGGTCGAGCTGAAGCAATCGTCGAACAAACCGACCTGGCTGCTCGGCCTCGACTACAATCCGACGCCCGACATCCTGGTCTATGCGAAGTACGCGCGCGGCTATCGCGCGGCGACGATCGCGCCGAACGTGGCGGCGCCGCTCAACCTGGTCGAGCCGGAAAAGGTCGATACCTATGAAGCCGGCGTCAAGGCCAGCTTCCACGGCGCGGTGCGCGGCACGTTCAACATGGCCGCGTTCTACAACGACTTCTCCAACCAGCAGCTCCAGATCGGCTTCAACGCGGCGCCGGGCAGCGGCCAGTCGTCCACCGCGGCGCCGGTCAACGTCAACAAGTCGAAGATCTATGGCCTGGAAGCGGAAGCTTCGCTGACGCCGTTCACCGGCTTCGATCTTTCGGCCAGCTACACTTACCTGCACACCGAAATCACCTCGGTGCCCGATTTCTCGAACTTCCACGATCCGAACTTCGTGCTCGCCGCGCCGTTCGAGGAAGGCGATCCCGAGGTTCTTTCGCCCAAGCACAAGCTGACCGCGTCGGCGAAGTACACGCTTCCGCTTGCCGCCAGCATTGGCGACATCTCGTTCGGCGCGATCTTCACTTACCGTTCGGGTATGCAGATCAACTATACCGACCGCGAGAATCCGAACCCGGCGATCGCGGCGTTCAGCACTTTGCCCTCGCTCAGCCTGCTGAACCTCAACATGAGCTGGAACTCGATCGCCGGCTCGCCGGTCGATCTCGCCCTGTTCGCGACCAACGTGACCAAGGAGAAGTACTATACCTTCGCCGGCAGCCTCGGTTCGCCCGAACTGGGCTTCGAAACTGCCAATGTCGGCGAACCGCGGATGTATGGCCTGCGCCTGAAGTACACTTTCGGCCGCTAGGCGGGCCTTCCCCGCCCGCCGGCCACGCCGGGCGGGGAAATGCTCCCGCGCCGAGTCCCGGCAACGCGATCCGCCGCGCCCGAAGCGTCCTTGCAGGAACGCTTCGTGTAGCGCGACGATTACGGAGTCCGGTCGGCGTCAATTTTGATGGCCGATAGGTGGCCGCGCCG
>NZ_JARESE010000086.1 GCF_029076845.1 Novosphingobium album (ex Liu et al. 2023)
CAACCCCAACGACATAGGGAATTTTAAGCGCCCACATCTGGGGAAGCTTCGGTGCCCGTTGACAGGTCGATCGCGACCGGGGTTAACGCATCCTCCCCTGCTTCGTCCGCGATGCGATTTAGAAGGTTGCGAAGCTGCACGTCAGGCGTGGGCAGCCGTGCCGTCGTGAGCGCATCGCCCACTTGGCTTCCGATCCTCAGCCATTCATCGCGCGACGTTCGGCGGCGGATGGCGTGGCTCGCCCTTGCCCAGGCGAGCGGATCATCGTCCAGCCGCGAACCGATCATGGCGCGAGCCGTCCCCGAGATGACGTACGGTCCACAGCGCCGACAGTCCTGCTGCAGACCATCGCCGCTGCGGCCGGTTGGGCCCTCGATACCGCAGACTACGCAGCTTCCCGTCACTTCTTCCAGCATCTCTTCTTGCCGTTAACGAGCTTCTGGCTACCGCTTAACCGGGCCTTCCGGAAGCTTCGACATACTCACGCCATGCTTGCCGCCGAGCCAGCGGATCCTGGCGCTGACGTCGACCACTCGTGTTCTGCGCGGTAGGGGACGCTTCCGGCGTTCAGAGCCACTGCGGTACGATCGGCGGCATCGGCGTGACCCATACCCGGTCATCCAGCGGAGCCTATCTGCTTCCATCAAGCGGACACTCGTTCATAAAGGGTCACCAGCGATGGGTGACACGTTGAGCGCCAGCGCCGAGCCCAGCTTCACAAGTGATGCAAGCAGAGGTCACCCGCGATCTCGGACATGGCGGAGCGTGAAGCACAGCCTAAACGATGACTTGTTTTGGGTCTCAGCTGCGGGGAGTACGCTTGTTTGTCTCCACGGTGGTGGCGGCGCCCCAAGAATGGGCATACGGTCGAGCCGATACGGGGCAAATCAACTGAGGGGGAGAGCAATTGGCCAACGAGCCCGGCAACCTGCTCATCGTCGGGGCCGGTTTCTCGTTCAACGCTGGCCTGCCGCTGGCGAGCGACTTCACCCGCGAACTCCTCGACGTGGGGAGGCTCAAGCTCGACGGCCCCAGTAACGGTCTGGTGAAATACATCCGCCACTTTGTCGACACGGCGTTCGGCGAGGGGAAGAGCAGGTCGGCCAAGCAGTGGCCGGAACTTGAAGACATGTTTACCCTGCTCGACCTCTCGGCCAATACTGGCCACCACCTCGGCCCACACTACTCCGCGGCCGACCTCAGGGTGGTACGCCGGGCGATCATCGTCCGGATGATTCGCATGCTGTCGCAAACCTACAAGCGGCGGCAGCGCTCGCCCGACGACAACTGGCAGCTGCTCGAGACGCTCTTTCGGGACTTTGACGGCGAAACTACTGCGGTGCTCAGCATGAACTGGGACACGGTGTTTGAGCAGGGGCTCGCCCGCACGCAGTCAGTCCGCAATATCGACTACGGCTGCTCGGCGCGCCCCCACACCTTCGAACGTGGAAAGCTCAAGCGGCGCGTTACCTCGGGAGATGCCGCTCGGATCCTGAAGCCGCACGGCTCAGTGAACTGGCTGTACTGTGACGCGTGCCGCGAGACAGTCTGGGTTCCGCCAAGCGAGAGCCTGAAGGTCGCAAGCACCCTCTTTCGGACCCGCGACTGGCAAACGCTGCTGGGAGGTAAGGTCCCGTCGTCGGTGGAGACGCTGAGCCCGCCGTGCCCTAACTGCGAAGCCAACGCGCTCGGCACCCGCTTTGCCACCTTCAGCTACCGCAAGGCGCTTGACTTCCCCATGCACGCGGCGAGCTGGCGGACGGCCGAGATCTACCTGAAGAAAAGCGTGGATTGGGTGTTTTTCGGCTACTCGATGCCGTCCGCCGACTTCGAGTTCAAGCATTTGCTCAAGCGGGTCCAGCTGACCGAGTCGGAACGGCCGCGCATCACTGTCATCACGGGCGGGACGGACGCCGACGCGACGGTGGAACGGTTCTACCGCTTCTTCGGACGGGTGCCGAAGGAGAGATGGGACTTCAGGGATGGACTGACGTCGGAAGTCATTCAGCACCTGCGCGACATCGAGGTGCTCCGTCCCGTATGAAGAGGCAATCCCGACCACGGCTAGGCGGACGCGTCGGCCTTCCACTTACCGGCGGCAGCGGACTGGCAGTTTTTAGCGATCTAATCGAGAAGAGCTGCCAAGCGGCCGCAGCCTTGATTGAGCTGAGGTCATGAGCCTAATCGTCACTGGCATCATAATTGTCTTATCGTCGCTGCCGACGGCTTCTGGGCAAGCTCCGCTAACCGCTTTAGGCGTCACCGGTAACGATCGCGGTTAGTTCGGCGTAGGACGCTGTCATCGCGCCGAGCAGCTTGTCATAGATGTTCTGCAAGCTGCTGTTGGCTGCATGGCCTGCTGCCGGTTTGGCGGACACCGAGATAGGCTCATTTAGGCTACCCCAGCTTCTCGCTCG
>NZ_JARESE010000087.1 GCF_029076845.1 Novosphingobium album (ex Liu et al. 2023)
GGCCGCCTGATCGTGCGGCCCGGTGACCACACCCGAAATTACACCTCATTGACGGACGTGACCCTCGATGGCACCCCATATGTGCTTTCGGGCGGACGCTGGTATCAGATCGACAAGGATCTTGCGAAAGAGGTGCAAACCTATTTCGACCAAATCGCGAAGGTCGATCTTCCCGAAGCGGAAGCAGGCGAGACGGAGGAGCGCTACAACAACCGGATCAAGGCGACCAACGCTGATTTGCTCTGACTTGACCGTCAACTGGTGAAGCCGACAGGGGCCTCCTCTCCGATAGAGGTCTGTGATTTTCTGAAAGCGGATAGGAGCTTTATCCACGTCAAGGATAAGACCGCTTCCTCCCGCCTCAGCCATCTATTCAGCCAAGGGCTAATTTCGGCGGTCACGTTCAAGCGCGATACCGAGTTCAGGAAGACGGTGCGTGAACTCGTCGCCGGGCAGGCGAACGGTGCAGCCTTCGCCAATGTGGTACCCGCTGATGGCGCGAATTGGAGCCCGTCCGATTTCACTATCGTCTATGGCGTTCTCACCAACGGCACGGTGTGACGTGCTCCCCTGAAATGTGACCGCGAATGGGTAGAGTCCGACGCGAAGGAGTCGGACGGAAT
>NZ_JARESE010000088.1 GCF_029076845.1 Novosphingobium album (ex Liu et al. 2023)
GGCCGCCTGATCGTGCGGCCCGGTGACCACACCCGAAATTACACCTCATTGACGGACGTGACCCTCGGCTAAATTTCTTCCACGTCACGGGATGGTCGCTTCAAAAGCAGACGCTGCCCTATGAGGCATGTCGGCAATATGCGTAGCTATATGGAAGAAGGCTTTGACACGCTTGTCGACGATGTGGCTATTGTCGCACCTTGATACCGGGGGAGCGGCATTGAAAAATTACTATCGGGTCATGCTTGGGCGAAAAAGCGTTTATGCTCAGGAGTGTTTTGCAGGCGGCTTCACCGGAACACATTTCGACATTCATGAAGACTTATCCGACAAGCTGCCCGAGACGTGGCGGCCCTTCAACGCGGCCTATGTGCCGGTCTATCTGAAAATCCACCCGGAAAAGAGCAAGGTCGCCGCCGGTTTGGCGTGCGGCGCGATCTGGACCGTATCAAAGGGATTGAGACCGGGCGATGTCATTCTCTCCCCCGATGGCGCTGGCCGCTATCGCGTGGGCGAGATTGAGGGCGAATATTGGTACGCAGAAGGCGGAATCTTGCCCCACCGCCGCAATGTCCGCTGGCATGATATCTACATCGACCGGGCGGCGATGAGCGATGCGCTCAAGAACTCTACCGGCTCGATAGGCACTGTCTCGAACATCTCTGGGCACGCTCGGGAGATTGAGGCTCTGATCGGCGGGTTGCCCGCACCCGCTACTGCTCCGGTCATGACGAGCGAAGGGTTGGTCGAGGACCCTGTGGCCTTTGGCATGGAAAAGCATCTGGAGGATTTCCTTGTCTCCAATTGGACCCAAACCGAGCTGGGTCGCGACTTCGATATTTTCACCGATGAAGGCGAGATTGTCGGTCAGCAATATCCGACAGATACCGGGGCGCTGGACATTCTGGCGATCAGCAAAGATCGTAAGCGCCTGCTCGTCGTGGAGCTGAAGAAGGGGCGCGCCAGCGATGCCGTGGTCGGTCAAATCCTCCGCTACATGGGCTATGTGCAGGATGAACTGGCGGAAGATGGGCAAACCGTCGAAGGTGCGGTCATCGCGCTGGATGACGATCATCGAATCCGCCGAGCGCTGGCGATGGTGCCGAGCGTCAGTTTCTTCCGCTACAAGGTGTCTTTCCAGCTATTGCGAGCCTGATCGGTTCGTGTTCTGCTGCCTGTTCCGGTCCCGACCGCAGGTGCCTTTCGATCGAGTTGCAGCGTAACCGGAGGGCGGCCATGGCGCCCGAGGCAATCTTACCCCGGACCACTCGGTGGGGGCCGATCAGGCGGTCCCCGCGTAACGAACAGCTCAGCCAGCGCCGCTAGCATATCCTCGCTCCTGAGCCGTCTCGCGACCGGCAAGGCCAGGCATTCCCGGCTCGCCTCGTCGATGATCGACAGGATGCGGAACTTGCGGCCATCGTGCGTGCGGCCCTCGACGAAGTCGTAGGACCACACCTGCCCCGGATACTCGGGTCGCAGCCGGATGCATGATCTGCGCGGCGACAACTACGATGGCCGGTTGAGCGGCGACTATGATGGCCGGTAGGATCGGTTGTCT
>NZ_JARESE010000089.1 GCF_029076845.1 Novosphingobium album (ex Liu et al. 2023)
CCATCGCTCCATCGCGATGGAATCACAAACCCAGCCTTACAGCCAGAGGTATTTCAGGGTGTCCGATAGATGGCTTGCAGAGGTCGAGGAAAATTCCTGAACGAAATCAGCAGCGTAGCTTTCTGACGGGTCCTGGGCCGGTAGTAATTGGATTGAAAAAATATTTTCTATAATGAATTCAGAGGGTTGATGTGGCCCCGAACAATCGAGTGGGAATGACCCACCACTCGCGCGGGCTGGTCTGGACCGCGTGAGCGATCGTCCAGCGGGCGCCTACATCGGGCTGGCGGCGGATCAGGGTTCCAGGCGGTCCAGGTAGTCTTCGATGACCGCGCGGATCTCGCCGTGCTGCGAGGTCAGCCCGACCTGCTCCTCGATCACCAGGCTGCGTGCCACGGCCGACATCATCACGGCCAGCGCTGCGGGGCGGATCTGCGGCTGGTCGAGCTTGCGTAGCGCATAGATCGTCTCGATGGCTTCCACTTGCAGCGCGCGGAAGCTTTCGCCGCTCTTGCGCATTTCGGTGCGCAGGGCAGGGTACTGCTTGCCGAGCGCGACGTATTCCAGCATCCGCTTGGCTTCGGGCAAGTTGCAGTTGAGTTCCCACAGCGCGTGGAGCGGGCGGGGGGAAGACAGCGCTTCGTCATGCAGCCGGAAATAGGCGGCGCTGGAACGCTGGAAGACAGTGACCACCAGGTCTTCCATCGAACGGAAATAGTAATGCACCAGTTGCGGCTTGAGATCGGCGCGGGCGGCGATGCGACGGGCGGTGAAGGCCGGATAGCCTTCTTCGGCCAGAAGTTCGTACGCGGCTTCGATCAGGCGATGCCGGGTTCGGGCACCCGTTGATTGAAACCCGCGATTTGCCACCATCAAGTCAGTCCGCGTGCCGTTTTTCAGAAACAAGCCTTCGCTTGTTTCTCTTGTCAGAACGCTGATCCTAGGGCGGCGTGCGGAAATTGCAAATCGGCTGTTCGGGATGCTTGTGCAAACAATCGGGCATTCGCCGTCAGACTATGGCCACGGCGCCATGCCCGATCGCCGGGCCGCGAGCGCGATTTCGGTATGTCGCCTCAGTGTTTGGCCTCAGTGCTTGGCGGCGACCTTGGTGTAAGGCACGAAGTCGTTGAGCCCGACAAAGCCGCTGAAGAAGTGGCTGGAACGATCGTGCATCCGCACCGTATCGAGCCGGCAAAGCTGGCTGCTGTGCAGTTCGGTGACAAGAACGTCGTCGCTGTCGAGCGTGTCCGCGTTGGTCGGCCGGTTGACGTAGATCGTCTTGCCACTGCCATAGACGATCGCGGTCTTGTCGATCACCTTGAGGTCCCGCGTATCGAACAGCGGGATGCAGGACAGCGGCTTGCCGGCTTCGCGGCCTTCCAGCATCTTGGCCAGCTTCTGTTCGCCGGTCAGCTTTTCGCGCGCCTGCAGCGACGGGGCGCTCAGCAAGGCAGCGGCAACCGTGGCAGTGGCGAGGGCGGCAAAGGCGATGCGTTTCATGATCGTTCTCCAGAATTTCCCGGCCCGTCGCGGCGCTTCTAGCACGCAGCGAATGAACCGGGGCTGACCATGCGGGGCCGATCGGCCCGATCGTGCCGGCAACAAGGCCGAGGCGCCGAGGCTCAGGCGGTGCCGCCCACCGTCAGGCCCTCGACCAGCAGGGTCGGCTGGCCGACGCCGGCGGGCACGCTCTGCCCGCCCTTGCCGCACACCCCCACGCCTTCGTCGAGCGCCAGGTCGTTGCCGATGCCGATGACGCGGGTGAGCACGCTGGGTCCGTCGCCGATCAGCGTGGCGCCCTTGATCGGCGCGCCGATCTTCCCGTTCTCGACCTTGTAGGCCTCGGTGCAAGAGAACACGAACTTGCCCGAGACGATATCGACCTGGCCGCCGCCGAAGCTCCTGGCGAAGATGCCGTTCTTCATCCGGCCGAGCAGTTCGGCCGGATCATCGTTGCCCGCGCGCATGAAAGTGTTGGTCATGCGCGGCATCGGCGCGTGGGCATAATCCTCGCGCCGGCCGTTGCCGGTGGGGGCCATGCCCATCAGCCGGGCGTTGAGCCGGTCCTGCATGTAGCCCTTGAGGATGCCGTCCTCGATCAGCACGGTCTCCTGCGTGGGCGTGCCTTCGTCGTCGATCGACAGCGAGCCGCGGCGATTGGCGATCGAGCCGTCATCCACCACGGTGACGCCGGGCGCGCCCACGCGCTCGCCGATGCGGCCGGCGAAGGCAGAGGTGCCCTTGCGGTTGAAATCGCCTTCCAGGCCATGGCCCACCGCTTCGTGCAGCAGCACGCCGGGCCAGCCGGGGCCGAGCAGCACGGTCATCTCGCCGGCCGGCGCATCGACGCTTTCGAGATTGACCAGCGCTTGCGCCAGCGCGTGGTCGATCGCGCGGTTCCAGCTTTCGGGCTTGAACAGGTCGTCATAGAGCCAGCGCCCGCCCATGCCGAAATTGCCGGTTTCGCGCCGGCCGTTGTGCTCGGCGACGATGTTGACGTTGAGCCGCACCAGCGGGCGGATGTCGGTGGCCAGGAAACCGTCGGCGCGCACGATCTCGACCACCGACCATGAGCCGGAGAGCGAGCAGCTTACTTGCGCGACGCGCGGATCGCGGGCGCGGGCGGTGGCATCGATCGTTTCGAGCAGCTTCACCTTCTCGGCGAACGGCACGAGATCGAGCGGCGAGGCATCGGTGTAGAGGTGCCGATTGTTGCGGCGCGGCGGCGGCGCGGGCCGGGCCCGGGCAGGATCGAGCAGTTGCAGCGTCTCGCCCGCGCGGCGGATCGCGGCGGCGGAAATGTCGTTGGCGTGGGCAAACCCGGTCATCTCGCCCGAAACGCCGCGCAGGCCGAAGCCGGCCTCGCGCGAGTAGTCGGCGGTCTTCAGCCGGCCATCGTCGAAGCCGAAGCTTTCCGATGCGATGAACTGGAGGAAGAGTTCCCCGTCATCGCATTTCGCCAGCGTCTCGGCGGCGAGTGCTTGCGCTTCGTCGGGGGAGAGCTGGCCGTTGCGGTACAGGAGCGAGCGGGGATCGGGTGCGGATGCCATGGCGGGGGATATAGGGAAGATGCAAGGACAGCGAAAGGCCGGCAGACCGCTAGCGGCTTTCGAGCTGGCGCGCTCGCTGATCGACCAGCCCCAGAAGGTTCTCTTCGAGATCGCCCAGGAACACCTCTCCCCATAAGGCGGCATAGCCGTTCACCGGCGTAGCCATGCGGTAGGTCGTGTGGAGCGTCACGCGACTGTGCCCACGGTCGAGCGGTTCTATCCGATAGCCGCCCCGCTCGATGTGCAGGTTGGGGCCGTCGGGCAGGAGATGGCGATCAGTGTAGCGCCAGCCGTCAGTATCCCCGAACACGAACCGCCATCCGATACGCTCGCCCTGCTGCCATTCGTCGATCACCTCGCTGAACGAAACCCGATTGCCCCAGCGCGCAGTGCGGATCGCGCCGATGCCCTTGCCGATCAGCCTCGCTCCTTGCGGCCGGGGAACGCCGATGACGTCCTGCGTGAAATTCCAGCGACCCTCATCGGGACGGACATCCGGAATGCCCTCAAGCAGTGGCCAGATCGCCTCGGGACTTCCCGGCACGACGATCGAGCGAGTGACGGTCATGCGATCCTGCGGCAAGGGGACAGACGGCTCGACCTGCATTGCCAGGAGCGGCAGCGCGAGCAGCGCGGAGCAATACGTCTTGGGCGCATCGAGCGACTTGCGAATCCGCCAAGTGGCCAGCGATCCGGCCAACATGAGCGGCGCCCAGATCGGCAGAAGCATGAGAATGCAGATAACGCCCTCATGCAGCACCAGTAGCGAGGCCGCGACAACCGCCAGCATCAGCCAGAAAGGTATCCAGAGATAGGACTTGAACCGCCGGGTGCCCAGCGGATCGGCGACGAACGAAACGAAGGCCCCCACCGCCACCGGCAGGACGAGCAGGAAGGAGAAGGTCACGACACTCGATCGTGTAACCTCCAGCAAGGCGTAGACACTAATACTGAAAGCGAGCGCGACGGCGATGGCACCTGCGATCCGGATGGCCGCGCGTGCCCAGTCCGTGTTTCTGTCCTGATCTTCCACGCACACGCCCCTATGACTGTCACCGGCATGCTGCACGGGCCTAGGTTAACAGCGTGCATAGCCCGGCAGGACGGGCAACCCCATCTCCTGCAGAAACCGAACAGCTTGCCTCAGGCGACCGAGGCGTCACCCGGTTCGGGCAGGTCGCCCGGCATCAGTTCGTGCGTGCCATGGGCGTGCGGATCGCCCTTCAGCACGAAGCGGCGATCGCAATAGCCGCATTCGACCCAGCCCTTCTCGTCGATCTCCAGCCATACGCGCGGATGGCCGAGCGCCGAGGGCCGGTAGTTCCCGGCGGCGCGGATGTCGGTCGCCCCATCGCAGGAGACGCGGCGGGAATCGGTGTAGACGGTTTCGGGCGGGTTGCTCATGAGCCCGGCGATTAGCAGTGCCGGACGCGCATTTCCAGCCGGAATAGGGCCCGCATCCCCATCAGATAACGCCCCCGCGACGCATAGCCCCATTGATCCCGCCGCCGTTCGCCGTGATGCTGCGGCAGGGCCCCAAAGGGCGGAACTGGAGTGAGATGTCATGAAAATGGAAGACATGGTCATCATCAGCGTCGATGACCACATCACCGAGCCGGGCAACGTGTTCGACAACCAGCTTTCGGGCGAGGCCTATGCCACCGCGCCCAAGCTGAAGGTCAAGAGCAACGGCAGCAATTACTGGGAATACCAGGGCAGGAAGATCCAGTCGGTCGCGCTCAACGCGGTGACGGGCCGCGTGCGCGAGGAATACGGCATGGAGCCGACCTCGCTCGACCAGCTGCGCAAGGGCTGCTGGGACGTGGACGCGCGCATCGGCGACATGAACATCAACGGCATTGCCGCCAGCCTCAATTTCCCCAGCTTCGCCGGCATCGACGGCGGCCTGTTCATCGCCGCCGAGGACAAGGCGCAGTCGGTGGTCCACATGCGCGCCTATAACGACTGGCACATCGACGAGTGGTGCGGATCGCACCCCGGCCGCTTCATCCCGCTCGGCGTGCTGCCGCTGTGGGACATGGCCGAGACCGCCCGCGAAGTGCGCCGCCTGGCCGACAAGGGCTGCTTCGCCGTGACGATGAGCGACAACCCGACGATGCGCGGCCTGCCCAGCATCCACAACGCCTATTGGGAGCCGCTGTGGAAGGCGGTGGCCGATTGCGACAGCACGATCTGCCTGCATATCGGCACCGGCAACATCTCGCCCCACTGCTCGATGGAATCGCCGATCGAGGTGAACATCGCGACGATGCCGATGGCGGTGGCCTTCGGCGCGGCCGACTGGCTCAACCTTTCGGCGCTGCATCGCTATCCCACGCTCAAGGTCGCGCTGTCGGAAAGCGGCATCGGCTGGATTCCCTACCTGATGGAACGGGCCGACTACAGCCATGAGCAGCACCATGTCTGGACCCATTCGAACCAGTATTTCGGCGACATGAAGCCGAGCGACGTGTTCAAGCGCCACTTCACCAGCTGCTTCATCGACGACGCCTATGGCCTCAGGAACCTCGACCTGATCGGCGAGGACAACGTCTGCTATGAAGTGGACTTCCCGCATTCCGACGCGCCCTGGCCGAACGCGCCCGAGATCCTGTGGAAATCGGCGCAGTTCCTTACCGACAGCCAGATCGACAAGGTCACGCACCGCAACGCCATGCGCGTCTACAACTTCGACATGTTCGCGCATCACAAGCGCGAGGAGCTGACAGTGGGTGCCCTGCGCGCGCAGGCCAGCGCGGCCGGCGTCGACACCACGCTGATCTCGACCGGCGGCGCCGCGCCGCTGGCCGAGGGCGAGGAACCGCGCCCGGTGACGTCGGGCGATGTCGTGGCGATGTACAAGCAGCACGCCGAAGCCGCCTGAGGCATTAGGCACGAAGAACCGGGGCCGGTCGCCATCGCGGCCGGCCCCTTGCTTTTCGCGCGCGCCGCTTGCGGTCTTTACCCAGGCGCCGACTTGCCCCACATGCAGCGCCATGACCACCACTCCCGCGATTGCCATCCGTGATGTCGTCAAGCGCTATGCCCCCGCCGGCGGCGAAGGCAAGCTGGCGCTCAAGGGCGTTTCCTTCGACGTGCCCGAAGGCGGCATCTTCGGCCTGCTCGGCCCCAATGGCGCGGGCAAGTCCACGCTGATCAACATCATGGCCGGGCTGGTCAACAAGACCTCGGGTTCGATCGCCATCTGGGGCTTCGACATCGATCGCGACATGCGCAACGCCAAGCGCTCGATCGGCATCGTCCCGCAGGAGATCGTCTTCGACCCCTTCTTCACCCCGTTCGAGGTGCTGGAGATCCAGGCCGGCCTCTATGGCATCGCCAAACACTTGCGGCGCAGCGAGGAGCTGCTGCGCGCGGTGCACTTGTCCGACAAGCGCAATGCCTATGCCCGCACGCTGTCGGGCGGGATGAAGCGGCGGCTGCTGATCGCCAAGGCGCTGGTGCACGCGCCGCCGGTGCTGGTGCTCGACGAGCCGACCGCCGGCGTCGATGTCGAACTGCGCCGCCAGCTCTGGGAACTCGTCACCGAGATGAACCGCGAGGGGGTGACGATCGTGCTGACCACGCATTACCTCGAGGAAGCCGAGGAACTGTGCGACCGCATCGCCATCATCAACCACGGCGAAGTGATCGCCAACAAGCCGACCCGCGAGCTGGTCGGCATGGCGCGCGAGAAAGTCGTGGTGCTCACGCTCGACAAGGACATCGCCGACCTGCCCGCGCACCCGGCGTTCCTCAAGTGCGACAAGACGGGCGAGCGCACGGTCGAGATCACGTACGACAAGGACCGCAGCAATGCCGGCGAAGTGCTGGCGGCGGTGCAGGCGCAGGGCTTCGCGATCATCGACGTGACGACGCGCGAGGCCGATCTGGAAGACGTGTTCGTCACGCTGACAAGCGAGGCGCGCGCCGCCGCGTGACGCGCGACGTGGCGACAGGAAGCGGGATCGGAAGCGCGGGAGCCGGGAATCAGCCGTCCTGCATCCAGTCCTTTTTCCATTTGCCACGGCCAGCCCTGCGCACCCGCTGGCCGCAGTGCACGCATGTGCTGACGAAATGCTTGCCGTCCCATTCGGCGCGCGAACGATCCGGCTCGTGCCTGTTGAACAGGCAAAGCGGTAGAATAAAGGCCAAGGCGACTACCCTCGCTAGTCTGCGAGACGTCTTATAAGACTTTGATTTAACGGTCTTTTTTACACGGGGGAGAGAATCGCGTCACCCCAGCACCAACTCGCCCTTACGCAATAATGCGAATGGTTCTCTGCTGCAATGCACAAGATGCGAATCCTCGCAAAAACTTGCGGGTTTGTTTTTGCCCCGGCAGGAAAGTGTCATGGAGTCGGATATTACTACAATTTCGCAACATGACGTGATCGTCATCGGTTCCGGCGCGGCCGGCCTCACCGCCGCGCTGGCGCTGGCCGAGCGGGTGAGAGTGCTGGTGATCGCCAAGGGCTCGCTCACGGGCGGATCGACCGCCTGGGCGCAGGGCGGCATCGCCGCCGTGCTCGATTCCGGCGATACCTTCGCGGATCACATCCGCGATACGATGATCGCCGGCGCGGGCCTCAATCGCCGGGAAACGGTGGAGTTCGTGATCGAGCGCGCGCCCCATGCGATCGACCGGCTGATCGAGCTGGGCGTGCCGTTCAACACCGAAGGGCATGAGCCGGCCGGCTCGCTGCACCTCACGCGCGAGGGCGGCCATTCGCATCGCCGCATCGTCCACGTCAACGACGCGACCGGCTGGGCCGTGCAGGTCGCGCTGCTCAAGGCGGCCGAGGCGCATCCCAATATCACCCTGCTGCCCGGCCGGGCCTGCGTCGATCTCATCACCGGGCGGCACGAGATGCGCTATTCGGGCTCGGGCCGGGTCTGGGGCGTCTATGCGCTGAACGAGGAGACGGGCCGGGTGGAGGCCCATGTTGCGCGCGCCACCGTGCTGGCGACGGGCGGCGCGGGCCGCTGCTATCTGTTCAGCACCGCTCCGCGCGGCGCCACCGGCGATGGCATCGCCATGGCCTGGCGCGCCGGCGCGCGCGTTTCCAACATGGAGATGATGCAGTTCCACCCGACCTGCCTCTACAACCTGGAGGTCAAGAACTTCCTCATCACCGAGGCGGTGCGCGGCGAGGGTGGGCGGCTGCTGCACCCCGTCACCGGCCATCGCTTCATGCCCGATTACGACGAGCGCGCCGAGTTGGCCCCGCGCGACGTGGTCGCCCGCGCGATCGACCAGCAGATCAAGCGCTATGGCCTCGATTACGTCCACCTCGACATCAGCCACCAGCCGCCCGAATTCGTGAAGGAGCACTTCCCGACGATCCACGAGAAGCTGCTGGGCCTGGGCATCGACATGACGAAGGAGCCGATCCCGGTGGTGCCCGCGCAGCATTACACCTGCGGCGGCATCCTGATCGACCTCAACGGCAAGACCGATCTGCCCGGTCTCTACGCGGCGGGCGAGTGCACCGAAAGCGGGCTGCACGGGGCCAACCGCCTCGCCTCGAACTCGCTGCTCGAATGCTTCGTGTTCGGCGAGGCGGCGGCGGCCGACATCCTCGACCACTGGGACGCCTTCGACGAGCCGCCGCCGATCATGCCGTGGGACGAAAGCCGCGTCGCCGATTCCGACGAGGAAGTTGTCATCAAGCAGAACTGGACCGAGATCCGCCGGTTCATGTGGAACTATGTCGGCATCGTGCGCACCACCAAGCGGCTGGAACGCGCGCAGCACCGCATCAAGCTGCTGAACGAGGAAGTGGAGGAATACTATCGCCACTTCCGCGTCTCGACCGACCTGATCGAGCTGCGCAACCTGCTGCAGACGGCCGATCTGATCGTGCGTTCCGCGCTCAAGCGGCACGAGAGCCGGGGGCTGCACTACACGCTCGATTATCCCGGCACGCTGCCGGTGGCGCTCGATACGGTGCTGGTGCCGTGACGACATGAGGAGCCGGTCCGGCTCTGGACAGGAAGGAGTGGGGGAAATGGCTGCGGCCGGTCACGCATTCATGGGCAAGGTATTCGTGGGCGTTCCGGTTCCGATCGGGGCGCTGCGGGACAAGTACGAAGCCGTCCTGATGGATGGCGAAGCGGTTGCCATCGAGTTCAAGAGCCTGCGCGACGGCATGATCTTGACCGACCGGCGGCTGGTGGTGTTCAACACCCAGGGCCCGACCGGCAGAAGGGTCGAGGTTTCCAGCTTTCCCTGGGCGTCGATCACCGCCTTTTCGGTGGAGCACTCCGACGCGGTGGATCTCGATGCGACGATCAGGATCTGCGGTGCCGGCTGGGGCGTCTGCGAGGTGCAGCTGGCCAGGGGCATGGACGCGCGGGCTGTCGCCCAGTTCATGAACGGGAAGATTCTTGCCTGATCGGGAGCATGGATGATGGAAGTTACGGATCGCACGGCCTTCGTCACCGGCTCCTCGCAAGGGATCGGCGCGGCCACCGCCAAAGCGCTGGCCGCCGACGGCTATCGCGTGATCGTCCACTACGGCGGCAATCGCGCGCTGGCCGAGGAAGTGGCGCGAGAGATCGGCGAGGCGGGCGGCCGGGCCGAGATCGTCGGCGGTGACTTGTCCGACCCGGACACGCCCGAAGTGCTGGCCGCGCAAGTCGCCGATTTGTGCCCGGACGGCTTGCACGCGCTGGTGCTCAACGCCGCGATCATGCCGCCGTCCGACATCGCGACCTGTTCGCCGGAGGTGTTCGACCGGATCTACACGATCAACTTGCGCGCGCCGTTCTTCCTGCTGCAGCATCTGGCACCCGTGCTGGTCGATGGTGCCAGCGTGGTCTTCGTCTCGTCGCTGACCGCGCGGCGCGTGACCGGCAACGTCGCCGCCTATGGCTCGCTCAAGGCCGCGACCGAAAGCCTGGTGCGCCGCGCCGCCAGCGAATTCGGCCCGCGCTGGATCAGGGTCAATGCCGTGGCGCCCGCGACCACCGCGACCGGCCCGATCGCGCCCTGGACCGAGACCGAGGAAGGCCGCGCGATCACCATCGCGGTGCAGGCGCTGAAGCGCGTCGCCCAGCCCGAGGACATCGCCGATGCCATATCGCTGCTCTGTTCCGACAAGGCGCGCTGGATCACCGGGGCGGTGATCCCCGTCGATGGCGGCGCGATGCTGTAGGCCCGGCCGGCCCCGAGGGGCTGGCGGGGGCCGCCCGCTCAGTCGAGCGGGATGCCCATCGCGGCCAGCTCGCGCTCGGCCCAGAACAGCCTGCCGGTATATTCCTCCGGGTTGGCGCAGGCGGCGAAATAGACGATCATCCGCGAAGGCACCGTCATCGGCACGGCCACGCTGTCGTCCAGGCCTTCCTCCTTCACCCGGATCGCCACCAGCTCGGTCGCCACCAGGCCGGGGTTCATGCCGATCACATAGATGTTGCGCGTCGCCAGATCGGGCGCGATGCAGTTGCCCAGCCGGTCCAGCGCGCGCTTGCTGGAGAAATAGCCCGGCACGTTGAGGCTGAAATTGCCCTGGCTGCCCAGCTTGCGCGGCTCTTCGGGCTGGCGGAACACTTCGCCCGATCCAGTGGTCAGATTGATGATCCGGCCGCCGCCGCGCGCTTCCATGATCGGCACGACCAGCTGCATCAGCGTGAACGGCGCGTGGGTGTTGACGTCGAACTGGTAAAGCCATTCCTCGCGGCTGAGCCCGAGGAAGCCCTTCTGCCACATCTCGCCAGTGGTGGCAGCGGCATTGTTGACCAGGATGTCCACGCCGCCGAACCGTTCGACCGCGGCTTCCACCAGCCGCTTCAGGTCGGCTTCGCTGGCAAGGTCGGTCGGCACGGCCAGCGCGCCCACGCCCATGTCTTCCACCTGCTTCAGCGTTTCGCCCAGCGTGCCGGGCAGCGTGTCGTCCGGGTCGACGGTACGCGCGGCCAGTACCACGTTCACGCCGCGCCGCGCGAAATCGAGCGCGTTCTGCTTGCCCACGCCGCGGCTGGCGCCGGTGATGATGGCGACTTTGCCGGTCAGGTCGATTTCGCTCTGGCGATCCATTGGTCTGTCCACTCCCGTTGTCTTGTTCAGGCAAGAGATGGCGCGGGCGAAGTGCCGTCAATCCCTTGTACGGACCGGGCCGGCGAGTCATCGCTGCGGCGGTGGCGCCCCGACCGGACGCGCGAAGATGGAAAGGAAGCGGCCGATGCGGCTTGAGGGAAGAGTGGCCTTCGTGACCGGGTCTTCGCGCGGGATCGGCGCGGCGATCGCCCGGCGGCTGGCGGCGGACGGGGCCCGGCTGGTGCTGCACGCGCGCGCCGGACGCGATCGCGCGGACGCGGTGGCGCAGGTCATCCGCGCCGATGGCGGCGAGGCGCATGTGCTCCTGGGCGATCTGACCGAGGGCGAGACCGCGAGCGACCTGGTGGGCCGGGCCTTTGCCATCCACGGCGCGCTCGACATGCTCGTGCTCAACGCGGGTGGCGGCAAGGGCGGGCTGGCGGTCGACCAGAGCGTCGCGGCGATCGACAGCGTGATCGCGCTCAACTTGCGCGCGACGATCCTGGCCGCCAGCGCCTTCGCGCGGCTGAGCGAGAGCGATCAGGGGCGGATCGTGTTCATCTCATCGGGCATGGCCACGCATCCCGCGCCCGGCGTCGCGGTCGGCGCGGCGGCCAAGGCGGGGGCGGAGGCGTTCATCCGCTGCCTGGCGCAGGAACTGGGGCCGCGCGGCATCACCTGCAATTCGGTCGCGCCCGGCTGCACGTGTACCGAGATGATCGCCGGGCAGGCATGGCCCGAAGCCGTGCCGCCCTGGACCGCGCTGCGTCGTCTGGGCGAGCCGGAGGATATCGCCGATGTCGTCGCCTTCCTCGCATCGCACGAGGCGCGCTGGCTGACCGGGCTGACCATCGCCGCCAATGGCGGACTGGTGACGACGGCCGCGAACATTCTCGCCCGCGCCGGCTGACCGGCCGGGGAGCGGCGGGAAATCCTCAGCCGATGCCCAGCACCCGGCCGAGGAAGATCAGCGCGATCGCGCCCAGGATCGAGGCGAGGCAGCCGGCGCGGTTGAAATCCCTCTGCCCGCGGCTCGTCACCAGCCCGGCGACGAGCGAGCCGCCGAGGCCGAGCAGGATCGTCGGAATCCAGCCCATCTCGACCGTGCCGGGATAGAAGTATCGCGCCAGCACGCCGATGATGAGGCCGCTGATGATGGCGCCGATGATATTGAACATGGACCTGTCGCCCTTCCTGAAGGCTGCCTCGAAGCGGGATGGGATGATGCCTTAATCGCGGTGTTTGACAAGGCGGTTGCGGTGCGCCGCCGGGGCGGGCGCAATGGGTCGCCGCCGGAATTTTACAGCCAGAATGGCGCTATGTTCGCGGTGTGAAGCTGGGGAAAAGTCGATTTCCGAATCCGGCCCGGCGGTTGGAATTCCGCCATTCTGAGTCTGCGGGGGGATCGGCTCGCATTGACTCTGCGGGCGTTAAGTGATTCAAAACCACACTACAGATTGGTGACGGTAAGGCCGCCATCCACTAGCCATAGTGGTCCGGCAAAAGTCCGAGATTTTTGGTGCGATCGCGCGGGCGGCAAGTGGGGCTGTCCCGGGGAGCGTGGTGGCTTGCCCGCCGTCTGTGAACTGGGTCAGGGGCATGATATGGATTTTCGGGACGATCGCGCTGTGGGTAATGAAGTGGAATTGGCGCCTTCGGATGCGCATATGGGTTCGGAACGAAGCGATGCGGCCTCGCCTGCCGGCGATGGGCCCCGCGCGAAAGACAAGGCGCTGCCGATGACCAGCCAGAACGAGGACCACGGATTGATCAGCGCGGCGGAGCGGCAGGTTTCGCACGATTCGGCGGCCCGTGAGGTTGCGGCCCGGGCGAAGAACGCCGATTCCAAGGCGATTCACGAACGGCGCTTCAAGGTCGTCACCGATGCCGGCCGCGACGAACTGCTGACCGATTTCGGCAAGGAGACGCTGGACGACCGCTACCTGCTGCCCAACGAATCCTATCAGGATCTCTTCGCACGCGTCGCTGCCGCCTATGCCGATGACGAGGCCCACGCGCAGCGGCTCTATGATTACATCTCGAAGCTGTGGTTCATGCCGGCGACCCCGGTGCTGTCGAACGGCGGCACCGGGCGCGGCCTGCCGATCTCGTGCTATCTGAACTCGGTCGACGACAGCCTGGAAGGCATTGTCGCGACCTGGAACGAGAATGTCTGGCTGGCCAGTCGTGGCGGCGGCATCGGCACCTACTGGGGCGCGGTGCGCGGCATCGGCGAGCCGGTCGGCCTCAACGGCAAGACCAGCGGCATCATCCCCTTCGTCCGCGTGATGGATTCGCTGACGCTGGCGATTTCGCAAGGCTCGCTGCGGCGCGGCTCGGCCGCCTGCTATCTCGACATCTCGCACCCGGAGATCGAGGAGTTCCTCGAAATCCGCAAGCCGTCCGGCGATTTCAACCGCAAGGCGCTGAACCTCCACCACGGCGTGCTCGTGACCGACGCGTTCATGCGCGCGGTGCGCGATGGTGCCGAGTTCGAATTGAAAAGCCCGAAGGACGGTTCGGTGCGCGGCAAGGTCGATGCCCGTTCGCTGTTCCAGAAGCTGGTCGAGACGCGGCTGGCCACGGGCGAGCCCTACATCGTGTTCAACGATACCGTGAATCGGATGATGCCCAAGCATCACCGCGATCTCGGCCTCAAGGTCTCGACCTCGAACCTGTGCTCGGAAATCACGCTGCCCACCGGCCGCGATCACCTCGGCAACGATCGCACCGCGGTGTGCTGCCTCTCCTCGCTCAACCTCGAGACCTGGGACGAGTGGCAGGGCGAGAAGCGCTTCATCGAGGACGTGCTGCGCTTCCTCGACAACGTGCTGCAGGACTATATCGACCGCGCGCCCGACGAGATGGCCCGGGCCAAGTATTCCGCCATGCGCGAGCGTTCGGTCGGCATGGGGGTGATGGGCTTCCACTCGTTCCTGCAGAAGAAGGACATCCCCTTCGAAAGCGCGATGGCCAAGGCGTGGAACCTGCGGATGTTCCAGTACATCAACCAGAAGGCGAACGAGGCCTCGATGCTGCTGGCGAACGAGCGCGGGCCGTGCCCCGATGCCGCCGACCAGGGGGTGATGGAGCGCTTCAGCTGCAAGATGGCGATCGCGCCGACCGCCTCGATCTCGATCATCTGCGGCGGCACCAGCGCCTGTATCGAGCCGATCCCGGCGAACATCTATACCCACAAGACGCTCTCGGGCAGCTTCGTGGTGAAGAATCCCTACCTGCAGAAGCTGCTGGCTTCCAAGTCGAAGGATTCCACCAATGTGTGGAACTCGATCCTGGAGAACGGCGGCTCGGTGCAGCAGCTCGATTTCCTGAGCCCCGAGGAAAAGGCGGTCTACAAGACCAGCTTCGAGATCGACCAGCGCTGGCTGCTCGAATTCGCCGCCGACCGCACCCCCTATATCGACCAGGCCCAGTCGCTGAACCTGTTCATCCCGGCCGATGTCGACAAGTGGGACTTGATGATGCTGCATTACCAGGCGTGGGAAAAGGGCATCAAGTCGCTCTACTACCTGCGGTCCAAGTCCGTGCAGCGCGCGGGCTTCGCCGGTGGCGTGGAAGCGGACAACACGCCCGAGGCGCCCAAGTTCGAGATCGGCGAAAGCACCGACTACGACGAGTGCCTGGCCTGCCAGTAGTCTGGAGGGCTCCCGCGAATTCACCGAGAGGCGGCCTGTCGGGGGACCGGGAGGCCGTTTTCTTTCCGTGCCCGGATCGGCAGGCAAAGCGGCCCGAGGCCGATTGACCCGGCCGCTGGCCAGGCCGATCATCGCGCGATGAATACGGTCATGGCCATCCTGTCACAGCTCTTCTGGGGCGTGACCGTGGGCGCGCTGACCATCACGTTTACCGCGATCGCCAAGCTTCTGGCACTGGGCGGGGCGATCGCGGGCGCGGCCTATGGCATCATGCGATGGATCAGGGGCCGCGCCGGCTGAACCTAGCGCGTGCCCGCCATCGGGAAAGTGCCGAACGGCCCGTTCGAATTCTCGCCGGTCATCCGGCCGTCCTTCACCGTCACGTCATAGGCGATGGTGATCGGCATCGGCATACTGGCCTTGCCCTCCATCCGCGCGCGGCCGTTGGCGATGCCGCCGGCGATGTCCACCGTGCCTTGGTCGGCCGTGACCTTGCCGGTGATGACATTGCCGTTCACCTTGAGGTCCATCACCGCCTTCTGTTCGCCCACGGGAGACTGGATGACGATGTTCCACTTGCCGGCGAAATCGGCGGGCCGGGCATGGCTTGCCTGTGCCGCCCTCGCCTTGTCGAGCAGGGCCTGGCGTTCGGCCGGGGCGGCCCTGGCGCGGGCGCGCAAGTAGAAGCGGATGGTTTCCAGCTCCTGGTCGGTGAGCTGCGGGAAGGGCGGCATTCCGTTCATCTTGAGCCCGCCCTCCTTGACGATCTGGCGGAACGTCGCCGCGTCGGTGATGATCGGCGAATAGCGCAAGTCGGGCGCGGCGCCGCCGCCGATCGCGTTCCAGCCGTGGCATACCAGGCAGGCCCGCGTGCCGAACAGCATCGCGCCGGCTTGCGCGCGGGCGAGGTCAGGCTTGAAATCGGGGTCGTCCGGCGGGGTCAGGTCGGGCATCCGGAACGGCGGGATGGTGTCGGTGCCGCCCAGCGCGAACGTCAGCACCCGGCGCGGCAGGCGATAGTCGGTGCGATAGGCCGCGTTGCCGGGGGAATCGATCCCCGCCCCGTTGCCGCCGCTGCCGGTGATCACGGTGACGTATTGCCGGCCGTTCACCCGATAGGAAATCGGCGCGCCGACGATCGGCGATTCGGTCTGGAACGACCACAATTGCTTGCCAGTCCGGGCATCGCGCGCGACGAACTTGCCGTCGATCTGGCCCTGGAACACCAGGCCGCCCGCGCTGGCCATCACGCCGCCGGGCCAGTTGCCGGGCAGCTCGACCTTCCAGGCTTCCTTCTGCGTCACCGGGTTCCACGCCTTGAGGAAGCTCTTGTGGCTGCCGGGCAGCTCGACTTCGGGCAGCAGCGTCACGCCCATGCCGGCGGTAATCTCGCCGCCGCCTTTCTGGCCATCGCCGATCAGCGCACCCTGTTCGATCACCGGCAGGTAGACCAGGCCGGTCTGCGGGCTGTAGGCCTGCGGCATCCACGAATGGGCGCCGGTCGGCCCCGGCCACAGCTCGAACAGGCCGGGCTTGCCGTTATAGCGGATGCCCGGATTTTCGACCGGGCGGCCGGTCTTCCCGTCGATATGATCGGCCCAGGTCACCTTGGCGATCTTTTCGGCCGAGATGAATTCGCCGGTCTTGCGGTCGAGCACGTAGAAGAAGCCGTTCTTGGGTGCCTGCATCAGCACCTTGCGCTCCTTGCCGTCGATTTCCAGCGTTGCCAGCGTCATGTCGGTGGTGGCGGTGCAGTCCCACTGCTCGCCGGGGCAGACCTGGTAGTGCCAGCGGTATTCGCCGGTATCCGCATCGACCGCGACGATCGAGGCGAGGAACAGGTTGTCGCCGCCGTCGGGGCTGCGCTTGTCGCGGTTATAGGGAAAGCCGTTGCCCAGGCCCAGATAGATGAGGTTCAGTTCGGGATCGTAGCTGAAGGCGTTCCAGGCGGTGCCGCCGCCGCCGCGGCGCGTGCCGTCGGGGTTCTTCCAGCCGCCTGGCCAGGTCTTGCGCATGACCTCCTCGGCCTTGCGGTTGGCGGGGGAAACATCGTCGCCGGGCGTGGTGTAGAACCGCCAGGCCAGCTTGCCGGTCTTCTCGTCATAGGCCGAGACGAAGCCGCGCGCCGGGCTGATGTCGGCCCCGCCGAAGCCGACGATCACCTTGCCGCCGAACACGCGCGGCGCGCCGTTCGAATTGCGCGGGCTGGGATCGGGATAGTCGTAGGTCTTCCAGGCTTCCTTGCCGGTCCTGGCGTCGAGCGAGATCACATAGCCGTCGGTGGTGACAAGGAAGACGTGGCCCGCGTCATAGGCGATGCCCTTGTTGCCCCACGACAGTTGCAACGCGGACGTCGCGCGCTCGCGCGTGCCGCCGTCGTATTCCCACAACTGCTTGCCGGTTTCGGCATCGAAGGCGCGGATGTGCGAATGGCCGCTGGTGATGAACACCTTGCCTTCGGCCTCCAGCGGGGTGGAAGCGGTGTAGCCGGGCTCAAGATCGTAATGCCAGGCCAGCTTGAGTTCGCCGACATTGCCGGCGTCGATCTCGTCAAGCGGGCTGTAATGGGTTTCGTGGCCGGTCCGGCCCCAGCTTGGCCAGTTGTCCGGGTCGGCGACCATTGCTTCCTCGATCGGCTGAGCCGGCCGGTTGCACGATGCCAGCCCGAGCCCGATGCCGAGCGTTCCGGCGACCAGCGCCAGCCATGCGAACTTCCTGCCCGTCACGATCAACGAAACCTCTCCCTGAGCGACCGTACCGTATCGCCGGGTATTGAGCGGCGTGCGCGAAAGCAAGAGTTATAATATGGGGTGTATCATAAATCGGCGTGGCGGTTCCCGGCGATGCCCATCCGGCCGGGCCCCGTCCCCCCGCGCGCCTCGCCCGCCCGGATTTGCGACAATTTGGGGCTTGAGCCGGCGCATCCGATCCTCAAGAGAATGCCGGCATCTCCATCCGATGAAAGGGACTGTTTTTTCCATGCGCAAATGGCACCGCTGGCTTTCGGTACTGTTCGGCATCTTTCTGCTGTGGATCGCCACCACCGGCGTGCTCAGCCACGTCGCGGAGCTGTGGCCGGCCGCCGCGCCCGATCCCGTGACGATCGTGCCGCCGCCGGGCTTCGAATGCCCGGAAGGCTGGCGCTGCTCGCCGCCGCGCCCCGAGGGCGGGATGCGCTCGCTGGTCGGCCTGCTCCACCACCTGCATTCGGGTGAAAGCTTCGGGCCGGTGGGCAAGGTGATTTCGCTGCTTTCCGGGCTGGCGATGGTCTTCTTCGCCTTTTCCGGCCTGTGGCTCTATGTGCAGATGTGGCGCAACCGCAAGGATCGCCTGCTGAAGCCGCGCTGGTTCTGGAAGTAACTTCGGGCGGGCGGTTTCTCTCAATCTCCGGTTGCGTTTGCGGCCGGGCCGCCCGAATACTCCCCCGGACATGCCCCCGGCCGTGCCGGCACGGGGGCCGGCAAGGGGAGAAGCGA
Organism: Novosphingobium album (ex Liu et al. 2023); assembly: GCF_029076845.1. Taxonomy (GTDB): domain Bacteria; phylum Pseudomonadota; class Alphaproteobacteria; order Sphingomonadales; family Sphingomonadaceae; genus Novosphingobium. The sequence continues at coordinate 18,221 of NZ_JARESE010000089.1, forward strand.
TGCGCGAAACCGGCTTTCGGCGCGTGGTGACGGGGCTTGATGGCGAAGGCCGCTCGTGCGTCGCCATCGACGGGCCGATTCCCCGGCTGGGCCCGATGAGCGCTGCGCTCGCCTGGCGCACCGATGCCGTGCCCGTCGACAATTCGGGCACGGCCGATACCGCTGTGCCCTATGCGGTCGACCTGCTGCACACCGGCGGTTCCAACTTCGCGGTCTGCGAATTCCCGCCCGGCGCGCGGGCCTTCATGCACGCCACCGACACGATCGATTACCTGGTGGTGCTTAGCGGCCGGGTGACGCTGGTGCTCGAAACCGGCGAGGCCGCGCTGGGCCCCGGCGATTTCGTGGTCGATCGCGGCGTGATGCACGGCTGGCGCAACGATCATGACGAGCCATGCACTTGCGCGGTGGTCAATCTGCCCGCGCATCCCATCGGAAAGGGACGAACGATATGAGCCACGCCCCCCGCCGCATCGTCGCCGGCCTCGGCGCGGACGGCAAGAGCCGCCTCGTCGCCGACGGCCCGGTCGCCACGCTGGATCTCGGCCCGATGACGATCGCGCAATTGTGGACCGGCGCGCTGGCCGCGCGGGCCGATAGCACCTCGCCGGTCGAACGCGCGACCGGCCCGTTCCGCTTCGAGCAGATGGCCGAGCCGGGCTATGCCTTCATGATCGCCGAATATGCCCCTGGCCTGGGCAGGGACGATCCGGGGATGCATTTCACCGAGACGGCCGACCACTTCTACGTCATCGCAGGCGAAGTGGTGCTGGTGCTCGAAGCCGAGGAAGTGGTGCTGCGCGCGGGCGATGCCGGGGTGTGCCGCGCGGTCGTGCACGGCTGGCGCAACGATGGCGATGCGATCGCCCGCCTTGTCACCTTTGTTCTGCCCGCAACCGGAGTATATTGAGCCATGGCCGAAAAAATCATCCTGCACGGCATGGGCAGCCCCAATGTCATCAAGGCCATCATCATGCTGGAAGAGTGCGGGCTGGATTACGAGTTGAACCACGTCGCGGTGTTTAACCAGGAGCAGTTCGATCCGGCTTTCCTGAAGCTCAACCCGCTGGGCAAGGTGCCGGTGCTGGAAGATCCGGCGCTGGGCATCCCGCTTGCCGAATCGGGCGCGATCCTGCTCTGGCTGGCCGAGCGCGAGGGGAAATTCCTGCCGGCCGCGCAGCCGCATCGCGCCGACGTGATGCAGTGGCTGATGATCCAGATGGCCAATGTCGGCCCGATGATGGGCCAGTTCACCCATTTCAACCTGGTCCCGCCCGGCTCGCAGCCTTATGCTCACGCGCGCTATGGCGCCATCGCCGAAAAGCTCAACCGCGTGCTGGATGATCGGCTGCGCGGGCGGGAGTGGGTCGCAGGTGTTGATTACTCGATCGCGGACATGGCGACTCAGCCCTGGGCCTACTATCTCGAAAGACACGGATTCGATCCCGCAGCCCATCCGGCCCTTGTCGCATGGCGTGAACGGATCGCCGCCCGTCCGGCGGTGCAGCGCGCGCTTGCCCGGGCGAACGCGGCCTTTTCGCAAGTGGCCGAGCAAACCCGCAAGGCCGCGAGCGACGAGGATCTGGACCGTTTCTTCGGCCGTACCGAAAAAGTGCCGGTCGCCGATTATTCCATAGTCCGCACCATGACGTGAGGTCGTAACAGCCATGCCCCTTCTCGAAGCCCGCAAGACCTACAAGCCCTTCGAATATCCCTGGGCCTACGAGTTCTGGAAGCGGCAGCAGCAGGTGCACTGGCTGCCCGAGGAAGTCCCCCTGGGCGAGGATTGCCGCGACTGGGCGCAGAAGATCTCGGACCATGAGCGCAACCTGCTCACCCAGATCTTCCGCTTCTTCACGCAGGCCGACGTGGAAGTGCAGGATTGCTACCACGAAAAGTACGCCCGCGTCTTCAAGCCGACCGAGATCAAGATGATGCTCACCGCCTTCTCCAACATGGAGACGGTGCACATCGCGGCCTATTCGCACCTGCTCGACACCATCGGGATGCCCGAAAGCGAATACGGCGCCTTCCTCGAATACCAGGAACTGCGCGACAAGCACGATTACCTGCACACCTTCGGCGTCGATACCGACGAGGACATCGCCCGCACGCTCGCCATGTTCGGCGGCTTTACCGAGGGGCTGCAGCTTTTCGCCAGCTTCGCCATGCTGATGAACTTCCCGCGCTTCAACAAGATGAAGGGCATGGGCCAGATCGTCAGCTGGTCGGTGCGCGATGAATCGCTGCATTGCGAAGGCATCACCCGCCTGTTCCACACTTTCGTGCAGGAACGCGGCTGCCTGACCAAATCGGTGAAGGAAGACATCATCGACTGCTGCCAGAAGACGGTGCGGCTGGAAGACGCCTTCATCGACCTGGCCTTCGAGATGGGCCCGGTGCCGGGGATGAGCGCCAAGGACATCAAGCGCTACATCCGCTACATCGCCGACTGGCGCCTGGGCCAGCTCGGCCTCGATGCGGTCTATATGATCGAGGACCACCCGCTGCCCTGGCTGACCCCGCTGCTGAACGGCGTGGAGCACGCCAACTTCTTCGAAACCCGCGCGACCGAATATTCCAAGGGCGCCACGCGCGGCGACTGGAACACGGTGTGGACCAACTTCGACCAGCGCCGCAAGGCAAAGGCCAACGATACCGACGAGGCGGATGACGGCGCGGAGCCAGACATGTTCGGCGGCGTGGCGGCGGAGTAAATCCCCTCCGCGGGCAGGAGGGCCAAGCGGAGATGCCCAAGGTCTTCGAATGGAACGGCTACCGCTTCCACTTCTTTTCGAATGAAGGCGATCCGCGCGAGCCGGCGCATATCCATGTGCGCAAGGCGCGTGACAACGCGAAGTTCTGGCTGCGGCCCGAAGTCGTGGTGGCCGAGAGCCGGGGTTTTTCGCCGCGCGTGCTTTCGCAGCTCACTCATGTTATCGAAGAACGCCGTGATGAGATAGAAAGCGCGTGGCATGACTACTTCTCCTGAACCCGTCTCCGTCCGCTTCGACGCCGACAGCTTCTGGGTGGAACTCGACGATGGCCGTACGCTCGGGGTCCCTCTCGCATGGTTCCCACGCCTGCTCCACGCGACGCCCGAACAGCGCCAGGCGGTCGAACTCAGCCGCGCGGGCCTGCACTGGGACGAGATCGACGAGGACATCGCCATCGCCGGCCTCCTCGCGGGACGAGGTGATGTGACCCATCGACCAAAGGCGGCGGCATGAACGATGGTGGAAGGAGAGTGGCGATCTCCTGTGGGCGCATCGCGGCACCAAAAGAGCTATATTCCAGAAGATTTTAGGTGAAATTGAATAAAATATTTTTTCTGCTTTTAATGAATGCGGCTGAGTAGTTCGATTTCGTCTTCCTTGTGGGGCGCGAGAACTCTCTTTTCCCGCACTGGTTTCGCTCCGGGCGCAGTTGATTCGCCGCATCAATGTTCGTTTGAAAGCAGGCCGCCCGACGCGCCGGGCTAAGCCGCGCTCAACACCAATCCCGCCGAAACCCGCGCCAGTGTTCGGCCAGGCCTTCGGCTTCCAGCGTCGCGCCCAGGCTGTGGCCCTGGCGGGTGACGACGCGCAGGGCGCGGCCGTAGCGGTCGGTCTCGCGGTCGGCCGTTTGCAGGGTGAAGGCGCCCTGGTTGAGCAGTGCGATCAGCCGCCGGGTCGCCGCTTCGCCAAGCCGGGCTTCGGCGGCGCATCCGGGCGCGCTCACTTCGGGCGTGTTGATGTCGGCGATGCGGATCTTGGTGCCCTGGTACCAGAAGGTGTCGCCATCGACGACGCAGGTGGTGCGCACCGGGCCGGAACAGCGCGTGAAATAGGCCTGCTCGCGATCGGGCTCGGCCGGCGCGCGCGGGCCGAACAGCGGTAGCGCAAGGCCGGGCGGGCTGCCGTCCCACAGCACGATGGCGGTGAAGGCGGCCAGTGCCATCGCGGCCACGCCCGTCAGGTAGCGTCCGCTGACCGGCCCTTCGTGGCGCGCGAAGCCGCGCCGCCGGCGTGCTGGTGCGCGAAAGGTCGTGCGAGGGCCCATCGGGCGATGATGCGCGCGGGTGGTAAGCATCGGGTTAAGGGCAGGGGCGCCATGCAACGCCTTGCGCGGCCCCCGGCGCGGTGCGACAGTGCCGGGGCGAGTCCGGCAATGCCGGGCAGGATCAACCGACAGGAGCGCCCGATGGCCGTCGCATTCACGTTGAATACCACCCCGAAGCTGCTGCTGGCGGCGGCCGGCGTGATCGCCCTTGCCGGTTGCGGCAGCAAGAGCGAGCCGACTTATGCCGTCGATGCCACCGATGCCAGTGGCGGGGAACTGATCGTCACCGATCCGAGCGAGCCCGGCGTCGACGTCAACCTGCCCAAGACCCCGATGACCAACGTTCCGCCAGCAACCGCGAGTGCCGCGCCTGGCGAGTGACGCGGCGCGGGGGCGAGGCAAGGGCAAGGGCAAGGGGCGTTCTGGCCCGGTCCGGTCGCCGCGTTTACCCGTCGATCAGCATTGGGGCGCTAATCCGCGTACCATGATCGATCCGCCCGATATCGTTGCCGTGCTGGCGGCGCTCAATTTCGTCGCCTTTGCCGCCTTCGGGATCGACAAGGCGAAGGCCGAGGCGGGCAAGCGGCGGATCGCGGAATCGACGTTGCTGGGCCTTGCGCTGATCGGCGGAACGATCGGTGCCTACGCCGGCCGCGCGGCGTTTCGGCACAAGACGCGCAAGCAGCCGTTCTCCAACGAACTGCACGGCATCGCCTTGTTGCAGGCGTTCGCGCTGGCCGGGCTGCTGGGCTGGACGCTCGCGGGGTGAGCCGCCCGGTCGCTTCGTTCAGGCCAGCCAGGTGCCGGGGTTGGGCATCGGCTCATGCTTCTGCGCGTTGGTGATGCTGAGCACCGATCGCACGATCACCAGCACCAGCGCCGCCGGCAGGATCACGAAGCCCACCAGCACGATCATCGTCAGCGCGCCGACCAGGATGCCGATGAAGCCGATCCAGAATGTCCTGATGAGATATTCGTAGTGCGAGGTTTCCCAGGGTCGCGCCTCGTCGCGCTGCACATAGGCCAGCACCACGCCGACCACCGCCGTGATCCCGACGACGAACGAGGCGAGATAGAGCAGGGCGATGATCGTGGGATTGTTGAAATCGAACCCCGAAGTGGTGGTCGATGCCGGAGCGGCCGGCGGGGCTTCCAGGCTCTCGCGCTCGTTGCCGTCCATCACCGTTCCCCTTGCCTGTCCTGATCCGACTGCCCCAGTCCCCGATCGCGGGAATTCTATGCCTTGCGCGCGCGGATGTCACGCCTTGTCGGGCGGGGAGGCGCGCTGTCAGGCCAGGTTCTTCATGCTTTCGGCCATGCCGGTCAACGCTTCGCGGCGCGGCAGGCCGCGCAAGTGCTCGAACATGCCGCGATAGCGTTCGTTGGGCACGTAAGTCGGGCCTTCGGTGATATGCTCGAGCGTGAGCCGCGCGACATCGCGGGCGGGCTGGATGCCCTGGATATGGGTGAGCCCGGCCGTCGCCTCGGACTCGGTGGCGCCGGGGCAGAGCGTCAGCACGTCGACCCCGGTGCCCAGGCATTCGCCCCACAGCCCTTCGCCCAGCGAGACGACCAGCGCCTTCGACGCGGAATAAGCCGTGGAATAAGGGCAGCCGATCAGCCCTTCGACCGAGGCGGTGAAGATCAGCCCGCCCTGTCCGCGCGCCTTCAGCCGAGGCAGGAAGCCATGGGCAAGCTGCATCGGCGCGTGGCAATTGACCGTCAGCATCTTGGCCATGGCCGAAGGCTCCTTGCTTTCGAACAGCCCCTTGATGTTGAACCCGGCGTTGCTGACGACAAGGCCGATGTCGGTGCCCTCGGTCCCGGCGATCAGCCGGGCCGGGGCGTCGGGGTCGGCCAGGTCGGCGCCGATCACCATGGTCTTCGTGCCGAGCGAGGAGGCGAGCCGATCAGCCAGCGCGTCCAGCCGGTCGGTCCGGCGGGCGGTGAGGACCAGATCGAAGCCGCGCTCGGCCAGTTCCTCGGCAAAGGCGAGGCCGATGCCCGACGAGGCGCCCGTCACCAGGGCGACCGGGCCATAGCGTTCGTGGAAACTCTCTCGGGTCATCGCATCATCCCCTGGCGGCTCTGTTCTTCGCCAGCGGAGAAGAGCGCGGTCGGGCGCGCTTGTCCAGCCGGCCGCGGCGCAAGGCCGCCGGGGCGATCATGCCGGACCGCCGGCGCGGGAAATCAGCCCAGGCCGATGAACAGCCCCGCCAGGGCCGCGCTCATCAGGTTGGACAGGCTGCCGGCGATCAGCGCGCGCACCCCCAGCCGGGCGATGACCGGGCGCTGGTTGGGCGCCAGCCCGCCCGTCACCGCCATCTGGATCGCGATCGAGGAGAAGTTGGCAAAGCCGCACAGCGCGAACGTCACCACCGCGACGGTGCGCTGGGAAAGCCCCGCGTCCTTGCCCAGTTCGATGAAGGCGACGAATTCGTTGAGCACGATCTTGGTGCCGAACAGGCCGCCGGCCTGCATCGCCTCCTGCCAGTCGGGCGTGGCGAGCAGGTAGAAGATCGGCGCGAAGACGTAGCCGAGCAGCGACTGGAACGAGACCCCGACGAACCCGAACAGCCCCGCGATCCAGCCGATGAAGCCGTTGGCCAGCGCGATCAGCGCGACGAAGGCCAGCACCATCGCGCCCACCGCCACCGCCAGCTTCACCCCGGTCTGCGCGCCTTGTGCGGCGGCCATGATCAGGTTGGCGGGCTTTTCCTCGTCGTGCTCGGTGGTGGCCGGCTCGTCCAGGTGGACGCCGGGCTGGTCGGTCACATGCGCGCGTTCCAGCGCGGCGGCCTGCAAGGCGGCGGGCGGCGGCGCGTGGGCGACGACCGCGTCGATATCGGCCGGATCGGCGGGTTCGGGCAACTGGCGCGGATCGGGCATGATGATCTTGGCCATGAGGATGCCGCCCGGCGCCGACATGAAGGCGGCCGCGACCAGATAATCGATGCGGATGCCCATGCTGGCATAGGCCGCCAGGATCGTGCCCGCGACGCCGGCCAGCCCCACCGTCATGATGCAGAAGAGCTGCGAGGGCGTGAGCGAGGCGAGGTAGGGGCGCACCACCAGCGGCGATTCGCTTTGCCCGACGAAGATGTTGGAAGCGGCCGAAAGGCTTTCCACCTTGCTGATGCCGGTGACTTTCTCCAACGCGCCGCCGATCCAGCGGATCACCAGCGGCATGACGCCCAGGTAATAGAGGATCGAGATCAGCGAGGCGAAGAAGATGATCACCGGCAGCGCCGCGATGGCAAAGCTGGTGCCGCCCATTTCCGGGCTCGCCAGCGGGCCGAACAGGAAATCGACGCCGGCGTGCGCATAGCCGAGCAGGCTGTCCACGCCCGCAGCGGCGCCGCGCAGCATGGCCCGGCCCACCGGCACGTAAAGCACCAGCGCGGCCAGCCCCGCCTGCAGCGCGAAAGCCGCGCCGACCACGCGCGGGCGGATCGATTTGCGGTCGGCGGAAAGCAGGAAGGCGGCGAAAAGGATCAGAACGATGCCGATGAGGCTGTAGGCAACATGCATCGACCGCGGGCCCTTTCGGAAGGATGATACGGAAAATCGGGGGGAACGTAGAAGTCCCGGCGCGAGACGGCTAGTCCAATTGTGGTGCGCCGGTTAGACCATGGTCATGGAACCGCAGTCTCCTTCCCCGGCCCCGCCTCTGGCGATCCCGCGATCGCTGTTCGTCTTCTCGCTGCTGTATGGCGGCCTGGCGGTGCTGGCGGGCGTGCTGGGGACCAAGCTGGCCTCGCTGGGGCACTGGCCGATGGCGGGCGATCTCGCGGTGGAATCGGGGATCTTCGCGTTCCTGCTGCTGGTGGTGCTGTCCAGCGCGGTGTCCGAACTGCACGGGCAGGCCACGGCCAACCGGCTTGTGCGCTATGGCTTCATCCCGCTGATCGTCTCGATGTGCCTGCTGACTTTCGTGATCCATGTGGTGCCGCCCGCCCCGTTCTGGAGCGATCAGGACGCTTTCGCGCGGCTGCTGGGCCAGGGCGCGCGGATGCAGTTCGCCGGGCTGGTGTCCTATGGCGTGTCGCAGACGCTCAATGTCCAGATCTTCTCGCGCATGGCCGGCGGGCGGGGCAAGCTGCTGATGTTCCGCGCCTGGGTGGCCAGCCTGTTCTCGCAAGTGGTCGATACGGTGCTGTTCATCACCATCTCGTTCACCGGCGTGGTCGATCAGGCCAGCGGCAAGCCGATGCCGATCGGCGCGATCATGGAAGGGCAGATCATTTCCAAGCTGCTGCTTTCCACGATCATGGTGCCGCCGTTCATCTGGTTCTTCGTGCGGCTGGGGCGCAAGCTGGATTCGTAGGTGTGTTGGGAAAAAC
>NZ_JARESE010000009.1 GCF_029076845.1 Novosphingobium album (ex Liu et al. 2023)
TATCGGCAAGAATGGCTTCAGCCCCTCCGCATGATCCTACCGGCGTCAGCCGGTAAGTGGTTCAGCTCGGCCCACTAAATCCTCCTCGCATGGGGCTCGCCAGCCTTCTGCCAGCACTTTCGACGACGAATAGCCCAATGCCGACGAGGCCGCAGCAGAGCGCGCCCGTTCCCGGGATTGCCGCCATCAGAAACACGAGATCGGTACCATCGGGACCGCGGAAATCGATCCGGGTGAGGGCCGCGGCAAGGAGCAAGCTGCCAACAGCTAGAGAGAGTTTGCCGACTGCCGCGAACAGGCCATAGCTCAAGCCCATTCTGCCCGGACCGAGACGTGCCACTGTCTCGCTGAACGCCGCCCATTGCACCATGCCGACACCGCCATTGCCCAGTCCGAACAGGAATGCCGCTGCCGCCGAGGCGGCGGGGAATGCCGAACCGATCAGCCAGAAGGCCGTGAGAGCGGCGATCTGGAGCAGCGCGTTGAACAGCATCACCACTCCGCCAGACACCCGGGCGCACAGATGCAGCCAGATCGGCTGCCCAGCCACGATTCCCGCAGCCGTCAGGATGATCACGACACCGCCCCACCAGGCGGAGCGCAGCGTATAGGTGGCGAAATAGGGCTCCAGCTTGCCGAAGACGGGCGTGAAGACCGAAGTTGCGACCATCACCAGGAGAAGCAGCCAGAAATCGACGGACGGGTGACCTCGTGCGAGAGCGGCACCCGCCTCCGGAAGGGCGGGCTCCTGGCCGTGCAGGAGCTGCGCCAGCAGCCAGGCGCTGCCGATCGCCACGGTCGCAAACAGCACGGTCAGGCCTACAAGGAACACGACGGCCTCAGGCTGATCGCGGCTGGCAATCAGCGGCCCGATGGCGGCGGCAACGATGAGCGTTGCCATGCCGCTGAACCAGATTCGCGTCGAGGCGACGCGCAGCCGCCCATGCGCATCGGCCGTCGCCAGCGCCATGAGCGCATTCTGCGGGATATCATAGGCCGCATAGCCCAGGCGAAAGGCAATGCCGGCCGCCAGCGCATAGCCGAACCGGAGCTCGACGGGCATCCAGGCGCCAACGAACACCGCGATCAGGCTGGCCGAGCAGAGGACCGCGCCAACGAGCTGGATACGGCTCGCCGATGCTGCCGTCGTCAATCGTCTTTCCAGCCAACGGCCCACGATGAGATCGACCGCCGCGCTAACGAGAAAACCCGTGGCGAGAACAATGCCCATATGATGGATGGAAAGCCCGGCCAGCTCGGTGAGGAAATAGGCGAAGAGCAGCTCGCTCGCATACCAGAACAGGCTCTTGCCGAGATGGGCAAAGCCATAGGCCAGCGTCGCCCCCCAACTGTCTGCCCGGCCAAGGATGAACCCACTCCTGCAAGGTGAAGGCGATCATCCTTAAGCGGTTCAGGTGACCATAAAGTGAAACACTGGAACCAGCAGTGACACTGCTACGAGCGGACGCAGAAGCGGGCGCCCGCGACCTCTATCGAGCGGAACAGCCAGCCTCGCCTTGCCCTGTATGCCGGTGACCCATTTCACAGAGGTAGCGCAAGAGATATTCGGGATGGTCGGTCATGATGACGTTGGCGCCCAGAGCTATGAGCCTGCCCCAGCCGGCATCCGGATTCGGCATGGAGATATCGTCGCTGAACCCGCCGCTCCAATAGGGCTCAACGGCAACCGCCATGACCGGACGCCCCTGGACGCGCTTGTCCGCTGCGATGCCGCGAAAAAACTCCTGCCCGAGGAACGGGACTTCATATCCCGCGGGCCCATAGGCTTCGAGCCCGCCCAGACGCTCGCCCGGCGCGCCACGGGCGCTCGCCTGCCAGATGATCGGCCAGATGGCGAGACCCTTGGGAAGCTTCAGCTTGCCGAGGATGTGCTCCTTGCTGACCTTCCCGTGGCTGAAGGTGTCCGGGACCTTCAGGATGATGTGGTCGAGGACGCCCTCCTCTTCGGCGATCTGCAGCGACTTCTCCAGGAGCACTTCGAAGCTGGCCGATGCCGACGGTTTGAGCTCGAGGTTGATCATCACCTTGTTCTTCGCTGCGCGGAAATAGTCGCGCAGTGTCGTGACCGGATAGGGCGTAATCGGCGCACCCGCGCCGCCCGCCCCGTCGCGCAGCTTGAGCTTGCCCAGATCCGCTAGCGTCAGATCGTCGAGATAACCCCAGCCGGTCGTGGTCCTGTCAACCGTATTGTCATGCATGAGCACCAGTTCGCCATCCTTGGTGCTTCGCACATCATTTTCGACGACTTCCACGCCCTGCCGCCAGCAGGCGTCGATCGCCTGCGGCGAATTTTCCGGTGCAGCCGCAAAACACGCACGGTGGGCAACGACGATCACATGGCCGGCCGGCGGTCGCAGGACGCGCGCGCGCAAAGTCTCGAATGCTGCTCGATCGGCCGAAGCAGGCGCGGCGCTCGATGGCGCTGGCATGTTCAGGCAGAGGGTTGCTGCCAGCACGAAGAGGGAGGATATGCGCATGGTGAATCCAGGGAATGAGGAAACTGAGAGGCTGGGCTGCCAGCGTGCGCCGACAAGCCTTCCAATGGGTCAATATCGAAAGTGCAGGCCGAGCCAGAACTCCCGGCCGCGCCCCAGGGAATTGAACAGGGAATCGTCGATACCGATCGTCTGTCTCTGATATTCCTTCGTCAGATTCTTCGCGTCGAAGGTCACCCGAAGACGTTCGTTGGGTGTCACGTTGAGCTGGAAATCCAGCATGTGCTGGGGGCGGATATAGACGTCCTCTTCCTTCACGGTTCCGAATGTCCCGGTGAATGTCCGGCCGCGGCCGCGATAGTTGAGGTTCAAGTCAACCGGGCCCAAATCGTAGCTCAGGCGAACGTTGCTCAGCCACTTGGGCTGGTTGCGCAGCCCGCCGACCGAGCGCGTCGCACCATCGGTGAAGACCACGTCCCACTTGCCGTCGAGATAGGTGAAGTTAGCGCTAAGCCCCAGCCGGTCGAACGGCGCAGGCAGGAAATCCAGGCGCCGCTTGCTCGCCGTCACTTCGACACCCGTGACCCGCGCCTTGCCGTTGTTGAGCGGGATCGTGCGGATTTCGGTGAGCATGCCGTTGGCATCCGTGACTTCCGTGCGCTGCCGGAAAATCTCGCCGTCGAGTTCCTTGTGGAAGACGGCCAGCGCCAGCAGGCCACCGTCGAGATAATATTCGACGCTCGCATCATAATTGGTGGAGACGCGCGTGCCGATCTCGCCATTGCTTCCGTTGATGACCGTGACGCCGTTCGCGTCGAAGGTCGTGGTGACACCCGGCGCAAAATCCTGGAAGTCGGCGCGGCCAAGCGTCTTGGTGAAGGCCGCACGCAGCTTCAGCCGATCCGAGGCCTCGTAGGCGACCTGCAGATTGGGCAGCCATTTGCCATATTTGTTGGCCCGGCTGAGCGGCTGATTTATCCCCGAGACTACCTGACCCGTAACGGTGTCATCGCTCGTATGCTCATAGCGGACGCCCCCGAGGAGCTTGAAGCCGCCCACCGAATAATAGGCCGCACCATGAAAGGCGAGGATGTCCTCCCGCAGCCTATAATCGGTCGTCAGGGCCTCGTCGCGGCGGACATTCCCATTAGCCACGAGGAAATCGTAAAATGCGTCGTAATTGCCCAACGCCGCCTGGTTGCTGGCCATCGAGGGGCCGGCGATCTGCGCCAGGTTGAGCGTCACGCCGGATTTGAGCGCGTAGAAATCCTGGGTCTGGTCGAACGTCCGGTCGAGCCGCACCCAGTTGACGCCGGCCGACGCGCCGAACCCTTCGGCATTCGCCTGGTTGTTGTAGTTGAAGGTGGTTCCCAGCGTATAGACCTTGTCGCGCAGCGGCTGGTAGCGCAGATAGGCCGCCGAGGACGACGTGTTGGCCGTGTTCGAGAACAGCCAGCGGCTCGCATCGTTGTAAAGGGTCGGGTTCGACGGCGTGATGATCGGCGTGTCGCCGCTGATATCGTAGCTGCCGTTGAAGCTCGACAGGCGGAAGCCGGCGCCCGTGTTACGGGTCAATGTGTCGTTCCTGTAGTCAGTATAGTTGCCGCGAACGACGAGCACGCCCTTGTCGAGCACGCGCAGATCGAGCCCGGCGCCGAGCACCTTCGCATTGCGCTCGATGACATAGTCGAACTCGCGGACCTGGCCCTGCCCGTTGGTGAAGTCGGCGGTTCCGGGACCTGTCGGCGTGACCGTCCGCCCGCCGGTGGGAGCGATGAACGGGCCGGCGCGCTGGACGTAGTAATTCTTGGTCTCGTCGAACAGGTTGCCCGAGATGAACGCATACATCTCGTCCTCGATGCGCGTCTCGAGCTTGGCGAAGATCGCCGTGTTTCTGGTCTCCTTGTCGACCGCGCTCTGCCGCGAGAACACGTTGCCGTTGATGACGTCGACCAGGTCTCCATCCGGTCCCGCCACCCGCGAATAGCCGCTGACCGAGCCCATGTCGTCGGTGTCTGCGGTATGCTGGCGGTTGAAGCCGAAGACGAAGCCGAAGCGCTTGTCGGGTCCGAACGTGAACTTGCCCGCGCCATAGGCCTGATAGGACTGCTGGTCGCTGACCCGGCTGCCCTGTTCCGGAATGCCGATCCGGACACCCGCCTTGAAGAAGGGCTGGGTGCCGCCGTCAAAGGCGCGCAGCGTGCGCAGCGAAATATGCCCCCCGACCGAGTTGCCGTCGATATCGGGCGTCACGGTCTTGTAGACACTGGTTTCCTTGACGATCGCCGAAGGGAACATGCCGATCTGCGCCCCGCGGTTGTTCTGGCTACTGAACCAGATCGGATTTCCGTCGATCGCCATGCTGTTATAGCGGGAGTCGAAGCCGCGAAGCGAGACGTAGCCGGCGTCGCTGGACGAGAAGAAGCCATCCGAACTCACGCCGACCACCCGATCGAGCGCTTCGGGCAGCGTGATGTCCGCCGTCTTTTCGATTTCTTCCGCGGTGATCGAATCGACGATTGCAGGCGCGTCCCGCTTGATGGTTTCGACGGGGGTGTCGACCGACTGCCGCGCCGTGACGACAATCTCCTCGGCGGGAGCGGTGGCGTCGTCTGGCGGCTCCTGCGCCATCGCCGGACCTGGCGTGATTGCGCAGGCCAGGCCTACCAGGACCGAAGCGCTCGCCGAATGGGCGAGGCGGATTTTGAAGCGCTGCATGATCATGTCCCCGTTGATTCGCGCGGGCGGTTCGCCCCGTTCGGCACCCAGCTACCGTCGCGCAGTGACACTTTTATTAAGGTCATGATCTTAATTTAAATGACAGCGGGACCCGATTGGCGCATTGATCCTGTGCGGCAAATCGGCGAGGAGATGCCATGGCTACGATGTTCGGCAATCTTTCCCTCAGCTATCGTCAAGTGCTTGATGCCGTTTGGCGAAACGGGCCATCCTCGCGCGCCGAGATCGCGGCCACGACCGGCTTCACACGGCCGGCGATCTCGCAGATCGTGCAGGAATTGACCAATTTGGGGCTGCTGGTCGAGCAAGCGTCCCGCAAGGGCCAGCGCGGACAACCAGCCCGTCCCGTGATTATCAACGGCTCAGCGGCGTTCTCGGCGGGAGTGAATTTCTCGCACAGCTATCTTGAGGTCGCGCTGGTCGACCTCGCTGGCACGCTGATCGCGACGAAACGCACGGCTCTCGAGCGGCCCGATCCTGAAACGATCGCTCGCGTGGTAAGGCGTACGCTCGACAAAATGATCAAGGCCGGAGGACTGGATCGCGACAAGCTGCTAGGCGTCGGCATTTCGATGCCCGCCGATTTCAGTGCGGAAGGCACTTGGCTGCCGCATGTCTATTTCTCCGAATTGCGCGACCCGGCCATTTCCGAATGCTTTGAAAGCATCCTCGGCACTGCGGTCATTCTCGAGAACGATGGCCGGGTTTGCGCCATCGGCGAGCGCGTGATGGGCGTCGGCAACGCCTATCGAACCTTCATGCTTGTCCATATCGGCCACGGCGTTGGCGGCGGCCTTGTCATCGACGGCAGGCCCTATCGGGGCGCACTGGGCAACGCCGGCATCATGGGCCAATATTATCCCTATGGCTCGCCCCGGCCGTCGGGTCAGGATCTTCTGGAAACGCTGAAGGGGGCCGGCATCGACGTTGATGATTTCGACGATCTGGAGCGGCTGCCCGATGGCAGCGAGGTGGTCGAGCGGTGGGTCCTGCGGGCGGCGGGGCAGTTGTGCGGTGATATTGCGCGCGTCAGCCGGTTCTTTGGTCCTGAGGCCGTCATTCTTGCCGGTCGCCTCCCGCCATCCATCACGAACCGGCTTGCAGGGGCCATTGACCTGGAGTCCATATTGCGGCCGATGGACGACTTACCCATCCCGCCGCTCCTCGCATCATCGCTCGGCTCCTCCGCGGGAATGATCGGAGCTGCCTCCCTGCCGATCTACCAGAGCCTTCTTCCGAACCACTGAAGCAGTGGCGATTTACGGAGCGGTTAGCCTGGCCATCCGCCACTTGCTTGAGAAAGCCCATATGCCGCACTTTGGCAGGCCAGGCCTCCAAATTCGACGGCCTTACGTGGCGGCCGCTACGCCGCTTAAGGGCGTCGAGAAGATCGTTGAGAACGCCGAGTCACCGCGCACACGCTTCGCCATACGGTCGGCGCCACTGTGACCTCGAACTGCGCGCGCTGGCGCTGACCGGTGCGATCCTCCGCTACGCCAACCTGCGTTCGACAAATGATCTACGCCCATGTGCAACGTGCCCCTTGGGTGAAGGCCGCCAGTCCGGTCGAGTGCTGGATCGCCGCAGCGCTCGCCGGCGAGGTGAGCCTGCCCCGATCTGTCATGAGTGCGTGCTACGCACCGGAGAGTGGTAGCCCTCGTGCCGGTGCATGAACATGACAGACAGGCTGTAGGACACGGCCTTGGCGTGCGCAGCGAATGGGCCGCGACCGCGATCTATGGTGGCGCCCACTATGGCAAAAGCCTGTTCTGGTATGTGAGCGAACTCCTGTTCGCTTTCTTCCTCACTGAAGTCGCCGCGATCCCGGCCAATCAGATGGGCCTGATCCTCGCGCTCGGCCTGCTGGTGAGCGCAGCGCTCAATATCGCGGTTGGATCCCGGCTCTCGCACTTGTTGCCAACCGCCGCCAACGCCGGCCGCCTGCAGTTCCTTGGGGCAGTTGCCAGCGCCGTGAGCATGACCATGATATTCGCCTGCCACTGGCTGCCGGGTGAGGTCAGGCTGGGCGGAGCCTTTGCGGCAAGTCTCGCCTTCCGCCTTTCATATGCGCTTTATGACATTCCGCAAAACAGCTTGCTGAGCCTTGCCACGCACGGCGAGCGTGCCCGCACGAATGTTGCCGCGATACGATATGTCTTTAGCGGACTTGCTGCCCTCACGATTGCAGCGACGCTCGCGCCATTGCTCGGATCGGGCGCAGCCGCCGACCGGGCCGTTCTGTTTTGCAAGATCGGCGCGGGCCTGTCGGTGGTCGCGATTGCATCAGCCTGGTTGCTCGCGCGCGCTATAAGAGGCGCGACCGATCCGTCGTTACCTGATGCCGACACTCGAGGCGGATACCTCCCAATTGATATTCGCCTGTTGATCGGCCTCATGTTCGTTGTCACGCTGGCAGCGCCGACCTTCTCCAAGGTCGAGCCGTATTTCGCCGCCTTCGTCCTGCGCGACCCGCTCCTTGGCAGCGGCGTCGCTATGGCTGTCGCGGTAGGCATGACAGTTGCTCAGCCTTTTTGGGGAATGCTCGCGCAGCGCTGCTCGCGCGCCGTGTTGATTGTCATCACGGCTGCCGCGATCGTGCTGGCGGCGGTGCTGTTCTCCTTTGTCGCCGGGATTGGGGGCGGCGCGGTGCTGGCGGGCGCGTTGGCATTTGGCGCCGCCGGCGGTGGTATCGGCATAGCGATCTGGGCCTCCTTTGCCGATGCGGTCGCCCGACACGCACGAGGCAAGGAAGCGTGGTGCTATGCTCTGTTCGGTGCCTCTTCCAAACTATCGTTGGCGATCAGCGGATTGGCGCTTGGCCTGATGCTTTCCCGCATCGACTATCGCGGAGATGACAGCGAAATGCTGGTTAGCCTGATGGTGGTGCCTCCGGTTCTTGCTGGAACCGTTTGCGCCGTTGCGGCTCTGGGCTGGCGGCTGATCGCCGGCCGCCGCCGAGTTCCTCATGACCTAACGGAAAAAAGTCGCGCGTAGCGGTAGCATGGCGCCGCCGATCGCTCCAGCGTAGCCTTCGATCTCCGTGGGGACCAACTTGGCGGTCGGGCGCAACTGGGCACGGCGTTTCTGATCGAACAGTTCTACGCGCGGGATCAGCCGCTCGGTCAAATCCTTCGGCATGAGCCCACCGAATACGATCGCCTCCAGATCGAGGATCGCGGTCGCATTGGAAGCGATGATCGACACGGAATCGCGAACGCGCGCGATCCAATCGTCTATGGCCGGCCATGCGGGATCGTAGTGCTCGACCAATTCGCGCACGGTGTCGAATACCTGACCGCCACGCCCGACGAGTTGCCGCAGCAGTTCCAGATTGGGAAAGGGGTAGATGTTGGGCGGCAGGCCGCCGGCGAACTCGCCGGCGTTGCCGAAGCGGCCGCGCCATGGCTCACCGTCCAGGATGATGCCTCCGCCTACGCCTGCGCCGATATTGAGATAGCCGAAGCTGTTGGCCCATCGGCCGACGCCGATCACGCTTTCCGCCAGCGCTGCGGTGTTGCCGTCATTGTCCACCCAGGCGGGCAGGCCGACGCGCTCGGTGAACAGGGAAGTGACGGCGATGTTGGCCCAATGATCGAGATAATGCGGGGTGTTGAAGCCGGGGCCTTCGCCGGTGAACGATCCCGCCACGCTGACTCCCAACCCGACCACGCCGGATTGGGGGACGATGCCCGAGGCGGATACTTCGGCCAGCGTCTTGTTCACCCAGTCCATCACTGCATCGACGGTCATGGAATCGAGCGCGACCTTACGCTCGACCTGCACGCGGCCCGCGAAGTCCACGACGGCGAACGCGAGACCATTCGCCATGATCGCGACGCCGGCCGCGGACGCGAAGTCTGGAACAAGCTCGACGGTGGTAGTGGGATAGCCGCGCTTCCCCATGCTCAATTGCTTTCCGAAGCGCAGAAGGTTCCGCTCGATCAACCCACCTACAATGCGTGAGACTGATTGCTGGGTGAGTTCCAGTTCCTCGGCCAGCGCGGCCTGGATCATCTCGCCCCGGCGGAACACGAGGCCCAGCAGGCGGCGCTCGCTGCGCGAAAGCGAAGGAAATTGGGCCTGGACACTCTGCAACACGGATTTCGCCATGAATCGCCACTGGTTTTTCGGTTGAACTGCGCCCGTAGCACATTGGCAGGCCTATACGCCAAAAATGTTCTAAAAAGCTTTCCGTCACAAAACATACAAGAAACATGTTCATTTGATCGCATATAGCGCTGACTCAGTCGAGTCGCACATCCATATCGAGTGCAATTTTTGATGCGCTTGGGATTGGTGTGCGCCTGACCGGCGCCGGTTTTTTGAGCGAACAAAGGGGAACCTCATGCAATGCATTTTTCTTGGCCGGCTCAGACGGTCTACGGCTATAGCCACCGTCCTGGTCTGCGGCGCATGGAGTTGCCTTGCGTCTGCGCAGACGACGGCCGATCCGGTCGAGCCCGCGCTAACCGATGATCGGGCCACCGTGGCGGATGAGGGGGTGGAAGGCGAGGAAATCGTCGTTACCGGCGTCCGTGGATCCCTGGCCCGCGCTCTCAATCAGAAGCGCACAGCCGCTGGCATCGTCGATGGCATTTCGGCGAAAGACCTCATGGACTATCCCGACCTCAACATCGCGGACTCGCTCCAGCGTATTACGGGTGTGACAGTCGAGCGGTCGCTGGGCGAGGCGACGAACATCGCCGTCCGTGGCCTGGCCTCACAGTTTACACGCGTCACCATCAACGGGCAAACTGTGACATCGGGCAACTCCGGCCGCGAAGTGAGCTTCGACGTCTTTGCATCGGAGCTTTTCACCAACGTTCAGATTCACAAGTCCCACATGGCGGAGCAAACCGAAGGCGGTTTGGCCGGCACGGTCGACCTCCGCACCGCTCGCCCCTTCGACTACAAGAGCGACCGGCCTGTTCTCGGCGTATCGGCGCAGGCGCAATACAACGACGTCTCCAAGGACATTGATCCGCGCCTGTCCGCCATCGTGAGCAAGACCTTCGCGGACGGCACGATCGGCGTACTGGCCTCAGTCTCCTACTCGGAGCAAAGTCTGCGCCAGGACAACGCCGAGGGGCTGCGTTTCATACTGACCGACATCGACGCCGATGGCGATGGCGTCAGGGAAACCAGGAACGTAGAATATCCCTTCATCCCCCGCTACGTGAACGAGAATATCCATCGCAAGCGGCTTGGCATCACCGGCGCCATGCAATTCCGACCGGCCGATAGCTTCCAGCTCAATTTTGATGTTGCCTATGCGAATGTTAAGGAAATGCGCCGTCGCTATTCGATTGACGGGCAGATTGTTGCTGCCAACATCCAAAACCCGCTCTCTCCGCCGACGGTCGACGCGACCGGCCTCATCGTTTCGGCCGACCTGCCGAACGTGGAGAGCCGTTCCGAGAACGTCCAGACGCCCTATCAGGACAAGCTGCTTCTGCTGAACGCCGACGCACAATGGGACGCCGCCGACAATCTCGCGATCAAGGGCAAGGTCGGCTATTCCGACGCCAGCCGCACCACCGACGAGTTCCGTTCGACGTGGTCCAGCTTCGGCGCCTTCCACTATGACTTCACCGACCGGATCTTCCCGGTGATCGAGGGCATCGGCCGAGACATTCTCGACCCGGCCAACTACGCCAGCCACGTCGCCCGCTTCATCAACACCGATGTTACCGATCGGGAGTTCTCGGTGCAGGGCGACGTGGAATGGCGGCTCGGCACCTTCCTGTCGGCGCTCAAGGCGGGCGGCCGTTTCAACGATGGGAAGAAGGATACCGTGCAGTTCGATGGAACGGTGCGGACCACCGCCAACTTCCGGGACTATGCTATCGACCTTCCGACCGACCACTTTTTCAAGGGCGAAAGTGCGCCTGGCATAATCCGCAACTGGCCGGTCGTGGATTTCGACAACATCCTCAACAGCACCGCGCTGATCCCGGCTGGCTACGAGCCGCCGCAGCGGCTGATCTCCACGAACGCGGTGAAGGAAAAAACGTGGGCCGGATATTTCCAGGCGGAGTTCGACGCGCACAATGTGTCTTCGCTGCCTCTGCGCGGCAACGTCGGTGTGCGGGTGGTCAACACCGAGCAGTCCTCGACCGGCTACCCGACCAGCGTTTCCCCAATCACCGTGAGCAGCACCTACACCGAGGTTCTGCCGAGCGCGAATGTCACGGCCGAACTGGCGAGTAATCTCATGCTCCGCCTTGGCGTTGCCAAATCCCTGACCCGCCCGACGATCACGGACCTGACGCCGGGCGGCACCGTCGCCGTCGGCGTCAATATGGCGAGCTTCGGTAATCCCTTTTTGAAACCCTACACGGCATGGAACTACGATGCTTCGCTGGAATGGTATTTCAGCAATGAAGCGCTGCTATCCTTGGCCCTGTTCGACAAGGAGGTCAGCGGCTTCGTGACGCGCGTTTCCTCTAGTGAAACGCTCGGCGCCGACGTGCTGGGGGCATCGGACCCTCGCGCCGGACAAGTCTTTGACGTGAGCCGCCCCGTCAACGGCGATTCGGCCTACGTTCGCGGCTTCGAGATCGGCCTGCAGGCCCCGCTCTCAAGCCTTATCGGGCGGGACTCCTTCTTCTCGGATTTCGGCTTCGTCGCGAACTACACCTACGCCGACAGCAAATCCACGATCAGCTTCAATGGCGAAGACATCACGACGCTGCTTCGCGGTCAGTCACGCTCGAGCGTCAATGCGGTCGTCTACTACGAGAAGGGACCATTCTCCACGCGGTTCGCCTATTCCTGGCGCGACAAGTATCTGGATGAAGTCAGAGGCGGCAGGGAGCGCAACAATTTTATCGGCGCCTATGGGCAGCTCGATATGAACGTCCAGTATTCGATCACCGACAAGATTGTGCTGACGTTCAATGCGCTGAATCTGCTCAATGAAGGACAGCATCGCTACGCTGAAACAGAGGACCGGAGCATCCGCTTCAGCAACACCGGACGCTTCTTCCTGCTCGGCGCGCGCGCGAAGTTCTGACCGCGCTGAAAGGTCGCGAGAGAGGGATACAAATGGCTGATTTACTGGCTGGGACCAGCAGACGCAATTTCCTGGGACTGGCGGCGGCCGGGGCGGCGGCAGGTATCACCACCGCCCCTTCGAGCTTGCTGGCACGGCAGTCCCCAACCTACCCGCCGGATGTAGGCAGAAAATTCTATCCCGATGGGCGGGTGCATCCGTTTGCGGGTAGCACGATCATCTGCCATCTGCCGCAACAGGGGGAGCACGCGGCCTGCTTCAATTCGATTCTCGACATCTTCCGGGAGGCGCCGAGACACCGCTTCATGCGGAAGGTCGCGATGCTGCCACCGTCATCCTACCACATGACGGTTTTCGGCGTCGCCAATGATCAATCACGCAAGCGGGAGAGTTGGCCCGCCGACCTGCCGCTCGACATGCCTCTCGAAGCCGTCAACCGGGCGCTGGTGGAGCGACTTCGCAGCTTCGAGCTCGGTAATATCCTTCCCATCCGGATGCGGGTCTCCCCGCAACAAAGCCCGGAAAACGGCCGCACGCTGGTGTTCCACCTGCAACCGTTCGATGATGCCGAGAGCGCGAAACTGCGACGACTTCGGGACCGGCTTGCCAACGTCCTGAAAATCCAATCGCCAGGTCACGACAGCTATGAGTTCCATATCTCGTTCGGTTATCCGATATCCTGGTTCGATGCCACCGAGGAGCGCGAAGTCAAACGGATTTGGCCAGAGTGGGCCAATCGGATTGCTTCTAGAAGCCCTGAAATCGCCTTTGCCGCTCCTGAATATTGCACCTTCGACGATATGTTCGCCTTCCACCGCCAGCTCTATCTTGGACAGAACGGATGAGGTGGTAGAAGTGCACCGCGACATGGAAGCAGCCACAAAGGAACTTGACTTCGAATCATCCCGCAGAAGTCTTTGAAGACAGAGTGAGAACTTCGTTTCTTCAACTATTTGAAGCGCCCTTCAAGCCGCTGGTGGCAAATTTCCATCATTGATGCAGCCCGCGACGCCGCAGATATTCGAGCAGCGCTTCGGGATGATCGGTCTGGATGATTGTTGCGCCTTGGTCGATGAGCTTGCCCCACACGCCATCGGGGTCCGTAACGGCTGTCGCATCGGACACTCCGCCGGCCTGCTCGGGCTTGAGGGAATTGATCCACAACCGCCCCTTTCCGCGCGCTGTGGCCGCCGCCGGGTTCTGGATGAAGGCGGGGTCTGTGTAATTCAGCTCGTAACCAACCGGGTGATAGCGGTCATAGCGGGTGAGGAGCGGGTCGAGCGCGCTGGCGCAAAACTGCCCGGCGGCAACCATCTTGGGCGTGCAGGCAAAGATCACCGGTATGAACATCGATCGCGAGGCAAACCGGCTGGTGGCGAGCTCGGGCGCATCGGGGTCCGCGCTCATCTTCATGATGACCTGATCCGCCATGCCTGTTTTCTCGACCATCTCGAAGATGCGTTCCTGGACAGGATCCTTGGCATCCATGTTGATGAGGATGCGGCCCTTGGCGACGGCCAGCGCCTCTTCCAGCGTCGGCACCTGGCGGTCGCTCAGCATAGTAATGTCCCGGCCGCCGCCCGCAGGCTTGAGCCGGAGTTTCCGAAGCGCCTCGAACGTAATCTCGGAGACCCTGCCATGGCCATTGGTCGTGCGATCGAGCGTCGAATCGTGCATGAGCACGAGCCGGCCATCGGCTGTGACCCGGATGTCGATCTCGATGATGTCGATGCCGTGCGCGATGCAGGCGCGGATGCCGTCCAGCGAATTTTCCGACGCCGATTTCCAGCAAGCGCGGTGCGAAGCGACCATCACACCCGGCGCGGCGGGCGCGCGCAGCAATCGTTCATTCCTGGCCAGCGTCCCGTCCCGCGCGCACGCCGTGACAGTGCCCAGCGCCACCAACGCGCCGAAGGTGAGCAGCACGGGCTTCGTCATGCGATTCCCCTTCCGCGGCATCAGAACGACGCCCTGAGGCCGAACTGAACGGTGCGGCCGGTCGTGAAGCGGCCGTCCGTCAGGCGCGGCTCATAGACCCATTCGTCCGTTTCGGCGCTGAACAGGTTCAGCACGTCGAGCGTCAGCGCGAGGTTCGGCAGTAGCTTGTAGCGCGCGGCAAAATCGGCCTGGCCGTAGGCGCTGCGATATTTGAGACCATCCTGCTCGTTGGGTTTCTCGCGCAGGAATTTGCTGCGGTAGTTGTAAGCGATCCGAAGGCTGAGGTCCTTGTCCTCATAATAGCCGATGAGGTTGAAACTATGCCTTGAGTTCTCAGGCAGGCCATAAGCCAGGGTCGTGCCAGAAACCGTATCCCGGAAACTGCTGTCGGTGAACGTGTAGTTGGCAACGATACCAAGATTCCTGAGCGGTCCAGGCAGAAAGGTGAAAGGCTGCTGGTAATTCACCTCGACTCCCTGGACCCGGGCATTGTTGCCGTTGACCGGATGCCGCAATTCATAGGTCTGGCCATTATATTCGAACGGCACGGACTCGGTCACGATGAAGGATTCGATATCCTTGTAGAAATAGCCCGCCGACAGCAGCCCGCCTTTGCCGAAATACCATTCGGCAGCCAGGTCGAACTGATTGGCACGGAACGGCTTGAGATCGGGATTCTTGGCCGAGATGATGAGGTTCGCGTCGTCGATGGTGCGGTAAGCGGCAAGATCGCTGAGGCTCGGACGCGTCATCACGCGCGCGGCGGCCGCCCGCAGGAAAAGCCCCTTGGTCAGTTCGTAGCGCAGATTCAGGCTCGGGAGAAAATCGGCATACTCAGAGTGGAAGTTCCGCTCGGTGCTGGTCTTGTCGCCCTTGTTATATTCGATGCCGTTCGACGTCACCGACGTATGGACCACCCGCAAGCCGGCATTGGCGAGCCAGGGGCCGTGGCGGTAAGTCGCCATGCCATAGCCCGACCAGGTCTTTTCCTCGACGTCAAAGAAGTTGGTGAGATCGGTGCCGGTCGAAATATCGAGCTTGCTGCCGTAGAGTTGGTAGGCCTTGTCGAAATCCGAAATGGCGAAGGCATGCGGGCCGCTGGCGGCGCCGGGTTCATCGTCGAGGAACCCGGTCAGAACGTCGCCGATCAATGAAAAGGGTTCGTTTATTTTGGTTCTGGTGACGGCATATCGTTCTCGTGTCCGCTGTCGGTCACGATATTTGACGCCGAGCTTCAGGGTGACATGCGGGAAAGCCGGCCCTTTCAGCTCGAGACCGCCCGAAAAGTCATCATCGCGCGTGTTGATCAGATTTCGGCGCGCTTCCGAAGTCGTATATTCGGCCGGGTCAGCGATATTGGTCGGAGAGATGATCTCATAATAATCGATATCGTCCCGCGTATCGTAGGCGGCGGCAGCCGTCTTGTCGCCGAAATAGACGAACTCTTCAGAATCTTGGGTGCTTCGGCTCTTGGAAGCGAAGCCCTTCAGCCTCCAGTCGCCGAACTTATATTCGGCCGCCGCGGAGCCCTGATACATTTCAGTCTGGCGGAGCGTTTTGTGGTTCTCGGATCGCAGCACGACCGAGCCGAAGGAGATATAATCGACCACACTCCCATCGACATGGATGTCCTTGACCGTCTTGCCGCCGGGGAAGTTCCAGATGGGGCTGGTACGCTCATAATCCTGGCGGAAATTCGTGTAGAGACCGTCCACCAGGATCGTAAGCTTGTCGGTCGGTTCCCACTCGATACGCCCGCTCGCCGAGATGCGGCGCACGTCCTGCCGTTCGTTGATCATCCGGGGGTACATGACGAAGACGTCGTTATAATCGTTGACCTTGTCTCCGTTCACATCGAGGTTGCTGCGCGTCCAGCGCACCGCGTCGTAGGATTGCGACGCCGCCGCGAAATTATCGATGGAAAGCGAGCCGATCACACCGAAATTTGGTGCCAGTCGGCCGCCTGCAACCAGTGAGCCGCGTGGATCGAGCTTGTCGGTGATTTCGTTGTAGTTGCCCCCCGCCGACACGGCGAGAAGCCGGTCCTTGAGATCGAGGGGCCGAATGGTTTCCAACGCGACGGTGCCGCCAACACCGCCTTCGTCCGTGTCGGCGGTGGGGGACTTGAGCACCTCGACCTTGCGGAACATGTCTGCTGGGAGGATGTTGAAATTGAAGGTTCGGTCCTCGCCATTGGTCGGCGCGGCCTGGCCATTGATTGTGACCTGCGTATATTCCGGGCCCAGGCCACGGATACTGATCTCGTTGCCGACCGCCCCGGCGAAGTCGCGTCGGATCTGCACGCCGGAGATGCGCTGGACAGCTTCCGACAGATTGGCCTGCGGAAACGCAGCGATATCCTCTGCCACAATCGAGTCCGTGACCGCAGCCGAATCGCGTTTGGCATCCCGGGCTGCCTCAATGCTCTCGCGATAGCCGGTCACGACGATGTCGGTTGGCTGCGCGTCAGCGGTATCGGCGCCAGAAGGGGATGATTGCGCATGTGCGCGTCCGCTTGCGAGCGCCGCCAGACAGCATCCCACGGAAAGCCAATATTTCATAACGCTATACCCCCTTGTCGAATCGGGATCTGTTCCCCGCCAGGGCGGGGCTAGGCTCCGACTGTGTCAGTTTTATTTAATGTTGCAGATAAATAGTAAATTGTGCCAGCCACAATCGGCGCGAGGTAATGTAATTTGTTGCAGAAAATTATTTATGTGCCATAGAATGAGGGCTCGACGCCCATCACGCTCGGGGAGCCCACGTGCATCCACGTCCAGAAATCGAACTTGGAGAAGATCAAAAGCGTCTCCTCCGCACGCTTCGGAACGACGAGCCGCGATCGCGCATCGAGCTGTCCCGTCTTCTCGACATCAACAACGGTGTGATCACCCGGCTGTCGCGCGAGCTCATTTCGCTCGGGCTGGTCTCGGAAGCCGAAGCGCAAGCCGGCGCGCGCGGCAGGCCCTCGCTTCCCTTGCATCTGCGCCCAAATGGGGCCTATGCGATCGGCGCGGCGACCCATCCCGGTTGGATCGATATCAGTGTCGTCGATTTCGCCGGCAACCCGCTGGCCCAGAAGAGCTGCCCCTGGGACGAAGGCGAGCCGCAGCATTTTGCCCAGTTGTTGTCCGATGAGGTCGATGCCATTACGGCCAATCTTCGCCTTCGCCATGCCCGCTTTCTCGGCTTCGGCATTAGCGTTCCGGGCTTCTCGGTCGGCTCGCGCGCGCAGCGACACACGGTCGAACGCATGCATTCGTGGCGCGGCCATGATCTCTCCACACTACTCAGCGAGGCGCTGGGCGGACCAGTGTGGATCGAGAATGACGCCAACGCGGCGGCGATCGCCGAATATTATCAGGCCGGGCGGCGCGAGGGTTCGAGCATGCTCGTGCTTTTCCTGGGGCACGGGGTCGGCGCAGGCTGCATTTCGGATGACCAGCTCTTTCCTGGCGAATATGCGAATGCGGGCGAGATCGGCGTTCTCTACCCGCTCGACAGACCGCGTCCATCCGCCGTTGACCTCGTTCAAACTCTCGAGGCGAATGGCGGCGGGCGGATCGGTCTGCGGCACCTTGCGGAGCCTCTCGTCCAACATGAAGACATCGTCGAAGAATGGATTGCGCGCGCTGCGGAGCAGCTTGAGTTGGCCGTCCTAAGCGGGATCGCCTGGCTCGATCCTGCGTCGATCGTTATTTCGGGAACGCTGCCCGATCGCGTCCTTGACGGATTGGCGAACAGATTGCGCGACATAGGGTGGGGAGAGCGCCTTGGAGGACGCCAGGTCCCACCGATCAAGGCGTCACTACTTCAGGGCAGGGCGGCGGCGATCGGTGCCGCCCTTCTGCCTATTCATCACCTGATTGCGCCGTAAGTTTAACCAAGTCGTCGATCCACTTGTCACCATCCGCCGCATCCTGAGGGGTGTGGATCGGTGCCGAAGGGGGACCCCGTAGAATTTCATCCACACCGCTGTATTGCAACGAGAAATATCCAGAGGCGGGGTCCCGATAAGCGCCGATTGGGACCCTACCAATATCCCTCCTTCCGGAATCTTTTCAAATAGTTGCGCCAACTTGAGCCGGGGGTCGGCTTCGTCGCCGATCCACACTGCAGCTTTGAATGCGCGTTTCAGCCAAAGAACGCCAAGTTAGGGTCAGGACCCATTGATGTGAGGGCTGCGATCTGATTCAGGCTCCGTAAGGAGACTGGATAT
>NZ_JARESE010000090.1 GCF_029076845.1 Novosphingobium album (ex Liu et al. 2023)
CCATCGCTCCATCGCGATGGAATCACAAACCCAGCCTTACAGCCAGAGGTATTTCAGGGTGTCCGATCGCCACGACGACCGGCAGATCGATAGCCATTGCGACGATGGATGCGGGCTATGCCTACGCCAAGGTGTTCCGGGCGCTGGAGAATCGGAAGATCGAAGGCATCGTTCCCGCCAAGGCCGAACCGCCGCCAGGCAAGGTCATCCCGACACGACGATTCAAGTTCGATGCCCAGCACAATATCGCGCGCTGCCCGCGAGGCAAAATCCTTCGCCCCAAGGGTAAGCTCCAGCGAGGCGCCTTTCAGCATTTCCACGCCAGCGCCAAGGATTGTCGCCGCTGCCCGGCACGATGGTATCGGCGGCGATGCCGCTGGTCACATGATGGCGGATGGTAGCACCGCCGCGATTGAACGAGGGATCGAGCGTCACGCGCGCATCGGCGGCCAGCTCGACGTCTCGCTTCCCGCCGTGCGGATCACCTCGGTCAGCGTCCGCGCTCCGATCGTGCCGAATGTCTCGCCCGGTGAAAGGATGAGCCGGGCCATCGGTCAGGCTTCCTCGGGCAGCACTTCCTGTACGGTTTCGAACAGTTCCAGGCGCGGATGGCCGATGTAGAGCGGCGTGTTGGCGCCCGCGCCGGCGTGCGCCTTGCGGAAGGCTTCGGACCGGGTCCAGCCCTCGAAAGCTTCGCGCGTTTCCCATACGGTGTGCGAGGCATAGAGCGTATGGTCTTCCGCGCCCGGGCCGCGCAGCAAGTGGAAGCCGACGAATCCGGGCACTTCGCGCAAGTGCGTATCGCGGTTTTTCCAGACCGCTTCGAACGCTTCTTCCTCGCCCGGCTTCACCATGAAGCGGTTCATTGCGATGAACATGTCTGGGCTCCCACGCATTCGGTTTGGTTCGCCGGCACTGGTAACACTGCCTTGGCCCGGGCGCGAGCGCGAAGCGCGGACATTTAGTGCCAAGCGCTTGCTACATTTCGCGTGACTTTTGCGCCCGCGCGGTGGAATCATGCTAGCCGAAAGACGTGATGGCGCGGATCACTGGCGCGCGGTTCATGCGGATGGAACGTGGGGAGAAGGCCGGAAATGAGCGGGACGGGCGTTTTCGCGGGCGTGCGCGTGATCGAGCTGGCGCAATATGTCTATGTGCCGGGCGCGGGCGTGATGCTGGCGGACCAGGGCGCCGAAGTGATCAAGATCGAGGCGATCGGGGGCGATCCCTATCGCACGTTGCGCGTCGGCACCGATCGCAACCTGGGCGATATCAACATCGCCATGGAGCAGAACAACCGCAACAAGAAGAGCATCGCGCTCGATCTCAAGGCCGGGGAAGGCCGCGAGGCGCTGCTCCGGCTGGTCGAGACCGCCGATGTCTTCCTCACCAGCCTGCGGCCCAGGGCGATCGCGGCGCTGGGGCTCGATGTCGATGCCTTGCGCGCGCGCAACCCGAAGATCATCTACGCGCGCGGCAACGGCGTGGGCTTTCGCGGCGCGGAGGCGAACCGGCCGGGTTTCGATGCTTCCGCGTTCTGGGCACGGGGCGGCGCCTGCCATGCCTTTACGCGGCCCGGCCAGCAGCCAACCAGCCCGCGCCCGGCCTATGGCGATCACACCGGATCGCTCGCGATCGCCTATGGCATTGCGGGCGCCTTGTTCCGCCGGGCGATGACGGGCGAACCCTCGGTAGTGGAGAACTCGCTGCTGGCCACCGCCTGCTGGGTGCTTTCCGCCGACCTGACGATGACGCAGCTTCCCCATTACGAAACCCATCCGGCCCACCCGATCCGCCGCCCGCTCACTTACGCTTACGCGACGCGCGACGGGAAGCTGGTGCAACTGATGATCCTCAATCCCGCGCCGCGCTGGGCGGCGCTGTGCGGGGTGCTGGGGCTGGAGCACATCGTCGATGATCCGCGTTTTGCCGACGAGGCGGCGCGCAATGCCGATCCCGATCCGTTGATCGCCCTGATCGCGCAGGCCTTCGCGCGGCGCGATTTCGCCGAATGGCGGCCCCTGCTCGAAGCGATCGACATTCCCTGGGAACTGATCAGCTCGATCGAGGACGTGGCGAACGATCCGCAAGTCGCCGCCAATGCGATGATGCAGGACATGGCCGTGGGGGATAGCGCGATCCGCATCGTCGCGGGCCCCACCGCTTTCGACGGCGCGCCGATTCACGGCAGGCCCCGGCCCTCGCCCGCGCTGGGGGCGCATACCGCCGAACTGCTGGGCGAACTGGGGTATGACGCGGCCGTGCTGGCCGATCTGCGCGCGCGCGGCGTGGCGGGCTGATGGCCCGCCGGCACCGGCCCGCTTTCCTTGACTTTCCGGGCATCGCGCTCTATCTGGCAGGTTTCCCGAACACGTTATTTTATCGGAGTGCCCATGGCGCGCGTTACCGTCGAAGATTGCGTCGACAAGATTCCCAACCGTTTCGATCTTGTCCTGCTGGCCGCGCAGCGCGCGCGCGAGATCTCCGGCGGTGCCGAGCTGACCGTCGATCGCGATCGCGACAAGAACCCCGTGGTCGCGCTGCGCGAGATCGCGGAGCAGACCGTGCGCCCGCACGAGCTGAAGGAAACGCTGGTCACTTCGCTGCAGCGCGTGCTGCCCGAGGATGATGACGAGATGGACGAGATCGGCTCGCTCAGCCAGTCGGCCGAAGCGTTGCGCATCACCGCTTCGGCGCCGACGCGCAACAGCTCGATCGGTTCCGATTACGACGGGTGATCCGTCGGCTCGGATGATTTGACCAGGCGGCCGCCAGCGCTTCCCCGGATCGCCGGGCAGGCACGGGATATCCATCCCGTGGCCGCCGTCGCGCAAAGCGCGACGATCGCGGTCTACAGCGTCAAGGGCGGAGTGGGAAAGACCACGATCGCTGCCAATCTCGCCTGGTGCTCGGCCGAGCTGTCCGGCCACCCCACCTTGCTGTGGGATCTTGACGCGGCCGGCGGATCGGGTTTCCTCTATGGGCTGGAGCCACACAAGGGGCGACAGGCGGGCGAGATCTTCTCGCAGGACCGCTCGCCCGAAAAGCTGATCCGCAAGACCGCTTGGGACACGCTCGACGTGCTGCCCGCCGATGAGAGCATCCGCGCGCTTGATGCGCAGCTTACCGCGATCGGCAAGCGCCGGCGGCTGGCCAAGCTGATCGAAAGCCTCGCCACGTGGTACGAACGCGTGATCCTCGATTGCCCGCCGGTGATGAACGAGTTGAGCGCGCAAGTGATTCGCGCGGCCGACCTGATCATCGTGCCGCTGCCGCCATCGCCGCTTTCGGCCCGCGCGTTCGAACTGGTGGTGCGCGAAGTGACCGACAACGCCAAGCGCCATCCGCCGATCCTGCCCGTGCTCTCGATGCTGGACATGCGCCGCACGCTCCACCGCCAGGCGCGCGAGGAAAACCCGGCATGGCCGGTGATCCCCTATGCCAGCGCGGTCGAGCAATGCGCGGTGCAGCAGCGCCCGGTCGGCGCGATCGCACCGCAAAGCCTGGCGGCGCAGCGCTTCATCATGCTGTGGCGCGCGATCGAGCACAAGCTGGCGCAGCGCGGCTGAGCGGTCCCAAGAGGGCTGATTTATGCCGCCAGGGCTTCCTCCGGGCGTTTCGACAGCAACGCCAGCAATGAGATGCGATTGAAGAACCACATCCGGTCAAGGTGCAGGCCGCTGTATTTGCGGATGGTGTTGGCGAAAGTGTAGGGCGTGTACCAGACGTTGTGATCGGGGTGCACCGCTTCCAGGAACGTGCCGTCCTCGGCGATATAGTCGAAATGGCGCTGGCGGCACTGGAAGGCGTCGGGCACCGAGATCAGGTAGCATGAGGCGTCCACCGCCTCGAGCTGGGCGAGGAAGCCTTCCACGTCGGGCACATGTTCCAGCACTTCGGGCACCAGCACCACGTCATAGGGATCGGTCACCTCGTCGAACGAGGTGAACAGGCTGCCCTTCACGTGCGGCGCAAGCTGTTCCAGCGCTTCCGCGTGGATGTCGAGCCCGTCGAGCCGGGCGCAATGCGCGTCGAGCCTGACATGCAGCGAGGTGCGGGGATCGGTGATCGGCCAGTCGGCGCAGCCCACATGCAGCACGCGCTTGCCGGCGCAGAGCCCGGCCAGCACGTCGAGCCGGCCGAGGTGGGCGATTTCCGAGCCGACTTCCAGCTTTTGCAGGAAATAGGGCGCGTGCACTTTTTCGAGCGGCGATCGCGTTGCGGGAGCCGCGCTGGCGGGCGCGACTTCGGGCACGGCTTCCGGCGCGGGTTGGGCAGCGGGCCCGGCCGCTGTCTCGCCGCCGACCGCGATCTTGTGGATCGCGTCATAGGCCTTGCGGGTGCTGCCCCAAAGCTGTTCGGCATAGACCGGGTCGCTGCCTTCATAAGTCATGCCGCTGAAGTGGCGCGGGATGAAATAGTGGCTGGGATAGATCCGCAGCGGCGAATACCGCGCCTGGCGATAACTTTCGGTCAGCCGCAGCGGGCCCACCGTCTTCCACGCCAGTTCGTCCACCACCGAGGGACGCGCGGCGATATCCTCGATGATCCGCGCAACGAAGGGATTGCCCGCCTCGCAGCCGAAATAGCCCGCCGCCAGCAGGCCGGGCCGGACGATCTCGTTCTCCCAGCAGGTGAAGGCCGCGCAATCGAGCAGATGATCGTCAAGCGGGCGCAGGCAGATCGAATCGGCATCGAACACCACGCCGCCCAGCGCGTGCAGGATTTCCCAGCGCATCATGTCGGCCACGCCGTTCCATTCGCGCTGGCGCATCTCGGCGATGTGGCGCGCGTTGTGCCATTCGACGCCATCGAGTTCCTCGTTGCCCCAAAGGCGGATTTCCCAGTCCGGGTGCGCGTCGATCCAGGTCTTGATGCAGTTGTCCGGCCGGCGGCTTTCGTCGCCCACCCAGATGAAATGGAAGGTCTTGGGGATCATGGTCAGGCAGCCTCGCTGGCGGGAAGAGGGGTGCGGGGGGGTGGCGAAAGCGTGATGTCATCGGGCGCCAGCCCGGCGCGGCGGCGGCGATCGGCTTCGCGCAGGCCGGCCTCGAAGGCATGGGCATAGCCGGCGCTGTCATAAAGCGGCGCGGTGTGGCGGTTTTCGGCAAGCTTGCGGCGCAAGGCGGCGAGCGCGCCGGCATCGTGCGCCAGATCGCGCGCCATGGCGAAATAGGCGCTTTCGTCGGCGGCGATGAGTTCGGGCAGGCCGATCGCGCGCAGCAGGCTCGCCCCCACGCGCGCGACGAACGAACGCCCCGGCAACGTCAGCAGCGGCAGCCCCGTCCAGAGCGCGTCGCTGGCGGTGGTATGCGCGTTGACCGCGAAGGTATCGAGGAACAGGTCGGCCAGCGCCATGCGGCCCAGATGCTCGGCCTGCGGCAGCTTGGGGGCAAAGACGATGCGCGCGGGATCGACGCCGCGCGCGGCGGCTTCGCGCCGCAGGTTGGCTTCGGCCGCCGCGTGCGAGCGCAGCAGCCAGAGCACGCTACCCTCGCATTCGCGCAGCAGGCGCATCCAGATCTCCCACTCGCGCGGGCCGATCTTGTAGGTGTGGTTGAAGCAGCAGAACACGAAGGCTTGCCCCGGCAGCCCGTGCGCCGCGCGGCCGGCGGGACACGGGGCGATCGCGCGCCGGTCATCGTTCGGCTGATAGCTGGCCGGCAGCCGGATCAGCTTCTCGTCATAAAAGCGCGCCATATCCTCGGGCACGACGACAGGGTCGGCCACCAGATAATCGAACGCCGGATGGCCCATGGTGCCCGGATAGCCGAGGTAGGCGATCTGCACCGGCGCCAGCCCCAGCGCGAACAGGCCCGCGCGCGAGCCGCGCGTGTGGCCTTTCAAGTCCACGGCGATATCGAGCGCGTCGGCCCGGATCAGCGCCGCCGCCTCGGCATCGCCCATGGCGGCCAGATCGGTGAAGGCATCGAGATGGCCCAGCGCCTCGCGGCGCAGCGCGCTGTCCCGATCGGGGCCGTAGCTGTAGACGCGGATCTCGAACGCGGCGCGGTCATGCTCGCGCAGCAGGCCGGCCATCAGCCGCAAGGTCGCGTGGTCGTGGAAATCGGCGGTGACATAGCCCACCCGGATGCGCCCGCCCTCGTCCCGCGCGCGAGGCACGGGGCGAGGGACGGGCGCCGGGTACGTCGCCGAAGCATAAGCGCGCGCGGCGCGAAGCTGGCGGGCAGGATCATCGAGAAAGGCAAGCGCGGCAAAGGGCGAGGCGATCGTCGCGACATTCGCGCCGAAGCCGCCGCAAGCCGCTTCAAGCGGGAGTTCGGCAAACTCTTCGTATGCGGTGAAATCGCAGATCTGCGCCTGCTGGTGCAGCTTGTGCAGCCGCGTGCCGGCATCGAAGGGATCGCGCGCCAGCGCCTCGCCGAACGCGGCAATCGCTTCGGGCAGGGCATCGGCCAGGACCAGCGCCTTGGCCCAGTTGACCAGCGGCAGCACCTCACGCGGGTTGAGCCGGGCGGCGGCTTCGAACGCGGTGATCGCCTCGGCCGCCTGGCCCAGCGTGAGCAGCGCCCCGCCGAGGTTGGTGAAGGCCTCGCCATGGCCGGGCTGCAGCCGCGTGACCGCCGCGAAACACTGGCGCGCCGCCTCGTGGCGGTTGGCCCGCGTGTGCAGCGTGCCCAGGTTGAACAGCCCGTCGATCGCATCGGGCCTGATCCGCAAGGCTTCCTGGTACAGCGCGGCGGATTCGTCGTCGCGGCCCTGCTGCTGCAGCAGGCTGGCGCAATTGAGCCGCGCGTCGGCATGGCCGGGATCGCGCGCCATGCCCTCGCGAAACGCGCTTTCCGCCTCGGTCAGCCGCCCTTGCCGGCGCAGCGCGATGCCAAGGTTGCTGTGGCCGGCGGGATGTGCGTCATTATGGGCGATGGCGCGGCGAAAAGCCTGTTCGGCGGCGGGATGGTCGCCCAGTGCCAGCCAGGCCGCGCCGATGAGATTGGGTACGGTGTGCGATCGCGGCCAGCGCGCCGCCAGCACCTCGCCCGCGCGCACCGCGCCGGCATGGTCGCCGCCGCGATAGCTGGCGAGCAGGTCCGCCATGTCCGCCGGCCCCGGCTCGCGCGCCGCCGCCAGCGCCGCCAGCCCCTTGCGCGCGCGGGCATTGGCGGGAAAACGGGTGAGCACGTCCTGATAGATGCCGCGCGCCAGCTCGGCCTCGCTGCGCTTTTCCGCCGCACGGGCCTTTACGAACAGGATATCAAGCTGGCCCATCGCGCCCCTTCGTCCACCGGGCGAGGCACCGGGACAGGCCCGGCCGATCCGCGCCGTTTCAGCCGATTTAACCGGGCATTAAGTATGATTGATAAAGCGCCGCCTAGGTGTCGACCCTTAGGGCTGAATGTCGATAGGCGCCTAGGCGCTTGCCGCTGGCTCCGGCAGCAGGTCCGCATAATGGCCCGCCGGCCGGCGGCGCGCGAAGGCGGCCAGCGTGGCATCGATGCTGGCCAGGATGGCAGGCTTGGTGACGTCGCCAGGGTGCACCGCGATGCGCACGCAGGGCAAGGCGTGGAGCGTATGGCGCGCCAATGCCGCGAAGGCGAGCGAGGAGGCCGTCCTCGGCCCGCTGCGGCTGGCCCAGGTGATCACCGGGCCGCGCGCCAGCGGCCGGCCTTCCGCGCCCGGCCGCCAGACGCGGAAATGATCCTCGGCCAGCGCGAAGCCGCAGTCCGCCAGCGCCGCCATGGCGCCGGGGCCATAGAGCCAGGCGGGGGCGATGAAGCCCGCCGCCGGCCGGCCGGTCGCATCCTCGATCAGCGCCTTGCCCTCACGCATCCGCCGCCCCGCTTCCTCGCGCGAGAGGCCAAGGAATTCGCCTTCGCCGGCGGTCATGGCGCGGGCCTTCAGCCCGGCCGCGCCGGTATGGCTGCCCGTGTCGCGATGGTACCAGCCGTGGACGAACATCTCGATGCCCTGGTCCGCCCAGCCGCGCAGGCGCGCGCGAAAGGCCGGGGCCGCGGCGATCGGATGGCCGCCCCAGTGATCGGGCACCACCAGCATGGCAAAGCGCGGTCCGCCCAGGTGGCCGGCAAGCTGGTCGGCCAGCCGATCGACTTGCGCTTCGGTGCGCGGCGAAACGTCATGGATCGAGGCGAGCAGGCGGCGCATGGCGGGTGTCTGCCCGCCGCTGTCAGCGGAAGGTCTTGGACAGGACCACCAGTGTCGGGTCGCCATCGAAGGCTTCGGGAGTGAAACCCTTCTCCCGCTCCAGATCGATCGCGGCATGATTGTCGCGGCTTTCGATCGAGATGACGCGGCGCACGCCGCGCGCTTCGGCCTCACGGGCCAGCAGGTCCAGCAGCGCCCAGCCGATGCCCTTGCCGCGATGATTGCCGCAGACCGAAACCGCGATCTCGGCAGTGTCGAGCGGACCGTCGCAGGCGAGCAGCGCCGAGGCGACGATCTGGCCGCTGGCCTTGTTGAACGCCAGCCAGCTTTCGGAACGGAAATGATCGGCATGGACCAGCGGATCGAGTTGGTCATGCCCCACGTGCTCGGCCGCGACGAAGAAGCGGAAACGGCGATCCTGATCGGTCACGCGGTCAAAGAACGATGCCAGTTCGGCCTCGTCCGCCTCGGTCGTGCGGCGCACTTCGATATCGATGCCGGAACGCGTCGCAAGCGGCATGGGATCGCGGGCGGTCATGGGAATCTCCGTTGCGAGAAGGCGCGTCTGCACCTCGCATGCAAGGATATGGCGCGCCTTGATCGAGCGCAAGCAAGGGATCGGTCCGTCACGGATCGTCGGTATTTTCGCGTAGGGCGGGTTTGCCCCATCCGCCCTCCTCATGCATTTCGCGACGAATTTTTCGCACGCCGCAAGGCAAATTCGCCTCTAGCGCAAGCTGCGGATTCTCCCGATATCAGAAGGCAAAAGGAGAGCCGCGATGGCAGAAGCCGTATATCCCGTACCGTTGGAATGGTCGCGCGATGCGCTGAT
>NZ_JARESE010000091.1 GCF_029076845.1 Novosphingobium album (ex Liu et al. 2023)
CGGCGCGGCCACCTATCGGCCATCAAAATTGACGCCGACCGGACTCCGTAATCGTCGCGCTACATTTCAGGGCACTAAGAGCATATGGCAGAAAATCGTCAAGCGAGCTGACCTGCCGGGCGTTACGCCGCACACGCTTCGGCATACAGTCGGCGCGATCGCAACCTCCAACGGAGAGGCGCTGGCCTTGACGGGCGCGATCCTTGGCCACGCGAACCTTCGCTCGACGATGATCTATGCCCATGTCGACCGCGATCCATCGGTCAAGGCGGCCAATCGTGTGTCAGACCGGATCTCGTCAGCGTTGACGGGTAAGGAAACACCGCGAGAGCAGCAGAGTCCTAATCCTGAGCGGTCGACGAACGGCTTACTGCCTGACGATGAGTGGGGGATGCTGGAGGATCTGGCCGGCGCCGGGCCGGAGACGCCGGGACGCCTCAGCGCGAAGGACAATGGCATTCTCGTGCGTCTTTCGCGTCATGGATTTGCGACGAAGGCTCAGGACATGGGCGACGAACTGGCCTGGTGGAAAATCACCGCCCTTGGGCAGGCCGTCTTGCGGACACCCTGATTTACCCGTTTCGGTGACGCGATGAGCGTGAGGCGGGCAGGTATGGAGCAGACG
>NZ_JARESE010000092.1 GCF_029076845.1 Novosphingobium album (ex Liu et al. 2023)
CGGCGCGGCCACCTATCGGCCATCAAAATTGACGCCGACCGGACTCCGTAATCGTCGCGCTACATTTGAGGCTGGCGACGGTCGATTGACGGCGCCAAGGTCGCTTTGGCCCTTTATTTCGCCTGATTCCGGCCTCGATCGGCTCCTTGAGTGAGGCTTATTAGGATTTCGGGCGCAGCTATGCCGTCGAGGCTCGTCTCTCATGGAAGATCAGGCGGCCCATGTTGTAGGCGATATTGGCAAGGCCGATTTTCGCGCGCGCCCGCTCGATGCCGACGGTGCGGACGGACAGGCCCATGCGATCCTTCTGCTGGGCGAACACATGCTCGACCGCGGAGCGCACCTTCGACTTCGTCGCGTTGCCGCGGCGGATATGATCAGGCATCGGCCGGCGCGGCGGCTTCTTGCGATGGATACGGCTCACCAAGCTGCGAGCCTTGAGCCACTCCTCGTTGACCTTCGAGCGGTAGGCCGTGTCGGCCCAGACACTCGCCGAGGTGTTGTCGGTGGTCACGATCTCGCGCAGTACCGCTCCGTCGTGGCGCCCCGCGCTGGTGACCGTCCAGCTGCGGATGAAGCCGAACGCTTGATCGATCGCGACATGCGTCTTGTAGCCGAATACCGCGATGGCGAGTTCGGGCACCGAGCGCGGCGCCTCGGGATCGCGCGGCCGCCCGATCTTGACCGTCCAGCGCGCATCGGTGTCCTTTTGCGCTGCCTTGTTCGGCTCGTCCTTCCAGATCTCGCGCGCCTTGCGCCCCGCCTTGATCTGCGTCTTCTCGGCAGCCGTGTTGCGCTGGCGCGACGCGGCCACCAGGCTGGCGTCGACGATCTGCCCTCCCATCGCGAGATAGCCGCTGGCCCTGAGCTGGCGATCGAACTCGGTGAACAGCCTGTCGATCGCGCCCGAGCGCGTGAGCCGCTCGCGGAACAAGCGGATTGTGTTCTCGTCGGGCGTCCTCTCACCAAGATCGAAGCCCAGGAAACGCAGCCAGCTCAGCCGGTCGCGGATCAGAAACTCCATCCGTTCGTCGCTGACGTTGTTCTGCGCCGCCAGGATCAGCACTTTGAACATTGTCACCGGATCATAGGGCGGGCGGCCACCCTTCGAGCCGTCCGAGTAGCCAAGCCCGGCATCGAGCACTGGCCGAAACGCCTCGAAATCAATGATCCGGCCCAGCGCCTCGAGCGGATCACCCGTCTCCGAAAGCCGCCGAAGGTGATCACCAATCGCGAAAAGCCCCGATACCTCCATTCCGCACCTCACCTGACGAGGCCGAGTGAATCACTTCATGCCGCCAAGTGCCAGCGGTTTTTGGGGGCCTCCACCTGATCCGCGCACGACCATACCGGCCAGCGGCAATATGCTGCACCTCAAAGGCCTTACAGAAGCGCGCTCTCGATCACACGCTCTGCCAGTCAGAATCCTCTTGTACTGCGGGCGGCAACCACAGAAGATGCACATCGGCACGGTCTTGTCGCCGCTTGAGAACTGCCGCTGGCCGGATTCAACCGAGCCTACAACCAGCGACGACAATGCGCATTCGAACACAGTTCATCTCACCAGAAGGTGGAAGAGCGGATCAATCTTGTACCATCTCTCGCCAATCCTCCTTGCAAACCGAAGGGAGTCGGACGGTCTTATGACTAAAACCGACAATATCTTATATTGGTTTAATAATATATCACACCCAAACAGCTAGTATTCAAAACTACTTTTCCATGATTTTTGAAAAACAGATTCCCCACTTTCAAAGGCGGTGCATTGGGTCTCCAGTGTTAGGCGCCCGGCGAACCACGACAAGTGACTTTTGACGGTCACTCGCGTGAACCAGCCTGGTCGCCGATAGATCTGTTCGCTTTCGAAACAAGCTTGGGCCGACGCACCGTCGTGAGGCAAAATCGTATAGAAGTGTCTGCCACTGCCGCCCATGACCATTTCTCCGAGCCGCCGCGTCGGATAGCACGTACGCGATGTCAGCTTGACGCGGCCGGTCCCGGCATCCCATTCGCTCATACGGTCAATCTGGCCGGCTTCCAGTTCCTCAGATGGGATTGGACAAGCCGACACCGGCGGGCCGAATTCCGGCAGATCCCGGATGACCTCTTCCGGCATCCAGGGAAGCAGCAACGCCGCCGCACCGGGATCGATCATGATGCCACCCGGCCCATGTTCAGGCCAAACCATGGGCCAGTACGTGGTGGACAAGGCCAGCCGGACGCGGTTGCCGGCGGCAAAACTGTAGGCGACCCCTTTCAACGGAACCTCGCAGGAAAAGAATTGGCCGGCGGCCACATTTTCCGGCCTGCGGATTCGCTGGACCGCGAAAGTTACGCGCGCCGAAGCCCCTTCCGGTACGACCTCGTTCAGGCGAACAATGAGCGTCGCTGTCGGACCATCGAGCGCAAGATCGAGTTTGAGCCTTGCAACACCAACGAGATCCATAGCCTCGTCCAGCGGCTGCGTATCGAAACACAGGGAGAAGGCATCATCCTGACGGCTATCGCCCTGGAATTCCGGCCCATCGCCACCGCCGTCGAGCGGACACCACTCCCCGGCGGCGATACCCAGCGATTGCACCGTATCGAACCGAAGCGGCGACGACGCTTCAGCGGCGCGCGGCGAGAGGGCGCTCCCGTCGAGATGGAAGCATCGCAAATCGCCTTCGCATGGCCATTCGGGAAACGCGATCCAGCGCCCCTCGATCGTCAGATCCCGTGGATGCGGCTTCAGGTCTCGACCGAGCCACAAACGCAGCATCGGCTCGTCCATTATCCCGGTCTCTTCCCCGACGAGCCATTGCCTCCACCAGCGCACGCATTCCTGGAGGAAGCCGATTGCCGGGCCAGGCTTTCCCCATGTCGGGTACACATGCGTCCAAGGGCCGATCAATCCCTTGCGTGGAACACACAGGTTTTGCATCAGCCGCAGCACGGCATCGGAATAGCCGTCCGTCCACCCGCTTACCGCGTAAACCGGACACTGGATGGCGGTATAATTCTCACAAACCGAGCCATGCCGCCAGAAAGCGTCTCGATCCATATGCTCCAGCCAGGATGCCAACGGCGGTGACAGGTTCTCAAGGCGATGCCGCCACATCTCCCGCCAACGCTCGCCGACGTGGGCCGGGTCCGGTGGGCGAGCGAGTTGGAGCAGCAAACCCGAGCCCCATTGCAGGCCATCGGCCAGCAACGCACCGCCCATGAAATGCACATCGTCGCGATAGCGATCATCTGTGGAACAACAGGTAATCACTGCCTTGAGCGCGGGCGGGCGGCGAGCGGCGACCTGGAGGCCGGCAAAGCCGCCCCAGGAGATGCCGATCATCCCCACATTGCCGTTGCACCAGGGTTGTGCAGCAAGCCAGGCGATCACCTCACAGGCATCATCCTGCTCTTGCTTGAGGTAGGTATCGAGAAGCAACCCTTGGGAGTTACCGCTTCCTCGAATGTCTATGCGAACCGAGGCGATTCCGTGTATGGCGAAATAACCATGGACCATGGAATCGCCGACCGCAGTCCCGTCCGATTGCCGATAAGGTATCCATTCGAGCACGGCAGGCACCTGTCCAAGTGCGGCCTGCGCCGGCTTCCACAAACGCGCTGCCAGCTTCGTGCCATCGGACAAGGGAATGGTGATCTGTTCGAAGGGAGCCGGCTCATCTCCGGCAAAAATGGCGTTCATGGTCATTCCATAGCTCTTCAGGTGCCGCCTTCAGGACCGCGCCAATCCATCCAACCGCCCCTCCACCAACCATCGCGCCCCGGTCCGACGCTCATCCGGCCCATCCCCGGCGGCGACACTGCCGCGGCCCAATGGACGAATGCCCTCCTGGAACAGCTTTGCCGATTGGAGATGGCACGATCGAACCGGAGGGTGACCGCCTTGTTCGACGAGGCACGCCTGACTTCTTAATCACCCCAGACCCAAGAAGATAATAGCAGAAGTTCCCGCAACCATAGGCAATCCTGATGCCTGTTTCGGGCCATGCCCGAGTTGTTTCCTCGCGCCGCGCGATCGGCAAACGGGGGGAGACAGAAAGGTATCACGCCACCTTATACCCGCCAAAAGTTTGTCTATTTGAGTTTCTCTGCCTATCGAGGTTACCACAATACACCCCATATACGATCAAAAAATGGAAATTCCGCGAACAGGGTGCGGAGTAAATTTTAAATAAAAAAATAATATTGGATCATATTTTCCGTTCATGAGGATGCCGACATAATCGTAGTTAAATTCCATATGTCATTCATGTGACGAAGAGGATACGAATTATGATGCGGTCAAATTTGCAGAAACACATTGTTCCTCGATCGAAGCACGGCAGATTGACGAATGTCGCATCTGCCCCAGCGATAACGATCGTCATGCTGTTGGCCGGCGGCCCGGCGTTTGCGGAAGAGGCGTACGCTGCCGATGGTCAGGAAGAAATCCTGGTGACAGCGACCCGTCAGGGTGAGGTGCGGCTGCAAGACGTTCCGATGTCGATCTCGGTTATAGACACCGAGGCGATGGAACGAAGTGGCGAAGACGGCCTGCAGTCGCTGGCCCACCGCGCCGCATCCATCATGATTCAGGAAGACACCCCGGGCATCAACCGGATCGACATGCGTGGCCTCGTCACGGCGGGTGTCGCGGGCGATTCGGCCGATATCTCCGTTCGCTCGATGGTCGGCGTCTATCTCGACGAAAGCTCCATTGCCCAGTTCGGCGGCAATCCCGATTTGCGTGTTTTCGACCTTGAACGCATCGAGGTTCTGAAAGGGCCGCAAGGCACGCAGTTCGGCGCCGGGGCAATGTCAGGTACGATACGTTACATCACACAGAAGCCCGACACGAACCGCTTCTTCGGCTCCGCCGAAGGCACGCTTTCCACCACGCGCCACGGCGGCACGAATTACAGCGTGCGGGGAATGACCAACATTCCAATCATCGCGGACACTCTCGCTTTCCGCGGCGCCATCTACAAGGGCGAAGATTCCGGCTTCATTGACAGCATCGGCATGTACAACGGTGTCGTCGCGAAAAATATCAATGAAACCCGAAACTTCCAGCTCCGCGGAGCTGTGCGTTGGTACGTCACCCCCGATCTCGTCACTGATTTCAGCTGGACTCATGCACGGCTGGAGGCCGATGGCCGCAACAAGGGCTATTCCGGGCTCAAGCCATACCAGACGAGCATTCTTGTGCCGGAGGGGAGCTCATCGGACTTCGATCTCTTCAATAACACGACGAGATGGGACGTCGGCCCGGTGACGTTGAGTTCATCGACATCATTCCTCAAGCGCAAATTCACCTATACGGACTCGCAGGAGAGTTATCCCGCCAATTATACTGGCGTTCTGCTTCCCGCAACGTTCGATTCCATCAACAAGACCGAGACATGGACACAGGAGTTTCGCCTTTCGTCCAGCGCTCCTGGCCCGCTTCAATACAACTTCGGCGTCTACTACGAGAAGCTCACGCGGGATTTCTGGGAGGATATCTGGGCGCAGGACATTTCTGAACTCCTCGTGGACGCGGGTTACCGGTCGGCAGGATACTCTGCTCTCTACGATGGCGGCTTCTACAAGGACAGCTTCTTCTCAGCGACACAGGCGATTAATGAGAGCCAGATCGCTATTTACGGCGAAGTCACCTACAGTCCGGTCGAAAGTCTCGATCTGACCGCCGGCGTGCGTTACTTTGACTGGCATCAGAAATTCGATCTCTATTTCGGCGCTTTCACCGGCGTTCTGGAAGCCGGAACCCCCTCCGTGAAGAACGACTCCACCAGCGAGAGCGGCTTCAATCCGCGCTTCCGCGTGAGCTACAAGGCCAACGACGACCTCCTGTTTTTCGCCGAGGCATCCAAAGGCTTCCGTTTCGGCGGCGTCAACCAGCCGGTTCCACCGGACTTGTGCGCCAGCGGCATGGCGCAGGAAGGCATCACGGAAACGCCTTCGGATTTCGGAGCGGACTCGCTGTGGAGCTATTCCGTCGGCAACAAAGCCTCATTCGCGGGAGGACGTGCTACCGCCAACTTCACCGCGTTCTACATCAAGTGGAGCGACGTCCAGACAAAGCGCCTGATCCCGGTCTGCTGGTACTCATTCGCCGAAAACGCCGGCGAGGTCGTCAGCAAGGGCCTCGAATTCGATGGCAGCACCCGGTTGTTCGACGGCTTCAACCTTTCGGCCAATGCCTCGTACACCAACGCGAAATCGAAGGGCTCGATCGTCAATCTGACTGCGAACAGTGGCGATCCGGCGCCGTTCTTCCCCAAGTGGATCGTTGGCGCTGGTGTCGATTACACGACGCCGCTTGGCGCCGGCAGTCTGCTTTTCGAAGCGAACTGGCAGGTCCGCAGCGGCTTCTGGAATGTATTCAATCACGAATTGTCCAGCGCCCGCAAAACTCCATCCCAGGACTTTCTGAGCGCCAGCATAAATTATTCTCTTGGAAATTTCGAAATTGGGCTATTCGGCACCAACCTTTCCGGCGGAACCAAGTATATCCTGAGGGACTTGAGCTATCGCGAAGCTTTTTATCCCGGGGATTCCTACAACTTTTATGCCCGCCCCCGCACCATTGGCGCCCGCGTCAAGGCGAGTTTCTGACGCGCGGCACAAAGGACCAGCCGGCTGATCACACACACACACACACACACACACACACGTGCAACCGCCGGCCGGTCTGTTCTCCAATGGCTTGCAGACAGCAAAGAGATCTTCCCCGCTATTCCTATTGCGCCCGCAGGATCGAACCCATCTTTAGACCCCTTGGAGGCCTTGCGCGCTTGGCCATGCTTGCTGGACATACCTCTCCAGC
This sequence comes from Novosphingobium album (ex Liu et al. 2023), assembly GCF_029076845.1. Taxonomy (GTDB): domain Bacteria; phylum Pseudomonadota; class Alphaproteobacteria; order Sphingomonadales; family Sphingomonadaceae; genus Novosphingobium. The sequence continues at coordinate 6,812 of NZ_JARESE010000092.1, forward strand.
AAGACTTCATTTCAAGGAAGGACGGCATGCCAGACAGCGGGTATGCGGATAAGCATATTGGTCGCCGGACTGCCGATGGAACGCGGTCTGCCACAAATCGCGTCCGGCACCGGGACTCCCTGACCGGTAGCACCCCTGTTTCAATCCGGTCGACTGAAATGAAATCGTTCCAAAAGTTATCGCAACGCAATGGATGTCGAGCAATGACCCCACTTACTCCTTTCCACGTCGCCTTTCCGGTCGACGATCTTGAAGCTGCCCGCCATTTCTATGGTACAGTGCTGGGCTGCCCCGAAGGCCGAAGCGACACCGCCTGGATCGATTTCGATCTTTTCGGCCATCAGATCGTGGCCCATTTCAAGGTGAAAAGCCCGGAAGCGGAGGGCACTTTCAGCAACCCTGTAGACGGGCATGACGTTCCCGTGCCGCATTTCGGCGTCATCCTCGACATGCGGGACTGGGAAGCCCTCGCCGAGCGGCTGACGGCCGCCGGAACCAAGTTCGTTATCGAACCTTATGTGAGGTTCAAAGGCCAGACCGGAGAACAGGCGACCATGTTCTTCCTCGACCCGGCCGGCAATGCGCTTGAATTCAAGGCGTTCGCCGACATGTCCCAGCTATTCGCGCACTGACGCGCGAATCTCGGAAAAGACAACCGGGCGGAAGTGGCGGCGTAAGTCCGACGCCGCCGCTTGGCGCTGTCGCGACGGGCGGCGCGCGACAATCCACCAGAGGATCCACACCTGTCTCGTTCAGCCGGTCACCCCAACCAAGCCGTGTCGGCATGGGGTCAAGGTCAAGGTCAAGGATCGCGCCGATAGTCCGACAGGTACAGGTGAAATCCGATCCAGCTCGTCAGCGCGATACACAAAATGCCGGCGGCAATCGTCGAGGCCGGTAATCCGAACAATTCGATTGTGAAGCCGGCGATGAGGCCGCCGACGGGAACCACTCCGATCAGCATCATGGTGTAAAGCGCCATGATCCGCCCACGCATTGCATTCGGGACGAGGCCTTGCAACAAGGCGTTGGCCGCAAACTGCTGCGACAAGGCAGCGCAGCCCATGGGCAACGCGAGGAGCGTGGTCACCCACACCAGATCGGACAGGCCGATCAGAACCAGTGTCAGCCCCTGCAATGCGGATGCCGCGACGAATACTCCGACGAGCGGCAGGCTGGTACGGACCAGCAGCACGATGGCTGCGGCAAGAGCACCGATCCCGGTAACGCTCATCAGCATGCCGGCCATATCGGCTTCTCCGCCCAGGATCTGGTTCGCTAGCATCGGCAGGAACGAGAAATAGGGAACGCTGGTCAGGCTGCCCAAACCGAGCAGGGAAAGGTAGTACCGTGCCGGGGCATTGGCGGCGACGAAAGCAAGTCCGTCTGCGACGTCCCGGAAGAATCCGGTGATCTGCATCTGTCGTGGCTGCACGGGCAGCGGCATGCGCCACAGAATAGCGATCAGAGGCAATGCGGCGAACGCCTTGATGACGAAGCAGGAGCCCTCCCCCAGACTGGCGATCAAGATGCCGCTCATCGCTGGCCCCACCAAGCGCGCCATGTTGAATATTACCGCATTAAGGGCAATCGCATTGCGCAAGTCCGCGCGATCAACCAGTTCGCCGACAATCGCCTGTCTGCCGGCAATGTCGAACGCGGAGACCGTGCCCATTGCCAGCGCGGCGGCCACTACGATTCCGGCTGTGACGGCCTCGCTCGACACAAGCATCGCCAAGGCAGCAGCAAGCAGCATCTGACTGCATTGGGTCACGATCAGCAGACGGCGACGATCCACGCGATCGGCGACGGCGCCGACCAGCGGACCGAGAACGAGCGATGGCCCCAGGTCGCAGAAGACGAGGAGGCCGAGAAGAAACGGCGAATGGCTCAGACGCCATACCAGCCAGGCCAGAGCCAGGCTGTGTATCCAGTTTCCGATCAACAGGAATGCCTGACCGACAAAGTAGTGACGGAAGTTTGCGTGGCGAAGCGCACCACTTCCAAACCGCGACAGGAACAACGATCGCATGGTTATTGTAGCTCGCATGTTTTCCAGCGATCAGCATCCCGGGCATGGCCCGCATGCCCGGGACCGGAGCTTCTCTTTCAGGGGACCCGCGAATACCGACGGCTGCGCCGTGCATTCGCTCAGGCGACCTTGGCCTTCTTGTAACCGTAGTGCCCGACGTCGCCCGCACTGTATCCCTGCTCGCGCAAGGGGAAATGGTGCTCGTCAAGGATGCCAGAGTAGTCGCGATCGCGCAGAACCGAATCCGGCAGCTTCACGAACGGACGATACGAATGGTGCTCTTGCCCTTCGGTCTTGAAGGGCGTGTTGACGATGGTGTTGTACGAGGCGTGGAACAGGGTACGCGGGCGATCCGAATTGTTGGAACCGGAAGCGTGCAGCGTGTTGCCGTGGAAAAAGCAGGCGTCGCCTGGTTCCAGGATCATCGGCACGGTTTCCAGCTGCTGCAGAACGAGTTCCAGCCGTTCGGGATCGAAGGCGACCGCTTCGCCGTAGGCCTTGTGATCGACCCGGCCCAACTTGTGCGAGCCCTTGACCAATCGCATGCATCCGTTCTCGTCATCGCAACGGTCGACCGCCGTGGTAATGGTCAGCATGTCGGGCCAGAGGCAGCCTTCGAGATACCAGAACGGAAAGTCCTGGTGCCAGTCCCAGCGACCGGGCGTGTGCGGACGCTTCAACGAAAGCTTCGAGTGCCAGTGGTAGACAGGCTGCCCAAGAATGGCGGCGGCATTGTCGATCATCCGGGCCATGAACGGCGCCTTGCCGAGATAGGTTTCGGACTGGTCTTCCCAACCGATGACTTCCTGCGCGTTTCCGGTGCTGTCCGCGACAGCCGGAACCTTGCCGTCGACGGTCGGGTTCACCTCGCAAGCGAGGCGCAACGGCTCGATTTCTTCTTGCGAGAAGAAGCCCGGAACAATCACGTATCCATCGCCATAGAAGCTTTCGATTTGCGATGGGCTAAGTGGAAACTCGGTCTTAACGCCGGATCCATCTTCTGTATTCATAACAATCTCCTGTTGAATACCTTAAATATATTAAACATTCCCCTCCGGTGAGATTGATCTTATATCTTTGAGAATTGCTATTCTCCCGTCCGAAGTCCACGATCCGGCGAGATTTTTTCTAGTCACCCACGCATTCACTCCATGATATAGAAAGACGTAGGCACCCGTTTCTTCGAGCATGTCCTGAAGGCGCACATACATGGCGGCCCGTTTCGACGGATTCGTCTCGGCAATGGCCGCGTCGTTCAGCGCGTCCCATTTCGGAGAGCAGGCACGCGCCCAGTTCCATTTCCCGATCTGGTCACACGTATACCAGGCCGTCACCCAGCTCGGATCCGGCGTGGTCGTATTGGTAATCATGTACGCTTCTACCGTGCGCCAGCTGCCGCCGGCCGTATCCTGTTGCTGCGCGGCCTGCGCGGCGGCATCGCCCTGATCCAGCCTGAGCCGGATACCGACTTCGGCGAGTTGCGCCTGAATGGCCTGCGCCGCTGTCGCGTAAGCGACGTCATGCGAGAAGGTGAGCGTGAGTTCGAGATTTTCCGCCCCGGCCTCACTCAGAAGACGTTTCGCGCGCGCAGGATCATAGGGATAGAGCAAGCGGCGGCGCGAACCCGGCAGCGACGGCGGCACCAGGCCATAAGCTCGGTCCACCAGATCCGGGCCGAACGTGGCGTCAACCACCCTTTGCGGGTCGATCGCCTGCTGTATCGCACGACGAACCCGGATGTCGCGCAACTTCTCATGTTCGACATTCATGCCGATGAAGGTGTAGGCCAAGGCCGGCTTGACGATGAGATTTACGTCCGGATCGTTCTCCTCGCGCAAGGGGGCGATATCGCCAGGCTCGATCTTCGTCATATCCAGATCGCCTGCATCGAAGGCGACATGGGCGACCCGCTCCTCGTCTATCGCCACCAGCCGGATCTCGTCGTAATACGGGCGGTCTCCCGGCCAGCCCTCATGGCGGACCAAGGTAACCTCCTTGCGCGGCTCCCACTTTTCCAGCCGATAAGGACCGCATGTCGCCAACGGATCCATTCGAATCCGCCCCCCGGCCTTTTCCACCGCAGCTTTGCACACGATCAGGCCTGAGGTCTCGGGCAACGTGCTGGAAAACAATGGAGGATAGGGCCGCTTGAGACGGATGACGCCCGAATAGCGTCCTGTCACTTCCACCTTGTCGAGCGCCGCCCAATCATCCTTGAAAATGGCCTGCACACGGGGATCGGCAAAGCGCTCATACGAATACTTGACATCCTCAGCCGTCACCTCGCCGTAGCCGTCAGTCCATTGCAGTCCGGGCCTCAACTCGAAGGCAATGGTAACGTCGTCAATCTGCCGGATCGTTTGCGCGGCATCCTTTGACCAGGTCCAGCCTTCGCCGCCATCGAACTGGCACAGGCCGGAAAAAATGGCGTTAGTCACCACCTGATCGTACCAGCCGCCGCGATTGGCCGGGTCGAGACACATGATGTCGCCATCGTTCTGGATACGAAGCACTTTGTGGTCGGCGACCGGGACGCCATTGCCGACGGTATCGCGTGTCCGCTGCCTGCCGAGCGTGACAGCCCCGCCCGCGGCGATCGCGCCGCCAGCCAGAACGGTCATGAGTTGGCGGCGGCTGATCCTTGTCGGCGTGTTACCCGGAGGCTTTTGAGCATGCCCACCGGCGGATCGAGTACTATCCGTTTCACAAGTCATTGCGGGAACCGCCTGTCCGAGACGCGAAGAAGTCGGCAGGGCCTCCTCCAACGGCTTCCTTCCAGCACCTTGCGCGACGAGGCGATGCTCATCTGCTAACGGGTAATGGCAACGCACCTGATGCTCGGCACCCACCGGCGGTTCCGCTGGCGCCTCCACCCGACAGCGCGGCTGGGCATGAATGCAGCGGGTATGGAACTCGCAACCGTCCGGACGGCGCGTCAAACTGGGGACTTCGCCCGGCAAAGGACGCGGCCGTTCTTCCGCATGGCCGCCGCGCGCTGCGATCAGCGCTTGGGTGTAGGGATGGTGCGGGGCGGCGAAAATCGTTTCGGTCGGCCCCATCTCGACAATACGGCCAAGATACATGATCGCGATCCGATCGGTGATCTGACGCGCCACGGGCAGGTTGTGGGTGATCAACAGGCTGCTCAACCCGAAATCGGTTTGCAACCGCACCAACAGGTTGAGCAACTCGCCCTGAACGGAAAGATCGAGCCCGGCCGTGGGTTCGTCCGCGATCAGCAAGCTGGGTTTTAACGCGATCGCCCGCGCCACAGAGACGCGCCGCGCCTGCCCGCCCGAGATCTGATGCGGATACCGATCGCGCAGCGCCGGAGACAGGCCGACTTGCTCCATCAGTCGGGCGACCTCCGCCCGCTTGTCCCGTCCGCCGACACGGTACACTCTGAGAGGCTCGGCGATGCTTTCACCCAGCGTCATACGGGGATCGAGCGAAGCGACGGCGTCCTGAAAGGTCACACCTATCTCGCGGCGGATTTCCCGCCACGGATCGCGCGGCGCCGACGTCGCATGACTGTCGAAGACATGACCGTTTACCAGCACATGGCCGTCGGCCATCGGCACAAGCCCCAGGATCGCCTGTGCCAGCGTCGTCTTCCCGCTGCCGCTTTCTCCGACCAGACCGAGAGTGGTCCCCGGCTGGATCCTGAAAGTGACGCCATCTACAATTGTGACTTCGCGCTGACGGTTACCGCCCGCCTCGGACAATCCGCCACCCTCGGCAGCATAGCGAACAGTCGCTTTCCAGACTTCGAGCGCCGGTTTCATGCCGCGACCTTGGCGCAACGGATCAACCCGTTTGCCGCAACCTGCCGGAGGGGCGGAGTCTGGTGCCTGCAATCATCGTCCGACATGCCGCAGCGCGGCGCGAAAACACATCCTTTTCGGGGCGCCCGAAGGTCCGGCACCTGTCCGGCAATAGTCGGAAAGTGCCGGTCGCCGGGAGACATTTGCGAAGGATCGCATGCCAACAGGGCCTGAGAATAAGGGTGACGGAGAGCGGAAAACCCCGAATCCACCGGCGCGACTTCAAGCAGTTCGCCCGCATACATCACGGCGACCCGGTCGCAGAAGGAACTCACGAGGCCCAGATCGTGGGTTACAAAGACGATCGCACCATCCACCATCAAGCGGACTTCGCGCAACAGTTCAATGATCTGCGCTTCGGTCGTCGCATCGAGTGCGGTGGTCGGCTCGTCCGCGATCAGCAGCATGGGATCGGTAAGCAAGGCCGCGGCAATGCCGACACGCTGCCTGACGCCGCCGCTCAACTGGCGGGGATATTGCCACATACGGGTGCCGGGATCGGTCAGGCCGACGCGCGAAAGCATGTCGTGCGCCTTCCGCCATCGCGTCTCCTCGTCGAGGTCCCGCCGCCAGTGCTGGAATTCCACCAGTTGCTTTCCGATCGGGATGACGGGGTTGAAAGCGGTGAAAGGATCCTGAAACACAGCGGCGATGCCATTGCCGCGAAGGGCACGCTGCTCACGCGGCGAAAGGGCGTGAAGGTCGCGCCCATTGAAGAGCATACTGCCACGCGCGACCGCTCGCGGCGGAAGCAACATCAGGATCGCGTTGGCGAGAGTCGACTTGCCCGCACCGCTTTCACCGACAACGCCGACGATCTCGCCCTTGTTGATGGAGAAATCAATGTCACGCAGTACGTCGAGCGGCCCGTCGGGGGTTTCCAGCGTGAGGCAGAAGTTCCGAAGCTCGAGTAGCGCCGTCATGTGTCTCGTGCCTTGCGGCCGGAACTGCGCGGATCGAGTGCGTCGCGCAGCGCTTCGCCGAAGAAAGTGAAGCCAATCGTGGCGAAGATTATGGGCAGACTGCCGGCGATAATAACGTGTGTCCCCTGACGGATGTAGGAATAGCCATCGTTGAGCATGCTGCCCCAGTCCGGCGTCGGCGGCTGGATGCCCTGCCCCAGAAACGACAGGCCGGATTCAAGCGCGATCACCGAAGGGATGTTCATCGCCATCATGATAAGCAGCGGCCCCAGCACATTGGGCAACAGGTGCCTGGCGATGATGAAACCTGGTGATGCCCCGATGGCCCGAGCGGCTTTCACATATTCGGTGCCCCGCAGCACCATCGCCTGGGTTCGCACGAACCGGAAATAGACCGGGATGGAGAAGGTGACGATAATCAGGACGAGGCCGAAGATGCTGGGGCCAACCAGTGCCACCACGGCCAACGCGAAGATTATCATCGGCAGCGACACGATAGCGTCGCAGATCAGCAGCAGCGCGGAATCGAGCAAGCGAGGCCCGTATCCACCGAAAAGCCCCAGAAACAAGCCGGCAGAGGCAGAGATCATGCTGCTCCCGAGCGCGATCCCAATCGTCGGGCGAGCGCCGTAAATTATCCGCGCATACAAATCCCGGCCAAGCTGATCCGTGCCCAGAAGATGGGCAAGGCTCGGCCCTTGCAAGCGTTCACCGGGATTTATCGCCACGGGATCGTGACCGGTAAAAAGACCAGGAAGCAGCGCCCACAGGACGATGACAATGATCGGTATGGATCCGATCAACCCGGACCGGGTCTCTGGTAGAAGTTTGCCTGCGGCACGAACGTGCGACACACTTGACCTCAACCGACGGGCCAGAACACGCCCGCCGTTGCCGCGCACGCGGAGGGCCATGTCAGAGTTTGGCGCGTGCATCGGGCGAAAGCCTTGCAAGGCACAGGTCGGCGACAAGGTTGCAGAACAGGTAGAGGCTGGCAGTCACGACGACCGTCCCCGTGACCACGGGATAGTTGCGGGATATCACGGCGTCATAGGCAAGCCGCCCAAGACCGGGCCGATCGAACACGATCTCCGTGAGCACCGCCCCCGAAAGCAGCGTCCCCAAGCCAACTCCCAGCACTGAAATGACCGGGACGATGACGATCGGCAACACAAAGCGCAATGCGATGCGCGTGTCCGAGACGCCGAAAGCCCGATAGGTCCGTACGTGGTTCTCACTCATCACGTCCAGCATCGCTGCGCGGATAATCCTTGCCAGATAACCGACCCAGCCAAGACCCACGGCGAAAGACGGCAGTATGAGGTGATGAATGTAGCTAAGCGGGTCACCGCTCTTTCCGGCACCGATCGCCGGAAACCACCGAAGCTGAACCGCGAAGATCAGAAGCGAATAAATCGCAACGACGAACGTCGGGACCGCAATGATGGAGGTTGAAATCACCCCTATCAGCCGATCCGCCCAGCCGTTGGGATAAAGGCCGCACCACAGGCCCAGCCCGATTGCCGCGACAACCGCCCAGAGAATGCTGGCGAACGCGAGAACCATGGTGTTGGGAAGCACATCCAGCACAAGCCGGGCAACCGGTTGCCGGGTTAGCACGTCGGTCCCGAGGTCACCGGTCATCACTCGGCCGACAAACATGAAGAATTGGACGAAAACCGGCCTGTCGAGCCCCATTTCGGCGCGAAATTCCGCTTTCATCGCCGCCGTTGCACGCGGCCCCAAGGCTACGGATGCAGGGTCCCCAGGAACGGCATGGATGACGCAGAACAGCAACGACACAGTCACCACCAGAATCGCAAGGGCGAGACCGATGCGCCGGAACAGATAAGCGATCATGGCGCGATCATCCCGGCATCGCGCGGAACTGAGCCGCTTCGCGAAGCGTTCGCCATTCTTCTCACTCTCCGATCAGCGGCAACATGGACCGCCAGAGGAATTCGTAGTGCTCGAGGTCTCCGCCATCGCGGTTGTACTGATCCGCCGTGTGCCTGCAGACCTCTTCGGACGGGATTGTAAGCTCGGCACCGCCGGATTGGGCCGCAATCTGAATGCGGCACGCGGTTTCCAGCAGATAGATCGTGCTGAAGGCTTCCGGGATGGTCCTGCCCGCCGCAAGCAAACCGTGATTGCGCAGAATCATGGCCTTGTGCATCCCGAGATCGTCAACCAGCCGCTCACGTTCGCCAAGGTCCAGCGCGATACCCTCGTAATCGTGATATCCGATATGGCCGCGGAACTTCAGCGCCTGCTGGCTGATCGGCAACAAACCCTGCCGCTGCGCGGCGACCGCGGCTCCGGCGGCGGTGTGCGTATGGATTATGCAGCCGAACTCGGGTCGCGCCATATGAATGGCGGAATGGATCACGAAGCCTGCCGGGTTGATCGCCGTTTCATCCCCTTCCTGCGGATGAACGATCCGTCCGTCACAATCGATCCGCACCAGCGTCGAGGGAAGCATGTTCTGGAACAGCACCCCATAACGGTTGATCAGAAAATGATCTTCCGGTCCGGGAACACGGGCACTGATATGCGTATAGACCAGATCGGTCATGCCGAAGTGAGCAACAAGCCGGTAGAGGCTCGCCAGGTCGCAGCGCAGCGCCCATTCGTCGGACGTCATGTGGGCAGGGACGGAACTAGCGATTGTCGCCGACATGGTGGAAGGTTTCCTCATCGCACATTGCACATCGATCAGCTTCCCAGACGGCGACGGACATAGTCCGACAACTGCCAGGTCGGCTTCTCGAGCGGGTGCAGAAAGCCGGGTTTCGCGAAAGAGCTTGCCGCGCCCTTCTGCTGCATGTCGTTCACCGCCATGTCTTCCTCGGTGATCTTCACGCCACTTTGCCGTAGCCGCTCGACGATTTCGGGAAAGTCCTGCCGTTCCAGCGCTTCGGGCTGAACAAGCACATGGCGCACCCAGCGTGTCTTGTTGACCGCAACCGGTATCAATGCTGTCCAGTGAAGGCGATTCACGCCGATGAAGAAACAATGGATCGGGTAGACCAGATGGACCAATGACCGACGCAGCTGGTCTTCCGAAAGGCTGGGGAACGGATCGAGCTTGCCCCCGAATTCGCCGAAGGCCACCGAAGTCGGCAAATCCTCCCGCAAATAGCCGTGGCCGGCGGTCCACCCCTCGCGCGTGTCATCCACCCAATGCAGTTTGGCAGGATAGTATGGCTCCGCAGTCGTCGCATGGGCGCCGATGTGATGGTAGGACTCCATGAAGGTCTCGACCGCGATCTTCCAGTTGAAATTCAGATCGAACTCCACACTGTATGCGATCTTGAGTTCTTCAGGCCGATAGATCTCCATCGCCTCGGTCCAATCGGCGAGCAGTTCGCCAGCCGATCGCGCGACATCCGAAAAGGTGATGAAGATCGTGCCGCATACGACCTCGCTTCGGATTTCCGGCAGACTGCAGGATCTGGGATTGAACCCGCCCTTGGCCTCCATCAGCGGCGTCGCGATCAACTGGCCGTCAAGGCCATAGCTCCAGCGATGGAAAGGGCAGGAAAATACCTTGGCATTGCCCGATCCCTCGCAGACCGGCGCCCAGCGATGCAGGCAGACGCGCGACATCACCCGGATACGGTCGCGCCCGCGCACGACGACCAGCAACTCGTTGAGGACGTCGATGGTGAAGTAGTCGCCGACATTGGGGATCTGCGCGACATGCCCCACCGGCAACCATTCTTTCCGGAAGACCTTCTCGACTTCCAGATCGAAGAAATCGCTGTTCGTGTAGGCGCCCGCCGGCAAGGTCTGGGCGCCTTCGAGGTCCTGCCCCTCGCCGGCGAGCACCGCGGCAAGCAGGTCTTCCAGTTCGTCCCTGTGGTTGCGCCCCCGTTGCGAATTGCGTGCCGCGTCCATCAATTCCGTCCTTCCTGTATCCTCGACGCCTGATCAGCTGGCCCGCAACAACGCGGGCTCGGTCGCCCCCAACTGATTGAGCGGCCCCAGTTCCTTTTCGATCAGCGGCAGCACTTCCGAGCCAAACCGCGCGAGCGAGCGCTGCGCCCGAGCGATCGGCATGTCTCCGAACTGAAAGAAGCAGTTGTAGTAATCCGGCTTCAGCGTGCGGAATTCTTCTATCAGGCGTTCAGCGACATAGTGCGGGTGGCCGATCACCAGATTGTCGCGGAAGACCTCGAGCGGCGGCTCATCCTTGAGCAGCGGGGCCTGCACCTTGTAGCCCTCAAAGGCGAGATGCGGACTACGCAGGGCGTCGATCATGCGCGCGACGAAGCGCGCCCGCTCAGCCGCTTCCAGGGCTTCGACGGCGGTATCGCAAACATGCACGTACTGCTGCACCGCAACATGCATGGGCCGGTGGGAAAAGCCCGCCTTCCCCCACACCTCATGCATATCGGCGACCTTCTTCGCCAGCACTTTGCTGCCCAGCCAGCCGACCTGCACGAAAGGCTTGCCCCCGGCAGGCACCAGCCGGCGCAGCACGTCGAGATTCGAGGATGCGACATAGAGGTCGGGCAGCGGCTGCTGCACCGGACGCATCATCAGGTTTGTGGAAGGAATGCTGAAAAAGCTGCCTTCATATTCGACATGCCCGTGCGCAAGCGCCTGCTCCAGCACGTCCCAGCATTCAATGAAGTGCTCGGTACGGGTCTCGACCCCGGTACCATACCGAGCAAACTCGAACGGTTGATAGCCCGTACCCACGCCCAGCACAAGGCGACCATCGCTGACCTGATCGACGTAGGCAATTTCCTGCGCGAGACGCAAAGGATGATAGAGCGGCAGAACGAGGACGGCGGAGCCCAACCGGATGCGGCTAGTCACTGCCGCCATGTTCGCCGCTACCGCGAGCGGCGAGGCGCTCACCGAATTATTGGTGAAATGGTGCTCGGCGAACCATGCAGCATCGAAGCCGATCTCTTCGGCCAGCCTGACCATCCTGCGTGTGTCGGAAAGGACGCCCCGAATGCCCCCCGGATTGTCCCGAAGCGACATCAGGCTGAACAATCCAAACTTCATGGAGTATCTCCTTGCAAGGGGATTGACCGCCCATCGCTCCGGTTGCGTCCGCAAGGGGGAAGCGCATAACGGGCGAGCGAAATCCCTGACTTCGCATGCGCAAAATTATGCTGCATTGCATCAAATTACCATATAATGCACGTCGCACGGCTCATGCGCATTGACCGCCGTGATGTCCTGCGGACATGCTGACATGACGATGAGTGAGCGCATCTCGGCTCGCAAGCTCACGTATTGACCTGCCTTGGTTGGCGAAGCGACGAAGAGCAGCGCACCGCCTTCGCCCACGGGCACGCTCATGAACAGGTTGAGCGGACTCGGCGTGGACCGGGCCGGCTGTCCCAGACTGGCCAGGGCGCTGGCCAGATTGGCCGTGCAGTTGTCATGATCCAGCGAGCCGGAGAGGTGCTCATAACGGTAGCAATCGCAGGCAGCGACCAGCGTGTCATGCTCGCCTGAGGTGGTGTCTTCGACAAACGAAAGGATGGGGCGCCGCTTGTTGGTGACGAGAACGTCGCCGACGCCGGGAATGAGCTTCATGATTGAGACACGGCTGTGCTCCATCGACATATGCTCATGGATATCTTCCGCGTTAAACGCCCAGGTATCGACGACCTGCCCGCCGTATGTATTGACCACCTTTATAGTATCGCCAACATCAAGAAAAATCGCAGACCACCCTCGCGCTGGAACAGTATATATTTCCCTTTCCTCACGACACACATCGTTATTACAAAATCCATCCTTCACGAAATATCACTCCTGCATGGATTTTTCGAAAATTTTCAAGAATTTATTTGCTTTTTTTACCGGATAAACTACCCAACCATATGTGCAAGCCTAGTCTTGCGATTTGACGATTTCAAATAAAGCAACTTGTGGGCGCTATAAGCAGGGATTATGGAAGTCACATATGCGGTTTCGCGAACTTGAATGTTTCCGCTCTCTGATGCTGCATGGAACGGTCACGCGCGTGGCCGAGCTGCTTGGCCTGTCCCAGCCGGCGGTCAGCGGTATCGTGGCCGGTCTGGAACGGCAGTTGGGCTTTCAGCTGTTCACGCGGCGCGCCGGGCGGCTTCATCCGACCCCGGAAGCGCACCTGCTGCATGTGGAAGCTTCACGCATTCTCGACGCGGCGGGCGATTTCACGCGCGTGGCCGAACAGATCCGTATTGGGAAATACGGCCATCTTGCGATCGCCGCATACCCAAGCATTTCGATCAGCTTGCTACCGCGCGTGCTCTCTATCTTCACTGCGGATCGTCCCGGCCTGCAGGTCAAGATCATCACCCGGAACTCCCAGGGAATTCGCAGCCTCTTCACATCGCAGCAGTTCGATTTCGCCATTGCCGAACTTCCGCTCGATTATCCGGCAACGCACATGGATGTATTCTCTTATTGCTGCGAATGCATGATGGCACCCGACCATCCGTTGACCGAACTCGAGGTGATAACGCCCAAGGATCTGGACAACGTCCCCTTCGTCACGCTGTTTCGCGGCGATCCGGTTTATCAGCAGCTTGCCAACGCATTTTCGCAGTATGGCTCCCGCTGGAATATCGTCGCAGAGACGGAGTTCTTCTCCAGTGCCTGCGAACTGGTAGCGGCAGGATGCGGTGTCGGCATCATCGACCCGGTGATCAGCACGCCATTCACAGAGCATATCGTCAAACGGCCCTTTGCGCCCGATATCTCGTACGAGATCGCCATCCTGCGGCCCACCCATACCGAGCTTTCGCAGATTGCCACGGACTTCATCGAACTGTTGAAGACCCACCTCACCCCCTGATCGGCACCTCCGGTGCGTCAAATTCGAGCGGGCGCCGTCCTTGCACGACACCATTCGCCTCGCTCAAGCCAAGGAAATACCGATGAAATACGTTCGCTTCGGAAACAGGGGCCTCGACGCCTCAGGCCTGTGCCCGAGTTGCCTCTCGGAAAATGGAGCTGCTGGCAGAGCCCTGTCAACCGCACACGGCAACCGGATTGTGCGCCTATGATCTCGACGCTACGCTTGCTGGTACTGAACTTTCCGGGTCAGTCGGAACCGTTCCGCATCACGGAGCGCAATGTGTTAGAGGCCCTCGACCGTTCACCGCGGGGCTCCTTGCCGCTGACAGTGGATGTCCGGCTTGCCGATGACCCCAACCTCGCTGAAGCGATTGCGGTAGCCGATGCCATCCTGGGTCCGGACTTCCCGCGTGCCGATATCAAGGCGCGCGGAAAACAGCTCAAGCTGGTCCAGACCACTGCCGCCGGCATCGATCATCTGCTTCCGCTCGACTGGCTTCCGCCCGCCGCGGCTTTCGCCACCGCCAACGGCGTGCATGAGGGAGCAAAGCTCACGGAATGGGCAATGATGGTGTTCCTGATGCTGCATACACAAATGCCGCACTTCATCACCGCCCAGCGCGAACATCGCTGGTCCAGACGTCTGAGCGCTTCCGTGAAGGGCAAGACAGCGCTGATCTATGGCACCGGCGCCGTAGGGCGATCCATTGCTGCGGGGGCCGAACGCCTGGGCATCGAGCGGATCGGTGTTCGCCGCAGCGCGGGTTCCGTAGCCGGCTTTTCCCGCATCTTGACCATGGACGAGGCCCATGCCTTTCTGCCGCAAGCGGATTTCGTGGTTCTCGCCACGCCGCTGACCCCCGAAACGCACAACATGATGAATCGGGACGTTTTCACGCGGATGTCGCCCGGAGCACATTTCGCCAACTTCGGAAGGGGCCGGCTTGTCGATCAGCAAGCTCTGGTCGAAGCGCTGGAAAGCGGCCATTTGGGCGGTGCCATCGTTGATGTGACGACACCCGAACCACCCGATCCCGACTCCCCCTTCTGGGATGCCCCTCGCCTTGTCATTACTCCGCATCTGTCCAGTGACGACCCGGCGAGCCATGTGCCGCGTGTCCTGGATATCCTGATCGAAAATCTTTACCGTGTGATCGGGGGAGAACCGCTGAAAAACTCGCTTCAGAGGTAAGCCGAGATGCAAAGCTGATCGAAGCAGTCCACCATATGACAGAGATCGCCACAGCCATCATCAATTCGCGATGAATTTCGCCGGTCCCTGGGCCAAAAACATCCGGTGGCCTCTGTGCCACCCAAACCTACGTTGGCTTTTGCTGGTCATGGACGATGACAGTGAGCCCTGACATCGCGCATAGTCATGTGACGCTGACCATGGCCTTGGGCCAGCCTCAACATGACATGACCTACCCTATAAGCAAGTGCTGCCGAACCATAAATATTCTCGATAGTATTGGCAGTTTCAATAGCGTTTTCTGACAGTTATAACCGAGCGACAGTTCAATCGCGGGGCCGTCTGGAGCGCGATCAGCAAGACGACTGCTTCCACAGTCCCTGGGCCGCTCGCCGCGCGGTTGTGGGGCGCGCCGCTGACTGAGTTGAAGGCGAGGAGCGACGCGCACGGCAGTCAGAAGTTCGAAAAGGGATAGACATGGATTATGTGAAGCTTGGCCAAACGGGTCTCGAAGTATCGCCGATCTGCCTTGGTTGCATGAGCTATTCTCAAGGGCCGACACAAAAGCATGGCTGGCTTTTCACCGAAGAGAAAAGTCGCCCCTTCCTGAAGCGCGCATTGGATCTGGGAATCAATTTCTTCGACACCGCCAATGCCTATGCGGGCGGCGCCAGCGAGGAGACTTTGGGCAATACGCTGTTGCGCTATGCTCCACGCGAGGAAGTGGTGATCACAACCAAGGTCGAGAGTCGGATGCGCCCGGGAGCCAACGGACAGGGCCTTTCGCGCAAGGCGATCATGACAGAAATCGATGCCAGCCTTAGGCGGCTAAAGACGGACTACGTCGACATCTACATGATCCACCACTGGGATCACGCCACTCCGCTGGAAGAGACACTTGAGGCGCTGCATGATGTGGTGAAGGCCGGCAAGGCGCTCTATATCGCGGGTTCGTGGATGCACGCTTGGCAGTTGAGCAAGGCCATCCAGATCCAGCGCGCCAACGGTTGGGCGCGGTTTATCGCCATCCAGAACCACTTGAGCCTGCTCTATCGCGAAGAAGAGCGAGAAATGCTGCCGCTGTGCCGCGACCAGGGTGTGGGCGCGCTGCCCTGGAGTCCCTTATCGCGAGGCCGGTTGACCCGGCCCCGGAGCGAGACCAGCAACCGCTCCCTCACGGACGGCTATACCAACACGCTTTACCCCAAGGAACTCGATGCCGATATCGAGATTGTGGACCGGGTGCTGGCCATGGCCGAAGCGCGCGGCGTCAAGCCCGCACAAGTGGCCCTGGCCTGGCTGTTGAGCAAGGACGAGGTGGTGGCGCCGGTGATGGGCGCGACCAAGCTCGATCACCTGGACGATGCCGTCGCCGCCTGCTCGCTGCAACTGACGCCCGAGGAAATCGCGCATCTGGAAGAGCCCTACCGGCCGCTTCCATTGTTGTGAGCCGATTCGGCCCGGGAAGTGTAGCTCAATCATTTACTCCCTGTGGTGAAGATGCGAGATAGCACGTGGACGGATCGAAGAACCGGATATTTGGTAGGTGAGGCTGATGAGTTGAGCATTGGCGGTGGGTGACAGTGTAGATGTGGTAGCGAACCGGCCTTTCGCCGGCTCAGCTGACTCCTGGATCGTCAGCTCAAGTAGCCTTGATGCGTTCGAGGTATAGGTATCGGCGGATATTGCAGACGAGGTTGGCGAGGCCGATCTTCATTTCCGCTCGTTTGATGCCGACGGTACGCACAAACAGACCCATCCGGGATTTCTGATCGGCGATCCTACTTACGCCGACGCTATTCTGGATCGCCTCGTTCACAATGCCCACCGGCTCGAACTCAGCGGCGAATCCATGCGCCGCACCGAAACCCCAGCAGCCGCTTGACCAATCGAGAAAGACAGGGTTATTTATCAACCACGATCTGGCTTCTACCCGGCCGGGATCAAATCGGAATGATGGCCGGGATCAGATTGGAATAGCCGACCGGGATCGTCGGAATCCGCAACACATTGCCCGAGCCGCGCACCAGCTCGCATGAATTGTCTGGGCCAGCCATCGCGGCAATCTGTAGTCAAATATGACAACAGATCAAGCCGGACATGTCACGCTACCGCCGCGAGCGGAACCTTGCGGTCGAACACTTCGACCGCCTTCAGCTTGTGTCCGGGCGCGAGGTGGGCATAGCGCAGCATCATCGCATATACTCCGAAGCCGAAAACAGAGGAGGCCGGAGGGCGCTGACGCGCGCCCCGCCCCTGCCTGTTTGCGGCGAATATCAGCCCTATTCACCGCATAATGTGCAGTGAATAGGGCTGATAGGTTTATGGATCGCATGAAACGCCAAGTGCGGCTTTGCAAAAACCGGAATTTATAAACTCGACATCGGTTTACTAATCCGGTAAAATGCTAAGTCTGGCTATGCGTTCTGACCATAAGTTAAACCGCCTCCAGCAGGAACTCCCCGAGGGACTCCTTGCCGATGCGGCATGGATGGAAGCCCACGGTTATTCATCATCTCTGCGCAGCCAGTACGTTCGCGCCGGTTGGCTCACCAGTCCGGCGCGGCGCGTCTATCGCCGTGCGCGCACCCCGCTGACATGGCAGCAGACCGTTGTCTCGCTCCAGACCGTGCTCGACCTGCCCCTGACCGTTGGCGGGCGCACCGCGCTCGAACAGCAGGGCTACGCCCATTACCTGTCGGCTTCGGTGCGTGAGGTTCACCTCTACGGGCCGAAGCGCCCGCCGACCTGGCTTGCCTGCTTGCCGCTCGATGTTGCTTTCCGTTGGCACAACAGTCTGCGACTGTTTCCCGGCGATGCCGACGCGCCGCCCGAGCCAAGCCCTGTCATGGCCGGCGCCGCTGGCCAGACCTTGCCTCTGCGCTATTCCAGCAAGGAGCGCGCCGTTCTCGAATTGCTCGACGAACTCCCCAGGCACGAGAGTTTCCATCAGGTCGATGCCCTGATGGAAGGCATGAGCGACTTGAGTCCGCGCCGCCTGCAAACGCTTCTTGAATCTTGCGCCAGCGTCAAGGTGAAGCGGCTCTTCCTGTTCTTCGCCGACCGCCACCGCCATGCGTGGCGCTCGCGTCTCGATACCTCGCGCGTCGATGTCGGCGCGGGCAAGCGCGTCCTTGTCAAAGACGGCAGACTGGACTCGCGCTACCAGATCACCGTTCCCGCCGATCTCGAGGCGCATTGATCGCCATGGCTTTTCTCGACACCTACCCGCCCTTCTCATCCGCGTTCTCCCGTTCGTTGCTGAGGAAAGAGTCTTTGCCCTCAAGGGCGGCACGGCAATCAACCTGTTCGTGCGCGACCTGCCGCGCCTCTCGGTCGACATCGACCTCACCTATCTGCCGGTCGAGGATCGCGCCGCCTCGCTCGCCGCGATCAACGCCGCCATGCTGTTGCCGGCTTTCGCGGGCGGCTGTTGTTCGTAGCCATGGAGATGCCACGCCGGTGGCGGGTCAAAGTTCTGCCATGAATACCGATCGGTTGCCTCAAGTGTCTCGCACATCGCTTCGAAAATTGCGAATTTCGCGCAGTCGGTGGCAGTGATGCTCCCCAGGCAAGCGTTCAGCGCGGCTCCCCTTTACTACGCGATGCTTGTGATGGAAGCCGAGAGCCTTCTGAATAATGCCATCTTGAAGGATCTGTTGGGAGGGTCTGAGTGTCTGATCAGAAATTAAGTTGAGTAGTATCAGCAGGTTAGCTTGACGGCTTTGCCTGTCGTTGATTCAGGGGCTTCGCCAAAAACTACCGTGGATTCAACGATGTGGACCGATACCACTCGCGCCCTTCATGCACGAAGCGGGCTGACTTTGCCAAGCGATATGACCGATGCCGAGTGGGCGGTCTGAACTGATGCGGTGGATGCCCCCTTCACCCGGCATCGTATGATGCTGACTGCGCCGAGGCGGCGCGCGAAGGCGGAGCAGATGGCAGAAGCATGTATGTTGGCGATCGACCTGGCGAAGCGGAGCTTCCAGGTCTGCGCGACGGATCGCACAGGGTCGGTTCTATACAATCGGACGATGTCGCGGGCTAAGCTGGAGCAACTTCTGAGCGAGCAAGATCCCTGCATCGTTGCGATGGAGGCCTGCGCGACCAGCCACTTCTGGGGGCGGCATGCCCAAGCGCTCGGCCATGAGGTCCGGTTGATCCCGCCGATCTACGTCAAGCCGTTCGTCAAACGGCAAAAGAACGACGCAGCCGACGCCGCGGCTATCGCCGAAGCGGCTCTCCGGCCGAACATGCACTATGTCGCCGTGAAGAGTGCCGAACATCAGGCGCGCGCTGTCGCATACCGCACACACCAATGCTTTGTCGGTCAGCGTACGCAGGTGATCAATGCGTTGCGCGGGCATCTCGCCGAGTTCGGCCTGGTCTTCGCGCAAGGATTGCCTCACTTGAAGGATATTCGCGTCGCCATCGAAGACGAGGCGGTTGTCCTGCCTGAAGGCGTCCGCGAGGTCGCACGCCTGTACCTTGAGCACATCGAGACCTTGTCCGCCAGGATCGACGATCTGTCGCTCAGGCTGCGTGAGGCGATGAAGGTCAACGCCGAGATGCGCCGTCTGTGCACGGTTCCCGGCGTCGGTCCCGTGACGGCAGGAGCAATCATGGCCTTCGCTCCGGATCTGCGCACCTTCGCCAGTGGGCGCAACTTTGCAGCCTGGCTCGGCCTCGTACCTCGACAACGCTCGACGGGCGGAAAGGCGAAGCTCGGCAGCATGAGTAAAATGGGCCAAAGCGACATCCGCAAGCTTCTTGTCGTCGGTGCTATGAGCAGGATCCGATGGATCGTGCGCAAAGGCGTGTTGCCGGACAACTGGCTTGGCAGGTTGATGGCCCGAAAGCCGCGGATGGTGGTCGCCGTAGCGCTGGCCAACAAGATGGCGCGCATCATCTGGGCCATGATGACGCGCGAGGAAAATTACCGCTTGGCGTGAACGGCTGCCGCCGACTGGCAGCATGCCGTGAGCGCTCGGGGCCCTGGCCCCGACAAGGAGATCGACTGACCATTATGCGGCAAGAACTTCCAAGTTCACGCGGCGGCTAACCAGTCCCGGGGCTAGAGCATCACGAGCTCGCTGAACCGATGTGGCCCGCCACGTTCGAACTGCATACCGGCCCGTGGCGCAAGCAAGCCACATCAAGAGGCCTGACACACGACCGATGGAAGCGCTCCGCCGAGGAAAGTCAGAAAATCCCCTTGCAAACCTGGGGGCATCCACACACGAGACCTGGACCGCGACCAACATGACGCGCAGCCATGGCCGCGCTCCCAGGGGTGAGCGGCTGCGGATGGGCTTCCCGCACGGCCACCGCAAGACGACGACGCTGGTCGCGGGGCTGCGCATGAGCGGGATGGTCGCGCCGATGGTGCTCGACGGGCCGATCAACGGCGACTGGTTCGAAGCCTATGTGGCGCAGGTCCTGGTACCTGAACTGCGCCCCGGTGATGTCGTCATCATGGATAATCTGTCGAGCCACAAACGTATGGCGGTCCGCGACCGGATCGAGGCCGCAGGCGCAACGCTACGCTTCCTCCCGCCATACAGCCCCGACTTCAACCCGATCGAAAAGGCCTTCTCACGCCTCAAGGCCATGCTCCGAAAAGCTGGCGAGCGCACAGTAAGCGGCCTGTGGAGCCTCATCGGAAAGCTCGTCGACATCTTCCAGCCCACGGAATGCGCCAACTACTTCAGCTCATGCGGCTATGAACCAGACTGATCGAAAACCGCTCTAGTGTGGTGAATCTGAAGTTCGCTATCGTTTAGACTCAATTTTGCGCG
>NZ_JARESE010000093.1 GCF_029076845.1 Novosphingobium album (ex Liu et al. 2023)
CATGCCCCACCACCTGCGGCACCTCAATCTACACCGGAAATTACACCACGACCGCGGACGCTAACCCATCGAGTTCAGTCTCGAACACGAGACAATCGCGAATTTTCCATGACTCGCCTGGCACCTGCCCGGTTTCGTCGCATTCCTGAACCGAGTGGTTTACGAGATAGTTGTCTTGATAGGCTGCACCGTTCTTCGCCTTAAGCCCCGACAGATAGTGCGAGATTTCAAGGTCCGGGTAAATTTCATTAAGATTGAAACCGCGAAAACGAACCCACCCCGCTTTGTCGGGATCATAGATCGTGGGATAGGCCAGATGTATATCGTCGGTAGCTGGGGGATCGGCTGCAAGTGCCTGACTTAAAGCCTCGACAAGCTTAATCTCCAGTTTATCGATGAGCGCTTGGTCGCGGACATGCCGAATCTGATCGATCCAACTGAACTGCTGCTTATAGTCATCGGCACCGTAGAAGGTCAGTGCGCGGGAGCAGAGATCCGGTAGTTCATTAAGGCTGACCTTCCGGCGCAGCGACAGCGCATCGCCGCCGCTGACCTTCGTTGCGAATGACTTGTCCTTAGGCTCGCCCAACAGCCCGCGAACGATGTCCCGCTCGGGATCGATGTCAAAAGCGGTTTGTTCCGACCCCCGGCTTGTCTGAGATCGCCGACTAACCGTGTTGGCATCCGGCGTCCGCAGGTCGGCGCTTCGCAACTTGGTATGATCGACGGTGTTCAGAACGACTTTGAGGCCGAAATCCTGCTCGATCGCGGAAGGGTCAATCTTGCTGTGGCCGAGCCCGAAGGAGATGGCGAACCAGCGGTTATCGACGAAGATGAATATCAGTCCAAAGGCAAATCTCTGGAAGAGCTGGCTTTTATGATCGGCGGCCAATGCCGGAAAGTCTGCCCAACTTGGCGGATTGCCTCCGACCGATCCGGTTGCGATTTTGGCTCCCTCGAACTGGGGCCAATCGGCCAATTGCACGCCTTGCCGCACGGAGTCTTCAGGCTTCACGTCCGGCTTAAGTAGCCGGATCGACAGGTTCTGTGTTTTCTCAGCCATAGCCCTCCCCTCAGCTAGAGGTGGGACACTCCCTTCTTTTTCGCAAGGGTACAGTTACGCACCAAAGGCTTCATGCAGCATCGCGGGGAGAAGGGCGTCGATATCCGATTGTGTGGAGTGGTGGCCAGAAGAACTTGATCGCTGGGCGGCTAAGCGATTGATTTCGAAGTCAAATCATAGACTTGCGAACTCGCCAAGAGCATTAATAGCACGATCTGGATTCGTGGAAAAGGCTGGACGTGGACGGACAGGGCGGTTCGAGTCCTTCCGGCATCCGGTTGGCCGGGCCTCCGTCCGAAATACGCCTACAGATTTCGGACAAATTATGATTGCAATTTGTCCGAAAAACATATACAAATTTCGGACAAATGAGTGACTCACCAGACCTGAAGACCCGCATCCTCCAGCGGATCAGCGCCGGTACGCCACGAAGCGTATGGACGGCGGCGGACTTTCTCGACCTCGCGACGCGCGACGCTATCGACAAGGCCCTTCAGCGTCTCGTCGCTACCGGCACGCTCCGCAGGATCGACAGAGGCCTCTATGATAAGCCGGATTTCAACAGCCTCACCAAGGCGCCAAATCCCGCTGATCCCCGCCAGGTGGTCGAGGCGATCGCCCGCCGCGATCAGATACGCGTCCTGGTCGATGGCATGACTGCCGCCAACGACCTTGGCCTCACCAACGCGGTCCCCGCCAAGATCGTTGTCCACACCGATTCCCGACTCAAGCCGGTCCATCTCGGCAATCTCGAAATCAGCTTCCGGCCTACGGCCGCCAGCAAGCTCTTCTGGGCCGGTCGCCCAGCCATGCGGATCGTCCAGGCACTCCACTGGTTGCGCGACACTACGGTCGACGCCGAAGAGGACCGCTCTATCCGCCATCGCCTCCAGCAACTCCTCTGGCGCGAGCCGGATGGCGTGCGGCTGCGCAAGGATCTGCATGACGGCATGTCGACATTGCCGGCCTGGATGCAGGACTATCTGAGAACCATCCTCACCGCCGAGCCCAAAGCCGCATGAACCCAAATTATGATGCGATCCTCTCAGCGGATCAGGATACCCGCGCAGGTCTCTTTACCGCGACCGCACAGCGCCTCGGCACGACGCCGCAGAATGCCGAGAAGGACTTCTGGGTCTGCTGGACGCTCGATGCGCTCTTCAACGGACTTCCCGAAGGCCCAAGGCTGCTGTTCAAGGGCGGCACTTCGCTGTCCAAGGGTTTTGGCCTCATCCGCCGCTTCTCCGAGGACATCGACGTCACGGTCTTCCGCGACGACCTCGGCGAAGCCGCGAGCGTCGAGGAGTTGCAGGCACTGAGCCGCAAGAAGCGCGACGCCGCGCTCGATGCGATCAAGACGGCCTGCGAAGCCTATATCAATGGGCCGCTTCTGGAGCAGTTGTCCTCGATCGCCGCAGCGACCGCCGAGCGGACGGGACTGCCCGTCGACTGGCTCCGCATTACGCCGCATGATGGCGACAGCCAGACGCTGCTAGTCCTCTATCCGACCGCGACACCCGCCGATGGTTATATCGACAAGGCGGTGAAGATCGAGTCCGGCGCCAAATCCGCGCTCGATCCCAACGCGCTCCGTTCCATCCGTCCCTACGTTCACGACGACGCCCCCGACCTCGATCTGACCGTGCCGAACGTCACCATAGTCGATGCCGAGCGAACTTTCTGGGACAAGGTCGTCATTCTGCACGGGCTGCGCCGCTGGTTCGATATCCGCGGCGAACTGCGCGGCGGCGGCCACCGTGTGTCGCGCCATTATTATGATATCCACATGCTCCTGGCGTCCGACGTAGGCGAGAAGGCGCTGGCAAACCCTGCGCTCGGCGCCGATTGCGTCGCGCACGCACGCATGTTCTTCAACCGGCCGGACTTCGACCTGGCATCTGCGGTAGCCCCCAAGTTCGCGTTGTGCCCCGAAGGGGCGATGTATGACGACCTGCAGCGCGACTACGTAGCGATGAGCACGATGATTTTCGGCGCCGCACCCGATTTTGACGCCGTGATTGAAAATGTCGCGGCGCTGCAATCGAAACTGAATGAGGTGCCTTCGCAAGACTGAAGGCATCACCGGAAGGTGCGGCAGGAAGCGGGAACATCCTTCTTGCGGCGGCCTCCATAGTTCCAACTCCGCGTCTCAAGCGGACATCGGCATAGCGGTGTTGAGCGCGACACCATGTGGCAAATCCTCGGAAAGACTCCGAGACTGTTGGAAGATTTGTCACATAGCGGCCGGTTCGTTCGGCTGAGTGAGATCGGCTGAGAGCGGGCTTACCGAAGTTGAGTCTGGAGGCTGCGCAGCGCGCGATCGCCCCCAGTCGGACACGAGAAAAACCAGCGTCGCGCCAATAACTACGAGCCAAGAAACCACCGCAACAATCTGAAGGAAATCAAACGACCTAGCCAAAATCGGAGCAATTTGCAGTGTGGTCCAGCCAGGAAAAACAATGAGGACCGCGGCTGCTCGCAAAAACTTCTGCAAACGATAACGCCGGCCAATTCGGTGCTCTCGCTCCCAGACTTGCAGGAGGGAAGAGCCGTGCGCCGCAGCAAATTTGCCAATGCTGGAAACGTAAAAGTCATTTGAGGCATAGATAGAGAATATGACCGCTGATAGGATCGTCGCTGCGACACGTATGGAGTGCACCAGAGGCTCGTTGCTGCCAGCCTGCCCTTCAGCCGCATAGATCGCGATGATCGACGCGATGTGGACATATAACGTAGTATCGCGCAGAACGATTCGAGCCGTTTGTTCCGACTTCAGCGCGATCAGTTCGGCTTGCCCGCTCGCTGAAGCTTCTGAGGATTCTCGATCGTTGTCAGGCATGATCAACGTATCACTCTTGCGCCGAAAATCCTGGCTGGCATGCCAAGTTCAGGCGAGAATGAAGAGAGCAAGACCGTTCGTCAACAGCTCGCAGCAAAACGATGCTCCACCAGCAAGACATTACTTTACGTAGCGCCCAGCGTCCCTCATAGTCATGCCTTAGGTATTCACTTAGGCAGCAGGGGGCGTCGACGTGTTAGTGCTGATTGCAGACGACGACCCTGACTGGACCAACCTAGCCTCGACATGGGTCGAAGGCGAAGCCGACACGCGACACGTAACCACGCGGATGTTCGCCGAGCCTGATTTGATGCTTCAAGCCGTTACCGAAGGCTCTGAATCCGTTTCAAAAGCGGTGGTTTTCCTCGATCTCGAATTTTCAAACAAGGGTGTGAATGGAATCGACACCCTGCGGCGCCTCAAGAGTCATGAAGATGAGCGGGTGCGAAACGTGCCGGTCGTTATTTATTCGAGATCAGCATCTCCCGAAGAGATCGACGAATCCTATGCCAACCAAGCCAATTCATTCGTGAATAAAGGTAAGGGGAAGCGACAGAAGGAAATATTCTTGGATACAATACGGTTCTGGATGCAAACAGCTAAACTTCCCTCATAAAAGGGCACTTCAGCATGACCACCCCAACGGACGGAAAAGTTCAGGTTCTGGTGGTTGATGACGACAGCGATACTGAATTTATCTGCAAATCACTTAGTACGGATAGGCATCAGATTGAAGTAAGCGATCGCGCCGCCGATGGCCTGGAAAGGCTGAATCAAACTGATAGCTATGACATGGTCGTAGTGGATTATCGGCTAGATGAAGGAACGGCTATAGATTTCATAGCCAAAGCGAAACAAATTAGGCCAGACATCCCTTATCTCGTTTGGTCGGTAAGCTCTATCGATAACATTAAGAAGGAAATGCATAGCTTTGAGCTGACAGTGTTCGAGACCGGTATTGCTGGATTTCGTCAGAAGAGGGATGTACAGGCCAATCCCGGTCTAATGGCCACTTTTTTGGAAGAAGCGGCGACGTACTATCGACAACAGGTCTATAATCATCTCAAACCAGAACTGGTGAAAGCTTTTGGGCAGCTTGAAATTGCGTTAAATCACACCAGACAAGTCACGCGTTCAATCAACAGCATCACCTCAAGTAATAGCGATTTACTTACTGGACCGGTAGAATTTAGGCTTAATCACATCGAGGCTATCCTGCGGCAGTTACTCGGATATAGTTGGAAGGACGATCCTGAAGAGCGTTCTAAGGCCCGGTCGGCATTAGAGGAAATCATTTCTCAAAACACCCTCAATCCCGTTCCGACCGAAGTCCACGCATCGCTCGCGCAATTCGTTCGTCATTGGGATGGACGGCCGAATAATCGATCCGCAGTGCGCCTGAGCAAAGCCCTAACGAGTTGGTCTTCTACCGAGCCGCATCAGCGTGCTATCGCCTCACGAACTGCCGAATTGGTTGAGTTTTTGATATACTCTGGAGATCGTGAGCAGGCAAAAACGCTGTCTGCCGAGGTCTGGCAACACGCCAATGGTAACTGGTCGGAGGCAGCGAAGCTGAGCTGCGGCATTACTCATGGTTTTGCACTTGCGGCTGCCGGCTCGCCTTCATTGGCAGAGCATCTGATCGCGGGCATCCTTCTAGAAGCTGAAACGGTCTATCCGAAGCAGAGCTATGACGAGCTTGCCCGATCGGTCTTCGCCGAATTCGAGCATTTAGCTTCGGAAGCGAGAATCGGCTGATGTCGAGCCGGATATTTGACATCGCGGACGAGGCGTTGACTTCGATTCCCAAGGAAGTGGCAGCGCAAGCACGAGATCGGGCGAAGGGAGCAGCGCGCAGGATCAGAATTGGCATCATCACCGCCTTGCCACTGGAAGCGAATGCTATCGCGGCTGCCTTGGGCGGCGACGCGGTAGCGATGCCGATCGTGGCGCGCAAAACGCAAGTCAGCTATTTCATCCATACGTTCCGTTCCTCACTCGACGGCGGTGAGATTGAGGTGGTCGTCGCGCTTGCGAACCAGATGGGGAACAATGCTGCAGCTGTGACCGCAACGTCCTTGCTAATGGATTTTGAGAAGGTCGATGATCTTCTTGTCGTGGGTATCGCAGGCGGAGTTCCAGCGCCGACCATACCGCATCAGCATGCGCGTCTTGGCGACATTGTGGTTGGGCTGAGTGGTGTGATTCAATATGATTTCAAAAAGGTCGAAGTTGACAAGTCCGAGCTTAGAAAGGGGCCGCCGCCTCCCTCCGCTCTCCTGACCACGGCCATCAATCAAATACGACTGGAAGAGGAGCGCGGTCATCGCTCGTGGGAGCAATTCCTTGACCCAGATGTTGCCCGGCCTCGGCTAGACGTGTTGTACGATCCACTGGATCATTCGACGCCCGCGAAAAGACTGCGACACCCTAGGCAAAACAGCCGACGCAAGGGCTTGCCGATGGTTCACTACGGACTGATCGGGTCCGCCAACGTCTTGCTGAAAAACCCGATGCAACGGGACATTCTCGCAAAAGAACACAAGCTGATCGCCGTTGAGATGGAAGGAAGCGGTATCGCTGACGCGGCTTGGAATTTCGCCCGAGGCTATGTGATCGTTAGGGCTGTGTGCGACTACTGCGACATGCATAAGAACGACAGGTGGCAGCGCTACGCCGCGAACGCAGCAGCAGCATACGCGCGTGCGATAGTTGAGCGCGCACTCGCCCGAGAACCGATCTTGTTACCTGCCCGGTCCGAAAAAAGGATCGCCAAGTCATAATGAAAGTCAACTCTGCATGCCGAATGCTGTCACAAAGATTCAGGACATCATTCACGCCATCGCGGGACGCGCGATCAGGCATGATTTGAGAACTCCCCTCAATCACGTAGAAGCCTATTGTGGTCAGATACGCGACACGCTGCACCGCAGGCCCGAACTCATGCGAGATCGCCTCTCTCGACCGTCGGAAGTGGCCGCGAATACGATCGACATTCCAGCATTGGCTAGGGAGATAGACGACGCACTGACGGATCTTGAAACAACGTTGGAAAGCAGCGCCTATCAAACTGGCGCCGAGACCCAGGTGGTCCTGGAAAAGTTAATCGACGGCGAGTGCGCAGATTTGGAATTGAAGGCGGCGGCGCTCAAGGTGCTCCTTGAACCCGATCAGCAATGCTCAGAATATGCGATACGTGTTCTGAAAAACGCCAAGGCAGCGCGTAGTCGCCTACGGTCACTCAAGTCCTTCTTCAAAGCTGAGTACGCCCAACGGATTAGAAGCAAGATCGACTTGCGGGAGCAGGCCGATCGTGCCGCTCGCGACGTGTCCCCCAATAGTAGCACGTATGTGGGTGTATTCTCGTTCTCCGGACATGCACAGATTTACGGTTCAGAGGTTCTCATTCAGACCCTCTTTCAGAACATCTATGAAAATACGTTGCGATACGGAGCCAACACCCGCAACCTCCGCTCCCACACGAGCTTCACGCAAGGGCGTTTTGGTGATTTGAGCAGAGACATCGAAGGTATCTCCGAACATCCGGTCCAAAGCGGTCAATGGATCAGAACTGACCTGAAAAACAATGGACCACGCCTATCCGCGGTTGATCCCAATTCGGTCTTCCAACTGGGCAAAAGATTCGACGTTGAGGGCATCAACGACGACGAGGGGCAAGGCCTTGGGATGTCAATCTGTTTCGCTGTCGCGACGCTACACAGAGGATTCATTTGGGCACACTCGGGTGAGGCAGGTGCTCATTTCAGCGTGTTTTTACCCTGTCTCGTGGAAGATGGTTTCAACGACGCCCAGCTACTGGGCATAGCAAAGCGAATGAGGATCACTTGACGTGATGGGCATTTTCCTAAGTTGTGACCCTGTTTTCTCGAATTTCCTCACTCAAATGACAAAAGCCGGTGAGACGGCTGGCGCCAGATGCGCCTCGTTGTGCGTAAGACAGTTGGACACCCTGAAATACCTCTGGCTGTAAGGCTGGGTTTGTGATTCCATCGCGATGGAGCGATGGA
>NZ_JARESE010000094.1 GCF_029076845.1 Novosphingobium album (ex Liu et al. 2023)
CGAGCGAGAAGCTGGGGTAGCCTAAATGAGCCTATCTCGGTGTCCGCCAAACCGGCAGCAGGCCAGCTTGTTCTGACGCCGACCAGTCGGGGCAGTCGGCGAGCTAGGCGTGAGATGGAGACACACATCCGCTCAGGAGAAAGGGCGGCAATCGCTGGAAACATTGATGCGAACCCCACGTAAGATAAGGTTGCCGTCGGAGGGCTCCGAGCGCCTTTCGCCCACAATATATCATGAACTCCAATCTCGTATTCTAAGCGGGATACATCGGCCGGGAGAATGGCTTTCGGTCGAGGAAATAGCGAAGGCCTTCGAAGTCAGCCGGCAGCCGGTGATGGAAGCAATGCGCCGACTGTCCGGGGATTGGCTCGTTGAAATCGTGCCTCAGGTGGGCTGCCGTGTGGCGAGCTACGAGGTTCAATCGATGTTTGATTTCATCGAGGCCTTTGGCGGCATCCAATCAAGGCTTGCGGAGTTGGCTACCGCTCGAAGAACAGACGAGCAGCTGATTCAGCTCCAGATTCTGATGGATGAAATCAACCTCCAGACCGAACTGGATCAGGAAAACCTCAGGCTTGGTCATGAATTCCACCGGATCATCCAGGAAATGGCGCACTCGGAGGTCCTGTCCCGACTTTGCGAGCAAATGTGGGCATTTGGAACATTCGCATTCAACAATCTCGTGACGCAGGGAGCGCAGTCCGAGCATGTTGAATTGCGTCGCAGCAATCTGGCCCGGCTGGTCAAGGCTATCGAGGATCGCGATGGCGCCAGTGCGCGAACCTTGACCGAAATATGGCTGACAGGGCGAGGGGGGTGGTTCGCCTTCGATCCCGAAAGCGGCGCTGAGAAGGCTTAAAGGACGCGCTTCGTCGAGTCCTCTTCCGGCGACCTGTCCATGCATTTTAGAGCGTTTTTCGACCGATTTGAATCGCGTGGGGATTCCCGCCGGGCGTGATTTCTGATTCAGAATTCGTGCTGGTGAAGGAGGCCGGCATGGATGGCTCAACCTCTTTCGATGGATTTGCGTTCCCGACTTCTGGCAGCGGTTGATGGCGGGCTGAGTTGCCGTGCTGCGGCGCTCCGATTTGGCGTTGCGCCTTCGACGGCGATCCGCTGGGAGACACAGCGGCGCGAGACGGGTGACTTCGCTCCAAAGCCGCAGGGTGGCGACATGCGCTCGCGCCGGGTTGAAGAGCGTGCGGGGGACATCCTCGCCATCTGGGAAGCGCGCAAAGACATCTCGCTTGATGAGCTGCGCGCGGACCTGGCCGAGGTTGGTCTGGCGGTATCGGTTGCCGGGCTTCACCGCTTCTTTGCGCGCCGGGGCATGACGCGCAAAAAAAGACTGGCCATGCAATCGAGCAGGACCGTCCCGACATCCTGAAGCAGCGCCGGGAATGGTTCGACGGCCAGATCGATCTGGAACCGGAGCGCCTCGTCTTCATCGACGAGACGTGGACCGCCACCAACATGACCCGCAGCCATGGCCGTTGCCCGAAGGGCGAGCGGCTGCGAATGGGCTTCCCGCACGGCCACCGCAAGACCACCACGCTGGTAGCGGGGCTGCGCATGACCGGCATGGTTGCGCCGATGGTGCTGGACGGACCGATCAACGGCGACTGGTTCGAAGCCTACGTCACCCAGGTGCTCATACCGGAGCTGCGCCCCGGCGACGTCGTCATCATGGACAATCTGTCGAGCCACAAACGCGCCTCGGTCCGCGAACGTATCGAAGCGGCGGGCGCGACATTGCGCTTCCTCCCACCCTACAGCCCTGACTTCAACCCGATCGAGAAGGCCTTCTCCCGCCTCAAGGCCATGCTTCGAAAGATCGGCGAGCGCACCGTGAGCGGACTTTGGAACCTGATCGGCAGGCTGGTCGATATCTTCCAGCCACACGAATACGCCAACTACTTCACCTCGTGCGGATATGACCCGGAATGATCGAAAACCGCTCTAGTGTGGTGAATCTGAAGTTCGCTATCGTTTAGACTCAATTTTGCGCG
>NZ_JARESE010000095.1 GCF_029076845.1 Novosphingobium album (ex Liu et al. 2023)
TCTGCTCCATACCTGCCCGCCTCACGCTCATCGCGTCACCGAAACGGGTAAATCAGGGTGTCCGATCGGCTACTATCGGCTCTCCCAGATCCTTTCCAGCTCTGGCGCCCGTATCCGGATTGCGGCGAAAAGTACCGTCAGCGTTGGCACGACCAGCCGCCTGCTCAAACAGGCGAAGTCTGGCCTGCATGAGAAATCCTCCAACCACCGGAGGATAACATGACCAACATGACCAAGAAGCCAAGCCGCGTACGTGTCCTGATGATGCCATATCAGGACGAAGACAGAGATCCGGTGGGTTATGCCGGCCCCGCCACCGTCCTGACTGGCCTGCCACGAACAATCCGGCGGCATGAACTCCGACTGATCGTGCCGCTCGCCGACAGCACGATCTACGAAATGGAGAAACGCGGCGACTTCCCTCGTCGCTTCAATCTCACGCCACGATGCGTGGTGTGGGACCTGGAGGAAGTCGAGGCTTGGCTGGAGCAGCGCCGCCAGACCTATCTCGAAGGTCGAGCGAAGATCGCGCCTGCGCCCGATGTTCATCAGCGCAAAACTCGGCCTGTTAGGCCGACGGACGGCTCAGCGAACTGATACAGGAACCACCGCATCTCAGGATGCGGTGGTCCCATTCGCCTCCGTTGAAAGGCGGGCCAAGGGGTCGTTGATTGTCAGAAAAAAGATAGATATTTTCTGACATATGGATCGACTGAGTTCCTCGACTCCCAATAGGATATTGGCGCGTGCCTCGGCCGGCGGGCGAGGAAGCGTACTCACGCCCAGCGACTTCCTGGACCTCGCCGAGCGCCCCGCTGTCGACCAAGCCCTCTCTCGACTTGCGAGGAACGGCAAGCTGCGCCGTCTGGCACGGGGCCTCTACGATCTACCCAAGCTCCATCCGAGGCTCGGGCCACTTTCCCCTGACCCGGATCACATCGCACGCGCATTGGCGCGGGAGACAGGGTCGAACGTGCAGATCGCCGGCGCCCGTGCTGCCCACCTGCTCGGGTTGACGCTCCAGGTGCCGGCTCAGAGCGACTATCTGACCGACGGACCGTCTCGGCGGGTCGTTCTGGGAAAGCGTGTGATCGAGCTGCGCCATGCCTCGCCCAAGCACCTGATCCTGCCGGGAAGCGCGGCAGGCACTGTCGTGCAGGCCCTTCGCCATCTCGGTCCGACACAAGCCGGTGACGTCGTTCGGATCGCTGCCCGATCATTGTCTGCCACCGACAAGAAGAGGCTGGGCGCGTCGGTCCGCCAGGCGCCGGCCTGGATGCGGCCGATGCTGCTGACGATCACGGCAGTAGAGCTCGATGCTCGGTAGAATAGGCTTGCCTGAGCAGACGCGTACTATCTCTCCTGGCTGTCGACATCGCCCTCCGGCCTGAAGGCGTTCATTCCCGAAACCTCAGCGGCAATCGTCGCAAGCTGCAACTGGGTGTCCATCTTCTCCAGCCGCTGCCGAGCCCATCCGATGAAAGCATGAAAGGCGGATGCCTCCTCGGAGACTTGGTCAGCGAGCAGCGTCGTCAGAAACGTCCGCAGCCGATTTCGCTCCTCCGCCTGCGCTAGCTTGCGATCAAGATATTCCACCCGCTGCTGTTCGAGCTTGGCAAGCTGTGCCTGTTCGGCGCGCCGCTGGCGAGCGATCTCTTCAAGCCGTGCCCGCTCGCGCGCTCTTCCCGCTCCACCTTCCTGCCGGCCGCGAATGCGGCGAACGAGACCAGTATCTCATCGATCCGGCTGTCGATCTTGCGTGCGCGGGTGTCGGCGAACCGGCGCTGAGCGTTTTCATACCGGGACCAACCCGCGATCTCGATCGCCATCTCGCCGGTGGCGTGAAGTTATAATAGGGAATGGAGGGGCGCTTATCCCAATTGTCCCAATCATTGCGATGGCGGGCATCCCAGCGCTCTCGCCGGCGGGTCTCCTCTTCCGTGACGACATGGAGCGACCGGCGGATGGTCTGATAGACGGCAAAGCCGATCGCTTCGTCGTCGACGACCATCTCGAGGCCCTCGCGTCCGGCTTCGAACCGATGGCCACGGGCCAGGCATTGTAGACCAACGCGTTCAAGAAGGCTCCAACACGATCGAGCGCGTCGGGGTGCGCGCGGACCCGAAAGACCTCCCCGCCAAGACCAGTGATCGCGCCATTGCGATCCGGCTCGGCCTTCCTTGTTGCGGCAAGCGTCTTGGCGACCAGCGAGTGCAGTCTCTCCGGCACGGCGACAGCTTCGGCCGATTGCCTGGCGACCGCGATCGCCGCCTCGATCGGCTCAGGCGCCGGCGGCTTCGTGCGTGCGTCGATCACGATGCGATCGCTCACGCCTTTTGGCGCAGCGCCCAGCGGCTTACGCTTGACCGGGCGCCCGGCATGCAGGCGTCCCCAATAGGTGGCGTCCGGTAAGGGGATGGCGTGCTTCACGCATTGCTTGCGCAGCGCCACGTCGGAGATGCTGAGCTCAGGCGCCACCTTGGATACGGCACGTTCCCAGATCATGTCGTAAAGCTGCTGCCGGGTGAGAACATGCCGCATCGGCAAACCTCCTGCTGGAATTCTTAAGCTCGATACGCTATATGACCATCTACATGGTCAGGAGCGTGACATGGATGCGATCAATCTGGCGGACGCCAAAGCCCATCTGAGCGAGCTGGTCGACCGGGTCGAAGCAGGCGATTCGATCGACATCACCCGGCGCGGCAAGCCCGTCGCGCGGCTCACTGCCGTGGCTAGGCCGCGCAGGCCGATCGATGCCACGTTGCTCCAATCGCTGACGGCAGCGATGCCGCCCCAATCCCAGAGCGCCGCTGATCTTGTGCGGTCGATGCGGGATGGCGATCGCTACTGATGCTCTATCTCGACACGTCGCTGATCGTCGCGGCGCTCTCCAATGAAGCGATGACGCCGCGTGTTCAGGCGTGGTTGGCGGAGCAGGACCCGGCGCAGCTTCTGATCAGCGACTGGACCGTCACCGAGATGTCGTCGGCTATGGCGATCAAGCTGCGGACTGGGCAGATCACCCTCGAGCAGCGCGCGGCGGCGCTCGCCATGTTCAACAAGCTGATCGCCGAGAGCTTCACAGTGTTGCCCGTGACGGGCGGGCAGTTTCGAGCAGCGGCGAGATTCGCCGATCAGCACACCTTGGCGCTCCGCGCCGGCGATGCGCTGCATCTTGCTGTCGCATCGGAGCATGGCGCCACGGTGCAAACGCTGGACCAGCGGCTTGCCGAGGCCGGGCCAGCGCTCGGTGTGCCGGCGCGGTTGCTGGGATGATCCGGAGCTTCTCCAGCTTGGCCCGCCCGCTCGGGAGCCGCCATGGCCGGTGACTGGTCCGACGAGCAGAACGACGCGATCGTGGCGGACTATTTCGCGATGCTTGGCGACGATATCGCCGGGCGCCCCTACAGCAAGGCCGAGCATAATCGCCTGCTGCAGGCGGTGATCGATCGGCCCCGCGGGTCGATCGAATACAAGCATCAGAACATCAGCGCCGTGCTCAAGGGGCTCGGTGAGGACTGGGTCCCAGGCTACAAGCCGGCCTTCAATTTCCAAACTTCGCTGGTCGATGCCGTCGTGCACTGGCTCCAGCGTCATCCGGATTGGCTCGCACCGGCCGCGCGGATGGCGATGGGGCCTTCATCCTCAACGCTTCGGGAAGAAGCGATGCTATGGATCGGCCCGCCACCGACGCACAGCAATGCGCCGCCGCCCGACGAACTCGAGCAGATGACCGCCATCGCCTGCAGGTACAATGTGGCCGAGCGCGATGCTCGTAATCGTGCACTGGGTCGCGCCGGCGAGGAACGTGTCCTCGCCCACGAGCGCGCCAGCCTGCTCGCCGCCGGCCGAACCGATCTCGCCGAGCGCATTCGCTGGGTGTCGCATGTCGATGGCGATGGCGCCGGCTATGACATCCTGAGCTTCGATACCGACGGCAGCGATCGGCTGATCGAGGTGAAGACGACCAATGGCTGGGAGCGCACGCCGTTTCACATCACGCGCAATGAGTTGGCCGTTGCCGAGGAGCGGCGCAACGATTGGAGGCTAGTGCGGTTGTGGAATTTTTCGCGGGAGCCAAAGGCGTTCGAGCTGCGGTCGCCGCTGAACGCGCATGTGTCGCTCATGGCGACCACCTATCAGGCAAGCTTCTCGTAGCGGCTGCCGCCTTACGGGTCGAAAGGACCCACAAGTCGACGTTCACGTCGCCTTATTGGGTTACCGTAAGCGGACCTTCGTTCATGTGCGCTTGCCAGCCCTCCGCTTAAATCGGGCGCGCGCGTCTCCTTACAGGTCGTGGCGGGACGGCGCTCCGCAGTCGCTCCGTTCGTTCGGGCTGCACCGCGACGCGATGCAGTAGGGCCTCGGCGGCGTCCAAGATCGTGTCGAGCTCGTCCGGTTCAGGGCGCCAGCCGCGGTGGCCCGCCGCGCTGCCGGCGTCCGTTACCACCCTCATGGTCTCTAGCTCGCGTTCGCCCAGCACCCCCGCTTCTCGCAGCTGACGCAGCTTCGCGCTGAAGTCGGCCCCGGCATCCGCGCCGGCCAGCTCGAAGGTGCGATCGAGCAGCGCGCGCACGCCCATCGCGGCCAGAGTCGGGAGGTTGGCGGCAAGCGCCCGGTGCACCTCGTCGGCGAGGCTCCTGGCCGTCTCGTCGGCCAGCGTCGCCAGCCAAGTCGCCCGCGGGCGGATGCTCGGCTCGGGCCAGCGGGTTGTGGTGAGCACCGGAACGGTCACCCACTCGCCGGTCCTCGGATCCTGGACATGATCCTCGTCCTCCGAGAAGGAGTCGTCTCGGACAACGGAGAGCGTGCCGCAGCCACGGCAGCGCAGCGTCCGGACTGACACGAAGGCGCTCGTCATCCCGTCGCCGCCGTCGATGCGCTCGTTGTGCTCGGCCACGACCTCGCAGGCCCGTTGCCCGCCGCAACCGGGGCACGGCGCCTGTTCGAGCTGTAGAACGGGCGCGGGGGTCCGCGAAGCCTCCTCGGCGCTCGCCGCTACCATAAGTGGCTGAATTGAGAGCCAGCCGGCATGGGTTAGCGCGAGCTTACCGTCGCGCGCAGAGAGCAGGCCGGCTTCAACGGCGTGCCGCGCTGTCGACTCCAAGCTCTCCTCATCTGAAACGCCGACGAAGCCGGCGAGGTCGTCCTGGTCGTGTCAGCGGGCGTGTAATTCTCCGCGAAGATGGGCTTTGAAAATTCCCTGGATGTTGGACGTGGT
>NZ_JARESE010000096.1 GCF_029076845.1 Novosphingobium album (ex Liu et al. 2023)
AGGCCGCCTGATCGTGCGGCCCGGTGACCACACCCGAAATTACACCTCATTGACGGACGTGACCGAAACTGAATCACATTGCAGCCTGCCAATCAATAGGTCCTGAGCCTATCTCTCCACGTCGAGAATACTTTCCCCACGGCCTTTTTTTGCCGCGTGAGCGCCATGTTAAGGGGCGTCATGGCCGGGCGAGACAAGCGGGGCAACCTGCATGTCCCGCTCCCAGGCACGCAATATCGACGACGGGGCGAGCTTCATGCGAAGCGCCTCGGCAGAATTGAGAGGATTGGCGAGGTTCCTTGCAAGGCGAGCAAGATTCTGGGGCCACGGTCGCTGCTGCGGCGACAGGCGTGCGCGCATCCGCCCCCAATCGTGGGTCAACCGTTCGCGGTGTGCTGCGCCGGCCACGCCGCCGGAGAGGCTGCCGTCGTAGATTCGGAACGCACCGATCCGTTCGTGGCCGATCGCGAATGTCTTGCCTGCCATTGCGAAATTGAAAAGCAGTTCGGTATCCCAGCAGGAGCGGTTTTCGGCATTGAACCCGCCGACATCGCGAAACGCCTCCATCGAAAAGAAAACCCCCTGCTGCACTGGAATCGCTCGGCTATCGACCAGTCGCTCGGGGGTTATCAGTGTCGCGCGCAATCGCCGCAAAGGCTGACCATCGCCATCAACCACCCAGGCGCCGCACACGGCGACATCGATATCGCGGTGGGAATCACCAAACGCCAGAATCCTGCCTATTGCGCCGGGGAGTAAAAAATCGTCGGAATTGATAAAATAGCCGACCTTGCCGTTGGCCCGGGCGAAACCCTTATTGAGGCCGTCGGCAGGGCCTGCGTCAGGCTCTAGTATAAGTTGGTCGATCCCTCCACAATGGGCCTTGAGGATCTCTCGAGAACCGTCGGTCGAACCGGGGTCGACGACGATGAACTCTACTCCTTGGTGTTTTTGCGACAGCACCGAATCTAGGCAATGCTTTAAATAAGCGGCCTGGTTGAAAGATATCGTGACGATGGAAAGTATCGGCGATGTCATACTGGAACCGCCTTGGTTAGGGTCAGGACTCATTGGTCATAGCCAGAAGATGACGGTGGCGGCGAGCGCGATGGCGGAGAAG
>NZ_JARESE010000097.1 GCF_029076845.1 Novosphingobium album (ex Liu et al. 2023)
AGGCCGCCTGATCGTGCGGCCCGGTGACCACACCCGAAATTACACCTCATTGACGGACGTGACCGAACGCCTCGCCCAGGCAGGATGCCGTTCTTAGCCGTAGCCGCCCTCCAGTCTGGATCAAGCCCGCCTAGAATCTCTGTGTGTAAGAAGGCCTTCAGAAACGGCAGCAAGCTTCGCTGCCTAACCACTCTCTTCAGCGAGGCCTCCAACACAGTCCGATCAATGTTGTCGAAGAACTTCTGGACGTCGGTCTTGTATACCCAAGGGAGCCGAGCCCTGGCGACACAAGCAAACTTACGAGCCCCGACAACACTGCGTTCAGCGCCGGGCGCTAGGCCGTAGCTGACAGTATTTTCGATACCCATTGCATTGAACTTAGGTCGGAGCTGGTCTAGCAAGCTAAATTGCAAAAGTCGGTCAGCGAAGGTCGGGACGCATATCACGCGAGAGCCGCCCGTTGGCTTTGGCTTTAGGATAGCCAATAGCCCCTGGGGCTTGAACCCGGCACCAAGCCGATACCGCAACTCCCGTAATTCTCGTTCGAGATTGCGCTCGAAGTCCCCGGCGGCCACACGGTCGACGCCAAAGCAGGATTTACGAAGCTTTGCCTTCTTGGACTGCCAAGCATGGCGGAGCCGCTGCAACGAGATTGCTGTTTCCAGTGCGTTCATCTAGCTGCCGCCGGTGCCCCCTAGTCGTCCTAGCCGGCGGTGCGTAGGAGCCGATCACGCCCAATCGCGTGGCCAGCTTTCGCCATGGTGCCGAGGCCCTTGCCGCCCGCCTTAACGACGATCCGGGCTCGGAACTCGACAGGAAGTCACCAAAACGACTTTCCGGGAGCGGGCCGGTACGCCGACACGCTGCCACTTACCCGTTTACGCGAACCGCTTCGCGATGAAAACAGCCAGATCAGGGCGGATGGGTTGCGCATTTTCACGCAGCGGCTACTTTGGAACGGATCACGAACGAGACTGCGAACCAAGTGCTCGAGCCTGCCACGCGCATAGCCTTCTCCATCGTCGAGAACCCGGGCGTCTATGCCCTGCTGCTCGGGTCGGGCGTATCGCGCGCAGCTGAGATCCCGACCGGCTGGGAGGTCACGCTGGACCTAGTCCGCCGGATGGCGGCGGTCGAAGGCGTCACGGATCGCGTTGACTGGGCGGCGTGGCACCTTGAGCGCTTCGGCACCGACCCGGGCTACTCGCAGCTCCTTGACGCGCTCTCCGTCACGCCGACCGAGCGCCGCTCGGTCCTGCACCATTACATCGAGCCGACGGCCGAAGACCTGGACGCAGGTCGCCGGGTTCCGACACGGGCGCATCACGCGATCGCCCGCCTGGTGCGCGACGGCTGGATCCGCGTCATCGTCACGACCAACTTCGACCGCCTGCTTGAGACGGCGCTGAAGGCGGTAGGGGTCGAGCCGGTCGTGATCGCGTCGGTCGACGATTTGTCAGGCGCGAGCCCGCTGCCTCACTGCCGCTGCCTAATCTTGAAGGTGCACGGCGACTATCTCGACAATCGCATCCTTAACACCGACGCCGAGCTG
Source organism: Novosphingobium album (ex Liu et al. 2023) (assembly GCF_029076845.1). GTDB lineage: Bacteria > Pseudomonadota > Alphaproteobacteria > Sphingomonadales > Sphingomonadaceae > Novosphingobium. The sequence continues at coordinate 1,553 of NZ_JARESE010000097.1, forward strand.
GCGAGCTATCCCGCGGAATACGACCGCCTGCTCGACCGCATCCTCGACGAATACGGGCTGATCGTCTTGGGTTGGTCCGGAGAGTGGGACCCGGCGCTGCGCGCCGCTGTCACGCGAGCGCCCAGCCGCCGCTATCCGACATGGTGGGCCTCGCGCGGGGAGCCGGGCCCCGCCGCGTCGGACCTGATCGCGCGCCGAGCGGCGACAATGGTGCCGGTCGCGAACGCCGATACGTTCTTCTGCGGTCTGGCGGACGCGGTCGACGTCCTGGCAAAATCCCGCCGCCCTTCGCCCGACACGATCGAACTGCTGCTCGCCACGACCAAACGCAACCTCTCCAACCCCGAGCGGCGCATTGACCTCGCCGATGCATTCGCGGAGCAGGCGGACAAGGTCGCCACACGGCTGCGCGGCGACGAATTCCCGGTGACGATGCAGGTCACCAACGACGTGCTGATCGAGCGTTGGAAGGCTATCGAAAGCCTGTCCGAGCCGCTCGCCCGCATGGTCGGTCTCGCCGGTCGCTGGGGCGACGGGACGGAGTTCGGCATCGTAGAGGATGTCGTGCGGTCGCTGGTCTCCGATCAGCCTGGCAACGGCAACACCGCGCTGATCGGGCTGGCGACATACCCCGCCTACCTCGCATACCTCACCTATGGGCTGGGACTGACCAAGGCCCAGCGCTGGGGCGACCTCTTCCGCTGGCTCACGATCGAGCTGGCGTGGACGTTCCGGGAGCCGGTCGCCGCTACCCGCTCGCTCTTCATGTCATTTTGGAACGGCGTGGAATCGGCATGGTGGAAATTCTGGCCGGACTTGGATCGCCGGAAGACCCCATGGGCCGACCACCTGGTTGACGCCGTCGTACCCTGGTCACGCGACTACGGGTTGTCTGGCGAGGCGGCGGTGGAGAACTACCGCACGCTGGAGCTGCTCGGCGGCTTCGCCTTCCTGACCGGCGAATCCGAGCAGACGCTGCAACAACTGCAGGACTTCACCTGGATGCCCTACGGGCAGACGATCGCCTGGGCGGACGACGCGCGCGAGCGGATCATCAAGCGGCTGGAGGGACCCGCGCTGCAGCCGAAGCTGTTCGCGGCCGGCTTTAGCAACGGTTCGGCGGCGCACTGGGAAGGCGTGAAGCGCAACATCGGCCTGCTCGCGCGTAAGGTCTCGTGGTAAAGCTCTCGGACCTTAAAATCGAGAAGGTCGGGCATCTCCCGTCCCGCCTCGATGACAATAAAACGGACTGAGGCGACGATGACGCTCGAGGAAGACGCCATCGTCCTGCTGCGGCCGGATCCGCGTCTGCCCCGCGCGGAGGTGGAGCTCATCGCGTCCCGCCTGGAGAGATCGGCTGCGCTGACTCCCGGGTTCATCGCACCCGAAGCCGGTCTGCTGTCGATCAAGACGATGCTCTATGCCGAGCACGTCGACCGGCTCCCCACCGTCCTGCTGCCCGACAGGAACGTCATCACCCGGATGGCACGGATCGCAAGGGACGGCCGGCTAGCCAGTGACGACTTCCCGAGCCGGCTCGCCCTGGACCTAATGGCCTACGCGCAAGCGATGAACGTCAACATCGAACCCGGGCTCGCCCTGCTCGAACTCGCGCAGTCCACTTCTAACGAAACCGCAAACGAGGAGCTCCGCTGGTTCAGGGCCGCCGACGAGGGCGGTCGCGCCACCGCGTGGATAGACTCGCGGTGGGTCGATCCGCGACCCTGCCCACGATGTTGGCCAAGCCCAACGAGAATTTGTTGCTGGACGAGCCGCTCCATCGGTGGCGCTGCAACTACGCGGTGATGCTCAAGGCGGCCTCACTCGAGCTCAATCCTGCACTCTCTCCCGTGCGGCGCTTCGAGGAGTTGATCGCTTGGATGCTATCCGACTTTCTAGTGGCGGGGCCGGCAGCGATCTATTGCGCGATGTTCCTGTCTCCTGATGCGCCGCGGGCCGGGCTGATGAAGGGACTGCGATCGCAAGACCGCTCGAGGGCATTAGCGGGCGTGCGGAACGCGGCCTGGGACGCGACCTACCTCAGCGAACTCGTTCAACGCGCGCAGCCGCATCAATACGGGAAAGCCCGCTGCATCTTCGCCTCCGCGGATCGGTCGCTGTCGCTTCTCGCGCCGCTCCTCCTGTTCGACGCCGACGACCGCGACGCCTTCCGCCGCCACATGGCTGCCAAGATCGAACCGTGGTGGCGGCGCGACGCCGGCAGGGTCGCCGACGTCATTCTCGGCGGCATGGAAGCGGCTCAAAACCGCCCCGCTCCCGAAGCTCCGGGCGTCGAAGACTACGTCGGGCAGAAGATCGCCGAGGGAGAGGCGGCCGTGTCCCGACCGATCACGAGCTGAGGGGATCGCCCGCGACCATCTTGATTGGTATCGTCAGGCGGCTCCGACCAGCTAGATGTAGGTCTGGCAACGACCTGCGCTCGCAGCGGAGCGTGGCATGACTGGGATGCGTGCATACGCGATTGGGGACGACGACATGTTCGGCGTCAACGCCTAGCTGCCAAGTCGATTTAGATGAACAAGCGTCCGCTCACCCCATCCGAGCGCCCGAAAGCGGCCGGGCTGTAATCCACCCGTAGCGCGATGTGACACCTCTCCCGCTCGACAAACGAGCGCGGCCTTCTGGAAAAGACGAGCGCCGTAAAACTGAGCTCGATGGGAGCACCCCGCCTATGTGCACGCTAGTCTACGCTACAACACGCTCACTCCAGGAAGCTGCTTTACATCGGCCAAGAACTAGTGTCCTGAACCTGAAGTTCGTTCAGGCATATTTCTGACGCAGAAGCGCTCGATGGAAGCGA
>NZ_JARESE010000098.1 GCF_029076845.1 Novosphingobium album (ex Liu et al. 2023)
TGCCTGACGGCATCGCGCACATGCCCAAGCATCGGCGCAAAACGGGTCACACCGCATACGCTGCGCCACAGTACGGCGATGAACCTACTCCACCATGGCGTCGATCAGGCCGTGATCGCGCTGTGGCTCGGTCATGAATCGGTCGAAACGACGCAGGTCTACATCCACGCCGACATGCGCTTGAAAGAAAAGGCACTCGCGCGCGTCGCCGCTCCGGATGTGCCGACAGGCCGGTTCCAGCCCGACGATCATCTCCTCGCGTTCCTCGAAGGGCTCTGATTATGCCGAGGTGCCGCATGGTGGATGGCCGGAAAACAAGGTCTTGGCCAACGCCATGCGGCATAATCCGGGTTACGGCATTATGCACGGTCTCATGGCAGCGGGTCGACGCGTAGTGATCCATGCTGCGGAACGATGTGCGGTTCGGCAGCTGGATATGGTCGAAGGTCGGCGTGAAGTAGGCCTGGTCACCGCCATGCCGGACGTCGGCCGGGATCGCGGCGAAGAAGGCGTCGATCGCGGCCTGGCGCGTCGATGGCGCCACGGGGACGTCCGGCTCCGCCGACGCGTAGAACCAGGTGGGAAGCGCATCGATCTGGTCGGCGTTGAAGACGATGTAATGACGCAGGAAACGGATATTCCGCTCGACCTCCTTGCCCGTTTCCGGGTGCTCCTCGCGCTTCTTGAACGAGGAGTAATAGACCGAGACAGCGCCGGTCTCGCCACGCCGGACGTTGGCGCCAAGCGCCTCGGCCTGCCGATAGGTCATCCAGAAGCGCGAGCGATAGCCCATCGCGTCGGCCAGCGCCCAGAGATAGAGCGTGTTGATCCCCGTGTACGGCGTGCCGCAGTGACGCAGGGGGCGGCCGCCGGCGCCGCTGCATCGCCAGGGCCGCGACCAGGGCGGAACGCCTTCCTCGAGCTTGCGAATGATGAGGTCGGTGATTTCCGCGGCGACGTCGCGGCTCGAACGCCGAGAGACTGGCATGGCGAGAACTCCCGAGTGGAAGGGAAAAAGGACCGCCGACGCCTGGAGAGCGCCGGCGGTCAGACATCCAGGAGGCGACAAGGATCAGGCGGCGAGCGCGTCCTGATCAGCCAGCGGTTGCGCGGTGTCGGTCTCGTTCGGGGAAACCGTCTCCGCCACCTCGCCCTCGCCAGCTTCGACGATCTCCGCATCGTCCATCTGCGCCTCGGCATCGTCTTCGGCGACCTCGAGATCGTCGGCTTCGGCCTGGTCGAGGAACTTCATCGCGTTCGGCACCCAGGCGAGCGCCGCGTCGCGAACCTCGGGCTCGACGATCGCTTCGCCGGCGAAGAGCTTCGCGCACGATTCCGAGATCTCGGACTTCTTCATCGTGGCGTGGCGCGCGGTGAGCGCGGCGCCGCCGACGTCGGCGAGGAGCGTCAGGATCGAGCCCTTGCTGACCCGGTCGAAGAAGTTCTCCGAGGTCGGACGCCACCAGCTGGCGACATCGACTTCCATGATGGTCGCCAGACGGTTGTGCAACGGGCACTGCTCGGCGCGATAGCTCGGCTTCGCCTCGAGCGACATCGCGACGATATAGGCGAGCCAGGCCGCCTTGCCGTCGTCGTCGAGCGCGCGGAACGCCTCGAACCGCTCGACCTCCGACTTGTGCTCGGTCCAGCTCGCATCGAGCCCGTCATGGGCCTCGGCGAGATAGCCGCGGGCACGGGTCGAAGGCTGTTCACCGGACACGGGATCCTGCGGCGAGCGAGCGCGGATGGTCGAGCCATAGGCACTGAAGGTGCTCATCCGGTCGTCGATCATGACGAAGAGCGCATAGTCGAGCGCGAGCGCCGGATGGCTGAGCAGTGTGGCGGCGAGCACGTCGCGCCGCTGCATGGCGAGCTCGTCATAGAGCCGCGCGCTGAGCGGCTTGCCGCCGGGGGCCACGGCCTCCGGACGAGGCGGCGGGGACGCGTGCTCCCGCCCGGTGCCGCCGGCCCGGCCGCTGGTGCCGCTGTCCTCGTCGCCCCCGGCCTCGTCATCCGAACCGCCGACCTGAACGGGCTCCTCGCTGTAATATTCCGTATCGAGGACCATCTCACCCTTGGGCGTCAGCTTGAGGAACGCACCGACCAGGGGCTTGATCTCGTCAGGCAGCACCGGCGCCACATTGTGGATCGCATGCTCCTCTTCGGAGAGCGTGTCATATTCCTGGTCGAGCGCCTTGTAGGCTTCCTCGGTGATGATCTCGTCGTCCATCTCCTCGGCGATGGCCTCCTGCCGCTGCGTGATCGCGTCGAGACGGGCCAGCTGCTCTTCGGTGAGATCGGGCGCCGGCAGGATGACGCGGTAGAGGCCGGCCGCGGCGCTGTGCGTGTAGTTCGACGCGATCGGGCGGATCCATGCAAGGCCGCGCTCTTCGCCGATCCGCTTGGCCTCCGCTTCCATGATGTCGGCCGCGAGCCGCTGCGCGATCTCGGGGTTGACCCATTTGTCGCCGCTGTCGCTGAAGAGGTCGCGGTCGATCTTGCCGCCGGCTTCGACATAGCGGTCCTCGCCGACCAGGATGGCGACCGGATCGTTCGACTTCATCGTCTCGTTGGCGATGACACGGCGGATCGTGTCGGCATTGGCGTAGCCCGTGCCGTAGGTGTTCCAGACGAGGAGCTGCTTTTCCTGGTTCTCGGTCGAGGCGTAGGCCTTGGCGACATCGAGCGTGATCGTGCCCTCACTGAGCGCCTCGAAGATCGGCTCGGCCAGCGTCGCGAGCCGCAGACGGCCTTCGACGAAGCGGCGCGTCAGGCCGAAGCGCTTGGCGACGCCGTCGATGTCGCCATTGAGGCCGATGAAATACTGGAACGCGCGGCATTCCTCGGCGGGCGTCATCTTGAGCTGATGGAAGTTGGCCGCGGTCGACGTTTCGGACAGGGTCGCCTCGTCGCCGACCAGGACCTTCACGGGCACGTCGTAGGTGTCGGGATCGATGACGCCCCGCTCGGCGAGCATGAGCAGGCCGCGCAGGCGGCGGCCGCCATCGAACACCTCGAAGGTGCCGCGCGGCTTCTTGACGGGCGTGACGAGCAGGTTCTGGAGGACGCCGCGCGCCTCGAGGTCGGCGGCCATCTGCGGGATCTCGAGCAGATCGTCGGGCCGCTTGCGGACGTTGATCGGCGAAAGCGTAAGCTTCGCAAGCTTCACGGAAGTGGTCATGGGAAGAGCTCCATCTGGCGTCCGGACCAGCCCGGACACCAGCTCGGCTCCCCCCTTCCCTTTCATTGACGCTGTTGCCGCGTGCGGCGTCGCATCGAGCTGCAGGGAAGGTATCGCGCGATGCGCGCTTCTCACCCCTCTCCCGACATGCGTTCGATGATCGGACAATCGGGCCGGTCATCGCCGTGACAGCGGTCGGCCAGTTCCAGCAGGGTTCGGCGCAGCGCCTGAAGCGCCTCGGCCTTCCGGCCAAATTCTTCTGCGCGGGCGACGGCAAGGGCCTTCACCTCGGCGCTGGCCCGCTGCCTGTTGTCCCAAAGACCGAGGAGACCGCGGATCTCCTCGATCGGAAAGCCGAGGTCGCGCGCATTGGCGATGAAGCGCAGGCGGTGGACATCGGCGTCGGCATAGTCGCGATAGCCGCTGTCCCGGCGTGCCGGCGGGGGAATGAGGCCGATCTTCTCGTAGTGCCGGATCATCCGCTGCGAGACGCCGCTCGCCTGCGAGGCCGCGCCGATGTTCACAGCTTCACCCGGTTTAGGCGCAGCGCATTGGCGACGACACTGACCGACGACAGCGCCATCGCCGCGGCCGCGATCATCGGCGACAGCAGGATGCCGAAGACCGGATAGAGCAATCCGGCCGCGATCGGCACGCCCGCCGCGTTATAGATGAAGGCGAAGAACAGGTTCTGCCGGATATTGGCCATCGTCGCCTCGCTGAGCTGGCGGGCGCGAACGATGCCGTTGAGATCGCCCTTGACCAAGGTCACGCCCGCGCTCTCCATGGCGACGTCGGTGCCATGCCCCATCGCAATACCGACGTCGGCCGCCGCCAATGCCGGTGCATCATTGACCCCGTCGCCCGCCATCGCGACGACACGCCCTTCCTGCTTCAGCCGCGCGACGACATCCGCCTTCTGGTCGGGCAGCACATCGGCCTCCACCGCATCAATGCCCAGGCGGCGAGCGACCGCTTCGGCCGTGGTACGGTTGTCGCCAGTCAGCATCACCACCTTGATGCCGTCGGCGCGCAGGGCGGCCAACGCCTCCGGCGTTGTCGGCTTGATCGGATCGGCGATGGCGAAGATCCCCACGGCCCGGTCATCCAGCCCCATGAAGATCGCGGTCGCGCCATCCGCGCGAAGCGCGTCGGCCTCGGCGGCAAGCGCGCTGGTATCGATCCCGGCTTCGCCCAGAAAGCGGGCATTGCCGAGCGTGACGCGCTGGCCCTCAATGCTGCCCAGGGCACCCTTGCCGGTCGGTGAGTCAAAGTCCGCCACAGCGGGAATCTCGATGTTCCGAGCGACGGCCGCGTCAACGATCGCGAGTGCAAGCGGGTGTTCCGATGCACGTTCGACACCAGCAGCGATGCGAAGCAGTTCCGTTTCCGCGAAACCATCCGCGGCAATGATCCGGGTGACGGCGGGTTTGCCCTCGGTCAGCGTGCCGGTCTTGTCGACGACCAGCGTATCGACCTTCTCCATCTGCTCCAGCGCCTCGGCATTCTTGATGAGGACACCGAGCCCAGCGCCGCGACCGACGCCGACCATGATCGACATCGGCGTCGCAAGTCCCAGCGCGCAGGGGCAGGCGATGATGAGCACCGCCACCGCCGCGACCAGACCGTGCGCCAGACGCGGCTCCGGTCCCCAAATGCCCCATGCGCCGAACGCGATAACCGCGACTGCCAGCACCGCCGGCACGAACCAGCCGGCGACCTGATCGGCCATGCGCTGGATCGGCGCCCGAGATCGCTGTGCGTCGGCGACCATCTGGACGATGCGCGCCAGCATGGTGTCGCGTCCGATCCTGTCGGCCCGGATCACCAAAGCGCCGCTCTGGTTGATCGTGCCGCCGATCACCGCGTCGGCGATCGTCCTGGTGACCGGCATGGATTCGCCCGTCACCATCGATTCGTCGATCGCGGAACGCCCTTCCTCGACGACGCCGTCGACCGGGACCTTTTCACCCGGGCGCACGCGCAGCCGGTCTCCCACCGCGACCTCGTCGAGCGGAATTTCCGCTTCGCTGCCATCGTCGGCAATGCGGCGCGCTGTTTTTGGCGCCAGGTTGAGCAAGGCCTTGATCGCCCCGGAGGTCCGTTCGCGCGCGCGCAGTTCGAGGACTTGCCCCAGCAGCACCAGCACGGTGATCACGGCGGCCGCTTCAAAATAGACAGGGACTGATCCATCGGCGGTGCGGAAGGCGGCCGGAAAAATGCCGGGCGCCAGTGTCGCGACAACGCTGTAGGACCAGGCGACGCCGGTCCCCATGGCGATCAGCGTAAACATGTTGAGATTGCGCGTCTTGAGCGAAGCCCAGCCACGCTCGAAGAAGGGCCAGCCCGCCCACAGCACGACCGGCGTCGCCAGTGCGAACTGGATCCAGATCGAGATCTTGATCGGCACCAGATGATGGAGCGCCGGGAAGAGGTGGCCGCCCATTTCGAGAATGAAGACCGGCAAAGCCAGCACCAGGGCGATCCAGAAGCGCCGCGTCATGTCGACAAGCTCGGCGCTCGGCCCGGTGTCGGCCGTCACCATTTCAGGTTCGAGCGCCATGCCGCAGATCGGACAGGCGCCGGGTTGGTCCTCGCGGATCTCGGGATGCATCGGGCAGGTCCAGATCGTCCCTGCAGGGACTTGCACGGCAGAGACCGCGGGCTTGTCCAGATAGGCCTCCGGGTTTGCGACGAATTTTGTCCGGCAGCCGGCGCTGCAGAAATGATAGTCTTGGCCAGCGTGGGCGGCATGATGCACGGTTTTCCCGGGATCGACGGTCATCCCGCAAACGGGATCGGTCACTGGGCCGGCGGTATGCGCGTCATGGCTCGCGCAGCAGCTATGGCCCCCGGAATGCGCGCCGTGTTTCGACTCGGTCATCAACGGTCTCCTTCCATCGCATGGCAATCTGGAGGTTGACACCATGTCAGAGTCAAGGGGCCTATGATCCCTGCAATGCGGCAAGCGAGGCGGCTATGTCGCTCTGCTCTCCAACGGCTGCCGTTCGAACGGACGGACAAGGTTCGCAGCGCGCTGGCGGTGGAAATCGGCCGGTCTTGCCCTCCGTGAAACTACGGATCGGCTCACTTCGACGGTCCTGTCATAGGCTGCTTAACAAGCGGAGAAATATATGCCTGTGCGCGACATCATTCTGCAGATGAACAGCTATCCCGAGCCGACACCGGGCTGGGCGCTGGAGGCTGCCGTCTCGCTCGCGCAGGGTTGCGGCGCCAGGCTCTCGGCCGGGGTTTGTGAGGTCTATATTCCTCCGGTTTCCAACTGGCTCGCCAACAAGCTGGTCAATGCCGATGGCATGATCGCGGCTGAGAACCACAAGAGTTCCGAAAATGCAAAGACGCTGCTCTCGCAATTCTCGTCGACCGTTGGCGCTGACCTTGTTGGGGAGACACTGCTCATCCGGTGCCCAGGCTCGGTCACGCACTGGCAGCTCGCCGCGAAAGCGTGCGCCTATGATCTGATCGTCGTGCCGGTCTACGGCCATCAGAATACCATCGCGATGACGGAGGGTCTGATTTTCGAGGCCGGTCGGCCCGTGCTACTGCTTCCCGAGCCCGGCGGCGCTCCGCTCCGGTTCGATCATGTCGTGATCGGCTGGGATGGCAGCCGTGCCGCGGCGCGAGCCTTGGCGGATTCCCTGAGCTTCTGCCGCGCGGCGAGCAAGGTCACCATCGCCAGCGTGACCAAGGACAAGGACCTGTCGAAGGCCGCGCCGGTCTCCGACGTCGTTCGTCATCTCGGCCGGCACGATGTCGCCGCCGAAGCCATCGAGATCCCCGCCGACGGCTCAGATGCCGGCCTGGTCCTCCAGTCCTTTTGCGAGCGGTCGGGCGGCGACCTCCTCGTCATGGGCGCATATGGTCATTCGCGGGTGCGCGAGTTCGTGCTCGGCGGCGCGACGCGCTCGGTGCTTGAGGCCCCGAAGCTGCCGATCTTCCTGTCGCACTAGGCTTCCGGGGTGGGCGCGCGGGGCGCCTGTGCGCGCTTCAGGCTCCCGGTCCGTATGACCATTGGGCGAGACCTCGCGCTACGGGAATTCTCGCATAGCCGGAGCCTTTGCGGCCACTAGGGTTGCCTGAAAAGCAGATCGAGCTGAAGCGGAGTGCGCCGATGAGCAAAGAGCCCAAGATTACCTTCCACGGCGCGGCGGGGACCGTCACCGGATCGTGCATGGAGCTGCAATATGATGGGCAAACGGTCCTCATCGATTGCGGATTGTTCCAGGGATCGCGCACGTTGGAAGGTCTCAATCGCGAGCCCTTTTCGTTCGATGTTCGCCGGCTTACCGCGGTGATCCTGACACATGCGCATATCGACCATAGCGGCTTGCTGCCCAAGCTCGTCGCGGAGGGATATCGTGGGCCGATCTACGCGACGGCGCATACGCGTGACCTCCTCTACTACATGCTGCCTGACGCCGGCCGCATCCAGGAGAGCGAGGCCGAGCGGCGCAATCGACGCCAGGATCGGCGCGACGAGGTACCGATCGAGCCGATCTACACCGAGGCCGACTCAAAGGCAGCCTATGAGCAGATCGAGACGGTCGCACTGAACCAATGGTTCGATGCGGCGGCGGCATTCAAGGCCCGGCTCTGGAATGCCGGACACATCCTGGGATCCGCATCCGTCGAACTCGAGGTAGGCGGTGCCCGTCTGCTTTTCTCCGGGGATCTCGGCCCCGATCACAAGGCGTTCCACGCCGATCCCGAAGGGCCTGCCGGCCTGGACCATGTGATCTGCGAGAGCACCTACGGCGATCGCATTCGCGAGGATGTGACGATCGAGCAGCGGCGGACATTGCTCGAGGCTGAAATCAAGGCGGCGCTCACGCGCGGGGGCAATCTCGTCATACCTGTCTTCGCGCTCGAACGGACCCAGGAACTGTTGCTCGACATCGCGACGCTCATCAACACGGGCCGCCTGGCGCATCCGCAGGTCTTCATCGACTCGCCGCTGGCGACGCGAGCAACCGAGGTGTTCGCAAAGCATGCCGGCGAGCTGGAAGACATGGGTTCGGACGAGATTTTCCGCCATCCCTCGTTCCATTACACCGGAAGCACGATGGAATCGATGCGCCTGAACGATCTGTCGGGCGCGATCATCATGGCTGCGTCCGGCATGTGCGAAGCAGGGCGCATCCGTCACCACCTTCGGCATAATCTCGCGAGGCGGGAGTCGACGATCCTGTTCGTCGGGTTCCAGGCGGCCGGTTCGTTGGGGAGAACGATCCTCGATGGCGCCAATCGTGTCCGCATATGGGGGCAGGATGTGGCGGTTCGTGCCCAGATCCGGCGGATCGACAGCTATTCGGCGCATGGCGACCAGAACGACCTCCAGCGGTGGATCAAGGGACGCCAGCCGATCGACGGCAGTCTCTTCCTCAGCCACGGCGAAGCCGGTTCAATCGAGACGTTTCGGCGGCTGCTCCAGGCGGAGAATGCGGCGATGTCGATCATCACCCCGCGGATTGGCGAGACCTATTCGCTGCCTCCCCGCGGAGCGGCCAAGCGGCTGAAGACCGGAGATCCGGAACTGCAAGGCGTAGTCGGGAGGGATTGGCAGAACGACTATGCCGATTTCTCGGTCCACCTGAAGAAGGAACTGCAGAGCATCGAGAGCGCGTCGGCACGCCGGGAGGCGCTTGCGCGGATGGGCGAGATCTTGCGTTCCTATCAGTCGCATCGCGAGAAGCGAAAGCACCGGAATGACCAACCCTGAGGCCCGCTCTGATTAGGGAACCTCCTTATGGGCACGCCCCCGACGGCCTTTTATCACGCTTGGATGAAAACCAACGGAGTATGATATGTCGAATACCCCCCATACCTTGGGTGAAGAATTCCCAGGCCAGATGGACAGCATCCATGCATTGAAGATCTCGGATCCGAACTTTGCGCAGTTGCTCGCCGACTATGATGAGGTGAACGACGAAATTCACTTGGCTGAGACGAATGTCCAGCCGACGTCGCAGGATCACGAGACGGCGCTTCGCAAACGCCGCCTGGCGATCAAGGACCAGATCGCACAAGCGCTGGCGCCAACCGCGTGATCGCTTGAGATGGGCCGGATGCGCTGCGTCCGGCCCATCTCAGCAGCTTACGGGCATCGCCGCCTTCGGGAAATCGCCGTTGGATACACACGCATGGTGAGATGTTTACGGCCGATGCAGGAACCGCGCGCCGAACAGTACCGGGTAGACCGGGCGACCTGCGAGACGTGGCACCACCACCACCAAAGGCTCCCGAAAAGGCCCCCAATGCCACTCGGGACCACTTGCCCATTCAGCGCGACAGAAGAACCGGGAGCGATGCGTCGTCGATCAGGTCGCGGGTGACGCCGCCGAGCAGGATATCGCGCATCCGCGAATGAGCAAAAGCGCCGATCGCGAGAAGATCGGCCCCGTTCTCGGCTGCAAAGCGCTGTAGAACCGTGGAAATGCGCCGGCCGGCCGCGCTGAGCACATGAACGTCAACCTTGAAGCCGTGGCGGGCAAGATGGCGGGCGATATCCGAGCCGGGTACGGGACCGTGGCCTTCGGCGGTGGATTCCGGATCGACGCAGACAATATCGATTACGGCGCCCGGATTTACGACATCGATCAGGTCACGGGCGGCCCGGCGCGCCTCTTTGGAGGCATCCCACCCCAGGACGGCGCGATCCACGCGCTCAAGCTTTGCGTTGTCGGGCAAACACAGGACAGGACCGCCCGATCCCGTGACGGCGGCCTGCAAGCTCCGGCGGCGGAGCTTCTGGTTCTCGAAAGCCGAGGCGCCGCCGATCAACAGAAGATCGGCATAACGCCCTTCGACACGAGACGCTCCGCCGAGATAGGCCAGGGCATCGGCAACCGGACGAACCTCGACGGGAACGGCCTCGTCCTTCACCGCCGCCTTCACCGCTTCGGTACGGCGCTGCTCTTCTTCATCGATGCGGTCGAGGATAACCGGATAATAGTCGAAGGGCGGCAACACAGCGGCATTGTCGAAGATATCCATCATCAAGGATATCGCGAGATGCGCGTCCTGCGCGGCGGCGAACGCCGTGGCGCGCTGGATAAGGCTGCGCGCGGCTTCGCCATTGTCCACGATTGCGACCAAGTCCTTCAGCATCGTCATTTCCCCCTGATTGATCGAAAATTCGGGCCCGCGTCGGGGCGTCTCACAGACGCTGGACGATCGAAATAGCTGGGTGACGGGTCACTTGCCTGTCCAGGATGTCGCCCAACATTGTCGATGCCTCTCTTCTGGTGCCGGCGTGCGGGATCAGTGCGAAAACAGGAGCGGGATCGGCGCCCCGCCGAGCAGGTCGCGGGTCACGCCGCCAAGGATCATTTCGCGCAGGCGCGAATGTCCGTATGCGCCGAGCGACAGTAGCGCCGCCCCGCGCTCGCGAGCCGCCTTCACCAGCCCATTGGCGTCCGACAGTTCGTCCGCCCAGGCGGGAACCACCGTCGCGGCGAAGCCGTGGCGGGCGAGATGGCGGGCGATGTCCGCGCCAGGTTCCGAGCCGTGCCCCTTGGTCGAGGGCTTGGCATCGAGAACGATCACGTCGATCTTGGCGCCCGGCGCGGCAAAGGCCGACGCTGCGCGCAAGGCATGGGTCGACTCGCGCGTGGCGTTCCAGCCGATCGCGAGATGTCCGATCGGGCGCGGTTTGTGCCCGTTGGGCACGATCAGGACCGGTCGGCCCGAGGCGAACAAGATACTCTCGATGGTTTCGCGGCGGATCGGCGGATAGTCGTAGTTCTCGGCAGGACCGAACAGGACGACATCGGCGTAGCGCGCATAGACCGCAGCCTTGGTGAAGATGACCGCCGGCTGGTCGGAAATCGTGCGGAGCTCGACATGGGAGCCGCCAGCAAGCTTGGCGATACGCTGCTGCTTGGCCTCGACCGCTTCGGTGTAGTCCTGAAGGAAGACGTAGGGCCGCGCGATCGTCAGCGCATAGTCGGCCGATGGGAGCGCCGAGAGGACGACGAATGAAAGGCTGGCATTGTGAAACTCGGCAAAGGCGAGCGCGTCGCGCAGGAACTGCTCGTCCTTGTCGCCGGTATCGACCACGGCGAGGATGTCCCTGATAGCCATTCTTCCCTCCGATTTGATGGTATTTGGCTACCCCGTGCCGGAGAGCATTTCATTTGGGTGTTTTACGTAGTCGTAGAGCGTCGAGGGTTGGCTCGACAACACACACCCGGCTGACCGCGGCATGGAACAGATGCGGATTCCCATCTGGGCCCGCCGAAGCTAGGCAGGTGTCATGCGAAGTGCCTGGCTGGACGGATGGAGATGGAATGCGGACGAATGCATGACGGGTGCGGGCGCCAAGGCGGCAGGGCGCCGATTCCGCGCATGCCCGGAATGCCGAACCTTCGCGGGCATGTTTCGTGAACGTCCCTGACACGGAATTGCTGCGAACGCTGGCCGCTTCGCTTGCCGTCGGCATCCTGATCGGGATCGAGCGCGGATGGCGTCAGCGTGACGCGTCCGATGGAAGCCGGGTCAGCGGTCTGCGCACGTTCGGCCTGCTCGGCCTCATTGGCGGGCTGGCGGGCCATCTTCCCGAGCTGTTGGGTGCCGTGATCGGTCTCGCCGTCCTGGCGAGCCTGGTTCTGGGATATCGCGGCGAGCTGGCCCGGCAAGGCAGCCTCTCGGTCACCACCACTCTCGTCGGGATCATCACCTTCGCGTTGGGCTTTGTCGCGGCAGAGGGGTTGGTGAGCGAAGCGCTCGCCCTGGCCGCCGTGACGACACTCATCCTCACGCTGCGGGGCCAGGCCCATGCAATGTTGAAGGGAATGTCCAAGCAGGAAGTGGAATCCATCGCCCGCTTCGCGCTCGTCGCGCTCGTCATTCTGCCGCTGTTGCCCGACGCGAACCTCGGTCCTTGGGACGCCTGGAATCCGCGCAAGATCTGGATGGTCGTGGTCGTCGTCCTCGGTCTCTCCTTCGCGGGCTATGTCGCAACCCGCCGGCTGGGCGCGGAAAAGGGCATCATGATAACGGCGCTGTGCGGTTCGCTCGTCTCTTCGACGGCCGTCACCGCAGCCTACGCGCGCCGGCTGCGCCAGAAGGACGGTCCTGAAGGCCCGCTGATCGCGGGAATTGCGCTCGCGTCGCTGGTGATGTTCGTTCGGGTCCAGATCCTCTCGATCGCGCTGGTCCCTTACACAAGCCGGTCGCTCGCCCTGGCGATGATCCCGGCCTTCATCGTCGGGGGAGTGACGACGCTCCTTGCCCTGCGGGCGCGGGGTTCCGAAGCTCACGCAGGCGAGGTCAAGCTTGGTAACCCGCTCGATTTCGGGCCGGCGCTGCTTCTCGCAGGCCTCGTTGCGGTGATGGCCGTCCCGGCGCGTTGGGCGCTTGATCGCTTCGGAGACCAGGGGATCGTCGTCGTCCTGGGCCTGACGGGAATGTGGGATGTCGATGCGGCGGTCGTCACCTTGGCCGGCATGCCTCGGACCATACTCGACGGGGAGACGGCGGGATTGGTGCTCGCCGTTCCCGTGCTCGCCAACACGGCGTTCAAGGGCATGCTCGCACTCGGGATCGCGGGGCCGCGCCGGCAGGGTTGGAAGGCGGCGGCGCCCCTGTTCGCATCGGTTCTCGCCTCGGGTGCGGGGATCGCGGCGTTGGTATCGCTCGGATAAAGCGGCCCACGGTCGTCGGCAAAGAAGCTGCTCCTGTCATCGCTGGCCTTTGGCTTCCGCTTGAAGGACAGTCCCGCCAGCCCTTCCCAGGATCGCTCGATGGATTGGCTCCGCAACGAGATCGGAACAGAGCTTCTGACCGGAGCGCCATCTCACTCGGGACAAGACACGCACTGCGTATAATTGCGAATAGGTTGAGAGGCTTTAGCGGTCGAAACTGCGTTCATGGCAAAAGGACCCAGTCAGCTATGTACACTCCATCCTCAGCAGAGGCGCGTGCGCGCCAGACCACGCAATCGCACGTGCGTGCCGCCATCGGATTGGCGCTGCTGTTCATGACGATGGGAACACAGCTGATCTGGACACTCGTTTCTTACTGACAGCCCCTCTCCTGTGAGCGCTCCGCCTGCACCCGCGGTCGCTATGGTACTGCGTTCATCATAGTCCCTCTACTGTTCTGGTCTTGATCGCGGGGGGCACAGGTTCCCTGTCGCTTTCATCGATACCACAGGAATCCAGATCGAACAGGATTTTGTCGCTTCCGGCGACGCGGCGCAGGTCGGCCTGCTCCCGGGGCCGGTGTACACGCGATTTGCATCGTACTCGGCGCTTTCGACCGGCGCGCCGCCAGGCGGTGGGAGCAACCCCGCCGCAGCAGCAACATTCTTCTGGCCACAAGTCGAACGCGCTGGGCTACCAAGAGCAAGCATGGCCACACCAAGCTTTCCGTTCATGGTCCCGATCTTCTGACCAGAGGTTCCGCACCACTTGATAGCCGAGTCTTGGGCGCGGCAGGCATTATGGGCTGTTTTTATGCATGGAAGCCGTTGTCCCTGACATGAAAGTCGAAAGCCAGCCGACACTCGCGGTCAAGTTGCAGCCGAGTTTGGCACTCCGCTTCGGTGATTGGCGATTGCCGGCGATCATTCTGACCGTCACGTCGATCCTGGGAATTGCGATGCAGCCGCTTCTGGGCGGTGAAGTATCGTCGGGATTGATCTTCGTGTTGGGGATTACGCTGGTCGGGGCCACGTCGGGCCTCACCCCCGCATTGGTCTGCGCCGTCCTTGCATCGGCAATCTTCAATTTCTTTCTGGCCGATCCGGTGCTCACGTTCCGCATTGCCAGCGGGGCCGACCTGGCGCCGCCGCTCATTTTCACGGCGTGCGCGATCGTCTCCGGACTTCTCGCGGGGCGCCTGAGGGACAAGTCGTTCCAGCTGGAGAAGACCAATCTGCAATTGCAGAGCTTGCTGGAGACGAGCCGTTTTCTCCAGCGGGCGGCCAACGAAGCCGAGGTGGCGGACGCCCTAAAAGCGCGTATCCCCGCACGCGCTGGCAACAAACTCGGTCTCTATCGGTGGACCCAGGACATGGCCATCCCGGTGGGCGACAGTCCGGACGATGAGGTCTGGATTGAGTTTGCCCAGCACAGCTTCGAAAGCGGACTGGAGGCCTTCAGCCAGGAAGGATTTACCGGCTACGCCTTGCCGGGACGCACCGGGACGGTTGGGCTTCTCGTCAGCGACGAGGCCGCCAGATCGGGGTTCGATCACAATTTCATGCTCGCGCTGGCGCAGGTCGCCGGCTTGGCACTCGAGCGCGCCCGCTTCGCCGCGGTGATCTCGGAAAACCAGGCCAACGCCCGCACGGAGGAATTGAAATCGGCCCTCCTATCCTCGGTCAGCCATGACTTGCGAACGCCGCTCACCGCGATCAGCGCCGCCGCATCGAGCCTCGTGACATATGAAAGCGAGCTGGACGTTGAAACGTCGCGCAATCTTCTGCTTGGCATCGTCGATGAATGCGACCGGCTCAACCGCTTCACCGCCAATCTTCTGGAGCTGAGCCGCCTGCAGTCCAGCGGAACGAACATCGAAGGGCAAGTCCTTTCCGTCCATGATATGGTACGCTCGGTCCTACAGCGCCTAGGGGCCCGTGCCGCCAGCCATGACATCCAGGTCTCCCTGCCTCGGCGCCCTATCCTGGTGCTTGCCGACACGGCCTTGTTCGAGTTGGCGCTGACGAACGTCATTCAGAATGCTCTGCTTTACAGCGAAGCGGGCACGACGGTGCTCATCCATAGCGAAGCCGATCGGAACGGTTGCACACTGACAATCACCGATCAGGGACGCGGGATTGCCAAAGCCGAGCAGGAACGAGTCTTCGAGCGCTTCTACCGCGCAAGGCGCAGCGAAGCCTCGCAAGGCAGCGGACTCGGCCTTGCGATCGCCAAAGGCTTCGTCGAAGCCTTCGACGGTTCGATAGAAATCAGATCGCCGGTGATCGGGAGCCGGGGAACATCCGTGATCATTCGGCTACCGATTGTCGAGGAGACGGCGACATGATGGAGGGGCATCTTTTGCTCGTCGACGATGAGCCCGCGCTCATCGCCGTGCTGCAACCCGTGCTCAAGGCGGCCGGCTGCACGGTGTCGGTGGCAACCGATGGCAACGCCGCGATCAGCGGCGTCGTCGCGCAGGACCCCGACGTCGTCCTGCTCGACCTCGGCCTGCCCGATATGGATGGCAAGGATGTCATCCGCATTATCCGCAAGTCCAGCCAGGTGCCGATCATCGTGATTTCGGCCCGGCATCAGCAAGCTGAGAAGATCGAAGCGCTCGATGAAGGCGCGGATGACTATGTGAACAAGCCCTTCGAGATCGGCGAGCTCATGGCGCGTATCCGCGCCGCCGTTCGCCGGTCCCAGACCTTTACGGCCAATGCCGAGGCCTTTGAATCCGGGCCGCTGCGCGTCGATTTCGCCAGGCGCAGGGTCGAACTGATGGGCGCGCAGATCAGGCTTTCGCCCAAGGAATACATGCTGCTTCATGCGCTTGCTCGAAATGGCGGGCATGTCGTCACGCACAAGCGCTTGCTGCACGCCGGTTGGGGAGGTTCCACATCCGACCTTCAATATCTGCGCGTTTACATGGGGCTGCTGCGACAAAAGCTGGAAGAGAACCCGTCCGAACCAGAATTGATCATAACTGAGCCTGGCGTGGGTTATCGTTTGATCGTGCAAGATCAAGCCTGAGGCTTCTGGCCACATACCGGCGGGCGGCCGGGCGCGGCGGCGCCTTCAAGTCGGTAAGGGCCATATTTCTACTATAGTATTTTTAGGTGCTTGGGTGGGCAGCCCACGATATCGCTGCGCGTCCCAGAGCTCTCGATATAGGTGGGGAATATGATGAAACGGACCGTCATTGGCATCTCGATTGCAGCGGCAGCGCTGTCGCTCGCGGCCTGCAAGAAGGACAATGCCGGCGAAGCGCTCGAAGCCGGCGCCGAAGCCTCCGAGGCGGCAAACGACGCGAGTGACGCGGCGGTGGACGCCAGCGCGGCTGCTTCCGACGCGGCCGCCGCGAGCGACAAAACAGCCAAATGATCTAGCACAGGGTTCAGCAGTTCGCTCGCTGGACCGCATCGGAACCCGGGCGGCGTGGATACCGCCCGGGTTCTGCTCTTCAGCAGGCTTGAACTCCACATTGCGTGCGCACTGATCCCCGCTTCGCCGGCGGCCGCTGGAAGCAATGCGTTCAGCTATTTTTGACCTGCTCAGCCGCGGTCGCCATCAGCTCATCCATTGCGCCGCGGATCTGCAGGTCCGACTGCGCTACGCCGGCCGCCTCGAAGTCGGCGCGCACCTTGCGCAGCACGTCGTCATCGCCGGCTTCCTCGAAGTCCGCGCGCACCACTTCTTTCGCATAATCTTCGGCGTCAGCACCGGTTTTTCCGAGCTTTTCAGCCGCCCACAGCCCCAGCAGCTTGTTGCGGCGCGCCATGGCCTTGAACTTCGTATCCTCGTCCAGGACGAACTTCCTCTCAAAGCCTTCCTGGCGGTCCTTCATGCTATTCATCGATTGGCCTTCTGCTTGAGTGAGCATTCCCTGTCATCCGACACCTGCCTGATGACAACATGTCAGATTGAACATGGCGCTGGCCGCAAGCCCTGACAAGGCGGCATAGTCCGCACGGATAGATGCCCGATTCCTATGACTTTTTTAGGTGCGGCGAACCGCCCTCGACTGTAGGCTATTGCGAGGAGGATGCCTGGGCTCTTCGCACCCAAAAATAGCGTAGGCCCCTCGTTTGAACCAAGTTCGTTCCCTGCCGGATCGAGTTGAACTTCGAGGTGATGTCGTCCGGCAATGTTAAGGTGGTACCATGCCGGTTTTCCAGCTGGTCATCCGATCGTCCGACGATGGACCGACTGAGACAATACAATTCGATGCCGCGGATCCGGCGAGTGCGCTCCAATTGGCAAATCGCCACAGTTCTGCCTTTCCCGCCGAGCTGTGGCAGAATGGAAAGCGCCTATCCAAGCTCCGATACTCGGAGCGATGTGGCCGTTGGACAACTGCTCGGGACCAGACTTTGGACACCTGATGTGATATGGGTTTGGGAGCGACGTTCCTGAGCACCGGCATGCCGGCCCGCGCGGTCCAGCCAGTGAGAAGCGTCGGTCATCGATGCACAGGACCTTTGGAAAGGAGGTGCGACGTCATACGGAGTTGGCCAGCCTTCGGCCCTTGGCGGCACGGCATCGCCCTTGCCCTTCTGCTTCTTGGTGCGCTGGCGGCGTGGACATCGCCCGGTACGGCACAAGCCAAGCGCACGGCTCCGGTGCTGTTCATCGATGGCGCCATCGGCCCGGCGACCTCCGACTACATCACCCACGGTCTCGAGCGCGCCGCCGCCGGTCACGCGGCGATCGTTGTCATCCAGATGGACACGCCCGGCGGTCTCGACAGCGCGATGCGCGAGATCATTCAGGCGATCCTGCGCTCTCCCGTACCGGTAGTGACCTATGTAAGTCCAAGCGGCAGCCGCGCAGCCAGCGCCGGCACCTATATCCTCTATGCGAGCCATATCGCCGCTATGACGCCCGGCACGAACCTGGGAGCCGCCACGCCGGTCCAGATCGGCGGCGGCAGCCCCTTCTCCGCGCCGCCCGGCGAAACGGAAAAGGGCAAGGAAGCTGCTCCCAGATCCGAAGGGGCAAGCGAAGCCAAGGCCAGAAACGACGCGATCGCCTATATCCGATCGCTGGCCGAGCTCAGGGGACGTAACGCGGACTGGGCGGAAGCGGCCGTTCGTACGGCCGCCAGCCTCTCGGCGAATGCCGCGCGCGAGCAGAACGTCATCGATGTCGTCGCCCGCGACCGCGCCGATCTGCTGGCGCAGGTCGATGGCCGAACGGTTACCGCCGCAGGGCGCGAGGTGAGGCTTGCGACGCGCGATCTCACCCTCGTCGATGCGCCGCCGAACTGGCGCACCCGGTTTCTCAGCGCGATCACCGACCCCAACATCGCACTGATCCTGATGATGATCGGCATCTACGGCCTGATGTTCGAATTCATGAACCCCGGCGCGCTCTACCCCGGAACGATCGGCGCGATCTGCCTGCTTACCGGGTTCTATGCGTTTGCGGCCCTGCCGGTGAATTACGCCGGCGTGGCGCTCATTCTCCTCGGGATCGGACTGATGGCGGCGGAGGCCTTCTCGCCATCGTTCGGGATATTGGGCATCGGCGGAGTGGTCGCGTTCATGCTTGGCGGCACGATCCTGATCGACACCGATGTCCCGCAGTTCCAGCTCAGCTGGCCCGCCATCGGCGCGGTCGCGGTCGCGAGCCTGGCGATCACCGTCGTGTTCGCGCGTCTCGCATTCACCTCGCAGCGACGAAAGATCGTCAGCGGCCGCGAACAGCTGATCGGCGCGACGGGGACCGTCCTCGACTGGAGCAACGGCCGAGGTCATGTCTTCGTCCATGGCGAGCGTTGGCAGGCGGCGAGCAACCACGACATCGCCCCCGACGCGGCCGTACAGGTCGCAAATCTCGACGGCCTGACGCTCGATGTGACGCCGGTCGAGGCGGCGCCCGCCCCTTTTTCAGAACAATCCAAGGAGACATAGGATGAACATGCTGAACAGCTTGGCCTATTACATTCCGGCCGTCATCCTCGTGCTCCTGTTCCTCACGGCGGCGATCAAGGTCCTGCGCGAGTACGAGCGCGGCGTCGTGTTTACCCTCGGGCGGTTCACCGCCGTCAAGGGACCGGGCCTCATCCTTCTCGTCCCCTATGTCCAGCAGATGGTCCGCATGGATCTGAGGACCGTCGTCCTCGACGTCCCGACGCAGGACGTGATCTCGCGCGACAACGTCTCCGTCCGCGTCAGCGCGGTGATCTATTTCCGCGTGATCGATCCCGAGCGGGCCACCATCCAGGTCGAGAACTTCATGCAGGCGACCAGCGAGCTTGCCCAGACGACGCTGCGCTCGGTCCTCGGCAAGCACGAGCTCGACGACATGCTGGCCGAGCGCGACAAGCTCAATGCCGACGTCCAGAAGATCCTCGACGCCCAGACCGACGCCTGGGGGATCAAGGTCGCCAATGTCGAGATCAAGCATGTCGACATCGACGAATCGATGGTTCGTGCGATCGCCCGCCAGGCCGAAGCCGAACGCGAGCGGCGGGCCAAGATCATCAATGCCGAAGGCGAGCAGCAAGCCGCTCAAAAGCTTCTCGAAGCCGCCCAGATCCTCGGCCAGCGGCCCGAGGCGATGCAGCTTCGCTACCTCTCCACTCTCAACGTCATCGCGAACGAACGCAGTTCGACGATCGTCTTTCCCTTCCCGATGGACCTGAAAGAGTTCCTGAGCGGCATCCCGCGCGCCGCGGATCGGAGTGGGGACCCAGGCCGCGATGAACATGTTTGACCGGAAAGACCGGTTCCGGATGCGACATATCGAAAGGAGATAAGATGAAGCGCGTTCGCCGCCGGTTGTGGCTCCTGGCTGCGCTCGTGCTCCCTTCCCTCGTCGCCGCCCCGGCCTATGCGCAGGGCACGGCTTCTCTCATTGATCTGACCCGTCATCCGGTCGGCTATCTGGCGCTGCTGATCTTCTTCGTCGCCTACGGATTTGTGGCCATCGAGAAGGCGACGCACATGCGCAAGTCGAAACCGGTGATGCTGGCGGCTGGCATCATCTGGGCGCTGCTCGGCATCGTCTATGCGGCCCGCGGCGAAAGCGCCACGCTCGAAGCCGCCGCCAAGCACGTCATCCTCGACTATGGCGAGCTGATGCTGTTCCTCATCGTGGCGATCACTTATGTGAACACGATGCGCGAACGGCGCGTGTTCGACGCGCTCAGATCCACGCTCGTCAGCCGGAATCTCACCTATCGGCAGCTTTTCTGGCTTGTTGGCGGCCTTGCATTCGTTTTCGGGCCCATCATCGACAACCTCACAACCGCGCTGGTGCTGGGCGCCGTAGTGGTGGCCGTGGGGGTGGGCAGCTATCAATTCATCGTGATGGGCTGCATCATCGTCGTCGTAGCGGCCAATGCGGGCGGCGTCTTCTCGCCGTTCGGCGACATCACCTCGCTGATGGTATGGCAAAAGGGCAAGCTGCAGTTTCTCGAGTTCTTCAGCCTCTTCCTTCCCTCGCTCGTCAATTTCCTCGTGCCGGGGGTGTTCATGCATTTCAGCGTGCCCAAAGGAGCGCCGGAACCGGTGAGCGCGACAACGCGGCTCAAGACCGGAGGAGCCGTGGTCATCCTGCTGTTCCTCGCGACGATCGCAACGGCCGTCCTTTTCAAGAGCGTCATCGGACTGCCGCCAGCGATGGGGATGATGCTGGGCCTCGGATATCTGCAGATGTACGCTTACGTTCTGCAGTCGCTCGGCCGCCGCCGAGGCGATGACACGATCGCTTTCGACTCCTTTCGGGTCATGCGCCATGTCGAATGGGACACGCTCCTCTTCTTCTTCGGCATCATCTTCGCCGTCGGAGGGCTGGGCGTCGTCGGCTATCTCGCGCTGGCATCGAGCTATCTCTACGGCGATTTGGGGCCGACCACCGCCAACATCGCGATCGGCGTGCTCGGCGCCGCCTTCGACAACATTCCTCTGATGTTCGCCGTACTTTCCATGAACCCCGACATGTCGAGCGGCCAGTGGATGCTCATCACGCTCAGCACGGGCGTTGGTGGCAGCCTGGTGTCCATCGGCAGCGCGGCCGGCATCGTGCTGATGGGCATAGTGCGCAACCACTATACCTTCATGAACCATCTTCGATGGTCCTGGGCTATCGCCCTGGGCTACGTTGCGAGCATCTATACTCACCTATGGGTCAACGCCGCGCACATGTAGCGCCAGGCAGGATTGCGTAGATTCCCCGCGCGCAGGATGACGCGGAATCCGGTCAAGCCCCTCGGGTCCATCTCGGCTTGCCGGCCAGAAGGAGGCATCGCCGAAAGTAGGGGCCATGTTCATGCAAAATGATCGTCCCGGGAAGAGCAGGACACCGGCCCGAGTTCGGAATTTACTTTCGGCGAACTGGCGGACGACTACGCTTGGGCAGCAAGGGGGTGCGTGTGAATCCGCTCGATCTGATTTCGGCCGCGCCGTGGCAGCGCGCGGCCTTTACAACCTATGCGCTGTCGCTCTCCTTCTTCGAGGCGGTGCTGCTTGATGCCTTGCTGCGGGGCGGTGGCCGCAATGCGCTGATCCTTGCCGATCCTGAAGGTATTCGCGCGGGCCTCAGCGAGGAAGGGGCACGCAGGGTGGGGCGCGATTATGAGATCGAGCCCGTCGCCTGCGCCGGCCACGGCGTGTTCCACGCGAAGATCGGCACGCTGTTCGCCGATGACGATGCCCATCTGCTCGTCGGCTCGGGAAACCTGACATTTGCCGGATGGGGCGGCAATCTCGAACTCGTCGAGCATCTCCATCCGAGCTTCGCGGCCGACGCCTTCGATGACGCCGCCGGCTTCTTCGAGCAACTCGCGGGATCCGATCATGTCGTGACGATGGGCGGACCGGCGTGCGAGGCCATTGCCGCGGCGCTACGGCGATCGGCACAGGGCCAGGCGCGAAGCGGCGCTATCCATCTGCTGCATAGTCTCGACGGCGCGATCGCCGAGCAGTTGGCTCTTCATGCCGAGGATCTCGGCGGCGTGACGCGCATGACGGCCGTTTCGCCCTATTATGATCTGCGCGGCGAAGGCCTCGATGCGCTGGCGGCCCTGCTGGGCATCGACCGGGGCGATCTGCATGCCCATCCGGCCGGAACGGTGCATGGACAGGGATCGAACGCCTGGCCCTTCGATGGCGGCCCCCGGTGGAACGCGGTCAATGCGGCGGAGGCGTTCGGCGACGATGACCGGCCTCTCCATGCCAAGTCGCTCGAACTTGTCTGCCGCAAGGGCCGGCTGGTGCTCAGCGGCAGCGCGAATATGACCCATGCCGGCCTGTTCGGACGAAATGTCGAGGCCAGCGTTCTGCGCATCCAGCGCGGCGCCAAGGCCTATTGGGTCACGGCCAAGGGCATTGCGCCAAGCCGCCTGACAGCCGGCGAACCGGACGACACGGATGCCGCCCTGCCTTCGCTCGGTATCCTGAGCGCCTCGCTCGAAGGCGAGACGATCAGGGGACGAGTGCTCGCACCGCGACTGACGGGCACCGCGGAAGCCTTCCTGCGAACGCCGCGATCGTCGCACGCGCTGGGAACGGTCCGGATCGGCGCAGACGGGACGTTCGAGTTGGCGGCGCACGGCATCGAGCTTGAAAGCTGGGAGAACGGCCGCTTGATCCTCGCTTTGGAGCGCGGCGAAAAGCGGTGGGAGGGCTTCGTCTCGATCGCGGCCGCGCTCGAACTCATCCGGCGCACGGGATCGATCGCGCCTCGCCTCATGGCGATGCTCGCCGGCACCGAGACGCCAGGCGATGTCGCCGCCATCCTGGCCTGGTTCCGCGAGGACCCGGACCGGATGCCGGCCTCGCCGACTATGGGCGGCGGTCGGTCCGGGGAGGCAGGTGCGGCCGAAGGGATGGTGACGCTCGCGGATCTCACAGCCGCTGGCTTCGGCGGTCGCCCTGGCGGAAGTGCGGAAGGAGGTGAGACATTGTCGGTGTGGCGGCACGCCATGGCCTTGATCCGTGCCGCCTTCACCCAGTCGCGCGGTCCCTGGGGCGGCGGAGGCGAGACCGACGACGACGACGATGAGGACGACAAGGAGCGGGAGAAGCGTGCGAGATCCGAAGAGGCGGCGAACCATAGATCGCTGCAGATCTTCGACGAACTTCTGACCACGATGCTCGCGCCCGCGGCCGAGGGACGCAATGCGCTCATGGCATTATCGCTCTCGCATTTCCTCGCCGACCGGATTCGACCGCCACGCGGAAAAGTGCAGCTATGGCTCGACAAGGTGCTGCCGCAGATTGCCACGTTCGATGGTCCCGAAGGCGACCTCGCCATCGCCTCTGCTCTCTTGCACCATGCGGCCGGCCGGAGAGATGAGAACGCGATCAGAGCGCGTCGCTATTTTCTCCGGCGCGGCATCGATCCGGCATTGCTGTCGGTCACGCCGGAGAGCATTCCGGCATTCATGGCGCTGCTCGGAGCCGGCATCGATCTGGGCCATTTCCTTGGCGAAGTCCTGATCGCGCGGACGATGGGTGAGCAGATCGGCGCCTATCTCGCCGCCGCCGAAAACAGAGGTCCCCCAAGCGGCTATGACAGCCTCATCTCCTCGCACCACTGGCCGCAACTGGACCGGGCACTGAGAGCACCGTCGTCATTCGCCAAGCTGATCGTACTCGAGCGATTCCACCCGTCCTGCCCGCGGTGCAACATGCGGCTGCCACTCGCGGCCGGTGAAGACTTGCGGCTGCGGGGCGTGACGAGCTGTTGCGGCCGCGTGCTGCTCAATCCGGATTGCTGACCATGGCCGATCTGAGCGCACTTCTCGAAATAGCGCGCGGTGCTGGCGAGCCGCGCCCAGTCGACAAAAGCAAGGTCGATTTCGGCGGCGTCGATCCGCTCGGGCTGCGACAGATCAACTTCGGCCTGATGGACCGCGTCCTGCCTGATCTCAACAATGTCGCCAGCCACATCCGTCCCTATACGCTGATGGCCTGGGCCTGGCGGCGCGTGCGGCATATTCTGGAGCGCGGAAAGAAGCAGAGCGCCGCTCCCGAGGACTTGCGCGATTTCGTGGATCGGATCGAGGCGATCTACGCGTGGTCCCAGTTCCTGATCGATCCTCGCGCCGACATACCAGGAGCGCAGGCTATGCGCTCCTTGCTCGACACCGCGAAGTATCGGTTTGGCGGAGATGAGTGGGCAGCTCGCCGCAACATGCGTCGTTATTCGACGGGTCTCATCTCCCCGCTGAATTACGGCCCCAGCCTGCGCACAATGGGCTGGTTGCTCCCGGTCGAGGGCGCGGCTGGCATTTTCCAACCCGATCCGTCGCTCGACGCCGTGCTCGACGCTTTCGAAAAGCGCTTCGAGAGCGAGCTGGGGCACGAGGCGTTCAACCGTTTCGGCAGCGTCGTCGTCGAGCGGTCGGACGCGGAACGCTGGGGCAAGCTCTGGGCGCTTGAGGAGCCGAGGGCAACCGAGGCGAAAGCCATGTTTGCCCGGCTCGGCGGCGAACGCGCAGCGCCGGCGCGCCAGAAGGGCATTGCGCTGATACAGGCGGCCTTCGCGGACCTTGGGGACGAGGAGGCGACCTACGAGGATATCAGGCTACGCATGGCCGATCGGGCCGAGGCGTGGAACGCGTCCGAGGATCGTCCCGCGGCGGCGGATGAGTGGCGGGCCGTGCAGGTCCGGCAATTGTTCCGCCTTTGCCTCGAAGGCTTGTTCTATTGGTCCATCGGCCAACTCATGTCCCGTTCTCTGTCGACGGCGCAGCTTGCCCAGGTCTTCATCAGTGCGCTGGACGAAGGTTCCTTGCCGGAAAAGGCCGAAGCCTGGCTTCTCGCCTCGAGCGACACTGCAAATCCCGTTGCACACCTGCGCTCGCTGCAGGCTGCCCTGCGCGATCAGGACCGTCTTCCCAGCGCCATCGTCGCTGGCCTGAAGCTTTGCCTGCGGGAGGCCCCCAGCCAGGCCCATCCCTTCGAAAACACCGATCGGCTGCCGCTCAGCCGGGCGAAGAGGGAAGCCGAGCGTTGGCGGGATCTGCCGCCAACGGGCTTCGTGGGCCGCATGCTCGACATCTGGATCATGGCGCAGCACGCCTATTGGTCCGTGGGTCGGGGCCTGGCCGATGCGCGCAACCGGGGGAAGACAATCCTGCGCCTGCGCATTGTCATGGATGAAGGCGGGTGGTCGCTGACGCCAGGCACGACACGGCAGGGCAATCCGCCCGAGCCGACGCCTGACCGGCTCGAGACCGCGGTGAGCCTGCTTATGGAGTGCGGACGGCTCTAGCAGAGAGGCGTGAGTGTCGCATCCCCCGCGCCATCGAGCGTAAGCGCGTGTAAAGCAATGGACCACCGGCAGGCAATCCATTGCTTTACCCGACAGGGCGTCCTGGCGGTGATGCCGCCTCAGCGCGCGATGAACGCGTCGGTGCTGATCACCTCGCCATAGAGGAAGGCCAGCGCCGCCATCAGCGCGGCATGGACCTGGGCGGCGGGCGCGGTGACGCCGTCGAACTCCAGATCGCGGGTGGCGCAGGCATCGTGGATGGTGACGGTGCCGTAGCCCAGATCATTGGCCGCTCGCGTGGTGGCGTCCACGCACATATGGCTCATGGCGCCGATCACGACGGTCTCCTCGACGCCCTGTTGCTTGAGGAGAGCGTCCAGCCCGGTTTCCCGGAAGGAATTGGGGAAGTTCTTGGTGATGATCGGCTCGTCGCCCTGCGGAAGAACGGTCGCGTTGATTTCCGCCCCGTCGGTGCCGGGCACGAAGATCGGGCCGCCGGGCATCTCATGGCGGATATGGACCACCAGATCGCCCTGCGCGCGGGCATGAGCGATGACGCGAGCGGCATTGGCGGCGGCGGCGTCGATCCCCACCAGCGGGAATTTGCCTGTGGGCCAATATTCGTTCTGCAAATCGACGACGAGGATGGCGCGTTTCGACATGATGGGGTCCTTTCGAGTGTATGTTGCTTGCACCCAATATGGTTCGGAGTAATGGTCGCGGCCATTGGCACAATCGACAGAATCAGGGGCAATAACGACATATGGCGGACGCGCGGATCGGAATCGTCCTTTACCCTGGCGCGCAGGTGTCGGCGGTTCTTGGGCTGACCGATCTGTTCGAACTCGCCGGCCGTATCGCGCGGGACGCCAATGCCGAAGCGCCCCGACTTCGCATGCGTCATCTGCAAGCGGATGGAGCGGCAACGCCAGTGGCGGTCTTTGACAGTGACGGCGCGGCTCCACCGCCCGAGCAGACGCGCTGCGACGTGCTGATCCTGCCGCCTTCGCTGGAGCCGCCGATTGTTAGCGAAGCCGCGATGCCGCTGGCGGGCTGGCTGCGCGAACGGCATGGCGAAGGCACGGTGCTGGCCTCCATCTGCGCCGGCGCTTTCCTGCTGGGCGAAACCGGCCTGTTGGCGGGCCGCGCGGTGACGACCCACTGGACCCTCGCCGCAGCGTTCGGAGATCGGTTCCCCGATGTGCCGCTCGATACCGACCGGCTGATCATCGACGGCGGTGACATCATCTCGGCCGGAGGGCTGATGGCCTGGACCGATCTCGGGCTCAAGCTGGTCGAGCGCTTTCTCGGCCCCGTCGTGATGGCCAGGACGGCGAGGATGCTGCTGATCGATCCGCCGGGGCGCGAGCAGCGTTACTATAGCGGCTTCGTGCCGCGCCTGAACCATGGCGACGCCGCGATCCTGAAAGCGCAGCATTTGCTGCAAGCCAATGAGGGCAAGGAGGCGCGGCTGTCGGTTCTGGCGGATGAGGCCGGTCTGGAGCAGCGCACCTTTCTGCGCCGGTTCCAGAAAGCGACGGGCCTTACCGCGACCGATTATGCCCAGCGCCTGCGCGTCGCCAAGGCGCAGGAACTGCTCCAGTTCGGGCAATTGCCGGTGGAGCGGGTGGCGTGGGAGGTCGGTTATGCCGATCCTGGCGCCTTCCGAAAAATCTTCCTGCGCATCGTCGGCCTTTCGCCCACTGAGTATCGGCAGAGATTTCATGCCTGAGCCCGCGCGGCGCTCAAGGGCGATGCCGAAGGCGACCTGACCGATGGCAACATGGGCTAACGACAGGTCGATCCGCTGCAAATTGGCGCCTGCCGCAACAGGGATTCGAAGCTGGTCCTGCTCGCTGGAACCATCTACGATCCGAATGACCGGGCCAGGTCAATGGAGGAGTCTGAATGATCGCGGACCACTCAAAAACGTCTCAATCCGTTAAAGCCGCCGACAGCGAAAAAGCGGAGAAGAATCTCGCGCTGTTCGACAGGCTGGATTTCGAGGGCTGGAACAAGCGGGACTGGGACCTGTTCCGGCAACTCCACGGAAAGGACGTGATCGTTGGCGGCTTCGGCCAGCACACCGAGAATATCGACAACCATGTCACGTGGGCCCAGGACTATCTGAAGGCCAACCCGGACAACCAGATCGAGGGCCATCCTATCCGCATCGGCGCCGGCGACTGGACAGCGGTCACCGGCGTGTTCAACGACGGCAGCACCATGGCGACGATCGCCCGGTGGAAAGACGGGCAAGTCGTGGAGGAATATTTGTTCCAGTTGGTGACCGGCGGTCACGGCTGTTAGCCGGACTACTATTCCACGTTCATTTCGGACGCGAGCCTGCTGGTCTATGGCGGATCTACTATTCCGGCATTACAGCGCGGCGTTCCTGACCCCACGGGGATGCGCCCGCATCGCTTCATCCTCAATCGCAGGATCGAGCGCGGCAAAGTCCTGCTGATCACAACCGATATGTCCATTGCCCAGATCAGCTTCGCGGTGGGCTTCGCCTGTCAGAGCCATTTCGCGGTGAGGTTTCGTGAGACAGCGGGCGTGACACCGCTGCGCTTCCGGTTCGAGCGGATGCGCTAGGCGCTCCGGCGGGTCATGCAAGCAAGATGGAACGTACCGTCCAACATGACCGAGCACCAATCAGCATACGGACTCGAGCCCTAGATGCTCTGCGAAGGGGGCAAAATCGCGGTCGCAATGCAACAAGGATAAGCCATCTTCGATGCAGCGCGTCGCGATAAAGGTGTCGACCGTCTTTCGGATCGTCACACCCAGGCTCCTGAGCGTGCGGAAATTGCGTGCCGCCTGCACGGCTATGTCGCGCCCGCCGATCTCGATCAGGTCGAGCGATCCAAGTAATCGATGCGCGTGATTGAAATCGCGCTCGCTGGTGAAACCTTGCAGCACTTCGGCCAGAATAAGGTCGCCAATCAGCAACGGCTCCTTGCCTAGTAGCACGTCAAGCCGCTCGGCCTGAGGTGACGCCGTGCCGCGAAAGAAGTCTATCCAGACGCTCGAATCAACGAGGATCATCCGTCCGAGCGCATCGCATCAAGGTCGCCTTCCCAAGCGAGTTTGCCGCGCGCGCTGCGAAGCTGCGCCTGCGACTGGAGCCTCAGAAGCAACCTCAAACCTGCCTCGACTGCCTCGCGCTTGGTTTTGATGCCGGTGGCGCGAAGTGCCATAGCCATGAGATCGTCGTCGATCACGATATTCGTCCGCACGATGTGTATCCTTTCCTCATGGATACACATAAGCGCTTTCCGCCGCCCGTTCAAGCTGGACCATCTCGGCGCATCATGGGAAGCGTTGTGATGCAGACCATTTCACAACTGATCGTAGCTTGTGCCAGGGACGCATTCATGCGGGTCAGATAGAATGCCCCGTTGCGCAGCGTCGGCTTGAGGTTGGGACGTGAGGTCATGTCGCAAGCACCATAGGTTTCTTCCAGTCCGTGGGGGCCGTCTCGCCCATTTTCGACCGCGTATTCGCATGCCTCGCAGCCGGAAGGGGGGCTCGTTGGGTTCTCCATGTCGCGGCCGCACGGACGCCCTCATCCGGCGCGTGAACGAAGCCTTCGGCAGAAGACGCGAAAGGTCTCCTCCGCATAACCGATCGCTTCCCAGAACCGCGCAGCCTCTTTGTTTTCGGCCCGGACCATCAATTGAACCTTGGGAGCGCCATGTTGGGCGAGCCAATCCTCGCATGCCCGGACGAGCTTGCGGGCGATGCCCCAGCGGCGGAAATCGCTCTCAACAGCCAAATAGTAGATCCACCCGCGATGGCCGTCCCAACCTGTCATCGCCGTGCCGATCAGGTGATCATTCGCAAATACGGCGATGATCGTCGAGGACTTCCCCTCAAGGGCTTGCTGCGCATCGGCGACGGGATCGTTCCAGGGGCGCGTCAAGCCGCAGGCTTGTCAAAGCTCCACCGCCTCGCGAACTTCCGTGCCGACCAGCGGCCGGACCTCGATCATGACCCGGGTTCCCCATCGACTACAGCGGGGCGCTCCCTCACGAAGCCGTGCATGCCGAACCACCACTGCAGGGCGATAATGGCGCCTTTGGCAGGCTGGAGCAGCCCGATCATCAAGGCCATGGCGAGCGGAACGATGATCGCGACCATCGCGGCGACCGACAATCCCGCGTCGCGCACGAGGGCGATGATCAGCGGGGCCATCAGGTGCCCGGTTATCAGGATCGAGACATAGGCCGGAAAATCGTCCGCCTGCTGATGGGTCCAATCCTGCCCGCACCGCGGGCAATGCGCCCGCGGCTTGAGGAAGCGCAGAAAAAGCTTCGCCTCCTTACACCGTGGACAACGGCCGCGAGCGCCGCGCACCATGGCCTCCAATCCCGAGGACGGAAGTGCGGGCGGCCCCATGGGTGTGTCGGCTTCCTGGATGGGCATGGCATTGGACTTTGGTGGGGGGCCGTCGAACGGCGAAGCCATGAAATCAGGCATCGAAGATCCCGGGTGGCGCAGCGGCGCGGATGCTTTCATCAACGTGGGCGACAAATTGCGTGAAGTTTCTGCGGAACCGTTCCGCGAGGTTCCGTGCGGCGAGATCGTAGGCGTGCTCATCGGTCCAGGTAGCGCGCGGATCGAGGATCTGGGTTTCAACGCCATCGACTTCGACAGGAACCTCGAACCCGAAATTGGGATCGGTGCGGAAATTCGCTTCCATGAGCTTACCCGAAAGCGCGGCGCCCAGCAGTGCGCGTGTAACCTTGATCGGCATGCGCGAGCCCGTTCCGTACTGGCCGCCGGTCCAGCCCGTATTGACCAGCCAGCAATCGACACCGCCCTTGGCGATGCGCTTGCGCAGCAGGTTGCCGTAGACGCTGGGGTGACGGGGCATGAACGGCGCGCCGAAGCAGGTCGAGAACGTCGCCTCGGGTTCGGTCACGCCGAGTTCGGTGCCCGCCACCTTGGCCGTGTAGCCCGACAGGAAATGGTACATCGCCTGCTCGGGCGTCAGCCTGGCGATCGGCGGCAACACGCCGAAGGCATCGGCCGTCAGCATGATGATGTTCTTCGGAACCGGCCCGATATTGTCGGCGGAGGCATTTGGGATGAAGTGGATCGGATAGGCCCCGCGGCTGTTCTCGGCGAGCGAGGCATCGTCGAGGTCGAGGCTGCGTGCCTCCGGATCCATCACGACGTTTTCCAGAATGGTGCCGAAGCGGCGGGTCGTCGCATAGATCTCGGGTTCAGCCTCGGCCGAGAGGCGGATCATCTTGGCATAGCAGCCGCCTTCGAAGTTGAAGACGGCGGTGTCGGACCAGCCATGCTCGTCATCGCCGATCAGCGTGCGCGAAGCATCGGCGGACAGCGTGGTCTTGCCGGTGCCCGACAGGCCAAAGAAGATCGCGGTGTCACCGTCTGGACCGATGTTCGCCGAGCAGTGCATCGGCATGACACCGCGCTGCGGCAGGACATAGTTCAGCACCGAGAATACGGCCTTCTTCATCTCGCCGGCATAACCGGTGCCGCCGATCAGGATCAGGCGCTGCATGAAATCAACGGCGACGACTGTTTCCGAACGGCAGCCGTGACGCTCGGGATCGGCCCGAAAGCTCGGCAAGTCGATGATCGTGTAGTCGGCTGCGAAGTGCAGGAGCTCGGATTCCGTTGGCCGCACCAACATGGTCCGCACGAACTGCGAATGCCAGGCGAGCTCGGTAACGACGCGGACGCCGATCCGATATTCCGCCTGCGATCCGCCAAAGAGATCCTGGACGAAGACGTCGTCGAGCGTCTCGAGGTGCTTCAGGAAATCCCCACGCAGGTTAGCGAAGGCTTCCCCCGCCATCGGTTTGTTCGACGGGCCCCACCAGACCTCGTCCTTGGTGAGAATGTCGCGAACGACGAACTTATCCTGCGCGGCACGCCCGGTGTTCCTCCCGGTCTCGACCACCAGCGCACCATGCTCGGACAGGCGGGCCTCGCCGCGCCGCAACGCGATTTCGGTCAATGCGGGAACATCGAGATTCTCATGAAGTTTCGCGCCGGGTTTGATCGCCAAGTCCGGAACGGTGAGCGTCAGAGTCATTGTATGCGAGGCCTCTCAGGTCAGTCATGGAAGGGCGAAGGATCAAACCTCGCCTGGCGGTAGGTCCGAGGGTAGTTTGAGCTTGAGCTTGGGACGCCGGCGGCGATCGAGTAGTGTCGCAGCCGCGGATTCCGAAAGAGCGGCCGAAGACATCGGCGCCGCGCCGGTCGCGCGCGTCTTGAGCCTGCGGCTTCGCCTTTTGTCCTCGATCGTCATCAGTTCCGTTCCAAACCCGATCGCGAAACCTGATGGTCACCGTCCGCGAGGACATGGGCTATTTCGGATAGAAGCATGGATGCTTCCAAAGGGGTGAGAGCAGCCTCACCGAGATGCCTCTCCACATCATGGAAGGTCAGGACCGCCCGATATTCGCCCGTCTGCGGCATCAGGCGTAAATGGGCGTTGAGACCGCTTGCATGGGCGCTGGGCGCACTCGGTTGAGCGGCGGTTGGGTGACCGGCACACGGTGAATCACTAAGTGGCATATTGCATATATACAACCATCTTCTAAATTGTTAAGCGTGATATTTGATGTTTAATACATCAGGAGTGCGAATGATTACCTCACAGCAATTGCGGGCCGCACGGGCCCTTCTCGGCCTGGATCAGCGTCAGCTCGCGGAACTGGCCGGCCTGTCGCTTCCCACCATTCAGCGGATGGAAGCGTCGGAAGGGCAGGTGCGGGGCGTGGTCGATACGCTGGTGAAGGTCATCACCGCGCTGGAGGGCGCAGGCATCGAGCTACTCGGGGAAAACGCGCCAAGCACAGGGGTTGGTCGAGGGGTCCGGCTGCGCGAGACTGCCAATGGCGTCCGCTCAGGCCGCGGCTCGTCGCTTCTCTATGACAAGGTTTCTGCCGAGCAGGAAACGAATCGATGACCCAGGCGGCCTTCGGGCCCAAGCTCGCGACGGTGCTCCGCGAGGGTTATACTGCAAAGACCTTCCGAGCCGACACCATTGCCGGGTTGACGGTTGCGATCGTGGCGCTCCCACTCGCAATGGCGCTGGGGATCGCCAGTGGTGCTTCCCCCGACAAAGGTCTGATCACGGCTGTCGTCGCCGGCTTCCTGATCTCAGCTCTTGGCGGTTCGCGTGTTCAGGTGGGTGGCCCCACCGGCGCTTTCGTCGTCGTCATTTTCAACGTCATCGCCAAGCATGGTTATGATGGACTACTCATCGCCACGCTACTCGCGGGACTTATCCTCATTCTCGCAGGCGTCTTCCGCCTCGGCCAGATCATCAAATATATTCCGCATCCGGTGGTGACCGGATTCACGGCCGGCATTGCCGTGATCATCGCCTCGAGCCAGGTGAAGGATTTTCTTGGCCTCTCAGTCGACAAGGTGCCCGCCGATTTCATCCCCAAGTGGCAGGCCTATCTGGGCGCGATTCCGACGATCAGCGCAGCCACCGTAGCGGTCGGGATAGGCGCGCTCGCGATCATCATCGCTCTGCGCAAGCTCGCGCCCAAGCTACCCGGCTTCCTGATCGCGGTACTCGTCACTTCGACTGCCGTGGCCTTACTCAAACTCCCGGTGGACACCATCGGATCGCGGTTCCCGGACATACCGGCGGGCCTTCCGATGCCGTCATTGCCCGAAATCTCGTTGGCAAAGATCAATGCCGTCCTGCCATCGGCCTTCACCATTGCCTTCCTTGCGGGCATCGAGGCCCTGCTGTCGGCCGTGGTGGCGGATGGCATGGCTGGAACCCGGCATCGTTCCAATCAGGAGTTGATCGGACAGGGCGTCGCCAACCTGGGCTCGGCGCTGTTCGGCGGCCTTCCGGCCACGGGCGCGATCGCGCGGACGGCGACCAACATTCGTTCAGGAGCGAAGACGCCGGTGGCGGGCATCATGCACGCCGTCTTCCTGCTGCTGTTCATCCTGTTCGCCACCGATCTCATGGCATTCGTGCCGATGGCCACCCTGGCGGCGATCCTCTTCATGGTCGCCTGGGGTATGAGCGAGTATGAGCGGTTCCTCGCGCTGTTGCGCATGCCCAACAGTGATCGCTCGGTGCTCCTTCTGACCTTTGGCCTGACGGTTCTCGTCGATCTCACGGTGGCCATCGGCGTCGGCGTGACATTGGCCTCGCTGCTGTTCATGGCGCGCATGGCTGAAACGGTGGAGGTCGATGCGAGTGGCAAGCAGGATCCCGACCTCGATTCAGAAGATCTCGATCAGCGTCTAGCCTTGCCCGAGGGTGTTGAGGTCTTCCGGATCAATGGTCCGTTCTTTTTTGGTGTGGCGGGCGAACTCCTCGATACTCTGCGCCGCCTGGGAGCGGCTCCAAGGGCCATTATTCTGCGGATGCGGCTTGTTCCATTGCTCGACGCAAGCGGAGTTCAGGCGCTCGAGGAGTTCATTCGGCAGGCCCGGATTGCCGGTGCCAAGGTCATTCTATCCGGCGTGCAGCCTCAGCCAAGGTCGATGCTCGAGCGCGTGCGCCTGGGCGATGGTTTCGGCAAGGTCTTCTACGCAGCCGACTATGCGGACGCACAATCGCTCGCATCGAGTCTTCTCGATGAGAAAAGTATGCCTGATCGTGATGGAGAAGAAGATGAGTGACGAAGATTATGTCTTTGACGAGGAAACCGGCGAATGGATGCCGGCTTCGGAGCTGGAAGCGCGGCGCGTCCAGTCCAGCCAGGTCGAGGTACGCGACGCTGTGGGAAATATCCTCGCCGATGGTGACCAGGTCACGCTGATCAAGGATCTCGAGGTGAAGGGCGCGGGCCAGACCTTGAGGCGCGGTACACTTATCAAGTCTATCCGGCTCACCGGAGATCCTCAGGAAATCGATTGCAAATATGAGGGCATCAAAGGGCTTGTCCTTCGCGCCGAGTTTGTTCGGAAGCGCTGAACATAGATAGAAAGACAGGGAAGGAGACCATTGGAAACCATCACGATCGTTCTTCTATTTCTGCTTACCGTGATCGTGAGCGGCGTGCTCTCCCGAATGGTTCCTCTGTCTTTGCCCCGGCTACTGCTCCAGATCACGTTGGGCGCGGCGATCGGCTTGGTCGCCGACTAGCGGGTTACCCTCGACCCTGAGATATTCTTCCTTTTATTCCTGCCACCGCTGTTGTTCCTCGATGGCTAGCGCATTCCCCGCGAGGAGCTGTTCAAGGATGGCAAGACCGTCGTCGAACTGGCGCTCGGCCTGGTCATCTTCACGGACGTCGGCATGGGATTCTTCATTCATTGGATGATCCCTGCAATGCCACTTGCGGTGGCTTTTGCACTGGCAGCCGTTGTCTCGCCGACGGACCCGATTGCCGTTTCGGCAATTGCGCAGCGCACGCCCATCCCCAAGCGGATGATGCATATATTGGAGGGGGAACCGAGGGTTTGCGTCGATACGGCGCCTGCGCTTTCCAATCGTCCAACTCGCGCGGCTATCCGTCGTGGCTGTCCACCGCATCGAGCACGCGTCCCGAATAGACCAGTGCCGCACCCGCATTGAGCGCCACCGCGACACCCAGGGCTTCGGCGATCTCCTCCCGGCTTGCGCCTTCCTTCAGCGCCGCCTTGCTATGCACGGTGATGCAACCATCGCAGCGGGTCGTCACGGCGACCGCCAGCGCGATCAGTTCGCGCGTCTTGCCGTCGAGATGGCCGGTTTTCGCGCCCGCCCCGGAAAGCGTCTGATAGCCTTTGAGCGTATCGGGGCTGAGTTTGCCCAGTTCGCCGATCCGACCCAGAATCTCGTTGCGATACTCAACCCAGTCCAACATGGTCCGTCTCCTTGGCTACGGACGCGTCATGCGTCTCGCAATTGTGTGTCGATGACGACCCCGGATTTGAGCGTCAGCGTAACCGGCGTGCGTTCGGCGATGTCGGCAAGGCGGCCGCGCTGCTCTTCGCTCAGATCGCCTTCGAGCGTGATAACCCGTTCGATGCGGCTTGCCTCGCCTTCGCGGATAAATCGCAATTCGACATGCGCCTGGCGCAAATCCCAGCCTTTTCGCGCCGCATACATGCGCAGGGTCATCATGGTGCAGGCACCGAGTCCTGAAAGCAGATATTCATAAGGCGCCGGCCCAGCATCCTCGCCGCCCAGTGCCTTGCGTTCATCGGCGACAAGGACGTAGCGCTGCGCCTTCATGTCCACCCGATAATCCTGCTTACCGATGGTACCGGCAACGCGTGCGATCACTTGAGCGGCCGGCACGGATGTTTCACTGCTCATGACATTGCCGGGGCGGGATGACCGGGATCAGGCGGCAGCGGAATGAAGCTGTCATGATCGAGGTCGGGAAGCTTCATGCGCTGCGCGCGCCAGTCGGCCTTGGCCTGCACGATGCGTTCTTTCGACGAAGAAACGAAATTCCAGTCGATGAAGCGCGGACCGATCGGTTCGCCGCCAATGGCCATGACGACAGATGGTTCGAGCGCCTGAATCGTAGCCGTCCGACCGGGTGACAGGACGGCCATCCGCCCGGCTTCGATGCGCTGGCCAGCCACTTCGACCGCGCCGCCGGTGACATAGATCGCGCGCTCGGGATAGTCGGCGGGCAGTTCCGTTCGCGCTCCGGCGTCAAGGTCCCAATGCAGGTAGAAAAGCGGCGAGTGGGTTTTCACATTCGCCTCCAGGCCGAGCGCCTTGCCCGCCACGAGGCGGCCCCGGAGGCCCTGATCCTCGAACGTCGGAAGGTCGCCCAGGCCATGGTTGGTGAAGGTTGGATCGCATTCTTCGTCGGCTTCGGGTAGGGCCACCCATGCCTGAATGCCGTGCACGCGTCCGCCTTCGCTGCGCGCGCGTTCGAACCGCTCGCTATGCGTGATGCCCCGGCCCGCCGTCATCCAGTTCACTTCGCCGGGGAAGATCGCTTGCTCCGAACCGACGCTGTCGCGGTGCATGACCTCTCCTTCGTAAAGGTAGGTGACGGTCGACAACCCGATATGGGGGTGTGGCCGGACGTCCATCTCCTTTGGTATGCCCGCCGGCAGATCGACGGGTCCCATGTGATCGAAGAAAATGAAAGGGCCGATCATCCGCCGTTTGGCGAATGGCAGGACGCGCCCGACTTCGAAACCGCCTCCCAGATCGCGGCGGCGCTGGTCGATCACAAGTTCAATCATAGGTCCTCCAGACGGAAAGAACGGTGTATCCTGCGGCTGCAATTCACAATTCACCGGCAAAATCCCGGAAAGGCTGGGCGCGATCGGGGGCCGGAGGCCTTTGCCGGAAGTGACAGTTCCGATATGCCCAGCGTTTAATTGAACACCATGCCGCCATCGATCAGGACGGACTGGCCCGTCATGTAGTCGGAATCCGGACCCGCGAGGTAGGATACCAGCGCCGCGACGTCGGCGGCTTCGGACATGCGCTGGAGGGCTATCCCTTTGGTGAACTGCGCCATGCCCCAATCGAACGGCTTTCCGGCGTTATCGGCGACGTCCTGCGCGATCTGCTGCATCATCGGCGTATTGACGATGCCAGGGCAGTAGGCGTTCACCGTAATTCCGAGCGGCGCGAGATCACGCGCAGCGGTCTGGGTGATACCGCGCACCGCAAACTTGGAACCACAGTAGATGGCCAGCTCGGGATTTCCGACATGGCCGGCCTGCGAGCAGGCACTGATGATCTTGCCGCCGTGACCCAGCGCCTTGAAGGTCTTTACCGCAGCCTGGATGCCCCACAGAACGCCGCCGACATTGATGTCGAACGTCTTGCGATAAATTTCTGGGGTGATCGTTTCGATTGGCGTCGTCGGCGCGATACCGGCATTGTTGATCACCACGTCGAGACCGCCACATTGCGACGCCGACTTTTCGACCGCGGCGAAGACCGAGTCCCGATCGGCCACATCGACCTCGATAGCGAAGGCCTTGCCGCCAGCAGCGTTGATCCTGTCGGCAACGTTAGTGGCTGTGCTCAGGTTCAGATCGGCGCAGGCAACGGCAAAGCCATCTTCCGCCAGACGCAGCGCGATTGCCTCGCCGATGCCCTGACCTGCGCCTGTAATGAAGGCAACTTTTCCAGATACTCTGGACATGTCAGGCTCCTCTCTCATGGTAACTACGATCTTGGTCATCCGTCCTGGCCCGACGGAAAGAACGCCGCCGGGCCAGGCAGGTTGCGCTTCTCGTTATTCCGCGTCTTTCTCGGGATTCGAGCCATCGGCATTCTGGAAGACATACATGAAACCCGGAACGGTATCCGTCCGTGCCCAGTCGCGCTGCAACTCGCACCAGAGCTGGGTCTTGCTGATGAGCGTGCCGCCCGCCTGTTCGATCCGGCGCAGCGCAGCTTCATGTGCAGTCAGCGATGTGCCGCCAACCGCATCGGCCACTACATAGACCTCGTACCCTTCCTTCAGCGCGTCGAGCGCCGGGAAGGCGAGACAGGCCTCGGTCCACAGCGCAGTCATGATCAGTTTCTTGCGGCCGGTCGCCTCGACCGCCTTTTTGAACTCGACGTCTTCCCAGCTGTTGATGGCGGTGCGGTCGTATGTGGGCAGGTGGCCGAGCAGCTCTTGCAGTTCGGCAATGGGCGGCTTGTTGGCCCCGGTCTGCACGTTCACGGTCGAATGCACGATCGGCACATCGTAGTTGAGAGCGGCCTTGGCGGAACTGACGAGGTTGAAGACCATCTCCTGCGGATCCATCGAGCGGATCGAGGATATCTGAATTGGCTGATAGTCGATGATGATGAACGCAGAATTCTCAGGCGTCAGCAAATGGTCCTTGAGCGGATCGCGCCGGGTTTCACTTGTCATAGTCCTGCTCCTTTGCGGGTTATTCCTCTTATCCCAAGGCGACAGAGGGGATTTCGCGTATCAGGCAGCCGCTTTCCCAAAACGGCCGGAATTGAAGTCATCGATCGCGGTGCGGATTTCAGCCTCGCTGTTCATCACGAATGGACCGTAACCGACGACGGGCTCGTCGATCGGCTCGCCGGTCATCACCAGGATCATGGCCTTGCCATCGGTGTGAAGGGTCACGTCTTCACCTTCGACCGAAAGGCGCGCGATCTCGGCCGCGCCGACACCCTCGCCATCCACGGTGATGTGACCCGAAAGGACCGCGATCATCGCATTATGTCCTTCCGGCAGGGCGAGGCGCACATCCTTGTCGGCCTCAAGCCGCATGTCCCACAGATTGATCGGCGAGAAGGTCCGCGCGGGGCCGCTCATGCCGTCCAGTTCCCCCGCGATGATCCGTGCGGTGCCGCCATCGATGGCGATCGTCGGGATCTGATCCGCCGTGATGCCCTGATAGGAGGCGGGCTTCATCTTGTCGTTTGCGGGCAGGTTCACCCAAAGCTGGACCATGTGGAACGGGCCGCCCGTCTTGGAGAAGCCTTCCGAATGATATTCTTCGTGGATGATACCGCCGGCCGCCGTCATCCACTGGACGTCGCCTGCACCGATGGTGCCGCCGCCGCCGCTCGAGTCCCGGTGGCTGACCTCGCCATCATAGACGATGGTCACGGTCTCAAATCCGCGATGGGGGTGCTGGCCGACGCCGCGCGGCGAGGCCGCGTTGGGCTCGAACATGTAAGGCGCCGCGTAATCGAGCAGCAGAAAGGGGCTGATCGCCTTCGTGTCGCCATGATAGCTGAACAGCGAATGGACGGGGAACCCATCGCCAACCCAATGGCTGCCGCTGGAGCGGAGAATGTCGACAAGTGTCTTCATGGCACTGCTTTCAAGGGCAGCCTTGGGCAAGCCCGGCTGCCGGGGCTTTTATTGCGTCATGCCGTACATTAAGTAACGCAATATACTGAAGGCAAGTACGGTCCTGAAGGATACTGTAAGTTGGAGTCGCTGCCGTGAGGAACGAGCCTGAGACTATCAGAGAGAAGACACCTGATCAGCCCAAAGGTTGCCCCGCCGAGACAACGTTGGAGTTTCTGTCGGGCAAATGGCGGCCGATGATCATTTACTGGCTGTTACAGGGGTCCCGCCGGTTCAACCAGCTCCAGCGTGACCTTGGCGGCATCACCCACCGAACGCTCGCCAAGACCTTGAGGGAGATGGAGGCGAGTGGGTTGCTGACGCGCAGGGATCATGGCGAAATTCCGCCGCGCGTCGATTACGCGCTCACCCCGAGAGGCAAGAGTCTTGAGCCGGTGCTGATCGCCATGGCTAAATGGGCTGAAGATCATCAGCGTGATGCCCGATCACCGACATCATCGGCCATCCCTACGCGCTGAGACGGCCCCTCGGCATACTCGCCGATTTCAGGGCGGTGCCCGAACGTCTCGTTTGCATGGGCTGCACCAGGCTGGAAGCTAGGCGAGGAGCTGTCCGAGGATCGTCCCGGCCGACGGCATGGGCACGAAGATCCTGGTGCGATACTGGATGATCTCGGTGAAGCAGCCGATCGATTTCAGCCATGCCAGGCGGTCGTGAGGACAGCCGACGAGCTCCATGCGCGGCGCTCCGTTGACAACGGAGCGCTTGATGGTGAGCGGGAACGGGTGCGAGACGTCGATGCTGCGCCCCGCGGACACCGCCTTCGCGATGGCATCGGGGGGAAGCGTCTCGGTTCGATCGATCCCGAGCTTGGTGAAGAGCTGGGGCACATGATCGTCAAAAACGAGGCGTCCGAGCCACGAGCGCCCTTCCCCATCGACGATGCGATTGACCGCCATGTGGTCGCTCGGCAGCGCCGACCAGATCGGCAATAGCAGGCCCGTCGCCAGCCGGATCGTCTCGCTGTCGACGGTCTCGCGGGCGACCTCGGCTTCCGCCGACCATTCGGCGCTGAAGGTCTCGCGATCGACCTCCTCCCAGGAGGATTCGTAGAGGTCATCCTCGCGCATATATTCGTTGCGGGTCGGCCGCATCATCTCGACGCGCGGGATCGGCGTGCCCT
Source organism: Novosphingobium album (ex Liu et al. 2023) (assembly GCF_029076845.1). Classification (GTDB taxonomy): domain Bacteria; phylum Pseudomonadota; class Alphaproteobacteria; order Sphingomonadales; family Sphingomonadaceae; genus Novosphingobium. Next base: position 39,985 of record NZ_JARESE010000098.1, read on the forward strand.
CCTTCTCCTCCATGAGCGAGCGCGCCCGGGTCCGCAGCGCCGCCTTGCCGGATTTGCGGTTGATCATGAAGGCGGCGCTCGCGTCACCATCGGCAATGCGCAGGATGCGTTCGAGCGAGACCGGATTGCGGCGCCGCGCGATCTCGATGGTGAGGAGATGCGAGGTGGCGCCAGTCCGTGCATCGGTGCGCAGCACGACGTCGTCGATGAGCGTCGCCTGGTCGACGAGGATCGTCTCGACGCCCACATCGAGCCGTCCCGCTTCGCGCGCAGCCGAGACGCGGGTTTCGATCAGCGACAGGAATTCGTCGAAGATGCTGTTCTGGAGCATGATCGGCAACGCGAGGATGCGGTTGAGCCAGCGCTGGATCGGAGGCATCTCGTCCTTGAGGACGCCGTCCTTGTCGACAAGCTCCAGGCCGGTACGGTGCTGGAAATCGTCGAGCGTCGTGCTCGTGAGCTTGCCCGCTGCGAGCAGGTCGAACCAGGAGAGGAGCGCGGCGCAGGCATATTCGCTTTCGAGATTGTCGGCCGGGTCAAACAGTCCCTGCCCGCCGGTCTGCCGCTGGCCGCGCGTGAGCGCGCCCAGGCTGTCGAGGCGCCGCGCGATCGTGCTGGTGAAGCGCAGCTCGCCCTTGCAGTCGGTTGTCACCGGCCGGAACAGCGGGGTGGTCGCCTGATGCGTGCGGTGCGTCCGGCCGAGACCCTGGATCGCGCGATCGGCGCGCCAGCCGGGTTCGAGGAGCAGATGGACGCGCTGCTCCTGGTTCAGGACGTCGAGCGAGGCATGATAGCTCCGGCCGGTGCCGCCGGCGTCGGAGAAGACGAGCATCCGCTTCTTGCCGGCCATGAAGGCGGCGGCTTCGGCCTGGCTGGTGCGGGCCGACCGGCTCTCGAGCTTCTGCCGGCCGTCGCTCGCGGTGATGAGCCGCTTGGTGCGTCCGGTGACCTCGGCGACGGTGTCGTGCCCGAAATGCTCGAGCAGGGCGTCGAGCGCGGACATGATGGGCGGCATGGCGCAAAGCTTTTCGATGAGCGCATCGCGCGCTGCCTGCGCTTCGGGATTGTAGACGGGATGGCCGTCGTCCCCCACCATCGGCAGCGAGCGCGGCGTGCCGGTGTCGTCCTTGAAGATGCGCATCTGCCGCGTCGGGAACGCGCGCTCGAGGTAGTCGATAATGTATTCTTTGCAGTCGCAGTTTATGTCGAGCGTGGCGGCGAGAGACGCAGGTTTCCTTCGGTTTTCCATGATTTCACTCCAGATAATATGCGGGTTAGAGGGAGTGTTCGAAGACGGGTCAGGCCCGCCTTCGAACGTCGGTGAGCATTGTGATCAAGGCGTCGGAAGGCGGCTTGAAGCGCCCCGGCTTGATCGCAGGGGCACCGTGGGCTGCGAGAATCTGCAGCTTCTCTTCGGGATCGGCGCGCAAGTAGGTCTCGGTGCTCTGGATACTGGCGTGGCCGAGCCATAATGCGACCTTGCGAATGTCCCCCGTCGCCGCGAGCGTGTGCATCGCGCAAGAATGACGAAGCACGTGGGGTGTGACGCGCTTCCCAAGGATCGACGGCTGCTTCGTCGCTGCCGTCTTGACGTGCTCGGCCAATCGGAACGCAAATCCGTCGCGGGTCATCGGCTGCCCGTTGGCATTGAGGAAAATCTCGGTGACCTCAACTTGAGGCCGGATCGCAAGCCATGCGCGCAATGCGATCTGGGTCTCCTTCCACAGCGGCAGGACCCGTTCACGTCGCCCTTTGCCCATGATGTGCATGGTGGACAGGGAGCGGTCCGGGAAATCGCCCAGTTGCAGCGTTACGAGTTCCGACACCCTCAGTCCGCCAGCATAGGTAAGATGCAGCATCGCGCGATCACGGGTGCCGAGGCGTGTCCGGGGATCGGGTGTATCGAGCAAAGCCTTGATCTCGGCCCGGTCGAGGTAATCGATCAGCGCCTTGTCTGTCTTCTTGGTCGGGATTGCTCTGACACGGAGTGCCTGATCGAGGCAGGCTGGAATCCGGTACTCGATGTATCGGAAGAAGGATCGGATCGCGGCGAGCCTGCCATTGCGGGTCCGCACGCAGCTGCCGCGGCCGATCTCCACATGATCGAGGAAGGCCATGATCATGTCTGTGCCGAGATCCTCAACCTCGAGATCGGTCGGTCGGCGCTTCAGCCGATCGGCAGCGAACTGGACGAGGAGGACGAAGCAGTTGGCATAGGTCTTCACCGTGTGCGGGCTGACGGCGCGTTCGCGCGGCAGATGTTCCCGCAGATATGCCGAGAGATGGGGAGCAAGCGCCGTCATGCCGCTTCTCCTTGAAAAAGTTGCTCGCTTGCAGCCGCAATGTCGCGCAGCAGCACTGGCGTGGCTTCGAGATACCAGTACGTGTTGGCGATCGACGCGTGCCCCAGGTAGACACTGAGACCGGCCATGTGGTGGGCAATGGCCTCCCTGTCACGCGGGCAGGACTCAAGCGAGCGAACAGCGAACGTATGTCGCAGATCGTGGAGTCGCATGCCTGCCGTACCGGTTGCTCCACGATATCCGAGAAGCCGGGCCAACCTGACGAACACGACGTGGGCGCGCACCTTGTGCGGCGCCCGCCCCCGGATAGTGACGAACAGGTCATTACACTTGGCCGGGTGCTTCGCGCGGATCGCAATGTAGGCTTCGAGTGCTTGGCGCGTCGATGGCTGCAAGGCGATCAGTCGCTGCTTGCCGAACTTGCCGTTGCGGACGACCAGCCCATCCTCGACCAGATCGTTGCACTGTAGCGCGAGAGCCTCGGAAATCCGGAGACCTGTCGCCGCGAGCAGGCCGAACAGGTAATGGTACGTGTATGGGCTAATCGTGCCATGGGGCGGAACGTTCAATGCCGCCGCCATGATCGCCCGCACCTGGTCCGCTTCGATTATGGTCGGAGTGGGACGTGGCCGCTTCCCCCGGCCGAAAACGCCGACAGGCGGGACTTCGTTGTCTGGGTCCTCGGCATGAGCGAAAAGGCTGAAGTTACGAGCAGCGTCGTACCTATGGCGAGCCACGTTTTGCGAGCTTGCCGTGTGGCACCAGTCGTAGATGCGCTGCACTCGGGTGTGCCGGTCACCGAAGCGTTCAGCGAAAGCGGCGTATTGGCGCAGCAGTCGTTCCTGTTCCGAGAACTTCCGCCCCAAGCTGCGATACAGCGAGACGTATCTGGCAATCTGCGTGCTCAGCATGACGGTTCTCCCGGCCATGGCTGCGCGATTTTCATGAGCATCGGCAGGTCGACCTTGGCGTAGATGGCGGTGGTCTCGGGCGAGCTGTGGCGCAGGATCGTTCCAACGGACTCCAGCCCTGCGCCCGCGCGCAGCAAGTTGGTGGCAAGCGAATGCCGGAAAATGTGCGATCCGGTCGGCACGCCTTCGATCCCGCCGCGCTCATGCGTGCGTGCAACGATGCCGGCGATCTCCGCCGATGAGCGGAACGAACGGAACGGGGCTTGCGCGCGCACGAACAGATGCGGATCGGCGGTCTTGGGACGCGCCGTGGCAATGTAGTCCAGGATCGCGTCACCGACGTCCTGAGGCAATGGCAGGCGATCAGGCCGACGCGTCTTGCCCTTGACCGTCAGGTGGCCCGAGCGCCAGTCGATATCGTCGAGGTGCATATCCCGAATATCACCGGCACGCAGGCCAAGCCGGGCGAGCAGGAGAATGATGGCCTTGTCCCGAACTTCCACCGGGCGATCAGTCGGACATGCGCCGATGATCTGCTCGATCGTTGCCGGGTTAACGTGCCGGGGCAGCGTCGAAAGACGGTAGCGTTGCACTGATGGGATCGCGTGCAACAAAGCTGGACGGCAAATACCCTGCACGACCAGGAACCGAATATAGCTCCGTATTATCGTGACGAGCAGTGATGCCGAACCCGGCGTCTCCTTGCTTCGTTGTTGAAACGCCCGTCTGAGGACGGCTGCATCCCATTGTGAAGGCTCGCCGAGCATAGGCGCGAGCCGCCTGATATCGGCCCGGTAGCGCCGGATCGTCTCATCGGTCGCGCCGCGGTGTTGCTTGAGCCATGCCAGATATGCCGCCATGTGCGGGTCGTCATCCGACACCAGTTCGACTGAAGGGATGACACCGCGGTCGCGCAAGAACTCGACGAAGTGCCGAGCGCCTCGCCGCCGCCGCTTCGCGCCCGAGGCAACAAGCTTGCCTCGCTTGCGCCAGACCGGACATCGACAATCATGCGCGCCGTACTGGTCGATGATCGTGTCATCGATATCGGCCCATTGTCGTCGCGCAATGCGAAGCCAGGCCGCGAAATGCTCGGCCTCGGATCGATAGGACTGGGCCGGTCCTTGCGCGAGTTGCAAGCGATCGATCCCATCGAAATAGTCGGCGAGGTGCCGTGGCAGATCGTCGATCCCGTCGTCGACACCGACGTAGCCTTGATCCTCCAGGAAGCGGACGAAGCGCCTGACTCGCGCTGCAATGTCCGCCTTATAGACTGGCTGCTGCGCCGAATACCGGTGGCAACGGCACCGATGCTTCTCGAACCGCCGAACGGTCCGATCGTCGATCGTGCGGATCGCGATCCCATGCAGTTCCATCCAATGCAGGAAATGACGGGCCGCAGCGCCAAACAGAATCGCACTGCCTGACCTCTCGTCGAGCGACAGAGAGGAGAGGAATGCGGTGAGTAGAGCGTCGTGACTGGGCGGGTCTTCGACCCGGAGCCGGGCCGCTCGAAACGACAATAATGATCTTGATCGCATGTTGGTTCCTTCGACTTGTTCAGGTCGAGGGAACCGTAATTATCTGGAGTGAAATCATGGAAAACCGAAGGAAACCTGCGTCTCTCGCCGCCACGCTCGACATAAACTGCGACTGCAAAGAATATGTGTAATGTGGAGCTCCACATTAGATGTACTCGCGAGGGCTCAGATCAATTTCCAAATTTGCGCGCTCGTCCGGCGAGAGCTCGCCCAGCCGCCGATCGAGGATCGATTCCGCGGTGGTCACGAGCTGGAGAACCACCGATTGGCCGGCGGCGAGATGCCCCTTCACCGCGGCGATCACGGTCGGCAGCTTCATGCTGAGGAGGAGTTGGCCGAAGAAGCGCTGCTTGGTGGATTCGAAGCGCGAACGTGCCGACGCCTTGGCGCCGCTGTTGAGCGTGGCATTTTCAAGCCCGTCGACCACCGCGGTCAGCTCGAGCGCATGTTCCATGTTGCGGTGGATGATGCCCCAGGCATCGGCATAGGCGTCGTAGATCGCGATCTGCTGGGAGCTGAGCTCGTGGCGCAGGATGTCATATTCGACGCCGGCGAAACTCAGCGCCCGGGCCGTGTAGAGACCGAGCGCCTTGAGATCGCGCGCGACCAGTTCCATAGCCGCGATGCCGCCCTTGCGGATGCCCGAGATGAACTGCTCGCGGTTACTGAAGGCGGTTTCCGGTCCCCACAGACCAAGCCGCACGGCATAGGCGAGATTATTGACGTCGGATGCGCCGGTCGCCGACGCATAGAGCACGCGGGCACCGGGAAGATGGTTCTGCAGGAGCACGCCGCAGATGCCCTGCTGCGAGCCTTCCTTCTTGCCGAGGGCGCCCTCCCCGCCGGCGACGCCGCCCATCTCATGGGCCTCGTCGAAGCCGATCACGCCTCCGAAGTCCTCGCCTGCCCAGTCGATGATCTGCTGCAGGCGGCTATGGTCGCCGCGCGCCGAACGGAGCGTCGGATAGGTGACGAAGAGCACGCCCTGCTCGAGCGGGATCGCCTGGTCGATCTTCCAGTTGGCGAGCGGCTGGATGTCTGCGGCTAGCCCGCCGAGCGCGGTCCAGTCGCGGCGAGCGTCTTCGAGGAGCGCCTCATTCTTGGACACCCAGATGTTGCGCCGGCGTCCGGCAAGCCAGCTGTCGAGGATGCAGGCCGCGACCTGCCGCCCCTTCCCCGCCCCGGTGCCGTCGCCAAGGAAATAGCCGCTGCGATAGGCGCGGCCGTCCTCAGCTTCTTCGAGCCCGACGCCTTCCTTGGCGGGCCTGAAGCGTCCGGGGAGAAACTGGTCCCAGGCGTGCCCGGCATAGACCACGGTCTCGAGCTGCGAGGCCGAGAGCAAACGTTCGGAGACCGTCCGCTCGGGGAGCCTGGGCACATAGGCGGGGATCGGTGCCGCGATCGAGCCCATCGCCACGGATTCGACCAGTGCGGTCGGATGCTCGCCAGCCGCATCGAAGACGATCCGGCTCGGCCGATAGGGAAGATAGACGCCGACCTGTTCGAGCAGCGGTGCCGGCGCATCGAGCGGGCTGTAGTCGACCGGAAGGACATTATTGCGAACCGGGGCGTGATAGGGGCGCGGCTGCGCGCGATTGCTCTTCATCGCACGGAACAATGAGGGACTGCCCGATCGTTTCGGGGCAACCGCCGGGGCGCCGCCGAGTACACCGCGATCGTGGATCGTCAGCGCGCCGATGAGGTCGCGGATGGAAGCGCGTTGGATCGTCGCGGGAATGGCCGTCCCCGGCACCTTGTCGATGACGAAGAGCCTGACCGCGATCGAGGTACCATGCTTCAGATAGCATTTCTCGAGGCGCACCGAGGTCCGGACGGTGACATCGCGCAGGGTGGTCTCGAACAGATCGCGCATCCGCGCATTGGGTCCGAACCAGTCGGGCATGATCGCGACGAGCCGGCCGCCGGCCTGCAACCGGCGCAGCGCCGCCTGCAGGTGACGGACGGCGGCATGCGCGTCGGCACCGAGCCCGACCGAGCGGGAGAATGGCGGGTTCATGAGGATCAGGCTGGGGCGATGCGCCTCCGCCAGCGTCGAGTTGATCGCCGCGCCGTCATGGCCCGTGACTATGGCGTCGGGGAAGGCATGGGCGAGCCGCGCGCGGCGAACGGGCGCATATTCGTTGAGCTGGAGGGCCGCGAAGTCCCGGCAGTGCGCGACGAGGAGACCGTTGCCCGCGCTCGGCTCGAGGATGACGTCGTCGGCCTGGACATTGGCCAGGAGGACCGCGACCGCTGCGAGGTCGACCGGGGTCGAGAACTGCTGCCATTCGATCTGGTCCTCGCTGCGCACGGTCTGGGTGGGCAGCCGCTCGATGAGGTCGCAGGCGGCGGCGACGTCGCCCGGCGAGCGGAGCGGATAGGGTCCGAACTGAAGATGGTGGGCGAGCGCATGTTCGAGGATCTCGAAACTGTCGCGCTGGGTCCAGAACCCGTCGGCGTCCGTTCCGCCATAGCCCTCGGCCATTGCCGCATTGAGGTCTGCGCGGGTGATCGGGCCGGTCGAGCGAAGGCGATCGGCGAGAATCGTGGCCGCGCGGCGTTCGGCCGCCATCGCGGTATCGAAGAGATCGGACATGGTAGGACTCCAGGCTGGCTGCACCTTCGGCAGCGTCAGCCCTTCGCTCCCCCTTCCCTTTCTCCGGCGTTCCCGAGTACCCGGAGCCGTGTGCTCTGGCGTCCCTTGCGATCCGGCACTAGCGGGACCGATAAGATCGATGATCGGCGGCGGCCTATGATGGCGCCTGTTGCGGTGCTCCCGCGCGATCGGGGCGCCGATCGGCTAGCGCGCAGCCTCGCCGAGCAAGCGAACCTCCTGCAACCATTTCTGCCGACGCTCCGCGCTCCTCTCGACGCTGCCGATGATCGAAGCACGGACCGGTCTGACACCGACGAAATTTAGCAGATTGCGCCTGAGGCTCCTCAGGCTCGGCGCGCGATAGAAGAAACGATAGAGCGGCGCCGGCATGCCCATCGTCACGATGATCCGCGCGGACCGTCCCGTCAGCAGCTTGGCCTGCGCGCCCGCAGCGGCTTCGTCGATCGCAAAGCCGGGCCGCAAGACCTGCTCGAGGAAAGCCTTCAGGAGCGCAGGCATGTCGCCGAGCCACAAGGGATAGAGGATCACGAGGTGATCCGCCCAGCGGATGTCGGTCTGGGCATGCCGGATCGCGGCCACCGGCTCGGTCTCGTGCCATTCCTTTTCCGAGCGCAGGATGGGGAAGTCCAGTGCGCCGATGTCGATACGGCGAACCTCGTGAACCCCCGCCTCGGCGCCCGCCGCATAGGCATCACCGAGCCCATGGACGAAGCGGGCCGGGTCTGGGTCCGGGTGACCGTCGATCATCGTGATCCGCGTCATAGAGCCCTCCAGGGCGTGAGTTCGCCATGCGACCTCCGCCCCTGCAATTGGGATTGTTCCGGATCGGCGGCTGCAATTGCGTTCGCTATTTTCCGGAGGCTGTTCGCCGCGAGTTCAAACGGCAAGGAGGCATGGCCGATGACAATCAAGACGATTCTCGTAGCGATCGATGTTCTGGACGCCGATGGCGCCATGCGGGTCATTGAGGGTGCGCGATCGATTGCCGATACAACGGGAGCGGATGTGCGCCTCCTGCACGTGCTGCCTACCCTGCCCACGCGCTACTCGCGCTATCTGCGGGCCGAGTTTGAAGCGGGCGCACGCGCGGATGCATTAAAAGAGTTGACCAGATTGGTGACCATTCTCGATCGACCGAACGACACCGTCTCCGTGGTCGTTCGTCAGGGACGCATCGCGGCCGAAGTGGTCGCCGAGGCGAACGCACGGGACGCGGACCTGGTCATTGTCGGCGCGCATTTCGGTGTCATCGAACGCCTGATGGGCTCGAACGCGGTCGCCATTATGCGGGACTCGGCATGCGATGTGCTCGTGATCAAACGCTCGGTCCAGCATCTCGCCGAGGGGCCGGCGACACCATGAAACGTGCCGGAGCCAGGGGCCCCGGCTTTGCTCACTCCTCCCGAGCGGCCTGCCCGATCGACCAGATGGCGACCGTATCTCCAGAAACAGGATTCTGCACCCGCACCTCTTCGAGGGAGACAGCGACCAGACAGATGGGCTTTTGCTCGATCCCCGCGGGCTGGATACACCGAACCGGCTGACCGCCGGGCAATTTGTCGATGCGGCCGGTGAGCCTCAGGACAAAGCCCCGCTCCGCGTTCAATTGCTGCGGCGCCACCTGCTTGACGATATCGAAGGCGCGTTGAGCCCGCTCCTTGCCATCGGAACTGACGGGCACGAACCGACCGACCGCCAGCGTCTGTCCGGGCAGGGTTATCGGCTGGGCGTCCGTTGCGCCCGCCTGTCCGCCATGCTCCGGGCAGACTTCCGAGGAAGACCATGGCCAGCTGATCCACAAGCCTTCCATCTTTCGGGAAGCAACCGAAGGGTCGGCGAGATTCCATTCCTGAGCCTGCCATTCGGTCAGCGACACATGGATGCGCAGGGCTTTAGTCCCGGTGTCGTAGCGCCAGCCCAGGGGCAGGTCCACGCCGTCGGGCGACGGACCGCTGCACCCGAACGGGATGGCGAGGTCGAAGTGGCGTCCGGCGAGGCCGGCGACCTCCGGCGACACGGTGCGCCCGGACGACAGGACATCGGCCGCGCGATCGCCAAGCGCGATGATATCCGCGCGGCTCAAGGTGCGCGGCTGCGGCGCGGGGGTTGATTGTGCGGTCGCGGCCGGCTGCGGCGCGACCTCGACCGATGGTCCTGGACCGGGCGACGTCGATCGCCCGAGCAGGAAGCCCGCCGTGCCAATCGCGGCCGCGGCGGTAAGCGCGGCGGCGATCACGAGGCGGCTGGTCCTGGGGCTTGGCTCCTGCATCGGGACCTTGATAGGCAAAACGGCGATCTCGCTCCAGACCATAATCGCGGCGACCCAAGCGGGCTCGTCATTGACACACGCACGGCATCGTTCGAGGCAGGTGCGCGATGACTTTGGACCAAGTTCTGACGCTGCTCGTGCTCGGCGGGGTCGTCGCGATGCTGATCTGGGATCGGCTTCGCGCCGATGTCGTGGCGCTGACCGGGGCCGCAATCCTCCTGATGACCGGGGTCGTGCGGCCGTCGGAGGTCCAGGGAGCATTCGCCAGTCCGGCGATCATCGCCCTGGCGTCGCTATTCGTCATCGCCTACGCGCTCGAGCTTTCAGGCCTGCTCGACCGGGCCATCAGTCTGGGTGTCGCACTGTGCCAGCGGATGGGCGCCAAGGGCATATGGCTGCTGCTTTCGATGATCGGCGGCGTCTCCTGTTTTCTCAACAGCACGCCGATCGTCGTGCTCGGCGCCCCCGTGATCCGCGATGTCGCCAATGCCCTCCGGCTCTCGCCGAAACGCTATCTGATGCCGCTGTCCTATATCACGGTGCTCACCGGCTGCTGTACCCTGATCGGCACGTCGACCAATCTTCTCGTCGACGACATGGCGCGCATCGCCGGACAGCCACGCTTCGGCATGTTCGAGATCACGCCCGTGGGACTGCCGATGGCCCTGGTCGGCGGGCTTTACCTGTTCCTCATCAGCGGCAGGCTGCTCAAGCATGAGGATCGCGAAGGCGATGCCCCGCCGGTGGACATCACTCATATCGCCAGCGCGCAGGTCGGAGACGCAAGCCTTTTTGCCGAAAAGCGGCCGCTCAAGCTCCGCAAGGCGCTCACCGCGCTCGCGGTGTTCGTCGGCGCGATCGCTCTCGCCGCGCTCAACGTGGCGCCCATTGCCGCCACCGCCTTTGCCGGCGCGGTGCTGCTCATCCTGCTGCGCGTGATCAGCGCCGACGAAGCCTATAGCGGTCTGAAGCCAGAGATCCTCATTCTCATCGCAGGCATGGTGGTCATCGGCATCGCCATGGAGGAAAGCGGGCTCGCCGACGCCGCATCGCGGCTGCTGATCGCGGGCGTCCACGGGCTGAGCCCGCTCGTCGCGCTGATCGTTCTCTATCTCGTGACGATGGTGCTGACCGAACTCCTGTCCAATGCGACGGTCGCCGTTCTGGTCACGCCGGTTGCGGTGGCGCTCGCCGAAAGCCTCGCAGTCAGCCCCCGGCCCTTCCTGGTCGCCGTGATGATGGCGGCGAGCGCCGCCTTTGCCACCCCGTTCGGCTACCAGACCAACGTCATCGTCTATCAGATGGGCGGCTATCGCTATATGGACTTCGTCCGCGTCGGCCTGCCGCTCAATTTGATCACATGCACCGCGGCGATTGTCGCGATCCAGTTTTTCTTCCCGTTCTGAGGCCCCCGGGAGGGGCGGTAAAGCGTGCGGGAGACCGCAAGCGATGGCGTTAACGAACCATCCGGCGATGACCGGTTGTGCCGCATAGGGAAGGCAGGAGAACCTTAACCAAGACGAGCTATGGTTACCCTATGGTCGCCGCAGTTCGCCGTCTTCGCGGCCACATCCCATTCGGCTATTTCTGGCCCTTGCTGCTGCTCACGGGCACCTGCCTGGGCTGTACTATTCTGCTTCTGTTCGTCGGTGCCCGCGCCCAGGACACAATGCAGCTGGAACGGGAGGAACAGGCCCTCGTCAACGTCCTTGCGACGGCGACCGCCATGGTTCGCCATGATCTTCAAGACTATGCGAAGTGGGACGATGCCGTTCGCCACCTGGGCCGGAACTTCGATGCCGACTGGATGGACGACAATGTCGTCGCCTTTCTCGGGCGGACGCAGGGTTACAACGATATTTTCGTCCTCGATGGACAGGACAGGACCATCTTCAGTTTCCGTGACCGTGCTCCCCAGGCGAGCACCGCGCGGCAGCGGCTGGGACCGGATTTCGAGGCGTCGATACGGATGGTCCGCCGCATGCCGACTGACGGCTCTCCTATCGTCAGCGGTTTTACGCGCGCGGACGGACGCGTCTATCTTTTCGCGACGGCTGCGGTGGTGCCACTGACGCACAAGGTCACGCTGCCGGACGGTCCCACCAAGCTCATCGTGATCGCGCGCGTCGTCGATAGGGATGTCCTCGCCGAGTTCACCCGCGACTTCATCCAGAAGGACATGCGGCTTGCAGCGGCACCTTCGGCCTTGCGCCCGAAGGTCGCCATCAAGGGCTTCGGCGGTCAGGCGATCGGCTGGCTCACCTGGCTGCCGCATCGGCCCGGCACCCTGCTGCGGCAGCGGCTCGCACCCGCGATCGGTGTCATGGCGCTCGTCGCGCTCGTGGCCGCGGGCCTCGTTCTTCGCCGCGGCGCCAGGGCCATCGACGATCTGCAGCGAAGCGAATTGCGGGCCCGGCATTTGTCGGAGCATGATGCGCTGACCGGACTGCCCAACCGCCGCGCCCTCGTCGCGCGGACCAGCGAATGGCTCGCCCAGGGCGAACGGCTCTCCTTGCTGTTCATGGATCTCGACGGCTTCAAGAACGCGAACGATCTCTATGGCCACGGCGCCGGCGACCTGCTGCTTCGGGAGACTGCGCGGCGTATCCGGTCCGCGGTCGGGGAAGCCTTCGTCGCACGGGCGGGCGGCGACGAGTTTGCCGTGCTCGTGCGCTCCGGCCAAGCCGACGATGTTAACAAGATCGCCGAGGCGATCCTGGGCCAGTTCGTCCAGCCGTTTTCACTCGGCGCCTACAATATCAAACTCGGCATCAGCATCGGTTTTGCGGAGGCGGCTGGCGCTCCGGCCGACACCCAGGATGAAATGATGCGCCCGGCCGACGTGGCGATGTACGCAGCCAAAGCCGACGGCAAGAACTGCGCCCGGGTATATGCGCCGGCGCTCGACGAAAACCTTCACCTTCGCCTCCGGCTGGAGAGCGATTTGCGCCAGGCCATCGAGAAGGAGGAGATATTCGTCCACTATCAGCCGATCATCGATGCCGGGACTGGCGTCACGGTTGCGGTCGAGGCGCTCGCACGCTGGTCGGATCCCTTGCACGGGCATGTACCGCCCGACGTCTTCATTCCGATTGCGGAAATGAGCGGCCTCATCAATGCCATCGGCCGGCAGGTGCTGATGGCGGCCTGTCAGGCTATGCGCCACACCAACCTCGACCTCGCCATCAACCTCTCGCCTGCCCAGTTCTGGGACGGCGGCCTGCTCGACGATGTCCGCACGGCGCTCGAAGAGACAGGGTTTCCGCCGGAACGCCTGGAGCTGGAGATCACGGAAAGCCTGATGCTACGCCACCCCCAAAGGGCCGTAGAGGTGGTCAATAGCCTGCGCGCTCTGGGTATCAGGATCGCCCTCGACGATTTCGGGACCGGCATTGCCAGCATCGGATATTTGCAGCAGTTCCAACTGGATCGCTTGAAGATAGACAAGACCTTCATCGCGCCGATCGAACATGATGCCAAGGCGCGAGAAATGCTGGTCTCGATCACGGGACTTGCCAGAGCCTGCAATCTGGAGATTTGCGCGGAAGGGATCGAGACCGATGGTCAGGCCCGGTTGGCAAGGATGGCTGGCTGCGGCCGGCTTCAGGGATGGCTGTTCGGCAAACCGCAGGCCGCGGCTGCCGTCGTCAATATGCTGGACGACGCTGAGAGACCGCGTCTGCACAAACTCAAGACGGCTTGAGGCGCCAATCGGTTGCAGGAGAGCCCCGCTACAGGTTCGGGTCCGAAATCGGCTTTTCGGTCACGAAGTTGACGGCTTCGAAACCGGCGTTTTTCAGGATCTTCTCGATCCGGCCGACGCAGTCGGGATCGGCCCCTCCGGGAGCACCGATCACTCTGGCGAAGCGATGGTCGTGCCGGCGCTCGGCAGCGACATTGCGCAGCCGGGCATCGCTCAGCGCTCGCCCTTCCACGATGACCTGGCACATTCCCCCCGACGCATCCAGATGGACCTTGAACGGCATGGCTTCGTCGGGCTTCGTACACGACTGGGCCAGGACGAGCGGAAGGACCAGGAACAGAGGCGGGCGAGTCCTAAGCCGGCCAATCGCCGGGAAGAACCTGTTCGCGATCATCGCGCCGGGTCGCGGATGGACCGGCGCGAACCGCCTGATGCCGCCAAGCGTGCCGAACCGATCTCATGCCCCGTGCTCGCGAAGGGATCGACGTTCAGTGAACGGCCTGCCGTTTCGGGCATGAAGCGCAGCGCAATGAGACCGACCAGGCAGGACGCCATCATGTAATAGGCCGGCATGAGCTCGTTCCCCGTCAATCTGATGAGGCCGCTGCCGACGGCAGGTGCCGTCCCGCCGAATATGGAGGTGGATACGTTATAGGCGAGCGCGAAACCCGCAAAGCGGACGTGGGTGGGGAACAGCGCCGGAAAAGTCGCCGAAATGGTGGCGAGTTGCGGGACGTAGAGGAGACCCATGAGGACAAAGCCGACGATCGCTCCGATCAGCCCCGTCGCCATCAGCATGTAGAGCGGCGTCACGAGCAGGAACAGGCCGATCAATGAGATCCGCCACATGGGGCGCCGACCGATCCGGTCGGAGAGGCGGCCGGCGAACGGCAGGAAGAACATCATGAACAGCATGCCGATGATCGGCACGATCAGCGCCTCGTTGGCGGAGAGACCGATGCGCCGCTGCAGGTAGGTCGGCATGTAGGTGAGAAGCGTATAGTTGACGACGTTGAGGGCAACGACGAGACCGCCGACCACCAGCAATGGTCGCCAATGGGTTCGGACGATCGTCGACACCGATGCGGCTTCCGGTTTCTCGGTTGCGAGCCCCGCCGCGCGGAAGACAGGCGTATCCTCCAGTCGGGAGCGCAGGTACATGCCGACGAGGCCCATGGGGGCGGCGGCGAGGAAGGGGACGCGCCAGCCCCACTGATGCATCGCCTCGTCGCCAAGCAGGAGCGAGAAGGCGAGCATCAGGCCCGCGCCAAGCGAAAAGCCGGCGAGTGTGCCAAACTCGAGGAAACTGCCGAAGAAACCCCGCCGGTCGTCAGGGGCATATTCAGCCATGAACGTTGCGGCACCGCCATATTCGCCGCCGGTGGAGAAGCCCTGGACCATCCGGCACAGGATGAGCAGTGCAGGTGCCCAAAAGCCGATGGAAGCGTAGGTCGGAATCAGGCCGACGCACAGGGTCGCAGCCGACATCAGCAGGATGGTCGACGCCAATATCCGCTTGCGGCCGAGCCGGTCGCCAAGCGGCCCCCAGAACAGGCCGCCCAGCGGCCGCACCAGAAACGAAATCGCGAAGGTCGCCAGCGCGAAGAGGATCGCTTCGTCGACACTGCCGGGAAACAGGGCCGCGGAGATATAGGTGACGCCGTAGGCGTAGATGCCGTAGTCGAACCATTCGGTAGCATTGCCGAGCGCCGATGCGGCGATGGCGCGGCGCAGGACCGGCCTCGCCGTATCGCTCCCGGCAGGAGGGTTCGCGGCGCCTGTCATTCCCATGTCCTTTCACCTGCAGCGACCTCGCCCGCCAGCGTGACTTCACGATGCGAGCGGCGGCGGCTCGCCTCATCGCGGAACGTCGCGCGGTTCGAGTGTCGATCGGGCCGGCCCCTCATCGGCTGAACTTGGGCCATCCGCCCTATCTCTCGGG
Source organism: Novosphingobium album (ex Liu et al. 2023) (assembly GCF_029076845.1). GTDB lineage: Bacteria > Pseudomonadota > Alphaproteobacteria > Sphingomonadales > Sphingomonadaceae > Novosphingobium. The sequence goes on from NZ_JARESE010000098.1 coordinate 55,271, forward strand.
GGAAAGCGGATCGAGCTGCGCGGCCAGCGGCGTGGTGCGCGGCAGGATCAGGTAGCGATGCTGGCGCTCTCCCGGAACGGGAGGCGAAACGAAGAGCCTGCGGATGGCGAAGAGCGTCACGGCCAGCGCACACAAGCCAATGAAGAGGAAGAGACCGTGGGGGCCGACGGCGTCCATGACGGCCGCTGCCGGTAGCGGCCCCATGACCGCACCGAGCGAATAGACGAGGACCAGGCCGCCGGTCGCGCTCACCCGCTGCGCGGAGGACAGATGATCGTTGGTATGCGCCACGCAGAGCGGATAGAGCGCGAAGCACGCACCGCCGAACAGCGCGCCCGCCAGCATCAGCTGGGCTCTCCCCTCGGCTACCGCAAAAATAGCGAAGGTCGTCCCGAGCGTGGCGATCAGACAGGCGACAATCACCTTGCGGCGGTCGATTATGTCGGAGGGGCGCCCCAGCGGCCACTGGAAGGCGATGCCCCCGAGGATCGTGGCGCTCATGAGAAAGGCCGTGCCGGCATCCCCCAGCCCCGCACCCCGCGCAAAGATCGCGCCGAGACCGTAGAAGGCGCCGAGCATCAGTCCGGTCGCGCCGGCGCCGACCACCCCGAGCGGCGAGGCCGCATAGAGGCGGTTGAGCCGCATGAGCCTGCCCTCGGGAGCCGGCGGCTGCGCCAGTCGGGTGAGCGCGACCGGGAGGACGGCGAGCGACAACAGGATCGAGGCGGCGATGAAAGGCAGCGCGGGCTGCTCGTGGCCGAGATTGAGCAGGAACTGGCCGAGCGCCTGGCCCGAATAAAGCGCGATCATGTAGAATGCGAGGATGCTGCCGCGGGTCTCTGGCTCGGCCCGCTCGTTGAGCCAGCTCTCGAGGCAGACGAACACGCCCGCCATGCAGAAGCCGTCCAAGAGCCGAAGCAGCGGCCAGAATGCGGGATCGAGATACAAGGCGTAGGCGAGCGATGTCGCTGAAAACAGCGAGACGAAAGCCGCGAAGGCCCTGATGTGGCCGACGCGCGCGACGACGCTGAAAGCCAGGATCGAGCCCGCGCCCAGGCCCACGAAGTAGGCCGTTGCGAGGATGCCCGCGAACAGCGCCGGCGCGCCTGCCGCATCCAGCCGCAGCGCGATCAGCGTCGACAGGAAGCCGCTTCCCGCCATCAGCATGAAGATGGCGGCGAGTAGGGTGCCGACCGATCGCACCGATCCCATCATGCGCTACGGGGTATCGAACAGGGAGCGATCCGCACGTCATGCGACCTGGCTGCTTCGCGCCGTTTCGAGCAGCGTCGATCCCGGCCGTGGAAGCGCATGAGTGCCTTGTCGTGCCGCGACGAATTCGGGTCGTGGCTGCGGAACGCCGAACGGCGCCGTCAATCTGTTGGAGACGGCGTTGTAGACGAAGAACGCGTTTGCCCGCGGAAACGGCGTGATGTTGCCGTTCGAGCCGTGCATGACGTTGCAGTCGAAGACGACGACCGTACCAGCTTCCCCCGTCGGCGCGGCGATGCCGCCTTCAGCGGCGAGCCCGGCGAGCGTGACGGTGTCCGGCACGCCATATTCCTGTTTCCGCAGTGAGGCGAGATAGTGCTCTTCGGGCGTTTCTCCTGCGCAGGCGCAATAGCTGCGGTGCGAGCCGGGGATCAGCATCAGGGGACCGTTGGTCGCCGTATTGGGCGCCAGCAGGACCGACATCGAGAGAGAGCGCATCCGCGGCATGCCGTCTTCGACATGCCAGGTCTCGAAATCCGAGTGCCAGTAGAACTCCCGGCCGACGAAGCCCGGCTTGTAGTTGAGCCGCGACTGGTGGAGGTAGACCTCGTCGTCCAGGATGAAGCGCGCGATGCCGGCAAGGCGCTCGTCGCGCGCGAGCCTCTCCATGAGCGCATTCTGGCGGTGGATCATGAAGATTGAGCGGACCTCGTCGACGCCGGGCTCGCTGATCACCGTCCTGGCGTCGAGCGCCCCGGGATCGGCAATGAGCCGCGTCGCGGAGGCCTGCAGCGCGGCGATCTCCTGCGCGGTAAAAAGGTCGTGGAGCACGACGAAGCCGTCGCGCTCGAACCGTTCGGTCTGGTCGCGGCTCAACGGCGCGCCTGGCGTCCAGTCGCCGTGGACCACCGGATCCAGGCGCGGCAGCATGATCGCGGCGGCCCCACGGCGAGACGGATAGAGGTCTGTCCTGTCGCCAGGTCCCGGACCTCGGCTACCTCCGCGCGTCATGGTGCGGGCGCCGGGCGATAGGCTCCGGTCTCGTCATGCACCTCGGCTCCAGTGACGGGCGGATTGAACACGCAAACGGTAACGAGTTCTGTATCTGCACGCAGCGTGTGCCGGTCGTTGTCGTTGAGGGCATAGAGCGTGCCCGGCTCCAGGACGTGACGCTCCCCGGTGGCCAGATCCTCGACGCTGCCGTCCCCGCTCACGACGTAGACCGCCTCGACATGGTGCCGGTAGTGGAAGGTCCACTCTCCGCCCGCCGCGAGGGTCGTGATGTGGAAGGAAAACCCCATGCCGTCCTCGGCCAGGAGGAGGCGGCTGCTTTCCCAACCCCTGTCGGTGACGTTCCGGTTCGAATTGCGGATATCCTTCAATCTCTTAATCAGCATGTCGTTTTCCTTCAGGCGGCGGCACCGTAGGCGGGCCTCAGGGCGGCGCGGAACGCGTCCTCGAGAATTTCGAGCCCGCGGAGCAGGACGGCGTCCTCGATGGTCAGCGGCGCGAGGATCTTGACCACCTCGTCGTGCGGACCGCTCGTTTCGATGATGAGGCCGCGTTCGAAGGCCGCGCCGGTGATCGCCGTCGCCAGCTCTCCCGACCCCACGTCGATCCCCTGCATCATGCCTCGCCCCTTGATCCTTGCCGGTTCACTGCAGCGCGCGGCGATCTGCCCGAGCCGCTTGCCCAGCAGGCCGGAGCGGCGCTCGACATCGTCCTGAAAGCTTCCAGTCCGCCAGAAATGCCGCAAGGCCGCAGTCGCCGTGACGAAAGCGTGGCAGTTGCCGCGAAAGGTGCCGTTGTGCTCACCGGGCTCCCAGATATCGAGATCGGGACGAAACAGGGTGAGCGCGAACGGCAGACCCATGCCCGACAGCGACTTGGCGAGGGTGACGATATCGGGAATGATCCCCGCCTGTTCGAAACTGAAGAAGGTTCCCGTCCGGCCGCAGCCGGCCTGGATATCATCGACGATGAGCAGCGCCCCCTGTTCCTTCGCTAGACCGGCGATCTGCCGTAGCCATTCGGGCGAGGCGACGTTGAGACCGCCTTCGCCCTGGACCGTCTCGACCAGGAAGGCAGCCGGAGCATCGAGGCCGCTCGAGGGGTCCTTCAGGCGCTGTTCCAGCAGATCCGCCGTGTTCACGTCGGGACCGAAATATCCGTCATAGGGCTCATGGCTGACATGGGACAGGGGCACACCGGCACCACCGCGCTTGCCGGCGTTGCCCGTACAGGCCAGCGCGCCCAGGGTCATGCCGTGAAAGCCATTGGTGAACGCAATGACATACTGACGGCCGGTGACCTTGCGTGCGAGCTTGAGCGCCGCTTCCACCGCATTCGTCCCCGTAGGACCGGTGAACATTGCCTTGTAGGCCAGCCCCCGGGGCTGGAGGACGGTCCTGTCGAGTTCGTCGAGGAAGGCGGCCTTCGCGTCGGTATGCAGGTCGAGACTGTGCGCGATCCCGTCCTCGCCGATATAGCGCAGCAGCGCGTCCTTGAGCACGGGGTGGTTGTGCCCATAGTTGAGGGTCGAGCAGCCGGAGAGGAAGTCGAGGTACATGCCGCCGTTGGCGTCGTGCATCCAGGGACCCTCGGCCGTGACGAATTCGCGCGGCATCGCCCTTGCATAGCTGCGGACGCGGGATTCGAGCCGGTTGTAGAGAGAGACGTCGGGCCTCCCTGCCGAAGGGCGGGGCGAAGTCTTCATCGAACTTCCTTTCAGTTAAACGGCGGGAGGGGCTCAGAAGGGCCCGATCGAAATGAGCTCTTCGCTCTCGTGTCGGCCGCCGAAATGCCGTTCGCGATCGAACCACGGCCGCACGTCGATGTTCGCCCGGCGCTTGCGGGCAAAGGCGGCGAACAGGCAACGCGACGCCCCGTTGGAGGGTGTCACGGTGGTGATGAGCCGCCGGGCGCCAACCACCGCTGGACGGCTGAACAGGGTGTCGAGCATGGTCGCGCCCAGGCCCTGGCCGCGTGCGCGTTCGTGTACGGCGACCTGCCAGACGAACATGGCTTCTGGATCATCTGGCGGACGATAACCCGAAATCCACCCGTCGAGGCGGCCGCCGCGTTCCGCCTTGATGCAGGTGCCGGAGAAATGCGTGGCCTGCAGCAGATTGCAATAGAGCGAGTTGGGGTCGAGCGGGGGGCAGGAGGCGATCAATTCGGCGATAGCCTCAGCATCCTCCGCGCTCGGCCCCTCGAACTCGTAATCGCACAACGATCCGGTCGCTGACGGAGCGGATCGATAGCAGGGTGATGCGCTCACGCTGCCGTTGTTCATCAAGGAAATCCCCCGTCACTTACTTCGATTACAAAATTATAATTTTCCGACCAACAGGTACGAGTCGCTGCATAAATGGCGATATTCCTTGATGAAAACAAGGCCACATCACGAAACCATGCATGGATCGAGAGGGATTTTCCCCATGATCCTTTGTCTTTCGTAGTAAAATTGCGGTTGTCGAAATTGTCGCAGCCAGCTAGCCGGAGGGGGTGATCGACCCCCGCACAGAGTCTGCGCTTCGTGCCATCCGGCGACTGCTTCGCGCCGCGCGTCTGAGCGAAAAGCAGCTCGCCACGGCCACGGGATTGACCCCTTCGCAGCTCGTCGTGCTGCAGGAGGTTGCGCGGCATGGCGATACGACCGCCGGTGCGATCGCGGCGACGGTGCAGTTCAGCCAGGCGACGGTCACGAGCATCGTCGACCGGCTGGCCGAGCGCGAGTTTGTCGTCCGCAGCCGCCGCGAACGAGATCGCCGGCAGGTTTGGGTAACCGTCACGGAAGCTGGGACGGACGCCCTGTCATCAGCGCCGGACATGATGCAGGATCAGTTTCGGGACCGCTTCGAGCAGCTGCCGGACTGGGAGCAGGCGATGATCGTCGCGATGCTCGAGCGGCTGAACGCACTCCTCGATGCCGACCAGATAGATGCTGCGCCGGTGATCTTCGCCGGTGCGATCGACAGGATTTCTCCCGCTGAATAGCCCGCTCGCCAGTCTTCGAGGCCATTGCCGAATTGCGAAGCCCTACCGGCCGGCGACGCCGGTCCAATACAATTCCGCGGCTGATCGCGGGGCGCCCTCCGGCGACCGTGCTCCAACCGGGGTGTCCTGAGGCAACGACCTGTAAAAACAAAAAGGGAGGAACAAGCGTGCGAATGAAGCTTGCGATCGCAACACCGGGCTGGAGCGCCACTGTTCTCGCGCCGGTCTTTGGCGCGCTATCTTCGCTGACCGCGCCGAACGTAGCGGCGGCTGCGCGGCCCGAAGTGCTGTATCCCGCACCGCCGCTGCACCGCTCCAATCCCCTCACCTTGCTCGATGATCAGATCGACAATCTCGGTCGCACGTTCAACGGCGACATCGGCATCGCCGTCCAGGATGTGGATACCGGCGAACTCGTTGAGTTCGACGGGCGCTCGTACTTCCCCCAGCAAAGTGTCAGCAAGTTCTGGGTTGCACTCACCGCCTTGAATGCACAGGACGAGGGCCGGAAGGACCTCCAGACCGCAGTTATCCTGAAGGCATCGGACCTGACGCTGTTCCATCAGCCCATCGCCGCCGAGATCCGTGCGGCGGGCAGCTACCGGACCACCCTGGACAGGCTGCTGACCCGCGCCCTTCAGCAGAGCGACAACACCTGCAATGACTATGTGCTTCGCGCCGTCGGCGGACCCGACGCCGTGCATGCTTTCCTCGCCGCCAAGAATATCGAAGGTATCCGTTTCGGTCCGGGCGAGCGGCAGATGCAGAGCCGTATCGCCGCCCTGACCTGGCGCCCCGAATATTCCAGAGGCAATGCATTTTATCAGGCTCGAAGCAACGTTCCGCTGACGCGGCGCCAAGCGGCTTTCGATGCCTATATCGCCAATCCGGTCGATGGCGCGCGACCCGTCGCGATCGTGGGGGCCCTATCGCGTCTGCAGCGCGGCGAGCTGCTGTCTCCCACATCGACGGCGCGCCTGCTCGAGATCATGTCGCATAGCCGGACAGGCCCGAAGCGGTTGAAGGGCGGGTTGTCGGAGGGGTGGTCGCTCGCTCACAAGACAGGCACCGGCCAGCAGCTCGGTGCCGTCCAGACCGGATACAACGATATCGGCATAATGACTTCGCCGAGTGGGCGAACCTATGCCGTAGCCGTCATGATCCGGCGCACGTCGGCACCGATCTGGTCCCGGATGCTCGTCATGCAAAACGTAGTACAAGCCGTGATCGACTACGACGCGATGAAGCCGCAACGTTTGCTGCCAGGCGAGAGCGTTACGGCGGCCCGCAAATGATCGGTAACGCTCGGACGCGCATTGCCTGGGGTTTCCTCATCATGGCCCACGTTATAGGAGTAGCGCGGCCTTCCCGTCCGTAGGAGCATCCGCCAATGCAGGAAATATCTCGTGTCACTAGCGGGATACCCGGCCTGGACCAGATACTGGCTGGCGGCTTCATAAAGGGCGCAGCCTATATCATCCAAGGTCAGCCTGGAGCGGGAAAGACCATTCTTTCCAACCAGGTCGCGTTCGAACATGCCGCCAGCGGCGGCCGCGTTCTCTATGTCACTCTTCTTTCCGAAAGCCACGAACGGCTGTTTCAGGCGATGGATACGCTCGCCTTTTTCGACCGCGAGAAGTTGGGAAACGAGATCGCCTATGTCAGTGTTTTCCAGACGCTGCGCGACGACGGGCTCGAGGCGGTCGTCAAATTGCTGCGTAAGGAAACGAAGCGGCATAAGGCGAGCCTGCTGGTCTTCGACGGCCTTCTCAACGCCCGCGATCGCGCCGGGTCGGACTTCGACGTCAAGACCTTCATAGCTGAAGTGCAGGGACAAGCGGCCTTTGTCGGCTGCACAGTCCTTTTCCTGGCAAGCTCGAGTGTCACCGAGAACAGTCCCGAACATACCATGGTCGACGGTGTTATCGAACTGAGCGATACCCTCACCGGGGTGCGGTCGCTACGCGAGATCCAGGTGCGGAAATCGCGCGGCAGCAGAGCCATCGGCGGACTTCACAAATTCGAGATCACGGCTAGCGGAATACAGGTATTCCCCCGCATCGAAGCGCTCGTCGATCATGCCGTTGCCAACGCGCCAGCGTTGGAGGGAAGGGTCAGCACCGGCATCACGAACCTGGACGCCTTGATCGGCGACGGCGTTCCCGCAGGCTCGGTCACGCTAGTCGCCGGCCCGACGGGGAGCGGCAAGACCACGCTCGGGCTTCATTTCCTCTCGCAATCAAGCCGTGAGGAGCCGGGCCTTCATTTCGGCTTCTTCGAGACACCCCAGCGCTTGCGCGCCAAAGCGCGCGCGCTCGGCATCGCCCTCCCCGAGGAGGGAAATCCTTCTCTCACCCTTGAGTGGACGCCCCTTGCCGACAATATTCTTGATCAGCTCGGTTACGCACTCCTCGACGAGGTTCGGTCGCGCCGGATCAAACGCCTCTTTATCGATGGCCTGGGCGGCTTCGAACGCGCCGCCGCGCACCGATCGAGGCTCGTCGAATTTTTTGCCGGTCTGATGGATCAATTGAGGCTTCTGGGTGTTACGATATTGGCGTCATGGGAGATCCGCGAGATGGTGGGCGCGGACGTCGCCGCTCCAGCAAAGGAAATTTCCGCCATTCTCGATAACATGATCCTTCTACGCCAGATCGAGGAGGATCATCGCCTCATCAGGTCCATCTCGATCCAGAAAATGCGCGACAGCGATTTCGATCGAACCGCTTACGCGATGGATTTTGCGAAAGGCGGATTGAAAATCGGCGAGCCGCTGAACGCGCGCCATACTCCCGCACATCCTCAAACGCCGACCGGCTGAGCGGGGGCGAGCTGAGCGGGGGGCTTCAACCATGGCATTTATCCTTGTGGTCGATGATGAATTTCTGCTCGCCATGATGCTCGCCGACATTCTGGAGGACGAAGGCTACAAGGTTGAGACGGCGCCGAACGGTCAGGTCGCGCTCGACAGGATAAAGGAAGAACAGCCCACCCTCATCATTACCGATTTCATGATGCCCATCATGACCGGACTGGAACTTGCCGAAGCCGTACGTTCGGACGAGAGCATATCGGATATGCCCATCATTCTCGTCAGCGGTGCTCGAGGCGGGATTGCCCGAGAGCGACCGGAATATTTCCAAGCCGTGTTCGACAAACCTTACAAGAATGAGGCGCTCCTTGCGGCAGTTGAGCGCCTGGTTTCGCCGACTCGACCCAGCTGACCGCCGGCAGGCCATCATCCGCTATGTCGCCGCGGAGCGGCAAGTGCGACCTGTACGAGTGGCGCCGCAGGGGCGCATCGCTCACCTGGCATGGACGGACTCGCGCTGCACCCATTTTGCCGAGCGCTGAACCTCAGCCGAACCGCCGTCCGGTCGAGGCGCTTCTTCAGGAACTGAAGGAATATGTCCTGCCGCATTTTCCGCTGGGGGATAAGTGATGGAAAAGACGGGCCCGGGCCATCATATCGTCCTGAGCGCGACGCCGCTACTCCTTGGCATCGGCAGCCCTGCCGCCTTTTTTGGGCCCTGGCGTCTGGTCAATTTGAGGATTGGCATGGCCGTCACCCAAAGTATTCGACGAAAGTGAGACCTTGATCGACCCAGCGATTAATTCATGAGATCGGCCGCTTACATTATGTAATCCATGATATCGTGTATATGAATGGCAAATATATTATAGGTCTTTGTTATAATGGAGATATCATATGAACGATATACGCCGAAAGGAGCAGGCCAGAAAAGAGTTCAAACGAATGATCAAGTGGATCGCATTTCTCGGATTGCTTATGGTTATCGGATCCCTGCTTTATATTCGGGCAATGGGGGCGTGGAGCACGCACGCTGTAATTGCGACTGTTTTGGGTGTCTTTATTTCAGTGTTGCTAGGGTGCGGGTTATTCGCGCTGGCATTCTTTAGCGACAAGAGCGGGCACGACGATGACGTCAGTAGCAGCACCTCGAAGCATGACGACGCTTAAGGGCCTAGCTGGAATAGGCTTTGTTGCCCGATAGGCGTTCCACAGAGGTTCTATCTACCCGTGGAAAGGTTTTGGTTTCGGCGATATCGAGCAGCAGTGTCAGCGAGCGGGCGGGGCCTTCGTTCCGGACCACCAAGAACCTATCCCCCTGCCCTAAGCTTTCGAGCGTCCGCCCGAAGCTGGCCGCCGTTAGGTCAATTCTGCATGTCGGGGGACAAAGCCCGCAGCCAGGCTTTCATCCGCTGTGTCACCGCAGAGCGGCAAGTGCGATCCGCACGATGTGACGGCGCAAGGGGGCATCGATCACCTGACCTGGATAGATCTCGCGCTGCACCCGTTTGGCTACGCGCCGGATCTCGTCCGGGCTCGGAGCGCGCGCCTCGCCGATGCAGCCGATGATGACAGGATAGAGATAGGCCACTTTTGCACTCCCTTGATTATGGCCGAGATAGATGATGGTCCTGCCGCCAGGCACGGCCGACCGGCCACATCACGGCCGCGGCCAGAACGACGATGACCAGCGTCATGCTGAGGAACTCGCTTGCCGCGATAGTACCGCGGCATGTGAGCAGCAGCACCGTCACGCCGAGAGGAACGCCCCATTCAGGGTGACGGGCCAGCTTCAGGCCGTTCCAGCACAGCCAGCAAAACAGTGCGGCCGCCAGGATGCTCCCCACGACGAGGCCGAGAGCCTGAGCGATGATTGAGAATAGGATCATGGCAGCATCCTCGCCAATCCGAGTCCCGCATTGCCAATATATGTCGTATTACGATATATACAAGTGCACCTGTTCCCAGCGAGTCCGGTCGGATGGCGCGGAACTAGCCCTCCAGTTGCTTGAAGATGGCGGACATCAGGGGCTTGAGCCGCTGGATCTCGTCCCGATGCGCGCCGGATAACTCGCTCAGGACCTGATACGCGCGGTCTGTCAGGTGCAGGTGCGCCCGGCGGCGATCGTGCTCGGCCGCCTGGCGCGTGACGAGGCCAAGTGCTTCGAGCCGATCGACCAGCCCCGTGGCGCTGTGAGGCTTGAGGATGAGCCGCTCGGCAACATAGCCGACTGTGGCTTCGGATGCGCCGGCCGCACGGATGGCCAGAAGCGCCTGATGCTGTTGCGGGGTCAAACCGACTTCGGTGGCGCAGGTTTCGCTGAAAGCCTGAAAACGCCGGATGGCGTGACGGAAATCGGCGAGCGCGAGATAGTCGGCATCCGTCAATGGTCGGTCAGTCTTTTTCACCATCGCGTCCGCCGCATAAATATCGTAACGCGATATAATGACTTCGAGCCAACCGCAAAGAGATCCAGCCCGCCTATGCCGCCTACTCCAGCCCACGCCATCGAAAGCCATCGCCTTGCCGACCATAATGTAGATTTGAGAATGCCTCTCCTGGCGGCGATGGCGCTGGTCGTGGGTACAGGCGGCGCGGCCGGAGCATGGATTCTCGTAAAGCTCATCGCCATCGCCACCAACCTCTTCTGGTTCGGCCGGCTGTCCGCACAGAACGTCCTCATCACCGACGCTTCGGTAGGATTTCTGGTGATAGTCATACCGGTCATCGGCAGCCTCATCGTCGGCCTGATGGCGCGCTTCGGATCCGAGAAGATCCGGGGTCATGGCATTCCGGAGGCTATAGAGACGATCCTGTTCGGGGAAAGTCGCCTGTCGCTCAAGGTTGCTTTGCTCAAGCCGCTGTCCTCGGCGGTATCGATCGGCAGCGGCGGCCCCTTTGGGGCAGAGGGGCCGATCATCATGACCGGCGGCGCCATCGGCTCCTTGTTCGCGCAGTGCTTTCACCTCAGCGCCGCGGAACGCAAAACCCTTCTCGTCGCCGGCGCCGCCGCCGGCATGACGGCGATATTCGGGACCCCGCTCGCCGCTATTCTGCTCGCCGTCGAGGTTCTCCTGTTCGAATGGAAACCGCGCAGTTTCGTGCCGGTTGTCGTGGCGGCGATGGTCGCCTTTGCCTGGCGCCCCTACCTCATCGGGACCGGTCCCATGTTCCCGATGGCCGCGATCATGCCGGTGACGGGCACGGCCCTGCTCGCCTCCGCGGCTATCGGCCTGGTCGTCGGTCTGGAAGCGACGCTGCTGTCGACCCTGCTCTACCGGGTCGAGGACGCGTTCCACAAGCTTCCCCTCCATTGGATGTGGTGGCCGGCTCTCGGAGCGGTCGTCGTCGGGCTCGGCGGCCTGATCGACGCGCATGTACTCGGCGCGGGCTATGCCAGCATCGAGGCGCTTCTGAACGGCGCATTGGCGCTCAGGGTCGTGGTTGCCCTTCTCGTCGTCAAGGCGGTGGTATGGCTGGTCGCGCTGGGTTCGGGCACATCGGGGGGTGTCCTGGCGCCGCTTCTTATCCTGGGCGGCGCGGCGGGGTTCCTGTTGGGCCAGTTCCTGCCCGGCGACGCCGGCTTCTGGGCGATGGTCGGGATGGCCGGGATCATGAGCGGAGCCATGCGCGCGCCGATGACCGGTGCGATCTTTGCCGCCGAGCTAACCGGACATTTTCAGGCCCTGCCCTGCACCATCGTTGCCGCAGCCGGCGCCTATGCCATCAGTGTCCTGCTGATGCGCCGGTCGATCCTCACCGAAAAGATCGCCCGGCGCGGACGCCATGTCCTGCAGGAATATGCCGTCGACGCGCTCGATCTGCTTCAGGCCGGCCAGATCATGACCCCCTCCCCCGAAACGCTGCCCGGCACGATGACCGTTGGCGAGGCGGTATCCTTTTTCACGAACGATGCCGGCCACCGCAGCTATCCTGTGGTCGATGACGAGGGTCGTCTGTTGGGACTGGTGTCGCGCACCGAGGCGCTGCGCTGGCGGGCCGACCGGAGCAACGCCGACACAACGCTCAGCGATGCGATCTCCGATGCGGCTCAGCCGCTGGCCTATCCCGATACGCCGTCGGGGGCCGTTGCGGACCTCATCATCGCTACCGGAATAGGACGGATCCCGATTGTCGAACGCCACACGCACCGGGTCGTCGGTATTCTCTCGCGGCAAGACCTCCTGAAGGTGCGCGGAGCCAATCGGGAGGCTGAGACAGATCGGATGCGCTTCGTGCGATTTGCCACCGACGATCCGGGTGGACGATCGCCGCAGACCCGGCGGCGCTAAACGCTTGGCGGCTTGTGGTCAGCCCCGGCGCCGATTGCGGCCTCGAGGGCTTCGGCCCAGTCCTTGTGTCCAGCAGGCGCCTCGCGTGCGATCGTCAGGCCGGGCCGGGAATAGCGCGCTGTCGCACGGTCCGCAGCCCGCTCCCCTTCGGCATCATTGTCCACGGCGAGAATGAGCGACGTGAGGCCTGGCGGCAGGAGAATCTGGTCGAGACGCTTGGCGCCCAGGCTCGCCCAGCACGGAAGTTCGCGGAGCATTGTGAAAGCACGCGCCGTCTCGAAGCCTTCGGCCAGCGCGAGGATGCCCCTTCCCTGCCCGCCTCCTCGCCAGGCACCTCTGGCTGGCCGGCCAAGCATGAGCTTCATGCGATAGCGCGCCGTCGAAGGATCCAGAAAGATGCGCTGGACTGCTGTGAGACGAAGGCCTTCGCGAACCGCGACCAGCAAGGCGGGATGATAGGTGGTCCAGGGTTTCGGCCGATAGGGGCAGCGCGGATGAAATCGCAGATCCTCAGTGATCGGCCAGAGATGCCTGATCGCGAGATAACGTTCGGCCAACGTGCCCTCCACGGGAAGTCCCTCATCCCATAGACGTGTCGCGTTGCCGGTCTGGCCTCCCTCGCGGTCCGTGTAAGCGAACCGGCCCCGGCTCGGCACGCGTTGCAGCTCTCGCAAAATGTCCTCGCGGTCGCATCCAGCGAAGCAGGTAACGAGGATACCCCGGTTGCCCTGGCGAATGGATAGGCTGGGCGTACGGTCGGCATGCACGGGGCACAGGCACATGGCGGTCCGTCCGTGCCAGGTTCCGCCGAGTGAACCGACGAGATCGACGAGGTCCTGGGAAGGCTTGAGTACGACGAGGGCCATGGCATGTTCCTTTCGCCGCCCGCCCTCCCCCCTTGCCTTTATGCTTGCGGACGCCTCCTTCTGATTCCGCTGGGGCCTTCTGGTTGAGTTGTTGGGGGGACATCCGTGCCTGGAGCCAATGAACAGTCCCGGATGACATCGATTCGCCGAGAGTTTAGATCTGGGCTCGGATACCCTCGGCGTATCGATTATCAGCGAGGCGATTCGCGCCGCGATGAATTGGCGCCGCCTCTACCTTCCCGGTTGAACAGAAATTGCGGATAACGTCTCCCGCATACTGGTGCGTTTGCCCGACTCGTCTTGATTTTTGGCTGGGCTTGTAGGTGAATTGCCACTGTACGGAACGGTCCGGGACTCGGTGCCGGCGAGGACATCTGTCCTTGAGTGCGACGGGTTCGGTCACCCCATTTGACTAACCAAGCGCCTTTTGGCATAGCTGTCCGGGATTAGGGGCCATTATGCGGCATTTTTCACGAACCATGGCCGGTTTGGGTTCATAAAGGGGACATGCCCATGCTGTCGGGTCAAATTCTCGATGCGATGATTACCTCGTGCGAGAATGCCAAGACTGTCCTGCGGCAGGCCGCCATCGATCCCTCCGATCGCAAAACACTGAACATTTCCATGGGCGCGACCGTCGCTGCAGAATTTCTCGGCCGGACGCCCGAGGCGCTTTCCAAGGCCGAGGCCCGGGGCCGCCTCCCCGCCCCCAAAACGGCTGCCAACGGGCGCCGGTTCTACACGGTCGAAGACCTGATCGCGATTCGCGAGACTCTCGGCATCAAGATGGGCAAATTGCCGTCGGAACGCGCCGTCGTCGTGGCTGTACAGAATTTCAAGGGCGGCGTCAGTAAATCGACGACCGGCAAGCATCTGGCCGACTATCTCGCCTTGCGCGGATACCGGGTTCTGGTGGTCGATTGCGATCCCCAGGCATCGATGAGCGTCATGTTCGACGTCAATCTCGAAGCATTGGTGGATGAGACGCATACGCTCTCGAACTTCCTGTCGCCGCGTATCGATGAGGCTGATTCGCTGCGCAAGACGATCCAGAAGACCGCCTGGCCCAACATCGACATCTGTCCCGCCAACCTCGGTCTGCAGGATACCGAGTGGGAACTCACCGCAACGATCGAGGAAGGCCCGACGGCGATTGCCGGGGCGTTCCGCATGTTGCGGATCGGGCTCGAGGAAATCCGGTACGACTATGACGTCGTGATCCTCGATCCTCCCCCGGCGATGGGCTTTCTGGGCGTGAACACCCTGACGGCGGCCGACGGGTTGCTGATCCCCGTTCCGGCCCGGCAGCTCGACTATCTCTCGACGATCCATTTCATGCAGACCTGCCGGGAAGCCATGGAACTCGTCTCGAAGTTCGATACTTCGATCGACTACGGCTTCATTCGCGTCGTCTGCACCATGTTCCAGCCCAGCCGGACCAATGAGGCGCAGATGCTCCAGGTCATGGAGAAGACCTACGCCGGCCAGATGCTATCGACGCCGATCCTCCTGTCCGAAGAGATCAAGAATGCCGGCCTGTCGATGTCGTCGATCTACGAGATCAACAAGCCCTATGGGTCTCACCAGACCTACACGCGGTGCCGCGACAACCTGAACATGGTGTTTCGCGAGATCGAAAAGGATATCTGCAAGCAGTGGCCATCGCGGTTGGCGCAGGTCGGCACCGATAGACTGACGGAGGCGGCATGAGCAGCGCGGGGGGCAAGCGCCGCAGCCTATTGGCGAACGCCATCGAGAGCATCGGCACGACCCCTGCCCCCGCTCCCCTGTCCGGCGCGGTGGATACCGAGGTGCTGGTCGATCGCGAAAAGCCTGCCGAGGAACCAGCGACGCCCTCTTTCCTGGAGCGCCGTGGTATCGCGTTCGATGAGATCGCGCGGACCGTCAAGCGCCCGACGATCCGCCTCAAGCCCTCGGAATGCTCCATTTGGCCGGGCAATGCCCGCGACCATGAGGCACTGAGCTATGAACGCTGTGCCTCGCTCATCGAATCCATCCGGGAGGAAGGCACCAACCGCGAACCGGTCGTGGTGCGGCGAACGCCGAATGCCGAGAATCCTTATGAGCTGATCGTCGGCACACGCCGGCATTTCTCGGTTTCGTGGCTGCATTCCAACAATCATAGCGAGATCGAACTCGTAGCCCGCATCGAAACCCTCGACGACGAGGGCGCGTTCAGGCTCGCCGATCTGGAAAATCGCGAGCGCGAGGACGTCACCGATCTCGAACGGGCGCGCAATTACCGGCACGCCGTGGACGCCTATTACAACGGGGTCCGCACACAAATGGCCGAACGCCTCGCGATCCCCAAACAGAATCTCCACAATCTGCTGCAGCTGGCGGAACTGCCCGACGAAGTCGTCGCGGCTTTTGCCGAGCCCGGAGACCTCAAGGTCCGGCACGGCATGCGGCTATCCCCCTTGCTGAAGAACGAGCAGCACCGTGACGCTATCGTCTCGGCCGCCCTGGCGCTCCATGCAGAGCAGCAAGCGCTCAAGGACGCCGGCAGCGACAAGATCGAGGGCATCAAGGTCTGCGAACGCCTGGCCGCGGCCGCAACGTCCCCTGCGACGTCGAGGAAGCCTCTCGCCCGAGCAAAGCCGGCACTGACGGCGGCCTCCGGCAAGGAGATCGGCCAGGTCATCGCCGATACCCGGGCCAAGGGTATTACCATCAACATCAATCCCAAGGGCGCTGCCTCGGTCGACGAGATCCTCGAAGCGCTACGCCCCGCGATTGAGGGTGCGAAGTTCAGCCGGAATTGAATGGAAACTTACAATACGCCTTTATTTTCAATTAGTTAGCTATCGGTAAAATGCGTTTTACCGGCGGCGCGGGACACGAAATGCAACAGGATCACCGCGAAGACGGTCAGGTCGACCTCTTCCTCCCTCAGCTGACCGCGCTTCCTCTCCGGGACCAGCGCGAGACGATGGAGCGGCCCTTTTTCTCGCTGTCCAAGCGCAAGCGGCTCAAGCCGATCGACTATGTCAGTCCCGATCGCAAGATAACCGTCCACGTCTCCGCCAACTCCGAATATGGCCTCGCAACGATCTACGATCTGGATATCCTGATCTACTGCGCGTCGGTCCTGATCGAGCACAAGCGGCGCGGCACCAACGACATCCCTCAGACGCTGCACGTCGTTCCATACGATATGCTCAAGACGCTCAAGCGCGAGGTTGGCGGACGCGCCTACGATCTCCTGGGAAATGCGCTCGACCGCCTGCAATCGACCACGGTGAAGACGAATATCCGATCGGGTGATGCAGTTGAAACGACCTTTTCCTGGATCGACAGCCATAGCCAGCTCAAGGATCGAGCCGGCAATGTGCGCGGGATGCGGATCACCCTCGCCAAGTGGTTCTACGAAGGCGTCCTGATGGAAGGCGGCGTCCTTGCCATCGACCCGGCCTATTTCTCGCTGACGGGCGGCCGCGAACGCTGGCTGTACCGGGTGGCACGCAAGCATGCGGGCGGAGCAGGCAATGATGGCTTCGCCATTTCAATGCCTACGCTCTTCGAAAAATCCGGAGCGGAAGGCGACTACCGCCGCTTCAAATTCGAGATGACCAAGATTGCCAGGGAGAACGATCTTCCGGGCTATTCACTGGATATCGAACTGCGTGACGACGCCGAGCCGCTGCTGCGCATGACCCGGCGCGATCGCGGATCATCGGATGAAGGCAAGCCCTCCCCTGCCCTCCCCGCGGCTCCTGCAGCCAAGGAAAAGACCCCTGACGAGCCGCTGATCGCGTTCCCCTCGAGCGGCCATATCTCGCACTCGGCATTCGGCGCGATTGCTCGAGCCAATCTGCCGAGCCCACAAAGGGATCATGGCCTCGTCGGTGACGATTTCCGCAGCTTCCTGCGCCAACGTGAAATCGCGTTCGACGCGAAGAATATCACCCAAATATTCGCGACGTTCTGCTCGAAGCAGCGCCCCGCGAGCTGATCGCGCCACGCGCACATCTTCCCCCCGGGAATACTCTGCGGGGGCGTTGCCTGGCCGTAGCCGCAGTGCCAAGCAACTTAGCCCAGCCAAACGTCCCGCCCCAAGTTGTCCGTTCCTGAAGTACCGCGTTCGATGTGCGGATCCCGACCTGCGGCTCTCTTCGTCCTATGCCGAAGCTGCTGAGACGGCATATTCCGCGTTCCTCAAGCAGATTAGTCGGCAAACCACCGATCTGCACGGTCCATCAGATCTCCCGATCGAATGAGAGGTGCGCGCGGACGCACCCCCCACGGTATTTGAGGAACGCCCAACCGGAAGGTCTGCGTTCAGGGGGCTGGCCGGGCTCATACGCGCGTGACGAGCGATATCAGGGCGGAAGAAGGGCAATGGACGGAGGGCAGGGGAGGGGAGAGCCAGCTCGCCGCCTCCTGGGCGAAGGCTGCCGTTCCTGAAATACCGTGTCAGGTTGGCGGGCCGGCGAAGTCGGGATCGCCCGGAGAACTTGGCATGAGGTTGAGCGCCGATCCGGGCCCCGTTCTCAATGTACCGTCTGCACCGATCGCAATCGCCCGCAGACCCACGGAAATTGCAGTCCTTCGGCGACCGGTTCCCCGCTTTCGTCGGCGGAAAGCTCATGAATTTGCGGTTCCGCGATGCTGCGCGCGAGAGCCGTTCCTAAAGGACCGTTGCCGAGTCTCGGAGGAATCCGAACGGCGGCGCCAGTCAGTTCCTCGTTCCTTTTAAGCGCGACGCAGGCCGGTCGATCTCCGAGGGTATCAGCATCGCGCAAAATGGTCTAAATAGGCTGAAAAGCACGGAAACCCGCCGGATTGGAGCGAGTAAAACGCGTTTTACCACATTGGGAGGGACAGCCCGAAAGCAAGGGAGAGCACGGTATTTCAGGAACACGGCACGGTACATAAGGAACCGAATCACGGTTCATCGGGAACGGCTGTCAGGGTATTTCAGGAACGCCGGAACGGTATAATGGGAACGGGCTCGATCACCCGACTCGTGATGAATCCGCGAGTCGCAAATGCATGATCCACAGCCTAACTTTTTATCCTATTCTCTAAAGAGATTAACGCCGCCTGCGGCGCTTCCTCTCTTTGAAGAATTTTAGAGTGAAAGAAGGACGGAATCATATGTCGCTCGGTTCCCGAACCCAATCCGGTCCTCGCTGAACTCGTTTCACGGTGCCATCACGGACGCCGACTCGCATACCGCAACCGGTTGCATCTCAGGATAACCGCCCGCCGACGGCCGCGAGCCGATCAGGGCCCGGCATGCCAGCAATTGCTTCCAAGGTTAGCCCACAATCCGGCCACAACGACCCAAAACAGGAGAACAAAGCGCGAAATACCTCAGAATGCCCCGCAGAGGCGTTCTGAGCGCCATATCCGGCTCGGATAGCCTACGGCACCCAGAAGCTTCGGAATCGGGCTGTATGGGCTTCCTGGAGGCGTGCTTTTCCGAGTCGGGATCGCGCCGAACGCAACATTTTCAACGCGTTCGAGGTCGCAGAGAGCTCGTCAGGCTCCAACTTTGGTCCCACGGTCCGCTGATGGCAGTGCTCAAGTCTCGAAGACTTGTACGAACGATGGCCGCCGACCAATCGCTTCCATCCCGGCATTGACTGCCACGAACGTAACAGCAAGGCTACATGAGTACCAAGGGGGGAACAGGGCTGCCCGCCCGCCGCTGGCCCCGATCAACCACTGCTTGACCTCATGTGCGAGCTTTACGGCAACGGCTTGAATGTCAAACTTCCGTCCGGGGGCAAAAGGGCGCCGCAGGTGGGCTGCAGGTCAGTCGTTCCCGGAGACGCGCCGAAGAAGGTCGTCGATCGCGGACATCTCCTCATCGAACGCATCGAAGACCGCCACGAGACCGCCGGTCGCGGGGAGGGGAGGGGGCTCCGCTTTCGGACGCCCTCGCTTGGGCGCCGCATAGCCGAAGTCGACCGCCAGGTCTGACGCCAGGAACAGCCGCCACGTCCGCCGCTGAGTAATCTCGACCAGGAGACCGGTCGCAGCTGTTCGCTCGAGCAGTTTGCTGGCACCGGCGATGCTCATACCGAGCGTTTCGGATACCGACTGCGGAGACAGTAGCGGCCTGTGACAGCTCAGCGCGACCAGCGAGGGCAGGGCGCCCGGACGGTACTCGTCGGAGATCGCACGTTGCGCGGCGCGGTAGAGCCGTTCGAGTTGATCGAGGCGCGAGAAGCCCTTTAAGGCCGATGCTTCCAGCGACCGCACCGTCGACAGCCAATCGGTAACGTCAGGCCGACGCTTCAGGCGAAGCGCCTTGGACCCGCCGCCAAGGCAGGGCAAGGCACTCGCCGAGAGGCGCTGGTCGCGGAGCGCGAAGGGAAGGCCGAGCCAGGGTGTGATCGTTCCATCGATCCTAGCGTGCTGGCGCACGCGATCGAGAGCGCGAACGAGGGGAGGGTGGTCCGCCGCGCCAGGCGGCTCAGCGATCGACATGGGAAGCGCATCGCGCCACGCCAGCAAGTCCTTGGCTTGCAGTGCTGCGCGCCAGGGACCGAAGCGCTCATATTGATCGAGGTTCGTCGCACGCAGCGAGCGGCCGGGGATCCGAAGGCTGCAGCCCCAGGAAAATACATCGATCTCGTCAACTTCGACGCCCTGGAGTTGGAGCGCCCGCGCATAGCCGCTCCATGCGGCCCGCAGCGCCCAGGCAGATGCGACCGGACTTACGGAAATCCGGGCATCGAGCCGGGCGATCGCGGCTGTGCAGGATGTGATAGCCGCCACCATGACCGGCGTGTATTCGGGACCGAAGCGGTCGGGTGATGGCCTCTCGCCCATGCCATTTTCTTAACTGAAAGACATTCTCAGTCAACTTGGTTGGTACGGGATGCTGGGATGCGTAGATTCTGTCGCCCCTGCTTCATGAAAGTGCTCTCGATCGCGGGGCAATTGAGCCGTTGGTGCGCCAGCGGATCGAGCATCGATGACGGCAGCGCCGCGGCGCGCAAACGGCGTCCAGCTCCGTGGACTGGGTCGAAGCGATCAAAAATTCGGCTGATTTCCCTCATTCCTGGCTCAAAGGGGCTGGTTGGGCGCGAGGGCGGTTGAGGCCTCCTTCGCACTGTCCTCATGGCAGCGCGTTCCGCCGGCCCTGCGGCCAAGGCGGCGATCGGGGCTGGTCAATCCCTCACCGGGATTATATCACATGGGAACAACCGTTCGGATGATCCCATTATATGCGATGTGACAAATGGCGATAATCGGCTACGCCCGTGTCTCGACCGACGAGCAGGACACCGCGGCCCAGCTCAGCGCCTTGCGCGCCGAGGGCTGCACGCTGGTCGTCGAGGACAAGGCGAGCGGTGGCAGCCGTGATCGGCCGAACCTGGCGCGGGCGCTCGAACGGGTGGGCCCGGGGGATACGCTGCTGGTCGTTCGGATCGACCGTCTGGCCCGATCGCTTTCGCATCTGCTCGAGATCGTCGAAACCTTGAGGGGGAAGGGGGCCTACTTCCGCTCGATCAACGATCCGATCGACACGTCGAGCGCTCAGGGCATGTTGATGACCCAGATGCTCGGCGCGTTCGCCGAGTTCGAAAGAGCGCTGATCCGCGAGCGGACGAGGGCGGGGCTCAAGGCGGCGGTCGCGCGCGGCGCCAGACCGGGCAATCCCAAGATGCGCGCCCGCGACCCGGTTGCGATCTCCGAAATTCGCCGCAGCCTCAAGCTGCGCCATCTTCACGAGCTCGTCGATGGTCGCCAGCGATGGCTCCCGACAGTGACAAGATTGCGACCACATCTCCCCTGGGCGCTGGTCCTGAGACAAATACGCGCCATCACGCCGCCGGTGCGCTCGTTCAGCGAACGAACGCTCGTGAAAGCGTGCCGGACGCTGGTCCGGGCAGGATATGCCGATGCATCGATCCTCGAACCCGCACCCCGCCTGCCACCTGATACGCGGGTCGCACGGCTTGTCGCGGATCGTCTGAAGACACATCCCGATTCTTCATTGCGGGAGATCGCCTCCTGGCTGACGCGCGATCTGCGTGAGCCGACGCCGCGGGGGGGGCTGGCATGGTCGGCGGAGGGTGTGCGGCGGGTGATCGGGCAGGCTCAGAAGCTTCAACTGCTCGAGGCATGAACAGTCGCGATCTGGGCCCGCGCTGCCGAACCGGCCGTCGTCTTGCACGTCTCGGGCGCCGCCTCAAGGTTTGTGCGCCAAACAGCAATTTGTCGGACATAGTATGAACATTGGCCATGCGACGAGTTTGAGGCGAGCCATCGGATCGTTGAGGGGACAGAACTCATCTCGGGAAAGCAGGTTTGCCCATTACCAGAGATAATCACCCGTCAAGCTGATGTGTGCCCAGCCCATGGGGGGGGGGAAGATGGGCAAGGAGCGTATCATCGAAGGGGGCACCAGATGCCTGTAGTTGCGGAGCGGCCCTGTCCATATAGATGGTGTTCCAATATGGCTTGGGTTTATTTGCTCGTCGCGGGATTGCTCGAAGTCGTCTGGGCTTACACCATGAAGCTGTCGGACGGATTCACGCGCCTGACCTACTCGTCGATCACGATCATCGCCATGATCGCCAGCTTCGGGTTGCTGTCCTTCGCCTTGCGATCCCTTCCGCTCGGCACGGCCTATACGATCTGGACCGGGATTGGTGCCGTCGGTGCTTTCGTCGTCGGAATCCTTGTGCTGGGCGAGGTTGCCAGTCCGATGCGTATTCTTGCGGCCGTCTTGATCGTCAGCGGCCTGGTGCTCATGAAGCTAGCATCGTGAGACGTTCTGACGATCGAGCTGGACCAGTTTAGGTCCGTTGACGGATTGGCGGGTGTCGTTGAGTGGCCTGGCTTCGGGAAGCGACGTCAGGCTCGCACCCTGGCAACAGCTTTCGCAAGCAGTTCCACTCCGCCTCTGATCTGCTGCGGTTCGAGCGCCGAATACCCCATGAGCAAGCCGACATAGTCGGGAAGGCTGCTGGTCGTGCCGGAATGATAGAGCGGCGAAACCGGATGGATGCCGATTCCTTCTCGTTTGGCCTCTGTCAACAGAGCATCCTCGCTGGATCGCCCGATTCCCCTGAGCCATGCGACGATATGCAGCCCGGCATCCGCCCCTTCAATCGATACGTTATCGCCAAAGTGATGATGAAGGGCGCTCATCAGCGTTGCCCGCCGCTCAGCATTCCCGATTGCCGATCCGGCCCTGCGGCACGGGCGATCTGTTCACGGCACTATTGGTTGCCCGGCTCTGCGAGGGCAAGGATTTGGCCCAGGCTGCAGAAGAGGCGACGGCTGAGATATTCGCCGTTCTGGAACGGACCCGTGCTGAAGCCTGCGGGGAACTGCGGATCATCGGCTTCCCCTTCGCAACCACCTCAAACCGCGAGAGCCTGAAATGACCTTGCCAACGGGCCTTGCAGCCTATCCGATCACGCCCGCCGATGCTTCCGGCAATGTCGACTTCACCGCGGTTCGCCGCCTGGTGGCCCGGCTTGTCGATGCAAAGGTGGATGCCATCGGCCTGCTCGGCAGCACCGGCGCCTATATGTATCTGTCGCCGGAGGAACGGCAGCAGGCATTGGAAGCCGCGCTCGATGAAATAGGGGGTCGTGTTCCTGTGCTGGTGGGCGTGGGCGCGCTTCGGACCGATGATGCGGTGCGCCTTGCCCAACATGCCAAGGCGGCGGGCGCCAGCGTGGGCTTGCTTTCGCCCGTTTCCTACACGCCGCTCAGCGATGATGAGGTCTTCGAGCATTTCTCGGCCGTAGCTGGGGAAAGCGGTCTTCCTATCTGCATTTATGACAATTCTGGCACGACGCATTTTCGGTTCACGCCAGAGCTGATCGACCGTCTCGCCAAGGTGTCCGGGATCGTCGGCGTCAAGAATCCCGGTTGGGCGGCCGACGACGCTGCGGGACATCTTGCCGAACAGCGCGCGCTAGCTTCAAAAGGCTTCTCGATCGGGTGCAGCACTGACTGGACCGCTGCGGCGACGATGATCGCCGGGGCCGATCTTTGGCATAGCGTGCTGGCTGGCATCCTTCCCGATATTTGCCTGAAGCTGGTTCGCGCGGCCCAACGGGGCGAAGCTGACGAAACGCACTGCCTCGACAGGATGCTGGCCCCGTTCTGGCATCTGTTTGAGCAGCATTCGAGTTTGCGCGTTTCCTACACGATCGCTGGGCTTCTCGGTCTGACCAGCGCCGAACCGCCGCGCCCGATACTCCCTCTGTCCCAGGGCGTGAAGAGACAGGTCGCGGACGCGCTCGCCTGCCTTCAACGCGAAAGTGCCGCAACAGGAGTAGGAACCCTATGACCGGAACGGTCCGCGCCATCCGGCATGTCGATTTTGAAACCCTCGGCACCTTCGAGCCGGCGATTGCCGAAGCCGGATATTGCATCGAATATGTCGATGTTGCTGCGGGCGGTCTCGCCCGCCTGGATCCGCTGGAATCTGATTTGCTTGTCGTGCTCGGCGGTCCGATTGGCGTCTATGAGACCGATGCCTATCCGTTCCTCAACACCGAATGTAACATGGTCAAGGCCAGACTGGACGCGGGCCTGCCCGTTCTCGGTATTTGCCTGGGTGCCCAAATCATTGCCGCCGCGCTCGGTGCAAAGGTTGCTGCCACTGGCGTCAAGGAGATAGGATTCGCACCTGTCGCGCTCACCGATGCCGGAACAAAAGGGCCGCTGCACCATCTGGCGGACATGCCGGTGCTTCACTGGCATGGCGATGCTTTCGACCTGCCTGACGGCGCTGAACTGCTCGCCACCACCCCGGTCGCGAACCAAGCCTTTGCCATCGGGCCTCATGTCCTCGCGCTGCAATTTCATCTCGAAGCCGACACCACGCACGATCTCGAAGCGTGGTTGATCGGCCACGCGGCTGAGCTTGCCGGGGCCGGAATAGAACGATTTGCCGGACATAGTGTGAACATTGGCTATGCGACGAGTTTGAGGCGGGCCATGGGATCGTTGAGGGGGCGGAACTCAACTGGGGAAAGCAGGTTTGCTCGTTGGGCCAATTTCCCGGTTTCGACGCAGAACATTCTGCGTTAGGAACAAGCCATGAACGCCAATCCCATCTACCTTGATGGCTTTGCCACATTGCCTCTTGCTCCCGAGGCGCGGGCAGCAATGCTCGCTGTGTGGGATATGCCGGGCAATGCCGGCTCGCCCAACCTATCGGGAGAACGTGCTGCCGGTGTTATTGCGGAGGGGCGCGCTGCCGTGGCGGGTCTGATCGGGGCCGCTCCGGGCGAGATCGTCTTTACCTCCGGTGCTACCGAGGCGAACAATCTCGCTGTAATGGGCGTGGCAGCGACACTTGCTGACTTGGAGCCGACCCGTCGGCGGGTCGTGATCTCTACAATAGAGCATAAGGCTGTGATTGAGCCCGCCCAGCGATTGAAGGAGCGGGGCTTCATCATAGAACGCGCGCCAGTCGATCGAGACGGTAGACTTGATCTTGAAGCGTTCAGGCAACTCATGGACGATAGCGTCCTAGTGGCGTCAGTGATGCTCGTGAACAACGAAACCGGCGTGATTCAGCCGATCCAGGAAGCTGCAGAGATTGCTCACGCATGTGGCGCGCTCTTTCACTGTGATGCAGCCCAGGGTGGAGGCAAGGTTGCGATCGATGTTCTCGAGCTTGATGTCGATTATCTCAGCTTGTCTGCTCACAAATGCTACGGGCCTATGGGTATCGGTGCGCTCTACATCTCGGCGGCGGCGCCGAAACCCGAACCTCTATTCTTCGGGGGCGGGCAGCAGGCGGGGGTCCGGCCGGGAACCGAACCAGCTGCACTCATCGCCGGCTTCGGAGCGGCCGCCACAGTAGCCCGTGCGCGCCTGACCGATGATCAAGATCACGGCTCAGCTCTCCTATCCAGACTGCTCAGGGGTCTTCGTGATCGGCAAATCCGCCTCGTTCCGGTCAGCCGGGAAGCTCTTACGGTGCCCGGTGGTGCAGCGATCAGCCTTGCCGGGATCGATGCAGATGCCGTTTGCTCGATCGTGGCGGGAAGTGTCTCGTTATCCACCGGCTCGGCATGCACCGCCGGTCAGATAAAGTCATCTCATGTACTTGAAGCCATTGGACTTTCTGATTTAGAAGCGCGATCTGTCATTCGCATCTTTTGCAATCGTTACACGACAGCTGTGGAGATCGATGCGGCAATCGACGCGATTGCGGATGGTATCGAGCGTTCTCACCTTGCTACTGGAGAGGTTCACCAGTAGATTTCCCTCATGACGAGGGATGGCTTGAAACTTGATTCGAAGGTGCAGTTTGCGGGGCATGAAACATTTCCCCTGCGCCTCCTGTGGCTGAAGAAAGCTTATGATGCGGTGGGAGCGGAGGCCCCCATTGGAACATTCCAGGAACATGATGCTATCGCCCGTTTTGGCGTCGGGCGCAACATGGCCGTTTCGATGCGTTATTGGGCGACCGCATCGGGCTTTTTCGAGGAGGCCGATCGCATCATCCGACCGACAGTGCTCGGTCATGCCATTCTCGCCGATGATGGTCTCGACCCATTTCTGGAGCAAGCGGCGACGATTTGGCTCGTGCATTGGCATATTGCGAGTTCGCAGGGGAGGGCCACGACCACCTACTACGCCTTCAATGTGCTGAACGCGATTGAGTTCGATCCGGCCACGCTTCTCGACGAGCTGTTCGGTGTGGTCAGCGTCCGGGGGTGGCGAGCGACACGCGGCACATTGAAGCGCGACATAGAGGTTTTCCTGCGCAGCTATGTGAGGAGGGGCGAGACTTTCAGTGAGGATGCTGCGGAACCCCTTCTGGCGGAACTCGCGCTCATCCGCGAAGCCCGCCTGGGCGGCTGGTACGAATTCGTCCGCGGTCCCAAGCCGACACTCCATGATGCCGTGTTCGCCTACGCCCTTGGCAGCTTCTGGGAGCGGAGCGGCGGTGCGACGACGATGACGGCGGAACAGATCTGCTATTCGCCCGGCTCGCCCGGCCGGGTATTCAAGCTCGACGAGGACAGCGTCATCACGCGCCTCATGCGCATCGATGACGTGACCGAGGGCGCGTGGCAGTGGGTCGATACGGCCGGTTTGCGCCAGATCCAGCGAAAATATGAGGTCGATACGACGGCCTTGATCCCCGCCGCCTATCCGAGGCGCGGATCGTGGAGGAGCGCGGCATGACCCTCCTGTCATCCAAAGTCGCGATCGATCGAAGGTTCGCACGCTCTGCTCGCTTGGACGCCGATCTCAACGGTACGCCGCCGCTCGTTGGTTATGTGCTGCAGGCAACGGTGGCCAAAGCACTGACTCTGCTCGCAGAAAGTCAGATCGAAAGCCATCAGGGTGCTTTTACCTGGACTGGACCCTATGGCGGGGGGAAATCCAGCGCTGCCCTGTTGTTGGCGAACCTCGTGGCTGGGGCACGCGCCAATCGCAAGATCGCCAGGGATCTGGCGGGCCCTGCACTGGCCGAATTGTATGCGAAGGCCTTTCCTAAGAGCGTGGGGGACTGGAAGGTTGTTGCGGTCACTGGTGGCCGAGTTCGATTGCGCGACGCGATCGCCGATGCCGCTGCGAGCACCTTCGAATGGGGTGAGACGGCACGAGAAAAATTCGGAGCCAGTGACGACGCTTTGATCGGCGCGCTGGCACCTACAGGAAAGGCGGCAGGCGGAACGCTTCTCATCCTCGATGAGCTTGGCAAGATGCTGGAGCACGAGGCCCTTGAGGGCGGGGACGTACATCTGCTTCAGGACATCGCGGAACGGGCTTCCCGCAGCGATGGTCGCCTCATCGTGATCGGGATCCTCCACCAGTCATTCGAGCAATATGCCGCTCGTGCGGCGCGTGATGCGCGCCAGGAGTGGGCGAAGGTCCAAGGTCGCTATCAAGATATCGCCTTTCTCAGCGGCGCGGACGAAACTGTAGCCTTGCTCGGGCGGGCGATCGCAAGCGACCCACCATCGACGGCACAGGCCGAGGCAGCGGAAGTTGCGGAAGCGATTGCAAAGCGGCGGCCGACCGAGGTCCCGGCGCTTGCCAGGGCTCTGGCGGAAACATGGCCTTTAAACCCGGTGACCGCGCTGTTGCTCGGTCCGGTGTCGCGCGCGCGCTTCGCTCAGAATGAGCGCAGCGTCTTCGGGTTTTTGAGCTCGGCCGAGCCGGCGGGGTTTCAGCAGTTCCTCTCAGCGACCGAAATCGGTGGCGGCACCTACGACCCCTCGATGCTGTGGGACTATCTCTCAGCAAATTTCGGGATGGCGCTTGCGAGCGGACCGGACGGCAGCCGTTTCAGCCTAGCCTTTGAGGCAATCGAGCGTGCGGGCGCTAAGGGAGGGGCCAATCATGTCGCGCTTACGAAGGCTGCTGCCGTCATCGAGTTTTTCCGGAACGGCTCCGGCTTGGCGCTGGCAGATGACATTCTCGCCTCTGCCCTGCCAAGCATTCCTCACGAGGCTCGGACTGCGGCGATCAAAGACTTGCTGGATTGGGCGGTCCTCATTCGTCAACCGCGCCTCGGAGGCTATGCGCTGTTCGCCGGGAGCGACTTCGATCTCGAAGACGCCATCGGGCACGCGATTGCGCCCGTCGGAAATCAACAGCTCGAAGAAATCCCGCAGCGGGTTGGCTTCGGCTTTGCAACGGCGAAGCGCCACTACTTTCTGACGGGTGCGCTGCGGACGTTCGAGATTGCCCTGCAGATCGTCGGCGCCGACGACACCGCAGAGCAACTTGCCTCTTCCCTTGTCAATCGGCCGGCGCGTGGGAGTGGGCTCCTCGTCCTGACGCTGTCCGACGGATCGTTGCAGCCGTCAGACGTCGATGCGCTCGCGAAATCCACCGCCAAGAAATTGAAAGGCGCGGGAAGAATTATCGCGATCGGGGCTGCAGCGGACAGCTTTGCGCTTCGTTCGACGGCCGCCGAACTGTTGGCCGTTGAGAGGGTCATTCGCGATCATCCACAACTTGAGGGCGATCGCATCGCACGGCGAGAGATAGCTGCGCGGCAGTCGCTGTGCATCGACCAGCTTCATCGAACGCTCGAAGCAGCCTTGGAGACGGCGCGTTGGTTTCTCGCACCGTCTCCCAACAAGGGTGTGCGCGAACCGCTGGCGGTGGTTGCGAGCGTGCTTGCCGACGCGGGCTATCCTTCCGCTCCGATCCTCAAGAGCGAACTGCTCCAGCGCGACAAACCATCGTCGAACGCAATGGCCGCGCTACGTGACCTGGCGCATGCGATGGTGAACCGCTTTGCCGAGGCGGATCTTGGCATCACCGGCTATCCGGCCGAACTCGGCCTGTATCTGACGACGCTGAAGCCATTTGGTCTTCATCATCAGGTGGCGTCGGGCGCTTTCGCCTTTGGCGAGCCCGATGAAAGCGACGAGGGACGTTCACTCCAACCGGCATGGGATTTGCTCGACGCGCATGGTGCCGACGGGCTGGATGCGGTGTTCAAGCAATGGGCTCTGCCGCCCTTCGGGTTGAAAGCGGGGGTCATGCCGGTGTTGGCGCTCGCCTACATGCTGGCCCGCCGTGACAGCGTCGCCGTCTATATCGACGGTGTCTATCAGACTGCGATCGATGACGTCGTTGTCGACAAGCTGCTGCAAAAGCCCGGTAGTTTCCGCCTGCGACGCATCGATCGTTCGATACGGGAGACTGCGTTCCTGAGCGGGTTGGCTGAGCGCCTCGTAACGGAGGCGAGTGAGGGTTCGCTTCCTGTCGCGGCGGCGCTGTTCCAGCGTTTCGAGGCCCTGTCCGCCTTCGCAAAGCGAACGCATCGGTTGAACGACGACGCGCGCACCGTGCGGGGTGTGGTCGTGAAGGCTGAAGATCCTGAAGCGCTTCTCTTCGATGCTTTGCCCGAGGCGTTCGGTGAAAGACTGACACCAGATCTCGTTTATGAGGGGCTTCTGGCGTGCGAGGCCGCTTATCCCGACCTACTTGGCGAATTGCGCCAGGCGCTCGCTCGCGCGCTGGGCGTTGAGGTCAAATCCTTCAGCGGGATTTCTGAGCGCGTCGCTTCCGTCAAGGGCCTTACCAATGACTATGCGTTTGATGCTTTCGCGGACAGAGCCGCGGCGATCGAGCAAGGGACGGGCGACCTTGAGAGCCTGGTGAGCGTTCTTCTGCACCGACCGGCGCGGAGTTGGTCGGATCGTGACCGCGAGGAGGCGCTGACGGAGATCGCTCGGTTTGGGCGGCGTTTCAGGGAGCTTGAGGCGCTCGCGGTCGTGCGGGATCGCCAATCCCATACGGAAGCCTTGGCCTTGGTTGTCGGGCTCGATCCCAAGACTCCCCCGCTGCTGCGTAGTTTCGTCCTGAACGACAAGGAGAAGAAGGCAGCGGCCAGCCTGGCGGACCGTGTCGTCGCCGATCTTCGTGCTGACGACAAAACAGGTCGACTTCGGCTTGCTGCTCTGGCTCGCGCTGTCGCGATGCTGGCGGCTGAAACAGACGACGAAGTGGAAGCCGCATGAACCAGGAGCGCCATATTCTGGGCCTTTCGGGCGGCCGGGACAGCGCCGCTCTTGCCATTTATATGCGTCAGCATCGGTCAGATCTGCCGATCGAATATTTCTTTACCGATACCGGCAAGGAGCTGCCCGAGGTCTACAAGTTCCTCGATAAACTGGAAGGCTTCCTCGGTCGCCCGATTGAGCGGCTGAATCCCGATCGTGATTTCGATTTCTGGCTTGAGGAATATGGCAATTTCCTCCCGTCGCCGCGGACGCGGTGGTGTACCCGGCAGCTCAAGCTGCGCCCTTTGGAACATTGGTTACGTGATGATCTGGATGGGGGCACCATCGTCCATTCCTACGTTGCGATCCGCGCGGACGAACCAAGCCGTGAGGGCTATCAGGCGACCCATCCGAACATGAGAGTGCATCTCCCCCTGAGAGAGGCGGGCATCGATCGGCCGGGAGTTCTCGAGATCCTTGACCAGGCCGACGTTGGCGAGCCCGAATATTATCAGTGGCGGTCGCGATCGGGTTGCACCTTCTGCTTCTTCCAGCAGAAGATCGAATGGGTTCGCCTTTTTGAGGAGCACCCCGATCGCTTCGCCGAGGCCGTCGACTATGAGAAAACTGCGCTCCGCGACGGGTCACCCTTCACGTGGAGTCAAGGCGAGAGCCTGATGGAGCTCATCGAACCGGCACGGGTCGAGCAGATAAAGAGCGACTATCAGAAGCGACGCGAGCGCCTGTTGCGCAATCGCCGAGTGAACCCTCTGTCGGCTAACACCGCTACGACCGTCGATGATATTTATGGCATCGACGAAGGGTCCAGCAGCTGCGTGATCTGTCACAAATAATGTACTGCGAAAAATCCGGATCGTGATCCTCTGCTTATCGCCGGCCTCTGCGACGCGCGAGGGGGCGAGGTCGAACTGAAGAAATCCAAGGGTAAATGGTATCCCAGGCTAGCTCGGCGAGGCGAGTAGAGCGACGGCCGATGAAAGCTGTGTCCCAAGGGCCCGCAAATGTGCTGATTGCCTGGCACATGGGAAGCACCTTTGCCTCCTCCACGAGTTCAGCCGCGCGGTTGCCGGGGTTGAAACCGATCGCTCGACCGTCCGCGAGCGCCTGTCTGGCCGCCGCTAAACGATCTGCGCCGAACATACGATAAAGGATTCGTTTTTCGGCCCAACCGCGATCGGCCAAGATGTTATTCTCAAGCTGGGGAAGTAGCACGAAGTTACCCAGGCGCTGGATTGTTCGGCTGTCATCATAGACGTCCTCGGGCCAGCCGACACCGTGGGCGGCATTCGGTGCGACGTGTTCAACAGTGAGCATATCGTCGTCGATCCAATGGTCGCGTGTCAGCAGCGGGTTGGACCCGCGTCGGCCCTTTTCGATTAGTCCTGTGTGACCTTCAGGCACAGCGTCGTGAGACGCGGCAATCAGCAGAAATCGGGTGATGTTCTGGCCAACCTTATAGATTGGCGCTTGACCGGCCTCTCGAACCCAGCTTGCCCGTGTGATGCCTTCTTCAACAAGCCGTGCGGCAAGAGCTGCCTTGAGGTTCGTCAGTGATACGTCGACGCCGGCTTGTCGCTTCATCGCGGGAAATCCGCCAATTCCGCGTAGCATGAGATCTCGATAGACGCTGTCGATGTTCGCAGTTCCGCCCTTTGCGGCCCGCCAGATCATTGAGAAAGCCGTGATGGCCTTCACCGCTCCAAATAGATCTTCGGCCGTTTGTGCGCGTTCGTTCGCTGCCGCAGCCTCGTAAGCAGCGAAAAAGCGAGACAGTGGAGCGAGCACGATCTCATGGCGGATTGATCGCAATGCCTCGAGGCAGAACGCCGCATTGTCATCCGAGTATATATCGCCGGGTATCAGCGCGGCTGAAATCCGGGCGCTGCGGGGGCGCCAGGCTGAACCCACAAATGTTGCTGTCGTTGCAAGATTCTTGACGAACGCACGCTTGGCTGGTCGCGTTGCAGCCGCATCAAACTGGTCGCGCAGATACCGGCGCTGCTGGCTCAGATGCTTCTCGAGCTTTCGGCCGCTTTCAGCCAGCGCGAATGGGATGAGCAGCGTGCTTGTAGCGGATAACCGTTCTTCCGCTTTTCTAAAGCGGTCGAGATAGTCCTGAACCCGGTCTATGGCCTCCTTGGTGGGCGACGCCGGATAGCCTGCTGCTCCTTCGAACTCGATTACGCGCGGCTTGAAAGTCTCAAACGCAGTTAGCGGCTGACCCGTTGTGTTGAGTGCCTCGAACATGTCGAACGCGTAGTCCTCCTTGGAAGCGTCAATCACGGTCGCAGCGAGCCGAAAGTTCACGTAACGAGCCAAAGCAAGCAAGCGGACGACTTGCTGGCACTCGTCAAAAAAATCGTCGTCCGCATCCTTGTTCTCAAGGAATTCGAGGACCGGTGCCGTAAGCGGGTTGGGCCAAAGTTCCGCAACTACGTGGCCGTCTGCTCTGACGATGTCTTCGATCGCAGGAATGCTGAGCGTTTCGTGCTCATCCTTGGCCAGCTGATTGATCTGCTCCCGAAGACTCTCGATTGCAGCCAATAGAGCTTCGTGCCCGGCGATCGGATCGCCGTGAGCATCTAGGCCATCGTACTCGAACTCTTCGGCAATATCACCATCGTCCGGGCCATAGCGAAATTCGATATACGACCAGACAAATCGCGCGATGGGAGATGTGTAGTTCGCATGGGCGGCTGTACGAGCCCAGGTGTCTTCAAGAGCGCGGACGACACGGGGATACAAGCGGTACAGTTCTTGCGATCCGCGCCCTTGGAACTGAAACGTCTTCGATAGCTCGTCCAGAAAATCTCTGGCTTCCTCCCTCAAACTAGCGACGCCTGGGTCGTCACTGTCCTCCAATGCGCCGACAAGCCTTGCGAGGGCATCGTGGAAGAGAACATTCAGCACCATGATGGTGCAAATCCGCTGCTGACCATCGATGATGGTAATCACCCGTCGGGGAAGTTCCCGATCGAGCGGCGGCGGCGCGATTTCACGAGCGACGCCCTGAACGGATATGATTGAGCCGAGAAAACGGACGGAGGACGGGTCGGTTACGAGGCGTTCAAGTCCAAGAGTTGCGTCTTCCGTAAGCGGTGTTCTCAACCCACGGCAGTCCAAGGCATGAGATCCCCGACGCCATTTGCTGGGTG
>NZ_JARESE010000099.1 GCF_029076845.1 Novosphingobium album (ex Liu et al. 2023)
TGCCTGACGGCATCGCGCACATGCCCAAGCATCGGCGCAAAACGGGTCACACCGCATACGCTGCGGCATTCGTTCGCGGTTCACATGCTGGCCATGCTGATCCAGCGCCGCCTTGCCGAGGCTGCGGCACCAGTCGGCGCCATGGAAGGCTATCGCCAGTTGGTCGGCGATCCGCTGCAGCAGGTCCAGCGATTGCTCGGCCATTCAAGCCTCGCCACGACCTCGATCTATCTCGATCACCTTGCCACGCGTGCCGATACTGTCGATGCGGCGGTCGAAGAGCTGTTGGCACTCGTACCGGGCTATCTTCCATCATGACCGCTGCTCCACGCAAAGGGCGCAAGGTCAGTTTCGAGGCCGCCGCGACTGCGCCCGAGGCCGATCCATGGTCGCGGATCAGCACGCTGCGCTTCGTGATCGATCCGCCATACGGCGGCGAGTTGCTCGTGGATTTCACCGGCTTGCAGCCCCGTGGCCTGGCTCTTGCCTTTGCCCGCGGCCTGTTCATGCTGGTTGCCCCACGCGGCCCCATCCTGGTGCGTTCGTCGATCAAGACATACGTGACGCAGTTGCCGAGCTTCTTTGCCTATCTTGCCGGGACAGGTGACCGGATCAACGGCCCCGCAGATCTTCGTGCCTACCATATCGACGGGTTCGAGCGATGGCTCGCCGCGCAGGGCAAGTCGCGCGGGCACGCGCCGACCTATGTCGCCAAGGTCGTCTCCGTCCTTCGCCGCATTGCGGCCGATAGCCCCGAGCTTATTGATCCTGGTTTGCGGGAACGGCTGCGCTTCGTCAGCTCACACCCCCACGTTCGCCCCCGTCCACGCGATGCCTACAGTCCGTTCGTCGCTCGCCAGCTCCGCGATGCGGCACGCGCCGATCTTGTTGCGATCGAGGCGCGCCTGCGGTCAGGGTCGCGTTTCGACGAGGTGCCGGAGATAGAAGCCGCTTACCGCCAAGCCCACGCTGCCATCGACGCGCGCGGCGTGCTGCACTACCGTGACCCCGCATATCAGAGCCTGTATAAGCTGCGGTGGATTCGCGAACTGAGCGGCGCAAGGTTCAACCTGAGCCTCCACGCTGCCCACTACCTTACCGCACACGACGTCGTGCCGCTTCTCGTTCTGCTCTCGCTGGAGACGGGGCTCGAGCTGGAGTGTTGCAAGTCGCTCACGATCGATTGTTTGCGCAATGCTTCGGGCGGTACCGTCGATGTCGCCTATACCAAGCTTCGCGCCCACGGTGCCGAGCACAAGACCATCCGGGTCCGTGATGGCGGCTCATCGACACCGGGCGGCCTGATCCGGCGGATCATCGCACTCTCCGCCAAGGCCAGGGTGCATAATTCCAGCGACAACCTTTGGGTCTATTATCAGACCAACGAGATCACCGCTGGTATCCGCCATCCGCGCATGACGATCGACGCCTGGACGCAGCGTCACGGCATTGTCGATGACGCCGGTCGACCGCTATTCCTGCGCCTCTCGCAGCTACGCAAGACACACAAGGCCTTGTGGTACCTCAAGACCGAAGGGCACATGGCCCGCTTCGCCGTCGGCCATACCGTCCAGATCGCGGCACGGCACTACGCCGATATTCCGGCCCTCAGACCGCTGCACGAGCAGACCGTGGCGGATGCCCTTGAAGAAGCGCTGGCCGGGCCAAGGATCCTTCTTCCTCCAGAGGAAGAGCGACTGCGCGGCGAGTTGGCGAGCCCCACTCCGGATGATGAAGGCGTCTCGCGCGCACTTCTCGACGGCGAACAGGACGTCTGGCTTGCCAGCTGCGGCAACTTCTATTCCAGTCCCTTTACATCTGCCGGTACCGCGTGTCCCACGCCGTTCTGGGGGTGCCTAGATTGTCGCAACGCGGTCATCACCGCGCGCAAGCTTCCCGCCATCCTCGCGTTCCTCTCCTTCGTCGATGATCAGCGAGCCGGCCTGAGCGCGGCCGATTGGGCAGCCAAGTTCGGCCATGCCCGTGACCGCATCGTTCAGCAGATACTGCCCGCCTTCGGCGACGACGTGGTGGCAAGGGCCCGGGCGCAGGTCACGGCCGAGCCTCCCACGGTTTATCTGCCGCCCGAGGCCCGCGCATGACCGCCCTCCAGGTTCTGGCGGAGGGCTGCGATGAACGTGATGCCCTCCCGGTGCTCCTGTCCGCACCGCTGCGCCCCGGCTTCGATCGCGCGCATATCTCGCGATACGGCGATCCGGTCTGGGATCTGGCTCCCGGCGTGTTTCGCGACAATGCCCGGCGCTGCCATGTCACGGTACATTTTGACGGCATCGACGACCCATCCATCGCCGATGCCCTGCGCCAGATTCTCCATGCGCGGCTCAATGTCGATTTGCCCGGGCACCGTTCTCGGCTTGAGCCGGCGGGAGTGCGCGGCGAGGCCAACCGGACCTTGCGCTTTTTCGACTTCGTAAAGGCTCAGCTGGGTCGTTTCGATCTCGGCCGGGTCGATCAGGCCTTGGCCGATCGCTACGCCTGCTCTTTGCGCCTTGCCGGACAGCGTCCGGTTGCGGCGGCAGCGCTGCTGCGGATAATCTTCGACCTGCATGAGTTGCGGCACCATCTGCCGACTGCGTGCCTGTCCTTTGAGCCATGGCCCGGGCGCAGCCCGTTTTCGGTGGCGGGAGCAAAGCATATCGCCGGAGAGAACCGGACGCCGCGCATTCCGGAACCGATCATCACCCCGCTGCTCGCCTGGTCGCTGCGCTACGTGACCTGCTATGCAGATGACATCCTCGCCGCGCGGGCGGAACTCGATCGCCTCGAAGCAACGCGAGACCGTTTGGTTGCCGCTGAGGCGGGTCTTGATCATGCTGATCGACGGTCGCGGCAACGCAAACGCCTCAACACCTATATTGCCGCCTTGCGGCGACAACGGCGCGGGGTTCCGATCTGGACCACCCCACACAACGGCACAACGCGGACAGATCCGCAAAGCGGCGAAGTCACGCCGCCGATCAACTACCACCTGATTCACCTCCATGCCGGCATCGATGCGCAGGCCGAACCTGCCATGCACCTTGGCCTCACCACCGGCGCGCCGGACCTCATCGCCGCCGCCATTGCAGAACTCGGCACCGAGATCGGCGGGATGGATACGCCCATTTCGGCCGATCCCGATACCGGCCTGCCCTGGCGCACCCGCTTCGACGCCAAGGTCCTGGCTCTCGAAGAGGTCATGCTGCAGTCGGCAGCCTACGTCGTTTGTGCCTATCTCTCAGGCATGCGAGATAGCGAGATCCAGGCGATGAAGCGGGGATGCCTGTCCATCACCAGAGCAGAAGACGGTGCGATCTTGCGGCATCGCATCAAGTCCACCGCCTACAAGGGCAAGCGCGGGGGCGGCGAGGAGACCGAGTGGGTCACGATCGCGCCGGTCGCCGAAGCCATCGCCGTCCTCGAACGGCTTTCCGCGCGGGCGGGGCAAGCGCGCGGAACAACGACCTTGTGGCCGGTCCTCGCGCTTCGGGCCAACACCAAGACGCACATTTCTGCCGAGATCGTCCGGCAACTCAACCGGTATCGCGATCATCTCAACGACCGGTTCGGAACGGCGCAGGCACCGATCATCCCTGTCGGACCCAATGGCGCGCCCTGGCGCCTGACCACTCGCCAGTTTCGCCGGACCATCGCCTGGCACATCGCCAACCGGCCCTTTGGGACGATTGCCGGCATGATCCAGTACAAGCACGCCAGCGTTGCGGCGTTCGAAGGCTATGCCGGCAGCAGCCGGTCCGGATTTCGGGGAGAAATCGAAGCCCAACGCGCGCTTGGGCAGATCGACGATATCCTCGTCTACTTCGACGAGCGGCAGGGTGGTGCGCGTCTTGGCGGACCTGCCGCGAACAGGATCGGAGCCGCACTCGATACTGTTGGCCACGAGTTGGCGCCGCTACCCGCCATGATTGCCGACCGGCCACGCCTGCGCACGATGCTCGGCAGTCTCGCGCGGACATTGCATGTCGGCCCGCTGGCCGATTGCTTCTTTGATCCGGCAACGGCCCTTTGCCTCAACCGGATTTCGGAACCGGGTGCCACCGGACCAATGATCGCCATGTGCGAGCCGGTCCGCTGCCCCAACGCCTGTATTGTCGAACGGCATCGCCCGGCCTGGCAGCGCGGAGCTGACGAGGCGCGGCTTTTGCTGCGCGAGAAGCGGCTTCCAGAACCGCAGCGGGTAACGCTTCAGGCCGAGGTGGCAAGGATCGAGCGTCTCCTCGAGCAGATCGCGCCCGGTGCCGCCACACCTCATAGCGGCATGGCGGGAGAGGAAGAGGAGGCTGGTTTTCGGGTGACGGGCTGAAGGAGCGGAAGAGAGTTTCCCTCCGCCCGACGTGGAGACCGCCATGTTCCGATCCCACCCTGCGACGCCGCGAGCTGACGTCTATTCGCGCATCACCACCGAGATTGTCTCCGCCATCGAAGCAGGCGCAGGCGACTGGCGCATGCCCTGGCACCATGATGGCGCTGCCACGACGAGGCCGCAGAACGTCACCTCCCGCCGTCGCTATCGCGGTGTCAATGTGCTGGCGCTCTGGATTGCCGCTGAAGCTAGCAGCTATTCCAGTGGTCTTTGGGGGACCTATCGCCAGTGGGCAGCGCTCGGCGCACAGGTCCGCAAGGGGGAACGCGGAACCACCGTCGTGTTCTGGAAGCAGACCGCATCACGCGCCGACGATGATCATGACGACGGCGAAGCCGGCCCCGGCCGCATGTTCGCCCGGGCCTTCACCGTGTTCAACCTCGCACAGGTCGAGGGCTATGAACCCGCTCCTGTCGCGGTATTGCCCGAGAGCGAGCGGTTCGAGCACGCCGAAGCTTTCGTCGCGGCCCTCAAGATCCCGATCACCGAGGGCGCCTATGATGCGCACTACCGGATCGATCTCGATCACATCTTCATGCCAGCCTTTTCGACGTTCCGGGATGCATCGGCGCAGATGGGCACCCTTCTGCACGAAGCCGGCCACGCTACGGGCGCAAAGCACAGGCTCGACCGCAATTTTGCCGAGAGGTTCAAGCGCGACAGCTTGGCGATCGAGGAGATCTGCGCCGAACTGACAGCTTCGTTCGTGCTCGCTGACCTCGGGATCGCCCACCATCCGCGCGCCGATCATGCCGCATACGTGGCATCGTGGTTGCGCGTGCTGAAGGACGACCCTCGCGCCATCTTCACCGCCGCCAGCAAGGCACAAGCCGCAGCCGACTGGATGCACGCCCAGCAACCTCAACCCGAGGAATTGGCGGCGTGACGCGCGTCCGGAAAATTGACGTCGGAAGTCAGATTGGGGCTGGACTGTCAGGATATGTCGCGGAACTCTCCAGCGCCATGCTGGGCGCTGAGCTGGGGCTGCCGGTCACGCACCTCGATAGCCACGCGAGCTATATCGAGCATTGGCTCAAGCTTCTGAAGGACGACGACCGCGCCATCCTGACCGCTGCGGCCAAGGCCGAAGAAGCTGCGAGCCTGCTGCTGAAGCTCGGCGGGAGGGCCATGCCTGAACAGTTTGACGACGCGTCCGTCGACGCTCTTGCGGCCTGAGGGAGGCTGCTATGGGCCGATCGGTCAGCTATCCCAGCGGTGCAATCGTCGCCTTCACCGTGCTCGAGGTCGAAGCCGAGGACGACTGGGAATTTGAGTACGAATGGCTGCGCGAGGATCTGCGCGAACGGGCATCCAGAGCCTTTCCGTCCCTGATCCCGCATGATGCCTGGCGCGGTCGGGAGGACCGGATCCTCATGCGCAATGCCTACGCCGATTTCGGCGTATCGGTCTATGGCGGGCTGGTGGCCGTCTGGATAGTGGAACGCGATGACGGGGCCTATTGGGACGCCGATTGGCGCACGGCCCGTTCACCCCGCGCACAGCGCTGGCTCTCCCAGATCGCATCCCGCTTCGATGCCTTGTTCGGCGACTATGATTGCCTCGGGCATATGTCGAACGGCGAGGGGGTTTACACCAAGCGCGCAGCTTGAGCTCCGCGAGTTGGTCAGGCGCAGCGCTTTGGGTTGCCACCCCTGACTGAACTTTGCCGGCCGCTCATGGTCTGTCGCCATGCGAGAGAGGCCCTGGGCCAGCCGCCAGTCTTGCGCAACCCGGCTTGGGCGGGCCCGTGTTGGCCTTGCCCCTTCGGGCTCAAGGCCTGCCCGCGCCAGCCCGCCAAGCCGGGTTTCCCCTGACGGGTGCGCAATCCTGCCTGAAGCTGGCCCTGACGGGCTCTCGCTGGCGCAGCCATGAACGGGTGCGTCGGCCTCACGTCAGTCAGGAGGAAATCCCATGCACACGCCATTTCCCGACCAACTCGCCGGGCTCGATCTCGCCGGCTTCTCCGTCGGTCCTGCTCCCCTATCGACAAGCGATTTCCCAGTCCGGGAGGCGGTCGTCCAAACCCTCGAAGCGGTCTGGTCCGATCTTTTCGCCATGGTGTCCGGGACCGCTCTTGAAGCCGACGCCGAGGATCTTGGCTGGGCCTTCGTCAACATCTTTCACCGCTCCGCGGAACGCAAATCGACTGCCCTTGACCGGGCGACCGACGAGGTCCGCGCGCTGATTGCTACGGCCGATGGATCCGAGGTCCACACCCATGACCTTGAGACCCAGGTTGAGCGGGCGCAATGCGCAGAAAGCGCGATGCAGGCACTCGAAGAGATGCGCGAAGTCGCAGCAGGCCTATACCTCAACGAGTTCGGTTCCTCCTGGAAGCCAGTCTCCAGTTCTCGCTTCAATCACAGTGCAATGCTGACCTCGGCGCTCGTCGAAGGTCGCGACTTCCTGCGCGCCCGCGCCGAGGCCAAACGCCGTGCGGCGGTGCCCGAAGGAACCCCGGTCGTGTTCGCCGGAGGGCGCACCCGTCATGCTACCGAAGACGATGCGCTGACCTTCGGCAACAATGTCTGGGCCACGCTCGACAAGGTCCGCGACCGCGTGCCGGATATGGTCTTGATCCATGGCGGCGACACCAAGGGCGTCGACCGTCTGGCTTCGAGCTGGGCTGAACGTCGCGGCATCCCGCAGGTGACATTCTCGCTGGATATGCGCCTGGGCGCCCGTGCCGGCTTCAAGCGCAACGAGCGGATGCTTTCCCTCGATCCGCGCTACGTCATTGCGTTCCCGGGTAATGGCGTACTCGAACGCCTGGTGATCGAGGCCAAGGCTCGGCGGATCACCGTTGTCGATCGCCGCGGGCCCCTCGGTACCAATCCGAAGAACACTTCGGCAAGGACCGACTAGGGCCCTGACGGTCTTCGCGCCAGCGCCGGATCGGCGCTGGCGTCGCCCATCAGAGGAAAGGCGTGCGCCTGTCGGTTGGAGCCAGCAAATGGTCGTTGGCTCCTTTCTACAGGAGGTATTCCATGATCGATATCGAGGCCGTGATGGCCGACTTTGCCGTTCTTCAGGCCCAGCGGGAGGCCCAGGTGGTCGCAGAGATTCAGCAGCTCAAGACCGTCACTCTCCCGCGCTTGCAGGAAGCCGGAATCGCCCGCGTCGAGATCCGCTTTGACGGCTGCGGCGACAGCGGTGCTGTTGAGGAATGCGCGTGCCTCGATGCCGCTGGTGCCGCGATCGCGTGCCCCGATGTCACCATTCTGGAAGACGAAGCAGGCAACTCGGATGGTGACGGTTCCGCGGAGCTGCACTCACTCGGCCAAGCTCTCGAGCAGCTGACCTATCTGGCGCTCGAACGTCACCATCCTGGCTGGGAGATCAACGACGGTGCCTGCGGCGAACTGGTGATCGATGTGGCTGAAGCGACCTTCGTGCTCGACTGCAGTCTGCGCTTCACCGCGACCGATGATCACAGGACCGAGCTCTAGGAGACCTGGCATGGCACATTGCTACTACCACGCCCTCTCGTCGGTCCGAAAATGGGGCGGCACGGTCGATGACTATCTCCCGCTGCACCAGTGGTTCGACCAGTCGAAGGCAATCCTGGCAGACCCACGTCACCGCGCGCTGCGGCACCATGCCGAGGGGATATTCATGCTCGAAACCCTGTTCGGCGAGACCCTCGTCAATGCCGATGGCCGGGTCGTTCCGGTGCGTCTGGTCGGCGAACAGCACGTACGCGAAGACCTG
Organism: Novosphingobium album (ex Liu et al. 2023); assembly: GCF_029076845.1. Classification (GTDB taxonomy): domain Bacteria; phylum Pseudomonadota; class Alphaproteobacteria; order Sphingomonadales; family Sphingomonadaceae; genus Novosphingobium. The sequence continues at coordinate 8,096 of NZ_JARESE010000099.1, forward strand.
GGCTCGATCCCCTCCTTTGCGGACTGGGCGCGCTTGATCACACCGCAAACCTGGATGCTTCGCGGCAACCCTCTGGACGGCGCTGAAGGGGTGACGATCGATATGCCTCTCCCCGGCGAAGCAGTTTTGTGCATGGCGGTGACAAAACCAGCCAGTGGAGCGCCGGCATTGTGCTGAGCGCGGCGGAGTAAA